>NZ_CP014315.1:0-1200000 GCF_001557535.2 Burkholderia sp. PAMC 26561
TCGCAGCCGGCTCGTATCCGGTCACGGGCCGCTTCAACCTCGGTACGCCAGATCCCAAAGCGCCCGATGCCACGGTTCGGGTTCGTGGCCTCAGTCTGCGTGTGGTCGCACAGGGCGGAAGCGAATGGCGCTCGGCCATGATCGACCTTCCTTTCTTTCCCGTCGCAACACCCCAGGCCTTCTACGGGCTGCTTAAGGCATCGGCCAACAAGAAAGACCCGGATGCCATGAAGAACTTCATCGCGGCGCACCCGGAATTCGGCGTATTTGCCAAGTGGGCCGGCAGCGCTCCCTGGACGGGTTCCTATGCACAGGAGCGGTATAACAGCCTGAATAGCTTCGTCTTCACCAATGCCGCAGGACAGGACCAGACGGTGCGCTGGTCCTTCGTGCCCGCCGCTCGGCCCGAGGCAATATCCGCCGATCAGTTGAAGGCACGTGACGCCGACTTTCTCGCCGCGGATATCACGCAACGCGTGCAGAGTGCGCCCCAGAAATGGACGATGGTCGTCACACTCGCCAACCCCGGCGACCCGACCGCCGATCCCAGCAAAGCCTGGCCGGAAGATCGACGCACGGTGGAGGCCGGCACCCTTGTGGTCAATGCGATCGAACCCGAGCCCGACGGCCCGTGCCGCGACCTGAACTTCGACCCGACGGTTCTCCCAAGCGGCATGCACGTCTCGGATGATCCGTTTCCCGCAGCTCGCTCAGCCGCCTATGCCGTATCGTTCGATCGGCGTACCGCCGAGGACAAGGACTATCCGCGCCATCCGGCAGGAGGAGCCACGCCATGACCCCGACCAACGGTCGCTTCACACCGATGCAACGCGCGCTTCACTGGCTCATGGCAATCTGCATCCTGGCGATGCTGTTCATCGGTGTCGGGATGGTGTCCACCATTCGTCCCGATTATCTTTCGCTGGTGTCCATCCACAAGCCGTTGGGTATCGTGATCCTCGTGCTGGCGCTGATCCGCCTCGCGGTCAGGCTGACGCGCGGCGCACCGCCGCTGCCGGCATCCATGCCGGAACCCATGAAACTCGCTGCCCATCTCTCGCATATCGCGTTCTATTTACTGATGATCGGGCTGCCGCTGATCGGATGGGGCATGCTCTCTGCCGCGGACTATCCTGTCGTGGTGGCCGGGATTCATTTGCCGCCCATCCTGCCGCACAGCAACCTGTTGCACTCGCTGCTGTGGAATGCGCACAGGGCGCTCGCGTTATGCTTTTTTGCGTTGATCCTATTGCACCTGGCGGCTGCGCTTCTGCACGCGCTGGTGAGACGCGACGGGGTGTTTGAAGCGATGGCGCCATGGCGCTCGGCGCGCGAGAGGCGGGCTCCCGGCGATCGATGAACGCGCCGCCTGAACCCTTACACCTCGCCGCAATAAACGAAGGCATTCGCAAACCCCCAGCCCGGGGCAGACCAGCGTTTTCGGTTTACGCAACTTTTTCACGCGCGCACAATTGGCGCAGATACCGGCGCTCGCTTTGTCGGCTGCGGAGTCGATGACCGTCACCTTGCACACACCCGCGCGACGCAACGCAAACGCGAAGACGGTGCCAGTCTGCCCGCCTCCAACGATGACGACGTTACGGTCAATGCCCGGATGATCGGGCACCCAGTTGCCGGATTCAGGGTCAAGCACACGCAGCGTGGCTCGCGCGTTTGCATCGAAGTATTGGCGCACATCCGCATCACCTGCGACGATAGAAAGCCGAGGTTTCGCATAACTTGCGGGTGACTGGAGGACTTAACATGTTCGAGAAGACGGGTTGCGGTTTAATCGTAGTGTGCGCTTTGATTCCTTTACGCGTCGAAGCACAAACCGAGACGAATATGGCGGTGCTGAAGGGATTGGCGCCTGTTACCGTGTTGGAAAATACCCCGGCTGGCAAGGCGGCGCTTGGCGCCAATTACACGGTCACCGGCGGCATCCAGACAGGCGCGATCCGGCAGCCTACGTTGCTTCCGTTCAATGATCAGCAGCAGCAGGCCCTGCGGGACGCGTTCATCACAGACGGCAACCTTGCCGAACTCGCAGACGGTCTTGGTACGACCCTCGGTGCGGCCTATCAGGCTCGGGCTCACTACGACGATCGCAAGACCTATACGAACGTGTCGCAGGGGATTGCTGACCTTATCAAGTACACCAACGCCACCACTGGCGACGACTCGAATTCGGGAAAATACTTTTTTGCCAACGCGACGACGGATGGAAAGACACCGGTATCCGCAGACGCCAGGAACGTCCTGAAAAGCATGGGTGGCACACCTGATCCGTTTGGCACGAATTACGGCCGCCCCGCCGGGAGCGCCAACGCCGACGCTTATGGCGACTCCCGGCCATTCCAGACCGAGCATAGTCAAGAGCACATCGTTGGATTCGATTACTTCCATGTCCCCGCTGACAATACCGTCTACAACCAGGGGCCGGTCATGAATCTCATCGACAGCCCGTCCTTCCCGAGCGGCCACACGACGTATGGCTACATGGGGTCCTTGATCCTGGCCGAACTCGTGCCGGAGCGATTCCAGCAGATGATTGCGCGTGCGGCTGAGTATGGGAATGACCGTATCCTGATGGGTGCTCACTACGCCATGGACGTTCTCGGCGGACGAACCCTGGCCACTTACGACCTGGCACATCTCCTGGCAAATGATCCGGCCTACGTTGGCCGCACGTTGAAACACGCTCCCGTGATAAGCGACTATCGGATAGCGCTCTCAAGAGCTCGCTCGGAGCTGACCTCCGCATTGCAGGGAGGATGTGGCAACTCGATGGCAGTATGTGCTGGTGAAGACATCGGCCGTTTCAGCAATCCCGCAATGAACGAAGCGTTCTATGCGGTTACGCAGACCTACAACCTGCCCGTCGTGTACCCCGAAAACGCAAACCGTCTGGAGGACGTGGCGAAGCTCGCTCCCGAAGCGGGCTACCTGCTGACGACCGCATTTCCGTCGCTGACGCTGGACCAGGCCGATCAGATCCTGACCGAGACAGAAGGTCCCGGCGGTGGCTTTCTCGACGATGGGTCCGCCTTCGGCGTTTATTCGAGGTTGAATCTTTACGCAGCGGCGGGCAAGGCGAAGCAGGTCAGTTCACGCAAGTGATTTAAGCTTGCAGAAGCTATACAGATTGGTGCAGTCAAGTCGCTGGCGGGCTTGGGCGTCTGCTTCGAGCAACAAGTTCGATGATTTCTCGGGTTCCGCTTGATGTTCGCAGAGTCGAGATCTGGTCCGGCGTGACCCAGAGACAATGCTTGATCTCATTGCTGGGTTTTGCCACTGCGTTGACGTGGACATCGACTTCGAAGACATGATGAGCAGCACGTGGATCGACAAACAGACACGCGAGCCGTGGACGCTCGATCAAGAGGCGCGTTTCTTCCTGCACCTCTCTGATTGCCGCATCGACCATCTGTTCGCCCCGCTCCGGCTTGCCGCCCGGCAACGACCATTTGGAGCGCGCTTTGGCGACTAACAGAATCTGGTTGCCCTTCCAGCAAACCGTCGTTGCTCTATCCTTCATGCTACGCAATTCCTTCGAGATGTGACTTGAGCGATCGCCGCGCTTCAAGCGGATTCGTCTCCGCTTTCCTTGACTTCACGAACACCCGGGACCGCTCGAAGACGCTTGCATATCGCTTCAAACTGGACGGGTGTCACCCTCGACAAGGTAATGCCTATCTCATCCGAATCGTCTTTTTGTTGCATGACGAACTGCTTGACGCGTGCTGTTCCCGCCCCCAACGTGTCATGCAGCGTAGCCAAGGAAAGTGCATTCCTGTTGGTATGGACAACGAGTTCCCGGCGCTGCCGGCTGCCGATAAACCGCTTCTCGAGCGGCTTGATACCAGCCAGGATGATCAGAATGATGATCGTCGCTGCAATCGACGCGGTATAAAGGCCGCCACCCACCGCAAGGCCCACGCCCGCAACCGCCCAGACGCTCGCGGCGGTGGTCAAGCCACGGATCACCTCCCCTCGCGCCAGGATTGCGCCGGCACCCAGAAAGCCGATGCCCGACACAACCTGTGCCGCCATTCGCGATGGGTCGAGGACTACGCCGGATCGCAGTACATCGCTGAAGCCATAGGCAGATACGATCATGATCAGGGTTGCCCCGACGCAGACCAGCATGTGCGTTCTAAGCCCCGCAGCCCAGGACATGCGTTCGCGTTCAATACCGATAACGCTCCCCAAAGCCGCTGAGATCATCAACCTTCCGACCAATTCCCATTCACTTGCCATGCTCGCCTCCGATTGCGTGGCACCGAGCGTAATACCCGCGTCAGCCCTGCCGATGCGCACGCGTTCAAACGAAGAAGTGTAACGAATCGGGGTGCAGCGCAAAAGAAAGACGAGGGATCGCCGCTGTCTGACGGCAAGTAAGTGAACCTCGACCAAAGCGATTGCCTGCTTCTTGGCATATGTCGAATGATCGTTCTCGCTTGAGCGCCGCGATACTCAAGATCGCAAAACTGCAAGAATCACGAGACGTTGCCAAATGCCCTGGAGACCTGCAAAACCGCCGTCCACCCTACGGTTGAATCTCACCGATCGTCTGTCGAGCATCCCAGCTAGCGGGCATTTAAACGAAATCGAGCGAACACTCGATAGCAAACTGGGTGAGCCTCATATCCCGACTGGCAAAATCGACCATCGATACATGAAGGACTTTTATACGGCCTGCAAGCGGCAAGTCGTTGAGGCGTTCAGGAGCCGCAAACAACTCGGGCGGCTGCTGTTTTTTGGACTGGCATCTACGTCTGATTGCACCAGGAGCGCTAGTGTCTCCTGAGCTTCATTCGACGCAATCGTGGTGAGCGCGGACTTGTCGAGCTCATTCGTCGCGAGTCGGCCGAATCGGTGCGGCATGCGCTTGGGGCAGGACTGCATCGGTCCAGATCCATCGCAAGGTCGCTAATGGACCAGCTGGTTCATCGCCGCGATACCAGGAGAACCATTACGCGCTCGTGCGCAGCAACGCCTGGCGAGCGAGAGCTTTTTAAAAGGCCCGCTTGCGACACACGTAGGTCAAGTCTTTCGTCCGGTCGATGACAGCGCGGGGGCGCAGCTATAAGCATATCTCCATTGCTTCGTTGTAGTTGCCGGTTCGACGTTCTATTGTTGCGCGATCCCTGACCTGGCTCATCGCGGCCGGCTTTGACGCCACGCCCGGCCAAAGCACGCGATGCGCAATCACCACCGGACGCATGGCAATGAACGTATCGAGAAAAAACGGACGCAGGACTTTTATCGCTGCATTGGGCGCAACCATGGCAGGCATCGCCTTGCCGTCCTGGGCCAAATACCAGCCCGATCAATTCAGGATCGGCTATCAGAAGGCAGCCAGCACGCTGGTGCTCCTGAAGGCGCATGGCGCGCTGGAAAAGCGTCTTGCACCGCTCGGCATCAAGGTGTCGTGGAACGAATTCCCGGCAGGGCCGCAATTGCTTGAAGGACTCAATGTCGGCGCCATCGACTTTGGCTACGTAGGAGAAGCCCCGCCCGTGTTCGCGCAGGCAGCCGGTGCCGATTTTGTCTATACCGCCTACGAGTTGCCCACGCCGCATGCCGAAGGCGTCGTCGTAGCACAGGACTCGCCGATCAAGACAGTTGCCGATTTGAAGGGGAAGAAAGTCGCGTTCAACAAGGGCTCGGATGTGCACTGGTTCATCGTAGCGTTGCTGCGCAAACACGGCCTCGACTTCGCGGATATCCAGCCCGTGTACCTTGCTCCGGCAGATGCCCGCGCTGCGCTGGAACAGCATGCCGTCGATGCCTGGGCGATCTGGGACCCCTTTCTCGCCGCTGTTCAAGGACAAAGCCAGGCGCGTCTCATTGCGGATGCGCAAGGTGTCGCAAGCCATCATCAGTTCTTCCTGAGTCAGCGCGAATTTGCCGAAAAGCGCAAGGATGTGATTGCCATTGCGCTGGAAGAAGCAGGCAAGGAAGGGCAATGGGTGAAGGGCAACGTCTCCGCCGCCGCAGCCCAGCTTGCGCCCATTCAGGGGTTGGAGGCCGGAATCATCGAGGCGGGGTTGCGCCACTATGCTCACGTGTATAAGCCAATCGATGACACCGTGCTCGCCGAACAACAGAAGATTGCCGATACCTTCTTCGAACTGAAGCTGATTCCGCGCAAGATAGTCACGAAGCAAGCGGTTCTATCGTAGTCAATAGCCAAGGACCGGCGAGCACTGAAAAAATGCGCGCTGGTTGAAACAGTGAATCGACGCCGCCGCAGTCGAGAGCCTTTTTACGCCATATGCGAAGGTCGGAAGAGAGGAAAAGCGCTTACGCCCCCGGCGATGCAAGCCGAAAGCTTGAAAGCAAGCGTTTCCCACTCTCGATAGCGTTTGTCAATCAGGACCGCCGGCGAATCCTAGTATGTGGTTTCGCTGCGCCGCATCTTGCCGCGCTTGCACTACTGATCCTAACCTCGTCTCACAACATCGGAGCTGGAAAGGTCCGAATTGGTTACCACTACTTAGGTAACCAAAATAGTGGGAGACGATCATGACATCGCGTGTATTCGGCCTGATACGGGTTGTACTCGTTCTCGGCTTGCTGGCAAGCTGCGGAGGCAATGGATCGGACGGAGGCGCAGTTTCTTCCGGCTCGCCCGATCCGGGCATCGCAAAAACTGCCGTACGCTATGCGTTGCCTCCCATGGGCTGGAACTCGTGGAACACGTTCGCCTGCAACGTGAACGAAAACGTCATCAAGTCCGTGGCAGACACCATCGCCGCAAGCGGCATGGCCGCGGCAGGCTATCAATACGTGACGCAAGATGATTGCTGGGTCGGCGGACGAGACCCCGCCACCGGTCAGCTCTTTGCTAACCCGAGCACATTCCCGAGCGGCATCAAGGCACTTGCCGATTACGTCCATAGCAAGGGGTTGAAATTCGGGCTCTACACATCGGGCGGCACCAACACCTGCGCCGCGCTTGCGCACGGCACACGACCGCCGACCTATCCGAAAGGGGTGGGCGCCGGCAGCCTGGGCCACGAAAGCGTTGACGCAGCCACATTCGCAAGCTGGGGCGTCGACTACATCAAGCTCGACTATTGCGGCGGAAACCTCAGCGCATTCCCGGCCATGCGTGCGGGCATCGCGGCGACTGGCCGGCCCATGTACCTCAGTATCAACCCTTACAGCGCAAATCAAACCCTGCCGACAAACTTCGCCTCCGATGGCACGTTGTACGTGCCCGCCTACGCCGATACCTCGCGCATCTCGCAGGACATCACGAATACCTTTGCGTCGGTCACATCGATCATCGATATCAGCGCGCAAGATGCATCGTGGGCCATTCCCGGCTACTTCAACGACATGGACATGCTGGAAGTCGGCCGCGGCATGACGCCGGACCAGGACACCGCTCACTTCGCAATGTGGGCAATGATGTCGAGCCCGCTGAATGCCGGTAACGACGTTCGCAGCCAGAGCGCGAGCACACTTGCATTGCTGACCAACGCGGGAGCGATCTCGGTGAGTCAGGACGCGCTGGCGCTGCAAGCCGTGCCCGATGCCGCCGACAGTTCGGCCACCCTTCAAGTCTGGACCAAGCCGCTGCAGGCGAGCGGCACGCGCGCTGTCGCCATGCTCAATCGCGGATCGGCCGCCGCTACTGCTACCGTCAACTTCGCCAACCTAGCGCTGAGCGGACCTGTACAAGTGACAAATCTCGTGACTGGAGAGGTGTTGTCCCCGGCTTTATCGACGGGAAGTTTCAGTGCGAGCGTGCCGGCAACCGGCGTGGTGCTGCTGAAGCTCGCAGGTACCGATCCGCTCGCGTTCAAAGCCCCACTCGCGCTGCAGAACTGGATCTGGGCGAGCACGCAATCCGGTAAAATCGCCGCCAAGGTCTGGCCGAGCCAGGATGCATTGCCGGTCGGCGCGACGGCGGCGGCTTCGGTCATCGTCAATGGAACGTCGTATCGCGACGGGCTTGCCGTGAACGCGCCGGCGCAGATGGTTTATCGTCTAGGAGGTAACTGCAGCACGTTCCAGAGCGATATTGGCCTGGACGCTGCAGCTAAGGGCGTGGGAACCGTGGACTTCCAGGTTTGGGCCGACAACGTCATGCTCTACGATAGCGGCGTGATAACGGGATCATCGCCGACAAAAACGGTGCGTGTGAGCCTGAACGGTTACCAGACCCTTCGGCTCGTCGTGACCGGTGCGCAGGACGGCGTTGCCAACGACGTCGCCGATTGGGCGGACCCCACGCTCGTTTGCGGGTCGTGACGCGCGAGCGCACCGCCATGTGTCGATCGGAGAAGGTGGAAAGGGAGAACCCGTCATAGATAAATCCATGAGGCAATCCAGTATGGCGAAGCCGTCGACGTGTACCGCATGCTTGCGCTCATTGACAGCCATGCTCACGCTGGCTGCGATCATGCGTATGACTTTTCCTTTGCCGGCCTTCGCGCAAACTCAGGTTATTGATACCTCGCAATCGTCAATGGCACGCGTCTTTGCCCCGGGTGGCACCTTGCGTGTATCGATCAACCTTGGTAATCCGGTCCTCGCGAGCCTCGATGCCGGCGGAAAACCGCAAGGCGTTTCCGTCGATCTGGCTACCGCATTTGCAAAGCGACTCGGCGTGCCGCTGCAACTGGTCACGGTGACGTCGGCCGGCGCCTCGGTTGAAAACGTGAACCAGGAAAAGGCGGACATCGGCTTCTTTGCCGTCGATCCAAAACGCGGCCAGGAGATCAGTTTCACCAAGCCGTATGTACTGATCGAGGGCTTCTATCTCGTGCGCAACACCTCGGCCATCACCACCAACCAGCAGGTCGATCAACCCGGCGTGACGGTCGCGGTCGGCAAGGGCAGCGCTTACGATCTGTTCCTGACGCGAGAGCTGCACAACGCAACGATCGTGCGCATACCGACCTCGCCGGCGGTCGTGCAGGCATTTCTGGACCAACATCTGGACGTGGCCGCGGGCGTGCAGCAACAACTCGAAAAGGACGCAGCCAAAACAGGCGGACTGCGGGTGCTCAATCAACGCTTCATGGTGATCCGTCAGGCAATGGGCGTGCCGAAAGCAAAAGGTCCCGATGCAGCCGCGTACCTTGCGAAGTTCGTGGACGACATGAAGTCGTCCGGTTTCGTTGCCGCGGCCCTGGCGCGCCGTCAGATCGAGGGCGCAGCCGTTGCCGGTGACAACGACTAGTGCACTGAGTGAATGGATCGTTTAGATGATCGAAATCAATAGCTGCCTTTTCGTCTCGGACGAAAATCTTGTTACGGCAATCGATTCGAAGCCGCAACAAGAAACGGGCACATTTTGAACAAGATTAACAAGCATCTGCTACTCGCAATTCCGCTGGTCTTCACGATTCTTTTCGTCACCACGCTGTCCGCACAGGCAGACCAGGGCGATATCCTCGCGCGTGTCCGGGCGATCAGCATCCAGCCTGACGTATCGGCAGGCGGCACACTGGGCACGCTTGGCACAGGCGTCAAGAACGCAGTGGTTCCCGAGCTGGATTTCGTGTACATGGTGCGTCCGAACATTGGACTGGAACTCATTCTTGCGACCTCGCGCCACCAGGTGACATCGAATGCGGGCGCACTTGGCGGCGTGAACGTGCTTCCACCCACGCTGCTGCTGCAGTATTACTTCAATGCAGCGGGCAAGATTCGGCCTTATGTGGGCGCCGGCCTGAACTACACGCTGTTCTACAACAACGGACTGCATGCCGGCGATACGCCAGTATCGATCAAGAACTCGAGCTTCGGTCCGGCGATCCAGGCCGGCGTGGATGTGCAGGTGGCGCACAACCTGTTTGTGAACGCCGACATCAAGAAGATCTGGATGCGCACCGATGCTTACGCCGGCGGAGCGTCGCTTGGTTCGCTCAAGATCGACCCGCTGATTGTGGGTATCGGTGTGGGCATGCGGTTCTGACCGGCGGGCCTGCTCGCTGGAACTTCTGATGTATTTCACTGCCAACCGTAAGAAGGAACAACGCGCAGCAGTGCGTGCTGCGCTCCAGATTCAGGGGAACAGCGAGACGAACTTCTCGCTCATTTGACGTTGAAGGTCCCATATGTGTTACAGCGAACAGATATATAGCGAAGACTAAAGCATTAAGGAGTGGAGATCATTTTCTCGGACCAACGTGATGGACGAGATCCCCTGGAAAGAAGGATTCAGAGCCGGCCGTCTAGGGCTTTCTCTAGACGCTTGTCCTGATTATCCGGAAGCCGAATTCTGGAACTGGTACTGCGGGTATCTAAGCGGCCGGCGCAAACCTTTGCGCGTTGTCGGCGAGAAAAGCACTCCGTCGAATGTCACGATCTCATTGCCTCACACCAAAATCATTTAGCCGCTTCAAACACACGCCTGCGAGCATTGGTCACAAGAGATGAGTGCTCAGGCGTAAGTCGTGCCTGAGACGGAAGTCGTCCTGCGCCGGGTCAGCGGCGCGGACGTCCGCGTGACATCCGTCAAAGACGGCAGCCGATGGACGGACAACACGCGTCTTGACGATACCTACCGGCGCGGCCGCGTGCTGCTGGCCGGCGATGCCGCGCATGTCCATTCGCCGTTCGGCGGCCAGGGCATGAGTCTCGTTCCTTCAATGGAACGCGCCAGTCAATAAGAAGATGTTCCGCTCACCGCAGCGGCAACATGGTCACACCGACAATGATCAGTACAACGCCGCCGCAGCGTTTGATCAACAGCACGCGGTCGTTGGCGCAGATCCTCCGATGCAGCAAATGCGTTGCGACTGCATAACCCGACATGACCAGCACGACCACCGACGCATCGATTGCGAGAAGCGTGCCGAGTTGCGGCAGCAATGCAGCGCGCACATCGACGAGTTGCGGGATCACGGCGGCGAAGAATCCGAGCGTATTGGGATTCGCCGCCGACACCGCCGATGCTTCCAGGAACAACACCGAACGCCGCTTTCGCGGGCTTGCCACGGATTGCGGCAATGCACCCGGCTTGCGCCTCACGACAAACGCCTTGGCGCCGAGATAGATCAGATACGACGCGCCGGCAGCCCTGAGCACGATTAGCAATAGCGGTGATGTACTGAGCAGCGCGCTGAGCCCGAGCATGATGGCCGTCGCCATCGCAACGCGTGCGCTCAGGTTCCCGGAAAGCGTGAACGCCGCCGATGACAAGCCGTATCGCGATGTGTTTCGAACCATCAGCAACGCGTTCGGCCCGGGCGAGCCTGTGGCTGCGAGCGTCGCGGTGGCGAAGGCGATCCACGCTCCGGCCGGCACTTCAGTACTCACGCGAAATAAAGGGAGCCGGTGAGACTCTGGCAAAGCTGCATGACAAGCAGGATGACATCGCGGCTCCTCGTGACTGGATGCGGTGTGCGAGCCTCCACGAGTGACATCGATGGAATCGCCTGACCGTGAATTCATTGTTGTCGATTGCTTCGGACGGTCACAGTCTCATTGCGCGGCCCTCCGTTGGGAGGGACTGCGCCAACGGATCTGGCCTGCCCATAGTGAGGACTGTTCGGACTCTGGATTTATTCCCGCGCGAGGCCTCGCCGCGCTACCGGAGTAGGCGACAGGCTTGCGGTGCAAGTCGCGTGTGGGGCGTATGCGTTGGCAAGGGGAAGTGGTTGCCGATGCGGATCACGGCCACCTGCCCTGACTGATCTCGACATCGAGCCCTCTCGTTGCAGACTAAAGCGAGCGTTTGATTGGAATGACGGTGCTTGTGGATGACGTGGAAAGGGTGGACCGTTAGTTGCTTTTTTGTCCTACGTTCCTGTTCCGAACCTTTGCTCATCTGGCAACAGAAGCCCGATGAGATCAATCCAAAATACCGCCGCTCCGCCCTGCAATCTTCGAATGCCGCGTTATCGTGAGTTGCTTTACGCCCCATTGGACAAGCATTGCCACTACCGCCGCCTCGGCAAACGCAACGACCGGGCGCTGGTTGAGCAACGAATACGAAAGCAGCAAACAAAATGCGGCGAACGAAAACCTGCCAAGGACCATGCCCCGAAGCAGCGATATGACGAAGGCCGGCCCATGAGCACGGTGAGACGAAACCGACAGGACAATCCCGAGCAGCGGAAAGACCGCCAGCAACCCGCTCCAGGTAGCACCGACCCATCCAGACAACGACGTGACCAGGACCGTCAGCACCGCGCCGGCCGCCATTCTTCCTATGAGATCAGACCGGGAAAGCGGTGCGCCGGCCGCGACCGCTTCGCTGCGTGGCAAGAAGGACTGGCCGAAGCACACCGCAGCGAACGCAGCCGTAGCGGCCCACAAGGGTGAAGTTGGCAACATCGACAAGCCGTACGCCGATACGAACCACGCGATCAGTCCGGCAACCAGGGCGACTGGCCACGAGCGCGAGCGGCAGGTCCATGCGTAGGCAAAATTGAATGCTTCCGATGCGAGGATCGCAGACAGTGAAAGCGTCGCGGCATGCGCCCCGAACGCTGGGCCATGCTCGAGCACAAGAAGGTAGAGAATCGGGCCCGCTACTACAGGCAATCCGGCCAGCCAGCCGGCGATTGCCGGCCCCCACCATTTGCCTGACATCGAAACGACAAGCAGGAACAGCGGACAAGCGTCAGTTTGAGCGTAAGCATGCCAGGATCGAACGGACTTAAAGTGGGATCTTACCCTTGTCCAGAGATCGCCCATCCCGGTGTCTGGCTTCTTCGGTTCTTACCGGGTTCACATCGGAGAAAAAATGAGCAAGAGTGAAATCCCGTTTCTCAACGAATGAACGAGCGACGTTACGACAAAACCCCGGCGTCGCCGGGTTTGCTCGACCACGAACACAAAACCCAGCACGACACCGATTGGAAAGGTGGTAAGCACGTATTTCCAGTTGTAGTTATGCAATCCGGCAAACAAGGCCGCAGACAGCAAAACAGCCAGCCAAGGGCCGGCGCCCAACCGGTTTCGAAGCAGCGTAATGCAGCCCCACTGGTTAAACGCCGTTTCGATCAGCGGGGCGAACACGCAGACAAAAAAAATCAGATAAACAATGCCATGCGATTTCAGATCCGGCCCTCCCAACTCTTTTTGCGGATAGAACAGGTCGCCAAGATAGCCGATCGGCCAGGGCAAAACCTCCGTCGCCAGCAACGCGAGAGGAATCAATACCCAGGTTGGTGTGGAAAGACCAAATCGGAATAAGGTCCCGTTCAAAGGCCGCTGAGTCCCTAAGCCTCTCATTTTTTATTTTCTCTTTTGCCCACGGCTTTTATCTCAAGCGCTCGAACAGTTCCGGATAATCGATGACCAATCCGTCGCTGTCCACTTCCAGCTCTGCTGTAAATCCGCTGTCAGCGCTTTCATATCGGAATCGGCTGCCAGGCTCGATACATGTGTAGATCTGGTTTGCACGAACGACTTGCAAATCAGGTATGGAAACCCACGCAACGGCGATGCGCTGCTGCATGCCTTTATGCCACGTCAACCGGCGGATTGGCAGCGTATTCGTGAACGGCGTCGCAACGATATCGACATCGACACATCCCTCGATGTCCGGAATCTCGTCGAGTTGTTCGTCCGTCCAGTGGCCCTCCCCATCTCCGTGAATGACCAGCGTCGCTCCGCCGATGACTTGAATCGACAGGAACCGTGTGCACCAGCTTTTGTCACATCGGAGGGAGTACTGGATTGCATAGGGACGATCGCTGTTTTCCCCGGTAAGCACGCTCTCCACCGAATAACCGTCCGGCTGGCTTTGAAGCACGAGATGCTCGATACCCGATCCGGACTGCATCTTCCATCGTACTTGAGGCATGGGTGTCTCCATGGATTTACGGCGTAACCATAACCCGCCGCCGTCACCTGGAACGGCAATATTTTTCATATTCCGCGGTCGCGCGTGGCCGATGCCCCCGCGTCTCAATCCGCCCGTCACACAGCAAGCATCCCGCTGCAGGCGTAGGCTGTTGGACAAAACAAGGCAAAGCCATTGCTGATTCCCGCACGACGTACTTCCAACCGGAGCTTAAAATAATGCCGACCTACATTGTGTCAACCGCGGCCGATCGGTTCAACGACGAACTCAAGCACCGAATCGCCGATGGCATCACCAAAGCGCATAGCCGCGCCACTGGCGCGCAAGGTTTCTTTGCGCAAGTGATCTTCAACGAAATCCCGGCGGGCAACCACTTCATTGGAGGAAGCCCTTTGAAGGCGGAACAGGCCTTTGTCCATGGTCATATTCGTGCGGGACGAACGCCCGAGCAGAAGCGGCAACTGCTTGAATCGATTGTCGAGGTGATCATCAGCGCCACCGCGCTGGAACGCAGGTACGTGTGGGCTTATATCTCGGAACTGCCTCCTTCGCAGATGGTTGAATACGGGCGCGTGTTGCCCGAACCCGGCGCGGAGGAAGACTGGCTCAAGTCGATGGATGAAGCCGATCGCGATTACCTGCTCGGAATGGGCGCCGGCTCGTAACAGCCCCAGAATTTGAACGGCAAGCGCCCAGTGAATACGAGCGCGGTTGCCGATGTCGACGCGCGGGGCGCACGCGAATAACCGCGCTCAAAGCTTGACCGATACTTCCAAGTCTTCGTGCAAGGCTTGCGAGACGTATCGGCCGCCGGATCGCACGATCTCGAGGTACTCGGGACTCCAGTCGGCGTTATCGGCTACGAGCACCGAGCCCGCGTGCAATCGTGGTTCAAGCAACGCAAGAACTCCCGGGTATAACGCCTTGGCGCCATCGAGCAGAACCAGATCGATACTCTCCGGCAATCCATCCGCAAGCGTCTCCAGCGCGTCGCCTTCGCGTACCTCAACGAGATCGCTGAGACCGGCCGACTCGATATTCCTGCGCGCCGCCGCAACCTTCGACGGCTCGAACTCGGCGCTGATCAGCGCGCCGCCGCCGTTGTCCCTCAGCGCCGCCGCGAGATGCAAAGTCGATACCCCAAATGACGTGCCGAACTCGACAACGGAACGCGCCTTCGTCATGCGTGCATACATGTAAAGCAAAGCTCCGGTCTTGCGCGAGACCGCGAGATGAAACTCCTTCGCCCGCGTATAAAACGCCCGGTAATCGGTGGATCGTGCGCTTGCCATCAACGTCGCGCGGTCCTCCGGTGACAGTCCTGCCATCTGCTGCATGAGATGGGCCTGTGATGCGTCGGCATCGGCGAATAGTTGTTCCAGCACGGTCGAGACCGGCGCCTGAATCAGTGTGTTCATGAATGAGCCTCTTAATGAAAATTGACGATGCTGCGCACACGTCTAGAATACGAACAATTCGTCGCATTTACTAATCGCGTTTCGAAAGGCACATCCATGAAGAGCCGGCAAAGCCCCGTCGTATCTGCCCGCAAGCGTCCGCAGCAGGAACGTTCGACACGGCTCGTTGCGGACATTCTCGAGGCTGCAGTTCGCGTTTTGGTGCGTGAAGGCGCGCCGCGTTTCACAGCGGCTCGGGTGGCGGAAGCGGCCGGCGTCAGCGTCGGTTCGCTCTATCAATACTTCCCGAACAAGGAAGCGATGCTGTTTCGATTGCAGACTGAAGAGTGGGCCAGGACCCGGGCACTCGTCGGAGGCATCCTCAACGATAAAACCCACCCGGCTCCCGATCGCCTGCGCGCCACAGTACGCACATTCTTCGATACCGAATACGAGGAGGCCGCGTTTCGCACGGCGCTGGAAGATGCGGCGCCGCTTTATCGCGACTCACCCGAGGCGCAGGCGCAAAAAGACGCGGCGATGAATATCGCGATCGCGTTCATGGACGAGGCGCTTCCCGATCTGGGACCAGACCGCCGCTCGCTGGCCGCCGAGGTCTTGATTACGACCATGTCGAAAGTTGGGGAAGCGGTCTCCATCAAAGCGCAATCACAAGCCGAGGTGAACCGGTGGTCAGCCGAGATAGCCGACATGCTGTGTGCGTACATCGGACAACTGGCTTTGCAACCGTCGCGTTGAAGACGCGCTCCGGGAGCCGGGTAAAATCCTTTCGCACCTACGGGTCTCCCCTGATCTGAATGTATGTCGAAACTCGCGTCGCCGGATCGTCGTAGGGGTATGTCCAACTCCCAATGAAAGGCGATTACTTCATGACAACCGGAACCGTCAACCTGCATCGCGTCTTGCGCGCAACACCCGAACGTGTGTACAGAGCGTTCCTCGAAGCCGATGCGCTCGCGAAATGGCTGCCTCCCTACGGCTTCACATGTCAGGTTCACCACATGGACGCTCGCGTAGGCGGCACGTTCAAGATGTCCTTCCGCAACTTCGGCTCCGGCACCAGCCATTCGTTCGGCGGCGAGTACGTCGAACTCGTGCCGTTCGAGAAGATCCGCTATTGGGACAAATTCGATGACTCGTACCTGCCCGGCCGGATGGACATCACTATTTCGTTGCGGCAGGTGTCGTGCGGAACGGAAATCACTGTTGTGCAGGCAGGCATCCCCGAAATGATCCCCGTGGAGATGTGCTACCTCGGCTGGCAGGAGTCGCTTCTGCAACTGGCGAAGCTGGCCGAGCCCGAGATTCCGGGCTGACCGACGGGATTGGAAGGACTCTTTCGGGGATGTCAGGCGTACTACCCGAAAGAACCTGACTTACTTCTGCGCCCACATTGTCTTGCCGAAGAACGTCAGCGTTCGATCCCACGCCATTTGCGCCCAGACCGGATCGTATTGCGTCCTCGAAATACGGCCCGGTCCCACCGCTGTTTCGTTGGCGAACGCGTGATGCGCGAGGTATCGATGAAACTCGAAATCGACGTTCGCATCGGACAGTTGCTTTTCGAGTTGAGCCACCGTTTCAGCCGGGAAAAATTCGTCCTGCTCGGCCCAGTGTCCGAGCACCGGCGCCTTGATCTTCGATGCATCGACATATTCCAGCGGCGGGAAACCATACCAGACCACGCCTGCTGATACCTCGGCAATATTGCTCAACGCCAGCAGCGTCAGCGCGCCGCCCATGCAGTACCCCGTAACAGCGACGCGCTCGGACTGCGTCTTCAGATATTGCACCGCGCCACGAATGTCCTGGCCGGCGGCATCGCCAAAATCGAGTTCGGTCAGCAGATGGTTCGCCTCTGCCTCTTCGACGGTGGTCTTGCCGCGAAACAGATCAGGCACCAGCGCGATATACCCGGCCTGCGCGTACCGGTCGGCGACACCGCGAATCTGGTCGTTCAAGCCCCACCATTCCTGGATCACGACAATCGCGGGCGCGCCTTCGAGCTTTTGCGGCTTTGCCAGATAACCTTGTATCTCCTGCCCATCGGGGCGGTTAAAGCTGATCATTGATCCTGGTGTCTGTTTCATGACGGGGTCCTCGGTTAAACAGTTCAACGGGTGAACGGAACCGGTAGCATAGCGCTGACAATCGATTATTGCGTGTCTCCCTATTGGCAACATTCTCGAGCCTTATCCCATGACAACTGACGCCTTCACCCCGACCGGCCGCCTGCGTGCATCCATCAATTTGGGCAATCCGATCCTCGCCAACGCGGATTCATCGACAGGAAAACCGTTCGGGGTATCGGTGGATCTCGCACGCGAATTCGGCAAGCGGCTGGGCGTGGAAGTCGAGCTGATCGTCTTCGATACCGCCGGCAAATCCGTCGAAGCCGTCGCCGATGAACGCGCCGATATCGGCTTCTTTGCGATCGATCCGGTGCGTGGCACGAGCATCGCGTTCACGGCGCCCTATGTGTTGATCGAAGGGTTTTACCTCGTGCGAGACGCTTCGCCGATTCGCGCGAATGCCGATGTCGATGAGGCAGCAAACCGCGTGGTGGTCGGCAAAGGCAGCGCGTACGACCTGTTCCTCACGCGCGAACTGAAGGCCGCGCAGATTGTGCGCGCGCTGTCGTCGCCCGCGGTGGTGCAGACGTTCATGGATCAGCAACTCGAGGTAGCGGCCGGCGTCAAGCAGCAACTCGAAGCCGATGCCGCAAAGACTTCCGGCCTGCGTTTGCTCAATGAACGCTTCATGGTGATACAGCAGGCAATGGGCACGCCGAAAAGCCGTGGCGAGGACGCCGCGAAATTCCTGGCGGCGTTCGTGGAAGAGATGAAGACGTCGGGGTTTGTCGCCGATGCATTGAAGCGGCACGGAATTGCCGGTGCATCGGTGGCGCCGGCGACTGCATAGGCGCCACACCCTCTCACGCCCCGAGCAACCCCTGCACTCTGTTCACGATCGCCTCGATGCTGAACGGCTTGGTGATCATCTGCATGCCTTCGCCGAGAAAACCGCCCGGCGCGACCGCCATTTCCGCATAGCCCGTCATGAAAAGAATCCGCAAATGAGGACGCAACAGCTTCGCGGCATCGGCCATCTGACGGCCATTGATGCGTGGCAAACCAACGTCCGATACCAGCAGATCGATGCGCACCGGAGACCTCAGGATCTCGAGCCCCGACGGACCATCGGTAGCCTGCAGCACGGTATAACCCGCGTCCGAAAACACCTCGACGAGCAACCTCCGAACGTCGCTCTCGTCCTCCACGACCAGGATGGTCTCGCCCGAGCTTTCATGAAGCTGCGCGAGCGTGACCGGCGCGTGATCCGGGCTGTCCTCGCGATCGGTTTCCGGAAGGTACAGACGGATCGTCGTGCCTTGCCCGAGCTGGCTCGAAATGGACGCAAAGCCGCCGGATTGCCCGGCAAAGCCATACACCATCGACAAACCCAGCCCCGTCCCCTGCCCGAGCGGCTTCGTCGTGAAAAACGGCTCGAAGGCTTGCCGGACGACATCAGGCGGCATGCCCTCGCCCGAATCGGTCACGGCGATACAAATGAAACGGCCCGGCTTCAACTCGCGCTGCGCGGCGTGGTGTTCATCGATGCTTTCGTGCGACGAGGAAATGGTCAGCGTGCCGCCGTTGGGCATGGCGTCGCGCGCGTTGATCGAGAGATTCAGCAGCGCGCTTTCAAGCTGGTTGGCATCGCAAACGGTCTTGCACGGCGTACCGTCCAGCTTGAGCACGATGTCCACCATCTCGCCGGTCGTACGCCGCAACAAGTCTGCAAGCGATGCCACCAGTTCGTTGGCATCGACCGGTATGGGATCGAGCGCTGGCGCCGTGAAAACGCAAGCAGGCGATGCGTCAAAGCCGCGGCTTTTTGCGCCGATGACATCGCCATCGAACAATAACGCTCGAGCCCGTCGGTGCGCCGCATTGACACGAGCCGCTGGATGAGTTCCAGCGGGCCCAGGATGCCCTGCAGCATGTTGTTGAAGTCATGCGCGAGGCCGCCGGTCAACTGGCCGACCGCTTCCATTTTCTGGCTCTGGCGAAGCTGCTGTTCAAGCAGGCGCTGTTGCGTCATATCGATACCAATGCCCGTTCGCCGCACCGGCACGCCTTCCAGATCGAAGTACGTGTGGCCGCGGGAGAGCACCGAGCGCACCGACCCATCGGGATGGTTGATCCGGTATTCGAGTTCCAGGTCGCCCGAGCGCAGCAAGCCGCCCGACATGGTGGCGCCGAGCGCCTTGAGATCGTCCGGATGCACGTTGGCCAGGAACAGCTCGCGCCTGATGCCTTTCGCTGCCTGGATTGCATCGATTCCATAGACTTCGGAGATGGCCTCGTCGCAGAAAAACTGGTCGCTCGCCACTTCGTACGTCCACGCGCCGACCCCGCTCACCGCCGATAACGCCAGGCGCGCAAAGTCCATGGAATCGCGCAGCGCGATCTCGCGCTCTCGTTCCTCGGTGACGTCGCGGCCTGTGCCGATCATGCGTTCGTTGTTCGGCTCGGGCGCGAGCTTCCACGCGATCCATCGCGGCGTACCATCCGATGCAATCAGCCGGTTTTGAAAGTGCACCGGGCGACCGCTCGCGCGCATCTCCAGCACCGCGTTCATGGTCGCGCCAACGTCATCGGGATGCATGAACCCGGAGTACGGGCGCGACCTCAGCTCTTCTTCCGTGTACCCGAGCAGGCGGCTCCAGGCATTGCTCGCACTATGAATGCGGCCCTCGTAGTCCGCGCTGACCAGCAGGTCGTCCGTCAATTCCCACAGCCGGTCGCGCTCGGCCGTGCGTTCGAGCATCCGCTGCTCGAGTGTTTCGGTCAGCCTCACCTGCGCCGTGGTTTCAATGCCGACGTTGTACAGCCCGACGATCGCGCCGGATTCATCGCGGATTGGCGTGGCGCTGAAGTCCCAGTAGGTCGTTTCCAGTACTCCGTTGCGCACGAACCGGAGCTGGACCTTGCTGTTTTCGAATCCCGTGCCGTCCTTCATTGCCTGGTGGAAATCCGGCGCGACGACATCCCACGCGGCATCCCATACCTCGGCGACTGGCTTTCCCAGCGCCGCCGGATGGCGGTCGGCAAGCGACGCCGAATAAGCATCGTTGAAGAACATGCACAATTGCGGTCCCCACAGCACCGTGCTCAGAAGCGGCGAGTTGATGCACATGCCAACGGTTAGCCGCAGGGCTTGCGGCCACGTTTGCGGCGTGCCATGTGGCGTATCTTCCCACCGGTACGACCGCATCAACTCCCCGACTTCACCCCCTCCCTGCAGGAAATCGGGGCTATCGAGGCTCAAAACCTTGGTCAAGATTCAACTCCATTTGCTCACGTTCCGGCCGGAACACACGGATTACGTTACTGACAGATACTCACCGACTCGGCACTCAGGATCGGCCGCAGACCGATACTATGCAATATCACCAGGATTCACCGCGCGCGGGCATTCCTGATGCGGCATCCATAACTTATCGCAATATCCAGACATCTACTCATGCTTAGATTTGAGAACCTCGGCAAACGCTATGCTGACCGCGTCATTTTCGAGGGACTGAGCTATCGCGCCGGCCCGGGATGCATTGCGCTAAACGATGATAGCGGCAGCGGCAAAACCACCCTGCTCGGCATGCTCGCCGGGACGATTCCCGCAGATTGCGGCGATGTGTGGATCGACGGACATTTGCATCGAGATGCTCCGGCCGAAGCAAAATCCGCGCTGGCCTTCATTCCCGATGACTGCCTGCCTGATTCATTGCAAACCGGACGCGCCTACTTGGAGCAGGTGGCGCTGGAGCGGAAGGCGTCAGTCGGGCGTGACGTGCTCGACCTGGCGGAGCGGTTCGGGCTGACGCCGCATCTGGAGAAACGCTTCGAGCAAATGTCGTTCGGCACGCGCAAGAAGGTCTTCTTGACCGCGGCGGTTATCGGCGATGCAAAGGTTGTGATCGCGGATGAACCCGTCGCCGGGCTGGACGCCAACGCTCGCGGCGTTCTGGTTGAGCTCTTCGGGATACTGGCGGAACGCCGTGTGGTGTTTTTTTCGAGTTATGACGCGGCTTTCACGCAAGCATGCAAGGCTCGAACGATTACCTTTGCCGACCTAAACGCTTAGTTCGATACTCTTTCCTTTCTGAAGCACGAGGCTGGGAAAATTCGATGCATTCGTTCGATGCATTCGTTCGATGCATTCGTTCGATGCATTCGATGAGGAACCCATGAAAGCAGGCTCCAATTAACGTTGGAATTAGAAATATCTCGAAAATCGCCGCTCGTGCATCAATACTGAAATCTGCGTGCCATCGCCACCCCATGCGCCTCGGCGCTTTGCTCACCACATGAAGCACACGAGGCCCGATTGCCGGCCCTTGGGCTCGTGCTTTGTGTAACGACAGGAAATCAACGGGTTTGAAGGTTAGATTTCCTTGCGTTTTCCCGGTCGATCGATGCACGAACTGATCGTGGCCTTAGCGGTCCGGCGTCGCCGCAAGCGGCTTCGAGATCGTCGCAACGCCCGGACCGGCAGGATCCGGATTGCCGAAGCGCGGAAGGCTGCCATCGGTGCGAGCGCGGTACAGTTCCGCCCGGACCTCCTCGCGACTCTTCGGCCCCGGTGACGATTCCACTACCGGCGCAGGCGCGGGTCGTACAACAGGTTGCGCGGTAGGCTGACCAACCGGCGGGGGCACAATCACAGGTGCCGGCGCATGTGCGGCTTCGGGCACTGACTCGACCATGGACTTTGGTTTCTCGGCCGCCTCGGTGATTGGAGCTGCGGTCTCGACAGGTGTGATCCTGGATGTGTTCACCGCTTCATGAAAGTTGCTGGCTTTGCGCGTGTGAATCGGTGCACGCTCGCGTTTGTCCGGGGTCCGCGTAGCCGTGCGGCTGGTTCTTTTGACCGGGAGCGAATCCGCTCGCTGCGGCGTTGCCGCACCCTTGACAGCTGTCGACGGCGACGCGCTCTGCGTCATGCGTGCATCAAGTTCGTGCTGAAGCGCGAGCGCTTGCCGGTTGTTGATATCGAGCGCACGCGCAGCGCGAAGCAGCACTTCAGCCGATTGAAGATCGTTGCGCTGCAGGCTGTCGCGAACCGCCTGAAGAATGCGCGCCGGCGAAGGATCGGGGCGCACTTCCTTCGACACCGCTCCGGACGCCGGCGCTCCATCAGGCACGCCGCCCGCGGACCCGGAGTCGTCGTAGCCGTCGCTTATGGAGTGATCGTGATGAAGCGCGTTCTGGACGAATCGTGGCAGGTATGAAGTAACCGCAAGCGCGACGACAAAAACACCTGCAAAGACCAGCCTCTTTGGATGAGTGACCATGATGTATGCCCTGTATAGCGCGAACATCCGCGTCCGCCGGACCGCAGCAATGTACGGTCCCAGGAAAGGCTGACAGAGGCGATGTTGATCCGGCCTGCCGTGCGCCGGTGCCCTGCCACGAGCAACCTAATCCATTGACTACGCGCTCGGCTGGCGCGTGGATGCGCCAACATCCAGTCACTTTCAGACAACCTTGGTATGACCATTGGCGATGCAACCGACTCGCACGAGAACCTCCTGCGGCCAACGGCGCAGGCGTTGCTTTATACGTTTTGCACATTACGTTCGGCATGGATGTGCTTTGTGGAACAACTGCTCCTTGATACAGTCGCGTCTAGCGTTTTAGCGGGTATCGCAAGACATATCGCGAAAAGATCGACAAACAAAAAACATCCAATAACCAAGCTTTCAAGGAGGCGCTGCCATAAAACTTTTGCAGTGCCTGCTCCTGGCCGATGTCAGGACGCGAAGGTCGAGATCGCCGCGATCAGCAATTCGGCCGGCAGTGAGTACTCCGGCGTCGTCATCCCGAAGGGTAATCCGCCGCTTCTGGCCGCCATCGGCAAAGCACTCGCCAATGTCAGAGCGGACGGCACCTACACGCAGATATCGCAGAAGTATTTTGGCAAGAAAGAATGTATCGAAGTAATCTCGCGGTCAGCCCGCGGCTAGCCCCTTCACCCGTTCGTTCCCAGAGATTCGCGATATGCCGGCGTGGCCGCTCCTGTACGCTAAGGATGTCGGCGCTTAAGGAAACTGCATGACATACGACGCGCAAGGGCTCGTGATCTCTACAACCACCGGTGATGAAGCGGGCGATGCATACCGTTTCGCCATCGATGGATACCTGTACTACAAAGCCGACCTCGGTGCGCGTCTTGCCAAGCTGCTTGCGCAAGACCCCGGGTTCGTGATGGCCCACGTGCTGACGGGCTACTTCGCGATGATGCCGCTCAACGCTTCACATCTCGGGACCGCCCGGCAGGCGCTTGCACAAGCACAACGGTACGCCGTTCACGCGACCCATCGCGAGCGCTCGCACGTTGCGGCACTGGCGCACTGGATCGACGGTGACCTCGATCACGCCCTCTCGGTCTGGGAAGAGATTCTGGCCGCTCACCCGCGCGACCTGCTCGCCTTGCGCGTTCACCACAACACCGCGTTCTGGTACGGGCTTCCGGAACGCATGCTGCACGAAATCACCAAGGTCATGCCGTACTGGAGCGATCAGCTTCCGGGCTACACAACCGTGCTGGCTTGCAATGCGTTTGCCCACGAGGAATGCGGTCAATACAATGCCGCCGAAAAAGCCGGCTGGTCGGCAATCGAGTCGGACCCGGGCAATCTTTGGGCAACACACGCGCTGACTCACGTCATGGAGATGCAGGGACGGCGTGACGAAGGTATTGCGTTCCTGAACCAGCTCGAACCGCACTGGGAAACCGCGAACAACTTCAAGCATCACCTGTGGTGGCATCGTGCGATGTTTCATCTTGAACGGCGCGAGTTCGATCAGGTCCTGGATCTCTACAACCAGCGTTTTCGCGACCTCTCATCACCGTTGCTGCAGGCCGTCCCAGATTTGTATAACGATGTGCTGAACGCAACCTCGATGCTGTTCCGGCTGCAGCTCCACGGCATAAACGCAGGCAACCGATGGGATGAACTCGCGGATCTGGCCGAGGCCCGCATTGGCGACACGCTCGCGGCCCTGACGCTTCCGCACTGGATGTTGGCGCTGGCCGGTGCAGAGCGATGGGAGGCGGCCGAGCGTTTGCTCCGAGGGATTCGCGAAGCGGATTCAGTGCAGCGTGGCGAACGCCGGCAGATTCTCAGGGAAGCAGCCTTGCCGGTCAGTGAGGCCGTGTTGCTTCACGGGCGGCAGGAGTACGCAGCAAGTGTCGACGCGATGCTGCCTGCGCTCAGCCAAATGCAGCGGCTTGGCGGCAGTCATGCCCAGCGCGATGTCTTCGAGCAACTGTTCATTGATGCCGCCATGAAGTCCGGACGAGACGATGTTCTGCGGCTTCATCTGAATCGTGCGCTCGCGACGCATCCGGTCGGGCCGGCGGACCGGATTGGTTACGCTGCAGCGGCACGGCACGTCGGGATGACGCAGTTCAAGGTGTGAGACGGCCGCACCCCGTCTTCCACATTTCGCGTCGAACAAAAAACCCTTTGCGCAGGATTGCTCGACGCCATGAGACGTAAGCAATTAGTAATCACTGGAACGCGGGAAAACAAGTAACTGCCAGCACTAAATAGGCTCATACAGCAGCACATATAGGCTGCAGGATCGGCAAAAAATGCGCTGCAACAAAAATCCGGTTTTCTGAATGCGCCAAGAGTTCCAGACTTTCGGCCAAGCCAGTCTACAGGGCCGGTCGATCGCCTATGCTTCATTGCAGCATAAAGCCGGTTCGAAGGCGAGCGCGTAAAAACTCATCGCAGCATTTACCAGATTTCCGGACGACACATCTTTCGGTTGTCGTCTCCGCTTGTGCCCGACTACCCGTAATTTGATTTTAAGTAGTAAGCGAGGAGATATGCCGATGAGCACCCCCGACGAGCTGGCGCATGCAACACATTTTCCGGCAGAGGCCCCCACGGAGAAAAAGCGCGGCGCCATCCGTAATCGCCTGGTTCGAGGGGTAAAGCGCTTTCTTCCCGATTATGTGTTCGTCATGATCTCGCATCGCAAGAGAGTCGGGCGCTTTCCCAACCTGCGAAATCCCACGACCTTCAATGAAATCGTTCTTGATCGTTGCCTTCATCCCAAACCGGTGTGGACCACGCTGACCGACAAGCTTGCCGTTCGTGACTACGTGGCAAGCAAGGTGGGCGAAAAGCATTTGATTCCCCTCATTGCAGTGCCCGATGTTTTCACGCGGGAAGTATTCGACTCGCTTCCCGCTTCGTTCGTCATGAAAGCGAATCACGGATGCGGATTCGTGAAGGTGGTCCGGGACAAGTCCACGGTGTCGTTCGAGCAACTTAGCCATCTCGCGGATGAATGGCTGGCGACCGATTTTTATCAAGCTTCACGCGAGCGGCATTATCGGCCGATCAAGCCCCGGCTCTACTTCGAGAAGTTGTTGCTCGACAAGAGCGGCATGGTCCCCGCCGATTTGAAAATGAATATCTTCGGCCGCAAGCAAGGCGAGCCGTTCATCTATACGGGCGTGGTCTCCGACCGCTTCGGCAGTCCAAGACATGACTTCTACGACGCGCGCTGGAACCGGCTCGACTTCGAGCTGGGCGGATACCCGCGCAGCACGGTTCCTGCGCCGCCGTTGCCGAACTGGGACGAGATCGTCAGGATCGCCTCGGTCTTGTCAGAAGGGCTCGGTTATGTGCGCGTGGACCTTTATGCGCCAGACAACGAAATATTCTTCGGCGAACTGACGTTCACGCCGGGCGCTGGCGTCTCGCGTTTTACGCCCGACGATCTCGACTATGACTGGGGCCGGTTGATCAGGGAAATGCCGGCATCGTAAGTGACGAATGAAACACGAGCCCTTGAGACAGGCATAAACACCGTGGCGATCGCAAAAATAAATCCTGATAAATCGCGCGTCCATCTGGTGATCCGAATTCAGCATCGATGAGGTTGGACCATGGCAACAGGCCTGTCAGATTCAGAACGTCTGTCTCTTGAAGAAGCCTCAACCGACGAAGGCTTCTCCAGGATTCTCGGCTGGATCGAACATTTTCTATGCGCCCCTAACACCGAGCTCGGAAGGCTCGGGGACGTATGTCCGTTTGCAAAGACTGCCTTGCTGAAAAGGTCGGTCGAGTTCTACAGAAATCGTTCCAGCAGCGTTCCGGATCTCCTGGCGGACCTGGAATTGCACATGGAGGAATTCCTGCAAGCCGGCTCGACGCAGGACGTCTACCGTTGCCGGATCATCGTGCCGTGCGGAGTCGACGACATCGTAAGCGCAGTAGAATATGTGCAGAAGCAACTGAAGCCGGCGTTTGTTGAACGGCACCTGATGATTGGTCAGTTCTTTCAGGAATGCGCGGAACCTGGGCTTTGGAACAAGGAATTTCGCCCGCTGCAAGCGCCGGTTCCATTGATTGCCATCCGCAACATGGTGCCAACGGATATTGCGTTCCTGTACGACGATGAAAACTACGTGCGCGCATACCTGGAAAAATTCGGAAGGCGCGGAAGCATCGCCCTTCGCCAATTCGAGACTGCAATGGAGGCGCATAAATGAAGTCGTCGAAAGTTGATGTTTTTGCGGACCATGTCTACAGAAACAATATCTTTATCGAGAAGCTCGACTTGGGTTTCTCGCAGTTTTTCCTGAAGTCTCCGACTGGCGATACCCTCTGTATCGAGACCGGAATGCGAGGCGACTTCCCGCTGATGAAGTCGAACTTGCTGTCTGCCGGCATAGATGTCGCAACGGTCAACAGCGTCATTGTTCCTCACTTCGAAGCCGATGAAATGGGCGCCCTGCCCGACTTCATCACACTCAACAAGAATCTGGTTGCGTACGCTCATCCGATCTGCTCGCATGCGCTTGCGGACATTTTCTCCGTCAAGACAAAACCTTTGAAGGACGAAGTCCCGATCACCATCAGCGGTGAAGTACTCGTTCCGATTTTCGCGAAGCACGTTCACCAGTGGGACGCGCTGGTCATCTACGTTCCTCGGCTCAAGGCGCTTTTCTCATCCGACGTCTTCATGCGGTACGGACCCGTGGAAGAACGCCCGGGCGACCCCGTGCAGGAGATCGTGGCGTCGATAGAAAACTCCGGATACCTTCCGTCCATCGAATACTTGCATGCTGCATTGGAAAAGATCAAGAAATACGACATTGAATGGATCTTCCCCATGCACGGCCCCGCCATTCACAATAACGTCGCGGCAACCATCGACGGTCTCATTGAGTACTGCCTCAAGGACCGGCATAAGGAAACGGTTGAAGGGTAAAGCGCAGCCGGTTCACTGCGAGAGTTCCTCCAGGCTGCGGTTGAGCGTACGCGGACCAAACACGCCGACCGCCGTGATCATCACGAGCATCGCCGCGCCGATAAACAACGCCACGCCCATCGTGCCGCCCTCGCGCAGGAAAAAGCCGATCAGCAAACCTGCGAGCGCGGCGCTGACGCGGCTCCATGAATAGACAAAGCCGATCGCCCGGGCACGTATGCGAGTGGGATATTGCTCCGCCTGGAAACCATGGAAGACAAACGAGATCCAGTTGTTGAAGAGCGTCACCAGCACGCCGAACACGATGATCCAGAGCGGATCGGTCTGCTTCGCAAAGAACATCATGAAGATGCCGATCCCCACGCCCGCGCTGACGATCTGCCACTTGCGCTCCATCTTGTCCGCGATCCAGATGCCGAGCAACGGACCCACCGGATTGGCAAGCGCAATGATGAATGCGTACTGAAGGCTCGCGGTGACGTGAATGCCCTTCGATATCAGCAATGTCGGCACCCACGCGCCAAAGCCGTAGAACGCAATGGTCTGCGTCAGGTTGAAAACAGACAGGACGAGCGTGCGTTTGCCATAAGGCGGCTTGAACAGTTCGGAGAATTTTCCGTCGCCAACGACAGGCTCCGAGCGCTGTGCGGGCGGCAGCTTCGCCATGCCGGCTTCGCGCGCAATCTTCGTCTCCAGGTCACGCATGATGCGTTCGGCCTCGCCCTCATGTCCATGCAGCGACAGCCAGCGCGGGCTTTCGGGCAGCCCGAGCCGC
Organism: Burkholderia sp. PAMC 26561; assembly: GCF_001557535.2. Lineage (NCBI taxonomy): Bacteria > Pseudomonadati > Pseudomonadota > Betaproteobacteria > Burkholderiales > Burkholderiaceae > Burkholderia > Burkholderia sp. PAMC 26561. The sequence goes on from NZ_CP014315.1 coordinate 28,279, forward strand.
AGCCACCAAGCGGCAATGGCGCCGACCGAAGCGATCGCCGCAACCCAGCGCCATCCATCGATACCAAACGGACTGATCGGCACCAGCAGCCAGCCGAGCAGCGCCACCACCGGCACGATCAGGAACTCGATGAACTGGTAGAACGCAAAGGCCTTGCCGCGTCCCTGCGGCGGCACGAGCTCGGTCAGGAACGTATCGATCGTCACCTGTTCCAGCCCGACGCCGATCGCCGCGACAAAGCGGCAGATATCGACGCCCGCGGCATGCGTCTGGCACGCCATCACGGCGGTCGCGAGCGAATACCAGATGAGCGAGAAGGTGAACATTGAGCGGCGTCCAAGCCGGTCCGCTATCGACCCGAAGACCATGCAGCCAAGCCACATGCCGGCAAACGTACAGAAGACAAAGAAACCGATACCGTTGATGCCGAAGAAGCCGACCGAGCCGCTGCTGAACATGCCGCTCCTGACGAGCCCCGGCGCAATGTAGGCTGTCATGAAGAGGTCGTACAGCTCGAAGACGCCGCCAAGCGAGATCAGGAACACCAGCCGCCAGAGGGTGCGCGTGAACGGCAGCCGGTCGAGCCGCGCCGCCACCTGGCCGGCGTACGTGTCCGCGACGGCGATCGTCGTATCGGCATAGATATCTGTCATCTTCGTCTCCACATGGCGTGCATTTTGCCGCCATGATCTATTTTTTGAGGCGGCGCCGGCATGGCTGCGCCGGTGTACTACGTGTTCATCGGCCCAGCGCGGCCAGTACTGCTTCGCCCATCTCTCGCGTGCCGACTCTCTTCGTGCCCGGCTGATGGATGTCCGCGGTACGGTAGCCATCGGCAAGAACCGAACTCACAGCGCGGCGAATGCGGTCGCCCGCTTCGGGCAGGTCGAACGAAAGACGCATCATCATCTCGACCGAGAGGATCGCGGCCAGCGGATTCGCGATGTCCATCCCCGCAATGTCAGGCGCCGTGCCGTGTACCGGTTCGTACAAACCAAGCCGCCCGCTTGCAAGTGAAGCCGAAGGCAACATGCCGATGGAACCCGTCAGCATGGCGGCCGCGTCCGAGAGAATGTCGCCAAAGACGTTGCCCGTCACGATCACGTCAAACTGACGCGGGTTGCGCATCAGCATCATCGCGGCTGCATCCACGAAGGTGTGTGTCAGTTCCACGTCGGGATATTCCCGGCCGACTTCCGTCATGACCTCGCGCCAGAGCTGCATGGTTTCGAGAACGTTGGCCTTGTCGACGGAGCAGACCTTGCGGTTACGCGTTCGCGCCACACGAAAGGCTGCGTGCCCGATACGGCGCACTTCGGATTCGGTATATCGCATGGTGTTGACGCCGACCCGTTCGCCGTTCTCTATTGTTACGCCGCGCGGTTCGCCAAAGTAGAGGTCGCCGGTCAGCTCGCGCAGGATCATGATGTCGAGGCCATCGACAATCTCGCGCTTGAGGCTCGAGGCATCGGCGAGTTCCGGGAAGAGAAACGCGGGGCGAAAGTTGGCAAAGAGACCCAGCGCCTTTCGCAGACGCAAAAGGCTCGCGCCCGGGCGCATGTCGAAGGGAATCTTCTCGTCGCCCGGTTCGCCTGCGGCGCCGAACAGGATCGCGTCGGACTTGCGCGCGATGTCGAGCGTCGCCGCCGGCAGCGGATCGCCCGCTGCTTCCACGCCCGCGCCGCCTATGGGCGCATGGCTGATTTCAAGCGCCGCGCTTTTTGGCACGACCGCCTGCAGAACCTTGAGCGCCTCCGCCGTGACTTCCTTGCCGATCCCATCGCCCGCCAGTACAGCAACTTTCATTTCCGGTCCTTTACATGAACGTGATTGAATATCGCGGCGGCACTCAGTACGCGTAGTTGCGCTCGAATGCCTCGATCCGGTCGAGCTGAGTGAGGGTGTAGCCGAGTTCGTCGAGACCTTCCTTCAGGCAACGCTTCTGATAGGCATCGATACTGAATGTATGCGATACACCGTCCGGCGTGGACACGGTTTGCGCATCGAGATCGACGGTTACGTGCAAGCCCGGACTTGCCTCGATCTTGCCGATCATTTCGTCGACGACATCGGCGGCGAGCAGCACGATCAACAGTCCGTTCTTCGATGCATTCGACGCAAAGATGTCCCCCACGCTAGGCGCAATCACCGCGCGCACGCCGTAGTCGTACAGCGCCCAGACCGCGTGCTCGCGCGACGAGCCGCACGCGAAGTTCTCCTTCGCGACCACGATCCTCGCCGGCTGATACGCGGGCAGATTGAGCAGGAAGCCGGCTTTTTCAGAACCGTCCGCGTGGTATCGAAGGTCGCGGAAAAGGTAATTGCCAAAATTGTCTGAGCGCGGTTTCTGCAGGTATCGTGCAGGCACGATCTGATCGGTGTCGCAGTTCGGGCGCGCAACCGGCAGTGCGACCGCATCGAGATGAGCGAAGGCTTCCATCAGATTTCCCCGGCAAGCATGGGCCGCACGTCGGTGAGACGCCCGCTCAACGCGGCGGCGGCGACCATCGCGGGGCTCATCAGGTGAGTGCGCGAACCGGGACCTTGCCGGCCGACGAAATTGCGATTGGTGGTCGAGGCGCTGCGCTGCCCCGGCGCAACGGTGTCGCCATTGGTGCCGAGGCACATCGAGCAACCGGCTTCGCGCCACTGGAAACCGGCGTCCTTGAAGATCCGGTCGAGACCCAGCGCTTCCGCTTCCTGTTTGACGAGGCCCGAGCCCGGCACCACCCACGCTTCGACCGATTGCGCGACCTTGCGGCCCTTGACCACGGCGGCAGCCGCCTGCAGATCCTCGATGCGGCCATTCGTACACGAGCCTATGAATGCGCGGTCAATGGTCAGGCCATCGAGCGTCATACCGGGAGTAAGGCCCATGTAATCCATGGTGCGCTGCATCGCGGCGCGCTTCTCGGCATTAGGCGCGTCTGCGGGATCGGGCACGCGGGCATCTATGGGCAGCGCGTCTTCCGGACTGTTGCCCCAGGTGACCATGGGTTGCAAGGTGCTGACATCGAGCGTGATCTCCTTGTCGTACGATGCCCCTGCGTCCGATGCAAGCCCGCGCCAGCGCGCCACCTCCTCGTCCCAGCGCGCGCCTTGCGGCGCAAACGGCTTGCCTGCGAGATAGTGGAACGTGGTGTCGTCGGGGGCCATCATGCCGGCGCGACCGCCTGCTTCTATCGACATGTTGCAGATGGTGAAGCGGCCTTCCATCGACAAACTTTCAATGACCGGCCCCGCGTATTCGATCACATGGCCGGTCGCGCCGCCCGCGCCGATCCTTGCGATGATCGCGAGAATTACATCCTTCGCGCCGACGCCCCCAGGCAGCGTACCCTCGAGCGCAATGCGCAGCGCCTTCGGTTTGCGCTGCCACAAGGTCTGCGTTGCGAGCACATGCGCCACCTCCGTCGCGCCAATGCCGAACGCCAGTGCGCCGACTGCGCCATGCGTGGACGTATGACTGTCGCCGCACACGATCAGCATGCCGGGGCGGCTCAGGCCCTGTTCGGGGGCGACGACATGGACGATTCCCTGGCGCACGTCATCGAGGCCGAAGAAGGTGATGCCGAGACTTTTGGTGTCGTCGCGCAGCGCGTTGGCCATTGCGCGCTTCTCGGGGTCGGTTATGCTCGCAAGATCGCGGCTGCCGGTGGGCACGTAATGATCGGGGTGGCGAATCCGCGTTGTGGCGCGTGCGCTTTCAGGCCGCGCTGGCGCAGCATTTCGAACGCGGGCGCCGATCCGTCCTGAAGGAAATGACTGTCGACGTAAAGCAGGCTCTGGCCGTCTTCACGCTCGAGGACGTGATGCTGGCTCCAGATCTTGTCGAATAGCGTTCTTGGCGCCGGGGGAGTTTGGTTCACTGCGTTGTCTCCGTCTTTACCAGCGTTGTCTTCAGCGCTGTTGAGACGATGATAGGCAGTTCTGTCTCCCGTGCAACGATCGATATATCATGGGCGGCATGAGAAAATCTCATGCGAAATATGCGACGAAAACTTCCTCCTCTCAATGCATTGCGCGCCTTCGAAGCCTCCGGGCGCTACCTGAGTTTCACCGGCGCGGCGAAGGAACTTCTCGTGACACAAGGCGCGATCAGCCGCCATGTGTCGCTGCTGGAGGACTGGCTCGGGGTGAAGCTTTTCTTGCGCACGCATCGGGGCATACAACTTACCCGTAAGGGCGAAACCTATATCCGTGCGCTGAGCAGCGTGTTCGACCAGATCGACTACGCGACGCGAGAAGCGCGTGACGACGCGGACGGTTCGGTCTTGCGGCTGAAGTTGCCGCCCACCTTCGCCATGCGCTGGCTGGTCCCGCGCCTCACGCGATTCAAGTCGCTGCATCCGAAGATCGATATTCAGGTCGTCACCTCTCACGAGCCCGCGAATTTCCGGCGTGAGGATATCGATGTCTCCGTGCATTCCCATCCTTTTCCTCCCGAGGGCGCGGGTCACCGCCGGTTGCTGGGCGAAGTGCTGATGCCGGTGTGCAGTCCATCCTTGCTCGAACGCGGACCTGCGTTGCGAACCCCCAGGGATCTTGCGCATCACACGCTGCTTTCATCGAGGAATCGTCCGATGGACTGGTCGCGCTGGATGATCGAAGCCGGGATGACGGAGCTGGAAAGCGAGGGGCACATTGATTTCGATAACGCGGCGCTCGCATATCAGGGCGCCATAGATGACCTGGGCGTGATGATTGCGGTGCGCGCGTTGATAGAGGATGACTTGCGTAGCGGACGGCTGGTCTCACCGTTTGATCTGCAGGTTTCCACGCCAGGGGCGTATTACCTCGCGTGCTCGCAGGTTGGAGCGAAGTCGCCGCAACTCGAGGCGTTTGAAGCGTGGCTGGTTTGGGAAGCCGTGGACTATGAGCGCGGCTTGTCGGCCCCGGCCATCACCGGTTTACCCCCGCCACAATGAACTCCCTCAACCATCGATGCGCGGCGTCCCTGTGCGACCGCTCATGCCAGAGCATGGCCAGGTCGTAGCCGGGAACATCGACGGGTGCTTCGACCACGCGCAGCGTGCTGACGTTGCGGACCAGCCGCGACGGCATCATCGCGACAAGGTCCGTGCTCGCCAGCACCTGCATCATGAACAAGAAATGCGGTACGGAAAGCACGACCCGGCGCGTCAGGCCGGCGTCGGCAAGCGCCTCGTCCGTGATACCGCGAAACCCGCCGCCATCCGTCGATACGATCACATGCTCGAGCGCGCAAAATTGCGCGAGCGTCGGCCGGCGCTTCAAACGCGGATGACCCGCACGTCCGGCCAGCACGTATCGCTCGGTGAAAAGCACCCGCCTGTGCAGGCCTTCCGGCGCGCCATCGCTGGTATGAAACGCGAGGTCGATCTCTCCGCGTTCCGCTTGCCGCGCAATCCGCGACGGTGACATTTCCATGATTGCCAGCCGTGTGCCGGGCGCAGCCGTCCGCAATCCGGCCATCGCGGGTAACAGCACTGTGGATTCGGCATAGTCGGCAGCCGCCACGCGCCAGGTGTTGCTTGCTTCGGCAGGACTGAAAGGACTCGCCGGCGATACCGCGCGCCCGAGCGCTTCGAGTGCCTGCCGCAACGGTTCGCGCAACTCGTCGGCTCTTGTCGTGGGCCGCATGCCTCGCGGTCCCGGCAACAACAGCGGATCGCCGAACACATCGCGCAACTTCGCGAGATGAACGCTCACCGACGGCTGCGAAAAGTTCAGGCGCTCTGCTGTGCGCGTCACGTTGTGCTCCGAAAGCAGGACGTCGAGCGTCAGCAAGAGGTTCAGATCGAGACGCCTGAGATCATTCATGGCAATACCTGGCATGTTGGATATTCATTTCCACTATACCGGACGACGGTCTACGCTGCTTCTTTCAGCACTGAAGGGTCGAACCATGAACGTTCTTATTGTCTATGCACATCCCGAACCAAAGTCACTGAATGGTTCGCTGAAGGATTTCGCGGTCACACGCTTGGAGAATGCAGGTCACGCAGTGAAGGTATCGGACCTGTATGCAATGAAATGGAAAGCATCGCTCGACGCCAGCGACAGCATGGACGGGCAAGCCTCCGAACGTTTCGACCCCGCGCTCGACTCGAAGCTCGCATTCGAGAACGGCCGCCAGACCAGGGACATCGCAGAGGAACAAGACAAGTTGCGCTGGGCGGATGCCGTCATCCTGCAGTTTCCACTGTGGTGGTTCTCCATGCCGGCAATCCTGAAAGGCTGGGTGGAACGCGTCTACGCTTACGGCTTTGCGTACGGCGTAGGCGAGCACTCGGACAAGCACTGGGGCGACCGTTATGGCGAAGGCACGCTGGCCGGAAAACGGGCAATGCTGATGGTGACTACGGGCGGCTGGGAATCTCACTACGCGGCACGCGGCATCAATGGTCCGATAGACGACCTCCTGTTCCCCATCCAGCATGGGATTCTCTATTACCCGGGCTTCGATGTGCTGCCGCCCTTCGTGATTTATCGGACGGGGAAAGTGGACGAGGCGCGATTCGCGAAAGCGCTCGATGCACTCGGACAACGTCTCGATGCCCTTTGGACCGCCAAGCCGATTGCGTATCGCCGGCAAAACGCCGGGGCGTACGACATTCCCGAACTCACATTACGCGCCGATATGGCGCCGGGCCAGGCGGGTTTCGGCGTGCACATCGAGTAAGCTTTCAATGTCACGCGTGGTCAAGGAACCCCATCAGCTTCAACGCGTTCCGTTGTCCCTGGTCTTCGTAATTGGTGTTGAAGATCACGTGGGTCATCTCCACGGCTTTCGAGATCTCGATGATCTGGCTCGCGATGGGATCGAGTTCTTCGTCGTTGTACTCGTAGTGAAATCTCGACGACGACGCCACCGCCCCCTTGATATTCCACGTCTCGTGATTGCGCCCGTGCAGACGGATCAATGCGAGCCCCGGGTGTGTTGTTTCCCAGATGGCCGGAATGCTGTTGCTGAATCCCTGCGGTTCGTCGACCACCACGTTCACCAGTCCGCGCTCGCGCTCCATGGCGAGCGTGGAGTCGCGGCGCTTTGCATCGAACCATGTCTGATTGCGGAATTCGACCGCCATGGTGCAGCCGTCCATGGCGCTCATGACGTCCGCACAATGTTCGACATGGCGGATGCCATGCGGATTGCAGATCACCCACGGCGCAAACTGGAAGTGCACCGCGCCGAGCTTGCCCGAAGCACGTAGTGGTTCAATGGCTTCGAAATACCGGCACCACAATTCCTGCTGCATTTCCGCCGATAAATCCTTGTAGTACAAGCTCGTTTTGCCATTCTGCGGCAGGTGCGGCTGCATGTCGGCGGGAAACATGTCGCGCGCAGTCTGATGACCGGTGAACAACCGGAACGCCTTGATGTTGAACACGAATTCCGGCGACGTTCGCTCAGCCCATAGCACCGAATTTGTCGCGTTTGGCATAGCGTAGTAACTCGAATCCACTTCCACGATAGGAAAAATGGACGCGTAATGGCGCAAGCGCGCTTCCGCGCTCGAACACCCCGGCGGATAAAAACGCTTGCACTTGATGAGCGTGGGATCCGTCCATGACGCCGTGCCGACCAGGATGCTCACCGCACGTGTCCTCTTTAATTTGTTGATCGCATATTGGCGTTGGCGCCAACACCAATTGTTTCCGATGGAATCAGAATACAAATAAAATACTGTACATCCATACAGTATCAATTGGCAAGTTGGTCTGTGGAAAACTCGAAGCCAAGCACTTCGGTCTGGAGGGAACGGCTTCGATTAGCGTGCGTAGCGTGTCCGCCCGCTCCACCATTCAATAAGTCAGGCCGAGACTCACCGTCCAGCCGCTGACGTGGGGACCAACCAGATACGCCCCGCCCACGCGCACGTGTTTGGCCTGAGCGTCGTCTCTTGAGATGGGAAGGTCGAATCCACCGCCGATGTTCGCCAACGTCGAAAACCCGAGCGCGCTGTGATTGGCCCCGAAGAATCCGCCGTATCCCGCATTGACGACATAATTCAGCGGGCGGGCAAATAGCTGAGCGCCGGTCGGTCCTGTGTAAGCCGACTGGATCGACCATGAACCGGCCGTTTCCCTGAATCGCAACAAGGGATCCGACTCGTCAAAGCTGGAGATCCACGACCACGCGATATGCCCGCGAATCGTCAGCGTCTGTGCTGACGCTATGTTCGTCGTCCATTCGAGCGCGGCGTTCGGCGTGACCAGCCACGCATTCTCGTGCCAGTTGAACAACGGCCCGTCGGTGAGAGGTTTAAGGCCGGCGGCCGCACCCTTATACGAAGCGTCATTGAGCAACCTGGCCATGCTCAGGTCCAGGCCGGGCTCGAATGTGAATCCATATCCGAGTTTGCTTTTCAGGAACAGACCGCCCGTTGCGCTGAAGGCCGACCACTTGCTCGCGACACTGCCCGGCGCGCCGTCCAGGCCGCCAATCGCGAGTTCGTCCTTTTCGCGAAAGTAACCACCGGAAACCCGCCAGCCAATACTGTTTTGATCGGAGAAGGTAAGCAGACTACCCTCATAGGGAATTCGCGTGATGGTGAATGAATGGGGAGCGACACCATTCGAGATGTCGAGGTGTGCGGAGCTGATGTCCGGGGATGCGGTCAAGTTCAGGATTTGCGAATAACCTGACCCGAGACGCGCAGCGCCGATGAGATCGCGGCTGGATTGCGCAACGGCATATGCCGCGTGTGTGACGATCGAAAGAACGACAAAGAACCGGACCACAAGGACCGGCGCAAGGTTACGGTGGTTTCGGGCCGAAGATCGCATGCGGGTTCTCTCCGTATGGCGAGACATACCCGCCAGGAAAGCAATTTACCGCACGCGAGTCCGGGGTGGTTTGTCTTGAACCGCTTATCTCGATCCACTTTCAGTCGAGGTACTTCCCCGAACCAGGGGCTATCGCCCGATGAATCACCACGGGATCGTCACATCGTTCCATCGTGTGAACGTTCCTGTCGGGCTGTCCGCATCCAGCATTGCAACGCGGACCACCTCGCGCGCCCCTTCCTCGACAGTATCGGTGCCCGCATAGCCGTTGAGGTTCGTCTTGGTAAAACCTGGAGAAACGGCGTGGACCTTGATGCCCTCCTGCTCCAGTTCGATAGCCATGGCGACCGTCAAGGCATTGAGCGCCGTCTTGGACGCGGGGTAGACGGGCCCAAAGATCCCGCGATACGGGAAAGCCGGGTCCAGATTCGTCGTCAACGACCCGACGCCGCTCGATACGTTGATGATGCGGGCACCCGGCGTCTTGCGCAAAATTGGCAGCATGGCCTGATACACGGCAAGCACACCGAAGACATTGGTGTCCCACACTGCGCGCATTTCATCGAGAGATACATTGCTCGGTCGTGTCGTGCTCGAATACTCCTCGACGGTCTGCCCGGGCTGCTTCTTCGTGTTCGAAACGGCCGCATTCTGGATGAGCAGATCGAGGCGGCCAAATTCATTCCGAACCCGCTCGGCAGCGGATGCGATCGAAGCATGATCCGTCACGTCGAGTTGAAGCGCGACAGCGCCGGCACCCACTTCGCTGGCCGCCACCTCACCGCGTTCAGGGTTGCGCGATCCGACCAGCACCGTCAGACCGCGCGCCACGAGTTCCTTCGCGATCTGAAGACCGATTCCCTGATTGGCCCCGGTCACAAGAGCAACGCGTTTGTCATGCATGGCAATCTCCTTGTCATGTTGCGCCGTAGCGCATAGAAGCGATTTTCGTGTTTGCTCCGGGCGCTCAGCCAACCTCGGCCGCCCATGCTTCGGCGTCGGCGCCGGCCGGGATGCGCATCGGAGACGACGGATCGGTTGCCGCGCGCCAGACGGCTTCGGCAACGTCCTGTGACCGGGTGGTCGGTGCAGACGTGTCCTGGAACTGCGCGAAGACTTGCTTGACGACACCGGCGTAAGCCTCGTGGTCGAGACCATGCATGTGCGCGTGGGCGTTGTCGGCGAACCGGGTATCGGGCGCACGGCCCGGCAGCACCAGGCGCGCCCGCACGCCGAAGGGCTCGAGTTCCAGCGCCATTGCCTCGGTGAAGGCGTTTACCGCCGCCTTGCTTGCGCGGTAAGCGGAGATCAAAGGCATTGCCCTCAGCGTGACGCTCGACGTCACATTTACTACGACGCCGGCCTTGCGTTCCCGGAACTGCGGCAGCACCGCCTGCGTCACCGCGATCGTGCCAAACGTGTTGGTCTCGAAGATGCCGCGCACGGTCGCAATCGGGGTGAACTCCGCCGGAGATGCCGCACCGATGCCCGCGTTGTTGACAAGGACGTCGATAGGCCCGGCCGCCTCAATAGCCTTGCGGATGCTTTCCGGATCCGTGACGTCGAGCGCCAGCACGCGCAGCCGCTCTGAAGGCGGCAGTACATCGGCGCGGGGCGTGCGCATCGTGGCGATGACTTGCCAGTCGCGGGCCAGGAAATAGCGGGCTGTTTCAAGGCCGAATCCGGAAGAGCAACCCGTGATCAGTACGGTTTTCATGTGAACTCCTTTGTTGGGGTGGTGTGCGTATGGCTCCCACGATAGACCGCCGAACCAGTACTTGCTACAATCAAAAGTCCGAATTTCATCTGCAGGAGTCCGGCTGTGATCGACCCTTTGGCCGAAGTCGTGCTGCTGCTGCAGCCGAACGCCCGGTTTTCCAAACTGGTTTTTGGCGCCAGTCCCTGGCGCGTGAACCGCTCCGATGCCGGCCAGCCGTCCTATTGCGTGGTGCTCGAGGGCGGGTGCCGGGTTGCGATTGACGGACACGAGCCAATCGAGCTCATCTCCGGCGACTTCATGCTGATTCCCGCCGCGTATGGCGTTGCAATGTCCAGCCTCGTGCCGCCACCCCCGGGCGTCGAGACGCTGGCGCCCACCGCGCTCGGCAACAATGAATTCAGGATCGGGGACGCTGACAGCCCCATCGATACGCGGTTGATGGCGGGTCACTGCAGCTTCGGTTCACCGGACGCGTCCCTGCTGGTCGCGTTGCTGCCGCAAATCGTGCATGTCCGCGGCGAACAGCGGCTTGCCACTCTCGTGCAACTGGTAAGAGATGAATCACGCGGACAGCGGCCCGCTCGCGAGGTCGTGCTGTCGCGGTTGCTGGAGGTGCTGCTTATCGAGGCGTTGCGGTCCACGGCTGAGACGACGGCATCGCCGGGCCTGGTGCGGGGACTGTCCGATGCGCGCCTTGCGGCCGCGATCCGCGGTATGCACGCACAGCCGACGCGAGCATGGACGGTTGCCGAGCTCGCAAAAGAGGCCGCGCTGTCGCGATCGACCTTCTTCGAACGCTTCAACCGGGCGGTCGGCGTGGCGCCAATGGAATATCTGCTCACCTGGCGCATGGCGCTTGCGAAAGACCTGCTGCGCCGAAGTGAAGGCCGTGTCGCCGAGATCGCACAGCGCGTGGGCTACAGCTCCGCGAGCACTTTCAGCGTCGCCTTCACGCGGCACGTCGGGCGGCCGCCGTCGCAATATGCGCGCGAGGAACAGGTCGTCACCGACGACACGTGATCCGGAAGCGATGACGCATCAATGGGCGTCGCTTCGACGATGCCATCGAAACCCGATTAAGCATCAAGTCGTGCTCTCGACAGGTTGCGCAGCCGCGGACATCTTCCGGATGCGGTCCGCGATCGCGGCATCGACCGGTGTGTAGACGATCAATCCGAGATCCGGCCGGCCATCGACTGAAAACGATGAGTATTCCAGTTCAACAGTCCCGAGCTCCGGGTGCATCAGTTCCTTCGTTCCGTCTCCGTGACCGTGCACCTCGTTCTCCCGCCACAGGACTTCGAACTCCGGACTGGCCCTGCAAAGCTCGTCCACGAGTTCATTGACCTCAGACACGGCACCCGCCCGCGCGGCATCCGCCCTGAACGCACCGACAACAAACCGGGCGATGTTTTGCCAGTCATGCTGCTTGGCGCGAATAGCGGGATTGCAAAACAGGAAGCGCAAGATGTTGCGCTGATCTGCCGGCAGTGCGCCATAGTCGGTCAGCACGATGGCCGCGGCACGGTTCCACGCAACGACGTCCCAGGTAGCGGTCTTGATCAGAGCGGGACTTCCATCGAGCGAATCGAGCAGGCGCTGCAGCCGGGGACTGACACCGTCTACAGACGTATAGCGGACTTCCGGCGGCCGTCCCAGCCCCAATACGAAAAGATATTCGCGCTCCGGCTCCGTCAGCATCAACGCGCCGGCGATCCGGTCCAATACGTCTGACGATGGCGCGCCGCCACGTCCCTGTTCCAGCCACGTGTACCAGGTCGGGCTGATATGCGCCCGCAATGCAACCTCTTCCCTGCGCAACCCCGGCGTGCGCCTGGGTCCCGAAAACCCGAACGCGGCCGGGTCCAGCCGCGTTCGGCGGTTGCGTAGAAAGACTCCTAAGGAACTGGGCGTGCTGATCGGCATGAGGACCCTGTTAGTCATCTTAATATGATGATCTCACTACTTTAAAGGAATAGAAAATCGCCGGATAGTAGGCTCCTTACTATCCAGCGAGGCAACAACCATGCGTATTTTTCTTACGGGCGCGACAGGATTCATCGGATCGGCTCTCGTTCCGGAACTCATTCAAGCAGGTCATCATGTTATCGGCATGACCCGTTCGGACGATGGAGCGCGCGCACTCGAAGCCGCCGGCGCCGGGGTGCATCGCGGCACGCTGGAGGATCCCGAAAGCCTGCGCAGCGGCGCAGCGCAAGCGGATGCGGTCATTCATACTGCGTTCGACCACGACTTCACCAAATTCGTCGAAAACTGTGAAAAGGACAAGTGCGCCATCGCCGCCCTTGGCTCCGCACTCGCAGGCTCCGACCGGCCCCTCGTCATCACCTCGGGAACGGGAATGGGCAGCGGTCAGCACGGCGAACCGGCGCTCGAAGACGTCTTCAATACCAGTCATCCCAATCCACGTATTGCGTCGGAACTAGCCGGGAATGCGCTTCTCGAGACGGGCATCAATGTGTCCGTCGTGCGGCTGCCCCAGGTCCACAATCCATTCAAGCAGGGACTGATTTCGCCGCTCGTCGCAGTCGCACGCGAGAAAGGCGTCTCGGCCTATGTGGGCGACGGCCTCAACCGCTGGCCAGCCGGTCACCTTTCCGATGTTGCACGTCTCTACCGGCTCGCAGTGGAGGCAGGCAATCAGGGGGCGCGTTATCACGCAGTGGGCGAAGAAGGCATCACGAGCCGGGCTATCGCAGAATCCCTCGGCCGGGGCCTGAATCTGCCGGTCGCTTCGATCACCGCGGAGGAAGCAGCGGCACATTTCGGATGGATGGGAATGTTCGTCGGCCTCGATATGCCGGCATCCAGCGCCCTCACGCAAGCTCGATTGGGCTGGATTCCGACGGGGCCGACGCTTATCGAGGATCTGAACCAAGCGCGGTTCGTCTGATCAGCGCGTTCGCGGCGGCCTCGGGACGTGGAACCCAAAGCAGGCCCCTGGGTGAAAACGTGACGAGACGGTCAGTCCGCGCGCCGACGGGCCGAAATAGCGGATGCAGTCGACACCACCAGGTCCGCAAAGCGCTGTTCGTCGCGATCGGCGTGCCAGCGTGAGCGCGCGACGGCAATGTTCACCGCGCCGATGCCTCGGCCATGCGCGTTGGTGATGGCCGCGGCAGTCGAGATATCGGCGACGAAATATTCGTCTTCCGTATGCGCATAGCCCTGCTTGCGGATCTGCACAAGGCGCTCCTTGATCTTGCGCGGCTGATGCACGGTGGATGCGGTGTACTGGACAAGATTGGTGCGCGCCAGGATATCGTCGACCTCTCCATCCGGCAGCGTGGCAAGGATCGCGAGACCAGGCGCCGTGCAATACGCCGGCAACCGCGAGCCTGTGATCACGTGCGCATTGAACACGTTGCGACTGACAATCCGCAGCACAAACACGATGTCGACGTCGTCGAGCACGGTCAGATTAGTGGCCTCTTCCGTCTCTGAGCCGAGTTGCTGAAGATACGGCGTGGCCCGGCTTACCAGCTCGTTGGAAGTCAGATAGTGATAAGTGAAATCGAGCAGCTTGGGCGACAGTTCGTACTTGCGGCTGTCCGGGTCCTTGAACAGGTAGCCAAGCGCCGACAGCGTGAACGTGAAGCGTTGCGTGGCGCTTGTGTCGAAACCGGTCAGTGCGGAGATTTCGGAAAGCGATAATTGCCGCTTGCTGCCGTCGAACGCGGTCAGCACGCGCATGGCCTTTTCAACCGATTGCACGAAGAGCGATGACTCCGTCGGATCGCTCGCCTTTTCCTCGCCGGAAACGGCGAGTGGCGCATTGGACTTGCGGCGGCTGGTGGGCGGGGCGGATCTCACGTTCTTGTTCTCAGCATCGGTCAGGCACGGGCTCGCATTATCGCATGTCGCTGTACAGGTATCAGAATGAGATAACTGGCTGACTGCGCCTTGCTCCGCTCTGATAGAGCTTCAGCGGCGCAGCCTGTCCCATGCGTTACCCACGTCCCGCGAAAGCAGATGCTTGCGGATCCGTTCGCTCGCGGTGAGTTCGAACTGCTCGACAGCCCGGTAATATCGCGGCAGCTGAAAGCTTGCGAGGCGCTCGGAAGCCCATGCATGGAGCGCTTCCCAGTCTATGGCTGCGTCCTTGAACTGCACATCCAGAAGGATGTCCTGCTCCCCCACCAATGTCGCCACGCCAATTGCGGCGCTCGCCTTGACCGCCGGATGCCCGGCAAACACCCGCTCGATCTCCCACGCCGAAACGTTCTCGCCGCGCACCCGCATGCTGTCGGTTCGCCGTCCAATGAAAAACAGATCGCCGTCCGCGTCGCGCCGCGCGTGGTCGCCGGTGTGCAGCTTGCCATCGCGCAACGCGGCGCGGGTTGCTTCGTCGTTCTTCAGATACGCGGGCAACAACGCCCCCTCCACTTTACTTGTCAGCACGATTTCGCCGGGCTCGCCGTTCGCAACCGGGCGGCCCTGCTCGTCCAGAAGTTCGAGGTCGAACCACGGCAGCGCCTTTCCGATCGAACCCGCTTTGCCCGTTGCATTGAGCGTCGCAAAGCTCGAGCATTCGGTCATGCCGTAGCATTCCCGCAGCCGGACGCCCAGGCGCTCTTCTGTGGCGTGCCACGCGGCGGCGCCGACACCCGCGCCCCATGCCACGCGCAGTGCATGATCGCGCGGCTGTGCATCGCGGGGCAACTGCATCAGGATGTCGAGTATGCCGCCCAGGTAATGCAACTGCGTCGCGCCCGCGCGTGTCACCTGCGGCCAGAACTGCGAGGCGGAGAAGCGCGGCACCACATGCAACGTGACGGACGCGAGAAACGGCAGCAGCAGCATCTGTGCGCCGCCGATATGGCACAGCGGCTCCCACATGAAAAGACGGTCGCCGGCGCGCACGTCGGCGACCTTCAAAGCGGCTTCGCTGGCGATACGCATCATCCTGTGCGTGAACAGGACGCCCTTCGGCGCACCCGTCGTGCCGGACGTGTAGATGATGCAAAACGGATCGTGCACGCCAATGTCCGGCGTGTACAGTGTGGCAGTCGCGGCGTGTGCAGCGACATCCGGCAAGCGCTCGCGCCGCGCTTCGCCGCAATCGATCTGCGCGGTGACGGCATCGAATTCCTGATCGAATACGAAGAGCTTCGGCTCGGCATGCTGAAGCAGATACTCAAGGCCCGTTCCCCGCAGCCGGGTATTGACCGGCACCCATACGACCCCGCTCAGGATCAGCGCATAGATCAGATAGATGTGCTCCGGGCTGTTTCCGAGCATCACCGCGACGCGGTCGCCCTGTTCGATTCCGGTGTGCTTGAACCATGCCTGCAACTGTCCGATATGTCTCACCGCTTCGTCGCAGCGGATGGTGCGGTTTTCGTAATGCAGGAAGATACGCGCAGGGTCTGCAAAGAGGCCCGCCGCCAGAAGCGCAACGCAATCGAGTTCGTCTTGCGGATGACGATGTGGAAAATAATCGGAATAGCAATGCATGTCTTTTAAGTCGTCGATTGTGCAATGTCAGCGCGTGCGGCGCTTGAGCCAGGAAGAAACGGAAATCACCAGCGCAATCAGTACGACAAGGGTCGTTGAAACCGCAGCCAGTGTCGGCGTGATCGCCAGTTGAATGTCGTCCCACATTTGCTTGGGCAGGGTCGTGTTGATTCCACCGCTCACAAAGATGGCGATCGTCAGATCATCGAACGACACGAGGAAAGCGAACAGGAACGCGGCGCTCACGCTCGCCATCAGAAGCGGCAGCACCACGGTGCGGATTCGCTGGAATGAAGACGCGCCCATGACGCGTGCCGCATCGTCCAGACGCCAGTCGAAGCGCTGGAAACCGGCCGCGAGCGTCACGACCACATATGGAATCGCCAGCACCGTATGGCCGATGATCAGGCCGGTATTGGTTCCCGTCAGCCCGAACCGGCTCAGCAAATACAGGAGCCCGACCGCAACGACGATGCGCGGCACGATCAACGGCGCGACCATCAACGCGAAAACCGGTTTGACGGCGCGCTGCGGCATGCGCGTCATCGCGAGGGTCGCGCCGAATCCGAGCACGACCGACAGCACCGCTGTTCCGAATCCCACCACGAACGAGCGGATCACCGCGCTCTGCCAGACCGGCGACCCGAGGAAAGTGCCGAACCAGCGCACACTGAAAAGCTTCGGGGGAAAGGCGATAAAGTCGCCGCGCGTGAACGCATACGGAATCACCGACAGCACCGGCACGACCAGCACGATCATGACCGCGATAGTGAAGAGGCCGAGCGGACTGACGAGACGGACACCGTCACCTTGCCGGAAAGTTTCGCGCCGCCTTGCGAGCGGCGCGCAGATACGTCCCACCCAGATCAGCAGCGCGAGCTTGAGCCCTTGCGCGCGTGACGTGCGCTGGCGTTCGCGCACTTCGCCCGTCAGCGACGTCAGGCCGACCATGCGGTCATACAGGAAGAAAATCGCAATCGAGCATATCAACAGCACCGTCGAAAGCGCGCCGGCAAAATGCATGTCGAACAGTTCGAGTACCGACGAGATCACCAGTTGCGCGATCATCGTCTCGCGTGGCGAACCGAGCAGCGCGGGCACGATAAAAAAGCCGAGACTGGAGACAAACACGAGCAGTCCGGCCGCGGCCACACCCGGTGACGAGAGCGGCAGGAACATCGTGAAGAAGCTCGTGCTGCGCTCGGCGCCGAGCGTTTCGGCGGCCTGCGAAAGGCGCTCGTCGATGCCGCGCATCACTGGCAGCATCGTCATGACGGCCAGCGGCAGCATTGAATGCACCATGCCGATCAGCACGCCCGTCAGCGACGGAATCGTGCCGGTCGTCTCATGAACGAGGCCGAGTGCAAGTGCTATCGAGGAAAGAACGCCGGTCTTCGACAGCAGCAGCATCCACGCATAAGTCTTGACCAGATAGCTGGTCCAGAAGGGCAGCATGATCCACAGCAGCCAGCGCTCGCGCACACGGTCCGAGACGCGGCTCAGCAAATAAGCGACCGGGTATCCAAGCACGACCGAGAATGCCGCCGTGAGCAGTGAGATCGAGAATGTGGTCCACAGCACCTTGGCATAGACAGGCGTGCGGGCGATACGGGCGAACTGCCCGAAGCCGTACGTGCCGTCGCTGTTGACGAGGCCGCCTTGCAGGATCTCGCCCACGGGCAAGATGAAGAACACCAGCAGGAACAGCAAGGTCGGCACAACCGGTGCGAAGCGCAACGAAGCGGCGAGCCAGGCGCTTCGCCGCCGCGCAGTGTCGGTGGAACGCGGCACACGTATGGCGAGAGTCATGAAAATTCCTTTGCGGCGCTAAGCGTCACGCATGAAGCAGCGTGGTGCGGTATGGGTCCCATGTCAGGCCCACCGTGTCTCCAATGCGCGGACTGAGCGTGCGTGCGCAACGCGCCGTGAGTTCGCTGCCATCGGGCAGCGACAGTTGCACGTGCGTGTCGCTGCCGAAGAACACAATGTCGTCGATACGGCCATCGACAAAACCGCGCTTCGGCTCGACGAACTCCAGCGCCTCGGGCCGCAGCAGCAAGGTATGGCGTGCGGCTTGACCGGGCTTCGCGGTGCGCGGCAGCGGAATGCGGCCGCCGGCCACGAGCAGGATGGGCTCGCCGCTTGCATCAGGCGTGTCCGCGAGCGCGCCTTCGAGCAGATTCGAATGGCCGATGAAACCAGCCGCGAAGCGCGTCGCGGGCCGATCGTACAAATCGGCGGGTGTGCCGATCTGCTCGATGCGCGCATCGTTCATCAGGCAGATGCGGTCCGAAAGCGTGAGTGCTTCGTCCTGATCGTGCGTCACATAGACGAAGGTCGCACCGAGCTCCTTGTGGAGACGGCGTATTTCCGCCTGCATGTGCTCACGCAGCTTTTTATCGAGTGCGCCGAGCGGCTCGTCGAGCAAAATCACCGACGGACGGTAGGCGAAGCAGCGCGCGAGTGCGATGCGCTGCTGCTGCCCGCCGGACAGCTCCTTTGGAAACCGCCCTTTGTATTCGCTCATGCGCACCATTTCGAGCGCGCCTTCCACTGCCTCGCGCACGTCCTCGCGCGACTTGCGGCGCATTCGCAAGCCGTAAGCGACGTTGTCCCACACGCTCATGTGCGGAAACAGCGCATAGCTTTGGAACACCATGCCGATGCCGCGCTTGCCCGGTTCGACGTGCGTCACATCTCGTCCGTCTATCTCGATGCGCCCGGCGCTGGGCGCGACCAGCCCCGAAATCATCTGGAGCAGCGTGGTCTTGCCCGACCCGGAAGGACCGAGCAGCGTCAGGAATTCGCCGGCCTGCACGGTCATGCTGGTCGGCTCCAGCGCGACGGTATCGCCGTAACGCTTGGTCAGCCCGATCGCTTCCAGTTTTGCGCTCATCGTTGCACCTTTACGAAATGATCCACGTATTGAAGCGTTCAGTGACCTTCTGGCGATTCTCCTGCCACCACTGCGGACTTGGCAGCTTCATGTCGCGGATGTTGTCCGGCGCAGTCGGCAACAAGGGAACGCGCTGCGGCGGGATGGTTTCGAACGACTTGCGGTTGGTGGGTCCGTAAGCAAGTGTCTGCGTGAGGAGCGCCTGACGCTTTGCGTCCGCGCAGAAGCGCACGAACTGCTTCGCCATCTCGGCGCGCGGCGTGCCTTTGGGAATACCCCATCCTTCGATGGAATACAGGCCCTGATTCCAGACGATCCTGACCGGCGCACCGCCGTCGATCGCGGACTGCGCGCGGCCGTTCCATAGTGAAATCATGTCGACGTCGCCACTCTGGATTGCCTGCATGGACTGCGCACCCGAAGTCCACCAGATCGCAATATGCGGTTTGATCTTGTCGAGACTCTTGAATGCGCGGTCGACGTCGAGCGGATAGAGCTTGTCGAGCGGCACGCCGTCGGCGAGCAACGCTTGCTCCAGCGTGTCGAGCGGACTGCGCCGCAGGCAGCGGCGGCCCGGAAAACGCTTGACGTCCCAGAAGTCCGCCCACGATTTCGGGCCGTTCGCCTGGAATTTGTCGGTGCGGTACGCGAGCACCGTGGAATAGACGTCCACGCCCAGCCAGTTGGGCGTGATCGCTTCGGGCATCACATCCGGGAAGTCGGACGGCTTGAGGCCGATGGGCTCCATCAGGCCCTTCGCTTCGAGGTATGGAATGTCGGCGGAAAGCGTGAGTGTGGTCACGTCCCACACATAGTTTTTCGTCTTTACCA
This sequence comes from Burkholderia sp. PAMC 26561, assembly GCF_001557535.2. Lineage (NCBI taxonomy): Bacteria > Pseudomonadati > Pseudomonadota > Betaproteobacteria > Burkholderiales > Burkholderiaceae > Burkholderia > Burkholderia sp. PAMC 26561. Next base: position 47,976 of record NZ_CP014315.1, read on the forward strand.
TCGCTTCGAACTGCGCGACCGGCTGCGACTCGCGTGCAACGCTTACCACCTTGATGCCCGTCGCTTTTTCGAACGGATCGTAAAACGCCTGACGATACGCAGTCGTATAAGGGCCGCCCGGGTCCGACACGACAATCTGCTTGTCGTCCGCGCGGACAAGCACCGGCATTGCACCCGCGAGCGCAAGTGCGCCTGCACCCTGCAACAGTCGGCGCCGCTTTTCGTTGAAGTGTTGCGTCATTGCCATGGTCTCCCGCTCGATGGTTCAGTAGATGAAACGCAACCGGCTCACTTCGCGCGCTTGCGGAAGAACTCTTCCATCATGCGAGCGGGTTCGCCCGAATCGTAGGCTTCGCGCTGAATGCGAGCGCCCGCTTCTATGCAGTCCTGAAAACCCGGCTCGGTCATTTCGCGGAATCGCTGTTTATCCAGACGCATTGCAACCGGCGGTTTGTTGCCCAGGTCGGTCGCGATCTCGAGCGCTTTTTCCAGTACCTTTTCTTCGGCCACGATGTGGTGAATCAGGCCGATCTGCTTGCATTCATCGGCGTCCATCAGGCGGCCCGTGAGCGTCAGTTCGATCGTGCGCGACATGCCGAGCATGGAGTTCATGATCCACGGACCGGTCGTGCTCGCGATACCCGCGTTGATTTCCGGCTGGCCCATGCGCACGCCCGGATGACCGACGCGGATGTCGCCAAGCAGCGCCACCTGGAACGCCGAGCCCGCTGCCGTGCCGTTCAGCGCCATCACCAGCGGCTTCTTGAGGCCGCGCAGCGCAGCGTAGTAACGCTGCCATTCCTTGACCCAGGCGACCGCACGTTCGCCGTCGAAGTCATGGGCCTCCGAGAGATCCTGCCCGGCAGAAAAGGCGCGGTTGCCGGCGCCCGTCATGATGATCGCCGTGACATTGTCGTCAGCGTCGAAGCGTTCCAGTGCGTCGATGATCGCGTTGCGCATCGGCGTGGTCCACGCATTGAGTTTTTCCGGACGATTGAGCGTGATGATCGCTACACGTTCATGGCGGGATACCAAAATGTCTTCAGTCATTTTTTATCGCATCGCAATAGTTGTTGGGTGACATTCAATATACGTTGAGCAAAAACAGAGCGCAAGCAGGAGTTTTCACCTGTCTGCCGGCGTGACACACGCGCTTAAGAACTGTCCTATTGGTTTCCCGGGTGGAGAATTCCTGCGCTAGAATTACTGTATATTTGTACAGTACTCAGCAAGAGGTCCCCCGTGAACTCCGCCTTCGGCAATCCAGAGAAACTCCCGCAGTCCAGCAAGGCGTCGTGCCGTCTCGACGCCCTGATCGACTCGACCACGCATCCCGGTTTGGGGGGAATCGCCTTGTGGCGCGGGTCGCAGCTTGCCCGCTCGCACGGACAGACGGTCGACACGGGCTATGCCGTGCTTTCCGCTGAATTGCCCGGCGGCGGCTGGCCCCTGGGCACGCTGATCGAGTTGCTGGTGCAGCAGCCGGGCGTGGGCGAAGTCAGGCTGCTGCGCCCGGCGCTCGCCGCCGTGAGCAAACGCCCGATCGCGCTCGTGCAGCCGCCCCATATTCCGAACTCGCTTGCGTTCGCCTACCTAGGCGTGCCGCTCGACAAACTGCTCCGGTTGCGTGCGGCAAAAATGGCCGATGCCCTCTGGTCAGCCGAGCAAATTCTCAAGGCCGGCAGTTGCGGCGCACTCGTTTTCTGGCAGCAACATATGCGCACCGAGTCGCTGCGGCGTCTGCACCTGGCCGCGCAGTCGTCAGAAACACTGTTCATGGTGGTGCGCCCGCTTGCGTGCGCGCCGGATTCGTCGCCGGCTACGTTGCGGCTGGCGGTGCGTCCGGCGGGCAGCGGCATTGTTGTCGATGTCATCAAGCGCAAAGGCCCGATCCGCACCGAAAGACTGTCAGTCACCCTGCAACCCTCTCCCATTTTGTTGAGCCCCCATGCCCGTGTACGTCGGCATCCATCTACCGCGGTTGTCGCTGGAAGTGTTCCGTCCACGCTGGTCGCGTAGGCCTGAACACGGCTGCGTCGTCCTCGACCACGACAAGGTCCTGATCGCGGACCCGGGTGCTCGCGAGGCCGGCGTGTGCCTCGGCATGAAGCGCGGCGGCGTGCTCACGTTGGCGCCCGACACGCTGATGTTCGAGCGCGACCTGGTCAAGGAACAGGACGTGATGCGCGAGGCCGCTTTTTCGTTGATGAAGTTCTCGCCCATGGTCGCGTTGTGCGACGAGGAAACCATCGTTGTGGATGTAACGGCGAGCTTGCGGCTGTTTGGCGGTATCGTGAAGTTGTGCCAGCAGATGCGGGATATCGTCGATGCAATCGGTCTCAGTGCGCGCGTGAGTACATCGCCGACGGGTCAGGGCGCCTGGCTGCTTGCCAAAAGCGCGGGCCGTGCCCACATCAGGCGGCGCGTGCTGAAAATGGCGTCGCTCGAACGCAAGCTCGGCGCGCTGCCGTTTCAGTCCGTACAGGAAGTGCGCGCGTTCGCCGACTGGTTTTCGGGGCTCGGCTGCAAGACGCTGAACGACATCCGGCGCCTGCCGCGCGCAGGCCTGAAAAAACGCTGCGGCGTCGCGCTGCTCGACTCACTGGATCGCGCTTACGGCATCGCGCCCGAGTTGTACGAGTGGCTGGCCGTGCCGCCGGCGTTCAGTGCGCGTATCGAGTTGCCGGATCGCATCGAAAATGCGGAAGCCATGCTGTTTTCCGCGCGCCGGCTGATCGTGCAAATGTGCGGCTGGCTGAGCACGCAGCAACTCGCGCTCACGCACGCCACGCTCACGCTGGAACATGAGCGCGGGCGCAGCGCCATCGACCCGACGATCATCCAGATCGCGCTTGCCGAACCGACCTGGCACGAACAGCATCTCGTGCGCCTGTTCAAGGAGCGGCTCGGGCGCACGGAACTCGTCGCGGCGGTCATTGCCATGCGGTTGAGCGCTGCAAAAATTCAGGCGGCCGAGCCGCCCACCGAGACGCTTTTCCCCGAACCCGGCGGCTCGCCCGAGGACCATAACCGGCTGCTGGAATTGCTGGTTGCAAGGCTTGGCGCCGAGAATGTGCTGCGGGCGGCGCCGTCGTCGGATCATCGGCCGGAATGCGCGAACCGCTGGATTTCCGTCACCGATACCTCTCTTCCCGCCAAGCCCGAAGGCATGCCGTCAGATCTGCCGCGTCCCGCATGGCTGCTTGAAAAACCACTGCAGTTGATGATGAAAAACCATCGGCCGTTTTATGGCTCGCCGCTGAAAACGGTGTCACCGGCGGAACGCATAGAAGCCGGATGGTTCGATAACAACCTGACCAGCCGCGATTATTTCGTCGCGCAGGCGAACGATCAAAGCTGCTACTGGATTTATCGTGAGCGGCCGGGCAGCGCGGAGGCCGACGACCCACGCTGGTTTCTCCACGGCCTCTTTGGATGACGCGCCGTGGATACGACCTTCTCCACGCTGCCCGCGTATGCGGAGCTATTTGCGTTTTCCAATTTCACATTTCTCCACGGTGCGTCGCGTGGAGAAGAGCTGGTCGCGCGCGCGGCTCAGCTTGGATACGCCGGTCTCGCGATCACCGACGAATGCTCGCTTGCGGGCGTCGTGCGCGCGCATGTGGAGGCGAAGCATCTCGACTTTCCGCTTGTGATCGGCTCGTATTTCAGGCTCGTCAATGCGGACCGGTCGCCGGCGTTCGGGCTCGTCTTGCTGGCGCAGAACCGCGAGGGTTACGGCAATTTGTCGGAGTTGATCACCATCGCGCGGATGCGCTCGAAAAAGGGCGAATACCTGCTCACGCCGAACGATCTCGCGCGCCCGGATAAAGAATTCGCCCATCTGCGCGGCATGCCGGATTGCCTCGCGATCCTCGTGCCCGATTTCCCAGCGAAAGAAGCCGCGCTCGATGCCCAGGTCGAATGGCTCGACACCACGTTTGCTCAACGCGCGTGGGTCGGCTTGACGCTGCATCAGCGTGCACTCGACGATATGCACAGAGGGACGGTCGAACACATTGCATCGCTTTATAAAGTACCCGTGGTCGCAACTGGCAACGTGGTGATGCACGTGCGTTCGCGCAAGCCGCTGCAGGACACCATGACGGCGATCCGCATTGGCAAGCCTGTGTCCCAGTGCGGTTACGAGCTCGCGCCGAACGCCGAGCAGCATCTGCGGTCACGGCTGCGGCTTGCTAATCTTTACCCTGAGCAAACCCTGCGGGAAACGCTCACCGTACTTTCGCGCTGCACTTTTTCACTGCAAGAACTCAAATATGAATACCCCGATGAACTCGTGCCCAAAGGCTATACATCGGCTTCCTATCTAAGGCAGGAAACGTATATTGGCGCGCAGCGCCGCTTTCCTTCAGGCGTGCCGCATGAAGTCCAGGCGCAGATAGAACACGAACTCGATCTGATCGTGGATCTGGAATACGAGCCGTATTTTCTTACCGTGTACGATCTCGTGCGCTTTGCGCGCAGTGAAAACATTCTGTGCCAGGGACGTGGATCGGCCGCGAATTCCGCCGTCTGCTATTGCCTCGGTGTGACCGAAGTGGATCCCGCAAGCAGCAGCATGCTGTTCGAGCGCTTCATCAGCAAGGAGCGCGGTGAGCCGCCGGATATCGATGTCGACTTCGAGCATCAGCGGCGCGAAGAAGTGATCCAGTACATCTACAGGAAATATGGGCGGGACCGGACGGCGATTGCGGCGGCGGTATCGACATACCGGCCGCGCGGCGCATTGCGTGAGACGGGCAAGGCGCTGGGTGTCGATCCGCAGATCGTGGATCGCGTCGCGAAGTCGCATCAATGGTTCGATACCAGTCAGGACTTGCTGCAACGCTTCATAGAATCCGGACTCGATCCGGAGAATCCGCTGATTCAGTCGTGGGCATCGCTTGCGGCGCAATTACTGAATTTTCCACGGCATTTGTCGCAGCATTCCGGCGGGTTTGTGATCAGCCGGGACAAGCTCACGCGGCTGGTTCCCATCGAAAACGCGGCGATGGCCGATCGTAGCGTCATTCAGTGGGACAAGGACGATCTGGAAGCGCTCGGCCTTTTGAAAGTCGATGTGCTTGCGCTCGGCATGCTGTCCGCAATCAGGCGCACGCTCGATATCATTTCGGAGAAACGCGGCGAGCACTTTGAGATGCAGGACATTCCACGTGAGGATAAAACGACTTACGAGATGATCTCGCGGGCGGATACCGTCGGCGTGTTCCAGATCGAATCGCGTGCGCAAATGTCGATGTTGCCGCGGCTCAAGCCGCAAAAATTTTATGATCTCGTGATCGAGGTTGCGATCGTGCGTCCGGGTCCGATTCAAGGCGGTGCCGTGCATCCCTATTTGCGCCGGCGCCAGGGATTTGAGCCGGTGACTTTTCCCAACGATGCCCTGAAGGTCGCGCTCGAAAGAACCCTCGGCGTGCCGATCTTCCAGGAACAAGTGATGCAGATCGCGATGATCGCGGCCGGTTTCACAGCCGGCGAAGCCGATGCCTTGCGTCGCGCGATGGCCGCCTGGAAACGCAAAGGCGGTCTCGGGAAATACTACGACCGGATCGTGAACGGCATGACCGAGCGCGGTTATGAAAGAGTCTTTGCAGAAGGCATATTCGAGCAGATCAAGGGCTTCGGTGAATACGGTTTTCCTGAAAGCCACGCGGCGAGTTTTGCATTGCTCGTGTATGTCAGCAGCTGGTTGAAGTGCCATGAGCCTGCGGCGTTTCTTGCCGCCATGCTCAACTCGCAGCCAATGGGTTTTTATTCGCCTTCGCAGCTCGTGCAAGATGCGCGGCGTCATGGCGTTGTCGTGCTTCCCGTCGATGTCACCATCAGCGGCTGGGATGCGGTGCTCGAGCGTGATGCCGATGGAAACAAGACCGCGGTGCGGATGGGTTTATCGCTGCTCAAGGGAATGCGCGATGGCTCAGCGGAGCGCATCGAAACGGCGCGTTCGGTGCGTCAGTTCACGAGCGTGGGGGACCTCGCGCAACGGGCGCAGCTCGACCGGCACGATCTGCAGGTGCTGGCTGCAGCGAATGCGCTGACATCGCTGGCGGGGAACCGGCGGGAAGCGCTTTGGCAATCGGTCGCCGCCGTACCCGACAAGGACATGCTGAACGATGCACGCATGGAAGACGCAACGCCTGTGCTGGGCGCTCCATCGGAAGCCGACGATATCATCAGCGACTACAAGACGGTCGGTTTATCGCTTGGACGCCATCCGCTTGAATTGCTGCGGGCGGAATTGCTTGCGCATCGATTGATGCCGGCGGCGACGTTGCACAGTTATCGCAATGGCAAGCTCGCGCGTGGTTGCGGTTTGGTGACCGTGAGGCAGCGGCCGGGGACCGCGAAGGGTGTGATGTTCGTCACGCTGGAAGACGAAACGGGAAATGTGAATGTGATCGTGTGGCCGAGTTTGCTGGAAAGGCAGCGGCGCGAGGCGCTGGGCGCGACGCTGCTTGCGGTGTATGGCACCTGGCAATGTGAAGGCGAGGTGAAGCACCTTGTTGCACAGCGGCTGGTGGATATGTCGCATATGCTGGGCGGGCTGGCCAGTGTTAGCCGGGATTTTCATTAAACCCTTTTCATGAACTCTTTACCCCACCTCCGCCAACATCGCCTTGACCGCGCTCATCGATTCCCGCCGCAATTCCTGCAAGTCGACGCCTTCGATAACATCATCTCTAACGACCTGCATACCCGCCGAAAACAACGCCGCCAACGACGGCCGTCCGCCCGATGCAACCGGCCCTATCGCCGGATCGTGCAGGCCGAAGTAACGCGGATCGTCCAGCCGATACACCGCCACATCCGCCGAAAATCCCACTGCAATCCGACCGACCTCCGGCAAACCCAGCACGTTCGCTCCACCCGCCGTGCCCCAGTGCACCACTTCATCCACCGTCGCGGCATCGGCGCCACCCTCAAAACTCCCACCCCGATAAACCGCCTGCGCCGCCATCCCGCGCCGCGCCCGTTGCGCGAGCCACGCCATGTGGACCTCTGAAATCATATCGGCAGCTTCATTCGATGCCGCACCGTCCACGCCGATGGACACCGGCACGCCTGCATCCGCCATCTCGCGGATCGGCGCGATGCCGCTGCCCAGACGTCCATTCGATTGCGGACAATGCGCCACGCCCGTGCGCGTTTGCGCGAGCATCGCGATTTCATCGGCATCGAGCTTCACGAGATGTGCGTACCAGACATCGCTGCCAAGCCAATCGTGCTCGCCGCAAAACGCAACCGGCGAACATGCGTGCATGGCATGCGCGCTGTCCTGATACGACACGGTCTCCGATAGATGACTGTGCAAACGCAACCCGAGCCGCCGGGCAACCGCCGCGGTCTGCCGCATCTCGGCCGGGGAGATGGAATACAAAACCGTGGTCGGCGCCATCACGACGCGGCGCATCGCCCGCGGCGATGCATCGTGATAAGTCGCCGCAAGCCGCTCGATATCCGCAATATACGAATCGATGGATTCAGGCCGCAACGCGCTCGGCAACTCGGCTTCCAGTTGCCGCGTTTTTGTCGCGCCGCCGCGCAGCAGCACGAAACGCAAGCCGAGCTTTTCGGCTTCATCGAAGAGAATGGCGGAACTGTCGAACGGCATGCCCGGGTAATACACGTAGTTGTGATCGGCGACCGTCGTGCAGCCCGAGCGCATCAACTCGATCATCCCGATGCGCGCCGCGAGACGGAACCGTTTTTCGTCGAACGATGCACGGAAGCGATACGGCGTTGCTGCAAGCCACGGGGTCAGCGATGCGTTGAGCCCGGCCGTATCACCCTTGAGCAAGGACTGAAACAGATGATGATGGGTGTTGACCCATGCCGGATAAACCACGCAATCGGTAGCGTCGATCACCGTCTCACTGGCATGCGGCACGAGCGCGCCGATTGCCTGGATAGTCTCGCCTTCAATGCGGATATCGGGGCCTGCCGCACGCGACGGATCGTCGGGGCTGCCTGCGCCACCGGTCATGATGGCCGCTGCATTTCGAATCAGGATACTCATGTAATCGCGCTCACAGTTCGCTTTCGTGCCAGCCGCGCAAACCGATGCGCGACACCCATGCGGTGATGCCAAACAGCACCACGCCTGTTACCGTAATCAGGAACAACGCAGCAAAGAGCCGCGGAATGTTCAACTGAAAACCCGCTTGCAGGATCTGATAAGCAAGCCCCGCGCCGCTGCCGCCCGTGCCGGCCACGAACTCGGCCACCACCGCGCCGATCAGCGACAACCCGCTCGATATGCGCAAGCCACCGAAGAAATACGGCAGCGCACTCGGAATGCGCAGGCGCACGAGCGTCTGCCAACGTGTCGCGCGATTGATGCGAAACAGGTTGATCAGCCCCGGGTTCACGCTACGCAACCCGAGCGCCGTGTTCGAGATGATCGGGAACAGGGCCACGAGCGTAGCGCAGATCACGAGTGCGAAGGTGGTGTCCTTCACCCAGATGATGATGAGCGGCGCAATCGCGACGATCGGCGTGACTTGCAAAAGAATCGCGTACGGGAAAAAACTCGCTTCGATCAATGGACTCTGCACGAACAGCAACGCAATCGTCACGCCAATCACGGTTGCAAGCGCGAACGCGAGCAACGTGATCTTGAGCGTTGCAGCCAGCGCCGCGAGCAGCATCGGGCCGTCTTTCAGCAACTGGATTGCAATGTCGTGCGGCGCGGGTACGAGATAAACCGGCACTTTGAACAACGCGCACCAGCCTTCCCATAACAGCAACATCACAATGCCGACGAACCAGGGCGCTGCGGCTTTCATTGCCCCGGGACGATGCAAGAGCGGCCGCCTCTCGACCTTCGATAACCGTTTCATGGCGGACGTGCGGGACGTAAGTGTCGGGCTGGTCATCAGTGCGCCCCTAGAGAGGTGTGATGTGCATCGCTGATGAGATCGGAGAGCGTCTTGCAATGCTGCATGAAAGGCGCGGACACGCGATACGCATCGTCGCGCTCCGCGGCCCCGTCGATCGCCACCTCCGCAATCACCCTCCCCGGCCGCGCCTGCATCACGACCACGCGCTCCGACAAATACACCGACTCGTAAATGCTGTGCGTGACGAACACGACCGTCATGCCGCGCTTTTTCCACAACGTACGCAGATCGCTGTCGAGCTTGTTGCGCGTAAATTCATCGAGCGCGCCGAAGGGTTCATCGAGGAGCAGCAAATCGGGTTCGGTCACAAGCGCACGCGCGAGCGAAGCACGCATCTGCATGCCGCCGGACAACTCGCGCGGCCGCACCTTGCCGAAATTTTCCAGGCCGACGTTCGCGAGTGCGTCGGCAACACGCGCATCGGCGTCACGCCTTGGAACGCCCGCAAGATCCAGCGGCAAACGCACGTTATCCGCAATGCTCGCCCACGGCATCAATGTCGCTTCCTGGAAGACCATCGACATGCGGCGACCGGCTGAGCCGACCGTATCGAAAGGCTGGCCCCACCAGCGCATGTGTCCGTGCGTCGGCGTCTCGATACCCGCGAACATCTTCAGCAACGTGCTTTTGCCGCAGCCCGACGGCCCGAGCAGCGAGACGAAATCGCCTTGAGGAATCGTCAGCCGCGCATCTTCCAGTGCAACCGTGCCGTTTGCATAGATCTTGTCGACGCGCTGCACCGAAAGCGCAGCGGCGGCATCAGGGGAATTGGCGTTCATGCTTCACTCCTCCGTTGCAATGCGAAACACTTCGCGCTCGCCGTGCTCTTCGAGCAGCTTAAGCAACATCCGGCGCATCAGCAGACCAGGTTGATCCGACGCCATGTGGCACTCCTGTTGACGACGTATGTCGGTACACGCGTCATAGTCAGTTGCCTCGAGAATCTCGCGGTCTTCGTCGGTGATGGGACGATCCCAGTCGATCAGCTCCTGTGTCGAGCACGCCTCCTCGCTGTCGTTGCGGTAGAGCCATTGCACGAGCATCATGGTTTTATCGTCGATAGGCGTCGCGCAGTTGTAGATGATGTGATGCACGCCGCTTGCCGGATACATGCAGCCGAAGCGCCGCGAAAACGGCATGAACCACCGGTTCACGAGGTGGCGTTCGGTGACGTCGTCGGTCGTGCCCGTGATGCGGAAACTCGCCTGCGGATTGCGAATGGGCACATGCGTTTCCGCTTCGAAGCCCCATTCGTTGGGGCGAAATTCATACTTCGACGGTTGCGGACTATTGAAAAGACCGAAGTTCGATTTATGCACGAAGCTGAAATGCGAATTGTCGAAAGAGTTTTCCATCATGCGCAGCGGGCTCGTGTTCCACTGCTCGTAGAATTGCATGATGCGTCTGTAGCCCGGCGTGAACTCCTCCGGAAACTCGGGAATGGGTTGCAGCGGCTCTTCGAGCGCAACCCACGCGTAACCGTAACGCTCCTCGCACCTGAACGACTCCACGATCGCCCGCGACGGAATCTCGCCGCCCGCGTTCTGCGGGATCTTCACGCATTGCCCCGTGCAGTCGTAGGTCCATCCGTGATAACCGCACGCGATGTTGCCATCGCCGTCAACGAAGCCTTTCGAGAGCTTGGCGGTTCTATGACAGCACCGGTCGCGCAACGCGTGAGGTTTGCCGCCCGCGCCCTTCCACAGCACGATGCCGACGCCCAGCAGCGTGAACGGCTTGGGGCCATCGTCGAGATCCGACACGGGCATGATTGCGTACCAGAAGCGGCGCAGGACTTTTTGACGTGTAACCAGCATGATTCGATTCCTTTTTATCAGCGCCGCTTACGGCATGACCTTGGCGGTCTGGATGTACTGCAGCGTGTAGGCGCTCTTGTAGTCGGTACTGGCCTTGAGAAGCTTCGCGCCGACCATGTAGTCGTAGGTCTTCTTCCAGCGGGCATCGGTCATCGCGCCTATGCCGAGCGTGCCTGCGTCGCCCCCTGTCACGAGCTTGAGTTTCTTCAGTTGCGCCACGCCGAACGCGAGCTGCGCATCGGTCATCTCGGGGTTGTCCTTCTTGATCAGCGCGTTGCCCGGAGCCGGATTGGCGAGGTAACTTTTCCAGCCTTCCATCGATGCCTTCACGAAACGCGCAGTCACGTCGGGCCGGTCGGCGAGCGTCTTGCGCAAGCCGACGATGGTCGTGTTGTAGGGCGGATAACCGTCGTCGGCAAAGAGGAAGAAGTGGGTCTTCACGTGCGCCTGATCCGCCTGGAATGTCTCCGATGACGGATACGCCTGCATCGCGACATTCGGATCTACAAAGAACGGTTGCAGGTTGAACGTGTAAGGGCGCGTCTGGCTGTCGGTATATCCGTATCTGGACTTGAGCCACGGCCACCAGCTTGTCCTGCCCGCGCCCGCGACCAGGATCGTCTTGCCCTTCAGATCGGCGAGGTTCTTCACATCATCGTGAACGAGCATGCCCTGCGGATCGAATTGAAACGATGCCGCCACGGTCGTGACTGGAATCCCCGCCTCCACGCTGGACAGGACCTGGAAGTCATAGCCAAGGATGAAATCCGCCTGTCCGCCAACGAGCAATTGCATGCCGTTCACTTGCGGACCGCCCATCTTGATCGTGACATCGAGGCCGGCCTGTTTGTAAAGCCCGGTAGCCAGCGCCTGATAAAAACCGCCGTGCTCGGCTTGCGCGTACCAGCTTGTGAGCACGGTGACGGAATCGGCGGCGTGAACAGGGGAAACAAGAATAACGCTTAAAACAAGCACTGAAAGATGAAAGAAGCGACGTAGAACACGCATGTTTTTTGACTCCGCGAGTGAACGTGGGGAGCCAGCTACAACGCCTGAACGTGTTCCGGATTGCCGATACGCACAACAGGGAGATGGTGGGGCAACTACACGCACGCTCCTCGTTGAGCGAGATCGGACGATCCCGTTCAAACGCCGACGCTGGTCGACGTGGGCGCGCGATGCGCCCCAAGAGCAATGCCCCATGCTGGTTACTGCGAATACACCAGACACTAGCCGCTTCTACTCTGCAATGTTTCTAAGCGAATTTTATGCCAATGATTTTATAAGGCCCGAACGTCGCTGACAAGCGATGCCGGCGTGCACACCGCACCCGCGCGATGCACGCTCGCACCGCCGAAGTGCCCGGCCATTATTAACCAGCGAACGCTCATGCAAATCCCCGCGTTACACTACGCCCGAACCCGGCGCCCAACCTGCGTGGAAACCCCAAGTGGCAAAAGTCTCTACCATTCGCGATGTTGCCGAACTGGCGGATGTGTCGAAAGCGACCGTCTCGCGCTACCTGAACGGCAGCCTCGTGCTGCCGCCTGACACGGCCAAACGCGTCGATGACGCCGTGCTCGCGCTCAACTATCGCCAGAACAGTCTCGCCCGGCGGCTCAGCCTTGGAAGCAGCGAGACCATCGGCCTCGCCATGCCGGAAGTCGCCAATCCATTCTTCGCCGAACTTGCCGACGCCGTCGAGGAAGCCGCCTCAGCCAGCGGTTATGGCCTCGCGCTCTGCATCACGCGCAACAAGCTCGAACGCGAGGCGCTTTATTTGAGCTGGCTCGACACGCGTCATCTCGACGGCCTGATCTTCGCGACGAACCGACCGGACGATGGGTCATTGCGAAAGCTCATGGGCGAGCGCGCTAACATCGTGCTGGTGGACGAGGACGTGCCGGGCGCGGACGTGCCGCGTGTTTTCGTCGATAACATCGAGGGCGGTTATCAGGCCACCCGCCATCTGCTCGATGCCGGCCACAAGCGGATCGCGCACGTGACCGGTCCCGAAGCGCTCTTCACGGTGCAGGAACGGCTCGCGGGTTACAAGCGCGCACTCGCCGAAGCACAGGTCCGCTTCGATCCGAAGCTCGTCCACTTCGGCTCGTACGGTCGCGCCTTCGGGCGCGAAATCGGCACGAAACTCGTCACGAGCGCAAAGCCACCGACCGCGCTGTTCGCGACCAGCGACTACATTGCGGTCGGCGTGCTCGATGCGCTGCGCGAACGCGCGCTGAGCGTGCCGGACTACATGTCGATAGTCGGATTCGACGACATGGAGTTCGCCAACCTCCTCATGCCCGCCATCACCACGGTGCGCCAGTCGGCCGCCGAACTCGGGCGAACGAGCGTGGCGCTGCTGGTATCGATGCTCACGGGCAACGTGACGTCCGACCCTGCCATACATCGCCTGCCGGTGCGCCTGATCGAACGCGCGTCGGTTGCGCCGCCGCGCGCCGGGTCATGACTCGTGCCCGCGTCCCGCGGTTGCGCGATCGAGTTCGCAGAACTCGTGATCGGAAAGCGTGATCGCGCTGGAGGCCACATTCTCGACGAGATGTGCGAGCCTGGAGGTTCCCGGTATCGGCAGCATGACCGGACTGCGCTGCAGTAGCCATGCAAGCGCAATCTGGCCGACGCGAGCGTCATGACGACGGGCGATGATATCGAGCAGCGACCCCGGCCGGGTCAGTTCCCCGGCCGCCAACGGGTACCACGGAATGAAGCCGATGCCATGCGCCGTGCAGTAATCCAGCACGTCTTCACTCCTGCGATCGCCCAGGTTGAAGCGGTTCTGCACCGTTGCTACCTTGAAGTATTTGGACGCGGCCTTGATGTCAGGCACGCAGACTTCGCTCAGGCCTGCGTGGCGGATCACGCCGGTATCGATGAGGTGCTTTACCGCCCCAAACTGTTCATCGCGCGGCACGGCGGGATCGATCCGATGCAACTGCCATAAACCAATCTGTTCGACACCCAATCTCCGCAAGCTGCCATGAGCCTGCTCGATCAGATACTCGGGGCGGCCATGCGATTCCCATCGGCCGGGCCCCGAGCGCACGAGACCGGCCTTCGTCGCGACGAGCAACCGGGCGTCATACGGATGCAGCGCTTCGCGGATCAGTTCCTCTGAAATACCGGGCCCGTATGAATCGGCAGTATCGATGAAATCCACCCCGAGTTCCGGCAGACGCTGCAATACGCGGATAGCTTCAGCGTGATCGGCGGGCATGCCCCAGACGCCCGGACCGGTAATGCGCATGGCGCCGAAACCGAGTCGCCGGACCTCGGTTTCCCCACCAATCCTGAACGTCGAGCGAAGAATGGTCATGCGGGGCAGGCGGTCGATGCGCACCGGACTTTGACCACAGGCCGGCCGATACTCACGGTCAGCACCAGCGCCCCTACCTCGCATAACGCGGCGACCCAGCCGAGGTCGCTCACGGACGCGACACTCAAGGTGAGTGAACCGAGCGCAGCGCCAAGCGAGAAACCAAGGTACATGAACGAAGCATTCAGCGACAAAGCGATCGGCGTGCCGCGCAATCCGGCGATGCCAATCAGTCCCGCCTGCTGCGCCGGATAGAAGCACCAGTGCGCGATTCCCCACGCCACCACACCCACGAGCACGGGAACCAGCGCAAGCGAAGCGGGCAACCAGTGCGCACTCGCCGACATCAGCGCGAAAGCGAAAATCGATACCGTCAGACAAGGAATGATCACGCGCCGCGAGCCGAGCCGATCCACCGCCTTCCCGCCGATAAACACCCCTACCGCCGCCGCGACGCCCCATGTGAAGAGCACGTACCCGATCTGCGCGCCATGCAGCTGCGTCGTCCTGGCAATAAAGAGCGCGAGATACGTATAGATCGTATAGGCGCCCGTGGCCCACAGCGTGGTGACGAGCAAGGTCATCAGGACCACGGGTTGGCGCGCGGTATCGATACGTTCACGCAAGGTAGCCGTCGGCAATCCTGCGCCGATTGAACGCGGCAGTCCGAACAACAGCCCGGCGCTCGCGGCAGCGGAAAGCGCCGCGACGCCCGCGAACGTCATGCGCCAGCCGAGCCGGTCACCAATCACCGCGCCCAACGGCACGCCGAACGCCACGGCAATCGTGATTCCGCCATTCACGATTGCGAGCGCCGTGCCGCGCCGATCCGGTCCGGCGATCGCGCCCGCCAGCGCGTTGGCGCCGGGCACGTACAGGCCCGCGGCGGTTGCGAGCACGATGCGCGCCGCCATCAGCTCCCAGTAATTCTGCGCGCCCCAGGCGAGGACGTTCGCCACAGCGAATGCCGAGAGCGCCGCAATCATCAGCGTGCGCCGATGAAACGCGCCGGTCAGCGCCGTCAGCACGGGCGAACTGAACGCGTAGGCAAGCGCAAACACCGTGACAAGCTGCCCCGTCGCAACGATGCTCGTGTGCAGGTCGGCAGCCATGTCGGGCAACAGCCCGGCGATCATGAAGCTCTCGGTGCCGACTGCAAACGTACCCAGCGCGAGCCAGTAGAGCGGCGCAAGGGACGGGGAAGACGAGGATGAAGAGTTCACGTTCGGCTCCCGGTCATGCGGCCACGGCTTCGCCGCTATGGAACGGATAGTCGGTATAACCGACCTCCGTGCCGCCAAAGAACGTGGGACGATCATATGGATTGAGCGGCAACTCAAGACGCAGGCGTTCGGGCAGATCCGGATTCGCGATGAAATCACGGCCAAACGCCACGAGGTCCGCGTCGCCCGCCTGAATCACGGCTTCCGCTGTTCCGGCCTTGAAGCCGCCTGCCGCGATGATCACGCCCTTGTAGTGCTTGCGGATAAGCTGTGCAGCGACGGGGTTCGGGTCCTTGCTGTCGTCATCGACATTGCCAAGCACACGCGGCTCGATCAGATGGATATAAGCGAGGTTCAGCTTGGCCAGTTCCTCTGCAACGTAAGTAAAGAGGCCTTCCGGGTTGCTGTCGGACATATCGCCCCATGTGCCGCTCGGTCCAAGGCGCACGGCCACGCGGTCGCTGCCCCAGACCGAGATGACCGCACGCGTGACTTCCATCAGGAAGCGGGCGCGGTTTTCGAACGAACCGCCATAGATGTCCGTGCGCTTGTTACTGCCGTCCTGCAAGAACTGATCGAACAGATAGCCGTTCGCCGCGTGCAACTCGACGCCATCGAAACCCGCCTCTTTGCCGCGCAAAGCGGCGGTACGGAAGCTCTCGACCAGCCCGGCGATTTCGGGCACCGTCAGCGCACGGC
Source organism: Burkholderia sp. PAMC 26561 (assembly GCF_001557535.2). Taxonomy (NCBI): domain Bacteria; kingdom Pseudomonadati; phylum Pseudomonadota; class Betaproteobacteria; order Burkholderiales; family Burkholderiaceae; genus Burkholderia; species Burkholderia sp. PAMC 26561. Next base: position 63,973 of record NZ_CP014315.1, read on the forward strand.
TCGGGGTATTCGGAATCCAGCCAGCTTCGGTATAAGCCACGCCGCCGTGCAGCACCTCGGAAGGTGCGACCGGCTGGGCGCCATCCGGCTGCAACTGGCTGTTCGACTGCCGTCCCGCGTGATAGAGCTGCAGGAACATGTGGGCGCCTTTGGCATGCACGGCATCGGTGATGTGCTTCCAGCCGGCGATCTGGCTGTCGTCGTACAAACCGGGCGCGCCCAGATAACCGTTGCCGTTGGGCGCGGCAATGGTAGCTTCGCTGATCAGGAAACCGCCCTTCGAGGCGCGCTGGGTGTAGTACTCGGCCATCAACGGACCGGGTCTTGCGCCTTCCTCGGCACGCATGCGGGTAAGCGGCGCAAGCACGACACGATGCGAAAATTCCAGGGGACCCACTTTGACGGCGGAATGAAGTTTAGACATGACTCTCTCCAGATTTGGTGGGCTGCCGATATTGACCGGCAGCGGGTGCTTCGACCTTGGATGAGAGTGTAGGAACGATTCAAAAGAAGAAAAATGGGCTAAGGTTCCGAATATATTGGACAGAAAAGTCCTTAATCGCATTTGCACGGTCGTGACCGGCCAGGCGCAAATGCGCCGCGTGGCGGACGGAAAATCTGCGAACTTCTCCCGGGACACAATCATGGACAGCCTTGGCGGCATTTCGATGTTCGTACAGGTCGCAGACACCCGCAGCTTCACGGAAACGGGGCGGCAGCTCGGTTTATCGTCGTCGGCGGTTGGCAAGAGCATCGCGCGAATGGAAGAACGCCTGGGCGTGCGGCTTTTTCATCGCAGCACGCGCAGCATCACGCTAACCGCCGAAGGCACGCTGTTCCTCGAGCGATGCCGGCGTATTCTCGGCGAGGTGGAAGCCGCTGAAGCCGAACTGTCCGACGCCGCCGGCAGCCCGCGCGGCCGCCTGCGGATCAGCACGCCGCAGTTGTCCGGGCTCATCATGCCGGCGCTCGATGGCTTCATGGCGCAGTACCCGGACATCGAAATCGATGTGGACTTGTCCGATCGAATGGTCGATGTGGTTGAAGAAGGCTTCGACACCGTGATTCGCACGGGCGCACAACATGACTCGCGGCTGGTATCGCGCCGTCTCGGTTCCTGCGGGCAGGTACTGGTCGCCTCGCCCGGTTATCTCCGGGAACGGGGCACGCCTTCACATCCGTCGGAACTCGTTCATCACGCTTGCCTGCTGCACAAATTCCCGGCTACAGGCAGGCTCGAACGCTGGCCGTTCCAGCTTGCGGCATCGGAGGCGGATCCAGAGCTGCCGCAAACTTTCGTCAGCAACACGATCGAAGTCCTGGGGTTTCTTGCGCTGCAGGACAAAGGTCTGGCGTTCCTGCCAACCTTCCTCGTTCGCGATGCGCTTGCCAGCGGCGCACTGCAAGTCGTGCTCGACGATTACATCAACCAGACCGTAACCTTCTGGATTCTCTGGCCGGCGAGCCGCTATGCGTCGCCCAAGCTGCGCGTGTTCATCGACTACATCAGTCAGAACCTGAAGATCTAGTGCGCTCAATACGTTTCGGACATCGATGTCCGCAATGTTCGGAATCGCAGCCCGTTTATCTTTAATCCCGTCACTCCTACGATGCCTCCTGTCGCCGCGCAGTCGTCTGCGCAGCCTAACGCAGGAGTTTCTCGTGAACGATAAAAAGATTGGCGTCGGTGTCATCGGCCTTGGCCATTGGTCGGAATACGGGCATTTGCCGTCGCTCAAGCGGTTGCCCGATTACGAACTGACGGCCGTGTACAGCCGCAGCGCCGACAAGGCATCGAGCCTCGTGGAACGGCACGGCTTCAAATACGCGGCATCGTCGGTGCAGGAGCTGGTATCGAATCCGGAAGTCGATCTGGTGCTCGTGCTGACGCCGGCGTTCCAGCACGAAGAAGGTATTCGCGCCGCGATCGCGGCAGGCAAGGACGTGTACTGCGAGTGGCCGTTGACGCCCGACACGGCTTTGTCGAAGGAGCTGCTTGCACTGGCCGACAAAGCGGGCGTGCGCACGATCGTCGGCCTGCAGCGGCGGTTGAATCCGGGATATCGCTACGTGGGCGATTTGCTGGACCACGGCGATATAGGCGATATCCGTTCCGTGCGCCTGCATGTCAGCGTGGAATATTTCCAGCGTGAACGCCCTGCTTCGCTTTACTACACCATCCCCGAGAAAAACTTTTCGAGCCTCCTCTCAATCTATGGCGGTCATTTCCTGGACGCCTTCTTCACGACGATGACCGGTTTCCCGCAAAGCCTGTCCGCGCTCACAGTCAATCAGTTCAAGGAAGTCACGCTGTTGGAAACGGGCGAAACATTGCCGCATACAAATGCAGACCAGGTCGTTCTCGCGGGAACGTTCGCAAACGGCGCCGTGCTGAGCGTTCATCTCGAGGCAGGCAAACGCAACAACTACGGCGTTCAGCTCGACATTACGGGCAGCAAGGGCGACCTGAAGATCACGAACACGTCGAGCTTCGGCGACACGTTCAACCGTATCGAAATCGCACGAGGCGACAGCCAGCCAATGACCGTGCTTACGGTTCCGTCCGAATACGAATGGCTGGAAGAGGGCGAACTGGGCGGCAGTGTCGTGGAGCTGGCGAGCCTCTATGCGGCCCACGCTCGCGATGTCAAGACCGGTTCGACGCTCGCACCTTCATTCGCGGACGCAATCCGGATGCATGAGTTGATGGAACAGATCAAGGAATCGGATCGTTCAGGCAAAAGGGTCGAGTTGTCGTTCAGTCATTCCATAAAGGACGCATCATGAAACTCACAGGCAATACGATCTTCATCACCGGCGGCGGTTCGGGCATCGGCCGGGGCCTCGCTGAAGCGCTGCACAAACTCGGCAACCAGGTAATCATTGCAGGCCGGCGACGCAACCATCTCGACGCCGTGATCGCAGCCAATCCGGGCATGAAGGCCGTTGAGCTCGACATCTCCGATCCAGCGAGCATCGAACACGTGGCAGCAAAGCTGATCGTCGATCACCCCGAGCTCAATGTGCTGATCAACAACGCGGGCATCATGCAGGCCGATGCAGTCGCCGGCAAGATCGACGACGCCCAGATGGTGTCCATCGTCACGACCAATCTGATCGGTCCGATCCGGATGACCTCCGCGCTGATCGAACACCTGAAGACCCGCAACGACGCAATTGTCGCGTACACCAGCTCGGTGCTCGCGTTCGTGCCGTTGGCGCTTACGGCGGTCTACTCGTCGACCAAGGCGGCGCTGCACTCGTACGCACTGTCACAACGTTTCATGCTGAAGGACACGTCGGTCCGCGTTCTCGAAATCGCGCCGCCGTGGGTGCGCACCGAACTCATGAACAGCCAGGAAGCCGAGATGGCGATGCCGCTCGATCAGTTTATCGATGAGACGATCAAGGCGCTCGGTAGCGGGGCGGACGAGATTCTGGTGGCAGCAGCCAGGCCGATGCGCGCGAACCCCGGACCGGGCGAGCACGATTTCGTCAACGGCTTCAATTCCCAGATGATGGCAACAATGGGCGGATAACCTTCCTCCGCGCATATGAGCCGGCTGGAGCCAACTGCGCCCCAGCGGCTCGAGCACTAAGCTTTACTTCTCTCCCTGCACTCCCTCGTACTTTCCCCTATCTTTTTTTGAAAAGATTGACAGCCCAATACTCGCGGTTTAATTTTTATAAACCGGTTTACAAGCGGGCGGCGCAATGTCGGTTGCGCCCACGAAGTCTTCCTTCAATTTACCGGCCGCGCGGCTTTCAATGACCGTACAAAACGGCCGGACCAACCAGGAAAGGGATTCCGATGAGCGCTGCATTGCATTTCCGCCGCATGACCGCCGTGTTGCTTGGCGCGTCCCTGCTCGCTTTCGCGGGCGCGGCACTGGCCGCGGGCAAGAAGATCGCCATGGTGCAGATCAATCAGGAGGCGCTCTTTTTTACGCAGATGGACCAGGGCGCGCAAGCCGCCGCGAAAGCCGCGGGCGTCGAGCTCGCCATCTTCAATTCGAACAACGACCCGAGCGCGCAGAACAGCGCCATCGAAACGTATATCCAGCAAAAGGTCGATGCGATCCTGGTCGTCGCCATCGACGTGAACGGGATCAAGCCCGCGATCACCGAAGCCAAGAAAGCGGGCATTCCGGTGGTAACCATCGACGCAATCGTCGATGGCGATAACGCGGTGCAAGTGGGTGTCGACAACAAGAAGGTCGGCGAGGACATCGGTAAGTACACGGCGAATTACATCAAGACGAATCTTGGCGGGAAGGCGAGCATCGGCGTGGTGGGCGCCCTGAATTCCTTCATTCAGAACGTGCGGCTGGATGGCTTCAAGGCGGGTATCGCGACGGTACCGGGCGCAAAGATCGTCTCCACCGTCGATGGGCAGAACGTGCAGGACCAAGCCCAGACCGCAGCAGAAAACCTCATCTCCGCCAACCCGAATCTGCAGATCGTCTATGCAACCGGTGAACCCGCCTTGATCGGACTCGTCGCGGCAACTTCGGCGCAAGATGCAACGGGCCGCGTGAAGATTGTCGGATGGGATCTGAGCGCGCAGGCCATCAAGGGCATCGATGCAGGCTTCGTGGCGGCGGTCGTGCAGCAGGACCCGGAAAGCGAAGGCCGCGTAGCCGTGAACTCTGCGCTCAAGCTCATCGCCAAGCAGCCGGTCGAGAAGAACATCTCGGTGCCGGTGACGATCGTGACGAAGGCAAACGTCGGCAAGTACCGGGCCGTTTTCAAGTAAGGAGAAGCCGATGCAAAACGATGCCGCCATTCCACGCGTACGCATGGAAAACATCATCAAGAGCTACGGCGCCGTGCAGTCGTTGCGCGGCGTGAACCTCCACGTCATGCCGGGCGAAGTGCTCGGCCTCGTGGGCGACAACGGCGCGGGCAAGTCGACGGTGTCGAAGGTGTTGTCGGGCGCGGTGGTTCCGGACAGCGGCAGCATCGAGATCGACGGCAAGCCGGTTCATTTCACCGATCCCGGCGACGCCCGCGCGCATCACATCGAAATGGTTTACCAGGACCTGTCGCTGTGCAATACCGTCGATGTCGCCGGCAATCTCTTTCTCGGCCGCGAACCCATGCGACGCGTCTGCGGCGTCTCCGTGCTCGATCATCGCAAGATGCATCGCGAAGCGCGCGACATGCTGAACAACCTCGGCATCCGCATTCCCAGCACGAAGCTCGACGTCGAGAACCTGTCCGGCGGCCAGCGCCAGGCCATCGCGATTTCGCGGGCGGTATCGTTCGATCCGAAAGTGCTGATCATGGACGAACCCACCGCCGCGCTCGCGGTCGCCGAAGTGGAAGCGGTGCTCGACCTCGTGCGCACGATCAGCGAGCGCGGCGTGAGCGTGATCCTGATCAGCCATCGCTTGCAGGATCTGTTTCTGGTGTGCGACCGCATCAGCGTGATGTACGAAGGGCAGAACGTGGCGGACCGGAAGATCGGCGAAACGAATCTGGAAGAGATCGTCGATCTGATCGTCGGCCACAAGTTCAGTGCGCGCTCGGCTCGTGCGCTTGCGGAGAATTGACATGGAACTCGCCATGCACGACAAGTCCAAGGCGCCGCGCCTGCCGCTCAAACATATGCTCGGCCGCAACGCGGGCGTGGCGAGTATCGCCGCGTTTTTCATTGTCTGCGCCCTCGCCTTCACGTTCACCACGAGCACCTTTCTCACGACCGGCAACCTGCTCAACGTGCTCCGTCAAAGCGCACCGCTGCTGATCGTCGCCACGACAATGACACTCGTCATCACGACGGGCGGCATCGATTTGTCGATAGGGTCCACGCTTGCGCTGGTCGGCGCAGTCTCGGCGATTGCGTTGCGCGCGGGCGTGCCGGGAATCGTCGTGCTGATCGGCGGTCTTTCGCTCGGCGCGATCATCGGCGCAATCAACGGTTATTTCATTGCGTTCGCAGGGATGCCCGCGTTTATCGTGACGCTGGGAACGTTGTCTGTAGTACGCGGCATTGCATTGCTCATCACCCAGGGCTTTTCCATACCGATCGAAAACGACGGCTGGTTCGTCGAACTCGGACGCGGCCGGATCCTCGGCATGCCAACACCGGCGGTGATCGCTATCGTGACCTTGCTTGCAGGCTTCGTCACGCTCCGGCATACGCGCTTCGGACGGTATGTGACGGGCATTGGCACGAATGCCGAAGGTGTGCGGCGCGCAGGCGTCAACGTGCGCAGCGTCATCATGAAGGTCTACGTGTTGAGCGGCGCGGCGGCGGGTCTTGCCGGCCTCATCACCACGGCGCGGCTGGGAAGCGGTTCATCGAACCAGGGCGTAGGGTTCGAGCTCGCGGTGATCGCCGCCGTCGTGCTTGGAAGCACCGATCTCTTCGGCGGTCGAGGCACGATCCTCGGCACGGTGCTCGGCGCGCTGACCATTGCGGTGCTCGGCAACGGACTGATCCTCATCAACGTGTCGCCGTTCTATACGCAGATCATTCAAGGCGCGATCATGCTGCTCGCCATCTGGCTCAATACGCGGATTTTCTCGCCGCAGCGGCGCAAGAAGGCTTAAGCGATGAGTTCGATCTTTCGCCACGATGCATCGTTGAAGATAGGCACACGCAGCGCTCAGGTGATGACGGTGCTTGGCCCCATCCCCGTTTCGCAGATGGGCGTGACGCTCATGCATGAGCACATCTTGCTGGATGCATCGGGCAAATGGGTGCCGCCGGCTTGTTGCGGCGACAGGTTCATCGGTGAGCAGAAAGTGCACATCGGCATTCTGGGCGCGCTGCGCATGAACCCGCTGATGAACCGCGACAACTGCCAGCTCTTCGATGCCGATGTCGCCGTCGAAGAACTCATGCGCTTTCGCGAGCTGGGCGGCGAGACGGTGATCGACCCGACCAATCTCGGACTGGGGCGAGACCCCGCCGCGCTGCAACGGATCGCACGGCGCACGGGGTTGAACATCGTGATGTCGACGGGGTTTTATCTCGAGCCTTCGCATCCGGATTATGTGAAGCACAAGTCCATCGATGAACTCGCCGCACAACTGATCTTCGATGTCGGCGGCGCAGATGAAAAGCCCGATGTGCTCGCCGGCATGATCGGCGAGATTGGTGTATCGGCGGCGTTTACCGCCAACGAGGAAAAGTCGCTGCGCGCCGCCGCGCGTGCGAGCGCCGCGACGCACGTGCCCTTGTCCGTGCATCTTCCTGGATGGGTGCGGCACGGGCACCGCGTGCTGGACATCGTGGAGGAAGAAGGCGCGGACCTGAATCACACGGTCCTGTGTCACATGAACCCGAGTCACATGGACGTCGAATATCAGCACACGCTGGCCAGACGCGGCGCATGGCTCGAATACGACATGATCGGCATGGAGTATTTCTACGCCGATGAAAACGCGCAATCGCCATCCGACGAAGAGAACGCACGCGCAATCAAGGCGTTGATCGATGCGGGGTTCATCGACCGGATCCTGATGTCGCAGGACGTGTTCATGAAGATCATGCTCACGCGTTTTGGCGGCCATGGCTATGGCTACATCCTCAAGTATTTCGTGCCGCGCTTGCGGCGCCACGGCGTCTCGAACGAGCAGATCGAAACCATGATGATTACCAACCCGACGCGGGTTTTCTCAGGCAGTTGATCGATAACCTGTAACCATACGATGTGGACCGGTTCCACCTGCGCCGCAAGCCGCCGACACGGCAAGCCGCGCGTTCAAGGAGCACACGCATGACCAAGTCTGTTCTGCTTGCCGGCGAGAGCTGGGCGAGCATGTCGATGCACGTCAAGGGCTTTGACCAGTTCCCGACTGCGACCTATCACAACGGCGCGACGATCTTCCTCGATATCTTCAAGGACAGCGACTTCAAGATCACGCACATGCCGAGCCACGAAGCGCAGGAGATGTTCCCCTCCACGCTCGATGGCCTGCTTGCCTACGACGCGATCATTCTTTCGGATATCGGAGCAAATACATTGCTGCTGCATCCCGACACGTGGATCAAAAGCGAGCGCACGCCGAACCGCCTCAAGCTGTTGCGCGACTATGTTGCGGCGGGGCGCGGGCTGATGATGATCGGCGGGTATTTGAGCTTCCAGGGTATCAACGGCAGCGCGCGGTTTCGCAACACGCCGGTGGAAGAAGTACTGCCGGTAACGTGCCTTCCCTACGATGACCGCGTCGAGGTTCCCGAAGGATTCAACGCGGACGTCGTCGCTTCGCATCCGATAGTCGAAGGCCTCGGAACGCAATGGCCGCACTTGCTCGGTTACAACGAAGTGCAGGTCAAGCCCGACGCAACGTTGATTGCATCGGTTCCCGAAACGGGCCATCCGTTGCTGGTCGCGGGAACATATGGACGAGGCCGTACCCTCGCGTGGACCAGCGACATGTCGAGTCACTGGTTGCCGCCTGCGTTCTCCGCGTGGGAGGGCAACGCGCGCTTGTGGACCAACTGCCTCGACTGGCTGACAGCGGGCGAACGATAACGGTTTAAGAGGCGCGCGCTCCGTGTAATCGGCAATACTGCTGTCGATCCGGCGCTCCCCGCTTCACACTGCTGCAGCCACAGCCGTGCTATGTTCTTTGCCGTCTGCCCATACCGCGCGCAATGAACCGTCCGAGCCCACTGACAAAGAGGCGCTGTTTCGTCTCGCTGGTCGCAATCCTGTGCCTCCTGATGCTGATGATCCTGGTGGCGGGAATCGCGGGCTGGATCACCTTGCGCGGCAGCCTTGCGCAACTCGACGGCATGCATGCATCGGCGGCGACTTCGGCGTTGCATGCGCCGGTCAGCATAGAACGCGATAACCTCGGCGCGCCGACCATCAAGGGCAGCACGCGCGGTGACGTCGCGTTCGGCACCGGCTTCGCGCAAGCGCAAGATCGCTACTTCCAGATGGATCTGCTGCGCCGCGTCGCCGCCGGCGAGATGTCCGAGCTGATCGGCCCCGCAGCGCTCGAACTGGATCGACGCAACCGGCCGCATCGATTTCGCGAACGGGCGCGCAAGGCATTCGACGCGCTGCCGGCAACCCAGCAGGGGTTGATTGAACGCTACACGGCCGGCGTCAATGACGGGCTCGCGGCGCTGGCTTCGCGTCCGTTCGAATACTGGGTGCTGCGTACGCCACCGGCGCCCTGGCGTCCGGAGGACACGCTGCTGGCCGTCTACGCAATGTACTTCGACCTGCAGTCCGATGAAGTCCGCCACATTCTGTCGCGCGCTGCGTTGCGCGAACGGGTGCCGGCGGACTTGTATGAATTCCTGCTGCCCGCAACGAGCCATTGGGACGCACCCTTCGATACTGCAACGCCTTCCACCGAACAACAGCCTTCGCCGCCCGCAACCCGCCCGGACTGGCTGCGGGCATCGAAAGACACGAAGCACAGCAGCACTGCCATCACAGATTCGATGATCGGCAGCAACGGCTGGGCAGTCGATGCCGCCCACAGCGCGCACGGCGGCGCGATCCTCGCGAGCGACATGCACCTGGGTCTTTCGCTGCCGAACATCTGGTACAGGATGTCGCTGACGTGGCCCGCAGCCGATGGCCAGCCGCGCCGCATCACAGGCGTCACCCTGCCCGGCGCACCGCTCGTGATCGCGGGCAGCAACGAACGGATCGCGTGGGGCTTTACGAACAGCTATGGCCGTTTCATCGATCTGATTGTGTTGCAGCGCAATCCCGCCGATCCGCTGGAATATCGCGTTGCAGGCGGCAAGTGGGCGCGTGCGACCGTTGTTCATGAGCGCATCCTGGTGAAGGGCGGCGCGCCCGTGGACTTGCCGGTCATCGATACACAATGGGGTCCGCAAATCATCGCCGGTCCAGACAAGACCGCCTATGCCTTGCGCTGGACCGCGCACGATCCCGAGGCCGTCAACCTGAACCTACAGCAACTGGAAGATGCCACGAACGTCGCGGACGCGATCCACGCCGCGCAAATCAGCGGCATTCCCACGCAGAATTTCATGGTCGCGGATTCGCGTGGCGAAATCGGCTGGACGCTTGCCGGGCCGCTGCCCAAACGCAACGCCGCCACTGACCCGTCCACGGGACCACTCAGCGAGCTGCCGTTCGATTCGACGATGTATCGCGGATGGCAAGCTTATCTCGCACCCGCTGCCTACCCTTCGCGCATCAGCCCGCCGCTCGGGCGGCTCTGGAGCGCGAACAATCGCACCTTGCCGCTCGATCAGGCCGCAATCGCAGGCGATGCCGGCACCGACCTCGGCGCGCGTGCAGCGCAGATTCGCGACGACCTGTTCGCGCTGCCGCACGCCACGGAGCGCGACATGCTCGCGATCCAGACCGACGACCGCGCGCGCTGGATCGAGAACTGGCGCGGCATCGCCCTCTCGGCGCTAGACGCCAGCGCGCTTAAAGATCACCCGCAACGCGCGGAATTCCGACGGCTGATCGAAACATGGAACGGCCGCGCGGATGCCGATGCCACCGGTTACCGCCTCGTGCGCGCGTTCTATTTCTCTCTCTACGATGCCTGGTTCGGACGGCTCGATGCAGAACTCGCCGCAGCCGGTCCGCAGCTCAGTTTTCGCGCCGCAAATTCGCGCTATGAAGCGGTGATGGAAACGCTCGCCGCGCATCGTGCGTGGGTGCCGGATGGCGTTGCCGACTGGCGCGCCTTCATGCTCGACCGAATCGATCATGCGATCGCGCAATTGCCACCAGACACAACACTCGCCGATGCAAGCTGGGGCGCACGCAATCGTGCAGTTATAGAACATCCGTTTGCGCGGCTTGTGCCATCGTGGCTGCCATGGGTGCGCGGCTGGCTTGGCGCACCGCACGATGCGCTGCCGGGCGACTTCAACATGCCGCGCGTGCAAACGCCTTCATTCGGTGCATCGGAGCGCATGATCGTGTCCCCTGGACGCGAGCAGGACGGCATCTTCGAAATGCCAGGCGGCCAGTCGGGAAATCCGCTGTCACCGTATTTCATGGCGGGACATGAGGCCTGGGTTCGCGGCGATGCAACATCCTTCATGCCCGGTGAAACCGTGCACCGGCTGGAACTGGTTCGGCGTTAGCAACGGCGCGCGCCGTTACTTCGGACTCTGTAACTTTTGTATGTCCTGACGCGTTACGCGGAACCAATTCGTCGATTACGTCCTCTGAACCCTGCATGGCCGCAAACAAGCCGCGTTCTGATCCGGCTTCGCGCGAAAGGCACTATATTAGAAGCTTGATTTTGTTATCTGAAGGAGTACCGCATGAAAGTCCGCAACACGCAAAACTCAGTTCGAACCACCATTGCAGGCGTCGCCATTGCGCTGTCATTGCCGTTTTTGTCCATGTCCGCCGCACACGCGCAACTTGGCAACCTGCTGAAGGGAGGTGGAAGTTCCGACGGGTCATCGAGCGGACTCAGCAGCCTTGGCAGCATGGGCAGCGCGCTGACCGGGCAATCGGTGTCATCGGGCAGCACCAGCAACGTCGCGGGCGTGCTGCAGTTCTGTATCAAGAACAACTATGTGAATGCCAGCAGCGCGTCGACGGTGAAGGATTCGTTGATGAGCAAGCTGGGCGGCACGTCGGCGGCATCGCAGGACAGCGGTTATACCGACGGCGCAAACGGTCTGCTGAAAAGCAGCAACGGCAAGCAGGTGGACCTGAGCGGTGGCGGCCTGAAAGAACAGGTCACCAAGCAGGTTTGCGACAAGATTCTTTCGCAAGGCAAGTCGTTGATCGGCATGGGCCAGTAAGCAATGTAAGGCTGGTTTGGTGAAACAATTAAAAAACGGTCCTGGTTTTTCCAGGACCATTTTCTTTTGCTTCACGCTTTTTATGGCTTCACATCACGTGCCCGACGCCAAGGTCGGATCGCCGATGCCGATGTAACCAGTTGCCTTTTGCTTCGACAGCACGGGCTGATCGAATTCCTTCATCAAGCCGAGCGCCTGCCGCTCATACAACCGGCGATACAAGCCGTTATCGAGTTCGATCAATTTGTCGTGGCTGCCCTCTTCGGCAATCCGGCCTTTGTCGAGCACGAGCAGCCGGTCAAGCGAGCGCACCGTCGATAACCGATGCGCCACCACCAGCGTGGTCCGGCCGACCATCAGCCGTTCCATTGCCTGCTGGATCAGCACTTCGCTTTCGCTGTCGAGGCTCGACGTCGCTTCATCGAGTATCAGCACCGGCGCATCCGCAAGGAACGCACGCGCAATCGCCACGCGTTGACGCTCGCCGCCCGACAACTTGATGCCGCGCTCGCCCACCAGCGTGTCATAACCCTGCGGCAACCTGTCGATGAAATCATGCGCGCTCGCAAGCCTGGCCGCACGCTCGATTTCCGCCCGCGTCGCGCCCGGCTTCGCATACGCGATGTTCTCCGCAAGCGACCGGTGAAACAACACCGGCTCCTGCTGGACGATCGCAATCTGGCCTCGCAGCGATGCCTGCTTCACATTGGCAATGTTCTGCCCGTCGATGGTGATCTTCCCGCCCGAGACATCGTAAAGACGCTGAATAAGCTTGATCAGCGTGGTCTTGCCCGATCCCGAATGCCCAACCAGGCCAACGCGTTCTCCCGACTTGATGTGGACCGAGAAATCGTCGTAAAGCGGCGTGGTATGGCCTTCATAGCAAAACGTCACGTGCTCGAAACGAATCTCGCCCTTGCTGATCGCAATGTGTCCGGCACCCGGCTTGTCTTCGATACCCAGCGGCTGCGCCTCGAGCGACACGAGTTCTTCCATGTCGTTGACCGAACGCTGCAGATTGCGCACATGCATGCCGATTTCGCGCAAATAACCCTGCAGCATGAAAAACATGGTGAGCGTGAACGTGATGTCGCCGACGCTGGCTTTATCGGCGTTCCAGAGCAGCAGCGCCGCGCCCAGGATTGCCACCTGCATGAGCACGAGCATGCCGCCCTGCACGCCGCCGTTGATCGTGCCGCGCGCCCATGTGCGTTTCGTGCGATGCCGCCACTTGCCGATCACCCGCGCAAGCCGCGCTTCTTCACGCGTTTCCGCGCCGAACGCCTTCACCACGGTATTGCAGCTCACCGCGTCAGCCAGAGCGCCGCCCATGCGCGTATCCCACGCGTTGCCGAGCCGCGCGGCAGGCGCGACAAATCCCAGCGACAACGCCACGGTCACGCCGATATACACCAGCGATCCGATACCCACCACCACGCCCATCACGGTCCAGTGGGCGCCGAGCAGCGCGGTTGCGCCAACCAGCATGACCACCGACGGCAACAGCGCGATCAGCAACGTGTCATTGAGCAGGTCGAGCGCCCACATGCCGCGCGTGATCTTGCGCACGGTCGATCCAGCAAAGCTGTTGCCGTGCCAGTCGGTGGAAAACCGCTGCACACGATGAAACGCGTCGGCGGCGATTTCACTCATCATCCGCAACGTCAACGCGATGATGTTCATGAACACGAGCTGGCGCAGGAGCGTGGCGCTCAAGCCCAGCGCGGCCAGCGCGCAGAACGCGGTCACGGCTGCCTCCCACGCGAGCGCCTTGCCGCTCGCACCCGCGGCGAGTGCATCGACAAGACGTCCCGCGAAAAGCGGCGTCAGCACGTCGGCCAGCGCGGCGAGCAATGCCAGCGCGACGATTGCAACGATCCGCCAGGGCTGTTTGCCCCAGTGAACCACCGTGAAACCGAGAACATCCTTGAACGCCCGGCCGCCGAAATCGAGTTTTTTTGTATTGGCCATTTGCCAAAGCTCGTGGCGCGAAACGCCGCGAAGCTATCCAGTCAAAAAGAAAATAGAGCGACAGCCGGAGCGCGCCTTATGGAGAAGGCGAACTGATCAGGGACTGTCTGGAATTGGCGCGGGCTTTAGTGCCTGCGCGGACGGCGGCTCAAATGCGTCGCGACGTCGGGGAAAAGACAGCACAAGGGAGAGCGATAGCCATTGCGTACATATGGTGCCTCCCTTTGAGAGATGAACTGCGGTGAAGGATTGAAGTCGGGGTCAAACCGAGTCCTGATTTTATCAGGCGTGTGCGATCCTTGCCAACACCTGCGATCAACTTTCGGCCACCCCACAGGTGAAATTTTGTGCGACGGATTTTCGGCGGTGCGCCGTTTAACGATCCGGGATGACGTGCACGTTGCGCGTCACACAGGCCAGAGGAACCGTTATGAATCTATTGAAGACCCGGGCAGCAATCGTCCTGATTTCGGCCGTTGCAGCGCTCGCGAGCGTTTCGGCGTCCGCGCAGACAATTATTGTCGCGCCCTCCGCCCCTCCGCCGCCGCGCGTGGAAGTCGTACCCGCCGTGCGTCCCGGATACGTGTGGGACGCAGGGCACTGGCGCTGGGCCGGCCGCGGCTATGAATGGGTGCCCGGCCACTGGCGGCCGGTTCGCGTCGGCGCGCATTGGGTGCCGGGCCACTGGGTACAGCGCGGTCCGAACTGGCGGTGGATCGAAGGGCATTGGGCTCGTTGAGCCACGGCTGCTCGTTCGGCGGACGCTGGCCGCCATTGACTGAGACGTCGGCCAAAGTCACCGCCGGGTCGCCCGACCGGCCAGCGCCGGCTGTTCAACAAGCAGGGCGGGCAATACAGCGAGACCCAGGACGAGACCTAGGACGAGACTCAGGACGAGACCCAGCACATTGAACGAAGAAGATCCGGACGCGGGCCTCCTGGCCCGCATAGACGAACAGGAACCGGGCGCAGTCCGCGAGATGGTCGCGCGCAAGCTGCCCCGTCTGCTCGCGCTCGCAACCCGCATGCTGGGCGACCGTGACGAGGCAAGCGACGTGGCGCAGGAAGTGTTCATCCGCATCTGGAAGCAGGCGTCGCGCTGGCAGAGCGGGCAGGCGCGCTTCGATACGTGGCTGCATCGCGTGGCGCTGAATCTTTGTTATGACCGCTTGCGCCGCCGTCATGAAGTGCCGCTCGACGACGGCATGCCGGAGCCGGCCGACCACGCGCCGCTCCCCGAAGATCAACTCGACGATACCGCCCGCAGCGCGCGTATCGCCGCTGCGCTCGCGGCGCTTCCCGCGCGCCAGCGCGAGGCGCTGGTGCTGCAGTACTACCAGGAACTATCGAATATGGAAGCCGCCGCCGTGATGGGCATCAGCGTGGACGCGCTGGAAAGCCTGCTCTCGCGGGCGCGCCGCACGTTGCGCAGCCGTCTTGTCGCCGAGCGCGACGACGGCGGCGCGCATGTCTCTGGAAAGGAACGCCGATGACCCCCGAACGTTTTCGCCGCCTCACCGAGGCCTATGGCGCGATGCCCGAGCATTGGCCGCAAGCCGAACGCGCCGACGCGCAGGCGCTGGTCGCCGGGCGGGATCCGGAAGCGCTTGCTGCGCTCGCCGATGCCGGTTCGCTCGATCTGCTGCTCTCGGCGCATACGGTTGCCGCGCCCGGGAACGATTTGATACGGCGCATCGTGGAAGCGTCGCCTGTGGGGTCATCGACGAGAAAACCTGCTTGGAAAAAGCCGGAGTGGTGGCTTTCGGGCGCTGGGTTTGTCGGTGTCGGCGTGGCGGGTATCGCGGCCGGCGTGCTGGTCATTTCGCTGACGACGTCTCTTTCGGGAACGGCGGGCGGCCCGCCGAGCCTCTTCGATCAAACCGGTGAAAGCACCGTGTTCAACAGCAGTGCGTCCGACTGGAGCGATCAATGACCATGCCGGCAAAGAGGCTCAAGACGCTGCTGGTGGTATCGGTGGTGCTCAATATTTTTCTGCTCGGCACGATCGGCGGCGGCACGTACCGGTGGATCGAAAAGCAGAAGGCCGATGCCATCGCGCAGCAGCGCGGCTTGCGTTTTGCCGCCGCGGAATTGCCGCAGGAACGCCGCGATCAACTGCGCGATGCGCTCAGGCAGACGCGCCGTGACAGCCTGCCGCTCGTGCTGAGCGCGCGAGCGGGACGTATCGATGTCGTGCAGGCGCTGCAGGCGCCGCAGTTCGACCGCGCGACGCTCGATGCCGCCCTCGCCCGCACGCGTGATGCCGACATTGCCGTGCGTTCGCGCGTGGAAGGCACGGTGGCGGATTTTGCCGCGACGCTCACCGCCGACGAACGGCTGAAACTCGTCGATGCGTTGCAACGTCACGGACCGCTGCATGTCGGCCCCGCACCGAAAAAATAACCGCCAGGAACGCGACGGATTCACGTTGCCTCCACGTTTAAGCAGCATGACAATTTCAAACGTGGGGAGCACATGACCGACGTCACACCCGCTGCGATCGCGATGAACCGCTTCGGACTCGGCGCCCGCGCGGGAGAAACGGCGCCCGCCGATCCGAAGCAATGGCTCGCCGCGCAGCTCACAGGCGCAACCTATCAGCCCGTGCCGCCCGCGCTTGAAAATCAGCCATCGAGCAGCGTACTCGCCGCGGAGTTTGCCGAACGTCAGGTTGCGATCCGTGCTGCCGGCGCCGACGATAAAAAAGGCGTACGCAAAGCCTACAACGAAAAACTGCGCGATACGTATCGCGCGGCCGTGAACGCACGCTTCACCAGTGCGTTGCAGACGCAGGCGCCGTTTATCGAAAGGCTGGTGGCGTTCTGGGCGAATCACTTTGCGGTATCCGTGGAGAAACCGGCAGTCGGCATGCTCGCCGGATCATTTGAAACCGAGGCCATTCGTCCGCACGTGCTTGGCCGTTTCGAGGACATGCTGGTCGCAGCCGAACGTCATCCGGCCATGCAGATTTTCCTCGATCAGGCGCGCTCGGTCGGCCCGGATAGCCCTGCAGCAGAACGCGCCGCCGCGCGGCATCCGGAGAACAGGCCCGGGCTCAACGAAAATCTCGCGCGCGAGATCATGGAGTTGCATACGCTCGGCGTGCGCAGCGGCTACGCGCAGGAAGACGTCACGGAATTCGCGCGGGCGCTGACGGGGTGGAGTATCGGCGGGATGGGAGGGGGTCCGCGTCGTAACGACGCCGCGCCCGGCCAGTTCGTGTTTCGCGAACCGCAACACGAACCGGGTGCGCGCACGGTCATGGGTCGCCAGTACGATCAGCCCGGCGAGCAACAGGCGCTTGCCGTGCTGCACGATCTGGCGGCTTCGCCCGCAACGGCGCAGCATATCGCCGGCAAACTCGCACGGCATTTTGTCGCCGATAACCCGCCGCCATCGCTCGTCGAACGCCTCGCCGGTGTATTCAGCGCCACGAACGGTGACCTGCCGAGCGTGTACCAGGTGCTGATCGATTCGCCGGAAGCGTGGTCACCTGTCGATGCCAAGTTCAAGACGCCTTGGGACTGGACCGTCTCGTCGATGCGAGGCCTTGGCCATACTGATATCGGCGCCTTGCAGATCGCGCCTTTGCTCACGCAGCTCGGCCAGCCGGTGTGGCGCCCGGGCTCCCCTGCCGGCTACGACGATATCGCCGCGAGTTGGGCCGCCCCCGATGCGCTCGTGCGCCGCGTAGAAATGGCCCAGCGCTTCGCCGCGCGCGTGGGCGATACGCTCGATGCCCGTACACTCGGCAATCAGTTGCTTGCTGGATCGCTCAGCGATGCTACGGCATCCGAACTATCCCGCGCCGAAAGCGCGCCGACCGCGCTTGCACTCCTGCTGGTTTCCCCCGATTTTCAAAGGAGATGACGCCATGATCTCGCGTCGAAATTTCTTGTGGTGCGCAGGTGCCGGCGTCGGCTCGATGCTGGTCGGATCGCGCATGGCGTTTGCATCGGTGGAATCGGACCGGCGGTTTGTGTTCGTGATCCAGCGCGGCGCCGCCGATGGACTCAACATCGTCGTGCCTTATGCCGATCCTGCTTACGCGAAGCTGCGCGGCGCGCTGGCAATCGATCCGTCGTCCGCGACGAAACTCGATGGCACGTTCGCGCTGCATCCATCGCTGGTCGAAACCGCGAAGATGTACGCCGCGCAGCAGGCGTTGTTCGTGCACGCGGTCGCATCGCC
Source organism: Burkholderia sp. PAMC 26561 (assembly GCF_001557535.2). NCBI lineage: Bacteria > Pseudomonadati > Pseudomonadota > Betaproteobacteria > Burkholderiales > Burkholderiaceae > Burkholderia > Burkholderia sp. PAMC 26561. The sequence goes on from NZ_CP014315.1 coordinate 81,866, forward strand.
GTACCGGGACCGCTCGCACTTCGACGGACAGAATGTGCTCGAAACCGGCGGGACCGCCCCGTACCAGATGAAGGACGGCTGGCTGAACCGGCTTGTTTCGATGCTGCCGGCAGCGAAGGCAAACGCCATTGCGCTTGCGCCCACGGTTCCGCTGGCGCTGCGCGGCCGCGCCGACGTGACTTCATACGCGCCGTCCGGACTTCCGCAAGCGCCCGACGATCTGCTTGTACGCGTCACGCAGCTCTATTCCGGCGATGCACAGCTTCACGCGCTCTGGACCTCCGCCATGGACGCACGCGGCCTCGCCGCCGATGCCGGCGCACGCCAGGACCCCGCGAGCCTCGGCAAGCTCGCCGCGAGCTTCCTGGGACGTCCCGACGGACCGCGCATAGCGATGATCGAAACTGGCGGATGGGACACGCATACCGCGCAGAACCAGCGGCTCGGCGCGCAACTAAAGGCGCTCGACACCATGATGGCCGCGATGCGCGACGAACTCGGCGACCATTGGGCCAACACGACGGTGCTGGTCGCCACAGAATTCGGACGCATGGCCGCGGCGAACGGGACGGGCGGGACGGACCACGGGACGGCATCGGCGGCAATGCTGCTGGGCGGCGGCGTGCAAGGCGGCAGGATTCTTGCGGACTGGCCGGGGCTTGCGCCGTCGGCGCTTTACCAGGGGCGCGATTTGCGGCCGACGCTCGGGCTCGACTCGTTGATTGCAGCGGCGGCCGGCGAGACGTTTGGTCTCGATCCGGCGCGGGTCAGAGCAACGCTGTTCAATCAAAAAGCTGCAAGCCCGATGTCGACGCGGCTGCTTCGGACCTGAGTTTCTCAAGCGTTCTAAAAGTCTTAAGTTCTTAATGAACATTTAGATGCCGTGCCACGGGCGACCAAGCGCCGCCAATGGAACGGCATCTTTTTTGTTGTGCCTTCATTTTTGAAGTAACATTCGGTCACCGTTGCCTGATTCATCCATTTCCACTTTTCCGGGAGCCGCCATGTCTGCATCGAACTATGAGCAACACAACACCGCGCTGTTGATCGTCGATCCGTACAACGACTTCATGACCGAGGGCGGCAAGCTCTTCAACGCGATCAAGGAGACCGCGGACGCGTCGCACATGTTCGACAATCTCCGCCAGATCATCCCCACGGTGCGGGCAGCAGGCATTCAGGTTTTTATCGTTCCGCATCACCGCTCGCATCCCGGCGACTTCGATCATTGGCAGCACATCAACATGTTCCAGCAGGCGGGACTGCCGACCAAGGCGTTCGAAGTCGGCACGTGGGGCGGCGAGTTCAATCCGGAATTCGGTCCGCAACCAGGCGATGTCGTCATCAAGGAACACTGGGCGCAAAGCGGCTTCGCCAATACGGATCTCGACCTGCAACTCAAGCAGTATGGCATCCAGAAGATCATCCTTGTCGGCCTGATCGCGAATAGCTGTATTGAGTCCACGGGCCGTTTCGGCATGGAGCTCGGCTATCATGTGACGCTCGTAAAAGACGCGACCGCTGCATTCAGCCATGCGGGAATGGTCGCGGCGCAAACCAACGCCCCCATGTTCGCGCACGCTATATTGACGACTGACGAGTTGTTATCGAAGCTGCCAGTGCATGTTGCGTGAACCCGATTGTTTGATAGCGGAGAGGAAGGATGAGTTGGGACGAGGTTTGCGAAAGTGTCTGCCCCATCGCGCGCTCGTTGAGCGTGGTGGGTGACCGCTGGACCCTGCTCATTCTGCGCGAACTGAGCATGGGCTCGCGGCGCTTCGAGGAAATCCAGGCGCAGACGGGCATGTCGTCGTTTTTGTTGTCGACACGACTGAAGCGCCTCGAGAAGGACGGCGTGATCGAGCGGCGCCTGTATAACGAACGGCCGCCGCGATACGAGTATCACGCAACGGCCAAAGGCAAGGATCTCGATGAAGTCCTGCTCCTGCTTCGTGCGTGGCAAATGAAGTGGGACGACCCGCAAGGCAAGGCGGAACCGGCGGTGCATCTGGTGCATAAGCGCAGCAAGAAGGTTGTCGATGCATCGTGGCGGCCGACTCCAGGCAGCAAGCCATTTTCTTTTGACGATACCCACGCGACCATCAGCCCTGCCTTTGCGGCGGAAAGAGAAGAAAGGAAGGCGGCGTTCCTGGCGGCACGGCGCAGCGGCGATTCGTGAACGGTCTGGCGCGCTGCCGTAAAAAGCCGCACTGATTTACGGCGGTCACGCCGATCAATTTTATACAAGCGTACAGATCAGGTTTTCACTAAGCTCACGAGTTTGAAGCGCACCCCTTGCCGCCGCAGAAAGGACCGACTCGTGAATCAGCAAGCTGTATCGACACACAAAGAACCCGCCCTCGGCTTCTCGAGCGACAACATTGCCGGAGCTTCGCCGGAAGTCCTTGAAGCCATGGTGGACTGCAACACGGGCCAGTCAACGCCTTACGGCGGCGATGCGCTCACGGCGCGCGTCGAACGCAAGCTTGCCGAACTGTTCGAGCGCGACGTGGATGTGTTTCTCGTGCCTACTGGAACGACGGCAAACGCGTTGTGCCTCGCGGCCATGACGCCGCCCTGGGGCAGCGTCTTTTGCCACCCGTCGAGCCATGTCAACAATGACGAATGCGGCGCGCCCGAGTTTTATACGAACGGCGCGAAGCTGATTTCTGTCGACGGGCCGTCCGCGAAGATCGACCCCGTGAACCTGCGCAAGGCCGCGAACGTCAAGGTCGGCGACGTCCACGTGACGCAGCCTTCGTGCGTCAGCATCACGCAAGCTACGGAAGTGGGCAGCATCTACAGCCTCGATGAAATCCGCGAACTGGGCGACCTCTGCCGCGCATCCTCGATCGGCCTGCACATGGACGGTTCGCGCTTTGCGAATGCACTCGTCTCGCTCGATTGCACGCCCGCTGAAATGACATGGAAAGCAGGCGTCGACGCGCTGTCTTTTGGCGCAACAAAAAATGGTGTTCCATGCGCTGAAGCCATCGTTTTGTTCGATAAAAAACTGGCCGCCGAGATGGGTTACCGGCGCAAGCGCGCCGGCCATCTGTTCTCCAAGATGCGCTTTCTTTCAGCACAGATGGACGCGTATTTGACCGATGATCTATGGCTGCGCAATGCACGCCAGGCAAACGACACCGCCCGGCGCCTTCAGGACGGCATCAAGGACCTGGAGGGCGTGGAGATCTTCGGCGCGCCGCAAGCGAACATTCTCTTCTGCCGCTTGCCGGCAGCGGTCATTGAAGGGCTTCTGGCAGCGGGGTTCGTGTTCTACCACGACCGATGGGAACCGGGCGTGGTGCGCTTCGTGACGTCGTTCGCGACGACCACTGAAGACGTCGATAACCTGATCGCCAACGTCGCGCGGCTTGCCGGTTAAAACCGCATGAAGCGTATCAATAGCGCGATGGCGCCACGCCGAATGCACGCCGGAACGCGCGGTTGAAATGGCTCTGATCGTAGAAACCGACGTCCTGCGCGACATCGGCAATGCTTCGCGACGTTGAATGCAAAATAGATGCGGCCTGTTCAAGCCGCAACCGCACGAGCCACGCGTGCGGCGTCATGCCAACGGTCTGCCTGAACAGCTTGAGGAAATGAAATCGCTCCAACCCACAAAGCGCAGCGAGTTCATCCAGCGTGATCTTGTGCGCCAGATGCGCGTGGCAATAATCTTTCACGCGATGCCAGTCCTCGGCGCGCAACCTACCCTTGACCGACTGCGGCGCGACCACGCGCGATTGCGTGAACAAGCGGTCGAACAACGTCAACCATTCCGATTGCAACGCCAGCGGCGACGCTGCGGCACTTGCCTGCATCGTGCTGTGCAGGTTGATCAGACGCGCCGCCAGTCCGGCGTTTTCGAGGAGCGCGCCGGCAGGGGTCGGTTCGGCATTCGAGCCCGAGATTTCTTCGGCCACGGCGCCAAGAAGCTCGGGCGATAAACGAAAAGTCTTGAGCACATATGCGCCGTCGCCATACCGATCGCCATCGTGTATCTCGCCCGGCGGCATGAGCGAGATCCGTCCGGGCGCGAGAAATTCCGTATTGCCACGATGCCGCTGCCGCTGGACTCCCTCGGTCACCATGCCCACGTGGTAATCCAGATGATAATGACGCTCGAAGCGAAAATCCGAAAAACGCGCCTCGCCAAGCACAAGACCGGGAGTCAAGTTGCTACGATGGTAGGCGACGCTATCTGGCATATTCCGATGGCTGCACGTGATTCGAAACCTGATTCTAGCGTCGATTCATGCAGCGGGCATTCCGACCGATTCAGCATAGGATTTGCCGCACGCCAGCTCTTTGACGTATGAAATTAAAATCGGGCAATACCCCGTCCACGAAGCGCTGTTTCGAGAATGTTCGTCCGGCGCGATATGATCGGGAAATACGAGCGACGCTCGAAAGCCATCGTGATCGATTTTTGAACGACAAATAAGCGCCCCAGTCATGCCCAGCCGGGCGTAGGCAGAGTCTCGGCTGCGACTGGTGCATACCAGCAACTACAGGAACAACGGGTCACAAGCTTTGGATATTTTCTATTACTGGAAAGATTATGCGTCGGACATCAAGGAAGGGCGCATCGGGACATTGGGTTCAAACGGCGACAAGCTGGAGGGGATGAAGGAACGTCTCCCCCGCAAGGTCTGGACGTTTCTGACCCCAAAGACAATGAAGGGCAAGCTCCAGTTGATCGGCTCGTTCCTGGTGACAGATACGAAGCCCGAGAACTTCGTGCCCAAGTGGAAGCACAATCTTTTCTACGATGCCGCGTCCCCAAAAACGGTTCTTTATCCGGATTCGGGGACCCTCGAGCATATCGAGGAAATCAGCGACTTCATCAATACTCGCTTTCATCCGGCCGTTCGCGCGAGATTCCAGGGTGACAAGGCGCTGCTTGAAATGGAAGCCGATGTGGTGCGCGGCCTGGAAAAACTCGTCCAGAACTACGAGACCGTTCAGTTGATGGATGGCCTGAAGAAGTGACCGTCTGATCTTCCGCGGCCAGCGGCGCGCGGGAGTGATGACGGTTTTGCGAGCAATCCAAGCGGGAGAATCACGTGCCGGTCGACCAACCAGACGATCCATCTTCCTCGCGACGGGCAAACGACGCCTCATCAAGCAATGCGTTCCCGTTTGAAATAAGCGACGTTCACTTCCGCATGCTCGTCGATGCGGTCCAGGACTATGCGATCTTCATGCTCGATCGGCTCGGGCATGTGGTGAGCTGGAATCGCGGCGCGCAAAGTATCAAGGGTTATACGGCCGGCGAGATCGTGGGGCAGCACTTCTCCGTGTTCTATACGCCCGAGGACATCGCGATCCGCAAGCCCGAGACCGAACTGGCGCTTGCGGAGGCCGAGGACCGCATAGAAGACGAAGGCTGGCGCGTGCGCCAGGACGGGTCGCAATTCTGGGCAAACGTCACGATCACGGCAATACGCGCGCCCGATGGCGCGCTTCAAGGCTTCGCGAAAGTCACGCGCGACATGACCGACCGTCTCCGGCTGATCGATTTGCAGCACACCCGCGCATTGTCCGCGCATGTGCAGAGCGCCCGGGAGGAGGAACGGGCACGGATCGCGCGTGAACTGCATGACGACCTCGGCCAGCAACTGATCGCACTAAAAATGGATGTTGCGATGCTGGATCGGGTTTTATCGCATGGCACTGACGACTCGCGCCTATCAAAATCGCGCACGCATCTCGTGCAGGACAAGATCGATTCCATCATTGCGGCCACGCGGCGCCTAGCCGGCGGGTTACGGCCGTCCATGCTCGATGACCTGGGACTCGAAGCCGCGATCGAATGGCTTGCAGGCGAGTTTCGCGGCCGCTATCAACTGGTCATCTCGGTGAACAATCTGGCGGGTCCGCTGGATTTATCAGCGACGGCGGCGACAGCCGTTTTCCGCCTTGTGCAGGAAGCGCTGAACAACGTCACGCGTCATGCGCAAGCCACGTGGGTTCGCATCGAAATGCGCCTCACGCATGATCACCTGCAGCTCGATATTGAGGATAACGGCAAGGGCACGACGATCGACCGGAACCGCAGCAAGGACAGCTTCGGACTTCTCGGCATGCAGGAACGCGTGCATGAATTGCAAGGACGGATTGCTTTTGAAAGCGCGCCGTCCGACGGCTTTCGCATCCATGTCGAGCTGCCGCTCGACGTGGTCAACCGAAAGACGCAATGAGGCTTCAGTCCTCCAACGGCGCGAGCGCTTCCACCGGCATCTTCCGCTCGCCGCCAATGTCGACCTTCGGCACGAACAACAAGAATCCCACCGCGAATAGTGCAATCACGAAGATCGAGACGAACGTCAGGTGCAGCGAGTCGTGCAGCACCTGACGTATCGCGTCCCCGCTGCCCATGCTCCCCGCCTGGTTCTGCAGCAAGGCTTTCAATTGATCCGATGTCACCGCGGCCACGTCCTTTGAATGGCTCAACCCGAAGTTCAGGACCGCGCCGAACAAGGTCGCCCCGAGCGTGCTTCCCAGATTGCGCGAGAACAGGTTCGATGCCGTCGCGCTGCCGCGCTGCGCGACGTCCACGATCTCCTGGATCAGCATGAGCGAACTGACGCTGGACGTCCCCATGCCGAAGCCCATGATCAACGACCCGAACGCGGCGATCAACGGCGAACTTCCCGGTGACAACGTCAGCAAAAACACCGCGCCGATAGGAATGAATGCGCTGCCCCCGATCAGGATGGGCCGTAATCCAAAGCGATGCAGCGACTTCGCAGCAAAGGTCGCGCCGGCGGGCCAGCCGACCATCATCATCGTGAGGGCGAGGCCTGCAATCACCGGCGAACGGTGCAACACGCCCTGCACGTACATGGGAAGGAACGTCGTCGATCCCATCAGGATCATGCCGGACAGTACCGTCGAGCCATTGCACGCGGCAATCGGGCGGCGGCTCCAGAGCGCGAATGAAATCATCGGTTCGGCCGCGCGTTTTTCCTGCATCAGGAAGAACAACAGGCACACCACGAACGCGCCGCCGGCCATGGATGCCTTGGCGATATCGTCGTCACCTGCGTAGGTCAGCGCCATCATCAACGAAGCAATGGTGACCATGAACAGCCCCGCGCCCGCGAAGTCGATGGACGGTTTTGCATGCCGTTCCGACTCGCGCAGGAACATGATGAAACCCGCCGCCGATAAAAGCCCGATCGGTACGTTCATCCAGAAGATCCACGCCCACGAGAAGTCGTGGATGATCAACCCGCCGACCATGGGTCCGACCACCGCTGAAATAGCCCAGACGCTGGCGAGATACCCCTGCACCTTGCCGCGTTCGCGCGCCGGGTAAAGATCCGCGACGATGGTCAGCGTGACCGGCTGGATCGCGCCTGCGCCTACGCCCTGGATCAGGCGGAACACGATCATGGCGGGCATGGACCACGCGAAGCCGGCGAGCACCGACCCGATCAGGAAAATCGCAATGCCGATGAGCGCAATCGGCTTGCGGCCGTAAAGGTCCGCGAGCTTGCCGAAGATGACAGTCATTGCGGTCTGCGTCAGGAGGAACGACGAGAAGACCCAACTGTACAAATGCAGGTCGCCGAGTTGCGCGACGATCTGCGGCATGGCGGTGGAAACAATGGTGGCTTCAATGGCGACCATTGCCATTGATGCCATCACCGATGCAATGACTAACGGACGCGACGTCTGCTGGTTGCGGGGCATGAAGTTGTTGTAATGGGGAACGTGGAGACGGCGCGGGGTCGTTGCCGCCGCGACGCGTGAAACGGTCGCAGCAAGGCGGCCAGCCGTAAGTATGAACCCTGCTAAGGATATTCGCTCGACGGGATAGCGCAGACACGCGCGCCACGCCTAAACTTGCGGCATACGAGGCTCTTTCATCCACCGATCATGAATTCATCGAACGAGGTTCACGCCCGTGCCTTGCTTGCCGGAAAGTGCCTGTGCGGCGCGGTCCGCTACGCGGTGAGGGACGAATTCGTCTATGCGTTGAATTGCCATTGCTCGAATTGCCGGCGCGCAACAGGCTCGGCTTTCAAGCCGTTTGCGGGCATCGAACGGCACAAGCTCACGCTTGTGCAAGGTGAAAACGCGCTGCTGATCCACGGCGATCCACGCGCCGCGCACGACGTCCATTGCAGGCATTGCGGCTCGCTCATGTACTCCGTCGTGCGTGAAGGCGCGTTCGCTCATGTGACGATGGGCACGCTGATGGATAGCCCCTCCATCCGTCCCACGGCGCATATTTTTGTTGGATCGAAAGCGCCGTGGTACACGATCACTGATTCATTGCCGCAATACCAGGAGTTCGATTGAAAGAACGGTCAGGGGCCCTGCAGAGTTTCTTCAAGACCCGTCAAGCCCGGATTCTTTCCAGCCCCGGCAACCAGACACGCAACAGGGAATAGAGCCGGTCCAGATCGATCGGCTTCGCCAGATAATCCGTCATCCCGGCCGCGCGCGCCTGTTCCTGATCGTCTTTCATCGCCTTCGCTGTAATCGCGATGATCGGCAGGGTCTTGAAGCGGGCATCGGTACGAATGCGGCGCGTGGCTTCGAGCCCGTCCATTGCGGGCATCATCACGTCCATCAGCACCAGGTCGATATCCGTCACCTCGTTGAGCTTGTCGATGGCTTCAAAACCGTTGCGCGCGATATCGACCGTCATGCCCTTGTGTTCGAGCGCGCTGCTCAGCGAAAAGATGTTGCGGATGTCGTCATCGACGAGAAGAATGCGGCGGCCCTCGAACACGCGATCACGGCCGCGCACGGTTTTCAGCATGGTTTGCCGCTCGGTGGACAGATCGGTCTCCACCTTGTGCAGGAACAACGTGACTTCATCCAGCAAGCGCTCGGGCGAGCGCGCGCCCTTGATGATGATCGAGCGCGAGTACTTGAGCAGATCGGCTTCTTCCGCGTGCGTCAGGTTACGTCCGGTATAGACGATCACCGGCGGGAACGAATACATGTTCTCGCCCGACATGCGCTGGAGCAGCTCGCCTCCTTGCATGTCCGGCAGTTTCAGGTCGATGATCATGCAATCGAAAATGGTCGTGCGCAGCAGCGCGAGCGCTTCCTCACCGAACTCGACGGCGGTGATGTCGATGTCATCATCGCCGATAAGCTGCACGATACTTTCGCGCTGGCGGGCATCGTCTTCGACCAGCAATACGCGCTTGACCTTCTGCGTGAACTTGTCTTCCAGCTTGCGGAAGATGTCCTTGAGCTGGTCGCGCGTGGTCGGCTTGACTGCATAGCCAATAGCGCCAAGATGCAGCGCCGCCTCGCCGCTGTCGTTGGCGGAGACCACGTGCACGGGGATATGACGGGTCTGCGGCCCGTCCTTAAGTTGTTGCAGGACCATGAGCCCCGAACGATCGGGCAAGCCGATATCGAGCAGGATTGCGTCGGGCAGATGCTGCGCGACGAGTTGCATGGCTTCGGCCGCGGTTTGCGCCACCAGACAGCGATAACGCATTTCGTGCGCGAGGTTGTACAGGATGCTCGCGAATGCCAGGTCGTCTTCGATCACCAGCACCGAGCGTTTTCCCAGATTGGCTTCGTGCCGGTCGTCGTCATACGCGGCGACGGCGACGGTCGCAGTCTCCACGAGCGGCGCCTCGACACGGACGACGGGTACGGGGACCGCACGCGGCGGCGCCACGACAGGTGCGCTCTCCGCCACTTCACTGATATCCGTCCAGCGCGCCGGCAAGATGAGTTCGAAGGTGCTGCCCGCGCCCAGCGCGCTCGTCACGTGGATAGTGCCGCCCAGCAGTTTCGCGAGATCGCGCGAGATGGAAAGGCCGAGTCCGGTGCCCCCGTATCGACGGCTCGTGGTGCCGTCCGCCTGACGGAAGGCTTCGAAGATCGTCTCCTGGTTTTCCGGCGCAATGCCGATACCCGAATCCTTCACCGCGAAGCGCACACGATCGTCGCCCGTGCGGCCCAACGTCAGTGAGATGGCGCCGGTATCGGTGAACTTCAGCGCATTCGATATCAGGTTCTTCAGGATCTGTTCGAGCCGCCGCGAGTCGGTGAAGATTGAAGACGGCGTGCCGGATTCATTACCGACCGTGAACGTCAACCGCTTCTGACCCGCGAGCGGTTCGAAGGTCCGCTGCAACGATTCCGTCAGGCGCGCGAGCGATACTTCTTCCGGCGCGAGTTCGAGCTTGCCCGCCTCGACCTTGGAGATATCGAGAATATCGTTGATGAGGTTGAGCAGGTCGTTGCCTGCCGAATAGATCGTGTTTGCGAACTTGACCTGTTCGTCGCTGAGATTGCCATTGTGGTTTTCGGACAGCAGCTTTGCGAGGATCAGCGAACTGTTCAGCGGCGTGCGCAACTCGTGCGACATGTTCGCGAGGAATTCGGACTTGTAGCGGCTCGCCCGCTGCAAGTCTTCAGCGCGCGCCTCGAGTTCGGTCTGCGCCTTGTTGAGCGCTTCGTTTTTCTCATCGAGCGTCAGCGCCTGGAACGTGAGCTGCTCATTGATGGTTTCGAGTTCGGCCTTCTGATTGTTCAGGTTGGATTGCGACTCTTCGAGTGCGGCGGTCTGCTCTTCCAGTTCTTCGTTTGCGGAGCGTAATTCTTCTTGCTGGACCTGCAACTCTTCGTTAAGTTGCTGCGTTTCGGCGAGCACATCCTGCAGACGTTCACGATACAACGCCGCTTCCACCGAAGCGCCTACGTTCGCCGATATCAGCTTGAGCAACTCGACATCGCGCTTCGACGGTGTCTGCATGAAGCCGAGTTCGATCACACCGTTCACGGCGCCGTCGTTGTCGATGGGCGTCATCACCACGCTTTTAGGCGGGCTGGTTCCAAGTCCCGACGTGACCTTGAGATAGTTGTCGGGGATATCGTCGAGTTCCATCAGCCGGCGGCTCTCGGCCACTTGCCCGACAAGTGTCTCGGCGTTCTCGAAGGATTGTTCGCGCGCCTCGTTCTCGCGGCTGAAGCCATACGCGGCGACGCGGCGCAGCTTGCCGCTTTCATCGCGCACGTAAAGCGCTGCGACCACCACGCCAAGATACTGCGAAAGGAACTCGAGCATCGCGCGGCCGAGGCGCGGCAATGTCTGCTGGCCGACCAGACTCTCTGCGAGCTGGCTCTGCCCGGTTCGCAGCCACGCCTGCTGATGCAGGACCTCGTTGTGTTCGGCCTGTGCCTGCAGCGCGTTATCGTAGGTCTCGGACAGCTTCATCAACTCGCGACGCCCGAAGATGGCAAGCATCGCGCTCAAGGACAAACTGATCGCAAGGAAGATGGCGACAGCCGTGATCGTGACCTGCTTCGCGGTCGCGGCGCGCTCCCAGCGCAGATTCAGCTCCACGTCCATGAAGTCCTTGAACTCGCGGCGGGTCTCGTCGAATTCAAGCTTGCCGCGCCCGGTGCGCAAGATCCCGACGACGTCCTGATTTGCCCGCCGCATGGCGATGGTCTGTTCGGCAAAGCGTTCCCATTGCGTTTGCAACGCTTCGATGCGCTTCAGGCGTTCGACCTGCGGCGGGTTATCGCTGACCAGGTCCATGAGCGTCGAGAGCTTTGCGTTGAAGCTCGCCTTGCCAAGCTGGTAAGGGGCAAGAAAGCTGTCGTCGCCCGTGAGCAGGAAACCGCGCTGGCCGGATTCACGATCGACCGCAAGCTTGATCAGGTCGTTGCCATCACCGATCACCCGCTCCGAATGTTCGAGCCAGTTCATGGCCGAGAGCAGATAGAACAGCAGGCCCACGAACACGGCCGCAGTGGCGATTCCCGCGCCAAGCGGCAAGGCGATGTTGCGTCGGATGATACGGCGAAAGCTGTTCTGATCGACAGCACTACGATCGGGCATTGCGTTATCCCTGTTATTGAATTGAGCGCATCGGGGGCGCGGTTCCTGCCGGTGTAATGGGTGCGCGGCGCGTTCCGGAACCAGGCCGCCGCGCCTGCTGGCGCAGATCATACATTTTCTGCAACGCGCTGTCGGCGATGGAAAGCGATGCGCCTTTCAGGTAAATTTCATTCAGAGCAATAGCCGGAAAATCGGCAATTTATGGTTATTCAGCAACGATTAAAGCGGTAAATATTTCCCAGCCAGCATCGCGCGTTTCCAGCCGAAGCCCGGTATTTTTTTGTATTGGAAACCGGCATGCAACAGCGCGCGTTTGACACCGCCGGCGCTCGTGTAGGTCGAGAACGTTGCGCCTTCGTTCGCTAGCGCCCCGAGCGACTCGAACACCGATGGCGTCCATAGCTCCGGGTTTTTGGCGGGCGCAAAACCATCGAGATAAAACGCATCGGCGCGAAATTGCAGCGTAGGCAAGACAGTGACCGCGTCGTCGAATATCAGTGTCAGGGTGATGTCGTCATCGAAGGCGAGCGTGTGCGTGCCGGGCGTGAGGTCGGGCCATGCGTTGGCGAGCGTTTGTGCGAGCGCTGCGACGGGTGCATCGTCTATGGTGGCTGCGTGCGTGAGACGGAGGTCACTGGCGGAGAACGGATGCTTTTCCACGGATACGAAGTGCAGACGGCCGCCACGCAGTGGATCCGCGCGCCATGCAGCCCACGTCGTCAGGAAATTGATGCCCATGCCGAAGCCGGTTTCCAGCACGGTGAAATCGGGGCAGCCCTGCCATCGTTCGGGAAGGCCGTTGCCTTGCAAGAAAACGTATTGCGCCTGCGCAACGCTGCCCACGACGCTGTGATAAATGTCGCCATAAAGCGGCGAATAAGGCGAGCCGTTCGGGCGGAATGCAACGGTTGCGGGAATCAGCGGTTCGGACATGGATGGTCGGTAATAAACGCGGTGATGAACGCGCTGATAAACGCGCTGATAAACGTCAAGGCAGCATCGATCTTACGATCCGTGCGAGTTTTTCGACGGCGGCATAGGCCTCGGTCGGCGGCACGCTTGCGTATCCCAGCACGAGACCGTTGTACGCTGCGATGTTTGTATCGGCAACACAGAATTCGCTGACCGGGACCGCCCATAACCCTTCGGATCGTGCTGCGCGACAGACGTCCACATCGCGCAAGGGCGAGTTCAGTCGAGCCGTCAGGTGCATGCCGCCTGCTCCGCCCGATACTGTAAGCAAATCCCCGAAGTGCTGTTCGAGCGCGACCTGCAGCGCAACGCGCCTGCGCGAATACAGTCCACGCATGCGCCGCAAATGCCGCGTGTACGCGCCGCTTCGCATGAAGTCCGCAAGCGCGAGTTGATCGGCGGCGCGGCCTTGCCGTGATATTTCACCGAGCGTGCGTTCGAACTCGCGGGATAGTCCGGGCGGCACGACCATGAAGCCGATTCGCAGCGCGGGAAACATCGTCTTGCTGAACGTGCCGAGGTAGATCACAGGGGTATCGCCGGCGAGTCCCTGCATGGCCGCGAACGGTGAGCCGGTGTGACGGAACTCGCTGTCGTAGTCGTCCTCGATCACCCACGCTCCGTGGGCGCGAGCGTCCTCGATGATCTTCATGCGACGTTCAATGCTGAGCACGCTTCCAAGCGGATATTGATGCGACGGAGTCACGTAGATCAGTTTGGGCGGTGACTGCGCCCAGTGTAAAGGCGTGGGCGCGATGCCATCGGCATCGACAGGTATGGATACGAGCGACAAGTTCGCCCCCTTGAACGCCGCACGCGCACCGGCGTACCCAGGATCCTCGACCCACACGCGCTCGCCGGCATCCGCCAGGATGCGCGCGCAAAGATCGAGGCTCGTCTGCGTGCCATCGGTGATGAAAACCTGATCGATATCACAGCGCACGCCCCGCGAAACCTTGAGGTAATCGACCAGCGCCTGCCGGAGCTCGGGTGCGCCGGCGCTGTTCGCATAACCCAGGTCTGTTGCTTCGAGCTTTCGCCATGCGCGGGCGATGGCCGCGCGCCATTGCGTCATCGGGAATTCATCGAGGGCCGGCAAGCCCGGACGAAACGATACCGCAATAGGGCTTGTCTGCGGCTCGCGCCTCAATCCATCGATACGTCGCGAAAGTTGCGCCGGCTGAGGTTTCTTCGCCGCGGGGTTCAATTGCGTCTGAGCCCTGACGGAGGCCACGACCGAACCTCGCCGGGTGACGTGCAGGAAACCTTCTTCGGCGAGTTGCTCGTAGGCGAACATGGCCGAGTTGCGCGCAATGCGAAGTTCGTTCGCAAGCACCCGCGTGGCCGGCAAGCGCGTGCTTGCGGGAAGCAGGCCATCTAGAATGGCATCGCGCAACGCTTCGTAAAGCAAACGCTGCTGCGTGATCTTCCGGCCATTCAGTCGGTGTGAGAACGACGAAAAAAGTAAAGCGAGGTCCATGAAATGGTGGATCGTCAGAAATGTGTGGCTCTAAATAAATCGGAGTTATTGGGTCTATCATTGGCGCCATCGGCATTTTATTCTTATACCAGAAGCTGGAACCACACGAACTCGCATCGCAAAACCATTTACCTGGACGGAGAATCGATTGAGCACGTTCCAAAATGAATTCGCACAGCCCATTGGCGCACCGCTCGCGAACTGGAAAGGCGCAAAGCCGCCGTCACGCGTCACGCTCGAAGGACGCTATTGCCGTCTGGTTCCCGTCGATCCGGCCGCGCATCTGAACGATCTGGCCGAGGCTTACGACTCGGCTGCCGATGGCCGCGACTGGACGTATCTCGCAACAGGGCCATTCAGCACGCTCGAGGCTTATCAGGCGCATCTGGAAAAACTCGCATCCAGTTCGGACCCGCTGCACTTTACGGTGATTGATGCCGCCAGCCGCAAGGCGCTCGGTACGCTCGCGCTGATGCGCATCGACGCGGTGAATGGTGTGATCGAGGTCGGATTCATTGCGTTCTCGCCGTTGCTGAAGAAGACGCGCATTGCAACCGAAGCGATTTTCCTGCTGATGCGTCATGTCTTCGACGATCTGGGCTATCGGCGCTTCGAATGGAAGTGCGACTCTCTGAACGAACCATCGCGCGCTGCGGCCAAGCGCTTCGGCTTCACGTTCGAAGGCATCTTCCGGCAAGCGACGACCTACAAGGGACGCAGCCGCGACACCGCGTGGTTTTCGATCATCGACCCGGAATGGCCGGCGTTGAAGACTCGCTACGAACGCTGGCTCGACCCAAAGAATTTCGATGCCGATGGCGCCCAAATCGAACGCCTTTCAACGCCGCAGAGCGCTAAATGACCGACACAGTCTGCATACGACCAATAGAGCAAGCCGATTACACCGCATGGAAACCGCTATGGGACGGCTACAACGCGTTCTATGGCCGAGCCCGGGAAACCGCGTTGCCGCAGGACATCACGGACGCGACATGGGCGCGATTTTTCGATGCCGACGAACCCGTTCACGCGTTGGTCGCCGAACGCGACGACAAGCTGATCGGCCTCGTGCATTTCATCTATCACCGCAGCACGACCCTGCTCGGTTCCATTTGTTATCTGCAAGATTTGTTCACGGCAGAAGATGCGCAGGGACATGGCGTGGGCCGCAAGCTGATCAACGGTGTCTATGCGAGCGCGAAAAGCGCAGGCTCCGAGCGCGTGTATTGGCATACGCACGAGACCAACTTCACGGCAATGAAGCTCTACGACAAGATTGCGGACAAACCCGGCTTCGTGATGTATCGGCAAGCGGTTTGAACGGTTGAAGCGCGCAATGCGAATCCTCCGGCATCGCGCGCTTACCTTCATCAAGACAAGTGATGCACTTCCTGCAAGCCGTAGACCGGCGTTTCAATGCCTTCCATCCGCGCCTTCAATTGCAGCGATAAATATTGCGAGTAATGCCGCGACTGATGCAGGTTGCCGCCATGGAACCACAGCGCATGCTGCTGCGTAGGCTTCCACATGTTGCGCTGCTCGCCTTCCCACGGCCCTGGATCCTTGGTCGTGGCCGATCCCAACCCCCATACCTTGCCGACCTTGTCCGCCACTTCGCGCGAGATCAGGTCCGCGGCCCGGCCGTTCATCGAGCCATAGCCGGTTGCGTAGACAATGAGATCCGCCTCGAGCTCGCTGCCGTCGCTCAGCACGACCGAATGCTCTTTCAACTCGACCACATCAACGCCGCTCTTCAGCTTGATCTTGCCGTCCGCGACCAGGTCCGACGCACCCACATCAATGTAATAACCCGATCCGCGCCGCAGATACTTCATGAAGAGCCCCGACTCGTCGTCGCCGAAATCGAGCATGAAACCGCGCTTTTCCAGGCGGTCGTAGAATTCGGCATCGCGCTTCTTGATGGCGTCGTAGACCGGGATCTGGAACTCGTGCAGGATCTTGTACGGGATCGATGCAAAGGTCAGGTCGGCTTTCATCGTCGTCATGCCGGATGCCACCGCACGCTCGGAGTAGAGATCGCCAAGCGCGAGATCCATCAGCGAAGCGGACTTCACTATATGCGTGGACGAACGCTGCACCATGGTCACGTCAACGCCGGCTTCCCACAACGCCGCGCAGATATCGTGCGAAGAATTGTTCGCGCCGATCACAACCACCTTCTTCCCCGTGTACGCATCAGGCCCGGGATGTTGCGACGAATGATGCTGCTCGCCCTTGAACACGTCCATGCCCTTGAATTTGGGCACGTTCGCCTTGCCAGACATGCCTGTGGCAAGCACGAGTTGTTTTGGCCGCAGCCTCACCGCCTTGCCGTTGCGTTCGACTTCAACGATCCACTCGCCTGCGGCCTCGTCGTAACGCGCGGACTTGCACATCGTCGAGCCCCAGTAGTTCAGCTCCATCACCTTCGTGTACATCTCCAACCAGTCGCCGACTTTGTCCTTCGGCGAAAACACCGGCCAGTTGTCGGGAAACGGCAGGTACGGCATGTGGTCGTACCAGACCGGATCATGCAGGCACAGTGATTTGTAGCGGGCACGCCATGCGTCACCGGGTTTCTCGTTCTTGTCCACAATGATGGTCGGCACACCAAGCTGTCGCATCCGCGCGCCGAGCGCAATGCCGCCCTGCCCGCCGCCCACGATCAGGCAATACGGCTGCTTCTCGTAACCCAGCGCCTCTTGTTCCGCCGCGCGTTTTTCGGTCCAGCTCGTGCGGTCGATGCGCGCGCCGTGCTCGGCGCCCATCGGGCGCCTCTGGCCCTTGGGTTCCTCATGACCCTTGAGTTCGGTCATCGTGGTGAGCAGCGTCCAGATCAGTCCGTCCTTCACGCGGATGAAGCCCGTTCCCCGCGCGACGCCCGTCTCGAACGTGATCCAAGATTGCGTCACGCCATCGGATTCGGTCGCCGTTTCGTTTTCCGCAATCCGGAGCTTCGAGGGCTTGACCGCATTCAGTTGCGAATCGAGCATCGCTGCGATCTGTTCGCGGCCCTCCATTGTCTTGATGTTCCAGGTGAACGCAACGAGATCGCGCCAGTAGCCCTCAGGCTGGAACAGCGCGGCGGCGGCTGTGGAATCGCCGCTTCTCAATGCGGCTTCGAACGACTCCAGCAACTGGGAGATGGTCTGGTTCGGATTGCTTTCAGGCATGGTCGCTCCTCCATGAGATACGGATCACTAAACATCGGTTAAGTCACGCGGGTTCTTTGCCCGCTGGAAAAGATGCTGCTTACGCTAACGCCGGTGAGGCGCCAGAATTCCCAGCTTCGCGATACGTCTGTAAAGCGTCGCCCGTGAAATGCCTAGGGTTTGCGCCGCGAGAACCGGGCGCCACTTGGCGGCGGTCATCGCAGCAATGATGCGGGTGCGCTCGACCGCTTCATCCTCCGACAGCGAAGGCTGCGGCGCTTCCTTGGTCTGCAGCTTCGGCGCGTTTCTCGCTGCGCGCGCAACGCGCGCATGCAACGGCGCGCCGGAGCCGATCAATCTGAATGAAATGAGGTCGCGTCCCGGTCTTGCATCGAGCAGACGTTCTGCGCGGATATCGAAGAGTTCAGAGACGTGACACGGCATTTGATTCAGTCCCGGCACGCACTCCTTCGCGCGCCGGTTAGCGGCGATCGCGAAACCGCGTGCATCGAACGCAATAAGAATTTCCGGCTGCGCCTCGACGTAATGGCGGTTTCGATGCGCGAGCAACACCCAGCATTGCGTGGTTGCGTCGAGGAAAAAACCGTCTTCGATCAGCAACGCGCTTTGGCGCACGATATGGTTCACGAGCCGCTGGCTCTCGCGCTCTTCCGGCGAACGCACGGCCGAGGCATCCAGCACGCCGATCAATTCGCCCTGCACGCCAAAGATAGGCGACGCGCTGCACGTAAGAGTGGTGAACGCCGCGCGAAAGTGATCGGTCTTGTGGACGGTGATCGCTTCGGCATCCAGCAGCACCGATGCAACGCCGCACGTGCCTTCTTCGCGTTCGGACCAGCATGAGCCGAGATACAACCCTGCGCGCTTGAACTCGTGACGCCGGTCGCGATCGACCCGGTAATCGATGGTCACGCCTTGCGCATCGGTCAGCATCACGCAATAGTCGGCTTCGCGAACGGTCTCGTGCAGACGCGACAGACATTGCCCCGATGCACGCAATACGGTTTCCTCGCGCTGCTGAACATCGCGCAATTCGGGTACGGTCAGGATGCGCGGCCCGACGGTCGCGCCGGGATCGAGATGATATTGCTCCAGAGACCTTCTATACGACGACGCCAGCCTGAGCGAATCGGCGTCCGTGCCGGCATTGAGCACGCGCCCTTCGATCACGCTGCGCACGCGGTCGATATGTCTGGTCGGCGATACATACGGCATGAAGGATCTCCGGCGGCTTCGGCTGTGCTCGAACGTTCACTGGAACATCAACGCATGATGACGTTTTAACATGCGTGTTCCGCGAGATCACACCGCAGTGCACCATCATCGAGAATGAGACGTTTGTCTCAATCGTCATGATTCAACGTCTGCGCAATTCCCCGAGAGCCGCCATCTTCCGGTACAGCGTATTGCGCGAAATGCCCAGCATGCGCGCGGCCGCCGAGACGTTGCCGCCATGGGTATCGAGCGCAGCAGAGACAGCGGAAAGCGCCAGGTCATCCAGACGGCCGCTCTCTTTAGAATGCGCCTGCGACGCCGCGCCTTCCCGCTCGAAGAAATCTTCCGGGAGATGGTCGCGAAGGATAGTGGTTTCGTCGTCATCGAGCATTGCGCAGGCGGTCCTGAGCACGTTCGCCAACTGACGGAAATTGCCCGGCCACGCATGCTGCGTGAATGCTTCAAGCACCTCCGGTGAAACCCTGGTGACGGGGCCGCCCGGACGTTCTGCCCGAAGGATCTTTTCGACTGTCACCGCGAGATCCGTGCGCAGTCGCAGCGGCGGCAACGTCACCAGCAAGCCGTTGATCCGGTAATATAGGTCCTCACGAAACTCGCCGCTGTTCACGCGCTCGCGCAAATTTCGATTGGTCGCGCAAATCAATGCGAAGTCGACCGGCACCGAGCGCGAACTGCCCAGCGGTGTCACCGTGCGTTCCTGCAGTACGCGCAGCAAACGGCTTTGCAACGCGAGCGGCATGTCGCCGATTTCATCGAGGAACAGCGTGCCGCCGTCGGCTTGCAGGATCTTGCCGCACGCGCCGCGTTTCGATGCGCCCGTGAACGCGCCCTCCTCGTAGCCGAACAATTCCGACTCGATCAGCGTATCGGGGATGGACGCACAATCCACCGCGACGAACGGTCCGTCGCATTGCGGCGAATCGCGATGCACCGCGCTCGCGAGAACCTCTTTCCCCGTCCCTGTTTCGCCGCCGATCAGGATCGGAATGTTCTTGCCGATAACCTTGCGCACGCGCTCGACCAGCGCGGCGACCTGCGGGTCGCCGGTCATCAGGTAGCGCAGGCCGGAGAGCTTCGCCTGAGGCTCGGGTGTGCGTTTGCGAGCGGCGACATCGGTGATGTCAGTGGCGTCGGTTGTGAATGCCACTGACGTGGATCGCCTGAAGTCCACGCTTGCAAACACATTCACGCCGCTTGGCAGGCGCAACGACAGCAGCCGATCGCCCGGTGCCGACACGCCGGTGCGCATCAGATCGATCAACTCGCCACACGACACGTTGAGCAACGACGACAGGCTATGCGCCTTCAGCGATGCGAGCGGCAAACCGAATTGAAACTGCGCGCTGCGATTCGCTGAGAGAAAACGTCCATCGGCGCGAAAGGCGGCAATGCCCTCCATCAACGTGCCGATAAACTCGGGACGCCCGTGAAAATGGACGCGCATGGCTTCGGGGAATGCACTGGTGAACAAGTGGTTTTCGATCATCTGCGCCGACATCTTGGCGAGCGCCATGGTGTGACGGCTGTGACCGCGGCAATCGCCGGAGACATCGAGTACGCCGAGCAACTCGCCGAAGGGGTCGAGTATCGGCACGCTGGAACAGGCGAGGAACTGATTGGCGCGCAGGTAATGCTGGTCGCCCAGAATCATGGTGGCGTCGCCGGAGGCGATGGTGGTGCCCACTGCGTTGGTGCCCTGCTGCTGTTCGCTCCACAATGCGCCGGCCCGCAATGCAACGCGATCCGCGCGCGCAAGGAAATCGTCGTCGCCGAGGGAATGGAGAATCAGCCCCTGCGAATCGGTCAGCACGACCATGCTGTGCGTATTCGCAATTTGCCCGTATAGCGTTTCGATGACCGGCAGCGCGTGTGTGCACAGCGTGCGGTTCTGTTCGCGCTTGAGCAGCAGGTCGGGTTCACCGAGCACGCTGTAATCGGGACGCATCGTTTCCGAGAGCCCGTAACCGCGGGACCTTTCGTGAGATTGCCGGACGATGTCGAGTACTTCCATGCGGCCGGCTTGATCGCTCGCAAGCGTACCGGCACGGCCTAGAGAAACCGGGGTCATAACCATTGTCTCCTCCGCCAGCATTCGCGGATGGAGTCGATGCTAAGCTCCGGCCGTCGCGTGGTCGATCGAGACAATGTACCACTAGAAACGGCGTCTTTTCAGCTTCAACCTGTTACATGCTCGACCGGATGTCCGTCGAGCCATGCAGATTCTTTGTCGTCGAATAGGCGCGAACGGGTGAGAAAACGCAGACCGCTCGGGCGTTCCAGCGAAAACATGCCGCCGTTACCCGGCACGCAATCGATGATCAGTTGCGTATGCTGCCAGTATTCGAATTGCGAATCGCTCATGTAGAAAGGCACGCCGGCAATCTCGCCAAGTTTGACGTCGGACGAACCGACCATGAATTCAGCAACCGGAAAGCACATGGGCGCGCTTCCGTCACAACATCCGCCAGATTGGTGAAACAGTATTTGCCCGTGTTCCGCCTTCAGCTTTTCGATTAACTCGATTGCCGCGGGCGTGACTATCACGCGCGAAACTTCGTCTTGGCTCATCAGGGTTTCCACTTAAAGTGTCGGGGAGCGGGCCGCATTGCGTTTGCATGTGCGGCCCGCCATTCAGGCTACCCGCTTTAGAAGAAGCCGAGCGGTTTGTCGCTGTAACTTACCAGCAGGTTTTTCGTCTGCTGATAGTGGTCGAGCATCATCTTGTGATTTTCCCGGCCAATGCCAGATTGCTTGTAACCACCGAACGCCGCGTGCGCCGGGTATGCGTGATAGCAATTCGTCCATACGCGGCCGGCCTGGATGTCACGGCCGAATCGGTAAGCCCGCGTACCATCGCGTGTCCACACGCCTGCACCAAGACCATAGAGCGTGTCGTTGGCAATTTCGAGCGCTTGCGCTTCATCCTTGAAAGTCGTGACCGACACCACCGGTCCGAAGATTTCCTCCTGGAAGATGCGCATCTTGTTGTGGCCTTTGAACACGGTCGGCTTGATGTAATAACCGTTCTTCAATTCGCCATCCAGCGTATTGCGCTCGCCACCGATCAGGCATTCCGCGCCTTCCTGCTTGCCCAGATCGATATACGACAGAATCTTTTCCAGTTGCTCTTGCGAGGCTTGCGCGCCGATCATCGTGCTGGCATTGAGCGGATGGCCCTGGCTGATTGCGGCCACGCGCTTGAGCGCACGTTCGATGAACTTGTCGTAGATGCTCTCTTCAATCAGCACACGCGACGGACACGTACACACTTCGCCCTGATTCAGCGCGAACATGGCGAAGCCTTCGAGCGCCTTGTCGAAGAAGCTGTCGTCCGCGTTCATCACGTCGGCGAAGAAGATGTTCGGGCTCTTGCCACCGAGTTCGAGCGTCACTGGAATCAGGTTCTGGCTCGCGTACTGCATGATCAGGCGGCCGGTCGTGGTTTCGCCGGTGAATGCGATTTTCGAAATGCGTTTGTTCGATGCCAGCGGCTTGCCCGCTTCGAGCCCGAAGCCGTTGACCACGTTCAGCACGCCGGCCGGCAGCAAGTCTTCGATCAGTTCGAGGAACACGAGGATCGATGCCGGCGTTTGTTCTGCCGGTTTCAGGACCACGCAATTGCCGGCGGCAAGCGCGGGCGCAAGCTTCCATACCGCCATCAGGATCGGGAAATTCCACGGAATGATTTGCCCGACCACACCTAGGGGTTCGTGGAAGTGATAGGCAACCGTGTCGTTATCGATTTGAGAAATCGAGCCTTCCTGCGCACGCACGGCGCCGGCGAAATAGCGGAAGTGATCGATTGCAAGCGGGATATCCGCGGCCATGGTTTCGCGTAGCGGCTTGCCGTTGTCGATTGTTTCGGCCACCGCGATGCGCGTCAGATTCGCTTCCATACGGTCGGCGATCTTGTTCAGGATGTTCGCGCGCTCGGTGGGCGAAGTCTTGCCCCACGCAGTCTTGGCCTTGTGCGCTGCATCAAGCGCGAGTTCGATGTCGGCTTCGCGCGAGCGCGGAATGGACGTGAACGCTTCGCCTGTGATCGGCGAAATATTGTCGAAGTATTCACCGCCTACGGGCTTGACCCATTGTCCACCGATGAAGTTGCCATACTGCTTTTTGTACGGGAAGTCGGTGTTCAGGAACTGCATCTCAGCGTGATTCATGTGCGTGCTCCTCGCATGTCGGTGAGTGTGACCGTCACGGCGAACATTCCCGTGACCGGTGGGAAACTGCACGCGAGATGCGTGCCAACTTCCGCATGCCCGACCGGCAAAGAGCGAGTGCAAATCCGGCATAGTTCCATTGCTCCGTTTCGGAACACCTGCACCGGCACACTGTCATTCAACAGAACACATTTATATAAATTAGTTCGATGGCCCTCGTCTGTCGTGATTGCTCACATTAAAGACGCGGCTTGTCAGCGTGTCGAGCATACGGAAGAAACCATCGGCGGCGTAGCCGGCAAGGAACGCGAGGCCCGATGCGGTCAGCGTCAACACGCCCGCACCCGCGCTCACCTGCGTCGCAACCGATGACGGACTGAAGAACAATCCAACGGCGACGCCCGCCATCAAACCCAACGGTACGCGCATCAGCGCAAGTGTTTCGTCCCTTGGAGCAAGGAGGTTACCGGTGATCTTGTTGCCAATATCGCGCAGCAGCGAAGCAATGGTGCCGACCAAAGCAAAGAGGATTGGAAGGACATAACTCGCGTACGCGGACAACACCAGCGTGATCGACTGGATGGCCTCCTGCGGCGCTTTTGGTTCTTCGTCGCGCAACGCGCCCGTGCGTGTTCCGGTCGTCCATTCGCCCCGTCCGAACGCGGTCGGAAACATCCACATGAGGACCTTGGAAGGAAAGCTGTTGGCGAAAGTCGCCGCGTCGGCGATCGACATGTCGTAGCGCGCCTGCATATACGACCACTCGTTGCATAGCAGGCGGACCGTATTCGTCTGGTCTTCGATGCTCGACGCATCACATCGCTCGGGCACAGTCTTGCGGTTCGCGATGACTCTCTGATCGGCGGGGCTGGCCGCGTTTTCCTTGTCGACTTCTGCATAGATTTTCTGCGTAATATCGGTTGCAGCCCTTCCGTCTGTTTCAAAACGCGCGGTGATCTGCACGCCGTACGTGACAAGCCATAAGAGCACGGCGGCGAAGATCGTCACGCATACGCCAATGACCGTATTGGACTTGTGGATCCATCGGAACCGGCGTGCGCTGCCGATTAGCCCCGGATAAGCCTCGCGCGCCACCGACGCACGGGTCTGCGCTTCCCGGTCGGGATCGTGCGCACCCTGAATGGGGCGTTGCTCTTCAACGAAGATATAGGTGTAGGCGATGCTCAACCCCGTCGCCGGATACGCAAGACTGTTCAACCGGTCTTTCACGTAAAACAGCAAGGTGGCGTCGTAAGCCTTGTCGGTTGAAGGCGGTGTCGGCGGATAGCGCAGCTTGCACACCCACTTGATGGTTTCGAACGCATCGAGCGTGGTGTCATGCTTTCCGCAACAGGCGGGTTTCTCTTCCGTTGGGGGCGCGACGTCCGTGGCGCTCCTGGCGCCCGAGGGTGGTAGTGGAACCTTGCCGTCGAGGTCCCAAATGTGCGCGTTCGGCCGGCCCGATATGAAGTCGAGCAGCAGGTGCACTTCGTTCAGTTCGCGGCGGAAGATGAGTTCGTCGAATGTGCCGGGATGGTGATGGTTGTTCTGGTCCGATGGCGCCATCGATTACCTCGATTGTTTTAAGGTGCATCCAGAAGACGATTTAAACGGTCTGCGATTTAAGACGCAGGCTGTAAATGCAACACGTTGTGTGGTCCGGCCCACGCAGGTTCGTTTCCAAAACAAGTTCACTCGTTCGTTCTTCGTATGGCGCGTCAAGGCGCCTGCATGCCCCGCGCAAGGCCATTTGGCAAGCGTCCAAGGAGAACGTCATGACCCCTCGCCCCGTATGCAATGCCGCTGTCAACCTGGTGAAGCAATATGAAGGCATCCCGGGATTCGGCGATAGCACGGGGACCATCCGACCTTATCTCGATCCGGTAGGTATCTGGACCATTGGCTGGGGACACGCCATCTCAAGCGGAGGCCACTTCCTGCGCGGCAACGCCTCGCTCGCCCAGGTCAAGGCGCTGTACCCCGCGGGCATTACTGTCGCGCAAGCAGAAACGCTGCTGCAAGGCGATCTCATGCAGGCGGGGGCCGGCGTGCTGGCATTGGTGACCATTGCGCTCAATGACAACCAGTACGGCGCGCTGACCAGCTTCGCGTTCAACCTCGGCATCGCAAATCTTCGATCGTCCACGCTGCTGACCCTGCTCAACGCCGGGAATTTCACGGGCGCCGCAGACCAGTTTCTTCGCTGGTGTCACGCAAACGGGCAGGCGTTGCCGGGCCTGCTAAAACGCAGGAATGCGGAGCGCAGCTTGTTCCTCGAGCGGGTTTCGTTGCCGCTTAATGCCGTTGCCGAGCACGCAGACTGATTCGGGAGGGCATATGAAATTGTTTTGCCGCGCTGCACTGACATTGCTCGCGTCGCTGCTGCTCTGCACCGCCTCGCACGCCGAGCCTGAAGTCATACAAGGCTCACTTGGAGACGTCATCCGCGTTCCGATAACTGCCGACTGCCCGGCGCAGTCCGTTGTCCGGCAATACACGCTGATCGTCGATGGCAACAACACCGGCATCCCGGCGCAAGGTTGCGGGGGCGACCCGCACGCCGTATCGTTCCTGCTGGACGGGACAAGCGGTGCGGTACCGCCGGAGAACGCGGCGGCATGGCATCGGATGACCGGCTTTCCGTGGCAAGGCAACGGTTCCGCGCTTGCGCGCGAGCTCTCGGCAAGCGTCGCCGGCGCCGACGGCAAGTCGGTCGCCGGCCCGGGCACCACGCTTTTGTTCACTTGGTCGCGCGCGTGGCGTATTGCGGTAGCCGTCGTCATAGCCATCGCGACGGTGGCGCTCTTCGTCTGTCTCGGGGCGAAAACGGCCATGCTGCGGGACGTGGGCGCCGAGACCACCGTTCCCTTTCAGGACCGCACGTTCAGCCTCGCGCGCACGCAGATGGCTTGGTGGACAGCGATTATCGTAGTGTCTTATGTGTTCGAATGGCTCGCGCTCGGTGGGGTGCCCCCGCTATCCGCGCAGCCGCTCGTCCTGATGGGTTTCTACAGCGTCCTCGGCGTCACGGCGCGCGGGGTGGACCTGTCGAGGCGCACGCAATTCCCACCGACGACACCGCATTTTTTCAAGGACCTCACAAGCGACGAAAGCGGCGTCGCCGTCCACCGGGTGCAAATGCTCATCTTTACGATCGTGGTCGGCCTGATGTTCCTCAATCAGGTCTTTACCACCTGCACGATGCCCCGGTTCGATATCAACACGCTCTTGCTGCTGGGTATCAGCGGTGCAACCTACATTGGCTTCAAGACGACCGAAGCGCAGCCGAAGACCGATGGCGCGGCAACATCGGAAGACATGGCGGGCGAAGCGTTCAAGTCGGGGTATTCCACGGGGGACGCTCACCCCTGATTCGCCGCAACGCAATCCAACAAAAAGGAGAGTCATGCCAAAGAATATTGTGTTCTGTGCCGACGGCACCTGGAACGGCCCCAACTCCGGCGAAGATGACGACACGCCCAAGACCACCAACGTATGGAAGCTGTTCCTGAACCTTGCCAGCGATCCGCATTCGGGCGCCGTGGTCTATGCAACCGAACAAGAATCGTCGCTGACTGCGGATGGGACATGCCTGCAAGTGGCCAAGTATCTGCACGGCGTGGGCGACTCGGACAACGCCATCATCAAGATGCTCGGCGGCGTTTTCGGGTGGGGATTGATCGCGCGGATCGTCCGCGGTTACACGTTCATCTCGCGCAATTACGAAGAGGGCGACCGCATCTTCATCATCGGCTTCAGTCGCGGGTCCTACACCGCCCGCGCGCTTGGCGGACTGATCGTCGATCAGGGTTTGCTCAATGCAAAGACGCTCGATCTGGCCGACCCGATAGTCGGTTATCGCAACGGGGTTGCTGCATGGCGCGCGCATCGTTCGAACCGGGTGACGGCCATATCGAAGACGTGGAACACTTCCATTGTTTCATTGTTCAGGGATGTAACGAGCTTCCTGACACTGAATCCGCCCATCGATCCCAAGGATCTCGTTCCAAACGTAAAAATCCAGGCAATCGGAGTGTGGGATACGGTCGGCGCCATGGGCATTCCGCTCTATGTGGAATCCAACGATGCACGCGTGGACGTGTTCCGCTTTGCCGATACATCCTTGAGCCCCGCTGTGCAGTACGGTTTTCATGCGATCAGCCTGGACGAAGAGCGCGGCGACTTTACGCCGACGCTGTGGGACGAACGCGCGAACGTCACGCAAGTGCTTTTCCCCGGCGCGCATTCGGATGTCGGCGGAGGTTACCCTTCTACGGACAACGAAAGTGGTTTGTCCGATTGTGCGCTCGCATGGATGACAAGCAGTCTGGCCGAGATCGACAACGGCATCATTTTCCAGAATCCTTACCTGCCGATGTCGCCAAGCGCCCTTGGGGTAGCGCATCGACCGTGGGCGAGCGGCGTGTTCGTCGATCTTCCGCATGGACCGCGCGACTTCTCGAAGTTCCTTCCGCTTTGCGCCTATCACTCGATTCGTGATCGTCTTGCGGGAACATCAGTGCTTGGAGACCCGGCAGGCACCCCTGGTCCTTATGTTCCTTCGACACTTGCGAACTATTTCCCGACCGTCAAGACATGGATCTGACGACAAGGCGAACACGTTGTGGGGCATCGGGCATGACAAGCCGCCCGATGCCCCACGCACTACCTTACTGTCCCTTGTAGACCGCTTGTGTATCGACCGCGGCTTGTGGGCGTCCCGCCTGCGATGAACCGCTGGACGACGTCCCGTACTCGCTGTTTTGCGGCATCTGCATCTGCGCCTGCGCCTGGTTCTTTTCGGCCACGCGGGCGAGCGCGGCTTGCAGTTCAGCAGGGTAAGTCGTGTCGCTGGCGCTGCCGGTGTATCCGGCTTCGCGAAGCTGCACGAGTTCATTATTCACTTGCTCACGAGTGATTGGCCCGTTTCCCTGCTGAGCAAATGAGGTGATCGGCGCGGCCAGAACCGAAACAACAAGGACCGCATAGATCGACGATTTCATAGTTACCTCCAGAAGTTGTGTCCTGCGACTGAGAGCCAGATACGCAGGGTATTTCCCCGGTGTGATAAAAATTTAATCGCCGGTGTTACACACGATTAGTAAGTTTCTTATATGCCATGTAACGCCGACTCAGGCATGGCCCAGCTCAACCGTGCACCCTTCTTGTCGTAATCCCTTACTACGTGCTTCGATCAATCAAGCCCACCACATCGATCGGCCCGGTTGATCCGGGAGTGATTGTTATCGATCGATGAATGTAGTGTCGTCGGCAAACGGACTTGCCGAAACCATGCATGAGAAGGGGCTGAAGGAGCCCGTCGGAAGGAGGGATGCGTTTGACTCTAGACCGTCTCGCGCTCGACGATGTGAAAGCCTACGTCGCTGATGCTCGCATGCTGCTCGCCTCTCAGGCGTGCGAGCAGACACTGCGCTGCGTTGAGGCCGATATGCGTGCCGTCCACGCGCACAGTGGTGAGGGTGGGGCTTGTTTCCGATGCAAATTCAAGGTCGCCGAATCCGCATATGGACAACTGCGACGGCACGTCGATACCGCGCCGTTTCGCTTCGCCAAGCACGCCGATGGCAAGCAGATCCGAGCCGCAAAACACGGCGTCCAGTTGCGGCATGCGGGCGAGCAATTCCGGCAGCGCGGCTTTGCCCACCGATACCGAACTCGGCGGCGACACGATCACGTCGGCAATGTTGCAGATTCCTTCATGGGCGAAACGCGCTCGAAAGCCGGTGATGCGCGCGATCGCGCGGTCGTCGTTGGCGGAAACGAGCCCCGGATAACGCACGCCCCGCGCAATGAAGCGCTCGGCCACCGCAACGCCCACTTGATAATGCGAAAAACCCACGAGCATATCGATAGGCGTGTCCGTCATGTCCCACGTTTCTACAATCGGAATACCGACGTTGCGCAGCCGCTCACGCAACGAATCCGTATGCGCGACGCCGGTCAGCAGCACACCTTCGGGACGCCGGCTCAGCACCGCGTCGAGCAGGGTTTCTTCGCTCGTGTCGCTGTAGCCGCTGAGCGCGAGCAGCACCTGATACCCGGCCTTCGACATCGTTTCGCTAAAGACTTGAATGGTTTCCGAGAACAACGAATGCGCGATGGTCGGCACAATGGCCGCGATCAACCGTGACCTCGACGAAGACAATCCCCCTGCCAGCCGGTTCGGCACATAGCCAAGCTTCTGGACGACCCGCCGCACGCGCTCGAGCGTTTCGGGCGCGACGGTTTCGGGACTGTTGAATACGCGCGAAACCGTGATGGGCGAGACGCCTGCGGCCGTGGCGACGTCGGTGATCCGCAAGCCCTTCGGGCCGCCGCGCGTTCGCTTCACGCGCGTGGCGCCACTAGTTGGGTCATCGATGGAAAACGCAGCGGGCTTGTCGTTCGGCATGATTCGCTTGGAGCGTGGAAAGGTTAAACGCCGCTATTGTAGTTGGCAGCCGGTGCCAGGCAACTCAAGCCGCTTCCACGCGCCGCTCGCGGGCGACATCCCCCTGGGCATGACGCTCACGCCGCATCAGGATCAACGTGACGATACCGAATGTGAAGAGACACGCTGCTGGAATCAGCATGGGCGCCTTGGTGCTGCCGCTCGCCTGCCTGACCCAGGGCACGAGATTCTGCGCAATGAAACCACCCACGTTCCCCAGCGAATTGATCGCCGCGATGCCCGCTGCTGCACGCGCGCCGGTCAGGAACCTGGGCGGCAGCGTCCAGAAGCACGGCAGCAGCAAATACATGCAGGGCGCGCCGAGACTCAACGCAATGAAGCGCAGCGTGTTGGTCGGCAGGAAGACGCTACCGAGAAAAAAGATCACGCCGAGCACCGCTGCGCACAACATGGCGGCCATCGTGCGGTTCGCCGCACGCAGTTTCGACGGCAGCCATATCAGCACGAGCGTTGCGAGCAGCCACGGAATGATGTTGATCAGGCCGTTGACCGTGTTGCTCACGCCAAAGCCTTTGACGAGCGTTGGCAGCCAGTAGCTCACGCCGTAGACGGACATCGAAAGCATCATGTAGTACAACGCCATGCCGATCACGCGCGGTTCCGTCACGACGCTCAGGAAACTGCTCTTTCCGGACTCCGATTGCGCGGCAAGTGCGCGTTCTTTCTCGAGCGTACCGGCGAGCCATTTCTTTTCGGCATCGGTAATGAATTTCGCTTTGAGCGGAGACTCGGGCAGGTACAGCAATACGACCGCAGTAAGCAGGATCGATGGAATGCCGGTGATGATGAACACCAACTGCCAGCCTTGCAGACCGAGCAAGCCGCCCTTGTCGAGCAGCCAGCCGCAGATTGGCGCACCCACCATGTTGCCGAGGCTGCTGCCGATCGTGAAGTAACCCAACATCCGCACGCGATGCCGCGATGGAAACCATAGCGTCAGGTAATAAATCACGCCCGGATAAAGCCCCGCTTCCGAAGCGCCCAGCAGGAAACGCAGCACATAGAACGAAGTCGCGTTCTTCGTGAACGCGAGCAGCACGGTCACGATGCCCCACGTCAGCATGATGCGCGCGATCCATCGCGGCGCGCCGAACTTGTGCAGCAGCAAATTGCTTGGCACTTCGAAAATCAGATAGCCGATAAAAAACAGCGATGCACCCAGCCCGTACGCCACTTCGCTCAAGCCGAGACTGCCGAGCATCTGCAACTTGGCGAAGCTGATATTCGACCGGTCGATATACGCAATGAGGTAGAGCAAACCGAGGAGCGGCATCAGCCTGAGTGCGATGCGGTTGATCAGCGGCGTTTCATCGATAGAGGGCTGGGCGGTATCCATCATTTTTGCGCACGCCATTGTGCGTAGGCAGCAAGCGTTTCTTCGTTCGGCGGATACGTGCCGCGCAAGGGCCTGCCCTCATCGATTCGCTGCGAGATAAAAATTTCCAGTTGCTCCTGTTCGGTTGCATCGCGTGCGACATCTTCCGCCATTTCGTGCGGCACGATCACGACGCCATCCACATCCGCGACCACGATGTCTCCCGGATAAACCGCCACGCCGCCGCACGCGATCGGCACGTTCATATCGACCGCGTGATGCCTGGCCAGATTGAGCGGTGCGCTCGCGCCCGCGCACCACAGCGGCAAGCCGAGGCCGGAGATCGTGCCGCTGTCGCGCACGGCGCCGTCGGAGACCATGCCTGCGACGCCGCGCTTCGCAAGCCGCAGCGCGAGAATCGATCCCACCGACGCCACCGACCGGTCGCCGCGGCAGTCCTGCACGAGCACGCTACCCGGCGGCGCGCTCTCGACCGCCTTGCGTTGTGGATGGTCCGGGTCCTGGAACACCCCCACGTGATCGATGTCCTCACGCGCCGGAATATTGCGCAGCGTGAACGCAGGGCCGACAAGATTCGGCGCGCCCGGCTCCGGCTTCACGAGCGGAGCGACGCCTTGCAGGAAGACATTGCGCAAGCCGCGCTTGAACAACTGCGTGGTGAGCGTCGCCGTGCTGACATGGCGCAACAACTCCAGCGCTTCGGCGCTGACGGCGGTACCGGAGGAAGTCATTTAGTCAGTACTCGGAATAAAATTAATGAATCTCGGGTTCGTCGCGATCGGCGTTCGTGGAGGCGGTGGACGTCGTGGATGCCGTCAGCGGTTCTTCGAGGAAATCGAAGTCGCAACCCTTGTTCGCCTGCGTGACATGAAGCTGGTGCATCACGCCGAACCCCCGTTCGAATGGTCGCTTCGGCGCTTTCCATGCAGCCTTGCGCGCGGCGAGTTCTTCGTCGCTGACATTGAGATGAAGGCGCCGGCCGGGGACATCGAGTTCAATCATGTCGCCGTCCCGCACCAACGCAAGCGGACCGCCTACGAACGATTCAGGCGCCACATGCAGCACGCACGCGCCGTAACTCGTGCCGCTCATGCGTGCGTCGGAGATGCGAACCATGTCGCGCACGCCTTGTTTCAGGAGCTTTTGCGGTATCGGCAACTGGCCCCACTCCGGCATGCCCGGTGCGCCGACGGGTCCTGCGTGCTGCAGCACGATCACGGACGCGGCAGTGATGTCGAGGTCTTCGTTGTCGATGCGCGCCGCCATGTCCGCGTAATCCTTGAATACCACGGCCGGGCCACGCGCTTTCAGCAGATGCTGTTCCATTGCGGCGGGTTTGATCACGGCGCCATCGGGGGCGAGATTGCCGGTCAGCACCGCGAGGCCATCGCGTTCCACGACCGGGTTGTCGCGCTTGCGGATGACGTCGGTATCGAAGATCTCCGCGCCTTCTATGTTCTCCGCGAGCGTCGTGCCGCTCACCGTCATTTGCGAACCGTCGATCAGCTTTCCCAGCTCCACGAGCAGCGCGCGCAAACCGCCTGCGTAGAAGAAGTCTTCCATCAGGTACTTGCCCGCCGGACGCAGGTTGGCGAGCACGGGCGTGATGCGCGCGAGTTCATCGAAGCGCGCCGTCGTCAGGTCGATGCCCGCGCGGCGCGCCACCGCCACCAGATGGACGATCGCGTTGGTCGATCCCGACATGGACAGCACGGTGGTGACGGCGTTATCGAAGGATTTGGCGGTCAGGATGTCCGATGGCTTCTGGTCCGTCCAGACCATCTCCACGATCCGCTGGCCCGTGAGCGAAGCGAACTGCGCGTGGCGCGAGTCGACAGCGGGTATCGATGAAAACCCCGGCAGGATCAGGCCGAGCGCCTCGGTGGCGGTGGTCATGGTCGATGCCGTGCCCATGGTCATGCAATGGCCCGGCGAGCGTGCGATACCACTTTCGATGCCCTTCCATTCCTCTTCCGTGATTTTCCCGGCGCGAAGTTCGGCCCAGTATTTCCAGGTATCGGACCCGCTGCCGAGCGTCCGGCCGTTCCAGTTGCCGCGCAGCATTGGGCCGGCGGGCAAGAAGATGGTCGGCAAGTTCATGCTGATGGCACCCATCAACAGGCCGGGCGTGGTCTTGTCGCAACCGCCCATCAGGACACAGCCGTCGAACTGATACGACTTCAGCAGTTCCTCGGTTTCCATCGCGAGGAAGTTGCGGTAAAGCATGGTGGTCGGTTTCTGGAACGGCTCGGCAAGCGTCATGACCGGCATTTCGACCGGGAAGCCGCCGGCTTGCCAGACGCCGCGCTTGACCTCTTCCACGCGCTGCTTGAAGTGCGTGTGGCACGAGTTGATTTCGCTCCACGTGTTCACTACCGCAATGACGGGTTTGCCCATGTAATCGGACGGGTGATAGCCCATTTGCGCGGTACGCGACCGATGTCCGAACGAGCGCAGGTCATTCACGCCATACCAACGAAAGCTTCGAAGTTCTTCTGGGGTTTTACGTTTTGGGGCCAAGCTTTTCTCCAGGCCGGGTTGTATCGTGAACGGATGGTAACGCTATCATTCCAGATCGTCCGTAGGGGGTTTTACGGACGAACTGGTCGATCAGCGGGTGCGGCGCCTACCCAATCCGCATTTGTTCGATCGTCGCATCGACCAGCGCGTCAGCGCTTTCCACGCCGTCGGCTGCGAGCGCGAGGCCGTTCAGGCGTCCATCGATAAGCAAGGTGGCGAGGCCGTGCACATAAGCCCAGGCGGCGGTCATGGCGACGGCGCGGGTGGCATCGAGTTTTGGCGGTGGCTGCGTCGCTTCCGGGGTGTCATCGGTGACATCGGATAAAGCCATTGCCGATGCACGCCGCGCCTCGACCAGCGATGGACGCGTGTTGTCGAGCATTTCCGCTCGCGACATGAGCCGGAACAAATCCGGGTTCGTCACCGCGAAACTCACGTAGCCGCGCGCAATGGCACGGCGCCGTTGCGGCCCGGGCTGCAGGCCATGCGCGTGTTTCGCCATGGTTTCGGTGAGACGAAGATGGCCGCTCGCTGCGAGTTCGCTCAGGACGCCGGCGGTATCGCCGAAATGATGTTGGGGCGCCGTGTGCGACACGCCGGCTTCGCGCGCGATGGATCGCAGGCTCAGCCCGCCGATGCCGTCATGGCGAAGCACGGTTTCAGCCGCCGCCAGCAGCGCGTTGGGGAGCGAACCGTGGTGATAGGGCTTTTGCTCGGACGTTACATCAGCGGACTGCGTTTTCTTCGACCGGGAAACCGCTGCGGGTTTTCGGCTTTCGTTCATAGGGAATCACGGACAAGGAGATGAGAGGGGCTCTAAAAACTTTCCAACGGAAACATGCTCGCGGCGTGCGCTGCGATTGTCAACTGCTTTTCTCGCGCTTGTAACAATGACCCGCACGCCGCAGACAAATACGCCGGACGTGCGCCACGGCTGCGCCGGCGTCACCTGGCATTGTCGTTGCATAGCTTGTCTGTGAACGCGCGATCTCGTTCATCCCACCTGCCAGCAGGACGAAAACTCCGAGCAGAAAAACCGCTTAATACCGAGGGAATCGTGCATATCCTTTTTATCGACGACCATAAAGATTCAGCCGATGCATTTGGCGAAATAGCCTCGGGCCTGGGACACAAAGTGCAGGTGGCGTATGACGGCCGCGCCGCGCTGGAGCTGACGCAAGCGCAGAGCTTCGACGTGGTTTTCTTCGACATCGAACTGCCGGACGCCGACGGCCGCGAACTTTGCAGGAAGGTGCGCGAAGACGGTGCATCGCGTGACGCGTGCGTGATCGCGGTGACCGGGCGCACCGATCTGCGCGACGATGACCTCGAACCGTTCGACGGATATCTCCACAAACCGATCAGCGCCGGCGCTTTGGAACGGGCGCTGCGGTTTTCCGAAGGGTAAATCGATAAACCCGCGCCCTAACGCCGTGCGTTCGTGCGCCCCTCTGCGTTCGTCGCGACAGCGACGGCGTCGAGATTCTGCGGATATGGAAAATTCAGGCCGAGCAACTGGCGCATCGTCGGACTGGCGTTTTTCACAAACGCCTCGCCGGCCATCGCGCGCAGGTCTTCCATCGGCTTGACGAACTTCGGCAGGTACTGGATCAGCACGGCGCTGCGGTCCTGCGTGCTGTGATTCGGCATCGCGCAATGCCACGTCGCGCCGAAAAACACGATCGCGTCGCCCGGGTCCGCTTCCATCCGTTCGCAGCGTTCGAAAAAGGCATCGCCATCGCCGGGATATCGCAGTTCGTGCTGCGTGTGAGGCACGAACGCGGTCGCGCCGGTCAGCGGCGTGAATGGATCGAGTGGAATGGTGACTTGTGCGTTGAGCGGAAAGCTGGTGTTGATGCCGACCGGAAACGTGCCAGGTGCATGAAAATCCCAGTATGGATAATCGATATGCGGTTCCTGTCCCGGCCCGTCCGGCAGAATCCGGTTGGCGGCAATCGATCCCATGATGAAGTCATCGCCGAGAAAAAGCCGCATTGCTGCGACGATCACAGGATGCTCGGCCATCTCTGAAAATACACTGCCTTTAGCCAGCAGATTCCAGACACGCCGCTGCAAATGCAGCCGCTGCTCTTGTACCGCCTGCCCCTGGAAATGCGTGACGGTCTGCGCGCGATCGTCGGAATGCGCCATCACGACACGGCGCGCCTCCGCGACCTGCGCCGCGCTGAACGCTCCTCGAATGCGAACCGCGCCGGGACCGCGCAAAAGTGCATCGACCACGCCGTCAGGGGTCATGGCATCGGCCTGCATGCTGTTCACGGCTGTCTCCTTGTTTTTTCACCACGGCGCTTCGGCCGCTGGTACGGACAAGCATAGAAGAGCGTTCACGCCAGTGCAACGAAAATTTCACCTGAATTAAACATGGAATTTTCATTCCAATTTATTCTTGCGCGGGAAAGCGCAATGGAATATGCCAAGGGGCTTAAGTGTTTCTCCTGAACGACAGACTTCAGGAATCCGACGTGAAAGCCATACCTAAGAAGCTGCATATCATCTGGATCGGTAACGACATCCCGCAACGCAATCGTGACTGCATCGCAAGTTTTCCGGCTAAAAATCCTGACTGGGAAGTCAATCTCTGGATCGATGCAAAACAGTTGCTGACAGGCGAACGGCGCCGCGCTGCGACCGCGCACTACACGGCGCAGAACAACGGCGCGGGCGTGAGCGCGGACCAGTGGAAAACGGTCGCCGAGCACGTGGGAAAAGACGGCGACGATCGTGCCACGATGAAATACCTGCAGGAATTCCTCAACTACCGTGGTGAAGCATTGCAGGGCATGCGCGTGCAGAAGGTCAATTCGATCATGGCCTTCTGCAACAGCAATCGCATCAAGCTGCGGGAGGTGGAGCGCGACCTGAACATGGGCAAGACCGCGCCGATCTACCGCCGGGAGCTGGTCGAACGCGGCGGCAATTTCGGCGCGGCGAGCGACATCCTGAGAATCGAGATCCTGATGCAGTACGGGGGCGTCTATGTCGATACCGACGTCTCCTGCGCAAGTAAGCTTGGATCGATCGTTTGTCACGAGTCGTATCCACGATTCTCGGCCGTCAATTACGCCTGGAAGGACGGCGTCAGCCAAAGCGACTGGGAATCGGACGCATGGTGGGCGCGCAAGGTCGGCGGCCAGACGCCGGCAATCAGCAATTCGGTCATTGCCTCTCACCCGAGGTGCAAGGGGATGAAGACCTACAAAGCCATGATCCAGAGCAATTTCAAATCGCTCAAGAGCGACACGGCACGGCGCGATCTCTATTTCAACGATGTCCGCAAAAGCACCATTCAGATGACGGGGCCGACCGCGGCCTCGAAAGGATCGGGATTCGCGAAAGCCAAGGAGAAAATGGAGAGCGGTGTTGCCGGAATTACGACGCAGGATAAATTGACGCGAAAACAGGCCAGCGACAACGCTTTCATGCGGGAAAACTGGTACTTCCCGATGTATATGATCGTCGATCGCTATTTCCATGACTGGCTTTAGCATCGAATCAATCGAGCGCATGCCTTTGAACGTTAATTATATGAATAAACTAGCAAGTAAACTGTAAGCTGAATTACAATCCGTTACACGATGTTTGACGCGGCCAGAAAGAGTGAATGCCAGCTGTTTTTTGCGTCCGTCTGTCGAATTTCACACGTTCGTCATATCAGGCAAGGCCACCAACGCATGGCTCCTGCCTGAATCGCGGCGCGACAAAAATAACGGAGCAATGCATGAGCACGATCTCTTCATCCAGCGTGAATCCGAACAGCGCCGTCCAGCAGGCGGCGCAATCGATCATCAGCGGCTCGACCGGAAGCAAGACCGACGTGAACGCGCTCGTCACTGCTCTCGTCAATGCGAAGGTGGCGGGTCAGACGGCAGCGCTCACCAACAAGACCAAGTCGGACAACACCCAGCTTACGGCGCTTGGTCAGTTGAAGTCGGTAATGTCGCTTTTGCAAAGCTCGATCGCCTCGCTTTCCGACGGCACGACCATGTCCGCATTCACCGCAATCGGCGACGGGAAGGGCATCACCGCCAAAGGCACGAAAGGCGCCGTGGCAGGATCGTATTCCGTCCAGGTATCGAATATCGCGACGTCGCAATCGGTTACGTCGGGCGCGTTCAAGGCGGGCAGCACGCTCGGTGCCGGCACGATGACACTGTCGGTCGGCGGCAAGAGCATGTCCATCAACGTGGATTCGAACAACAACACGCTCGCCGGCATTGCCTCGGCCATCAATTCGGGCAAAGGCAATCCGGGGATCACCGCGGCGATCGTCAATGGCACGGACGGCGCGCACCTGGTGCTGCGGTCATCGTCGACGGGGGTGTCCAACGGGATCAATATTTCGATCGCGGGCGCCGGCCCGGACGATGCGCTGAACGATCTGGCCATGACCTCGGGCACCGTGTCCGCGCCGGCAAACAGCGCGGAAACGGCCGGCAATTACACGGGCTCGGCCACAAGTGTCGCGACCGGCAAGTGGTCGCAAAGCGTCGCGGGCCAGGATGCGAACTTCATGATTGCGGGCACCGCCGGCACGAGCGCGAGCAACACGATCACGACTGCGCTGAGCGGCGTATCCATGACGCTCGATTCAGCCTCGGTCGGCACTACGCAAACGCTGACCGTCGCGCAGGATACGACGGGCCAGGCAACCGCCATCAACGCCTTCGTTACGGCGTACAACAACTACATCGGCACGGTGAAGACGCTGACCTCGTTCGATTCGAGCCAGCCGAAGGGATCGCAAGGCGGCACGCTTCTCGGCGACGCCATGATGAACACCATTCGCAATACGCTTGCCGGCGTGTTGAGCAGCGGCGTCGGCAAAGGGGCATCGTCGATCAACCTTGGGTCCATCGGCATCACGCTCAAGCCGGACGGCACGCTCAAGACCGATGCCGACGCGCTGAACGCCGCGTTGAAGAGCGATCCGACGAAGGTATCGCAGCTTTTCAATTCCACCGATGGCGTCGGCACGCAGATGAACGACAACCTGACGTCGTTCCTGTCGACGGGCGGTATCGTGGAAACACGCTCCAGCGCGCTCACCGCCGACCTCAAGAAGCTGGTCACCAAGCAAACGGCGCTCGACGCACTCACCGCGCAGCTCACGACCGCATACAACGATCAGTTCACGTCGCTCAACACACTGATGGCGAATTCGCAGATGAACGCCAGCTACCTCACCGCGCTGTTTGGCGGCACGAACAGCGCCGGTTCGCTAGCGAACAACAAGTAACTCGCAACGGGTTTTACTGATGGAAGGCCGGCCTCGCGAGCCGGCCGCCGAGCACGCCGCCGCGGTTTGCGCTACGCTTGCGGCCGAATAAGGCTCCTTCCATCACGCGACTTTCGCCACGCAAATGAACCTGTACGAGATCAACGCCACAACCGACGTCATCCCCGCCGATCAACTTGACCAGCACCTTCCGGCGCATGTGGCGGCTGCCATAGAAGGCCGGGACGTGGTCGTGTTCGCCGTCGCCGACGACGCATCGGACACGGCCGATTGCAGCGCGCGCTATGGCATTCCGCTGGAGGATTGCGCGAACACCATCGTGCCTCGATACAAAAAGGACGGCGAAGAGCATTTCGCGGCGGTCGTGAC
Source organism: Burkholderia sp. PAMC 26561 (assembly GCF_001557535.2). Taxonomy (NCBI): domain Bacteria; kingdom Pseudomonadati; phylum Pseudomonadota; class Betaproteobacteria; order Burkholderiales; family Burkholderiaceae; genus Burkholderia; species Burkholderia sp. PAMC 26561. The sequence goes on from NZ_CP014315.1 coordinate 120,689, forward strand.
GCTCGGTTCGCATCGGCTGGATGTCAACGGCGCCGTGCGGCAAACGCTCGGTGCGAAAAAGGTCTCGTTCGCGCCGCGCGAAGCGGCCGTCGAGCACAGCGCAATGGAATTCGGCGGCATCACCGCGTTCGGGCTGCCCGCCGGCTGGCGCGTGCTGATCGAGTCCGCTGTCATGGCGCGTGCGCAGATCGTGATGGGCGCCGGTATCCGCACAGCGAAGCTGGTGCTGCCGCCGGCCGTCCTTGCGGCGCTGCCGGGGGCGGAAGTTGCATCGATGACCGTCGCCTGAAGCACGCGCTCATATTCTCATGGCGTTTGCGTAGTTCAGGTTCGGCGCATGCAGGTATAAGTCACTATGACCGACATGAGCGGCCGACGGCGCCAAACGCTCAGGCGAGCGTTCGCGGAGCCGCCGCCGTCACGTCGATTTGCGATGGCAACAGCTTGAGCTTGTAGAACGCGTCCGCAATGCGCTGCTGATTCGCCAGCGCATCGCGGGAAATGGGCTCGGTCCCATATTTGAGCCGCGTGAGCGCCGTGATGACGATGGGTTGCGGGATGCCCCACAAACGCGAAAACTCCGCCGCCGCCGGTTCGCGATTCTCCGATATCCAGTGGTCGATGCCACCAATCTCTTCGAGCACGGCGCGCAGCACGTCGTCGTTCTTCTGCACATATGTACGCGACGTGAAATAGAACGCGCGGTTCTGGACCACACCGCTGCCGTCCGCCACGATCCGCGCCTTGCTGGTCGACTGCACGACCGCGAGGAACGGGTCCCATATCACCCATGCATCGACTGCTTTTTGCTCGAAGGCCGCGCGGGCATCGGCGGGAGAAAGAAAGACCGGCGTGATATCGGCGTAGTCGATGTTCGCATTCTCCAGCAATCGCAACAGCAGGAAATGCGCGTTCGATCCCTTGGTCAACGCAATGCGCTTGCCCTTCAACTGCGCAACCGACTTTACCGGCGAGTCCTGCTGCACCACGAGCGCCTCGCTTGCCGGCCGCTGCGCAGTCTGACCGTAGTAGACGAACGGCGCCCCTGCAGCTTGCGCAAAAACGGGCGGCGCTTCCCCCACATCGCCGAAATCGATAGAACCCACGTTCAGCGCTTCGAGTTGCGGCGGCCCGGACGGAAACTCGGTCCATTCGACGCGCACGCCCAGCGGCGTCAGCCGGTGTTCAAGCGTGCCACGGCCTTTGAGGATGCTGAGCAATCCCTTCTGATAACCAATTCGTAACGACCTCGTGGTTTGCGCGGTATTGCCTTGCGCATGAGCAAGCGGCAACGCGCATGAGGCTGCAAGCGTGAGACCACTTGCTACGAAACGACGGCGGCTTGAAGAATGGAAACGATTCATGGATCTGTGGAGACGGTTGCGGGATCGACGCGGGCGGTTGCCGACGCATCGCAAGCATACGGTCGGCTATCCAGCGGGCAAACCAACAAGAAGCGCAATGCTTATTCATTCGTGCCGGATCGACATATCGATATCGAATTTGCTTGGTTCTCAAGCGCCTTTCAAAGGTTTAAGTTGATCGGGGTGTCGCGTCCCTTTCCTCCCTTTCTTCTCGATTCCGAACCATGCCTGATTGGACATTCCTCGCTGCTGCCATCGCGCTCAGCGTGACGCTTGCGTCGCCGGCGAGCCATGCCGCGGAGACGAACGAGTTGCGCATCGGCTTCGTGCCCGGTCCCTATTCCGATGAATTCAAACTCGGCGTTGAACCGGTCTTGCGCCAGAAAGGCTATTCGATCAAGTACGTGGAATTCAGTACGGGACTGGAGGCGAATCAGGCGGTGTATCGTGGAGAGATCGCCGCCGATGTCATGCAGCACGAGGTCTACCTGAAGTCCTACAACGATCGCAATGGAACGGATCTGGTCGGCGTCGTGCAAGTCCCGACGCCGCCCATGGGCCTGTATTCCAAGAAGCATCATGCGCTGACCGAAGTGAAAGCGGGCACGACCGTCGCGGTCCCGAACGACCCGGTCAATCTGGAACGCGCGCTGAAGATCCTCCAGCAGATCGGCTGGATCAAGATCAAGCCGAACGCCAATCCGGTGGATGTCACCGAGCGCGATGTGATCGCCAATCCGGCGGGAATCAAGATCGTGCCGCTGGAATCGGCGCAGGCGCCACGCGCTCTGGACGATGTGGATTTTGCCGCGATCCAGGGGAATTTCGCGATCTTCAGCGGCTACAAGCTGACCGATGCCCTTGCGCTCGAACAGATGACGCCGCCGTACATCAATCAGGTCGTGGTCAAGGCCGCGAACAAGACTGCTCCGGTGACGCAGGCGATTGTCAGTGCGTACCAGTCGCCATCATTTCAGCAAGCGATCGTGAACAACCATTTCTACGATGGCTTCCGCTTGCCCGAGTATTTCGCGCGCAAGCAATAGCTTGACTCTAGGTCAGGAGCCGCTTGCCGGACGTTGCGACAGGTGCTCGCGCAACGACTCGATGAACACGCGGCTCTTGGCGGAAAGACTACGCCGGCTCGTGTAGACCACGTGCACATCGACCGCGTCCGAGACGAGCCTGGGCAGTAGCCGGACAAGCTCGCCGCGAGCAACGGCCGGCGCTGCAAGAAAGTCCGGAAGCCGGCCGACGCCACCTCCATCGATCACGACGGACTGCAGGACGGTCGGCTCGGGAATCACCGTCCCGGGCAACACTTCGAGATCCTGCTCTTCGCCGCTTTCCGTCCTATATCGCCAGCGGGAAATCCGGTTCTCACGGCTCAACAAAGTGTGTCCGGCAAGGTCCTTGACCAAACGCGGCACGCCATGCTTTTCAAGGTAAGCCGGGCTTGCGCAGGTCCACAGTGCAATCGTCGTGAGACGTTGAGCTACGAGATCCGAATCAGGCAGCGCGCCGATGCGGATCGCCACGTCGACCTCCTCGGCCGCGACATCGATGACCTTGTTATCGATATCGAGCACCAACTGGACCTCCGGATAGCGCCGCGTGAACGCCGCCAGCATGGGAGCAAGCAGCCCCACCGCGAACGTGTAAGGCGCGTTGACCTTCAATTTCCCGCGCGGCACCTCGCCGAAGCCGTCCACCGCCGCCTGCGCTTCTTCTACGGACGCCAACAGCAATTTTGCGTGCGGATACAGGGTTGTTCCGGCATCGGTCAGCCGTATGTAACGCATGCCGCGATCGATCAACAACGCGCCGACTTCGCCTTCGAGCCGTGCAAGCGCGCGGCTGATCGACGACTTGGGCTGCTCCAGTGATCGGGCTGTCGCCGAGATGCTTTTCAGTTCGGCAATGCGCAGGAAAACACGTAGATCAGCAAGTTCCATCATTAGACTGTTCCATTTTGGGAACGATACGTTCCGATCATGCCGCTATGGAAGCGTTTGTGCAACGCGTATCGTGAATGTTCATTCACGGACAACAGGCAAAACATCATGGGCAAGATCATTACGGTAGCGGGGGCGACCGGGAACATCGGCACGCGTCTGGTGCGCGCGCTTGCAGGTCAGGGAGCAACCGTGCGGACGCTTGTTCGGGAATCGACGAAAGCCGAAGCGCGCACCGAACTCGAACGGCTCGGCGCGCAAATCGTCCCGGTCGACATGAACAACGCCGCAGTACTTGCTGCGTCGCTGGAGGGATCGGAGGGCGTGGTGTCGACGCTGTCCGGCTTGCGCGACGTTATCGTCGATATGCAATCGAAACTGCTGGATGCAGCGGTCGCAGCCAAGGTGCCGCGTTTTATTGCGTCTGACTTTGCGTGCGACTTCACGCGTCTTGACGACGGGGAAAACCGCAACTTCGATCTGCGGCGCGAATTCAACCAGCGGCTCGACAAAGCACCGATAGCCGGAACATCGATCTTCAATGGCGGCTTTGCCGACATGCTGCTGTCAGGACACGGACCTTTCTTCGATATCGCCAACCGGCGAGTTCAATACTGGGAATCACCGGACCAGGCGATGGACTTCACCACGATGGACAATGTCGCTCATTACACCGCGCTGGCCGCGCTGGATCCGTCGGCGCCGCGTGCATTGAGGATCGCTGGAGACGTAGTCAGCGCCCGCGACATGGCGGCATTTGCCACGGAGATATCGGGTGTTGAATTCAGCCTGTTCCGGCTTGGAACGGCGGACGAACTGGCACGGAGGATCCGCGACGCACGTGCCGCCGATCCGGAAAGCGAGAACGAGGTCTTCCCGGTTTTCCAGCAGATGCAGTACATGCACAACATGTTCAGCGGGCGAGCGAAGATGCTCCATCTGGACAATGTGCGTTATGCATCAATGCGATGGACGACACTGCGGGATTTGCTGGCCGAGAGCGATGGGCTGAAGGGTTTGTCCGGGCGCTGAAGCGTCATGTCAGTTTCGAGCCGGGCAAGTCGCCGCCCGGCTTGGCCGACATCGCCGGCTGCCTTCAAGGATTCAACTCCCGCCCACATCGGCGACCGTTCGCGTGACCTGCTGCTCCCAGAACACCACGCGCCGCTGCACCACGCGCACGATCTGTGCGCCGCACACACCGATCATGGCAAGCAACACGACGCCCGCGAACATCGTCGCCACGCTCATGTTCACCGACGCCGAGCTGATCAGATAACCCAGCCCGCGTTGCGACGAAAGAAACTCGCCGACGACCGCGCCAATCAACGCAAGCGAAATCCCGATCTGCAAGCCGCTGAATATCTCCGATGCCGCCGAAGGCAACTTCACGTGCAGGAACAGATACGCGCGTGATGCAGAAAACGCGCGGCAGGCATCGAGCAGATCCGGATCCGCGCGCCGCAACCCGTTGACCGTGTTGATGAACAACGGGAAAAAGCACACCAGCACCACCAGCACGATCTTCGATGCACTCCCGTATCCGCACCAGACCAGGATGATCGGGCCGAGTGCGACCTTGGGCATCGCCTGCAGGCCGGCCAGAAGCGGAAACACGAAACGCTCGAACAAACGCGACTCGGCGAGCATCGCGCCGAGCAGCACCGCGAGCACCGAGCCAATCGCATAACCCGCCAGTGTTTCGAACAAGGTCGCGCCGATGTGCGGCCACAACGTGCCATCGGCGAAACCGCCGGCGAGCGCATTGAAGACCTGCATCGGCGCGGGCAGCACGTAGTCGGGAATGGCCAGGAGCCTGACCGCCGCCTGCCACGCGGCGATCACCACGATCAGGCTCACCAGCGGATAAACAAAGGCCGGTACCGTCCAGTTTGCGCGTCGGGTGGTCATTGGAAATGTCCCCTCAGGTAACGGCAGGCATCCACGAACGCGGCGCTCGCCATTGTGTCGGCGGTGCGCGGGCGATCGAGCGGAACTGCAAAGTCATCGATGATGCGGCCCGGCCGCGCAGACATCACGACCACGCGGTCGGCCAGGAAAACCGCTTCTGGAATGCTATGCGTGATGAACAGCACCGACTTGCGTTGCGCAAGCCAGATGCGCTGCAATTCAAGCGTGAGCGATTCGCGTGTCATTGCATCGAGTGCGGCGAACGGCTCGTCCATCAGCAGCAGTTCGGGATCGTGCAACAGCATTCGCGCGAGGCCGACGCGCTGCTGCATCCCGCCCGACAACTCCGATGGATAGTTGTCCGCGAACGCGGCAAGCCCGACGAGTTCGAGCAGATCCCGCGCGCGGGTCAATGCGGGCGCTTTCGGCAAACGCAGCGTCTGCGCGGGCAGCATGACGTTACTGAGGACTGTTTTCCACGGCAGCAGGTTCGGCTTCTGGAACGCGACGCCCACATCGCGCCCGGGCCGGTCGAGCTGTTTTCCACCGATGCTCGCGCGGCCTTCCGTCGGCGAGATCAAGCCCGCAGCGACCTTGAGCAACGTGGACTTCCCGCAGCCGGATGGCCCGAGCAGCGCCACGAACTCGCCTTCTTCAATGCGCAAATCGATGTCGCGCAATGCATCGATTACGCCGCTGCGTGTCTGATATCGAACCGAGATCCGTTCTGCGGTGAACGCGGCGGTCGCGCTCATTCCGGATGGCTCGTCAAACAGCTCGCGGCTTCGATAAACAGCAACACTCGCGGCCATGAAGCTTCGTTTGCGTGAGCATTGGCCGAGGCCGATCCACCCGCGGTGATGCGTACGCCGGCGACCGGATGCGGCCGCGCGACGAGCGTAGCCGGCACGTGCGGAAACAGGATCGAATGACCGGCGCCCTCATACCGCAGATGCTCGACAGAATGCGCGAAACCGCGCTGCTTTAGATCATCGACGATCATGTCGGCGTATCGGCTCGATGGCCAGAAGCCGTCATCCGCACCCGAGATGAGAAGGATCGGCCCGGCAATGCGCTCGACTTCGATACGCGATCGCGCGACCGCATCCGCGTCCTCAAGAGCCGATACGAACGCGGGCGCCTGACGGATCGGTTCGCCGGGCGCGGGCGGATGCCTGAACGCACTCCAGTCGGCGTAGCGGTTGTCGTCCCAGACGTGCGGCAGCGCTTTGCCGCCGAGCGTCCATGCAACCGAATCAGGCGCTTCGCCCACGGCGCCCGCACGCAACGTGCCGTGCAACACCGCGCTCGGCACATAGCCAATCACCGCCGAGACAAGGTCCGGATATGTCGCGCCAAGCAACAACGCGAGCTCGCCGCCGCGCGACTGCCCGGCAATCGCCACGAAGCCGTTCCTGGGCTGCACGGCCTGCCGCAGCCAGCCGAGCGCACGCGCAAAATATTCGAGCGGCGTGCGTGAAATGGCCGGCGGTAAACCCGGCGCCTTGAAGTAGCCGAGCGCGAAGGCCGCGATGCCATGCGCCGCGTACAGCGCCGCTCGCGGCTCATTGATGCCGCCACCCGAACCGTTCAGCACGATCACGGCCGGATGCGGGCCAGGCGTTCCCGGAATAAACAACGTACCCACGATGCCCTGCTCGCGAACCTCCCGGCGGGTCACGCCATCGGCGAGGAATTGTTGGGTGAACGAGGCATGCGCCGTAGCGCCACGCGTATCGCGGGCTTCGATCTCGACCTGCAGCGGCTCGATACTATCAACGCCGGGTACTTCCTTCACGCAACGCATCGACCACACGATACCCATTGCCTGCGCGCCACTCCCGGCGTAATCCCCCGAGACCGGCACCGCGGTGCGCAGATCGATGCATCCGGTTTCATCGGCGATAAAGCGGTTGATGCTCTCCCATTCGCTGCCGTCGTGCTGTATTTGCCGCGCGATAGCATCGACCTCCGCGTTCGGCGTGAAGCCCGACAACACAATGTCTCTCGCGACATCGATCAACGCCGTCTGCGGCGTTACATCAATACGCGCGCTCATTGTTGCCTCGCGCGTTCGCGAAGCGCGGCTTCATCGAAGCGGCTGAACTCGGGCACGAACTGGTTCGAGAAGATTTGATCGATGGGAACATCGCCCTTTGGAAATTCCCCGACTTTCTGCATCTCCGCCAGATTCGCACGCACGGCTGGCAGGTTGTACGCGCCCGCTTGCCGCGGCTTGCCGTCGGATGTCAGCAGGACACGGTCGAGCCTGCGCTTGACCAGTTCGACCGCTTCGCGCAGGTTCTTCGTTTCATCGCCTTGCGGTTTCGATTCCGGATGCTCGGCCCAGAACGCATTGACGCAAAACGCCGGGTTCGCCTGGCACACGATCTGCGCCTTCGTATAGGCACGCCCGAATCGCACGATGAGATCCGGATGTTCGGTAAAGGTATCCCGATGCGCGATAAAACCGTTGCCCGCGGTTTCATCGAACACGGACGGGTAGCGGATGCGGCGGATTGGCGTGCCCGAAAGTTCGAGCATGTCGTCCCAACTGCTGTTGAAATTGAGGGCATCGACGGCGCCTGTTTTCAGCGCATGAAAGCCCGCGCCGAGCGCGCCCACCGCCACATACTCGACGTTCGTTCCAGGCTTGAGTCCCGCTTCGCGCAACGCCGCGCGGCTGCCTGGAATCGTGCCCCAGCTCAGCGCGCCGACGCCGATCTTCTTGTCCTTCAGATCACCAAGGGTCTTCACCGGCGACGATGCTAGCACCGCGAACTCCATCGTGTTGGCCGGCACGCCGTTATAGAAATAGCGCACGGGCACAGGCGTGCCGCCGTTCAAATAACTCGATAGAACTGGCTCCGCCGTCGGATAACCGAATGTGATGCGCTTGCTCGCCACTTGCGGAATCAGCGCGCCCGCACCCTGGAAAATGATGAGTTTGACATCGAGCCCTTCTTCCTTGAAGAGCCCGAGCTTGTCGGCTGCGGCATATGGTGCGCCGTCGTGTACGGCTGGCGGGATCGCGAGACCGACGGTGACGGCATCGAGCGCGTGGGCGTTCAATGCGCCAAAGAAGGCGCCCGCAAGCAGCATGGAAGTGACAATGCGCTTGAGCAAGATAGCCCGGATGTTTTTCGTAACGTGTTGTTGTGAGCTGCTCACGTGCTCTCCTTGCAAAACCAACGGACTATCGTAGGCGTTCCTTAAGGAATATATAACGAACAAAAGACGCAATAGATTTGCTGCAAGTTGCTAGCGTGAGCGGCTCAATGGAACGCAGGCGGGATGTCGCGCAAGCAGAGCGCCTGAAGGGAAGGCGCGATGACACCCCAGCTTGCTAAGATGGCGGCTCTTTTTGCCATTTGAACAACATGGTCACCACGCCCATCACCCCGGCGCTGTTACGCGGCGCTCTCGAATACGAACACACCGGACGGGGCGTGATGCCGCATCGCCTGCCTGAGCGTGCGCGTGTTCAATGCGCCGATCCTCAACTGGCGATGGCCGAGGCGCAGCCCTCGGGCGTACGGCTGATATTCCGCACGCACGCGACGAATATCGAACTCGATGTCCTGCCTACCCGTTATTTGTACGCCGGCGCCCCGCCACGGCCGGCGGGCATGTACGACCTGCTTGTCGATGGCAAGCTCCTGCGCCAAAGCAGCGCATCCGGAGGCGACATCGTGACGATCGACATGGCGACTGGCACGGCATCGAAGCAATCGGGTCCGGTCGCCACTCTCCGGTTCAACGACCTCCCTGCTCACGACAAGACAATCGCAATCTGGCTGCCGTACAACGAAATCACTGAGCTGATCGCGCTGCGTACCGACGCGAAAATCGACCATGCCGCCGATACTGGACGAAAGGTCTGGCTGCATCATGGAAGCTCGATCAGCCATGGTTCGAACGGCGACAGCCCCACCTCGACATGGCCTGCGCTCGCCGCCTCCCTCGGCGGCGTGGAGCTGATCAATCTTGGCTTCAGCGGCAGCGCATTACTCGACCCGTTCACCGCGCGAGCGATGCGCGACACACCCGCCGATCTGATCAGCCTAAAAATCGGCATCAACCTGGTCAACACCGACCTGATGCGCCTGCGCGCGTTCACGCCGGCGGTGCACGGCTTTATCGATACGATCCGCGATGGTCATCCGGCCACGCCGCTGCTGATCATCTCGCCGATCCACTGCCCGATACACGAGGACACGCCCGGCCCTGGCGCGTTCGATCTCACCGCGCTTGCAGGCGGCAAGGTTTCGTTTCGCGCGACGGGCGACCCTGACGAGCGCACGTCCGGGAAACTGACGCTGACCGTCATCCGCGATGAACTGCGGCGCATCGCAGAGCAACGCGCCGCCACGGACCCCCATCTTCATTATCTCGACGGACTCGCGCTCTACGGTCAAGCCGATTTCGCCGAGCTGCCGCTGCCGGATCAACTGCATCCGGATGGCCGCACGCATCGGCGCATGGGCGAACGGTTTGCAGAGCTCGCCTTCGGGCGTGATGGTTTGTTTGGCATCGAGTAAACGACGCCACACGCCTCCGCGCTTGCGGTTTAACTACGCCGTTTCTTCGACAACACGATGGTCTCGAAGAGCTCATAGTCCGCGGTCGGCGTCTGGTCGGCGCCGGGCGCGTGATAGTAGTTCATCGTGATCGTCGTATTGCCATGCCGTGTGCCGGGATCGTGATCGAATACCGCGATGCCGTAGCCCGTTCCCGTATCGCGCTGAGCCGACCAGATTGCGTCTTCCAGTGCATCGGCCGGGCGGCGCAAGAACGTATTGGCCGACGTGCCGGGTATGGGGCGATTCGGCTTGGTGAAGATTTGCGCCTGCGGGTTGCCCGTGCCCGCATCGAGCCCGTAGACATCGAGCGGCGCGCTCGTGCCGCCGCCACCGAGAATCAGGTGAACAGTACCGTGCGATGTATCGATAGGTTCGTTCGCGCGGCGAGCCGTCGCGACGGGTTTCGGCTGCAGCGTATCGACGCGCTCGCCGGTGACCGCATCGAATCCTGCATGGTGATTGCAACCGCGCACCGGATGGCTGCGCTCGTAGTCGTGATCGTGGCCGCACAGCACGAGGTCGACGCCGTATTGATCGAAGAGCGGCAGCCATGCTTCCCGGATGCCTTTGTCCGACCCGTTGCCCGTCTTCGATGAACTCAGCGCATCCTGATGCATCTGCACGATGATCCAGTCGATGTCGTCGTCATCGGCCGCATGGCGCAAGGTCTTTTCGAGCCAGCGCGTCTGCTCACCCTTGCTGTAGCCGCGTATGTAGAACGAGGTGCCGGGTTCGACTGACGGATTGCCGGTGCTCGCGGCCGGCACCAGCGGATTGGGCCCGGCCACGAAAGCCGCGGCGTCCTGATAGACGACATCGTCTGCATCCAGCGATACAAACAGGATCGAACTCACACGAAAGCTGTACCAGCGGCCGCGAAAACGCGTGCCGTTGTCGGGCAGTGTGTAGCGCGTGAGATACGAATCGAAGCCCTGCTCGCCGTTGTGGAACTCGACCTCATGGTTGCCCGGACATGGCATCCACGGCCGATTGGCCGCCGACGTCTGCGCGTTGTTGCCGAAATCTCGCCACACTTCCGGTTGATGCGCCGGGTTGAGGTTGGCGTAGCAAAGATCGCCGTTGAGCAGATGAAACAACGGCTGGAAGCGCTCGACGGCTTGCACGGCAAAACGGCTTTGCGGCGATGACAGCACCCAGCCGGTATTGGGCGTCGCGAGGTCGCCGTAGCTCGTGAAGCGAAACGGCGCACGGCCGCGCGGCGCGGTCCGGAACGAGGCGCTGAACGGCTGCCCGGTGTTGCTGTCGTTATCGGCGGTGACTTCGTACTGGTATTCGGTATGCGGCTCCAGGCCGTGAATTACCGCGTGGTAGGTGCAGACAATCTCGCCGTTCAAGCCGTCGGTATAAGTGCGCTGCACGCCGTGCACGACCCTCGCGTGACCATTGCCCGCCGTGCTCACGCGAACGCGCGGATTGGCGGCCGGCGCGAGCGATGCCCAGCTCACGACCACTTCCTTCGATGGATCGTCGCCCCAGGTCAAATGAATCTGCTCGGGTGTGCCATCGGGCGCGGTATCGGCGGCACGCGCTGCGCCGGTCATGGTGGTCGCGGCGCTCGCCAGCGACGACGCGCCGGCAAGCTTGAGGAAGTTGCGTCTCGATACGGTGGCAACGGGATCGGTTCTGGTCTTGTTCGGCATGTCAGGGTCTCGCTCCGGGGATTTTATGGGCCGACAACTGAATCCATTATTGCGAGCGGTATTACCCCGTTATGACATTCGCCATACTTTCCGGGATGGCGAAGCCGATCAACCCGCCGCCGCCCTCAGCGTGACCACGTCACGCCGCGGCGGTGCGCCAAACATGCGCGCATATTCGCGGCTGAATTGCGATGCGCTTTCGTAGCCGACCTGGAACGCAGCCGTCTCTGCATTGGCCGCGTCCGTCAGCATAAGCCGCCGCGCTTCGAGCAGGCGCAACTGCTTCTGGTACTGCAGGGGCGTCATCGATGTCAGCGTCTTGAATTGCCGATGAAACGACGACGGACTCATCTGCGCCTGCAGCGCGAGCTCCTCGATGCGCACCGCTTCAGCAAAACGGTTACGCAACGAGTGGATCACGCTCACCACCCGGTGCGCATGACTGTTGCCTAGCACGATCGCCGCGACATCGGCGGCACGCGGGCCCGTGAGCAGCCAGTAACAGATTTCACGCATGATCGATGGATAAAGCATCGGGATGGCTTGCGGCGTGCCGATCAGGCGCATCAGACGCAATGCGCAATCAGCGAGCGGCCCGTCGAAGTCGGTGACAAAGACGCCGTGCGCCGATTCGCCGTTCGCACCGGCCTCCGGATGGATCGCGCCTTCGGTCGTGGCCAGCCCTTCGAACACATCGCGCATCACGGCCAGGTCGAATTCGACCACGATGCCAAGAAACGGCTCCGTTCTGCTCGCTTCGACCACGCGCCCGACCGCTGGCATCTCGACGCTGACGACCAGCGCCTGACCCGCGCGATAGTGAAACCGCTGATTGCCGAAGATCGTCCATTTCGCGCCCTGCACAATGATGCACAACGCCGGCTTGAAAATGAGGTGCGACGGCTGCTTTTCGCGATTCGAGCGCAGGATCATCACGCCCTTCACGGGCGTCAGGTAGGGGCCGTCACCGGGCTGGGCGTCGGTGTAACGGGTGACGGCTTCAAGCAGGGCATCGTTGGACATGAGCGAAATTCCGTGGGCGCTGAAACCACGATCATATAGGCGTTTCGAGAAAAAAACGCGCGACAGGATCAGGCAAGAAGTGTCCAAGTTCGGGCATTCTGATCTTCGCCTGGCGCGCGTATCGTTGGTCGGACACGAACCCAGTGAAACACAACGGAGTCCATCAATGCCTGATCAAAACACCCCGAAGATCGCAATCGTCACGGGCGGCAGCCGCGGCCTCGGCCGCAACACGGTACTGAACCTGGCGAAGCGCGGTATCGATTCGATCTTCACGTATCACTCGAATCGCGCCGAAGCCGATCAGGTCGTTGCAGCAGTGCGCGAAGCAGGACGCAACGCGATCGCCATTCAACTCGATACCAGCAACACCGCCTCCTTCGATACCTTCACGCAAAACGTTCGTGACGCGCTCTCAAAGCTGGGCGCAGAGCGTTTCGATTTTCTTGTCAACAACGCGGGCACGTCGTTGCACAAAGCGTTTCACGAGACCACCGAAGCCGAACTGGACGCCGTCTACGCGGTCCATTTCAAGGGCGTGTTTTTCCTCACGCAAAAGCTGCTGCCGCTCATCAACGATGGCGGCCGCATCGTGAATATCTCTTCGGGTCTCGCGCGGTTTTCGTTTCCCGGAAGCAGTGCGTATGCGTGCATGAAGGGCGCGGTCGAGGTGCTCACGCGTTATCTCGCGAAAGAACTCGGCGAGCGCCGCATTACCGTCAACACGGTGGCGCCCGGCGCGATCGCGACGGATTTCAGCGGCGGCATGGTCCGCGACAATCCGGACCTGAACAAGCTGATTGCCGGCATGACATCGCTTGGCCGCGTGGGTCATCCCGACGATATCGGCCCGATGATCGCGGCGCTTCTCTCCGACGATAACCGCTGGGTCAACGCGCAGCGCATCGAGGTATCGGGCGGCATGATCATCTGATCCGCTGCGCCCGGTGTTTCATATCAAGGGCAGCGTGAGCCGGATATGCTCGGCGAACACCTTGATCAGATGCGACGGGCGTGCCCGCTCGAACTTCAGCGTAATGCCGATGCCGGGCAACGCGGGAAGTCCGGGATCGCCATTGAGAATGCAGAGATCCGGCGCGACGGCCGTCTGCGTGATGACGGCCACGGCCTGCCCCGAGCGGACCAGGGCCGTAAGACCGGCAAGACTGCTGCTCGCATAAGCGATGCGATACGCCCTGCCCGCGCGCTGCAACGCTTCGCAGGCCGCGACGTGATCGAGCGTGTCCGGATCGGAAAGCGCCAGCGGCAACGGGTCGAAGTGCGCGGCGTCCAGTCCCGGATAACCCACCCAGACCAGCGGCTCACGGCGGATGATGTCGTCGTTCGGGGCACTCTCCGGTAGCGAAATCATCGCCAGGTCCAGCGCATGCATGTCCAGTTGTTCGAGCAATCGAGGCGTGGGCGCGCATACGACCTCCACCAGCGCATCCGGGTGCCGGCTCGAAAACTGCCGCAGCAAATGCGGCAGGAAAACCGTGGCGTAGTCGTCCGGACATCCAAAGCGAATCGTTCCCGACAAGCCTTTGCCGGACAGATCGGCCATTGCTTCGTCGTGCATGCGCAAAATGCGTTGGGCGTGGATCAGCAGGCGTTCGCCGGGGTTGGTCAATACCACGCCGCGACCTGTGCGCTGAAACAGCGGCTGATCGACGATCTCTTCAAGACGCTTCATCTGCTGGCTCAGCGCGGACTGGGTCCGGCCAATCCGGCTGGCCGCGTGGCTGAGCGTCCGGACTTCGGCCACGACGGTGAACGAACGCAGCAGGTCGATTTCGAGTGAAAGGCTCAAGGTATAAGACTCGCTTCTATCTTCCATTAGAACTATTCGATTCTATGAAACCAGAGAGCGAACTAGACTGCAAGCTATTCCCGCCTATTCCGCCTATTCCCGCTTGTCCACGCTTTATTCCTGCCATTCGCCAAGGAGCAGCAAGGTGTCCCGAAACGACGATGCAACCTTCTGGCATAACGCCAGACATCACCTCATCCGCTACGGCGGCACCTTCGAGCCGTTGATCATCGAGCGTGCCAAAGGCAGCTTCGTCTACGACGCAGACGGCCGCGCGATCCTGGACTTCACATCGGGGCAAATGAGCGCGGTGCTCGGGCACAGCCATCCTGAGATCATGTCGGTCATCAACGAATACGCCGGCAAGCTCGACCACCTCTTCAGCGGCATGCTGTCCCGGCCAGTGGTCGATCTCGCGACCCGCCTCGCCGACATCACGCCCGAAGGACTCGACCGCGCACTGTTGCTGAGCACGGGCGCGGAATCGAACGAAGCCGCCATCCGCATGGCGAAGCTGGTCACGGGCAAGTACGAAATCGTAGGGTTTGCGCAGTCCTGGCACGGCATGACGGGCAACGCGGCTTCCGCGACCTACAGCGCCGGTCGCAAGGGCGTCGGCCCGGCGGCCGTCGGCTCGTACGCAATTCCCGCGCCGTTCCTGTACCGGCCGCGTTTCGAGCGCAATGGCGAATACGATTACCTGGCGGAGCTGGACTATGCTTTCGATCTGATCGACCGGCAGTCCAGCGGGAATCTCGCGGCGTTCATCGCTGAGCCGATTCTCAGTTCCGGCGGGATCATCGAATTGCCGGTTGGCTATATGGCAGCGCTGAAACGCAAATGCGAGGAGCGCGGCATGCTGCTGATCCTCGATGAAGCGCAGACCGGCATCGGCCGAACGGGCACCATGTTCGCCTGCGAGCGCGATGGCGTCACGCCCGACATCCTGACGTTATCGAAGACTCTGGGCGCCGGTTTGCCGCTCGCAGCCGTCGTGACGTCCGCCGCGATCGAGGAGCGCGCGCACGAGCTCGGTTACCTGTTCTATACGACCCACGTGTCCGATCCGCTTCCCGCGGCCATCGGCTTGCGTGTGCTGGACGTAGTCGAGCGCGAGGGGCTGGTTGCGCGTGCGAACGTGATGGGCGATCGGCTTAGACGGGGCCTTTCGGGTCTGATGGAACGTTTCGATTGCATCGGCGATATTCGCGGGCGTGGCCTGCTTCTCGGCATGGAGATCGTCAAGGATCGCCGCACGAAAGAACCCGCCGATGGGCTCGGCGCCAAGATCACGCGCGAGTGCATGAATCTCGGGCTCAGCATGAACATCGTGCAGTTGCCCGGCATGGGCGGCGTATTCCGGATCGCGCCGCCGCTGACCGTTCACGAAGATGAAATCGATCTTGGCCTGGACCTGCTCGGCAAAGCGATCGAGCGTTCGCTGTAGTCACGAATGGGGCAAGTCGGCAGCCGTGAAGACAGTTCGCCCGAGCCGGATCTCGAGACGCAGGTCCGGCTCGCGTTCGACAATCTCAACGCGATTCTGGCGGCGGCCGGATGCACATTCGACGACGCGGTCGACGTCACGGTCTTCATGGTCGACCCGGAATCGAAGTTCGAGACAATCTGGAAGGTCGTATCCGAGTACTGGGGCGACGCGCCGCATCCGACACTGACTGCGGTCGGCGTGACCTGGCTCTATGGCTTTCAGTTCGAGATCAACGTGATCGCGAAGTTGCCGGAGAATGCTGAGGCCTGATTGACCGGAGTACGGCCCTCCTACGTGCCGGGAGAACTGCCTCCCGAACCGGCGAGACAGGTTTCACTCAGGAAATCGATGACTTCCTGAATGACGTCCACGCTTGCCGAGTAGTAAATGAACGTCCGCTCGCGGCGCGCGATCACAAGCTTCGCGCGGCGCATGTCCTTCAAATGGAAAGACAGGCTGGACGGAACGATTCCCAGCTTTCCGGAGATCTCGCCGGCAGACAATCCGCGCGGCCCCGTGCCGGCGAGCACCCTGAAAATGGCCAGTCGCGACTCGTGCGATATGGCGCTTAGCGCAAGCATCCTGGCATCTGCGTCCATTTTTATCGTTCGTCGTGATCGACCGGCCAGCCTGTGGGTTCGCTGCTCAAACCTGTGCCATGCCGCCATCGACGGGAAGATCGATCCCCGCGACAAAGCTGCTTTCGTCCGATGCCAGGAACAACGCGGCAGCCGCAAGCTCCTCCGGGCGTCCCATGCGGCCAAGAGGAATGACTTGCGCGAAGGACTCGCGCAGCTTGTCCGATTCTTCCTTCGTCTCGAACTGTGAGTCGATGATCGGCGTATCCACTGGTCCCGGACTCAGCGTATTCACGCGAATGCCGCGATCCTTGAGTTCGAGCGTCCAGGTCCGTGCAAACGAACGGACCGCCGCCTTGGACGCGCTGTATGCGCCGTAAGACTGGAAAGCCTTCACATTGGCAATGGACGACACGAGGATGATCGACCCGCCTTGGCGCATCAAGGGCAACGCCTTTTGCACCGTGAACAGCAGGCCCTTTGTGTTGATACCGAAGATTTTATCGAAATGCTCCGGGCTGATCTGATCAATGCCCTGCAACTCGATAAACCCCGAATTCGCGAACAACACGTCGATCACACCCCTGGTTTCCCTGACCTTGGCGTACAGCCGATCGAGATCGTCCGGATGGGTGACGTCACCCTGAACCGCTGTGACATTCCGGCCGATTGCTTCGACAGCTTTATCGAGTTCCGCCTGCCGCCGCCCGGTGATAAAGACGTGCGCGCCCTCTTCAGCAAACCGCTTTGCTGTCGCGAAACCGATACCGCTGCTGCCACCCGTGATGACCGCGACTTTGCCTTGTAACCTGGACATGATGATTCCCATTTAGAACGTTGTATGCGTGTCGGGCGGTCTTGCCCGACCCCGTGGCAAAGTTATCGAGTTCATCTGGGAACGGCTACGGGCGCTTTCGAATAACGCGAATTCCGCGCGGGAATAAATGCAACTCACCGCGCTCCATGCCCTCTGGGAATGAATGTTATGCGTACGACATGCCTTCCGGATCGTAGGGCCGCGGAAGATGATCTGATCCGTCGGACGCGGATCATCCACTCGCACAGCAAGGGGTACACATGGCACTTCAAGAAAAACTCGACGCCTTGAAGGCGGACTTCAAGGGCGGAAAAGCACCATACTTCGCACCGCCGGAAATTCATCCGGTAATGGAGCGGGCGACTGCGGAACTCATCGCATCGGGTCAGGCACGCCACGCATTGAAAGCCGGCGATATTGCACCGGAATTCACACTGAACGATTCGGACGGCGAACGGGTTTCATCGGCCGCGTTGCTTGCGAAAGGGCCGCTCGTGGTCAGCTTTTATCGCGGCGTGTGGTGCCCTTATTGCAACCTCGAACTTCAGGCGCTCGAAACGTCGCTTGCCGCTTTCAAGGAACACGGCGCCAGTCTGGTCGCCATTTCGCCGCAGAATGCAGTGAATAGCCGCAAGTCGATTCGAACAAACAATCTGAGCTTCCCGATTCTGATCGATACACATAACGATGTGGCCGCGGCATTCGGAATCCGTTTCGCACTTCCGGACTATCTGGTCGATCTCTATCAATCTTTGAAGAACGACCTGCCAGCTTTCAATAGCGACGCTAGCTGGACTTTACCGATGCCGGCGCGATATGTGATTGGACAGGACGGCACGATCCTGTATTCGGAGGTGAACCCGGACTACACGTATCGGCCGGAACCTGACGACATGCTTCCCGTGCTTCGCCAGCATGGAGTCACGGCGGGCGAGTCCGACCAGCGCACCAGGATGTGACGTCGCCCTGGCCATCGCAATACGTCATCCGACGTGCGAGTCCACACCGGCCAGGGTTTCTTCAACGAACGCCACAAACGCCCTCGCTTTCGCGCTCGCCATGCGTCCAGTCGGGAAAAGCGCCCAGAGATCGACGCCGGGAAGGCCCCAGTCGTCGAGCACGGATACGACTTCCCCACTTGCAAGTTCGGGCGCCAGCATCCACTCGGAGACGACCGCCAGGCCCATGCCGGCGAGCACCGCCGCCCGGACGCCCTCCGCGGCCGTGACCCGGACGCGTCCCGAAACCACAACAGACGTCTCGGCCGCGCCGCGTGCGAACGACCACGCTGATCCACCGCCGCCCTGCTCGTAGATGACGGCCTGATGCATGGACAGATCCGCCGGCGTCAGCGGTGTGCCCGCTTTCTCGAAGTACGCAGGCGTTCCGACTACCTTGCGCGGGCTCGTGCCAAGCTTGCGCGCGGTCATGGTCGAATCGTTCAGCGCGCCCATTCGCAAGGCGACATCGACGCCACGTTCGAGCAGGTCGACGTTTTCATCGTCCAGAATGATGTCGATGCTCAGCTCCGGATTGGCCTCCAGAAAAACCGGCAGCCTGGGAACGATGTGAAGCCGCGCAAAGGTCACGGCCGCTGATACCCTGAGGCGGCCGGCCAACCTGCTGGCGGCGCCCTTGGCCGCGAAATCGGCTTCATCGGCCTGCAGGATCGCGCGTCTTGCGTGCTCGTAGTAGGCCTGACCCGCCTCCGTTGGCGTGAGGCCGCGGGTGGACCGGAGCAACAGGCGAACACCCAGGCGATCCTCAAGCTGAGCGACCGCCTTCGATACCGCCGGCTGCCCGACATCGAGAAGCCTCGCGGCTGCCGAAAACGATCCGGATTCGACCACGGATACGAACGTCTCCATTCCAGTCATTCGGTCCACCGTGCGCTCCCTTCTGTCATGTCACGTCGGCCAGGCATCAGCATGCCGCAGTCGAGTCCCGCTTCACCGCCACGCATTTGATCTCGACCAGCAAGCCCGGATGCGCGAGCTCGGATACGCCGATCGAGGTCCACGCGCATGTGCCGCGTGGAAAGACGCGATTCTTCACCTCCCGGAATACCGGCATATGTGTGCTCATCTGCACGTGGTACGTCGTCATATCGACAACGTCTTCGAACGTGCAACCGGCCGCTTGCAACACCGTGCGCAGATTTATCCAGCATGCCAGGAACTGCGCCTCGGGATCGGCGATCACTTCCAGGTCAGCCGTGCGCCCAACTTGGCCAGCGCAGAAAACGATGGCGCCGACCTTTACGGCCGGCGCATATCCTGCACGGGCGACGATATTTTGCATCGCCGAAGGGACGATCACTTCGCGGTCTGTCATGTGATGTTTCCGTTACGGGTTGAAGCAGTCACGGGTTCAAGGGGTCCTTCACTACGGACTGAATTATGACCGCTTACGGACAATACCGAGCGGAGACACTGAGCGCGAAGATGTGTTATCCCGCCGTTCCCGAATACGCGGCCCTAAGCGCCGCGACATCGAACTTCACCATTTTCATCATGGCTTCGGCAACACGCGTGGCCTTTAAGTGATCGGAGTCGGCCATCATTTCGATGAGATCGCCAGGAATGATTTGCCACGAGACGCCAAAGCGGTCTTTCAGCCATCCGCACGCCTCGGGCGCGCCGCCGCCTTCGAGCAGCGCGTTCCAGTAACGGTCGAGTTCTTCCTGATCATCACAATTAACCATGAACGATACCGAGTGATTGAACGGGTCGCCTCCGCCCGAACTCATGGCGATAAACGGCTGCCCGAAGAGGACGAACTCGACGACCTTCGTTGAACCGGCGCTTGTCACCGCGGTTTTCCGGACGACGTGCGAGTCCGGGAAAATACCTGCATAGAATGCGGCGGCTTCCTCTGCTTCGTTCGAGTACCAAAGAAACGGCGTGATTTTTTGAATCGACATTGCAATCTCCTGTCAGTGTTGACTGAATGCGTGGTTAAGCCGCATACCGCCATTGAGACGACGAAGGAAGGCCATCGAGATCGACATGCGCCGGCTGAATTTTTTTTCGCTAGCGAACATTCGCAGCCGCGCGATGCTTCCGAATCCGGACGACTTATCGAATCAAGCCGCGAGTGGACCGGACGAGAAATTCATGGAACGGTTTGACTTCGGCGTGGACGCTTGCAATCTCGGCGATCTCCGGCTTCGCTTCCTCGAGCGTCTTGCCGCTTCGGTAGAGCACCTTGTAGGCGTTCCGGATGGCGTGGATCGCTTCCTTGCTGAAGCCGCGGCGCTGCAGGCCCGTAGTGTTCACCCCGTTCGGTGAAGCGTGATTGCCCTGGGCAATGATGAACGGCGGCACGTCTTGAGCCACGCCGGAACAGCCGCCCACCATGACGTGCGCTCCGATGACACAAAATTGGTGGACCGCGCACATCCCGCCGATGATCACGTAGTCATCCACAATCACGTGTCCGCCCAGCGTTGCGTTATTTGCCAGAATGCAATGATTGCCGACAATGCAATCGTGCGCCACGTGCGCATTGACCATCAGCAGGTTGTCGCTGCCGATCCTGGTGATGCCGCCGCCCTGGACCGTGCCTCGATGTATCGTGACGCTCTCGCGGATCTTGTTACGGTCGCCTATTTCTACTTGCGTCGGTTCCCCGGCGTATTTCAAATCCTGATTGTCCTCGCCGATCGTAGCGAAGGGGTAGATGGTGTTGTCTCGACCCATCCGCGTATGTCCACTTACAACCACATGGGACTTGAGGATCGTTCCCGCGCCGATCGCGGCATCGCTGCCAATGATGCAGTAGGGACCAATACGCACGCCGGCGCCTATTACAGCGCCGTCTTCAATAACCGCAGTCGGATGGATGACAGCCGTTGCATCGATCATCAATGTTGCCTCGCAAAAACGCCGCCCTCGGTGTCGTGGCAAGAAGCTCGATGACGGCTGGGTACAAGGCGATTATATTGACCCTTTGCACACGCTGCCGATGCCCTTTCGTTTCGCTGTCGTTAAGGGCCTCCGGCGCCGCAGAAAGAGCACCGGCACAGTGCTGGACCAGACGCTCATGGTAGAGGTTTTTCGTCTTGGGAAAAAAGAAAGGCCAAGCGGGCGTTTTTTGAAGCAAGACATGCAGAAGCGCCAATCACCCATCGGCTCGCCAGGATTTTCCTGCCGTGCAACAGCGCAAACTGTCAATCCGGGCATGGTCGCGGTCGTGAACTGAACGTCTGTCGCAACTCACTGCGACCGGCCGCCGTTTCCGACAGCAATCGTTCCATCCCCTGTCTCCGCATCTGTCCAGGCAGAGACTTCGAACCCGCTTCGCCCGGCAATCGTGGCAGAATCAAGCTGCCTTCGGAACCATCCAACCACTCAACAAATCACGAATGTCCCTTCATACCTGGTTTCTGTTCGCGACGGCGTATCTCGTCACCACGATTTCACCCGGTCCCAACGTTCTACTCGTGATCCGTAACGCGGTCAGGTACGGTAGCCGGGGAACCGCTTCCACGATCGCCGGGAACCTGCTGGCTCAACTGGTGGTGGTCATCCTTGTTGCGCTGGGCGTGGGCGCCGTGCTGATTGCGATGCCCCCGCTATTCGTCGGCATGAAAGTGATCGGTGCTCTCTATCTCATGTACCTCGGCGTGAAGCAGTTAAGAAGCCAGGCGCCTAAGGCGACGCCTGCTGCCAACGCTCAGTTTGCACACGTGTTGAACAAAGGGAAGTTATTCCGGGAAGCGGTTCTGGTTTCAGGCAGCAATCCCAAAACGCTTATTTTCCTGTCGGCTTTCATGCCACAGTTCGTCACCCATGATCGTCCGTTGCCCGGGCAGTTCATCGTCATGTATTTGACCGTCGCTGCAATCGTGGTGCTTGTCCACACGATCTACTCGGTGAGCGTCCGTCGCTTTCACGACGGACTTGGGACGAGTCGCTGGCTGGACGCAGTAAAACGCAGCAGCGGACTGGTGTTTTTCGCCCTCGGTATCAAGCTGCTGGCGGCCAAGCGCGTTTGATGCTAAACGGGCGGATTGGGCCGCCATTGGTCGAGCCGCGTCGGGCAGAAGACGATCCAAAGCCGCCCCTTGGTTTGCTTCGAAGCCAATTACTTATGGCCCGAAAACGCCTGCTTCATCGAGCATGTCGACCAGCCCTTCCGGATAGACAGTCTCAGTCGTGCTGGCCAGTTCTTCCCGGCCCGACCACCGGTGATCGGCCATCACTTCGCTCTCTTGCGCCGTCCAACCATCACGTCCCCATCATGTTTAACTCAGTAGTCATAGGCTGGTTCATTGCGATTGCTTTCCAATGTCTTGAAATGGTCACTTGCGTCACGGTCAGCATATCCCGCTAAGATACATTCTTCCTCTTAAATGCATCTGTCCATGACTACGTTAGCCAATCGCCCCAACACCGCGCTTGTCGTCATCGATCTTCAGAATGAAGTCGTTGCAAACGCATACCGACGGCATCAAGTGCTCGACTCAGTCCGGATACTTATTGAAAAGGCGCGCAGCGCCCGGGCCCCGGTTGTCTGGGTTCGCCATGCGGATCAGGAGCTGCACGCGGGCAGCGAAGCGTGGCAGATCGTTTCTGAACTTGTTCCGGCGCGAGGTGAAGCGATCATCGAAAAAAGTTATCGCGACGCATTTGAAGGCACCGATCTGGAACAGGTGCTGGCGGCGCTTGGCGTTGGCAAGCTCATCGTTGCGGGCGCACAGACCGATATGTGCATTCGCTCGACGCTGCATGGGGCACTCGTGCGCGGCTATGACGCGACGCTCGTTGGCGATGCCCATACGACCGAAGACATGACGCAAAGAGGCGCACCTCCGCCGGCGGCCGTGATCCGGCACACCAATCTGTACTGGAGCAACCAGAAGGCGCCTGGCCGATCGGGTGCAGTCATCGAGACGAAAGACATCGATTTCACGCGCAGCGTTTCGCAAACATAAGCCGTTTGCGTTCCAGACCGCGTTTCCATGCGCGTCACCCTACTCATGCCCGCTGGATCGCTCCCGCAACCGCACGAACAGCAAGCAGGTATCCATCGACACCCAGCCCGCAGATCACACCGCGCGCCGCCAGTGAAATCAGTGAATGCCGATACTGCTCGTCGCGCTGATGGATGTTGGTGATATGCACCTCGATCACCGGCTGGCGAATCAGCTTGACTGCGTCGAGCACCGGTATCGACGCAAACGAGAACCCCGCCGGGTTGATGACAACGGCCGCATCCTTTTCAAAGGCTTCCTGCAGCCAGTCGACCATCACGCCTTCGTGATTCGTCTGGCGAAACTCGCATTCGAGGCCGAGTTCGCTCGCGAGCGCTTCAGTACGTTCTTTTACCTGGGCAAGAGTCGTCGTGCCGTACAGGTGCGGCTCGCGCTTGCCCAGCATGTTCAGGTTGGATCCGTTCAGCACATAAACAAGTGGCTTCATTTGCGTTGCCTGCATTTCAGTGAGAGGGAGATTGCGTAGATGCATGCACCGATGATCCGATTACTTCCCTTGCAGAGTCGACCCGGTTCAAGTCGATACCCAGCGTTTCGGGCGCGGTCAGAATCGCGGCCAGGGAAATGACGTTGAATGTGACGCACACGGCGACGACACCCCACGGCGAGCCGTTACAAAGGGCGAAGAGCCACACCGCAACAACGGGCATGGGACCGCCTGCAATCAGGTTGGCGCCGGTGTACGCCAGCGCCGAGCCTGAGTAGCGCACATTGGTCGGGAACGCTTCGGCGAATGCAACCGGCTGGATGCCGCTTTGAAACTGAGTGAAGCCGAGAAAGAAGCCCATTGCCGCAAGCATGGGCACGAAACTCTTGGTATCCAGGATCTGGAAGTACACGAACAACATCAGCAAGGTGGCGATCGAACCTATCGCCAGCGCTTTCTTGCGGCCGATCCGGTCGCTCAGCATGCCGCCGGCCAGCGCGCCGACGATCGCACACACGTTGGCCCCCATCAAGAGCAGAAAGCCAGTCTGCTTCGGCACGCCCAGCGTTTTCGTGACGTAACTCAGCGAGAACACGACGATCAGATAAAAGATCGCAGCGGGGCCGCAAAAGAACAGCATCCACCGAAGCACTGTGCGCCAGTGAAGGCGCAGTGCATCGCGCAGCGGACTGCCCACGCGCACGACTTCGGTTTTTCGAAGCGCGACGAACGCGGGCGTCTCGCTGACTCGCAGCCGGATGTAGATTCCGACGATCACGAGAATGAAGCTCAGGAGGAACGGGATGCGCCAGCCGTATGCATCGAACGCTTGCGCCGACATCACCGATGAAAGCGCGAGCAGGACGCCGTTGGCCATGATCTGGCTGAGCGGCGAGCACAACCCGAGAAGGCCGGAGTATTTGCCGCGCCGATCGGAACTTGCGTGTTCGATCGCCATCAACTGCGCGCCCGTCGATTCACCGCCCAGCGCAAAACCCTGCAGGATGCGCAGCACTACGAGCAGTAACGGCGCCCATACACCGATGCTTGCGTAGGTCGGCAGCAGGCCCATCAGCATCGAGCACACACCCATGATGGTGACAGTACCGAGCATCAGGTTGCGTCGTCCCATCTTGTCGCCGAGATAACCGCAAATGATGGCGCCCAGCGGTCGCGCCGCGAGTCCGACGCCGAACGTTGCAAGCGAAGCCAGCAATGCGGACGTCGAATCCATCGAAGGGAAAAACAGCTTGGGCAAGACGGTAGCGGCCAGTGCGCCGTATAACGTGAAGTCAAACCATTCGAGTGCCGTCCCGACAGCGGCGGCGGTCACTGCGCGCGTGCGCATCGCCTGTTGCGCGGGTAAGTGCGATTGCTGATTCATGTTGTCTCCGTTTCCAAACCGGTGTTGGCGCCGCGTCGCGAACCTGGTTTTTAGTCGCGCGTGGTCCGTGTTTTTTGTCATGCGTCCCGTGATACCGCTGTGGAAAAGCATCCGGCCGGGCTGCATACGGCACAGACTACCAGCGTGGCCGGGACGGTATTCCAGGGTGGAATGTCATTCCGTATCGTGCAATCATGGGTACTCTGTCGAGTGGAAGGGAGTCTTCATGCCGGGCGTGACCGAAAGAACTCTGTCGGTGCTGGAATTTCTCGCGACTCAAATGGAAGGGACGCCGCTTGCGTTGATCTCGGACCAACTCGAGATTCCTCGCAGCGCGTGCCATCGCCTGCTCGTCGATCTCAAGCAATGCGGCTATGTCCGTCAGTTACGCGAGCATGGCGACTATGTGCTGACCACGAAGCTCGCAGGACTGGGCCTCAGTTATCTGGCGACCTCCGGCATCATCGACATTGCGCAAACGCTGCTCGACCGGCTCGCGGAAACATCCGGCGAGCTTGTACGGCTCGCTATCGTCGACGGAGACAGGCTGACGTGGGTCGCCAAGGCGCAGGGTGCGCTAAAGGGGCTGCGGTATGACCCGGACATGGGCATGGACACCGTTCTTTCGTGCAGCGCGACGGGGCACGCCTGGATGATGACAATGACCGATGAGCGTGCGCTCGAACTGGTGACGCGCCAGGGGTTCGGGCAACCAAAGCAATACGGGCCGAGAGCGCCGACTACCGTGAAGGCGCTCCTGGCGTTCGTCGATGCGGCCCGCGCCCGTGGCTACGCTACGATTTACGAAGTGTTCGCGCCGGGGATGACGGCGATGGCCGCTCCGGTTCAACGACGGGGTTATCCCGCGATTGGGGTGATCAGCATTGCAGGTCCCGCTGTCCGGCTGACGGAAAAGCGTATGACAACACTTGGCCCTGCACTTGTATCGGCTGCAACCGAACTCGCGGCTGCAAGCCTGGCGTCTCCGCTATTTGGCCGGATGCGTTAGTGTCTCGTACGAACGAAGAATCTGAAACCACCTATACCTCCCATGTCCGACCTGCGCAACCTGACGTTTGAACATCTGCTCAACTACATAGCCGTCGTCGAAACAGGTTCGTTCACGCGCGCAGCGCAGCGGCGCGGCATTGGCAAGACGACAGTCAGCGACAGCATCCAGCGGCTGGAACTGCAACTGGGTGCGAGCCTCATCGTCCGAACCACACGGCGGATCAGCGTGACGGAGGCAGGCGCTTCATTCTTTGAGACATGTCGTGAAATCGTG
This sequence comes from Burkholderia sp. PAMC 26561, assembly GCF_001557535.2. Taxonomy (NCBI): domain Bacteria; kingdom Pseudomonadati; phylum Pseudomonadota; class Betaproteobacteria; order Burkholderiales; family Burkholderiaceae; genus Burkholderia; species Burkholderia sp. PAMC 26561. Next base: position 146,974 of record NZ_CP014315.1, read on the forward strand.
CGTCTCGCCGACGAAGCCATGTCCGTCGTCAGCCCATCGCAAGACGAGCTGCGTGGAACATTGCGGGTTGCGTCATCGGTCGAGTACAGCGCGGTCGTCCTCGCTCCGGTCCTGGCCCGGATACAAAGAGCACATCCGGCGCTGCGCATCGAGATGGTATCTGCCGACCGCCTGATCGATTTGATAACGGACGGCGTCGATGTGGCGATCCGTCTTACCGAACTTGCTGACTCTAGTCATCGCGCAGTGCGCATTGGCGAATATTCGAAGTGGCTGGTCGCCAGTCCCGACTTTGTCTTGCGTAACCCGCTTCCGGAACAGATCGACGACGCAGCCACCCTCGCCTTCGTCGGGCTCTCAGTCCTGCCCCATCCCGCGCGTTTCAAGGCGCATCGCGCGGATGGAGCAACGCGCGAGATCAATTTCTCTGCCAGCGTGCTGGCCGACACCGTCTACGCATGCCGTGCGGCTGCAGCCGAAGGCGCCGGCATTGCGCTATTGCCCGATTTCTCGGTGCTTGCAGATCTGGCCACGGGTCGGCTGGTTCGCGTATACCCCGACTGGTCGACGACATCCACGGCGATCCATGCGTTGATTCCGCCGGGCAAGCATACGGCGCCGAAAACCCGGGTGTTCATCGATATGCTCAAGGCCGATCGCGGCGTTGCATGACGATGGCCGGCTGCACACCTGTGCGCTACGCCATTGCGTGCCATTCATGCTGCGCCAGCCAGATGACCATGACGGAGCAGGATGACTGTCGGCACTTCGGCATACGGTGCGTGCGTGGCACCCGGATGCAGACGCAACCACGTTCCAGCAGGATAGCATTCCTCAGCATTCCTTATTTCCCCGCTTAGAATGAATAGCTCTTCGCCGCTCGGATGCGTGTGATCGCGGGTCCGCGCGCCCGGTTCCCAGGCGACGAGGCTGACATGCTGAACGCCGTTGGCTAACGAAACTACGCGCATCCGGGGATTGACTCCCTCACGCCAAGCCCGGTCTCGCGCCGTGCGAAGCAGCGGATGACACACCGAAGCACATGCCTGGCGATATACAAGCAAGCGTGCACCGCTCTCGCCTGCGCCCACGACAGTCGCGTTGCACAGGATCAGGAAATCATGGGTATGAAGCGAATGGTCATCGGTTTCGGCATCGCCTTGAAGTACATACAGATCGTGGCGCTTGCCGGCATCGACCGTATATGTGGCGAAGGGGCCGAGGTCGACTACACCAAGCCATTGTGCGTCTTCTGCATGCGTCAGATGGTTGATCTCGCATGTGCCGCGTGGACCGGCGTTCAGATCGACCCAGGCTCGTTCGATCGATTGTGTTTGCATGTCTGCTCCTTGCTCCGCTGATGCGATCTTTGGCTCGGCCGGTTGACCGTCGAAGCGATTGTGCGCAATCACACGGCATGCCGGAAGAGGGCAAAGCGGCAAGACAGAATCCGTGTTTTGCGGACAATGCCGACGGCCAAACCCGATTGTCCGTAAATGTCGGATTCTGTATCGCCACCGCGCCTGCTTATCACGTGCGACGTCCTCCAAGACAATTCGATGACCGAAATTCATTCGAGTTTCATTACGGAGGACCATCGTGAACACATCCGCTTCATTGAGCATGTCCGGCACGTCCGCCTCGCTTCGGGCAACAGGCGCAGTCGCTTTTACGGTCCTTTCGTGGGCTGCGGCGTTTCCTTTCATCCGGCTCGGTTTGCATGGACTTTCGCCAATGCAACTGGCAGCCGCGCGCTTCGCAACAGCGGCGGTCCTGGTCGTGGGCTGGCTTGTTTATCGGCGGCCGAAAAGACCTTCGCTGCGCGATTCGATGCTCTTCGCCCTGTCCGGTTTTCTTGGCATCGCAAGCTATAACGCGCTCCTGAATACTGCGGAGCTGACGGTTGCGCCGGGCGCAGCGGCCTTCATCATGAGCACGTCGCCCATCTTTACCGCCCTCCTGGCGGCCGTTTTCCTTCGTGAAAAGATCAACCTATGGGGTTGGCTCGGCTCGCTGTTCAGCTTTGCAGGCATTGGGCTGATCGCGTGCGGACAACCCGGTGGTCTCGCGCCCGGTAGTGGTGCCACGCTCATCTTGCTCGCCGCCCTGGCATCCTCCGCATACTTCGTGCTGCAAAGACGCCTGATCCCAACTTACGGTCCGCTCGCAAGTACCGCCTATACATTGCTCGCGGGTGCGTTGCTGTTATCGCCCTGGCTGCCTGGCGCCATGGCCGCGCTTGCCGCACCTTCCGCATCAGCGGCGACGTTGGGCGCCGTGGTGGTTCTCGGCGTATTTCCTGCCGCGCTCGGATACGCGACATGGACCATCGGCTTAGGCCATTTCGGCGCGGCACGTGCGTCCAACTTCTTGTATCTGGTACCTGCAATCGCGACCGGGTTGTCGATGTGTCTGACGGGCGAGCGCCCCGGGTTGAGTACTGTCGCCGGTGGATTGATGGCGATTGCAGGCGTCGCGTTCGTCGCGTGGCGCGGCCGGGTTTGATGATGGCGTCGCAAGGTGGCGGCGAGTCCGCTCTGTAAGTTCTCGACGCAAGCCACTGCGCATGGCTTGCAGATTAAAGGCCGATATATCTTCATCAGCATCACTGAGCAAATCACCTGAAGCGCTTCAGGGTTGCCACGAGCGCCTGTAATCGAGCAGGTATTCACTGTGTTGACGCGAACGCATCGAAATAATCTCGGTCAATAAGTTGCGGTCAGGATCCAACTCAGGATCCAACTCAGGATCCAACTTACGCATCGGCGCAACTGAGATCAAATACGCGAATAGCCAGCATCAGCATCCTGCTTCGTGGCCGGCCGACAACGTTGCCGGCCGGCTTGTCGTCGCCAATGGTCGAAAGCCCGAAACCAGCGACTCTCGATTACATCGTCCACATCTACGTCCGTGCGGTCCGCGCTCCCGCGTGCGATACTTTTTACCCCGCTACCCTACCGAGTGGTCTCGCTGCCACGCGGCTCTCGTTGAAAGGAACCTCATGTCATCCGTTCAAACTTCCTCGTCCGCGCCCGTCTGGTTCATTACCGGCTGTTCCACCGGATTTGGCCGGGAGCTCGCACTTGCCGTACTGGATAAAGGCTGGCGTGCTGTCGTGACAGCGCGTCAACCGAGCTCGCTGGCGGAATTCGAGGAGCGCTACGGCGATCGCGCGCTGGTGCTCGAACTCGACGTCACGCAGGCCGGTCAGATCAAACACGCGGTAGAAAAGACGCTTCAGCAATTTGGCTGTATCGACGTGCTCGTCAACAATGCTGGTTACGGCTACCTGAGCGCAATCGAGGAAGGCGACGATCAGGATGTGCGCGACATGTTCGAAGTAAACTTTTTCGGTCTCGCCGACACCATCAAGGCCGTGTTACCCACAATGCGCGAACAGCGCGCTGGACACATCGTCAACATCACGTCGGTGGGCGGCCTGATCGGCAATCCGGGAAGCGGTTATTACGCCGCCACCAAGTTCGCGGTGGAAGGCCTGAGCGAAGCGTTGGCCGCCGAGACGGCCGATCTGGGGATCAAGGTGACAGCCGTCGAGCCTGGCCCGTTTCGCACCGACTGGGCAGGACGTTCGCTGAAGCAAGCAAAGAATCCGATCGAGGCCTATGAGGCCGGCGCCGGCAAGCGCCGCAGCGCCATCTCGGCCGCGAGTGGCAAGCAGCCGGGCGACCCGGCGCGTGCAGCACTCGCAATCATCGCTGCCGTGGAATCGCCGAACCCTCCGGGCCACTTGATCCTCGGCAGCAACGGTCTGGAGCGCGTGAAGATCAAGCTGGACGCTCTGCGCGCCGAGATCGCCGCATGGGAAGCCACCACGCTCAGCGCCGATTTCCCCGAATAGATTTTCGCTGACAGGAATCCAGTCCAATCCTTACGGCGAGATTCCGGGCTCATCGCGAGAAAGAGGCCTTCGAGCAAGCTCGGTTAAGCACCGATGCTCTTCTCGAAGCTGGCGGCGAAATCATCAGACAGCAACAGCTCCAGCATGTTACGCAAGGCTTCGGATTCGGGTTGTCCGAAAGCCTTGTTGAATCCGGTTTGAGCTTTGCGCCACAAGGCATCGGATTCGGCGAGCTTGGTGCGCCCGTGCAACGTGAGGCTGATCAGCCGATGCCGCCGGTCATCAGCATCCACCTCCACCTCAATGAAACCATCGCGCTCGAGTGGCCGCAGCGTATGCGCGAGCGCGCCCGGGTCCATTACCAATGCATTCGCGAGCGCCCCGACATTGGCGGGCTCGGAGCGCCCTATCTGCGCGAGGATTGCGCGCTGAGTCGTCTTCAGACCGCATGGCGCGAGCGCCACGTCGTAGAGCTGTGAAACCCGACGCGTCGCCTTGCGCAGTACCGTGCAATTGCAACCGGCCTTCTTTGCCTTCTTTCCTGCCACTTTTGTAGCCATCGTTCTCATCTGTACCAATCCCGCAAAGCTCGCTCTGAAATGTCAGCATATGCAGGCAATTGACGAAATGCAAGCATATGCAGATAATGAAGACTGGACCGCCCGTTCCTGGAGACGCGTCATGTGGCTTGCCAGTTGTACGAATCGCTTCGTAGTCACAACGTACGCCGCGGGCCAGGATGCAACCACATGAATCGCCCGGTTCTTGCCGCATCCGAAGTTTCGACCAAGCGTCATGAATGGCTGGTGCTGATCTGTACCTCCGCGCCGTCGTTCATGCTGCAGTTGGACGCCAACATCGTGTCGGTATCGTTGCCGTCGATCGCACGTTCCTTGAACGCGAATTTTGATGGCATCGAATGGGTGATCACTGCCTACATGCTGAGCTTCGCATCGTTGCTGATGCCCGCGGGCGCGCTTGCGGACCGCTTCGGCCGCAAACGGTTGCTGGTGATCGGCCTGAGTCTGTTCACGCTTGCCTCATTGCTGTGCGGACTGGCTTGGAGCTTGCCCGTTTTGATTGCCGCACGCGCATTGCAAGGCGCCGGAGCGGCGATGCAACTCAGTGCCGCACTCGCGACGCTATCGCACGCTTTCCACGGCGAAGCGCGCGCACGTGCGTTTGCGTTCTGGGGTACGGTCGTCGGCATTGGAATCGCGAGCGGCCCGGTGGTGGGCGGGATCATCACGCAAGCATTCGGCTGGGAGTGGGCTTTCTATGTGAATGTGCCGATCGGCGCCGCGCTTCTTTTCCTGATCCTGCGTGTGATCCAGTCATCTCACGATCCGAACGCAATGCGGCTCGATCTGCCGGGCGTAGCCTGCTTTTCCAGCGCGCTTTTTCTGATAACGCTTGCGTTGATAGAAGGGAACAGGCGTGGATGGAGCGACCGCTGGATCGCCAGCGAACTCGTTGGCGCACTCATCCTGTTTGCGCTCTTCATCATTGTCGAACGGCGTCAGGCGCGGCCGATGCTCGATCTGTCGTACTTCCGCAAACCGACTTATCTAGGCGCAACGCTCGCGCAGTTCGCGTTCTCCGTGGGCTTGCTCACAATGCTGACCTTCGTGCCGATCTTTCTGCAAAGCGGTCTAGGGGAAAGCTCGGCCACCGCCGGACTGATGATGTTGCCCATGGTCGTACCTCTGTTCGTCGTACCGCGTGTCGTGTCGCGCCATCTGGCGCATCGTCTGTCGGGGCGCGCGTTGCTCACGCTCGGCTTGCTGCTGGTTTGCATCGGACTGTGCTTTTTCGCGGCAGTAGCGACAATGGTTGAGTACTGGCCGCTTGTTGCCGGCATGCTGGTCGTCGGGACGGGCGCAGGCTTGCTCAATGGCGAAACGACCAAAGTCGGCATGACGGTGATTCCGAAGGAGCGTTCCGGGATGGCGTCGGGTGTATCGGGCACGACGCGCTTCACCGGACTTGTGATCGGCATCGCCGCACTCGGCGTTGTGCTTTACGCTCGTATTCATGGCATTGTCGCCCAGGCGTTGCCGTCGATCGATGCGGCCGCGCGCCTGCGTCTCGTACAGGACATCACTGCTGGTCGCCTGGCCAGCGTAGCACTGCCGGGAATCGACGCAGCGACGTTGCACACGTTGGCCGTCAACAGCTTCGCAGGGGGTTATCAGGCGCTGTTTCTGTGTGCGGCAGCGTTCATGGCAGTGGCAACGTGGCTCACGTGGAAGCTGGTCAATCCGGCTGAAACGCCGCCCATCGGCATCGCTGCCGGACAAAGCAAGTAGACACTCCGGCATTGCGGCCAACGGGAATGCTTTCACCTCGCAGACGAGTCACGCATAGCTGAGTCACGCATAGCTCGCAAGAAACATGTCGGCGGCAGACTCCGCTACCCGCCTTTGCTCATCCACGCTGAGCGGCGGTTGCCCCATCGTCACCTGGGGCCAGAACGCAAACGCTTTTACGAGACCCTGCAACTGCTGTGAAGCGAAAGCCGGGTCCGGCGTGTTCAGGCGGCCATCCTCAGCAGCCGCGCGAATCCAGCACGTCAGGTCTTCCTCGCGCTCACCCATGCGCGCCACCATATCGCGCGCGCGTTCCGGCGAATGAATGCCCGCCGCGATCGCAACGCGGGCGAGGGACAAGAACGCCTCATCATTCAAAAGGCTCAGCTTCTTCAGAAGAAGCTGCAGAAGTTGCCCGCGTAATGGATGCCCGGAGGAATACACGGGCGCTTGATCTGTGTCACTTGACTCCCACAACTGCCGCAGGATCGCCGCGAACAACGCTTCCTTGCTTGGGAAATGGTTGTAGACCGTACGCTTGGAGACGCACGCACGCGCCGCAACGCGATCCATGCTGGTCGCATCGAAGCCCGCCGCCAGAAATTCCTGGATTGCCGCGTCGATGATCGCGGCACGCTTGCGGTCGGTAAGACGTAAGGAGGTATCAACGATATTCATTGGCAAATTTTACACCAGGTAGTTTACTTTTCTTGAAAACAAACTACACTGGGCAGTCTACTTCGCATATCGAGGCGCATAGATGGCATCGTTCACCGGTTCAATTCGCCGCACCCTGGGCCTGACAGCGGCGCAACGCGGGCGTGGTCTGTTCAGCGCCTCTACCCAGCACGACGGGACCCGCTTTCGCAACGTCAAGCCGCGTCCGGTCGAGGGAATCCGCAAGACCGCAAGCATCATCTGGAACATCATCTTTCACAAACCGGACGGTACGCGACCGGCACACAGACTTCCCGTCGATGCGCTGTCGCGCGAGCAGCTCGACGCAGCGCCCGATCGGAGTTTGTATCGGCTGGGACATTCGACCATGCTGCTCAAGCTTCGTGGTCAGTTCTGGCTGACCGACCCCGTCTTCGCAGATCGTGCGTCGCCCTTCAGGCGGTTCGGCCCGAAGCGCTTTCATGCGCCACCCATCTCGCTCGAAGATCTGCCTGCGCTTCGCGGTGTGATCCTGTCGCATGACCACTACGACCACCTGGACCGCGAAACGGTACTGGCGCTCGCGGCCAAGACCGCGGTGTTTCTGACGCCGCTGGGCGTGGGTGATCGCCTGGTCGAATGGGGTATCGACGCATCGAAAGTACGCCAGTTCGACTGGTGGCAAGGTACCGAGATCGAAGGCTTGCAATTTACGGCCACACCGGCGCAACATTTTTCGGGCCGCAGTCTGTTCGACGGCAACAGCACCTTATGGGCCTCGTGGGTCATCGTCGATGACGGTTTGCGTCTGTTCTTCAGCGGCGATACCGGCTACTTCGACGGGTTCAAGACCATTGGCGAACGACTCGGTCCGTTTGACGTAACCATGCTCGAAACGGGCGCTTACGACGCCCAATGGCCGTATGTCCACATGCAGCCTGAAGAAACCGTACAGGCGCACGTCGATCTGCAAGGACGATGGCTCGTGCCGGTTCATAACGGCACGTTCGATCTGGCGATGCATCGCTGGCAGGAACCCTACGAGCGCGCGGTCGCACTTGCCGCCGCGCGTGGCATTCCTCTCGCGACGCCGCGCATGGGAGAGCGGCTGGACCTGACGACGCCGCATCACGGTGAGCGGTGGTGGCGAGATGTTGCTGACGTTGCGCACGTGTCGACGGCTCCGCGCCGCTGGTTTTCGTGCGGGCGCACTCGGCAAACCAATCCGTGACACCGTTGCAGCGCCCGCTCTTGCCCGGCTCGCCTCAACGGCCGCTCTCAACCAGCGCGGAACCGTCGCTCTCGAGAGGCTTCGCCGTGCGATCCCAAGGCGGCTCCTCGCCGAACGTTTCGGCCAGGTAATCCACAAAGCGGCGCACCTTGAGCGGTATGCGCTGCGCGCTGGGATAAACCGCCTGGATCGTCAGATTGGCCGTGCGATACGCCGGCAGCAGCGCGACGAGTTCGCCGCGCCGGAGGTGCTCGCCGAACACGAATGTCGGACCGTACGCAATACCGGCGCCGGCGAGGGCAGCAGCGAGAAGCATTTGCGTGTTGTTGGCTGTCATCCGGCTTGGTCCGTCGATGACGTGCGCGCGGTTTTTTGCGTCGAACAATGTCCAGTCGCCGGCCGATACAGCTTCACTGAAAGCAAGTCGTTGCGCACGCATCAAGTCGGCAGGCTTGCGCGGCGTTCCATGGCGCTTCAGGTAGGCGGGAGACGCACACACGATCATGCGGCACGGCGCAAGCCGGCGCGTAACAAGTCTAGGGTCTTCCAGCCGTCCGATCCGGATTGCAACGTCGACGCCTGCATCGATCAGATCGACATAGCGGTCTCCAAGCAGCACTTCCACGTTGACGTGCGGGTGATCGTCCAGATAGCGCGCCACGACCTCGCCCAGATGCATCGCGCCGAACGTGACCGGCGCCGCGACGCGCAGCAGACCGCGTGCCGTGCCTTGCGAATCGCTTGCTTCACGCCTTGCTTCGTCGAAGGCTTCGAGAATCCGCTTGCAGCGTTCGTAATAAGTCTGGCCGGTGTCGGTCAGACTCAAGCGCCGTGTGGTGCGCTGGAGCAACCGCGCATTCAGCTCGGACTCAAGGGCGCTTACGTGTTTGCCGGCCATTGCCGCCGATAGGCCAAAGCGGCGCGCGGCCGCCGCAAAACTGCCTTCCTCGACGGCGGCGACGAAAACGCCAAGGCTCGTGAGTCGATCCACCCCCCCTCCCTTTCTTTTCCAATTCGATAACAGGATTATCGACTGAAAACACCAATCAGCCAATTATCAAATTGAAGACTTGAATCTAACATTTCGCCATCAGCTAACAAACCAGGGCACGGAAATGGAAATCAAGTCGAACGGTACGCGAATCCACGTCACGCAGCGCGGCAGCGGCGAGTTGACGCTGGTGTTCCTGCATTACTACGGCGGCTCGTCGCGCACATGGGACTGGGTAGCAAGTGAATTGTCCGACCGCTATAGAACCGTCGCCACCGATCACCGCGGCTGGGGTGATTCCGAGGCGCCCGCCGACGGCTACGGCATCGCCGACCTTGCCGCCGACGCCGAAGGCGTCATCGAAGCACTGGGGCTGCAGCGCTACGTTCTGGTCGGCCATTCGATGGGCGGGAAGGTTGCTCAACTTATCGCATCGCGTCGGCCGAGCGGGCTCGAAGGCCTTGTACTCGTCTCGCCATCGCCTCCGTCGCCGATGCTCCTTTCCGACGAGCAACGTGCGACGTTGGCCGGCGCGTATCAATCGCGCGAATCGGTTGAATTCGTGATCGATCACGTCCTGACCGCACGATCGCTCGACGCCGCTCGCCGCGAGCAAGTCATCGAGGACAGCCTGAGGGGCGCACCGCAGGCGAAGGCAGCCTGGCCAAACGTGGCCATGCGCGAAGACATTACAGCAGCGATGGCGTCAATCGACGCGCCGACCATGGTCATCTCAGGCGAGCTTGACCAGGTCGATCCCGTCGCAACACTGCAGGCGCAATTGTTGCCTCGCATCCCGCACGCGGCGATGCACGTCCTGCCCGGAACGGGGCACTTGTCGCCGCTGGAGGCGCCCGCCGAGGTGGCGCAACTCATTGCGCGATTCGTCGCTGCGATTGAGGGCGAGTCCGTCGTGTTGGCCCTTCAGGATATGACGCCGTAACCGGCCATAAGGACTACATCATGAACAAACCTTCCATCGCTGCGATTCCTATCCTGCCGTTCGGCATGGTCCACTGCCACCTGATCGTCGGTGCAAGGGGCTGCGTCCTCGTCGATACCGGCACGCCAGGATCGGAGGAAAAGATTGGCCGCGCTCTGATGGAGCACGGTCGCGGATTCCGAGATGTGACGCTGATCGTGGTCACTCATGCGCACACGGATCATGCCGGTTCGGCTGCACGATTGCGTGAACTGACGGGCGCACCAATCCTGGCTCATGCCGGAGATCTGGACTATTACGAGCGGCGCAAGGAGATGACATACTGCGTCGCGCACTGGTGGGGCCCGCTCTTCTTGCGCTCTGGCTTACCCCGCGAACCGTACTTGCCGTTCACGCCTGACATCCTGCTGCAGGACGATGCCAGCTTTGATCTGAGCCCTTACGGAATCGACGGCGTGGCAAGGCACACCCCAGGCCACACGGCCGGCTCCGTGTCGGTCGAACTGGGCAGTGGAGACGCGTTGGTCGGCGACCTCGTCGCATCTGGAGTCTTTCTTGGGGGATTGGTACGCAAGGGACACGCCATGCGCCCCCCCTTCGAAGATGACCCGCAAGCTGTCAGCGGGGAATTGATAGGAATGGTGGACGCGGGTATGCAACGCTTTCATATGGGCCATGGCGGCCCTCTGAATGCTGCGGAAGTGCGCCGGCATGCTCTCTCGTTGCGGAAGCAGAAGCCCGGGCGCAAATACGGGATGGAGGCTGGCGTGTGTACGTGTGCCAGCCACAAGCTCGCTGAGGTTGTCGATTAAGGTGGTGGCATCTTGCCAGCCACGAATTGCTTGGTCAGCACGCGTGCTCGTTTCTTTCGCGCGAACTTCCTTCAACGGTCCACGCAGCTTCGCCCGGACCCTGCAACCTTGACGGCTACAGCTTTCCACCGTTGATTGGAAAAAGCGGCTTTCCGTCTCTGGAAGACAATCCCCACTTTTTAAGCAGCGCGTCGTAGACACCGTCTTTCTGCAGTTTCAAAAGCGCTTGTTGAACCGATGACGCCAGTTGCTTTCCCTTTTCATCGACGCCAAAGCCGATGCCATATGGCGCCAGCGGATTGAAATAGACGACCTTGTATTTTGCGGGCGTTTTGCTGGCGTTGTAATAGCCCACTGGCGAGTCCACCCACGCCACCTCGCTGACGCCCGTTGATAGCGAAAGCAGTGTCATATTGGAGTCGGGATAGGTCGCGACCGTAAGCGGCTTTTTTCCTGCTTTGATACATGCGTCGCTGATCTTGGCACTTGCCTGTCCCGAAGCCGAGCCACGCGGTAGCGCAACCTGGAGGCCACACAGGTCATCGAGCGACTTCATTGACACATTCCTCGCCGGCGACGCGACGATGGTGTCGCCCATGTTCAGGTAATCGACGAACGTAACGACCGTGTGCCGGGACGTGAAATCGGAAAGCGACAGCAACACGTCAAAGCGATTTGCATTCAGCCCGGGGATCAGCGCGTCGAAAGACGACTGAACGAGCTCGAGCTTCAGGTTCAGCACGGCGGCGGCAGCAGACAAGAGGTCTGGTGTAAAGCCGGCGATATTGCCATCGTCATCTACGAACTTGATCGGCACGACATCAGGATTGACTCCTGCGAGCAACGTTCCGCGATCACGATAAAACTTCGGCACGGCCGCCGCGAGCGCGGCATCGGCCTTGACGTTCGGAACCTTGGATGGGTCCTCGCCCCGGGCAACTTGAGCGAGAAACAGCGAGGCGAAGACACACGCCGCCGCCCGGACGATGGTCCGGGACGTGCATCCTGTGCCGGTCAGAGGGTAAGGATTCATTCCAGTCAAACCTCGCTGAGTGAACGTAGCTTGCAACCAGTGAACTGCAATCGGCGCAGACCCTGTTACGCCGCTCTTAGTGTGCTCTGCGCGAAATCGCGCCTGTGCCATAAAAGGCAATCCGTCGCCATGTCCTCATTGACCGTTGCATCCGCCAACTGACCCACCATGATGCTATGTGTGAAACCGTCATGTACGGCGATCAGGTTGCAATCGAATACGACGACCGCCCCGATCAGGATGGGCGAACCGGTGCTGCCGTCTTGCCACTGTCCCGGTTCGAAACGCTCCGCGCCGCGCGACGATGTGAAGCGTTTCGCGACCGCCGTCTGATCTGCGGACAGCAAGTTCACGGCAAACTTCTTGGTTCGTAAAATGACATCATGCGCGGACGCTGACTTGTTGATGCAGACCAGCATGGTCGCGGGATCTACGGACAGGCTGCATACCGAGGTCGCGAGCATGCCCGACGGCAAGCCGGCCTCTCGCGTGGTTATGGCCGTGACACCGCTGGCAAAGCACGTCATTGCGTGGCGGAACGCGTCAGCGTTCACATTGGTCGATATGGGCATGGCTCTTACTCGAAATTGATCGTGATGTTGGGCTTCATAAAGCGCGGCGCTTAGTCGCCGAACTGGAGCGGCTTGAGTCCGAGGTTTCCGCGCAGCGTACTCGACGCATACTCGGTCCGGAACAGGCCACGTTTGCGCAGCTCAGGGAGGATGAATTCAACAAAGTCTTCCAGGCCGTTCGGCAAAATAGCCGGGCAAAGGTTGAAGCCGTCGGCCGCGCCTTCCTTGAACCAAGTCTCCATGTCGTCCACGATATCCGCCGCTGTTCCAATGAGCTGCCGACCACCCGAAGCTCTATGCTTGTACAACTGGCGAATTGTCATGTTTTCGCGCCGGGCCATTTCGATAAGTCCGCCCCCAATGCTGCTGACCGCGCCCGAACCGATATCTGGAACGGGTCCATCCAGGTCATACCCGGAAAGGTCGCCGAGCGTGCTGTGCAGGATTGCGAGGCCGCTCAACGGATCGATGAGCTCCTGCAACTGATCGTACTTGTCCTGCGCCTCCTGTCTTGTCTTCCCGACATAGGTTGTAAGGCCTGGCATGATCAGCATCTGGTCGGCCGTCCTCCCGTATTTTCCCAGACGGCTCTTTAGGTCTGCATAGTATTTCTGTGCCGACGATATATCGAAAGAGGCGCTGTACACGACGTCGGCATTTTTGGCTGCAAGCTCGCGTCCCGCTTCGGCCGCACCCGCTTGAACGACTATAGGCCGGCCCTGGGGCGTGCGAGCCGAATTCAACGGTCCCCGGACGCTGAAGTGCTTGCCCTTGTGATTCGCAACATGCAGCTTCGACTCCTCATAGAAGATACCTGTTTCCTTGTTGCGAATGAATGCATCGTCTTCCCAGCTATCCCATAGCTTCTTGACAACATCGACGAATTCATCGGCCCGCTCGTAGCGCTCCTCATAGCCCAAGTGTTCATCGCGGCTGAAATTCCACGCTTCCTGCTGGGACCAGGAGGTAACCACGTTCCATCCGGCCCGGCCGCCACTGATATGGTCGAGGGATGCATATTTTCGGGCAATATGAAACGGTTCGTTGTACGTAGTGGAGGCCGTCGCCACCAGTCCGATATTCGATGTGTGGGCGCCGATGGCCGCGAGCAGGGTGAGCGGTTCGAGCTCTGCGTTCTTCGAGTCGCGGGTCAGCGAACCCTTTGGTGTATCGGAGGCGCGAACACCAATGCCGTCGGCGAAGAAAATCATGTCGAGCTTCGCTGCTTCAGCCTTGCGGGCGCTATCGAGGAAATATTTGAAATCGATCGCACCGCCTGCAGGCACATCAGGGTGCCGCCAGGCAGCCATGTGATAGCCGAGGTAACGCATCGACAGGCCAATCCGCATCATTTTGTCTTGTTCCATCACATCTCCAGTCATGTCTGGGATTGATTCGACAACCCGTTGCCGCCCATCTCAAACGGGCATATTCGAAATGAAGCGCCGGGTGCGTTCGGTGCCGCCGCCGTTGAAAATATGCGCGGGCGAGCCCTGGTCGACGATCCGTCCGCCGTCCATGAAGACCACGCGGTTCGATACCTTGCGGGCAAATTCCATTTCATGCGTCACGACGATCATGGTGGTGCCGGAAATCGCCAGCCCTTTCATGACGTCGAGTACTTCGTTCACGAGCTCGGGATCAAGCGCGCTGGTCGGCTCGTCAAAGAGCATGACCTCCGGCTCCATGGCGAGCGCCCGTGCGATTGCCACTCGCTGCTTCTGTCCGCCCGAAAGTTGCGCGGGGTAGTGCTTCATCTTGTCGGCCAGGCCCACCCGCGCGAGTAGCGCGCGTCCCCGCTCGATCACGTCCTTTCTTGCTTCTCGGCCGACAATGCGAGGTCCAGCGATGACATTGTCAAGCGCAGAGTAATGGGGAAACAGGTGAAAGCCCTGGAACACCATGCCGAAATAGCGTCGTTGCCGGTCGAGTTCTTTCTTGGGCAAACGGATGCGGCGATTGCCGCGTATTTCGGTGCCAAGCACTTCGCCCTTGAAGGTCACCGTGCCCGAGTCGATCAGTTCGAGCATGTTGATACAGCGAAGGAGCGTGCTCTTGCCCGAACCCGATGGGCCGATGATGGCGACCACTTCCCCTTTGTCCAGTGAGAAATCGATCGCGTCAAGCGCGGTGAACGCACCAAACTGCTTGGTGGCCGTCTGGATCTGGAGCAGTGGGTTGCCCGACCCGGTTGCATTCCTGGCAATGCTGGAGGCGTCCATGACTAGACTCCCTTTCCAAAACGGCGTTCAAGAAGACTTTGTCCGCACATGGCGAGACTGGTGAGCACCAGGTACCAGAGGCATGCAACGGTAAGCAATGGAATCGTCTCGAAGTTGGTCGAATAAATCAGTTGCACTGTTGTGAGCAGTTCCACGTAGCCGATCACCGAGGCGAGCGACGTATTCTTGAACATGGTGATGAGTTCGTTCGCAAGCGGCGGAATGATGATGCGCACGGCTTGCGGCACGACCACGTGAAACATCATGCGAAAGTCGCTCATGCCCATCGCCTTGCACGCTTCACGCTGACCTTTGTCGACAGATGCAAGGCCTCCGCGAAAAATCTCAGCGCTATGTCCGCCGAGATACATCGCCAGGCCAATGATCGCCGCGCTGAAACGCGAGATCACAGTATTCGTGTCGATATCGAACAGAGTCGCGTGCAGGAACGGTATGGGGAGATACAGGCGCGGAACGAGAGCCGACAGGAAGAACAGGAACAGCAGCATGGCAAGCGTCGGCGTAGCCCGGATGATCCAGATATAAAAATAGCCCGCAGCGCGCAACACGAGATTGTCCGCCATGCGGCACGCAGCAATGACAGCGCCCAGGATCAGGCCGAGCACGCTCGCCAGCGCCGTCAGGACCAGCGTATTAGCCAGCCCGCCAAGCACGCGTTTATTGAACAGGTAGTGCGCAACGACGTCCCACTGCCAGCGGGGGTTATCTATAACCAGTTGATAGAAAAGGACCATCGCAATAGCGAACAGTCCATACCAGAGCCAGTCCGATTTCTTCGGTCGCGCGTGAATGCGCAGGTCAGCGGGAGGCTCGCCTTGCTGGTTCATACCCGCCATGAACTGCTCCTGTTGATAGTCGGCGTTTTGATTCATACGTGAATGAGCCTTGTCGATTGTTCGAATCGTATCGGCAGTGTGATGGCCGCCAATCGCTTCATCTTCAGCGGGACCCGTCGTGGGTTGGAAGCCGGAATGCCGGCCGTCGCTCACGAACTTTGCCCGATAAAAAGCTGGAATGAATGCAGAATAGGGAGGCAAAAAACGGTTGGGAAATGCTTTATTTTGCGAATACGATAATGTTTTGTTATAGGACGTCTCAGTGAAAATTCGACAACTCGAGGCTTTCCGGGCGGTCATGCTGTATCAGACGGTGACGCTTGCCAGCGAGATGCTTCACATATCGCAACCGGCCACGACACGTCTTCTCGCCGATCTGGAAAGCTCGTTGAGGTTCAAGCTGTTCGACCGCGTCAAGGGACGCCTTATTCCAACGGTAGAAGCGCAAACGCTTTACGAGGAAGTACAACGCTCGCTCGCGGGAGTCGATCGCATCGCGCGGGTAGCGGATGAAATCAGGGACATGCGGCACGGGACATTGCAGGTTGCGGCCGCGCCCGCGATTGCGCTCTCGTTTTTGCCGCACGCCATTTCGGATTACTTGAAGACGCGCCCGGAGGCCCATATTGCGCTGGCGGTCCACTCCTCACGCTCGGTCGTGGACAGGGTGATCGGTCAGCGCTGCGATGTCGGCTTCGCAATCCTTTCCATGAACCACGCGTCCGCGCATGGCGAGCGGCTGATCTCCGTGCGGATGGTGTGTGCATTGCCGGCGGGGCACCGCCTATGCGCACTCGATACCATTACGCCGACTGATCTGGCCGGTGAGCGTTTTGTAGCGCATCCACGCAGTGTGGAGTCCAGATTGCGGATGGACGCGCTGTTTGCAGCGCATGGCGTAGAGATGAAGGCGCAGATGGAATGCCAGTTGGGTCATGCGATTTGCGCGTTCATTGAGGCTGGCGCAGGTGTTTCTGTAATCGACGCGATCAGTGCATGGGGGTATCGGGGCTCAGGCGTTGTGTTCAAGCCGTTTGAGCCTTCGCTCGTGACGGATTTCGCGTTGCTCACGCCATCCCAACGGCCGGCTCCGTTGTTGCTGAAGCCATTCGTCGCTCATGTCCGCGAGTTTGCAATTGCGGAGTTGGGTCCCGCGGTTCTTGTGGCGTGATATGGATTTTCTCTAGCCCAGGTTTGCGCCGCGCTGCGGTCTCATGGGATTCTGTCGTTTAGCATGTAGAACCGTGTTCGGGTTTTGTCGCATGTCGGAGGCTGCATTCCAGAAATCGGATCGCCGCCGGCCTCCGCAGTGTGCGGGTTTAGACCCCGAATAATTTTGTCTTGTTTTTGTCACACCTTGCAAGATTGCGTGAGTCCGCGAATCTCTTATCCAGTAACGCATTCAGGATAATTACTTCATTTTTAGGTATTATTTACCTTATAAAACTATTTGACTGGGTAATAGCTACCTATGTACTCTTCCAATTAACGGCACGTCTATCACGCCGGAACCTGAGAGAAAAAAACGGACTTGCGCCCATGTAGGCGCAAGCCAACTCAAATACCTTGTCCGGGGCCGTGCGCACATCTTCATAAAACAAAAATGAGCCTCTGAGATTGAGGCCGATATCTCTAATTTGGGGCCGACCTTCTTGATCGCCGATCAGCTCCAATAAATCGGTGATCCGCAATTTGAACCGGACTATAATCGGCAACTGGACGGCGGTAATAAATTTATGGAGGTTCTTTTGAGAGCGGAAACTAAATTTATCTTCTTCCCGGGCAACAATACCCCCAACTTCGTTCGAGCCGCAGTTGCGGTCTATTGGATTGGGTTTGCAGCCTTCTTTTTCCGCATCGTTCATGGAACAGGCGCTCCGCCTTTCCTGACTCGCCCTGAAGTAGAAGGGGCGATCGCGGTTTTTGGGCTGTTCTCTGCCATTTTGATCTTCCATGCGTTTGTCATCATGCGGCTTTCGGCTGGGAAGCTTTGGGCGAGAAACATTGCGCTTCTTTTGACGGCATTCGTCATCACTACAACTCTCTACCGTCTGTTCGCATCCGGACTATCCTACGAGCAGAGTAACGTCTTAAATTTTATAATCATCGCCGCGGAAACTGTCGCCGGGTTATTCTTGCTGACACCCGAAAGTACTGCATGGTTTAAATCCAGGACTAACTAAATGGACTCATTTAAACGGACTGGGATGGTTGCCGTAAGGCGCAACGGCTGGTAAATCACCGACTGGCGCCCTGTACTCCCACCCCATTCCCAGTCGATTGTCAAAACCCTAACGCGCCAAAGCCGCCGCACTGGCGCGCGCCTTATGCAATTTCTTGTAGCTGTCGATCAGGCGGTGGTGCCTGTCGAGACCCTCAAGATTCAAACTCGTCGGCGTTAAACCGTAGAACCGCACGCTGCCGTCTACCGATCCCATTACAGCGTCCATCCGGGCGTTGCCAAACATTCGACGGAAGTTGACCACGTAGTCGTCCAGTTCCAGGTCGTCATCGAGCAGCACCTCCAGCACCACGTTCAAAGCCTGGTAAAACAATCCGCGCTCGACCGTGTTGTCGTTGTACTGCAGGAAGGCACCTACCAGCTCCTGGGCCTCCTCGAATTGCTGTAGGGCGAGATGAATCAGCAGCTTCAACTCGAGAACGGTCAACTGTCCCCAGTCCGTATTCTCGTCAAATTCGATACCGATCAAAGTGGCGATATCCGAGTGCTCATCCAGCTCGTTGTTCTCCAACCGGTCAAGCAATGCTGCCAGGCCGGCATCGTCCAGGCGATGCAAGTTCAAGACATCGGCGCGGAACAACAGTCCCTTGTTCGTGTTGTCCCAGATCAGATCCTCTACTGGATAAATTTCCGAATACCCGGGCACCAAAATCCGGCAGGCTACGGCGCCCAGTTGGTCATACACCGCCGTATACGTCTCTTTGCCCATGTCTTCGAGAATGCCGAACAACGCTGCGGCTTCCTCGGCATTGGAGTTTTCACCGTAACCGGAAAAATCCCACTCGACAAACTCGAAATCCGCTTTGGCGCTGAAAAAGCGCCATGACACGATGCCACTGGAATCGATGAAGTGCTCGACAAAGTTATTCGGCTCAGTCACGGCTTCACTGGCAAAAGTGGGTCGTGGTAGTTCGTTCAGGCCTTCAAAACTGCGGCCCTGCAGCAACTCCGTCAGACTACGCTCCAGCGCAACCTCCAGGCTTGGATGCGCGCCGAAGGACGCGAAAACACCGCCCGTCCGCGGGTTCATCAAAGTGACGCACATTACCGGATACACCCCTCCCAGCGACGCATCCTTCACCAGCACCGGAAAGCCCTGCTCTTCCAAGCCCTGAATGCCGGCCAGAATGCCGGGGTATTTCGCCAGCACCTCCTGCGGCACGTCAGGCAATGCGACTTCACCTTCCAGGATTTCGCGCTTTACCGCCCGCTCGAAAATTTCCGACAGACATTGCACCTGCGCTTCGGCCAGCGTGTTCCCGGCACTCATGCCATTGCTGACATACAAATTTTCTACCAGGTTCGACGGGAAATACACCACCTTGCCGTCCGAATGCCGCACAAACGGCAGCGAACAGATACCGCGCCGTGTATTGCCGGAGTTGGTGTCGATCAGATGCGAGCCACGTAGCTCGCCGTCGGGATTGTAGATTTCCAGACAGTACTCATCCAGGACTTCAGCCGGCAGCGCATCCTTGCGGCCAGGCTTGAACCAGCGTTCGTTCGGATAATGGACAAACGCCGCATCGGCAATGTCTTCGCCCCAGAACGCGCCGGCGTAGAAATGGTTGCAATTAAGCCGCTCGATATATTCCCCCAACGCCGACGCCAGCGCGCTTTCCTTGGTTGAGCCCTTGCCATTGGTAAAACACATCGGCGAGTGCGCATCACGGATATGCAGTGACCACACATTGGGAACAAGATTGCGCCACGAAGCGATTTCAATCTTGATGCCCAAGGCCGCCAGGACGCCGGACATATTGGCAATGGTCTCCTCCAACGGCAGATCCTTGCCCGCAATGTAGGTACTGGCGTCAGCCGCCGGCTTCAGCGTCAGCAACGCCTGGGCATCGGCATCCAGGTTCTCGACCTCTTCGATAACAAACTCGGGTCCGGCCTGGACCACTTTCTTCACGGTACATCGGTCGATGGAGCGCAAAATGCCCTGGCGATCTTTCGCAGAGATGTCCGCCGGCAGTTCGACCTGAATCTTGAAAATCTGCTGGTACCGGTTTTCCGGATCAACAATATTATTTTGCGACAGGCGGATATTTTCGGTAGGAATATTGCGAGTCACGCAGTACAACTTTACGAAATAAGCTGCACACAGGGCCGACGAGGCCAGGAAATAGTCGAAGGGACCAGGCGCCGAGCCGTCGCCTTTATAGCGAATAGGCTGGTCAGCTACTACCGTGAAGTCATCGAATTTCGCTTCGAGACGCAGCTTATCGAGAAAGTTGACTTTAATTTCCATGGGGGAATCCTAAAAATAGCGCTGACGATGTCGTGGTCGCTATTATCCGTTGCCAAGGGCAGTTGCACCAAGCTGAGACGGCACGAGTTCTTCCTGCATCATTCTTCAGACGCGAGAGGGACATGAGAGGGACATGGCGACACTGCAGGTTGCCCTTATCCCTATGTTTGCTCCGGGCTCTTACGGCATCGACACGGATGCCCGGTCAACCGGCAGACCCGAACAGCATGCCGCTCGAAGTGTGCGTAGAACGCGTCCACTGTTTTCGCGAGGCCGCGGCGAAGCGGATGCCACTGCCATCCGCGCGTAATACCCACTATTTGATTCGGCCGAACACTTTCGCCGCGGTACCTGTATCTTTCCTGCGGCCAGGCAAGCGGTGACCGGATACACATTGAACCGGGAAGAAAAGCACGTCCGTCGCGCCGAAAGGCAGCCAATGGTTTAACGCTTCAATCCTCACCATGCAAAACGAACAAAACATGGCGTTACCCTCACCGGGGGCGTCACCCCTGCTGTTCGCGCGAAGCATCGGCCAGATTTTCCTGCAACGAAATGCGGGAATGGGCGTGGCCATCCTGATTGCTGTCTTCAGCGTCAGCCCGCGGCTTGGATGCGCGCTGCTGATCGGCGCGAGTACAGGAAACCTCGTCGGCCATATCTTTGCCGACCTGAATTCAACGGCATCCCGAAGCGATCTGCACGGTTTCAATGGAGCACTGGCAGCGTTGGCGGCGTTCACTTTCATCGACAACGATTCGTTTTCCGGAGCTGTCGCCATCCTGGCTGCTATCGCCGCGAGCGCACTGTCGGCGGCAATGACTCGTGCGCTGCACGTGCACAACTTACCGACTTATTCCGGCCCGGCAATCATCGTCACATGGGCGTGGCTGCCGTTTGTTCCAATAATCCACTCTGGCGGACCGGCGGAAACAGATGCCTGGAACGTCGGCGCAGCAGGTGCTTTCTTCAACGGACCGCACGTCGACGCGCCAGCACTTTTCATCTCGTTCACGTCTCACGTGGTAGCCGGGCTTGCGCCGATTGTCTTTGCCACGGGCTTGCTTGCTGGCAGCATTATTCTCGTCGGGCTGGTGCTTACCCGCCCAGCCGCGGCCTTCTGGGCGCTGATAGGCAGCACGCTAGGGCTTTGTTTATCCGCCATCGCCGGCGCGCCGGAATATGCAATGGTCAGCGGCGCATGCGGTTTAAACTCGGCGCTTGCCGCAATGGCCACTTATCGCCTTGGTACCGGACCAGCGGTTGCTGCGATGGGTTTGACTTGCGCGTTTGCCTGGGTCGGCTCGATGATCGGAATACCACTGCTGACTGCGCCGTTTGTAATCGCTTCCTGGACCGTTCAAGTATTCGTAGAGCGCAGGCAGCTCGCTCTTTTAAGGAAAACGCTCATACACCATGAAAGCGTCTCTCTTGCACTCGACGCGTCGAACGATAAGGCGCAAGAGATGCGCTGATGTTCAAGGAGACGGCCGTTACGGGCAGGATCGAAGTCAGGCCGGGTTACCAGCAATTGGAGTCTTCGCGTCTGCTGGCTTGACGAAAGCCGCCGGCGTGAGATTGGGCAACGGCTTTTCCGGCTGTCGGTCCGGACTTCATTGCCGCGTACGGAAGTAAGGAACAGCGCTTGCGTACACGGTTGACCCGACCTTGATGGAGCAAACATGGCTGCCATGACTCTGGCTGACGTATCAAAAACGATGGCGAAAATCGATTTCGCCATGCTCTCGACCCGTTCCGCAAATGGCGAGATTTCAAGTCGTCCGATGAGCAACAATGGCGACGTCGAATACGATGGCGACAGTTATTTCTTCACCTCGGAAGAAACCCATACAGTCGCCGACATCCAGCGCGACCCCGTTGTTGGACTGACCTTCACGGGCGCAAAACACTTGCTTGGCAAGCCCGGCGTGTTCCTTGCAATAGAAGGGCGCGCGGAGCTGATCCGCGAGAAGCCGGCAATCAAGGCGCATTGGTCGAAGGAGATTGACCGCTGGTTCGAAGAAGGTTTCAACACGCCCGGCGTCGTGCTGATCAAGGTAACGGCGAAGCGTCTTCATTACTGGGACGGCGAGGAAGACGGCGAAGTGGCCTTGTAACAGCGCTCGCGTGCCTTTGAGCACCGGTGTGCAACTCGGCGTCGTGCCCGCATCGCGGCCGGCGGCGAGCCGCAGCCGCGAAATGAATCGCAGCGCCTGTACGGCACACCAAATCAGCGGTCACGCCTGGATGAAAGCCGGGTCCTAGAGATGTCTTGCTGTTCGAACACCGACCGCAAATCCAGTTACGGTGCGATGCGTTTGAAACTGACGTAGTAATCGTCGGTGTAGAAGCAGTCGCCGATCTGCCGGCGCGATCCACCACATACGATCCGGCGCTGCCCGCGGTCCGCAGAGCCAGGCGTGCGAACCGTGTATGCGTGGTAATAGCCCCGCGGATGCTGCGGCAGTAACGATGCGCTATTGCGGAACAGAACACCATCCTCGGAAAAAGGGTACGGGCCACCCGCTTTGATCAGACGTAGCGTTTCGGCTGTTTCCGCCGGCAACTGCGCCGTGGCGACGGTGGCCGGCGCACTCCGCCCCTGTGCGGCCGACGCAGCGAGCGTGTCGCTCGCACCCTGCCCAAGCGGGGCCGAAGCCTGACTTGCGGATGCGCCCGATTCCTGAGTGGTGATTCGTGATCCGTCTTTGCCGCATCCATTGATGACAGCGCTCAGAGCGAGGATGCAAGAGAAAGCCCATGCTCGCTTCATGATACGGTTATCTCCCGGTTGTCTGGCTTGCGGCGATCTCGAACGATTCAAGATTATCGCTAACGGCGGAGCGAATCAACGTTTGGCGGATGCAGGATTTATTTCTTCGACCGATTTTGATCGCAACCTTGAATGCCCGAGCTTTCGAGCGCGGTGCGAAAATGAACAATCAGCCTTGCCCGTCAAGCTTACTTCGCCAGGACGATGTGCGTGGCGCGCTCCGTTGCTACATGCTCGACTGTCCGATATCCCAGGGTACGAAGATCCAGACCGCCAAAGAGCGATTCCCCCTGGCCAAGCGCAACTGGAGCAAAGGCAAGGTGAATCTCATCCACATAGCCGGCTTGAATGTATTGCTTCACGGTCTCGACACCGCCGCCAATCTTGACGTCGTGCGCGCCCGCCGCCTCGCGCGCCTGCTCCAGCGCTTTCTCGATGCCGCCGGAAACAAAATGAAATGTCGTGCCGCCCAGCATCTCAATCGACGGTCGCGGATGATGGGTGAGCACAAAGGTTGGCGCGTGATACGGGGGATTGTCACCCCACCAGCCTTTCCATTGATCGTCCGGCCATTCCCCACGAATCGGGCCGAACATGTTGCGTCCGATAATGAAGGCACCGAAACCTTCCATTGCGCGTCGGGCGAATGTGTCGTCGAGGCCGGTTTCACCACCTTCCTTGCCCAGCATCTGACGAAAGGTCTGCGTCGGGAAAAACCATTGGAAGATTTCTTCGCCTCGCAGACCGAGAGGGTGATCTAGGCTTTGAGCGGTTCCTGCGGCAAAGCCATCAAGCGAGACACTAAACCCGGCAACTTTTATCTTGGTCATCAATTTCCTCGTTGGCGCTGCAAGTGTTGCGGATTCGACGCCAAATGATAATTTGGCTCTCATCCACACGACGCGCGATGCAACTGCAAATCGACAGCGATTCGAGCCGGTGAAAACCCGTATTTGAAATCCGCGCGGCCTGTCAAACGGCGGGGCGCACCATCACCAGATCCCGATGTATATCGTCACCGCATTGGAACGACGTGTCGCCGATGGTAGCAAAGCCGTTTCGCGCGTAGAAGCGTATCGCCTTTGCATTCTGATCGTTCACCGTCAACCGGACACGTCCAGGCAGGCTCGCAACGGTTGCAGAAAGCAGCCTTTGCGCAGATCCGGTTCCGTGATGCGCCGGTAGCACGTAGCACCGGGTCAACTCCGGAATGCCATCGGCCAATGGCAGGTTCAAGGTTCCAGGAGCGTGATTGACCAGACTGAACCCGATGATCGTTCCGGCATCGTCCAGTACACGAATATCGACGTTGCCATCCGCCAAGGCCGATTCGAAACATGAACGCGTCAGGTTCTCGTCGATATACCTTTGAAGTTCTACCTGCGCAGTTCCTTCCGGACAAGCCAGCGCGAATGTCTGAACGGCAACAGCACTGATGGATTCTGCATCGGTGAGCAAAGCTGTACGTATATGCATGGTTCGATTCAAGACTGAAGTTGCCAGCGGCAATAGTGCCACGCTCCGCGCATCATTTGCCGCAGCGAAAGACCGAGCTCGGTCAACTCGGACGAGACGCTCCTTCGACTGGCGCGCGTGGATTCCGGTGCAGCGGCGTGACCAAAGGCCGTGCCATACTTGCGTACCCTCCCCGCTCCTACCTGAACGATCGTGATGACTGCAATCCCCGCGTCCATCGGCTTTGATACCAACCCCCTTGACCGCCGCTCCGACAAGCGGAACGACCACGCCTTTATCGAACGTCTGCGCAACGACCCGGGTTCCCGCTTTCTCGTCTTCAATGGCGACATCCCCTTGCTCAAGCAAGGCAGCGAACGCGATCCGTGGTTCCTGGCGAGCGAAACAACGGCTTTCGGCGAACCCATTCAAAGCGTCTTCCTCGGGGAGGAAAGCGATGGAACTGGACGCTTCGCTCTCGGCTTCACGCTCGTGCCGGAGGATTCATCGGCAGACCCGATCCACGACCGCATCGACCTGCGCTCGATCGCAATGCAGGGTCTCGTTGCGCCCGGCACACTTGGCATACTGGGCGAGGCGAAGTCGATGCTCGACTGGCATCGCCGCCACTCCTTCTGCGCGAACTGCGGCTCCGCAAGCCGCATCGCGGCGGCCGGCTGGCAACGAATTTGCGATGTTTGCAGCGCACACCACTTTCCACGAGTCGATCCGGTCGTGATCATGCTGGTGATCGACGGCGAACGGTGTCTGCTCGGACGTCAGCGTCAGTTTGCTCCTGGAATGTACTCAGCCCTCGCCGGCTTCGTAGAACCGGGTGAGACTGCGGAAAGCGCCGTTCGCCGCGAAGTCATGGAGGAAGCCGGTGTGAACTGTGAAGGCGTTGTCTACTTCGCGTCTCAGCCATGGCCCTTCCCTTCATCGCTGATGATCGGCTGCTTTGCGCAGGCGAGCGACACAAACATCGTCGTCGATACGGATGAACTCGAAGACGCTCGCTGGTTCTCACGCAAGGAGGCTGCGCAAATGCTCGCGGGCACTCATGCGCTCGAGCTGTCAGCGCCCCAGCCGTTTGCAATCGCCCATCATCTATTGCAGGCGTATGTTGCTAAAGGCGCTTCGGTTTTGAGCAGTTGAGCTTTGACGGATCGTTCCTTTCTCTGAAAAATGTCGACACGTCATAACGCGGCGTACACCGCGCTTCTGGCAGCCGCCCTGTTCGGAGCGACCACGCCGCTGGCCAAGATGCTGCTTGGCGCTTTGTCGCCTTTCATGGTCGCGGGTCTTTTTTACCTCGGTAGCGGAATCGGACTTGGGATTGGAATTGTCTTCCAGCGTCTATTCCGGACCGCTCGTGAGCAAAAGGATCAAAGTCACATCCGGCTGGCCGAGGTGCCGTGGCTGTTCGGCGCAATTGCCGCGGGCGGCGTTGCAGGGCCCGCGCTCCTGATGTGCGGATTGAACACGACACCTGCCGCTGCCAGTTCACTCTTGCTTAACCTCGAAGGCGTGTTCACGGCAATTTTGGCCTGGGTCGTGTTTCGGGAAAACGTGGACCTGCAGGTTTTTCTCGGGATGGTCGCGATCGTTGCGGGCGGCGTCGCGCTTTCCTGGCAGCCGGCCTCAGCTGGCGTGTCCCTGGGTGCGTTGCTGGTGGTCGCGGCCTGCGTTTGCTGGGCCATCGACAACAATCTGACGCGCAAAGTCGCGACCAACGACGCAATGATGATCGCCTGCCTGAAAGGGCTGGTGGCGGGGTCGGTCAACCTGGGTCTAGCGTTCCTGCTTGGAGGGCGACTCCCGGGCTTATTCAACACCGCTTCAGCGATGCTGACCGGCTTTGCGGGCTACGGCGTAAGTCTGGTGCTTTTCGTGGTTGCGCTACGCAACCTCGGTACTGCTCGCACGGGCGCATATTTCTCGGTTGCGCCGATCTTAGGCGTCGCTTTATCGCTCGCGTTCTGGCCGGAACTGCCTTCGACTCTTTTCTGGATTGCCGCCACGCTGATGGCTTTCGGCGTGTGGCTTCATATTCGCGAGCGGCATGAGCATCCCCATACGCACGAGCTCCTGGGGCATAACCATCGGCATCGGCACGACGAGCATCATCAGCACACGCATGATTTCGAGTGGGATCCAGCGAAACCTCATTCTCATCCCCATCAGCATCAACCCGTCACTCACAAGCATCCCCACTTCCCGGACATTCATCACCGGCACAGCCACTGATTCCGACGTGACCTCGGCTTGAGAGAGCGCGAATGTAGATCCCGCGCCAGTGCAATACAGGCGCGATAGCGGCGAAACGGTAACGTTTGAAAACAAATCTGTGGGACCGTGCCGGATGTGTCGTTGTTAAACTGCGGGTTTTGCACTGCACCAATGCTTACAAAAGCAAGGGAACGACAACATGAATAACCGGGAATTATTGGACACCGCAGCGCCGAACAAAAACAGCCATGTCATGCCTGGAGCGCGTGCGGCCCTGTCCCTCGCGATCGCTGCAATGCTTTCAGCATGTTCGCTGGCGCCTGGGCAGCACATGATCGAACCGGCTGCATTGCCTGTTACGAGCGCCGACAACGGCGACGTGACGAGCGACATCCAGATTCCGATCAAACAGATCGACCTGACGCTGATCCGCCAGATCCGCGCGGACCAAAAAAACGTGGACAAGACGGCAAGCCAGCTCGGTCTCTTCGCCAAGTCGACCGGATACAAGCTTGGACCGGGCGACGTATTGCAGATCACAGTATGGGATCACCCTGAACTCGCGGCTGCAGTCGGCCAGCCGGCACAGAACACAAAGCCGTCAGATGCTGCGGCCGGCTTCGTGGTGGATAGCGATGGCAACCTGCAGTTTCCCTACGTGGACCGTTCAATCCACGCATCGGGCAAGACTGCCCAGCAAGTCCAGCGCGAGATCAACACCGAGCTGAGCAAGGTGTTCGTAAAGCCGCAGGTCACGGTTCGCGTGGCCTCCTTCCGGTCATCGCAGGTGTATGTGGATGGTGATGTGCGTGCACCGGGTGCACAGACGGTCAATGACATTCCGATGACACTGACCGAAGCGGTGAATCGCGCCGGCGGTTTCGCACCGACTGCCGACCAGAGCCGCGTGACGATCACGCGTAACGGTAAGGCCTACCCCGTGAACGTCGCGCAGATGATGAAGCAGGGCAAGAACCCCGCTGACATCATGCTGCAGCCGGGCGACATGCTTCATGTGGACGCGCGCGAAGACAACACCGTGTATGTGATGGGCGAAGTCAACAAGCCGTCACCTGTACCGCCGCTGCGCGACGGCACGCTCACGCTTGCGGAAGCACTTGCACAAGCGGGTCAGTTGAACCAGGAAACGTCGAATCCGAAGCAGCTTTTCGTGCTGCGCTCGACAGGAGGCGAAACGCCGGTGATTTATCGCCTGGACGCGCGCTCGCCGGTTTCCATGCTGCTTGCGAACCAGTTCCCGCTTGAGTCGAAGGACATTGTCTATGTCGATAACAGCGGCCTCGTCCGTGCGAACCGGGTGCTGAATCTGTTCCTCCCGGCAATCAACGCGGGCCTGACTGCGGCGATCGTTACCAAGTAATTTGCTCGCGGCGCCAAAGGCCGGCGGGTTTTGCGGGATCGTCATTGAACGGCGGGGAGCTCAGTCCAGTCAGTTGTATGGGCTGACTCTCGAATGGCCGAAACAAGGCGCCTCCTCAAAAAGTCGATTCCGCGTCGGTGACTTCGATCTTCATGGTCGTCGGCTCGAGAGCTGAAGGACTGATTTTTCATAAAGTGACCAGATATAGGCGCCAGAGTCCGGCATCGGCTTGAGCCCTACCCGGTTGAAACCGAGCGACTCGTAGTAGGCGCATAGCTTTGCATTTCCCACGTCGCAGTCAAGCCGAACAAAACGGCGGTTCAAGGCGCTCACCTTGCCGGCGCACCAGTCGATTGCGACGCTGCCAAGCCCGCGGCCATTGAAGCCCTTCCTGACGCAGATCCCATGCACATATCCGGCGTCAGGCTCGTGCGGCCCCCAATGCGCTTCGTCATCCCAGTCGAGCGAAAACGTTCCAACGGGCGTGCCGTCCTGCTCGACGACGTAGACGTCTCTTCGAGAGAGGCTGTCTAGTACCCAGGCTTCGCTAAATCCGTCTCCCTCCTTACCCCACGCATAGTCGCAGTGGGCGACCTTTTTCTCGTGTGCATCGTTCCGGATCTGCGTAAGCGCGGGCACGTCCGTGGCCGTTGCCCTGCGGATGCTTGTGAACGTCATCGCTCCTCTCTCTGTTGGCTTCAAATCAGCTCCGCTACGTGAACGATAATCAGCGCGGCTGGCACCAGCATCAACTGTGCGCACAAGGCGTAAGCCAGCGTTGCATGACGTGAATTACAAATGTAAGTCCGCAGATAACGAAAAGTTGGGTATCCATACGATCCCAACAGGGCGGGAGAATTGAAGTCTACCGGAGCATTGTCGCCGCTTCGATTGTTCGATATCGAACATCACTGGCTGGCGAAGGCCGGGATATGGAAAAAGCGCCGGCTCGACGTCCAAGCCTGCGCCCAGGAATGAGCCATGCGCGGTAGACCTTGCATCAATGGAGAGACACGCAAAATGACGAATGCAACCAAGGCCTGGCCGCTGCTCCCGGCATTAACGCTGTTGCTTGCTGCATGTGCCACAGGAGGCATGCAGGCAGGCACGGGGACGCACCTTAGCCCCACAGAATGCCGTGCCTTGACGGAGATCAGGAACAAGGCACCGGTTACCCACGAGCGCAACATGAGTGAACTTGCGGCCCTGGAGAAGGCGGGCTATCACCCAGGGTGGTTTTTTGATCCTTACTACCCAGCTGATCTTCAGGCAGCACAGCGTCAGGTCAATATCTGGTATGCGACGGATTGCCCGCAAATCGCTCCCGGTTGAGCGGAAGCCGGGTGAAAAAAACAGGCGCTAGAGTATCCATGCCTTAAGACACGAGAAGCATTTACCGAACCAGTCGTCTTTGCGGCTCGCTGGCGCTCGTTAATAATCTGATAAATAAAACTATTGAATCGCTCAGCAATCTCGCGCATGATTTTTATGTGAATAAAAACAACTTTCAAATGCTTTTTTTGGAACTCACATAAATCCCGGACGTCGTTGCGCGATTAACTGCCGGACATCACCTCATTTACCCTGCCCCCATTCCAACGCTCCCCTCAGCTCCAACATGCGGATTTAACCGTCATACAATACGGTTATCAAATCGTCAGGAAATAATTATCGATTTTCCGCCGCTAATAGGAATGTCCATTTTTCGTCGATCATTGCAGTTACTATCAATTACACTCATTACCATGTTTTACGAATTATTTAAGCTGAAACTTCAGTTGATTAACGCATTTCTCTTAGACTTTCCATTACGAAAACGACAACCCGAAAATCAATGGCATTGAAAAAGGTATTGTCTATCTTCGGGACCCGGCCCGAAGCCATCAAAATGGCGCCGCTGGTGAAGTGGATCGAAGCGGACCCGGACCTGGAATCCATCGTGTGCGTGACGGGGCAACACGAGTCGATGCTGCAACAGGTCCTGGACCAGTTCGATATCACGCCCGATCATCGCCTGAGCGTGATGAGGGAAAACCAGACACTCAACGGACTTGCAGCGCGCGTGCTGGATTCGCTTAACGGCGTATTCGATATTGCCAAGCCCGATCGTGTGCTGGTTCACGGCGACACGACTACGGCTTCGTTTGCTGCTATCGCGGCGTTTCATCGGCGAATCCCGGTTGCACATGTAGAAGCCGGCCTGCGTACGGGTGATCTGTCGCAACCCTGGCCCGAAGAGATGAACCGGCGTGTTGCGGACATCGTTTGCGACCTGTTGTTCGCGCCGACCGCGGGAGCGAAGGCGAATCTCGAAGCTGAGAACCTGCAGGGCCGCGTGGTGGTCACGGGCAACACAGTGATCGACGCGCTCATGATGACGGCTGCGCGCATCGATGCCGACGCACATCTGCGCAAGCGTCTGGACGCGGCCCTGCCGTTTGCCAGCGATGGCAAGCCGATCCTGCTGGTCACGGGGCATCGGAGAGAAAATTTCGGCGATGGCTTTCATCAAATCTGTCTCGCGCTGCAGGACATCGCGCGACGCGACGCGGTGCAGATCGTCTATCCGGTTCACCTCAATCCGAATGTCCGCGAACCCGTGCTGGCCATGTTGCGAGGCGAGCCGAATGTGCATTTGATCGAGCCGCTCGATTACCTGGGGTTCGTGCGGCTGATGCAACGAGCGGCGATCGTGCTGACCGACTCGGGCGGCGTGCAGGAAGAAGCGCCGGCGCTCGGCAAGCCGGTGCTTGTCATGCGCAATATCACCGAGCGGCCGGAGGCAGTCGAAGCCGGCACGGTGCGCCTGGTCGGCACGAGCCGCGTGGCGATCGGATCGGCGGTATCGGCGGTACTCGGGTCATTGACGTCGTTGACCAAGCGCCCGGCAAGAAATCCTTCCCGCCTCGCCAACCCCTATGGCGATGGCCGCGCGTCCGAACGAATCGTGGCCGCCCTCGCAGGCCGCCATTTCACGGAGTTCGGTGCTTCAACGCCGGTGATCGATGCGCCGACGCTCGCACGCACACGGCGGGTCTCGGGCGGCTGACTCACCGCGCCATCACGCCCGGCTTGCACTTTCTTGCGGCATCCAATCGCAGCGTCGCGCCTTATTCACGCGCGCTGCATCGGGTCGTCGTTACTTAAAATAAACTCATTGCGCTACCGACCGTGACCCGAGCCAACCCATCGCATCATCGTCACAATCGACGTTTTTCATGGCACCTGCCGACCCTTGTCCGCGTGCTTCCGTGTATTGCCCTGGCTGCGGGGTCATTGAACGCAGCCGCAGCCCAGACTTCGTCACAAGCCCCGGATTTCGCCGACGCCTTCGATACCGCCAGCCACGCGCCCATCACGCGCACCGTCGAGCTGAAACGGCTTGGCGTGCGCGACACGGTGGCGCTCGGCGCGCCTGACAGCCGCCGCGAATATTACTTTCCGGTGCCGGCCGGCGTTCCGATCACCGACGCCGCCTTGCAAGTCGATGCGAGCTATCTGCGCGGCGATGGCGGCCGCACCACCATGCTCGTGTCCCTCGACGGCTCGCCGGTCCTGGCGCGCGCACTCACGCAGCCGCAAGGCAACGCGGCGGCGACCATCGGCGTGGACGGCTCGCCGCGCGCCAACGGATACGTGCGCGTGGGGTTCGAATATGCGTCGGTGATCAACGACGCCGTGTGCGCCGATCAGACAGCAATCGGCAACGTGCTGCGGCTCGCGCCGGGCACGCGCCTGAACTATCGCTACAACAGCGGGGACATCCGCGATCTGCGGACCGCGTGGAGTGCGCTGTCGCAGACGCCGGCGATCGCCATATCGTCGAAACGGATCGGCACCGCCGCCTACGATACCGCCTGGCGCGCCGCCGCGATCATGCAGCGCGATGGCCGCGAGCCGTCGGTAAGCGGCTGGCCCGCCGTAGGCGACACCGTGAACCTCGGCACGCCCGATGTACCCGCCGCGTTGCGCGCCATGCCCGCGTTCGCGGCACTCGCGGCCGGTGGCGAACACCGGCTGGCGAACGCCGCCGAAGCCGGCGCGCTTTTGGCCATCTCGGCCCCGACGGCTTTGCCGGCGGATCTCATCGTCGCCGACAATGCGTGGCGCACCAACGTGAACGCCTCGCTCGACGCGCTGCGCGTGCAAGCGGCGGTGGTATCGCCGGAAGCTGCAAGCGCCTTCGATGACTGGCGCGCGCGCGTCGTCGCCCCGCTTGTCACGCCGCTCGCGCCCGGCGAAGCGCGGCTCGTGCACGTGGCGGGGCAGGCTGCGATCGTGGTCGGCGACACGCGTTCGGTCGGCGCGCTCGCGCAGGTCTGGCGCGCCGTGGACGGATCGAATCAACTGGTCGTGCATCAGATCGACAGCGCAGCCAACGGCCGCCATGACGTCGTGCCGCTCGCGGCGCTCGGCGGCGTGCCGCGCACGGTGAACGTGCTGCGCCAGGCATCGTGGACGGCGGATTTCGACCTGGGTGCGGTCGCCGGCGCAGGACGCCTGCCGGATGACGTGGTGCTCGATCTCGCCGGTTCGCCCAATGGCCACAATTCGGGCGTGGTGGCGTCGGTGTTCTTCAACGACACGCTGATCGGCTCGAAACTGCTCGATGCCAATGGCCGCGCCCAACGGGTGACATCGCATATTCCGCGAACCGCGCTCAGCTCGCGCAACCTCCTGCGCGTCACCTTCACGCGCCAGTCCGACTCCGGTTGCGCGAGCGACGAAGGGTATCCGGCAGCGGTCCTGCCGACCAGTCATCTCACGCTCGTGAAGGCCGACGCCGACGACAACTTCACCGGCATGGTCGCGCGCTTTGCGACGAGCGCGAGCGTGCTGGTGCCCAGCGCGTATCTCGCCGATTCCACGACCACCCTTCCCCGCGTGGCGCGTCTTGCCGACGCGACCGGGGTGGATCCGCAACGCGCGACGCTCACGGTGACATCGGGCAGTGCTGCAGTCACGCCGGCGGGACCATTCCTGGCATTCGACGTGGCGCTCGCGGACCAGAAGTCGCACGTGCAGGTCGCGGACGCGCGCCTCGCCATCACCGGCAACGACGACGAGACGCTCTACGATGTCAGCCAGCAAGGCGTCGGGGTACTCGATGTCGCTCACGCCGGCAACACGCGCGGCGTGATCTGGCGCAGCGTCGGAGCACGCGCACCGATCGTGCCGGTGAGCCTGCAACTGGCGCAAGCCGACGTGGCCGTGCTGGACGGCACGGGCGTCCTGAAAGAGATCGATACCCGCGATCCGGCCGGCATGATCCGTATCGATACCGGCAATGAAGCAGGCGCGCCCTGGTCGGAGCGATGGTTGTCGTGGACAGTGCCGGCGTTGCTGGTCGGCATGTTCATCCTGCTGCTGATGTTCGCCGCGCTGGTGCGCAGCCGCAAGCAGCAGGCTGAAAAGCTGGCCGAAAAGCAGGCTGGAAACCCGTCGTCGAAATGAGGACACGCCATGGACCTGTATCCCGGTTACTACGCACAACAGTATTACTACGGGCTGCAATATTGCGCGGGCATCATTGCCGTGATCATTTTGATATCCAGCGCGGACGATCTGTTCATCGACCTGTATTACTGGGTCCGGCGGGCGTACCGGGCGCTTACGGTCAAGCGTGAATACACGCCGCTGAAAGCCGCGCAGTTGCACGAGCGCGCGGAGCAGCCCATCGCCATCATGATTCCCGCGTGGCAGGAATACGACGTGATCGCGGCAATGCTCGAAGACGCCGTGCGCGTGCTCGACTACCGGAACTACGTGATCTTCGTGGGCACGTATGTGAACGATGCCGCAACCAGCGCGGAAGTCGAGCGCATGCGGATGCGCTACAAGCAGTTGCATCGCGTTGAAGTGCCGCACGATGGCCCGACCTGCAAGGCCGATTGCCTGAACTGGGTGGTGCAGGCAGCGTTGCAGCATGAACGTAACGCGGACCTTGAATTCGCGGGCTTCGTGCTGCATGACAGCGAAGACGTGCTGCATTCGCTCGAACTGAAGTTCTTCAACTTCCTCCTGCCGCGCAAGGACATGATCCAGTTGCCGGTGGCCTCGCTCGAGCGGCACTGGTACGAGCTCGTTGCGGGCACGTACATGGATGAATTTGCCGAGTGGCATGCAAAGGATCTCGTGGTCCGCGAGAGCATGACGGGCAGCGTGCCGTCGGCAGGCGTGGGCTCGTGCTTTTCGCGGCGCGCGATGCTTGCGCTTATCGATACCACGAAGAACCAGCCGTTCAATACCGATTCGCTGACCGAGGACTACGACGTCGGCACGCGCTTGCTGAAGCTCGGCATGGAATCGATCTTTGCGGTATTTCCGGTGCAGTACCTCACGCGTCGCAAGAGCATGTTTGGTCTCAGCGAAGATCGCGAAGTGACCGTGACGGTGCCGCTTTCCGTGCGCGAATTTTTCCCCGACACGATTCGCACCGCCTATAGGCAACGTGCGCGCTGGGTGCTCGGCATCGGCATGCAGGGGTGGCAGCAGACCGGCTGGAGCGGCTCGCTCGCCAATCGCTATCTGCTGTTTCGTGACCGCAAGGGTGTGGTGACATCGTTTGTCGGCATGCTGGCTTATGTGCTCGTGCTGCAGTTCATTGCGTTCATGTGCGCGGCGTCGTTCGGACTGACGAGCGACTTGCTGCCCTCGCCGTTTGTCGATTCTGCGTGGATGAATACCGTGCTTTTGCTGAACACGATTGCAGTTGCGCTACGGGTCGTGCAACGGGTGTATTTCGTCTCCCGGCTCTACGGCTGGGAACAGGGCATCGTCTCCATCCCGCGCATGATCGTCGCCAACTTCATCAACTTCCTGGCGGTATCGCGCGCATGGCGCCTGTTTTCGTCGCATCTGGTCACGGGCAAGCGGCTTGCATGGGACAAGACGATGCACGATTTTCCATCGGCGGCGGGGCTTTCCGAAAAGCGCCGTCAACGGCTGGGCGAGTTGCTCGTCTCCTGGCAGGCAATCAACGAGGACCAGCTCAAGACCGCAATGGAAGACGAGCTGGCAAGCGAAGCGCCCCTTGGCCGCGTGTTGCTGGCACGTGGCTGGCTCGACGAGGAGACGCTTGCCGAAGCACTGTCGTTTCAATCCGAAC
The DNA here is from genome assembly GCF_001557535.2 of Burkholderia sp. PAMC 26561. NCBI lineage: Bacteria > Pseudomonadati > Pseudomonadota > Betaproteobacteria > Burkholderiales > Burkholderiaceae > Burkholderia > Burkholderia sp. PAMC 26561. Next base: position 181,902 of record NZ_CP014315.1, read on the forward strand.
TGCAGCGGGCCGCGCTTGACCCTTCCCTGCTCGATGAAGGCCAGACGCACGTGCCGCTCGAACATGCCATCCGATACCGCATCCTGCCGCAAGGCACCGACCATGCGGGCCGCCGGATCGTGCTGGCGGCAAGCCCGCTCGAGGACGAAGCGCTCAAGGAAATCGAGCGCGTCTCGGGCGGACCCGTCACGCAGCGGATCGTACGCGAGAGCGAAATCGCAACCGGCTTCCGGTTCTTGCGCGGCGCCGGCAACGCGCTTGAACCGAACGAGACGAACGTCCCGCTTCTCGGCGATCTGCTGATCCAGATGGGCTACATCACGCGCGATAGTTTCAATGAAGCGCTCAAGGTGTACAGGCCTGAACGCGATGGCCGCATCGGCGAATTCATGGTCGCCTATGGCGCGATCTCGGCGCGCGCGCTGAGCGACGCTGTGCAGACCCAGATCCGCGCACGCGAAGCAGGACAGCATACGTGAGCGGCAGTCGTGACGGCCGTTGTGCGTTCGGCATGAGCCGCCGCGCGTTCTTGCGCGGCAGCGCCGCCGGCGTGCTGGCGCTCGGGCTCGCGGGTTGCCAGTCCCCGCCGCTCGTCCAGGGCGTTGCATGGCAACTCGACAATACGCATGCCAATGCTCACGGCGACTGGAACCGGCTGGGGGTGACCGACTTGCTCCTGCAATGGACCGCCGTCGACAACACCGCATATGTCGCCGGCACGCAGATCCCCGTGGCGCCGCGCTTGCCCGACTGGAACCGCATCGCGCTGGAACCCTGGGCGCAGCGCGTGCTCGTGGGCCTGGCCGGCCGCTTCAACGAAGCTGATGCACGCGCCAACGCCGAGCTGCTGGTCGAGCAATCTCTGGAACTGGTGCGCGCGGCGCCGCACCTGAATATCGAAGGCTGGTATTTTCCTGTCGAAGTCGATCCAAGCTGGCAGGACGCCCGTTCAATCGCGCCATTGCTCGCACGCCTGCCGCGGCCCTTGTGGATCAGCGTCTATGACCGCGGCAACATCGGCGGCGCGGCGCTGGCGCAATGGCTTTCGAGCTGGCTCCCGAGTGACGTGGGCGTGTTGCTGCAGGACGGCGTGGGTGTCTATGCGCGCGAACCGCGCATTGCCCGGACCTATGCCGATGCCCTCAGCGCCAAGTTCGGACGTGAGCGCGTGCGGGTCATCGCAGAAGCTTTCCGCGTGGCGCCCGGGTCAGCATTTCGCTCGGCCACGGCGCAGGAACTCAAGCTGCAACTCGATGCCTATCGCGGTTATCGCACGTACCTTTTCGATGGCCCTCACTACGTGCCGCCTCAACTCGTGGACAGTCTCCTGCAGTGAATATCATTCAGTCTCTGGCTCACCATGTTCTTTCCAGACGCATGCAAGCGTCCGCATTCGGCATCGCGATTTTGTGGTCCGTCCCCGGCATGTCCCAGGCCGACCAAACGCTGCCGTTGCCGCTGACCGGCAGCGCCTACAGGGTCGCCCGGCAGGCGTACGGAAGCTACGACAGCCATCGCTACCAGGCGAGCGTTGGCTATGCGCGCGAAGCGATCCGTCAACGACCCGATGTGATGTCGCTGCGCCTGCTGCTCGCCAGCGCGCTCGAAGCGCAAGGCGACAGGCGAGCGGCAGTGCGTGCAATAGACGATGCCATCAAGGCCCTCGGTCCCGAACCCGCGTTGCGCGCTCGCCGCAGTGCGCTGCTTGCGATCATTGCGAGCGGCGCGAACAGTCCTTCCGATCCGAACGCGCTGACCGGCAACATGGCGAAGACGGCGCAGCGTGCTTACAGGGCGTATGCGAAGCATGACTATGACGACGCGATCGCAGCGGCAAACGAGGTGCTGGCCGCGCGGCCCGACGTCATGCCGCTCTATCTCCTCGTGATCGACGCACTGACCGCGCAAGGGCGCGACCTGGATGCGTACAACGCGGTCATCGCAGCAACGCAGCGTGGCGGCGATAAACCTGGGCTGCGCGCACGGCGCGGGTTCATCGGCGCACGGCTCGGTCCTGTCGCGGCATCGGAAGCTTACGACGCGCTCAGGCGCGGCGATACGGACATTGCGATCTCTCGCGCGCGGGCCGCTATCGGTTATGCGCCCAATGTCCCAGGCGCACGGGATTTGCTGATCGATGCCTTGATCCAAGCCAATCGTTTCGATGAAGCCGACCAGGCCGCGACCGATGCCATATCAGCCAACCCCTCCGCACTCGCACCGTGGTTGCTGCGCGGCGCGATCCGCGAACGCCTCGGTCAGCGTGATGCGTCGCTTGCGGATTTCGCGCAGGCGATGCAGCTTCAAGACGCCACGCAGCAAGAACAACGTAACGGCCGGATCGTGATTGCGGACATGGCGCTTGCAACCGGCGATCCGCAACGCGCGCTCGATGCACTGAACGGTCTCGATCCCGACGGCGACGCGACCGACCTGATGATCGCCGTGCGTCGCCAAAAAGCGCGGCGTGCGCTGACATCGTCCGTTGCGGCCAACACCGCCGATCTGCCGATGCCGCAGCTCGATTGCACGCGCATCGATTCGGGCATCCTGTGCACGCTGCATCCGTTCGATCCTGCCTACGCGCAATACGCCGCGGCGGCGCGCGCCTACGACCAGCACGACTACCCGCTTGCGGTGGCGCAGGCGCGCGAGGCGGTGCGCATTGCGCCCGATGATCCCGTGCATCGCTTGCTGCTGATCCAGGCGCTCGCATCGAATGGCGATCAGGCCGAATCGAAACAGGAAGCCGCGAACCTGATCGAGAGCGGCATGATCGATACCTTGCCGAGCATGAACGCCGCGTATTTCGCATCGAATGCGGAACAGCCGGCGCTTGCCGCGCGCTACTACAACGAGGCCGTTCGCAACGACGAGCTGCCGCCATCCAGCCTGCTCGATGCGGGCTACGCAAACCTGAATGCGGGTGCGGCGCCCGTCGCAGCCAGTTATTTCAGGCGCGGAATCGATGCGGACAACAACGGCGATATCTCGCTGCAACCGCAACAAGCCTTCGAGACCCGCCGCACGATGTCCGAGCTCGACCGGACCTGGGGCGTGAATGCGTCGGTGGGATATCGTCCTACAGGCGACCAGACGACGTTCGTGGCCAGTCCCGGAAGCACCGCCGATAAAAGCGTGCAAGCCGGCGCCGAAGCCTATTGGCGCCCTTTCGGTTATTTCGATGGACACACCATCGAACTCTACGCACGCGCCTACGAGACGCTTTATTCGAAGGCGGGCAACACTACAGGCACGCCGAGCCTCGAAGGGGCGCTGGGTGTGCGCGCGAAACCGTTCGCAAGCCAGAACCTCGTGTTCGCATTCGAGCGCATCGTGCCGCTTGGCAGCGCGGTGCAGCCGGACTGGCTTGGACGTATCGCGTATTCGAACGGGTTCGGCACGGATTTGCGCGTGGACACGCCGAGTTGGTGGACGGGGCAGCTTTACGCGGAAGCAGGACATTACATCACCCATCCGGACAACTACGCGACCTTTAGCGGCGAACTCGGCCGAAGCTACCGGCTCGATGCGATCGATCCGCATCTCGTCGCGTTTCCGTACGCGGTGCTTGGCGGCGACTACAACACGCAGATCAACAACCGTGCATCGATGGGCGCAGGCGTGGGCGTGAACCTGCGCTACTGGTTCCGTGAGGACGCGTATCATGCGCCGCGCTCGTTCGTGGATTTCTCGCTGCAATATCGATTGAAGATTGTCGGCGATGACCGTGCGAAGGGCGTGTTTTTCAACGCGAGCTTCAGTTATTAGCGTCGGAGGTAATTGTTGGGTGGGCGCAGGGGTACGGCGACACACCCCTGCGCACAGGACGAGCTGGGATGACGGTCCATCAAGACGCCGTTTTCCCGCCGTTCACTCTCAGGATCTCGCCGGTAAAGAAGCTTGCTTTCCCGGACGCGACGAACACGATCGCGTCCGCGATTTCTTCGGGCGTCCCCGCTCGTTTGAGCGGCACGCTCGCGAGGAAAACAGCTTTGCGTTCTTCGTTGCCGGTCAGTCTCTGCAGCATGGCAGTCTCTACCGGACCGGGCGCAACAGCGTTGACGCGCACGCCCGACGCGGCCCCCTCGATCGCCGCCGATCTGGTCAGGCCTTCCACTGCGTGCTTGCTGGCCACATAGAGCGACACGTTGGGCGCGCCGCGCGATCCCATCGTCGAGGAGATATTGACGATACTGCCACTGCGTTGCGCCAGCATCACGCGCATCTCGTGTTTCATGCTGAGTACGGTGCCCAGCACGTTGGTATCGAAGACGGCTGCATAGCGCTCGGGCGTCAGCTCCGTCACGGGTCCCGATTCGCCCTCCGTGCCCGCCGAGTTCACGGCCACGTCCAGCCTTCCGAAGCGTGCGACGGTCCGATCGACGAGTTCGCGCACCGAGTCTTCGAGGCGGACATCGGCCTGAACAAACTCGGCCTCCGATCCGAGCGCGCGCAGCTCGGCCGCAAGTTGCTCGCCTTCTTCCGCGCGGCGCCCGGACACCACGACGCGCGCATGCTCATGCGCAAAGGCAAAAGCGGCGGCCCGGCCGATACCCGTCAGCGCGCCGGTGATCAGTACAACAGGATGCTCGGACATATTCGTTCTCCAGTTATTCATCGATAACGTGGCGTTTGCGGCCAGCGCCAAGTTCTTTCAAGCCGGGTGCACAGCGTGCCGGCGACAGGACTCATGCTAAGGCGCATATCATTGGAGATAAATGGGCTGTGATTCCGAACATTCCGGACATCGCTGTCCGAACTGTCGAATCAGCGCCTCCACATGCGGGAACCATGAAGTCACAAAAAACTGTTGCCGGAATCGATATAGGCGGAGAGGCTAAGGGCAATCATCTGGTCATCATGCAGGGCACCCGGATCGTGTGGAACAACCCCGGCCGAGAAACGCCGGAGCAGATGCTCGAAAAATGCATCGAGTTCGATGTTGCTGCCGTGGGTATCGATGCGCCTTGCCAGTGGAGAATCGAAGAGACTGGAAGACAGGCCGAAAAGATGCTGGCCAGAATGCGCATCTCCTGTTTTGTTACGCCGACACGCGAACGACTGAGCCAAAGCCGGTTCTACGATTGGATGTTCAACGGGGAGTCCGTGTACAAGGTCTTCGTCGAGCGCTTTCCTCTTTTGAATGACGTGTTCGCGATCGGGAACCGGGTTTGCTTCGAGACGTTCCCCCACGCCATCACGTGCGCCCTTCGCGGCCGGGAAGCCACATCGGCGAAGGCGAAGAACATTCAGCGCCGGGAGACCCTCGAAAGGGCGGGCGTTGAAACCCGGCCGCTGAGAAACATCGATGAAGTCGATGCGGCGCTGTGCGCGCTGACAGCGAATTTCCTGCTCGAGGGATGGGTCGACGTCTATGGCGACAGTGCAGGAGGGTTCATTGTCGTCCCATCCTCAACCGCCAGTAGCGGCAATAAATGATTCAGGAGAACTTGTGCATCTGATGCGGCATTCGACATTGTTATTGTTATTGGCACTGGCTGCGCTGAGCGTAGTTGACGCCCGGGCGAGCGACATTTCGTGCGCGACCACGCAGCAACCCGCCGAGCGTGTCATCTGCGACCACGCCATTCTGAACAACGAATACGAAGATATCGTTTCGCAACAGCAAACCATGCTGAGCGCCGGGAAGCTTTCGCCTGGCCAGCTATCCCAGTGGAGACAGTCACGCAACGCCTGTACTGACGTCCACTGTATCGATACGGTATTTGCGCAGTGGAACACCACGGTGCGGGCGATTGCTTCTACCCCCAGCGCTGCAGTGGCTCCCGAGATTGCATCCGCGAGTGCGTCGGCGCCCGTTGGACCGGACCCCGATGCCGTACCATCCCCTGCGTCCGCAGCAGTTGCAACATCGGACTCGTCCGTGGTGCAGCGGGGAAGCGCCGCAGGCGTTGCGTTGCCTCAGCCGGTTGCGAGTCAGACCTCTGCGCCTGTGGCGGCATCCGCCGCGTCAGATGCAAGCGAATCCCGCAACGGAATCGGCATAAGTGGAGGCATGAGCAGTGGCGTGATGGCCGCAATACTCATCGCGATCGGATGTGGTGCGTTCGTCAGTCGGCGAAGGAAGAACGTTCGGCCTACCCGGAAACAATGAAGACCTTGCCAGTCGAAGCACGGCGGAGCAATGCAGCGTACCCGCGCAAGACGTTTCTCGCCGTCAGTGTTCGCCATAGGGCAATCCTCTGCCACTGACGCGCCGCCAAACCTTAGTCCACAAGAGACATTCTTCAACGTTCGCGCCTGGCCTGCGCAAAGCTCATGGCAATTGCGCCGGTTCGGTGAGGCTGGTGTGTTCTATTCGAAGCATCGCGGCCACCCGTTGCAATCGCCTCACGCCGAACCATCGCAACAGCAATTGCAGCGTCGCTTTGAGCGAGTCTCGTCTTTGGGTGGATTTTGGTCATATCGTCCTTCCTGCGAAGAACCCATTGGACCGCTGCCGCCGTGATCCGTAAAATGAATGTTTTGATCGATATCATTACTCTGCGGAATGGAACTCAAACTGCTCCGTGCGTTTTTGACGGTCACTGAATTGCGCCATTTTGGTCGCGCTGCAGACGCACTGCATGTCAGCCAGCCGGCGCTCAGCAAGCAGATCGCGGCGCTGGAGACGGTGCTCGGCGGCCGCCTGTTCGAACGCGGCCGTCACGGCGCCGACCTGACGGCATTCGGAGAATCTTTCCGGCCAGGTGCGTTGTCATTGATCGGCGAAGCCGATGACCTGCTGATTCGCGCGCGCGAAGCAAGCAGCGGCCAGCGGGGACAGTTACGGGTCGGCCTAGGGTTATCGGTGCTTACGGTGGCGCCGCAATGGCTCGCGAGCTTCCGGTCCATGAATCCAGGTGTCGGCGTGACGGTGAAAGACTTGTCGTCGTTTGATCAGACACGGGCACTGCTTTCGGGCCAACTCGATGTCGGGTTCTTGCGACTGCCGGCTGACCGCGGATTGGCATTCGTGCCGGTGCTGGCCGAATCGCTGATCCTCGCCGTTCCGGAGCACGCGAGGTGGAAGCGCTTGCCGGCGGACCTGAACAAGCTCAATGCGCTGGGCATCGTCGCCCTTTCACGCGGTATTGGTCCCGGACTCGCCGCGCAAATCAAACAATGGTGCGCAAGTCGCAATTTCATTCCGCGCGTGATCCAGCGGGCCGATGACATCCAGTCTGTTCTTGCAGCCGTTGCAGCAGGTGTGGGCGCGGCATTCCTGCCCTCAGGTGCGCAATATCTACTGCGCGACGCGACCATCATTGCCTTGCATGACAGCCAGACCAGATGGCAAGTCGGACTTGCGTGGAACACCATGCGTAGCGATCCGGTCGTGGACAATTTCGTCGCCCATGTCCAGAAGTCGATCGAGAATCCGTTGTAAGGGCGGTGGCCGCTTACGGCCCAGCACTTGCTCCGATGACATTGATCGAAGTTGCTAAATGCTGGCGTAATCGGCCTGACTTCGTCGGATCGGCGTGAAGCAACGGCGCCGACCGCTTTTCGTTGTTCCGGCATATGCATTAACATCGATACCTGAACGTGTTAAATGCAATGTGTCCCGACCAGACGTGCTGGTTTCGATATTCCGTTGTCTAGAGAGGAAGGCGATCGTGGCAAATGAAAAAATGTTGGCGCAAGTACGTGAAAAGCAGGGCTTTTTCGCGGCCCTGGACCAGAGCGGCGGGTCCACACCCGGCGCCCTGAAGCTATACGGCATCCCGGAGACTGCATACAGCAGTGACGCCGAGATGTTCAAACTGATACACGAGATGCGGGTGCGCATCATCACTGCGCCCGCCTTTACAGGGGACAAGGTCATCGGGGCCATCCTGTTCGAAGCAACCATGGACGGACAGGCGCTCGGCAAACCCGTTCCAACCTTCTTGTGGGAAGAGCGTGGCGTGGTGCCCTTCCTGAAGGTGGACAAGGGCCTGGAAAACGAAGCCGACGGCGTGCAACTCATGAAGCCGATTCCCGGGCTCGACGAGCTGCTCGCCCGCGCCGCGAAGCTCGGTATCTGCGGCACCAAGATGCGTTCAGTCATCAAGCTGAACTCGCAAGCGGGTATTGCTGCGATCGCCAGGCAACAATTTGCGGTGGGAGAGCAAATCTCCGCACACGGCCTCATTCCGATCCTGGAGCCCGAGATTTCGATCAAGAGTCCGGACAAGGCTGGAGCGGAAGCCACCCTCCTCGCGGAACTGACCAAGGGCCTCGATGCGTTGCCGGAAAATCGTCAAGTCATGCTCAAGCTGACAATTCCGGACGTGGCGGACTTTTATCGTCCGCTGATCGAGCACCCGCGCGTCGCCCGGGTGGTTGCGCTTTCCGGAGGCTATGCGCGAAGCGATGCGTGCGAACGGCTTGCTTCGAATCATGGAATGATCGCCAGCTTCTCGCGGGCTTTGATCAACGAGCTCAAGGAACAAATGAGCGACAGTGAATTCGACGAGACGCTCGCGACTGCTATCGACGAGATCTATCAGGCCTCCGTCGAGAAAGTTTGATGCAACTTTGAGAGGGCGGCTCCGGGCTCGCATGAACGAGCCTCGAATCGCCTGATACGGAGATGCTGTTTTGCGCGGGCCACGGCTATCAAAGCTCGTGGCCCCGCATGTCACGAATCGCCCCCTCCCGTTTGCATGAAGCACTGAATGCCCCCTTCGCCGATCCTTCAGCGACGCTTCAGATCGCCTCTGATTCGCGCACCGTATCAAGTAAAAAGCAGTACGGGCGGCCTCAGCCAAGCGGCGAGTACGCTTCCGGAATGCAGATCGTCGATGTCGCCCTTGCAATCTGTTGCGGACCGCCTTTCGGTGGCCACAGGCCTTCGGCGTAATGGCGTGCACGCAGCGCAGCGCGTTCCTCCAGGCTGGAGAATCCCCAAATATGTGTGATCCGGGGCGAGCCATCCAGCGCATACATATTGATCACCAGATGCCGTGTGTAGTCGTGAGCCGGACCGATTGCCTGCTCCCAACCCGCCAAGGTTGGCGGCAGACCACCCGGCTTCAGATGGTAAGTCCGGAATTCATAGAATCGCCCGAATGAGGAACGCTCGACGTCGGGCAGAAACGGGAAACGCGCGTACTGCTCCGTGATCAACCGGCTCGATGGATCGTCGACACCGAATGGACGGGCGCTCATCAGCGCGCGCAACCGTTCCCGTTCGAGCGCCTCCGCGGTCTCGAAGCCACGCAGCAGCTTGATCTGGAAGAGTTCACCGATCTCCGTGCGCCACGCGCCCAGGAGCTGGCCTTCTCCATCCAGAACCCAGTTGTGCGCGCCGGCAGAGACCGCGTCTTGCTCCATCGGTGGGCTGGAGAGTGTAATCAGTTCATAAAGCATGATGTCTTCCTTGACTAGGCGGCTGCCGCGCCGCGGTAAGGCCTGCGCGCAGGCCGGCGAGTCAGAACAGCGATGCCAACTCGGGCGGCGGCTGCTTGCTGGATTGATCGACCAGCATGCCGAAGAGCGGATCCCACTCTTCGATCGTAAGCCCGCAGATCAGGTCTTCGCGGGAAAACGGATCGCCCTTGACCATCGCTTCCACTTCCTCGCGATTCTCAGCCCGCATGATCAGAAAGCCTGCACGCAACGGGGTTGCTTTGAGCGGTCCGGAAGCCAGCAGGCGGCCCTGCGCGATCAAGTCCTTGAGATAAAGAGCGTGTTCGAGAACATGCTGGTTCCAGCGGTCGCCGTCGGGATGTTCCATTTGAACGATGTAAATCGGCATATCGAAAGCCCCTTGGAATGTGGACTGTCCGCCCGAACCGGAGGTCCGGGATAAGTCTATCCACCTTAATTGACTATTGGCGGATGATAAATAGGCGTACAGTTTCCGATTTCACAACTGGGAGTTGTCAGTGCTCGATCGACTCACCAGCATGGCGGTCTTCGTACAGGCAACCCAGACGGGGTCATTCGCCGCTGCAGCCGACAAGCTTGGCATGTCGCCGCAAATGGTCGCCAAGCATATCGCTGCCCTGGAACAGCATCTTGCGACCCGCTTGCTGAATAGGACGACCCGCAAACAGAGCCTGACGGAGTTCGGCCGCGCCTATCTGGAGCGGTGCCAGACCGTGCTGGCGGAAGTGGACGCAGCCGATGCCCTGGCCCAAGCCGTTCAGGTCAAGCCTCAAGGCCGCTTGCGCATCAGTGCGCCGGTGACCTTCGGTCGTCATGGCCTGATACCGGCGGTGACGCAGTTCCTGCGAGATTTCCCGGAGGTGGAACTTGAACTGACGCTATCGGACCGACTGGTGGACCCTGTCGAAGAAGGCTACGAGGCCATCGTGCGAATCGGGCCAATCGATGAAAACCTGCCGATGGTGGCGCGTCCGCTAAAGCCATATCGTTTGGTCGCTTGCGCATCGCCGGCCTATCTGAGCGAACATGGAACGCCGCTGGAACCCGCGGATTTGGATCGCCATGAGTGCGTGTTATTCGCTCCATGGCCAACGGACCTCAACCATCGGTGGCGCTTCCAGCAGGGCGGCCGCGAAGTCGAGGCGACCGTTGGGAGCCGCTTGAGTATCAACGATTGGGGCGCCATTCACAGCGCTGCCCGAGACGGTTTCGGTATCGTGCTCGGGTCTGAGCATGCCGTGGCAGAGGATCTGGCGGCAGGCCGGCTGATTCGGGTGTTGCCCGATTTCGAAGGGCCATCCCGCCCCATGCATCTGCTCTATGCAGCGGACCGGCGCATGACGCCGAAACTGCGTTGTTTCGTCGACCGGATGATCGGAACTTTCGGAGATGGCTAAAAGAGCATGTCATCTCGAGAGTAGCTAAAAGCAAAACTGCGAAACGGTACGAGGGTGATTGACGAGGAAGAAATGAGAAGCTAGCGGGAACGATTTTTGTTGGTCCAAGGCAGGTCCACTCCGCATAAGCATCATGAAAGCTACCATTTGTGACCACTACCAATTGCCCGAAGGGCATGAAGAAATCCACCGGTTCACGTTCAAGCTGGAAGAAGGTGGGAGTCATGCGCCGTCGGAAGAGACTATCTCGTTACGAACCGCGAAAGTGATCGTGTCTCATCTCGAGGACGGCAACGCGCTTATACAAATGCTCCGCGCCGTAGCGAATGCTCACCCGGTCGACTATGACGGACTCATCGGCCGGGTATTCGAGGACGCATTCGTCAAGGACGGGCCCAGCGAACGCATGACCGATCACGGTCTGGCATTCAATAACGCTACGAAGGCCGAATCGGCGCGGCGCTGAATCCGAATGCGAAGTACAGTCAAAACTATTGGCCGACCGCCGCCCAGAGCAACGAAATGCCTGATGACAGCATCAGTCCATCGACCAGAAGCCTGAACGTGGACGGTTGCATCCGGACCACGACAGACTTGGCGAAAAACGATCCTGTCATCAGTGCAGCGCCCGCCACCAGACCCTTTACAACGATTCCGACCGGCAGCGCGCCGAACTCCTTGAACGCCGCGATCTTTGCCGCATAAACCCCCAGCGATCCGGTCGCTTCCGTCGCGAGAAAGGCGCCTTTTTCGAGGCCGTACGACGTGAACACCGGAACGGTGATCGGACCCGTCGACACGACAATCCCTGTCAAAAAGCCGACGGGGCCTCCGATCAATGCCAGATCCCACAGGGTGAACTTGATGGAGCGGCGCGCGAGCCAGCGCCGCGTCGGAATCATCGCAACGAAGAAAACGCCGAGCGCAATATCGACAATGCGCGCAGGGAGCGCCAGCAGCGTGTGAACGCCCAACGCCGCGCCGGGGATTGCGGTTGTGCAATAAGCCGCGCAGGCCTTCCAGTCGATCTCACGCCACCATGCGACTACCTTGCCGAGATTGCCCATCACCGCTCCGATCGCCATGATCGGCACGGCCTGCTGCGGCCCGAAGAACAGGACGAGAACCGGCATGAGCATCATCGACGACCCGGTGCCGATAATGCCGCTGAGCATGCCGGCAGCAACGCCGACGAGCAGAACAAGTACGTAACCCATCGCGGCGTTTTCTTGGAAGGTTGAAATTGGTCGCCGCTCGGAAGCGTACCGTGAGCTGCACCTCCGCTTCGGGAAAATCAGTCCAAAGGTGGAACGGCCCCTTCAGCCAGTGTCTTGAGCAGGCGTGTACGACGTCGTTCGAGGTCTTCTATCTGGCGCTCGATCGAGGCCAGTCGCTTGCGCTGGGCATCGGAGGTCTCGGGGCACGAGCCCGCGCCTTCGATCATGCGCATGCAATCGGGAAACGAGCGGATATCAGCGAGGCTGAAGCCCGTCGCGATCATGCGCTGGATTTGCCTGACCTGGGTGACGGCTGCAAGCGGGAACGCCCTGTAGCCGTTGCTGGCGCGAACCGATGTCAGGAGGCCATGTTCGTCGTAATGGCGGATCGAGCGCACGCTTGCGCCAGTCTCGCGAGCGAGTTCGCCAATGGTCAGCAGATCGTGTTCGATGGATTGGATCATGAAAAAGCATAGCACTTTTCGCTTGACCCTCACATCAGTGTAAGGGTTCAAGGTGCTCCCATGTCAACGATCATGGAGCAACCCGAATGTCGCGCAACTTCTTTAGTCACACGCTTTCCGCCCTGCTGGCAGCAGTCGCCGCGCTTGCGATGTCATCCGCCGCTATCGCAGATACAAAAAACTATTCGGTCACCGCGCCGGACGGCGTCACCCTTGCCGTCCAGGAGTCCGGCGATCCGGCCGGGCCGCCTGTCGTGCTGATCCACGGCTTGCTGGGCAGCCGCCTGAACTGGAATGGACAAGTCGACAGCGCCGACCTCCAGCGGTATCGCATCATCACGTACGATTTGCGCGGTCACGGCCTGTCCGGGAAGCCGACTGAAGCCGAGGCGTATTCCAACGGACGCCTTTGGGCGGACGACCTTGCAACAGTGATCAAAGCGTCGCATGCAAGCCGTCCCGTGCTCGTCGGATGGTCGCTGGGTGGCGCGGTCGTATCGAATTACCTGGCGGCATATGGCGACAGCCAGATTGCCGGAGCGGTTTATGTCGATGGTGTGATCGAGTTGAAAGCGGACCAGATCGTGTCTCATCCGGAGGTTTATCGCGACATGACTTCTCATGATTTGAAGACCCATCTGGATGGCGAGCGCACCTTCCTCAGCCTGTGTTTTCACACGCAGCCCGACAGGTCCACAACCGAGCGCCTGCTCGCCAACGCGGCGATGGCGTCGTGGACCATGCAGAGCGCAGTCCAGTCCATGACGGTCGATGCGTCCGGCGGTTTGAGCAAAACCACGGTGCCCGTCCTGCTGCTGTATGGCGAACGCGACGCGCTGGTGAATACGAAAGGCGCGATTGCACGGGCAAAGGAACTCGATCCGCAGGTTCAAATCAAGTTGTACGCGAATTCGGGACATGCGCCTTTTATCGAAGAGCCGGATAGGTTCAACCGTGATCTGGCCGCTTTCGTCGATACCGTCGCGCGTCACTGACTCGACACCGCAAACGTGAGGAACATATGGCATACGAACTTCCCCCTCACCATTCGCTTGAGTCTTTCCCGGGATTGTCCGGTCTGCAAGTCGACGCGGGAGGTGTGTCGTTCAGCGGCGTGACCGGCGGCTCGGGACCGGCAGTGCTTCTGCTGCACGGGTATCCGCAAACGCATCTGGCATGGCGGTACATTGCTCCGCAACTGGCGCGTTCATTCACTGTCGTTGCGCCGGATCTGCCCGGGTATGGCGACAGCAAGACGGGCGCCGATACTCCACGCTGGACCAAACGCCGGGTCGCCGAAGCACTTACCTCGATGATGAAACAGCTCGGCCACGCAGAGTTTGCCGTCGTCGGCCACGACAGAGGGGCGCGGGCCGGATACCGGCTGGCGCTGGATCATCGGGATCATGTGACTCACTATGCGTCGCTCGCCGTGGTTCCGACGCTCGATGCATGGGACGCCGCCGACATGCGCTTCGGGCTGGCCAATTTTCACTGGTTCCTGCTGGCGCAACCGTTCGATCTGCCGGAGCGGCTGCTGTCGGCTGATCCCGATGCGTTTATCGATGCTGCTCTAGCCAGGATGGCAGGCGGAATCGATCATATCGATACGGTTGCCCTCAGCGCCTACAGACGGGCCTTTCGAAACCCGTCGGTGCGACGTGCGATGTGCGAAGACTATCGCGCTGCAGCGCATGAGGATCTCGCGCACGACACCGCCGATCGTGCAGCCGGAACCATGCTGTACTGTCCGGTCCTTGCCTTGTGGCCCGATTCGTTCGGCGGGGAACACTCACCGCTCGACATCTGGCGGCGCTGGGCAAGCAATGTCAGCGGCAAGGCACTTCGCGCGGGTCATCTTCTTCCGGAGGAGTGTCCGGGAGAAGTCACGGCGGAGCTTCTTGCGTTTCTCGGGGGTCGTTAGGTTGGTGGCGCAAAGACGCGCCGGGATCGATCTGATCGAGCAGATACCGGGCGCGTAAAGCAATGACGCGCCCGGAATCCGCCAGAAGTTCTAGCCCCGCTCGCCACCTAACCCATCACCTTGTCCAGCGTGATCGGAAGATCGCGAATGCGCTTGCCGGTTGCATTGAAGACCGCGTTCGCGACGGCCGCGCCCACCCCCGTTATGCCGATCTCGCCAACGCCGCGGGCGCCCATTGGCGTGTGAGGATCGGCTTCCTCGCTCCAGATGATGTCGATCTCCGGCACGTCGAGATGAACCGGCACGTGATAGTCGGCAAGCGATGGATTCATCACCCGGCCGGTTCTCTCGTCGAACTCGGTTTCCTCCATCAGGGCAAGTCCGAGGCCCATGATGATGCCGCCGCGAAACTGACTGGCGGCGGTCTTGGCGTTGATGATCCGTCCGCAATCGAACGAACCGAGGAAGCGGCTCACCCGGGTCTCGCCGGTAATTGCATTGACCCGTACCTCGCAGAAGAGCGCACTGTGGCTATGCATGGACCAGTGCTGCAGTTCAAACGGCATCGGCGCCTCTGCCTCGACACTGACTTCGTCGAGCTTCGCGCGAGCCAGTATGGCACCGTAGCTCTCGAACCGGCTTTCATCTTCCAGCGCACAGAGACCGCCGTCGCGACCGCCCACCTCGTCGGGTAACAGGCCGGAGAGCGGCGAACTGTTGCCGGCGAACCGGAGCAGTTCCCTGACGAGCTTGTGATGCGCCGCAATCACCGCGGCCCCGATCGCTGCCGTCTGCTGCGAACCCCCTGCCAGCACCACGCCCGGCAACCTGGAGTCGGCGTACTCAAAGTCGATATCGTCCATGGTCAACCCTAGGCGGTCGGCAGCCACCTGCGTCTGAGCGGTCGATGTACCCATGCCCATCTCGTGCGCGGCGATGCTTACAGTAGCGCGCCCTGCCTGGGTCAACGTGATGCGTGCCGCGCCGCCGGGCATCCGGTAATACGGATACGTGCCCGTGGCGCAGCCCATGCCGACAAGCCAGTCGCCCTCGCGCCTTGCGCCCGGCTCCCGGCGCGCGTCCCAGCCGAATCGCTCGCGGCCGGTCTTCCAGGCCTCGACGATCCCCCGTTGAGAAAACGGAAGCCCCGTCGTCGGATCTTTTTCCGGCTCATTCCTGATCCGCAATTCGATGGGGTCCATGTTCATGGCGTGAGCGAGCTCATCGATGCCGGATTCAAGCCCGAAGGTGCCGACAGCCTCGCCAGGCGCCCGCATGAAGGTATTGGCCGTCATGTTCATTTTGACGGTCTCGACGTCGAGCAGAAAGCTTCGGGAAGCATAGGCGCTCTTGGCCGGCAAGATGAAGGGCTCTGGCATATTGTTGTGCGGAGTCATCGCGACCGTGCCGGTGTGAATCAGGGCGTCCAGGGTGCCATCGGCCTGAGCCCCGAGCGCCACGCGCTGTTCAGTGAGCGTACGGCCGCCGACAATGCGGAACACGCCCTCCCGGGACACCATGATCCGCACGGGCCGCTGTGCCAGTTTCGCAGCGGCCGCTGCCAGCACCTGATGCTGCCACACCGTTTTCGATCCAAAGCCCCCCCCAACGTATGGCGAAGTGACGTGGACATTCTTCTCGTCCACACCGAACACCTGCGCGATGGTCCACGCTTCGTGCGCGACTGCCTGCACGGTGTCGTGGATGCGCAGCTCATCGCCCTTCCACACGAGCGTCGCTGCATGCAGTTCTATAGGGTTGTGGTTGTGCCGAGGGGTCGTGTAGCGCACGTCGATCTTGTGCGGTGCTGCGGCCAGCATGGCCTCGGCATCCTTGATCTCGAGCTTGAGCGGCTCGCCCTGGAAAAGGCCGGGCTCCGAACCATTCGCCTTTGCCGCATCGAGAGACGTTACGCCATCGCTTGCCGCTTCATAGGTCACGCGGATCAGGGACTGCGCGTGGTCCGCCTGCTCCTGGGTCTCGGCCAGCACCAGCGCGACCGGCTGGCCATTCCAGTGAACCTGGTCGTCCTGCATGATCGGCACGTCATCGCCGCCCGCGGCCTTTTGCTTGGTCATGAAGGCTGGCATGGGCTGGAGGCGAGGCGCGTTCCGGTAGGTCATCACCAGTACCACACCCGGTGAAGCTTCCGCGGCGGCGGTATCGATATCGACAATGCGCCCACGCGCGATGGACGAATACTTCAGCGCCGCGTAGGTCATTCCTTCAAGCGGAAACTCGGCAGCGAAGGTCGCGCGGCCGGACACCTTCAATGGGCCATCGATCCGGCTTATCGATGCACCGATCAGGCCGTGCTTGTGTCGAATCAGCGGATCTGGCTTGCCGCCGGGAATGAAGCTGTCAGGGGCGAGTGCGATGGCCTTTTTCATCACCGCTTGCATGGCATCTTTGAGAATAGGCATTAGCGGATCTCCTGAAGGGCTGTCAATTTGACCAGCGTGTCGGTGATCACGCGCTGAGCCAGTTCGATCTTGAAGGCGTTATCGCGAAGACCGCGAGCGGGAGCAAGCTCCGCCTGCGCCGCCGCGCGGAATGCCGCCTCTGTCGCGGGGGCGCCCTTGAGGGCCGCCTCGGCTGCATTCGCGCGCCACGGTTTGTGCGCAACGCCACCCAGCGCGATACGCACTTCCTTCACAACGCCATCCTGCACTTCCAGGACCGCAGCCACCGAGACGAGCGCAAAGGCATAAGACGCGCGATCACGCACCTTCCGGTAGCTGGAACGCCCCGGCAAAGCGGGCGGCAAGGTTACGGCGGTGATCAACTCGCCGGGCTCCAGCACCGTTTCGATCTGTGGCGTATCACCGGGCAGTACGTGGAAGTCGACCAGCGGAATGTCGCGTGCGCCGCCGGGACCTTCGACGGTTACTACCGCATCCAGTGCAGCCAGCGCCACGGCCATGTCCGACGGATAGGTGGCGACGCAGGCATCGGAGGCGCCAAGGATGGCGTGCATGCGGTTGAAGCCCTCCATGGCGTCGCAGCCCGTTCCGGGCGAACGTTTATTGCAGTGCGCCGCGTCGTCATAGAAGTAACCGCAGCGAGTGCGCTGCAGGAGGTTGCCGCCGACTGTGGCCATGTTGCGGATCTGGGCCGAAGCACCTGCCAGAATGGCCTCGGACAACAGCGGATAACGCTCGCGCACGATCCGGTCAGCCGCCGCTGCCGTGTTCCTGACCCCGGCGCCGATCCGCAGGCCGCCGTTGCCGACAGCTTCTGTTGCACACGAGAGTCCGGTTATGTCGACGAGTACCGCCGGATGCTCGATAGTCTCGCGCATCAGGTCAACGAGATTGGTTCCTCCGCCCAGGTATTTGGCGCCCGATTGAGCGCCAAGCGCCAGCGCCGCTTGCGAGTCCGAAGCACGTTCATAGGTAAAGGGATTCATCAGGCGGCCTCGCGCGTGCTGGGCTCGGCCTTGTCGGCACCGAACGTTTCCTGGATCGCATCGACGATACCGTTATAAGCGCCGCAGCGGCACAGGTTGCCGCTCATTCGTTCGCGCAGCTCGGTGTCAGTGAGTTCAAAGCCCTCCGCAGCCACGTCGTCGCTGACATAGCTCGGCACGCCGCGCTTCAATTCCTCGACCATGCCGACCGCCGAGCAGATCTGCCCGGGGGTACAGTAGCCGCACTGGAAACCATCGTGTTCGACGAAGGCGGCCTGCAGCGGGTGAAGCTTGCCCGGTTCGCCCAGTCCTTCAATCGTGGTGATTTCGCAATCTGAATACTGCACCGCCAACGCGAGGCAACTGTTGATACGTGTCCCGTTGACGAGCACGGTGCACGCGCCGCACGCGCCCTGATTGCAACCCTTTTTTGCGCCGAACAGGTGACGCTGCTCACGCAGCAAATCGAGGAGCGATGTCCTCGGGTCGAACTCCAGCTCTAGCTCGTTGCCGTTGATGACGAAGTGCATGCTTGTTCCCTCAAGTTAGGGATTACGTCGTGGGGTGATGTCTGCCGGCCGTAACGTCGAAGAACCGATGTCGGGCGGCTCGGGGCTTGGCGGGGCCGGGGGCGATCGCCGGGAGCCGACGGTGGAACCACACCGGCTGATCGATACTGCCACCCAAGCTTTCGAACGCAGCAATTCCCGGGCCTTGGCGTGCTGGATGGCGTTCGCAGCCAAGGCGCGTCAAAGGCGGCTCTAATCAAACCGATTCTTGGCGCAAGGATGCCGATTCGTCGTCCAGTATGCGACCTATACTAATTCCAAGAACGTAACCGGCTAAAACGCACAACTTTCCCGCGATTTTCGAACCCTCTGCCTGGAGCTTTGAATCATGGATCCGTTGACATCGGCATTGCCCGCAGCGTTCAAGGCTGTCCAGATCGATAGTTTCGGCGGTATCGGTTCAATGCAATACCGGAACGTCCCGCTCGAACGCCCTGCGGCAGGTCAGGTTCTGCTGCGTGTCGCGGCTGCCGGAGTCGGACCATGGGACGCGTGGATCCGCTCGGGCAACAGCGTCTTGCCCCAACCGCTTCCTCTGACATTGGGTTCGGACATTGCCGGAACCGTCGTGACCACAGGAGAAGGGGTAAGCGGATTATCGGCAGGAGACGATGTCTTCGGCGTGACCAATCCAAGATTCACGGGTGCATATGCCGAATACGCGCTTGCGGATGCGGGCATGATCGCGCGCAAACCTTCCACGCTGAGCTTCGAGGAAGCGGCGTCCGTGCCCGTCATAGCAGTCACGGCGTGGCAGATGCTTTTCGAACAGGCACGACTGAAGAAAGGCGACCGGGTTCTCGTATTGGGGGGCGCCGGCAACGTCGGCGCGTTTGCCGTTCAACTGGCCCGCCGTGCAGGCGCCTTCGTTATAGCCAGTGCATCGCACCGGGATGCGGACCGTGTGATGTCGCTTGGCGCAGATCAGGTGTTTGATACCCGCGAACAATCATTCGATGAATACCGGCATTCCGTCGATGTCGTGATTGACTTGATCGGCGGGGAGACGCTTGACCGTTCCTTTGAAACTGTCAAACCTGGGGGCAAGGTGGTATCGGCTGTCGCTGAACCCAATGCCGAGCGGGCAGCGGCGGCTGAAGTAAGCGCGAACTTCATGTTGGTCAGGGTCAACACTGCAACGCTTATCGCGCTTTCCGAGTTGCTGGAAACGGGAGCGCTCAAAACACGTGTTGGTGAAGTTCTGCCGTTGCCGGAGGCTCGGGTAGCTCATGAGATGCTTGAGGGCCGCAAGCATGCGCCGGGGAAAATCGTGCTTGTTCCGTGACACCGGCATTGAACCGCTGACGAAATACGCATCAATTCGTACTGTTTCACTATTTAGGTTAACGAAGGATATCGCGCCGACTGAAAGTCGCCATTGGCTCGCATTGTTGCATCGCAACTTACCTAAAACCTGGAGGTCGCCAAATGACGATCAATACACTTGTATCGGCCGCGGCGTTGGCGGCGTCGATGGCAATCATCCCTGCCGCTGCGGTCGCGCAGAATGAGGACCTCGTGCGCGAAACCATCACGCCTGCGTTCGCGGATGCGCTTCCCAACGTGCCCGGCAAGACCATCTCCGCGATCGTCGTCGATTACCCGCCCGGCGCCAAGTCCATTCCACACCGTCATGGGCAGGCCTTTGTTGTAGGCTACGTACTCCAGGGCCAGATTCGCAGCCAGTTGGGCAATGGCGCGTCCCGTGTCTATAACGCCGGCGAGCATTGGACTGAAGCGCCCGGCGTTCATCACACCGTCAGCGAAAATGTGAGCGCTTCCGCGCCGGCAAAATTGCTGGCCATCTTCGTCGCCGATACAAAGGACAAGAATCTGGTCATCTGGGACAAGAAGTGAATCTTCGTTCCGTGGTGTGCCTTGCCCGCCTCGGCTCCTGCAAAAGGGCAGTTTTATTCAATACACGAAGAGAGCTTGGCGCCACGGATGTTTCCCCCGGTCTTGGATAAGTCACGCAATGTTTGACAACGAACGCCGCCCATGCAGACACGGCGCCGGACGATTCTATCGTGGGTCATCAATGCCCCTCTCGAATCAATCGAGCGTTCGACTTCGGCATACTACTTCTCTGAAGCAGCGCATCGGCGGTCTGAAGCGCTTTATGAAGCCCTTTATGAAGCGCCTGATAAACCCCAATCCGATGCGATCAAAACCTTTGAGCCAGGGAGAAAAGATGAAAGTCCAAGGTAGTTGCCATTGCGGTGCAATCGCTTACGAGGCCATCATCGATCCACAAAAGGCCGGCGTTTGCCATTGCACCGATTGCCAGACGCTCTCCGGCGCGCCCTTTCGGGCGAGCGTTCCCGCTGCGGCCGAAGACTTCCGGATCTTGCGCGGCCAGCCGAAGATCTACATCAAGACGGCCGAATCCGGTTCACGACGCGCCCAGGCCTTTTGCGCCGATTGCGGCACACCGATCTATGCCTCGGCCGCCGATAACCCCACCCAGTTCAATCTCCGCCTCGGCGCGATCGCGCAGCGCGCCCGCATCCCCGGGCTAAAGCAAGGTTGGTGCAGCTCGGCGCTTGCGTGGGCGCGGAACATTGAAGATCTGCCCGAATCGTCGCAACGCTAAAATCCGGGCGATTGGCGCCTGGAAACACACCAGAAAGCTGCGGTACTGGGCGACGGCTTGGTCGCCCAAATTACGCTCATCGAACGGCCGATGCCCGCCTCAGGGCAAAATACGGGTTTCGCGGCCATAACGCGCCCCGGCAATCTGCCGGTGGCGCGCAGCTTGCAATCGCATTACCGAACCGGAAAACGCCGCCGGGCTCCGGGCCTTTGTCCCTGCCGGCGCAAAAGGACAGCCGCGGACAGCCAGTCCCGGCGCGTTCGTCGAAGAGCACATCAGGAGTCGTTTATGAGTGATTTGAATGCGTCGTTCCTCAGCAGGTTTTCTCTCGCCGTGGGAACGTTCTTCGCCATTTTGGGCGACCGCGAAGTCGCAGCCGGCGTGCGCCGCGTGCGCAACGGCGAAACCGTAGCGCCGGCGCCCACCGCAGCGCCAACGCCGGCACCAGCGCCCGCCCACGTCGTCCGGACCATAAAAGAAGCCACCCCTGACGCCGCCCTCCAGCTTCTCGGCCTGCTGCAACGCGATGCGCGTTTTATCGATTTCATCGAGGAAGACGTGGCCGCCTATTCCGATGCCGAGATCGGCGCGGCCGCGCGCCTCGTGCACGACGGCTGCCGCACGACCCTGCGCGAACATTTCAGCATTCGCCCGGTGCGCACGGAGGCCGAAGGCAGCCGCGTGACGCTGCAGGACGGCTTCGATGCCACCGCCGTGCGTCTCACCGGCAACGTGGTCGGACAAGCGCCGTTCAGCGGCAACCTGAGCCATCGCGGCTGGAAAGTCGATCAGGTGCGCCTGCCGAAGCTGACGGAAAGCCACGATGCATCGGTGATCGCACCAGCCGAGGTGGAGTTATGAGCGACGCACGATATTCGATCGGCATCGATCTGGGCACGACGCATTGCGCGCTGTCGTATGTCGATCTCACCGCGAGCGAAGGCGAGAAGACCACGCAAAGCGTGTTGCCGATCACGCAACTCACCGGGCCAGGGGCGATCGAAGAACTCGAGTTGCTGCCGTCGTTTCTGTATCTGCCGCATCCGAGCGAATTGGCTCCCGGCGACCTGAACCTGCCGTGGACCGCCGAGCGTGATTTCGCTGTCGGCGAACTGGCGCGAAATCGCGGCGCGGCGACGCCGATCCGGCTGGTATCGAGTGCAAAAAGCTGGCTGTGCCATCCGGGCGTCGACCGGCGCGCGGCCATTTTGCCCAACGACGCGCCGCCCGAAGTCACGCGCGTCTCGCCGCTCGAAAGCTCGGTGCGCTATCTGACGCATCTGCGCGAAGCGTGGAACCACGCCCATCCCGATGCGCCGTTCAGCGAGCAGGAAATCACCGTCACGATTCCCGCCTCCTTCGATCCCGCCGCACGCGACCTGACCGCCGAGGCGGCGGAGGCAGCGGGTTATGGCCGCATGACCCTGCTTGAAGAACCGCAAGCCGCGCTTTATAGCTGGATCGAGATGAGCCAAGGACAGTGGCGCAAGCAAGTCCGGGTCGGCGACGTAATCCTTGTCGTCGATGTCGGCGGCGGCACCACCGACTTCTCGCTGATCGCGGTGATCGAACGTGAGGGGAATCTCGAGTTGCACCGGATCGCAGTGGGCGAGCACATCCTGCTCGGCGGCGACAACATGGACCTCGCGCTCGCCTACGTGGTCGCGCGCAAGCTCGCGACGCAAGGCACGCAGCCCGACGCATGGCAACTTCGCGCGCTCACTTACGCGTGCCGGTCGGCCAAGGAAACGCTGCTCACCGATCCCGCCACGGAAACCGTGCCGCTCGTCGTGCCAAGCCGCGGATCGAAGCTGATCGGCGGTTCGATCCGCACGGAACTCACACGCGCGGAACTCACGCAGACCATTCTGGACGGCTTCTTCCCGCAAGCCGACCGCGCCGACCGGCCGGTAAGCCGTGCGCGAGTGGGCCTTACGCAACTCGGTCTGCCGTATGCGCAGGACGCCGCCATTCCGCGCCATCTCGCCGCATTCCTGGGCCGTCAGGTCAATGCGCTCAACGAGATCGAAGGCCTGCAGAACACGCTTGCCGAAGGCGCCAGTTTCCTGCATCCGACCGCCGTGCTGTTCAACGGCGGCGTATTCAAGTCGGACCTGCTGGCCGGCCGCATTCTCGATACCGTCAACGGCTGGCTGACGGCCGAAGGCACGCCGCCGGCCCGTTTGCTCGCCGGTGGCGACCTCGACCGCGCGGTCGCGCGTGGCGCGGCGTATTACGGCTACGTCCGTCGCGGCAAGGGCGTACGGATTCGCGGCGGCACGGCGCGTTCGTACTACGTCGCAATCGAATCCGCGATGCCCGCCGTGCCCGGCATCGAACCGCCCGTGCAGGCGTTGTGTCTCGCACCCTTCGGCATGGAAGAAGGGACCGAGGCCGCGTTGCCGCCGCAGGAATTCGGCCTCGTTGTCGGCGAGCCGGTGCATTTCCGGTTCTTCGGTTCATCGGTGCGCAGGCAGGATCAGGTCGGCACGTTGCTCGATTTCTGGGGGCCTGAGGAATTGCAGGAACTCGAAGAAATCCAGGCGACCCTTCCAACCGAAGGGCGCACTGCTGGCGAAGTCGTACCCGTCAAGCTGCACGCACGGATCACCGAAGCCGGCACGCTCGAACTGGAAGCCTTGCCGCGTGATTCGGGCGAGCGCTGGAAAGTCGAGTTCGATGTACGCGCGAACGCAAACGGCTAAGTGCCGATAAGCGCCAATGAAGCGACGTCAATGAAGCAATACATCGTCGGGATCGATCTCGGCACGAGCAATACGGTCGTGGCGTATGCGGACGCCTCGACCAAGGACGGGGCGAAAGCGATCCGCGTCTTCGATATCGACCAGCTCGTGAGTCCCGGCGAAGTCGCGGCACGGCCGCTGCTGCCATCCGCGCGATACCACCCGGCGCCGGGCGAGCTCGATCCCGACGACCTTCGACTACCTTGGGGCGACGCCAACCCGGCCGAAGGTCCGCAAGCGGTGATTGGCCGGCTTGCGCGTACGCTCGGTGCGCAAGTGCCGGGACGGCTCGTGGCGAGCGCCAAAAGCTGGTTGTCGCATGCATCGGTGGATCGCGTTGCGCCGATCCTGCCGTGGGGCGCGCCGGATGACACAGGCAGGATCTCGCCTGTTACGGCGAGTGCGAGTTACCTGGCGCACGTGCGCGCCGCGTGGAATGCACATTTCCCGCACGCGCGCCTCGAAGACCAGGACGTGGTGCTGACCGTGCCCGCTTCCTTCGACGACGGCGCCCGCGCCCTCACTCTGGAAGCGGCCCGAATAGCCGGCCTGCCGGGATTGCGCCTGCTCGAAGAACCGCAAGCGGCGTTCTACGACTGGCTGTTCCAGCATCGCGCCACGCTCGATACCGAGTTGGCCCACACCCGTCTCGTCCTCATTTGCGATGTCGGCGGCGGCACGACCGACCTCACGCTGATCAAGGTCGAGCTGAAGGACGGCGAGCCGGAGCTGACGCGGATCGGGGTCGGCAATCATCTGATGCTCGGCGGCGACAACATGGATCTCGCGCTCGCGCATCTCGTCGAAACGCGGATGGTGACCGCGCCTGCCCGTTTGTCTGCGGTGAGTCTGTCGCAACTGGTCGAGCGGTGCCGCGCCGCCAAGGAGCAGCTTCTGGGTGCGAATGCGCCCGAGACCCTGTCGATCACGCTGCTTGGCGCGGGCTCGCGGATGATCGGTGGCGCGCGTTCGGTGGAAGTGACGCGGCGGGAAGCCGGGCAGATCATCGTCGATGGATTTTTCCCGCTGGTTGCATCGAGCGAGCGGCCGCGGCGTTCGCGCAGCGCGATCGTCGAATTCGGACTGCCCTATGCAAGCGATGCCGGAATCACGCGGCATATCGCGGCGTTCCTGAATCAGCACGCGGCGCAATCGCGCGATGCGCTGGGTTCGCCCGTAGCCGAAGCCGGAGCCGGAGCCGAAGCGGATACTGAAACGCTGCCCGTCCCCGATACGCTGCTGCTCAACGGCGGCGTGTTCCGCGCGCATGCGCTCGTCGAGCGTCTTGCCGATACCCTCGGCTCGTGGCGCGGCAAACCGCTGCATGCGCTGCACAACGACAACCCCGATGTCGCCGTCGCACGCGGCGCCGTGGCATATGGACTTGCGCGGGGTGGAATCGGACCTCGCATCGGCGGCGGCGCGGCGCGCAGCTATTTCCTCGTGCTCGAAGATGAAAGCGGCGGCGAGCGCAAAAACCAGCAAGGCATCTGCCTCTTGCCGCGCGGCACGGAAGAAGGCCGTGAAGTATTTTTACAGGATCGTGTATTCACGCTGCTGCTTGGACATCCGGTGCGGTTTCATCTGGTTTCATCGACGGGAGACAGGGCCTATCAGCCTGGCGAGCTCGTCGATCTTTCCCAAAGCGACTTCGTCCGCCTTCCGCCCATAGCCACCGTGGTCCAGCCGCGCTCGGCCAAAGGTCCGCGCGAGACGCCGGTGCAGCTTTCGGCGTCGCTGACGGAGGTCGGGACGCTGGAGGTGCATTGCATCGACGAGGCGGACCCGTCAAAGCGCTGGCAGCTCGAATTCCAGCTACGCCGCGAAGCTTCAGCCGGCACCACGGTGGGAGAAGTCCTCCATCCAGCGTATGAAAAAGCCATCGAGCAGATCGACCGCGTATTCGGCGACCGTGCCCACAATGTCGACCCGAAGGAAGTCAAGCGCCTGCGCGCGCAACTCGAACATCTGCTCGGTCCGCGCGATACATGGGACAGCGCGCTCCTTCGCGAACTGTTCGGCGCGCTGTGGGAACGCGCCCGGCGGCGGCGGCGTTCCGCCGATCACGAGCGCCTGTGGCTGAACCTCGCCGGTTACTGCCTGCGCCCGGGTTTCGGTTATCCGCTCGATGAATGGCGCGTCGAGCAACTCTGGTCCCTTTTCGATGACGGCATCCAGTACCTGAACGACGCCCAGGTCTGGTCCGAATGGTGGACCTTGTGGCGCCGCGCGGCGGGCGGCTTGGGCGAGGCCGAACAAGTCGCCGTGCTCGATGCCGTCGACTACGTGCAGTCCATCGCCGCGTCGCGAACGAAAACCAAGGCGCCCTTCGATGCATCGAAAACCGGTTACGCCGATATGGTGCGCCTTGCGGCATCGCTTGAACGCGTGCCGGTCGCGCGAAAGATCGACGCCGCGCAAAAGCTGTTCGCGCGGCTCGACAAGCCATCCGGGAACCATCAGGGATGGTGGGCGATCGGGCGCATCGGCGCGCGCCGGCCGTTCTATGGCAGCGCACATGGCGTGGTGCCGCCGGATATCGCGGCGCAGTGGCTTGAACGAATTGTCGCGCTCGACTGGAAGAAGGTCGAACCGGCCGCGTTCGCCGCGGCGCAGATCGCGCGTTTGACCGGCGACCGTTCGCGCGATCTGCCTGAAGACCTCCGGGTGCGCGTGGTTCATCGGCTGGACAATGCGGGCGCGCCAAAAAGCTGGGGCGAAATGGTCAGTGAAGTCGTGGAACTCGATAACGCCGACGAAGGCCGCGTGTTCGGCGAATCGTTGCCGCCGGGATTGAAACTCGTCACCAGTAGGTGAAGATAACGGCGCTTTTATAATCGCGGCTTCCCAACCCGCGACCATTCCTATCATGAGACTGCATGGCTGGGCATTCCCCGCAGCCGTTCTGCTTTGCGCTTCGCCGGCATTTGCACAACAGATCCCGCCACACGACGAATTCTTCTGGCTTGGCGAAATCAACAAGGCGACCGTTGTCATCAACACGGACGAAGGCCTGCTCGACAAATCCATGGCCCCGCGTCTCGCCGCGGGCGTGGCCAAGGTGATCGCGGATGGAAACCAGCCCGGCGCCAAGCGCCCGAAGACGGTGATCACGTTCGAGCCGCTCCTCATCAAGGCCGCGGGCGAGGACATCACGCTGCTGCACGCCGGACGTTCGAGCCAGGACATGCACGCCACCTACCGCTCGGCCATCCTGCGCGACGACCTGCTCAACCTTGCCGACCAGCTCAACACGACGACCGCGACCATCGTGCGTCTCGCCGATAAGTACAAGGCCACCGTCGTGCCGAACTACACGAACGGCG
The DNA here is from genome assembly GCF_001557535.2 of Burkholderia sp. PAMC 26561. Classification (NCBI taxonomy): domain Bacteria; kingdom Pseudomonadati; phylum Pseudomonadota; class Betaproteobacteria; order Burkholderiales; family Burkholderiaceae; genus Burkholderia; species Burkholderia sp. PAMC 26561. The sequence continues at coordinate 208,926 of NZ_CP014315.1, forward strand.
TGGCCGCCCAGCCCAACAGCTACGGCCACTATCTGCTCGGCTTTGTTGCAGGCCTCGACCGCGATGCACAGCGAATCCGCGAAGCGTACAAACGTGTGGACCGTTCATCGATGGGCACGACCGTCCTGAACGGCACAAGCTGGCCGCTGGACCGCGAGCGCATGGCGAAGTATCTCGGCTTCAATGCAATCGTCGATAACGCCTACGACGCGTCGCAGATTTCTTCCGTCGATGAACCCGTCGAAGCCGGCGCGATCGTCACGAGCGTGGCGCTGCATACCGGCAGTTTCATCGAGGACGTGATGACGCAATACGCCGAATCGCGTCCGTGGATTCTGTTGCAGGAAGGCGGCGCGAACACGTATGTCTCGAGCGCGATGCCGCAAAAGCGCAATCCGGGACTGCTGATCCGCACGCGCACGGATGCATCGACGGCGATATCGCAGGCCGAGGGCGTTGTCATGCAGGCGCATAACCTGCCGCCCGGCATGAGCGATGCGAAGGACGTGAAGGCGAATACGGAGATGATCGAAAGCGGTATCGACGCGCTCAAGGGCTGGAACGAAGTGATGAATTCGCTCGTGATCAACCCGGAGCGCGCGCTCGAAGAACTCAACAGCGACTGGACCGCATCGCAGGAAGTTGCCGATATACTCATGCGCAAGTACAAATTGCCGTTCCGCGTCGGCCATCATTTCGCGTCGAACGTCGTGGAATATGCGCGGCAAAAGGACATCAAGCCGCTCGACTTCCCTTACGCCGATGCACAGCGCATCTACACGCAGACGGTCGCGGGCACACCCTACGCCGGCGATCTGCCAATGAGCGAAGCGGAGTTCCGCTCGACGCTCAACCCGGTGGCGATCGTGAACAACCGCGCGACCACGGGCGGGCCGCAGCCCGTCGAAATGGCGCGGATGCTAAAAGAAGCGAATGCGCGCGTGGCCTATGAGGACACGTGGATCAAGGACAACCGCGCGCATATTTCAAGTTCGCTTGCCCGGCTCGACACCGACTTCAGCAAGGTATCCGGTCAGTGACCAAAGAAAACATCGCATTGCACTGAACCGCCCACGCATTGGCGCGGGCGCGACATGCTGCTCGTGGCGCTGCGTGTATCGGGCATGCCGCCATACGATGTGTCGGACGTGGCCTGCGCCGAGGTGTTCGCGTCGTGCAGGACGCCAGCCTGGCCGCTCGGGCGAACCTGGGGCCGGGAATATTGCTGGATGTCCTGTGCGACAGCGCTTCCCGACATTGCAATCAGCAGCGCGCTGCTTAGAAAAAACAAACGGGTTTTCATTTCGATGCTCCTCGAAACCAGGCGCGTCACCCGGGAGCTTTCCTGAGCAGCTCGCCACTTTTCTGTATGTGCTTCGCCAAATTGTCGCAGGGCAGACAGGCGTGAAGTGAAGTCAAGTAAAGCGGTAAGTGCGCCCTGCACATTGAGTTATAGGCCGCGCATGGTCGATTTCACAGGGATTTGCACATTTGCCGAGTCAGGACTCCGCTTCGCGGCACCCTGCGTAAGTAGGGCTGCGCCAAGCGCCGCGCTCGTCTATTCTGAAGATGACCGTTCGTGGCGCGCTCATTGCTCTTGTCTTCCCGAGCGCTCGAACCTGACCCTGGAGAAACTCCATGATTCACGTCACCACATGGCTGGCATCCATACTCATTGCCATGCTGGCCGTCTTTTTCATCACGATTGCGTTGCCGAATTCGGCATCGGATGAACTGAACCGCGCATCCGCGGCCCAGGCGATATTCACTGGCACGGGTGCGAGCGTGCCATCAAAGCTTGGGCTTCCCAATCCGGTGCGGCGCAAAGCCGATTGAAAACAGGCGCCTTGGCTTCAAGCTCAGGCGCGCTCTCCCATCGTCGCTGCCGATACCGGCCGGAACGCGAGGCAATACATCAGGAAACGCCCCGCAAAGATCCCGGCGACCAGGCCGGACACCAGACCCCGAGCACCACATACATCGAATCCGGCCCGGCGTGCATGACCGCCAACTCGACACCCAGCCAGAACTTCGATACGAACGTCAGCAGCATCAGCACTAGCGGCAGCACCGACCCCGGCAGCGTGACCGTCTTCAGCGCACGATCCACCGTCATTCCGGAGCGGCGAGCCAGCACGACGCCAATCCCGATTCCGAACACCGCGCCGAGAACCCAGGCGAGCCCGGTATTCCATCCTGCAGCCGGTTCCTTGAACAGGTTCAGCAAACCCCAGCCGGTGAAAATGACGGGCACGATCGCCAGTTTAGTGAGCGGCGCGGTGCCGCCTTTCATCGCCTTGAAACCGCGTGAAAGGAGATAGGCCAATAGAATCCAGACCCAAACCGGTGTGCCGTGCAAAATCGCTTCGATAGACATGAGCCTCTCCTTGATCGCAGCCGTCGGCCGCGTGAAATCCGAAATGAAACCGCTTAATCTTTACAGTGGAAATATTCTGACGCGATTCAAAACGATCGTCAATGTATCTTTCCATTGTAAAAATTTATGAAAACAGATAGATCAATTCGTATGCAGAACCGCCGGCGGACCCGTCGGCGTCAAGATAAGTCTTCTTAGCCCTTGGTCGCACCGAATGTCAGTCCGGCCACGAAATGCCGTTGCATCGCGAAGAACATGATGACCGACGGCAACGCGGCCAGGATCGACCCCGCCGACACCAGGTTCCACGCCGTCACCCATTGCCCCTTGAGCGCGGCCACGCCGACCGTGATTGGCGCAGCCTCGTCGCCCTGCGTGAGACACAACGCCCAGAAGTAATCGTTCCAGACGAACGTGAAGACAAGAATGGCGAGCGCCGCCAAAGCCGGTCGAATCAACGGCAGCACGATTCGAAAGAAAACCGTCCACTCGTTCGCGCCTTCAATGCGCGCCGCCTCGACCAGTTCGAACGGCAATTGCTTGATGAAGTTGCGCAGGAACAGCGCGCAAAATCCGGTCTGGAACGAGATATGAAAGAGGATCAGCGCGCCGACCGTGTTGAAGATGCCAAGCTGCAACGACAAATCGCGCACGGGAATCATCAGGATCTGGATAGGCACGAAGTTGCCCGCGACGAAGGTCGCAAACAACGCCGTGTTGCCGCGAAAGTTGTAGATGGCCAGCGCAAAGCCGGCCATCGATGCAAGTACGATCGACCCGATCACCGACGGCACCGTGATCAGCACGCTGTTCCACAAGTAGTGGAGCATGGGCGATGTCGTCAGTGCATCGCTGTAATTGGCTATCAGGGAAAAGTGCCGTGGCCAGCCCCAGTAGTTGCCTTCGACGAGTTCATCGGAGGAACGAATGGAGGTGACCATCACCGCGATCAGCGGCAACAGCCAGATCACGAGCGCAACCGGCAACGACAGCTTGTAAAGCGCCCGGTTGACGGGCTTCCATTTGGCGACGGGCATTGGAAACATAGTGCGCTCCTGACTTCTTAACGTTCGGTCCGCAGCATTCTGCGCAAGTGATAAACGATGTACACCATCATGATGGCGAACAGCACGACGGCAATCGCGGCCGAATAACCAATGCGGTAATACTTGATCGCCTGGTCGTACATGTAATAGGCGAGCACGGTCGAGCTCTCGTACGGACCACCGCCGCTCATGACGGAGATCAGATCGAAACTGCGCAACGCGCCGATGATCGTTACCACGATCGCCATGAACGTGGTCGGCCGGAGTTGCGGCAGGATCACGTGCCACAACATGGTCCAGCCCTTCGCGCCTTCCATGCGCGCCGCCTCGATCTGCTCGGAGTTGAGCGATGTGAGGCCGGTCAGGTACAGGATCATGCAATACGCGGTCTGCGGCCAGAGCGCCGCGAAGATGATGCCGAAGGTGACGTATCGTGCGTCGCCGAGTACGGGCACACCGTGCCCGAGAATGACCTTCAGCAAGCCGAAGGTCGGGTCGTAGAACCAGCTGAACATCAGGCCGACCACAACGCCCGACAACACGAACGGCGCGAAAAACAGCGACTTCACCACGCGAATGCCGCGCACCGCCTGGTTCAGATACAACGCGACGGCAAGACCCATCGGCGGCGCGAGCAGGAACAGGATCAGCCACAGCACATTGTTCTTGAGCGCCGTATAGAACGTCGGAGCATGGAACAATTCGATGTAGTTATCGAAGCCCGCGAAGGTCTTCTCCGTCATCCCGTCCCAGTTGTAGAAACTGAGTGTGACACTGGAAATGATCGGCCAGATCACGTAGATCGCGACCATGATGCACGCCGGCGCCAGGAACAGGAACGCGGCCAGCCGCTGCTGCCGCGCAGTTGCCGACATCCGCTTGCGACGCTTCGGTTTGGCCGCCGCAACGCTGAGGGTTTCAGACATACAGTGCTCCCTGTCCTTCAAAAAGGCGGCCCATCGCACGCGGGCCGCCGTCCCGCATCACTTCTTGTAAATGCGCTTACGCGTGGCTTCGAGCTGCGCCAGGATTGCATCGAGTTTCGTCGGATCGGAGACGAACTGCTGCATGCCCTTCATGCCTTCATCGGCCATTTCCTTGGTCATGTCGCGGTCATAGAATTGCGCGATACCGCCCTTCGTCTGCGACAAGATCTGGAAGCCGATCTTCGAAATGGGATCGTCCGGTTCCGGCGCCTTGCTGTTCGCCGGCAGGGAGCCAAGACCCTTTGCGAGCTGCGCGCTGATCTCGGGTGTCTCCACGAAAGCCAGGAACGTATGGGCGTCCGCCTTGTTCTTCGCCTTCGACGGAATGTGCAGCGACTCCACCGGACCATCTTCGGCGGTCGGCACATTGCTGTCGATGATCGGGAACTGGAAGTAGCCCATCTGCGGCTTGATGTTCTGCGGGAAGCCGGCGGTGATGAACGTGCCCATCAGCATCATCGCGGCCTTGCCCTGGAACAGGAACGGCTGCACGGCGTCGAGATCGTAAGAGAGCGAGTTGTCGATAAAGACCTTGTTGTCGATCAGCTCCTTCCATGTGGTATAGACCTTCTTCACGCGCGGGTCGGTATAAGGCACGTCGCCTGCCATCAGCTTCTGATGGAACGCGTTGCCGTTGATGCGCAAGTCGAGGTAATCGAACCAGCCTGCAAGCGTCCATGCATCGCGGCCGGCGACCGCGACCGGCGCAATGCCCGCGGCCTGGAGTTTCTTGCAGGCGTCGAGGAATTCGGGCCAGGTTTTCGGCTCGGCTGCGATGCCGGCCTTCTGGAACAAGTCCTTCCTGTAGAACATGCCCCACGAGTAGTACACGGTCGGCGCAGAGTACTGCTTGCCGTTATACGTGGACGATTCTTTCGTCGACGCATACATGGCGTCCCAGTTGTTCTTCTTCCAGTCCGGCGTCAGGTCTTCAAACAGCCCGCGCTTCGCGTAATACGCCATGCGTTCGCCGTTGTGCCAGTTCACGATATCCGGCGCGACAGTCGAGAGCCAGCCGGGAAGCTGGACCTTGTACGCTTCTTCATCGACGAAGGACACCTTCACGTCGATATCCGGATGCGCCTTCTTGAAGGCATCGAAGGTCTGTTGCCAGACCGTGCGCTGGCTTGCCCCCTTGAACGCGATGTTCACGGTGAGCGTTCCTGCTTGCGCAATGCTCGCTGTAGCCAGCGCAACGGCCAGAGCGACGCCGGTCAATCCGTTGCGCATTCCATTACCAGTGAAAATTTTCATGCGTGTCTCCTCATTGATGAGTGTTGTTTGCTTTGTAAATCGCGACGCCTTGCGGTTCTACTTCCTCCTGCCCGACTATGAAGCTGGCTGCATCAGTGATTCTGTGAGCCGTTGAGTTGTAATTGAAGAGATACATAAGCGGCCCGCGCCGGCTAATGCGAATGCCTTCGGGCAGCGGTTCTGCATCGAGTCCCGCTGCTTTCGCCGCATCCTGGAAGATCGATTGCGTCAGGGCGTCGTCGAAGAGACTCGCAAGGTAACGGATCGATCCATGACGCAGGATCGCGGGATGACCATCGGCGAAGTTGCTCTCGATCTGCACGCCTTCGCCCGCTTCAATCAGGTCACGCCAGTGACGGCTTTCGCCGCGTTGCCCGACCTTCTCGGTCACGTTGGGACGCATCGATTCAACGCGCCAGACGCGCATTGGAATCAACTGGGCGAGTTCTGCGCCGGGCGGCAACGCATCGGGAATGGTGAGATTCTGCGTCTTCGATCCCGTGCGTGGTCCCAGCACGACTTGCGCACCGCTTGCGGCAAGCCTCGCGGCAAAGTCGTCAGGCACGACCGGCAGCGGCGGCACCACGATCAGCTTGTACTTGTCCAGGGGCGCGTCGGCCGGCACGATATCGACGTCCAGTCCCAGGCTTCGCAACGCGCTGTAGTACTCGAACGCGAATCGCGGATAGTGGAAATCGACGCCTTGCGGATGAATCTCGAACAGCCACTTCGCTTCATAGTCCCAGACCAGTGCAACTTTCGCAGCGACGGGCAGCTCGCCGTCTTCTGTCACGACACGATCTATTTCCTTCGCGACCAGCGACGCTTCCTCGCCACCCAGATCCAGCTGGTTATCGGGCGTATTCAAACCCGCATGCATTTGTTCCTGTGCGAACGGCGCCTGACGCCAGCGGAAATACGAAACGCATCCCGCGCCATGCGCGAACGCTTCCCAGCTCCACAGCTTCACCATGCCCGGCAGCGGCGCCGGATTCCAGTGCGCCCAGTTCACCGGTCCGGGCTGTTGCTCCATCACCCAGAACGGCAGCTTCGACATCCCGCGATACACATCGTGATTGAACGATGCGAAATCCGGATGCCCGGTACGCAGCCACTTTGCCTTGATCGACGGGTCGAACCACTGCTCTTCGAGCGCACCCAGCGGATAGCTGTCCCACGTCGCGATGTCCAGGTCCGCGGCCACCTTGTAGTGATCGAATTCCGTGAAGAGCTGCATGAAATTGTGCGCGACCGGACGCTCCGGCGAATGCGCACGGATGATGTCGGTTTGCATGCGGTTGAAACGCACGACTTCATCGGAGGAGAAGCGGCGGAAATCCAGCCGGTGAGACGGATGCGCTTCCGTCACGGTCGCGACCGGCAGATCGATCTCGTCGAAGTTGCGGTATTCCATGCTCCAGAAGACCGTGCCCCACGCGGTGTTGAGCGCGTCGATGGTTGCGTAGCGTTGCTTGAGCCACGCCCGGAAGCGCTGCAGTGCAGCCGGCGAATAACTGACCACCGTGTTGTGGCAGCCGTACTCGTTATCCGTTTGCCAGAACGCGACGGCTGGATGCTTGCCGTATCGCTTGGCAACCGCCGTGCAGATTTTCTGCGATGCCTCGAAGTACGAAGGCGACGAAAAATCGTAATGACGGCGCGAGCCGAATGCACGCGGACGGCCATCGGCGCCTATGGGCAAGATGTCCGGATGACGGTCGATCAGCCACTTCGGCGGCGTTGCGGTCGGCGTGCACATGACGACTTTCAGGCCTGCATCGGCGAGCGTATCGATCGCCTGATCAAGCCAGTCCCATTGATATTCACCCGGCGACGGTTCGATCCGGCTCCACGCGAATTCGGCGATCCGGACACGGTCGATGCCCAGCGCCTTCATGCGCGCCGCATCGTCTTTCCACATCGATACGGACCAGTGTTCCGGGTAATAACAGACTCCAAGACGCATGCGAAGCGCTCCTACGCAAAGTGGGGAATGACGGCCGACGTGACGGCGAAGCCGTCCTCGGTGAAAAGATGACAGCAGGCGGCCGGCACTTTGAACGCGACGTTATCGCCTTGTTTCGGCGTCCTGTCGCCTGGCGCCTTGGCAATCAGAACCACGCCGCCGGCTTGCTCCAGATGGAGATAGCTGTGCTCGCCAAGCTGTTCGACGAGCGACACCGTGCGCGTGATCTGCTGTTTTGACGCGTTGCTTGCGATCGGTTCAAGATGCTCCGGACGAATGCCGAGCGTGATGGTCTGGCCCGGCGTCAACGCATCGCCGTTTGCCTGGACTTCGAGTTGTTCGCTGGTGCCGTCGAGCGCGATCAACACGCTTTCCGCATTGCCCGAGACCACGCGCGCGGGCAGGAAATTCATTCGCGGCGAGCCAATAAACCCAGCCACGAAGCGGCTCTTCGGCCGGTGATACAACTCGAGCGGCGCCCCCACTTGCGCGATGCTGCCGTACTTCGCGGTATCGGCGCCGGCGTGCAGCAACACGATCTTGTCGGCCAGCGTCATGGCTTCGATCTGATCGTGCGTCACGTAGACGACGCTGGCTTTATCGAACTGTTTATGCAGCCGCGCGATCTCCACGCGCGTTTGTCCGCGCAGCGTGGCGTCGAGATTGGAAAGGGGTTCGTCGAAGAGAAACACGCTCGGGCTGCGCACGATCGCGCGGCCGATCGCCACGCGCTGACGTTGTCCGCCCGATAACTCTTTGGGCCGTCTTTCGAGCAAGGCGTCGAGTTGCAGTACGCGAGCAGCTTCCCTCACCTTCTTGTCGATGACGTCTTTCGGCGTCTTCGCGAGCGTCAACCCGAACGCCATGTTCTGGTAGACCGTCATGTGCGGAAAGAGCGCGTAGCTCTGGAACACCATCGCTACGCCGCGTTGCGCGGCAGGCACCTCGTTGACCAGTTTTCCATCGATATAAAGATCGCCGTCCGTGATGTCCTCGAGACCGGCGATCATGCGCAGCAGCGTCGATTTCCCGCATCCCGAAGGACCCAGGAACACGCAGAACTCATGCGCGCCGATTTCCAGATCCACATCGCGGATCACCGGCGCGTGGTCGCCGTACGCTTTCTGAACTGACCGTAAAGAGATGCTCGCCATGCCGACGTCTCCGTGTTTTACCGAGGAGACAAAATAAGGTTAAGCGCTTAACCTTCCGCCAGTGAAAAACGATCCCTGTACAGGATCGCCTTGTCTGGCTGTCTCCGTCTTTGTGTTTTTGAACTGCCTTGGACGCAAATCTAGCCGCCTCCCCGGAATTATACAAATGCCGGGAAGCCATCCCAAAATATGAGACATGGCGACGATGCTTGCACATAACCGTGCGTTCGCGGAACTTAGGCGACGTTCTGACTCGCGTTAACCCTTCCCCTAGAGATTCGATGACCACTTTGGCCGAAGTTGCCGCGCGCGCAGGCGTCACGCCCGCTACCGTATCGAACGTACTGCGCAAGCGCGGCAAGGTCGGCGAGGCGACGCGGCAACGTGTGCTCGATGCAGTGGATGCATTGGGGTATCGGCCGCATCTGACTGCGCGCGCACTTGCCGAAGGCAGCGCGCCGACGCTCGCGCTGATGGTGTCGAGCATCGCGAATCCGTTTTATCCGGAATTCGCGCTCGCCGCCGAACGCGCGGCGCGCAAGAACGGCCGCTTTCTGATTGTGTGCAACACCAACGAAGATCCGGTGATTGCGCGTGCGTATCTCGATCAGATTGCGGGGACGTTGTCGGAAGGCGTGCTGGTGATGAACGCGAAACTCGACTTCGAGGACCTCGAGAAGACCCTCGCGCGCGGCACGCCGATTGTATTGTGCATGTGGGAACGGCCGGATGTATCGCCGGGAGTGCCTTGTGTCGCTGTCGATTTTTTTGCGGCCGGAACGCTCGCCGCGCAACACTTGCTGGACCTGGGGCACACACGCATAGGCGCGATCGTCGCAAGCCAGCGTGACGGTGTGCAGGCCGCGCGCTACGAAGGGTTTTGCCACACGTTGCACGAGGCCGGCGTTGCGCACTTGGAAGAGGACGTGCGTTTTACGCGCGATGAAGTGCAACATGGCTACGATGCCGCTTGCGATTTGCTGAGCGCACAGCCGGACCTCACCGCCCTCTTCGCGACCAACGACCTGCCCGCGCTCGGTGCGATGCACGCCGCCGCCGATCGCGGCATGCGGATTCCGCAGGACCTGTCGGTGATCGGCATCACCGATATTCAGCTCGCACGGGAATCGCGGCCGGGTTTGTCGACCATAGCCGTTCCCACCGATGCCGCCGCCGCAATGGCCGTCGAATTGCTCGAAGCGCTGATAGAAAGCGGCGGCCGCGACCAGGACGCGCCGATGCGCGTTGCGCCCCAACCTGTGCTGGTGCAACGCGCATCGACGGGACCCGTACGCAGGTAGCTTTTTACGCCCGTTCCGGAACCTTCGCGAACAACAGATTCAGCCCTTCTGCGATAGTCGGATGCGCGAGGATCGCGTCCCTCAACGCGGTGTACGGAAGCTTGCCGAGCATCGCCATTTGCACCACGGCTACGACTTCGCCTGCGTTCGAACCGAACATTGTGAAGCCCAGGATGCGGTCCGAATCCGCCGCTACGACAGCTTTCATGAAGCCCTGCGTGTCGCCCGTCGTGCGGGCGCGCGGGATGCCGGCCATCGGCAATTTGGCGACGCGCACCGCGATCCCCTGGCGTTGCGCATCACTTTCATTCAAGCCCACGCGCGCCAGTTCCGGTTCAATGAACAACGCGTACGGAATTTCGCGATCGCGCGTGGTCAGCGTGCCGCCTGCAAGTTGTGACTTCAGTACGCGGTAGTCATCGAACGATGCGTGCGTGAACATCGGCGTGCCGGCCACTTCGCCGATCGCCCAGGTGTTCGGCGCGGAGGTAGCAAGGCGCTCGTCGACCCTGATGAAGCCGCGTGTATCGAGTTCGACGCCCGCGACCTCCAGACCGATGTTCGCCGTGCGCGGCACACGTCCCGTCGCTACGAGGATATGCGAACCGTTGAGGCTCGAACCATCGGCGAGGTCCACCGTCACCGAATCGCCCGAACGACCACTTACACGCAGCGCCTTCACCGAGACGCGGACATCGATTCCTTCTTTCGCGAACGCGGATTCGATTGCATCGGTTACGTCGGCATCCTCGCGCATTGCAACGCGCGGCGCCTCTTGCAAGACCGTCACCCTGCTGCCAAGCCGGCGAAACGCCTGCGCCATTTCCAGCCCGATATAACCGCCGCCGATCACGATCAGATGTTCCGGCAAGGCGTCGAGCGCGAGCGCTTCCACGTGGGTCATCGGATTGGCATCGCGCAGACCGGGGACGTCGGGAACCGCTGCATATGTACCCGTGTTGATGAACACATGTTCGCCTTCCACCACACGTTCGTTGCCATCGTTCATGGCGACCTGAATGCGGCGGGGCGCCACGAAACGTCCTGTACCGAGAATCAGATCGAAGCCTGACGCAGCGAACGCTTTCGCATTGATATCGACCATGCCGTCCACAACGTCACGCACATACCGATGCACCTTCGCCATATCGACCTTGTTGTCATGCGCGCCGCCTTGCAGGATGTCGGCAGATTGAACGGCATGCATGATCCGTGCGCTTTGAATCAGCGCTTTACTCGGGATACACGCAATGTTGATACACGACCCGCCGATCATGCCTTCCTCCACCACGGCAACGCGCTTGCCGGATTTGGCGAGTTCCATGGCGAGCGTCTTGCCGCCTTTTCCGCCGCCCAGGAATACGTATTCGAACTTTTCGACTGTAGACATTTCAGCTCCTTTGAATTTGGTCGCGGGCCACGCCCGTGCTGTGACTGAAATGTAGACCTCGCAGCATGGAAAGCCCATGTCGAGTCGGCTCGAATCACTGCTCGCGCGTCTCATGGCGCTGAAACACGCGCTGGTAAGATCGCTACGCCATCCCTTTCTACCTGGTAATTACATGGAAGCGCTCGACCGGCTGATCCAGTTATCCCGCCTGCAAGGCGCGCTCGATCTGCGCTGCCTCCTGAGCGGCGAGTGGACACTCGACCATCCGCCAGCGCCGCCGAGCGAGGCCGTGTATCACGTCGTGCTTGCCGGAAGCTGTCTGCTCAAGTTTCGCGGACAGGCGGATGTAAGGCTGGAAACCGGCGATATCGTGATGTTGCCGCGCGGCGATGCGCATGTGCTGCAGGGCGAGGAATCGTCGGATCAAAGCGTGCCACGCGAGATGGAGAGTCACTACAACGGCGCGGTGACCGTGCGCACGAACTGCGGGCCGAATGCGGCTAGTCTCGATCTGCTATGCGGGAAATTCAACTACGCGGCGAATGCGTTGCTGATCGATGTGCTGCCTGACATCGTGAAAATGTCGTTCGAGCGCGATGACGTTCCCGACCTCACGCGCATGGTCGGCATGATGCGGCGCGAGTCGAGCGAGGCGGGGCCGGGGGCGCACTCGATCATATCGGCGTTTTCCACTGCGCTTTTCACGATGCTGCTGCGCGCGCATCTGGCGCAACAGCCGTCGAAAGCGGACGTCCTCGCGCTGCTTGCGCATCCGCGTCTTGGATCATCGGTCATTGCGATGCTGGAGCGGCCTGCAGAGAAGTGGACGATCGAAATGCTGGCACAGCAATCGGCGATGTCACGCGCGACTTACGCGCGAGCGTTCGGTGCGTTGACCGAAGACTCGCCGATGAGCTTGCTCACACGCATCCGCATGCAGCTCGCGGGAATGTTGTTGACGCGAACGGCGAAGAGCATCGCGGAGATAGCCGACGACGTGGGGTATCAATCCGAATCGGCGTTCAGCAAGAAGTTCAAGGATACGTATGGTGTGGGCCCGGGCGCATACCGGCAAGCGCGAGCGGGTGGCTAGGCGATTACATCAGGCTGCCGAGCACCAGTTCGTGCGAGTGTCCGATCCAGACGGCGGCATCGCGATGATCACGAAGTGCGTTGCCGGTATTGGGATGGATGAAGACATCGAGTGAACCGTGATTCAGCGTGAGCCATTCCACGATAACGGCGAACTGGCCGGGCTCGAACGCGAGCTGATACGACCATTGCGGATGTGGACCGACAGGTTTCTCGTGAAAGCGTCCGAGTTGAAGGATGTCGCCCAAGCGGCTAGCGATTTCCTCGCGAAGTTGCCAGGCGGCGTCGCGGGTCGAAGCGTTGAAGTAGACGTGGGCATGCCACGATACGACGGGAGAAACGGTGGGCGTGTTCATGGATGGCGTGGGACTCGGGAGGTGGCTGCCGCACGTGTGCGGCGATTCCTGAGTTTAGCCAAAACGGATGAGGGGTGCTTGGGGTTGGCGGAGGACATGCGACTAACAACGACCGCGCGAAAGCCTTGACTGCAGCAACCCGGCACCGCCCCAACCAACAGTGCCGGCCCCGGGCTACAAACCAACCCCCTTACTTACTCGTAGGCATCGCAAACTCGGCGCCCTTCTCGGTGCTCTCCGGCCACCGTTGCATGATCGATTTCTGCCGCGTGTAGAACCGCACCCCTTCCTCGCCGTAAGCGTGCATATCGCCGAAAAGGCTGCGCTTCCAGCCACCAAACCCGTGCCAGGCCATCGGCACAGGAATAGGCACGTTGATCCCGACCATCCCGACTTCAATACGCCGACCGAACTCACGTGCAACGTGGCCATCACGTGTATAGCAGGCCACGCCATTCCCAAACTCGTGGGCGTTGATCAGATCGACAGCTTCGGTAAAGTCCTTGACCCGCACGCAGGCCAGCACCGGACCAAAAATCTCTTCCTTATAGATGCGCATCTCGGGTGTCACGTTATCGAACAGCGTGCCGCCGGTAAAGAAGCCTTCCTCGTGCCCCGGCACCTTGAAACCACGTCCGTCGACGACCAGTGAAGCGCCCTCCTCCACACCCAGCGCGATATACCCTTCAATGCGTTCCAGCGCCTGACGGGTCACGATCGGGCCCATCTCGGCATCGGCTTCCATGCCGTTCTTCACGATCAGCGAACGCGCCCGCTCGGCAAGCCGCGGAATCAACTTGTCAGCGACATCGCCCACGAGCACCGCAACCGAAATCGCCATGCAACGCTCGCCGGCTGATCCATAACCCGCGCCGACCAGTGCATCGATAGCCTGATCCAGATCGGCATCCGGCATCACGACCATGTGATTCTTCGCGCCGCCCAGCGCCTGCACGCGCTTGCCGTGCTGCGCACCGGTCTGATAGATGTAGTTCGCAATCGGCGTGGAACCCACGAAGCTGATGGCCTTCACATCGGGATGCACGAGCAGCGCATCGACCACGACCTTGTCACCCTGCACGACGCTGAACACGCCATCGGGCAAACCGGCTTCCTTTAACAACCCCGCCATGAATAACGATGCCGACGGATCGCGTTCGCTCGGCTTCAAGATGAAGCAATTGCCCGCTGCAATCGCGACCGGGAACATCCAGCACGGCACCATGCAAGGGAAGTTGAACGGCGTGATTCCGGCAACGACGCCCAGCGCCTGACGCGTGGTCCAGTTATCGATACCTGTCGACACCTGCTCCGTGAAATCGCCCTTCAGGAGTTGGGGAATACCGCAAGCAAACTCGATCACATCGATACCGCGCGACACCTCACCCTGCGCGTCGCTGAAAACCTTGCCGTGTTCGGCCGTGATGATCGCGGCAAGATCGTCGCGATGCTTGTTCATCAACTCGAGGAAACGCAGCATCACGCGTGCACGGCGAATCGGCGGGGTTTCGCTCCAGCCGGCAAACGCTTTCTTCGCGCTCGCGACGGCTGCGTCGACATCCGCAACATCACCCAGGTGCAGCGTGCGCGCTTCGGCGCCCGTCGCCGGGTTGAAGATCGGCTGGGTGCGCGTTCCCGTGCCGGGTACACGACGGCCCTGGATGAAATGGCCGACGTCCGCGCGATCGCTGAAGCTTTGCATGATGAGGCACCTGATTGGTTTGGTGGAAAGTCTGTCGAGTGTAAGAACCCGGGACACGTCTGCAAAGACGTTATGATTGAAATGATTGTTTTCTATGGTGAACAATGGGCATATGGAAACGCAACGAGTCGAGGCTCTCTGGACGCATCTCTACTGGCTGACAATCCTCGCGCAGCAAGGCAGCTATACGCGCGCAGCCACACGGCTTGGCGTGAGCAAGGCGGCCATGAGTCAAAGAATAGTCGAACTGGAGCGCGCCGCAGGTGTGTCGTTGGTGCAGCGCACCACGCGCAGTGTGCGGCTGACGGAGGCAGGACAACGTCTTGTCGATCAAACGCGCGGGCAGTACGAAGGCATTGCGCAGAGCTTTGCGGGCGTACGCGATTCGGCAGGAATTGCACGTGGAGAGCTGCGTGTGACTGCTCCGGTTGCCTTTGCGCGGCAGCAACTCGTGCCGCATTTATCGGCGTTTCTAAGGGCAAACCCTGAAGTGCGCGTGCAACTGGAAGTATCGGACAGGATCAGCTCGCTCGCGAGCGAGGGTTTCGATCTCGCGATTCGACACAGCGCCGTCGCGCCCGAAACACATGTTGCCTGGACGCTGTGCAAGACGCGTTCGGTGATCGTGGCGACACGCGCGTATTTGAAGCGTCGTGGCACGCCTTCGACGCCGCAGGAACTGGCCGCGCACGATTGCCTCTTTTACCCGCGCGCGCAAGAGGCCCCCGCGTGGACCTTCGAACGCACGACCGGGCGCAAGTCCGCTACGGGACGCGTCACGGTGCCTATCAACGGACCTTTCTCGGCGAATAACAGCGAGACCCTGCGCGACGCCGCCCTCGATGATCTCGGCGTTGCACTGGTCCCTGACTTCAGCGCCCAAGCCGCGCTACGCGCCGGTCAACTCGTGCGCCTGTTGCCCGATTGGCAACCTACCGGCGTTTTTGCAGAGCAGCTTTATGTGGTACGTCCGTATGCTTCCCACGTGCCACGCGCGGTGACGGCGTTTGTATCGTATTTGCGCAAGACGTTCGAGGATGGATTTTCGGACTAGCGTCGGTGTTTGAAGACCAGCGCTTTAGCTTGCGGCGCGTTTGTCGATCCAATTGACGATCTCGGCGTGATACGTGCGCGGCGCTTTCGCCACGGTGCGCGCCGCGAGTCCCGCGAGTGTCTGCGCTTCGAGCACCTCTTGCATGCTCTTCTCCGCCTCGATCATGACCGCATGAATGGAACATGTGCCGCTTGTGGCCCACTTGGGAGCGGTATCGCCGAAAATCGCGCAGCGCGCGCGAATCTCGCGGCAATCGAAAAGCGGCTTGGGTCCGTCGATGGCTTGCACCACGTCAAGCACTGTGATGCGTTCGGCAGGACGCGCGAGCGTAAATCCTCCACGTGCGCCTTCGGTAGCGACCGTCAAGCCGGCCTTATGAAGCTTGGTGAAAAGCTTCGCCACGTAATCCACCGACAATCCCTGCAGTTCCGCCAGATCCCGCACGCTCGCCTCGCTGACACCAGCCGGCGCGTCGGTCAGATACAGCAGGCAATGCAGCGCGTACTCGACGCCTGAACTGATGTGACTCATTCCATCTCCGACTCATCAAATCCTAGTTTAGGCATTCTATTCCATCCGGAGGCGGGAGGCAATGCTCGTCTTCTCAGCGATGAAAATCGCGTCATTCTTCATATTCATGATGGCTATCTCTCCATATAGCAACATGCAATATTCGGATCGATGTGCGACATCATCGCACTTGCAAGATATATCTACGACTTGTACAGTCGTAGTTATCGCAGGAAATTACGGCGACCCGATTAACGAATTGAAAGCGAAAAATGACTGATAGTCCCAAGAGAATTCTGGTGATAGGCGCCGGCTTCGCCGGCATGTGGAGCGCGCTTGGCGCAGCTCGTTTGATCGATGCCGCGAATACGAACGGCGAGCCCATCGAAGTTGCCTTGATTGCGCCCGAACCCCAGTTGCATGTTCGCCCGCGCCTTCATGAAACCAACCCGCTTGGTCTGAAAGCGCCGCTGTTGCCGCTCTTCGATGCAACCGGCGTCCGCTTCATCCAAGGCAGCGTGCGCGATATCAAGGCCGCGGATCACACTGTCGAAGCAGTGAATGCGGACGGCAGCACATTCACCGTGCACTACGACAGGCTGGTGCTCGCCAGCGGCAGCGCGCTGTTTCGTCCGCGCGTTCCTGGCCTGGACACGGCCGTGTTCAGCATCGATCAGATCAGCGACGCCGCGCGTCTGGAAGAGCATCTGCGTGGCCTCGCCAATCAGCCTGATTCGTCCGCGCGAAATACGGTTGTTGTCGTAGGCGCGGGTTTCACCGGGATCGAAATCGCGACGGAATTGCCCGAACGCTTGCGTTCGTTCCTAGGCGCGAACACTGCAGTCAGGGTGATCGTGATCGAGCAAGCGGGCGCGGTGGGTCCGGACCTGGGCGCCGGGCCGCGGCCGGTTATTGAGCAGGCGTTGACCGGACTCGGCATCGAGGTGCGTCTGAACGTTGCGGTGAGCAGTATCGATACTGACGGCATCGTTACGTCGGACGGCGAGCGTATCGAGGCGAAGACGGTGATCTGGACAGCAGGCATGCGCGCCAATTCGCTGACGAAACAACTCAACGCCGAGCGCGATCCGCTCGGGCGTCTACACGTGGATGCGAACTTGCGCGTGCTGGGAGTGGACGATGTATTCGCCGCCGGCGACGTCGCTTTTGCCACCACCGACGACCTCGGCAATCACGCGCTCATGTCATGCCAGCATGCAATGAACATGGGCCGGTTCGCGGGACATAACGTGGCGGCCGACATGCTTGGCAGCGAGCCTCTACCTTATCGTCAACCGGTTTATGTGACGTGTCTCGATCTCGGGTCGTGGGGCGCGGTCTTCACGGAAGGATGGGACAGGCAGATCAAGCTCGTTGGCGACGAAGCGAAAGCGCTCAAGCGCCAGATCTGTACCGAGTGGATTTATCCGCCGGCAGCGGATAGAACAGCCGCGTTCGATGCCGCCGATCCCAATATCACCGTCGTAGCTTGAGCACCTTGCCATTGTCGTTGCGCGTGGAGCACGTCCTCTGCGCGCAACGACGTCAATTGCCGATACAACGCTGGCGCGGTTGCGCCTTCAGTATTCAGCAAGAGCACGTGCGAATGCTCATCGAGTGCAAGCGCAACGCGCTCTTTTGCGTCGCCAGTTGCTTGAATCAATCCCGCAAGTCCAGCCGCTCCGGACTCCCCCGCCACGACGGGAATATCGCGCGTTGAACCGGCAGCAAGAATGCGCATGGCTTCGATGGCGGTTTTGTCTGACACGGTCATGAACGCGTCGGCGAGAACGCTCAGAAAGCGCCACGCCAGCGGCGACGTTTCTCCGCATGCGAGTCCGGCCATGACCGAATCCACGGAACCCGTTGCATGGGCTGCATGTCCTCGAAGCGCGCTTTGATAAAGACATTCGGCCTGATCGGGCTCCACGATGATGAAACGCGGCCGTTGCTCACCGTCGCGCTCTGCAAAATAGCTGATCACCCCGGCAGCCAATCCACCCACCCCGCCTTGAATGAATACATGCGTATAGGGCCGGCCATCGTTTTGTTCGATTGCTTCCGCAGCGATGGTTCCATAACCCTGCATCACGTCGCGCGGAATCGTTTCGTAACCGTCGTACGAGGTATCGGACACGACGTGCCAGGCATTTTTCTTCGCAAGCCGCGCGGCTTCCTTCACCGACTCGTCATAGTTGCCCTCGATCTGCACGATCTCCGCGCCGAGTGCTGCGATTGCCAGCCGCCGTTCATCGTTCACGTACTTGTGCAACACGATCACACATCGGCAACCGATACTGCGCGCCGCCGCGGCCAATGCGCGGCCATGGTTGCCATCGGTTGCGCTGATCACGGTGAGGTTGCGCAGCAGCGTCGTATAGTGTCTATCGATCAGTTTTGCAGCGTCAAGATCGTGGCCCTGGAAGAGCCTTTTAATCAGCCGCATCAATGCGATCGGCGCACCAAGCGCCTTGAAACTCCCCAACGGCGATCGATGCCCTTCGTCCTTCACGCGAATCGATCCCACTCCCAGCCTTGAGGCAAGATCCGGCAAGTCCCAAAGAGGCGTCGGTCCCGCGTTCAACCCGTCCCATGCCGATAACCACGCGCGGCTTTCATCGGCGGCATGGATGTTGAGAATCTGGCGAAGCGAATCGTCGTAGTCATTGCGGCGCGCATTGGCGTTGATTTGAAGCATCAGACTGTCCTCTGGACGTTTTCAACGGGTAATTTCAAACGCACGATCTCCGCAAAATAGCGCGCGCCGGTGGACAGGATGGCGTCGTTGAAGTCGTATCGTGCGTTGTGTAGCGGAGTCGCACCGGCTTCGCCTCCGGCACCATTACCGATAAACGCAAAGTTGCCCGGCACCACTTCGAGGAACGCGCCGAAGTCTTCGGAGATCATCAACGGTGCGACGTTGCTGTCTACCTTGTCTGCACCCACAATAGCCGTGGCCGCCGCAATCGCGGTCGCAACGCATGAAGGCGTGTTGACGGTCGGCACGAACTCATGCGTGTACTCGAACGTGCATTGCGCGCCGTGCGCAGCACAGATGCCTTCGCACACGCTACGCATGCGCTGCTCCAGCAGCCTTTGAACCTCGGGCGTATAGCTGCGCGTATCGCCCTTGATCACCACCTCGCCGGGAATCGCGTTGCGGATGCCATCGGTGAAAAGCTCGGTGCAGGAAACGACCGCAGGCACGCCCGGTTCCACGCTTCTCGATACGACCGTCTGCAACGCCAGCACGATTTCCGCCGCAATCACAATCGGGTCGATCGTCATATGCGGTCGTGCCGCGTGGCCGCCACGCCCGTTGACGCGGATTACGAAGTTGTCTTCGCTCGCCATGATTCCACCGGCGCGCGTCGATATGGTGCCTGCGCGAAGCCCTGGAATGTTATGAACGCCGTAGATTTCATCGACGGGAAAACGTTCGAAAAGCTTGTCGGCGATCATCGCCTTCGCGCCCTTCCCGTGTTCTTCCGCCGGCTGGAAGATAAAGCGCACCGTGCCGTCGAAGTCGCGCCGCTCGAACAGCAACTTCGCGGCGCCGAGAACCATGCTCATATGGCCGTCGTGACCGCATGCATGCGACTTCCCCGCATGAACCGATGCATGGGCGCGCTCAGGCGCCTGCTCGTGGATATTCAGCGCATCCATCTCGGCACGCAGGCCGATCACGCCGGGCCCGTCGCCGCAAACAAGGTTCGCGACAAACCCGGTCCCGCCGATACCCCGCGTCACCTCCAGCCCAAGACCTTCGAGCACGCCGGCCGCGAACACACTCGTCCCGTGTTCCTCGAACCCGGTCTCCGGCACACGATGAAACCAGTGCCGCCACTGCGTCAATTGCTGCTCGAAATCCATCTCGGGTCTCCGATGCCGTGTATGGACTCAAGTATAAGAACCCGGCATGAGAAAAAATCCCGCGAATACGCCTATCGCCGATAATTCGATTCTATTTCCGGCGTTTAGACTCAAAGAACACTGCATCGATCAAACAGGACCCGCATATGGCACTCGATCGGCTCGACGTCCGCATCCTCAACTTGCTGCAAGAAAACGCGGCCACGCCGTTGCGCGTGATCGCAACCGAAGCCAACGCATCGGTCGCGACATGCCAGCGCCGGATCGCGCAACTCAAGGCGGACGGCGTGCTGCTCAAGGAAGTCGCGATTGTCGACCGGATGCGCGTGAGCCGGCCGCTGACCATTTTTGTATCGGTGGAACTGGACAAGCAGAACGATTCGCTGCTGCGCGCTTTCGAGCGCCGCATGATGAGCGAAGGTGATGTGATGGCGTGCTACGAGGTATCGGGGGAATTCGATTTTTTGCTGATCGTGAATTCCGCCTCGATGGAGACGTATCACGCGTTCACGCGAAGGCTCTTTTCATCGAACAACAATGTGCGCAACTTCAAGAGCAACTTCGCGATGAACTGCTCGAAGTTCGAGACGAAGATTCCCCTGGATGATCCAGAGGAATCAGCTTAACGCCTGATACTCGCTACAAAGGTCGCGATGCGGTCGCATGCTTCGGCGAGACGCGCTTCATCGAGCACGAAGCCCAGTCGCACGAAACCCGCCGCGGTTTCTCCGAACGCACTGGCATCGAGCACCGACACACCCTGCGCCCGAAACAACTGCCAACTGAAATCGTAGGCGCTCAAGCCCGTGCCGGTTACGTCGACTATCATGAACATGCCCGCCTCCGGCAACAGGCAATGCAAGCCTGCCACATCGCGCAGACGATCGAACACAATGTCGCGGCGACGTCTGTAGATCTCGCGCATGTCCGCGACGATCTGCGGGCGGTTTTCGAGCGCGGTCATTGCGGCTTGCTGGATGAAGCCCGGCAAACCGTAGAGCATGCAAAGCGCCAGGCGTCCAAGGTGTTCTACAAGCGTCTTCGGACCGATCACCCAGCCCACGCGCCATCCCGGCATTGCATGGGATTTCGACAAGCTGCCGATCGTCACGGTGCGCTCGGCCATGTCGTCGAGCGAGGCAATGCTGACATGCTCGCGATCGAATGTGAGGTCCGCGTAGACCTCGTCCGAGACGATCCACAGATCGTGTTTTTTCGCCAGCGCCGCAATGCGTTCAAGATCCGGACGCGGCATCACCACACCCGTCGGGTTGCACGGCGTGGCGAAGAAAATGGCTTTGGTGCGCGGCGTGATGGCGGCTTCGAGCGCGTCGCAATCGAGATGAAACGCCTTCGCCGGGTCTACGGCCACGGGTACGAGCGTCGCGCCGGTGACACGCACGCTGGCCTCGTAAGTCAGGTACATCGGCTCGGGCACGACGATTTCATCGCCTGCTTCGCACAAGCATAACGATGTCGCAAAGAGTCCGTTCTGCGCGCCCGCGACGACGATCACGTTGTTTTCATCGATACCCTGATTGCCGGTCTGCTGCACGTGATCCCGCGCGATCGCCGCACGAAGCGGCGCACGTCCCACCACATCCGCGTAATGCGTATCGCCTTCGCGCAATGCACTGACCGCGCGATCGACGATCACTTCGGGCGTCGCGAAGTCCGGGTCGCCGACGCTCAGAATAATGACGTCTTCGCCCTTGTTGAAGGCTTGCTGCGCTGCGTGATGAATTTCCCACGCGGCCGTGCGCTTGCCTTGCAGACGCTCGACGAGATTCGAATACTTCATGCGGCCACTCCCTTGAAGCGTGAATCGTTTGATTATAGCGGCGGTCTATCGGCTGTTTGTCGTGGCCGCGCCCAGATTCGTCGCGAGATAAGCCAGCAACGCCTGGACACGCGAAGAGCGGCCCTTGCGCGATGGAACCAGTGCGATGACCGGCGCGCTGCCAAAGTCCCACTCGCCCAGAAGCCGCACGAGCTTGCCCGATGCAACCGCGTCCGCCACGTCCCATTGCGAACGCAGCACGAGCCCCAAGCCATCTTCGGCCCAACGACGCGCAACACTGCCGTCGTTGGTACTGAATGCAGCGGTGACACGCAGTGCGAGCGGTGCGGAATGCTTGGCGCCGGTCTGCGCGCGCCGTCGGCGCACCCGCCAGAGCGTCACGTCTTCATCATTCTCGCGGATGCAGATGCAATCGTGATCGAGGATCTCGCGCGGTTCACGCGGATAACCCCGGGCCGCGATATAACCCGGACTCGCGCATAACCATCGTTCGTTGGCGAGCAGCGACCGCGCAGTCCACGACGTGTCGCGCACCGTGCCGATCTGGATCACGACGTCGGCGTCGTGACTATGCGGCCAGGGCGTTTCCAGCAGATCGAGTTGCAGCCGGATCTCCGGATTCTCCCGCGCAAATCGCGCGAGCAACGGCGCCACATGCACGCGGCCGAAGCCGAAAGGGGCTGCGATGCGAATGTGGCCGGCGAGACGCGCGGTTTCATCGCGGAACGTATCCGGAAGCGCTTCAATGGCGGTGAGAAGACCCTGCGCTTCCCGCGCGAGGCGCGCACCGTCGGCGGTCAGCGACATGTTTCGTGCATCCCGCGTGGCGAGCGTTACGCCGAGCGTTTCCTCCAGCTTCTTGAGCCGCATGGAAAGTGCCGATGTCGTCACGTTGAGCACGCGCGCCGCCGCACTGAGCGATTCCGATCGCGCGAGCGTAGTGACGAGCCTGAGATCCGCCAGTTCCATCGTTCAGTTTTTCTTAAGGATAGATGTGTGTGAATTTAACCATAGCTTAATGTTTTATCAGTAAAGTTGCGTCCATCATGCCAAACCAATCTGCCTCGACATACCCGAAAGCGGTGCTCTTCGACCTGCTCACCGCTCTCTTGGATTCATGGACCTTGTGGAACCGTGCAGCCGGCAGCGAGGCCGCGGGACGCACGTGGCGCGCGGAATATCTGCGCCTGACCTACAACCGCGGCGCGTATGTGCCCTACGAAGAACTCGTGCGTCAGGCCGCGTTGCAAACCGGCCTGGACGAGTCGGCAGCACGCACGCTCGAAGCCCAGTGGCTGCAACTCGCGCCGTGGAGCGGTGCGCGCGATTCATTGCGCAAGCTCGCGCCGCACTGCAAGCTGGGAATCGTCACGAACTGTTCCGATCGGCTGGGCCGGCAAGCCGCCGACCTGTTCGATATCGACTGGGACGTGATCGTGACGGCCGAAAACGCCGGTTTCTATAAGCCCGATCCGCGTCCTTATCAACGGGCGCTGGATCGCCTGAACATGAACGCCGACGACGCCGCTTTCGTCGCCGGTTCGAGCTACGACATGTTCGGCACCGCGAAGCTCGGCTTGCGTACCTACTGGCACAACCGCGTGGGCCTCGATCTCGTCGATGGCGCACAGCCACCCGAAATCGAAGCGCCCACGTTCGATGCGTTGCTGCCGTGGCTGCGCCAATTCGGTTCATCGAAGGCATCGAAGGAAGACTCCGCACAATGAAACTCGACCAGATCGAAACGCCCGCCGCGCTGATCGACCGGCCGCGCATGATGCGCAACATCGAACGCATGCAGGCGCATATGAACGCGCACGGCGTGGCGTTCAGGCCGCATGTGAAGACCTCGAAGTGCGTGGACGTGGTGCGCGCCCAGCGCGATGCCGGCGCTCGCGGCATCACGGTGTCCACGCTCAAGGAAGCCGAGCAATTCTTCGCGGCCGGCTTCAGCGACATCCTGTATGCGGTGGGCATGGTTGCATCGAAGCTGCCGCGTGCATTGGCGTTGAAGCAATCTGGTTGCGATTTGAAACTGATCGTCGATAACCTCGAATCGGCGCGAGGCGTCGCGGAGTTCGGCCGTTTGCACGGCGTGACCTTTGAGGTGTGGATCGAAATCGATACCGACGGCCATCGCTCCGGCGTCAAGCCCGGCGAGGCGCGCTTGATCGATATCGGCCGCGCCTTGCATCAGGACGGCGCGCGCCTGGGCGGCGTGCTGACGCACGCGGGATCGAGCTACGAACTGAACACGGCCGAATCACTCGCCGCGCTCGCCGAGCAGGAGCGCGCCGGTTGTGTGCAGGCCGCCGAGCGCCTGCGCGAAGCGGGTTTGCCATGCGATGTTGTCAGCGTCGGCTCTACGCCGACCGCCCTCGCCGCGCGTCACCTTGAAGGCGTGACCGAAGTTCGCGCGGGCGTGTATGTCTTCTTCGATCTCGTGATGCGCAACGTGGGCGTATGCAATACGGCCGATCTGGCGCTGAGCGTGCTGACCACGGTCATCGGTCATCAGGCGGATAAAGGCTGGGCCATTCTCGATGCCGGCTGGATGGCGATGAGCCGCGACCGCGGCACGGCGAAGCAGACGCATGACTACGGCTACGGCCAGCCATGTACGCTCGACGGCTCGCCGCTCGAAGGCTACACATTGACCGGCGCAAACCAGGAACATGGGATCCTGGCGAACACGGGTCATCCGGACGGAGACATCACCGCGCACTTGTCGGTCGGCACGCGGCTTTTGATCCTGCCGAACCACGCCTGCGCGACCGGCGCGCAATACCCGGCTTATCACGCGCGTTTGGGCGCGGACGAGATCGAAGTGTGGGACCGGTTTTACGGCTGGTGAGGCGGCGCTTGCCTCGTCAGACGAGCTACCGGAAAACGCTGAAAACATTCACCCGCCCGAGCAGTTCCAGGCAAACGGCGGTTAAACCCCCGCCAAATTTTTGACAGAAGGTCAACAGACAACTTTTTGTCCGACTATACTTGCGGCCTTTCTGACTTCCTGGCTTGCCCGCATCGCTGGCCTTAGGCCGATGCCACACGGCAGCAACGAAGCCAAAGTTTTGCCATGACTGAAAAGCGCCGCCGTCCCAGCCTGATATCCCGCTACGCCCTGATTGCTGCAACGATTGGCGGTATCGCGGGATTGTTTGCGTGGACCGGCGGATGGATTCATTGGCCACATGATCAGCAGACGCTTACATCGGCCCGGTTGATCGATGCCTTCGAATCCGATACAAGCCCACACCCCGGCTTCCGCCGCAATCATGCGAAGGGTGTATGCGTGAGCGGTCGCTTCGAAAGTAACGGCAACGGCGCGCAGCTTTCTCGAGCAAGCGTGTTCGAGCGGGGCACGGTTCCGGTGGTCGGGCGCTTGTCGGCGCCGGGTTTCGACCCGACGCAAGAAGACGATACCGCGATGGTCCGCAGCTTCGCCCTGCGCTTCACCTTGAGCCACGGCGAGCAATGGCGCACCGCGATGAACTCCGTGCCGATCTTCGCCGTCAGCACACCGGAAGCGCTGTATGAGCATTTGGCCGCGTTGCGGCCGGACGCCGCGAGCGGCCGCGTCGACCCCGCGAAGATGGAGATGTTTCTGGAAAAACACCCTGAAACAACGGCTTTTCACGAATGGCTGGCAAGTCACCCGGCGTCATCGAATTTTTCCAACGCCAGTTATTTCAGCATCGACGCGTTCAGGTTCACCAACGCCCAAGGCAACACGCATTTCGTTCGATGGAGCGTCGTGCCCGACGCGGCATACCAGCCCGTCAGCACAACCGATGCGCGCGATCCGGACTTCCTCGCGCACGACCTGAGCAAGCGCCTCGAGCGCGGTCCCGTGCGCTGGCATCTGATGATCACGCCGGCCGCGCCCGGCGATCCGACGAACGACGCCACCCGCGTCTGGCCGCAAGAGCGGGAGTTGCATCGCGTGGATGCGGGTGTGGTGGTGATCGACAGGGCGGAGTCGCAAATCGATGGAGCCTGCCGCGATATCAACTTCGATCCGCTGATCTTGCCGGCTGGAATCGGACCGTCGGACGATCCGCTGCTGGCCGCGCGCTCATCGGCATATTCGGTTTCTTTCAACCGCCGTACACAAGAAGAAGCGCAGGCGGCGCAAGCGGGAAACTCACGCCGCTAGACCGTGCGGCAAGCCGGACGGGTATGCGGCGAAATGCCCGATTGCAAGTTAAACTACCCGGTTCGTTTCACGCAGCTCTCGCGTGCATGCTGCTGGCAGCATCCGGACAAGACACTGGTACCAGGAGATATTCGTTCGATGAACGGTGCAGACTTACCAAGCATGCTTCCCGAAATGCTGCCGCGCTTGTGGGCCTTTGCGCTGCGCATATCGGGCGACCGGCACGACGCCGAGGATCTCGTCCAGCGTGCGTGCCTGCGCGCGCTCGAACGGGCGCATCAATTGCAGCCCGATACGGCCCCGTTGAGCTGGATGTTTTCGATTGTTCATTCCACCTGGATCAACGAATTGCGGGCGCGAAGCGTGCGCAAACGTTCGAGCATGGACTGGGACGACGACTTCCTGGAGAACATCGCCGACCCCGTGGATAAAGGCCCGGAAACGCAGCTCATGCACGGCCAGATCATCAGCGCCGTGGAACGCCTGCCCGAAGCGCAGCGCGTGGTGATGCTGCTGGTCGCAGTCGAAGGGCTGAGTTACCAGGAAGCTGCAGATGTACTCGAGGTTCCTATCGGAACCGTCATGAGCCGCTTATCGCGCGCACGGCAAGCAGTCGGCGCGCAGTTCGGCACGCACGAACCGAAGCCAAAAGCCTCGGCGACGCGAAAGGACTCAATCGCATGAAAACCGATGAAGTAATGTTGATGGCGTATGTCGACGGTGAACTGCCGCCCGACCAGCGCCATGAAGTCGAGGAACACATTCGCGCGTCAGCCGAGGCGGCAGAGCTGGTCGAGTTGCTGAAGGCGTCGCGCGTGGATTATCGGGGCGCGTTCGCCGCACAAAAGTTGCCGCCTGTACCGGATTCGCTGACGCAGAAGATTGAAGCGATGGCACGCGCGCATGCCGCGCCCGCAGTCAATGACAACGCCGTTCCCTCGTCAGCCGGCGGGCCCGTTCGCTCGCGTATGCGCTCCGTTCCCGCGTGGCTTGCTGCTGCCTGTGTAGCAGGCGCGTTCTGCGGCGGCTTGTTCCTGCGACTCGGTCCTCTTTTGGACCACGGCCCATCCGGTTCGATGGCCGCAAGCAATCTCTCGCCGTGGGTTCAGGCCGCCACGGGTTACCAGAAGCTCTATACCCGCGACACGCTGGCCTATGTCAGCGAGACGCCGGAAACATCGTCGAAAACGGTCGATGACATCCGTCGCGAAGACGGTCTTGCATTGCGCATCCCGGATTTGCACAGCGCCGGCCTGACGTTCAAGACCGTGCAGCGCCTGCGTTTCAACAACAAGCCGCTCGTTCAGATCGTGTATCAACCCGAGAAGGGTGAACCCGTCGCGCTTTGCGTGATGAAGGACGTGAAACCGGATCAGGCGGTGGCGGGTCAGGACGTCGATTCCATGCAGGTGGTGACCTGGCGTCAGGCCGAACTGAGCTACGCGCTGATCGGCAAACACGACGGCGTGGACCTGAATGCGCTCGGCAAACAGATCTCGAACCGCGAGGTGGAGCAGCTTTTCAGCGATTCGACGTCCGTGGTGCTTCCGGGCTCATTGGCTGGCTGAATTTCCGCAGTCAACATGTCGTGGTCATCCAAGTTCGCGCGTTTTCTCTGGTATGACCATCGAACGTGTGGTTTGCACGAAACAACGTTTAAGCGTCCGCACCAAATCGCAGTTACACTTGTTACAAGTCCCGCCGGAGCTGGAAAAGCGTGTTTTGGGATCATCGATTTAATTTTGCGCGCATGGAATTTCGGCGCAACCCTGGGTGTTCTTCTTTTAGTACGGGTATAACTTGAGGCCGTTGTTGGGTTGCCGCATTCGTGTGAAGTGGCGATTCTTCTGTGAACCATGTAATCGAATATCCCTGTCAAGCCCCTCGCCGGGCGTCGCCGGGGCCGCAACGGGGGGTTATGCTGGTTGTATGGGTGACCCGGCTTGGATATAAATAAGCCCTTAGAAACTGTGAAGAAACAGTAGAGTCCTCGAAGGTCGATTGCAATTCCAAATGAGTGTGTTTTTTTCATTGGGAAAATGCAATAAAGGGCACGAGAGAAACAAAAACATAAATCATCAGCGAAAGCGAACTGCTTAAGTCTTATGAAATCGGACGATACCCTGCTGATGGCCTACGTGGATGGCGAACTGCCGTCACACGAACGCGAGGAAGTGGAGCGCGAACTGCGCACTTCTCCCGACGTGGCTGAGCGCGTCGCGCTCTTGCAGGCTTCGCGGTTGCCTTATCGCGATGCATTTGCCGGACAGAAGCTGCCACCGGTTCCCGCCAGCCTGACGGCGAAGATCGAGGAAATGGCCCGATCGGCCAAGGCCAGGATTGATGTCAGCGTGAATGATCCCGTGGTGGAACATGCGCCCGGAAGTCCTGCGTCGTCGACCATTCGTTCGCGGCTGCGCATTGCCCCCGCTTGGCTTGCCGTGGCGTTTCTCGGAGGCGCGTTCGCGTGCGGACTCGTGCTGCGCCTCGGGCCAGGCGCAGGGCCGGCATCGAACGTGGGTGCATCGATTGCATCCGTGGGGACCGGTGTCTCGCCCTGGATCATGGCTGCAGCAAGTTACCAGCAACTCTATTCGCGCGAGACGCTTGCGAACGTCAACAGCGACACCGACCTGTCCATCAAGACCGTCGACGAAATCCGCCAGGACGATGGCCTCGCGCTGCGCATTCCCGATTTGAGCGCGGCAGGGCTCACGTTCAAGCGCGTGCAACGTCTGCGCTTCAACAACAAGCCGCTCGTGCAGATCGTGTATTTGCCCAAGGAAGGCGCGCCCATCGCACTATGCGTGATGAAAGAGGTCAAGCCGGATGCGGCGGTAGCGGATCAAACGGTTGCATCGATGACTGTCGTCACCTGGCGTCAGGCTGAACTCGGCTATGCGCTGATCGGGCAGCCGCAAGGCGTCGACCTGACCGCGCTTGGCAAGCAGATCTCCAGCAGCCAGGTCGCGCCGCTTTTCAGCCGCGACGAGTCACGTGCGTCAAGCGCCTCGCTGTTGGCATCGGCGAAAATCCCCCTGAGTACCCGCCCCGTTTTCTGACAGGCGCGGAATAATTTCATCGCTTCGCTGTTGTGTTTAATGCGCCGGCCATTTCCTGGCTCGCGGCGCATTAACGCACAGCGGAACGCATGAGCTATCGCCTCGAATACTTCCTGTTTCTGTTGCACTCCCGTCGGCCGGTCAAACGCGCGTTGTGCGGCTTGTCTGCGTTCGCGTTGCTGTGTGCGGCCTCGCAAGCGCATGCCGGCTGGACGATCGCAAGCGCCGACGCACCCGCCACGGTCATTCGCGCGACGAACGTCTATCAATTGGGCGCGGGCGAAGCGCTGCGTGACGACGACCTGGTTGAATCCGCGCCGCGCAGCGTGGTCCAGCTTCAGGACGATGCAGGCAACCTGCTCGCACTCGGGGCACAGACACGAGTGCTGCTGCAGGCGGGGCCGCGTGTATCGCTGCTCGATGGCTGGCTGAAGATCGCCCATACATGCGCAACGCCGCCGTGCAAGGCGCCGGTCGTCGATACGGAACGGGGTTCGGTCGAGCTTGGCGGGAACGCGGCGGTGGTCGTTGCGGCGCTGCCCGGCACGAATCAGGACGAGTCGACAATCGCCGTATTCAGCGAAAGCGGCACGCAAACGTTGGCTGGTTCCGCGCGTAAAAACGCCATCACGCCGGGCAGTTTCGCTTATGTGACCGCAAGCGTGCCGCCGCAGATTGCGCAGCGTCCATCGAGCGCATTCCTCACCGACATGCCTGTTGTTTTCCGCGACGCATTGCAGCGTCTGCCCATCACACCGGCCGCACACGACAGCCCTGTAAAACCGCTGCGCGCGGCGACCTACGACGATGTGTCCGCTTGGCTCGCAAGCGACTTGCCGGCGCGCAAGCGCTTCCCCGCGCGTTTCCGCTCGCGCCTCACGGACCAGGCGTTTCGCCATGCCATCGATCAAAACCTCAAGGCCTTGCCTGAGTGGCGCGTGCTGCTCTACCCGCCGCCCCCTCGACCCGATGCGCGCCAACGCGCGTTGCAAGCCGTTCGCGTCAACACCTCCGCGCCGCCCGCGAACTCACTGTATGCACATCCATGAAACGCAAACTCTCTCTTAGCGCCAAGTTCAATCTCGTCTTCCTGCTTGTCTTTGCAATCGGCCTGAGTGCGGCGGGCGTGGTCGCGGATCGTCTGTTGCAAAAGCAGGCACTCGATGAAACCGTACACGACGCCAACGTGCTGATCAGCGCGGCAGCATCGATGCAAAGCTACACCGCAACCCACGTCACGCCGCTGCTCGCCACGCAGATCAAATATCAGTTCGTGCCCGAATCCATTCCGGCGTTCTCGGCCATCGAAATGCTGAACCTGTTGCAAAAGGATTTCCCGAACTTCTCGTACAAGTCGACCATGCTCAATCCGACCAATCCGCGCGACCGGCCAACGGATTGGGAGACCGACGTGATCACGCATCTGCACGATCATCCCGACCTGAAACAGATGACAGGTCAACGCATTTCGTCGGGCAATCCCACGCTGTTCCTTGCGCGGCCAAGCCGCATCACGGACGTCGCGTGCATGCAATGCCACAGCACCCCGAGCGCAGCGCCCGCGACCATGATCGACAAATACGGCTCGGCGAACGGGTTCGGCTGGACCATGAACGATGTGATTGGCGCAGAGTTCGTGTCGGTGCCGATGACGCAACCCATCGAACGTGGCCGCGCTGTCTGGCGCACGTTCATGCTGTCGCTGACGGCGGTGTTCGCGGTGGTGCTGATCGTGATGAACGTGATGGTGAACATGCTGATCACGCGACCCATCCAGTCGCTCTCGCGCGCCGCCGATGAAATGAGTCTCGGCAAGCTTGCCGAAACACCTTTGCCAACGGGTGGATCGGATGAGATTGCGTCGCTGGCGGTATCGTTCGGACGCATGAGGACGAGCCTGATCGAAGCATTCAAGATCCTCGATGAAGGGGCGCACTGATCATGACGGCATCCGCCGACACCCCATCCGAACTCGGCCGATACCGCATCGAGCGCGTGCTCGGACGCGGCGCAATGGGTGTTGTGTATCTGGCGTTCGATCCGCAGATCGAGCGCCATGTCGCGCTTAAGACCATCCGCAACGAATTGTTGCCGGCAGGTTCCGAAGGCGGTTCGATGCACGACCTCACCGCGCGTTTCCTGAACGAAGCGCGTGCGGCCGGCCGCCTTGCGCATCCGAATATCGTGTCGGTGTATGACTATGGCGAAGCGGGCGACACGGCATACATCACGATGGAATACGTGCGTGGCGAGAGCCTCGCCGCGCGTCTCGCTCAGCATGCCCGAACGCAAACCCGAATAGAACCGGCGCGTGCCTTAGGTTGCTTTTTGCAACTCCTCGATGCACTTGATTACGCGCATCAGGAAGGCGTGATTCATCGTGACATCAAGCCTGCCAACCTGCTGATCACGCAACGCGGCGAATGCAAGATCACGGACTTCGGCATTGCGCGGATCGAAGCGTCGCATCTCACGCAACTGGGCACGGTGATCGGCACGCCCAGCTACATGTCGCCGGAACAGTTCACGGGCGAGACCATCGATGCGCGCGCCGACCTTTTCTCCGCTGCGGTCGTGCTCTACGAAATGCTGACCGGCGTGTGTCCGTTCGCGGGCACGCCGACCGTGGTCATGCGGCAAGTGTTGAGCGACACGCCTATGCTGCCATCGGAACGCGTGCCGGGCTTGGCCGGTTATATCGATGCGATGTTGATGAAGGCGCTTTCGAAGCGGCCCGAAGACCGTTACGCCTCCGCGCGTGAATGGCGCGATGTGCTGATGGGCGCGCTCGGCGCGGCGCAATCCGAGGACAGCGACCAGACGGTGATTGCATTTGCAAAGCCGATTGCGTTACTCGAAGCGCCAGAGCTCAGCGAACCTTCAATGGACTGGCCGCCTGAACTGATAGCGCAACTGGAGGAGCGGCTCGCAAGTCACGTGGGACCGGTTGCGACGATCTTGCTGCGTCGTGCGACGGCGAAGTCCTCGGACTTCAACGCGTTGCGGGAGCGGCTCGCGGCGCATTTTCCAACCGATGCCGCGCGGCGCGATTTCAACTCGCTGCTGATGCGGCTTGAGACGCCGGGGGATGGGTCACGGATTGCTTCGGGTATGAAGCGGACTTCGATGCCCAGGAACGAGCCGGTGCTTCAGGTGAGCATTGCGCCTGAGGTCTTGCAGGACGCCACGCTCAAGCTCGCTGCATATGTTGGGCCGATAGCGCGGGTCATCGTGGCGCGCGCCGCCGCGAACGTGCCTAATACGGATACGTTTTACGAACGTCTGATCGATGCCGTGCAGGAACCGGATGACCGCGATGCGTTGCGGCGGGATCTTGGCATCGCACCGGATTAACCTCCCAGCAATCGCAAGAACAACGCCGTATCCGGCGCGCCCTCGTGCCTGTGCAGCGCTTGAGCGCTCGTCCACCAAACGCTCGCAACATCGCCCTCGCTCAAAAACCGCCTGAACTTATCGCGCCAGACCAGCGTTTCAGCACCGCTATCAAGTTGCTCCAGCTCGGTCTCGAACTCTGCCAGCGAGAACTTCGCCTTCAACGTCGATAAGGCCAAACCCGCCGCATGCTCGTACCACACCGAACTGCTGTGCAGCCAGTCATCGAAGAAAGCTTGAGCCATTGGTCGAGCCACGACGAAAGGAAAATACCGCCCGACCGCGTCGATACCCGGCATCATCACGCCCGCATACGCCGTATCATCCATCACCCCGGGTTTCATCGCGAAACACCATAGCGGCATGCCGAGGAAGTCTTGCAACCAGGCGTCGCCAAGCTGTTCCTGAGCCTTGAGCAATCCGCGCTGCAACCACGTATCCCACTGCACGACAAATTCGCGCGACAAACCGCGTCCCACAAAGTCGCCATGCGTGCGCACTTTTCCGTAGAAGCCCGTGCCGGCTTCTTCAGGCGTCGTCATAGTTGCGCCGGGCATCGAAAGCGGTCGAGCACACCGGCACGAAACGGATTGACCACGCTGCTCGCCGTGAGGTCGACTGATACCAGGCCGTTGTCGAAGGTCGCCTTGAAGCGGTCGGGCTGACCCGCGGGCGTGATGCGCGCGGTATCGAGCAGATGGAACAACGCCCACGGTCCGTCCGCATGCGGCGCAGTCGTCGCTGCCGGATCGAGCTCCACATGCGCCTGCCCCGTGCCCTTGCCGCTCGGCCACTGGAAGGCAGCGGTCGCGCCTGGCGTGCTGTCGGTTGCAACCAGTTGCACGCCGTCTACATCGAGTACAAAACGTTTGACGGATGGATCGATGGAAGCAAGCTTCGCCGAGAATCGAACCGATATATCATGCCCGCCATCGCGAAACAACGCATCGCGGATCTGCGCAGCATTCTGGAACTGCGCAAGGACGTCGTCGGGTATGCCAAGCGAGCGCGCTTCCGGGCGCCAGCGCCATACAGCGCCCGACGTATCCACGCGGTTCTGCAAGTTCTTCTGGAAGAAATCATCGATCAGGCCGCCCGGCCCGAGAATCCGCCCGAAGTCATCAGGCGCGGCATCCCGCGTCGAGGTGCGCACGAGCGGATAGCGGCCATCCAGCGCTTGCCGGCAAGCCGGCGCGACCGTTGATGCCCACAGCGCCCGAAGCTGCGCACGCTGGCTTTGGACCTGAACGGTATCGGCGTTATCCGCGACACCTTGCAGCACCGCACCGAGCGGCGCGGGTGCGCCTTGCGCGAGCAGTTTCAAGCGATCGAGTGAACTCGTCGGCGGCAAGGGCAGTGATTGCTTGCGCGCGGAATCGACCGCTTGCAGCGTTGCGGCCGCTTCCTTCAATGCACTGATGGAATCGTCGACAGGCGCACCCGAGGTTGCCCCCGGCTTGCCCGCAAGATCATGCAGCGCCTGGAAATGCGTGTTGACGAGCGCGGCGCTGTCGGCACTTGCAGCGGGTTGCGTTTGACCTTCTGCGCCGCCGAGGCTCTTGCGCAATGCATCGAACTTGCCTGCGGCAGCGTCAGTACTTGCTGCCGGCGCGACGAACGTCGTCTCGAGCGCCGCCGCCGTGATCAATGCACGCAGCGGTGAGTTCTGCGAGCCCATCAGGTTCGCAACGCGCGCGCCCTGGTCGGGTGCGGAAAACGATACGACACCGACATCGCCCAGCAGTCCGTCCCACTGCCGGATGCTTTCCTCGCAGTACAAACGCGTCAATGCCGTGCGAAGTTCATCGATACCTGCTGCATCCGGCTTCGTCTCGGCGCGCCCCAGCACCCAGTCGTCCTTCGCAATGTTGGCGAGCGTCATCTCGCGCAAGCGCAGGAAAGCGGTAAAACCAGCTTGCGTATAAGCACCATCGATACCCTGCGTCAACGGCATCCCGCTCTTGCGCACGAACACCAGCAGACCACTTGGCCCCGCCGCCTTGGCGATCGAAAAATCCGCCAGATGAAGCTGCGTAAGCTGCTGCTGGATGCGGCTGTTCAGACGCTGCGCAAGCGGCACGCGGCTCAATGTTGCGCGTGCCTGGGCAATCAGGTTCTGATCGAGCGGCAAGTTTGAATCGAACTGTCCACGGCGAAAGAGCGCCTCAAGATGCTGATCGATACTCGCGCGTTGAGCATCGCTTGCGGTTTGCAGCGGACCGCGTTGCCAGTCGCGCATGGCCCAGCTTCTCAATGCGTCGGGATCGTAGTGCGTCGGGTCGCCAAGCATCAGGTACGCACGCAGTACTTCATATTGAAGCGCGGCATTGTTCGCATCGCCGCGACGCAACTCTTCTTCCATGCGCTGCACAACAATGGGCAACAACGTCTGGCGCAACAACCGCTGATACACCCGTTGCGCTTCGGCGCCGATTTTCTCGCGTTGATCGAGACCGAGCTTCGCCCACCACACATCACCGCGGCTTTCGCGTCCGGCTTCGCCGCCGGGCAAGTCCCGGGCGGCATCGAGTACGGGGAGAACTGCGAGCGGATCATCGCCGAGCGTGGTCTGTTGCACCCGCTGCTGAAGTGCTGCAATCTGCTGACGGCTTTCGTCAACGAAGCGGCGGTTCGCCCGGTCGCTGACAAAGAGTCCGATCAACCCTGCGATCAACACGGCGCCCACCGCGCCAATAGCAATCTGCTGAAACCACGCACGCCGCCGCTCGACGCGCAAGTTGCTGCCAGCAAGGCCCGCTTCCTCGAAGATCACATCGCGCAGCAAACGCTTCACGAAGTATGCGCGGCCACTCGATGTATCGGCGAGCAGCACTTCCCGTTGCAACCCGAGCGCTGCGGCCATGGAACTCATCATGCGGTCGAGCGGACGACCGCTTTGCGTGCCGCTTGTGAAATACACGCCGCGCAACAACGCGGCGCGATCAAAGCGCGATTCGCTGAAGGCGTCATCCAGGAAACGCTGCAGCGATCCTTCGATACCCGCGAACTGCTGCGGGAACGAATAGATCAGCGCGCGACGGCGCACATCGGTTTCCTGCTGCATGCGTTGCAGCACGCGCTCCTGGAGCTGCCGATGCAGCAACCGGAATTCATCCGGGAAACGTTGCAGCGGTTGTCCTGAATTTTCCGCGCCGTCTTCAGGCGAATGCGGGAACGTCACGCCCCACACTTGCTCGCGTTCGTCGCGGCCGAGGTCATCGAAGAATTCGGAGAAGCCGGAGAGCATGTCGCTCTTCGTGACTACCACGTACACCGGGAAACGCATGCCGAGCTGCTTGTTCAACTCGCTCAGGCGTTCACGCACCCACGCCGCGTGCGCTGCACGTTGGGCATCGGTCTGCTGCAACAAGTCCGCTGCCGATACGACGACCATCACGCCGTTGAGCGGACGACGCGGACGGTATTTGCGCAGCATTGCGAGAAATCCGAACCATGCGCCGCGATCCGCTTCGGCGTGACTGTCTTGCGTAGTGAAGCGGCCGGCGGTGTCGAGGAGAACGGCGTCGTCGGTGAACCACCAGTCGCAATGACGCGTGCCGCCAACGCCGCCAATCGCCTGCGCG
Organism: Burkholderia sp. PAMC 26561; assembly: GCF_001557535.2. NCBI lineage: Bacteria > Pseudomonadati > Pseudomonadota > Betaproteobacteria > Burkholderiales > Burkholderiaceae > Burkholderia > Burkholderia sp. PAMC 26561. The sequence continues at coordinate 244,986 of NZ_CP014315.1, forward strand.
CCGAGGCGGTCGGCCAGCGGAAATCGCAACCCTGAATGAACCAGCGCCGTCGTTTTGCCTGCACCCGGCGCGCCAACGAACATGTACCACGGCAAGTCGTAAATGGTCTGGCGGCGCGCACTGAACCACGATTGCCAGCCCTTGCCGTCTTTGCCCGTCGCGGTGGTTCGAAGCGTCTTCAATGCTTCCTCGAAGCGCGTGCGCAGGATGGCGAGATCCGCATCGGCGGCCTTGCGTGCTTCGCTCGGTTTGCGATCGGCCGGGTTCACCGAATCCGCGATAAGACTGCGCACGAAGTTGGAACTCGCAAGCCGCGCCTTCACGGCACGCGCGCCGAAGTACACCGCCCAGCACGCGAACAGCAGCGCGATCGCGATCCATCGGCTGGTCCCACTTCCTAGCGGCTCGCTGCCGTTGAACGCGAGCAAGGGTCCTTCGAACCACACAATGAACGCCAGCGCCAACATGCCGAAAAACGACATGACCACCGGCTTTCTGAATCCGTTCAACCACCTCATGACGCGGCTCCTGGCGAAAGAATCACAATGGCAACGCGACGATTTTTCGCGCGGCCCGCGGGGGTATCGTTTGGTGCAATCGGCTCGGTGTCGCCGCGTCCTTCCGCGCTCAGGCGCGAGGGCGAATCGATGCGCGCCGCGATGATCGCGCGCACGGTATCGGCGCGCGCCTGCGAAAGCGCCACGTTCGACGGAAACCGCGCCGAGATGATGCGCTGGTTGTCGGTGTGGCCGACCACGACCACGTTGCCCGGTTTGTCCTGCAATGCGTCCGCGATGCGCTGCATCAGCGGAGCAAAATGTGGATCGAGGTCGGCGCTGCCCGATGCAAACAATTGCGTGCCCGTCGCCGTGTTGTTGATGGTGACTGTCGTGCGGTCTGCCGAATCGCCGACCGTCACCAGCCCTTGCGCAATCTCGGGCGCGAGGAAACCGGCCAGCGTGGCGGCAAGCTTGGGTGCTGCATCGACCTTCGATGCGAGTACAGGCGCGGGCGCCACGCGTATCGACCGCATCGAGGCGAACACCGGGTCCGAAAAGTCGTTGATTCGAAAGCTCAAAACGAGGCTGGCGGTCACGAGCACGAACGCGGCAAGTGCAAGCGCGACCCATAGCGGCACGAATTGCAACAGGCGCTTGCGTTCGCGCGGCGCGGGTTGCCAATGCGGCGACAACGCGCGTTCAACCGGCGGGCGCTGCGCACGGACCATCTGTTCGAGCCGTTCGCGTATCACGTCGAGCTGCGTCTTGCCGCCTTCCATCAGGCGGTATCGTCCGTCGAAACCCAGCGCGAGCATCACGTAGATCAGCTCGAGCAGATCGACATCGATAGCAGGGCTTTGCGCAAGACGCTGCAGGATTACGAAAAGACGCTCGCCGCCCGAAGCTTCGTTGTGGAAGGTCACCAGCAAACTGCGGCGGCCCCACACGCCGGCACCCCACGGCGTGGCGGCAATCGATTCATCGATGAACGTGCACAGGCAATAGCGTGCCGGGCCAAGCTGCGCATCGGGTACGCCGAATGCGCGGCCGTTGGTTTCGAATGTGCGCACCATCTGGATCAGTTGCGTACGCAGCGCCTCGAGATCCGGATGGCTCGTCAGGCGCCGCAACGGCAATGCGAGTTCAAGCAGCGGGTTCGCGGCGCGCAACAGCGGGTTGCGGCCGGCGAGCGTGGCGTCGAGCGGCGCCAAAGCTGGCGCTGCCGCCGCGGTTTTTGCCGTAGCCGGGCGCTCGCGCTTGAGGCCGGGCGTCGGCATCATGATCGTGCGCGCGGCGTCGAGGAAACCCGAGTCGTCGATAGTCGGGTCCGTGTCGTTAGTCATTGCAGTGTCCTTGTTCATCGACGGATGGCCCAGCATTCCATCGTCAGGCCAGGGAACTCGCCGGCGACGTGCAGCGCCATTCCAGCCGACGCGTTGAGTGCTTGCCAGCCTTCGTTCTTGTCGTCGAGTTCGAAGTAAGTGAAGCCCGCATGGAACGGAAGCTGGCGCGGCGCGACCGGCAACGCGCGCAAACCGATGCCCGGCAATTGCAGGTTGACGAGGTCGCGAATTTTTTCGACCGCCCCGATCTTCACCTGGCTGCCGAACGCGGACAGCAGCGTTTCGGTGGATACCTGGGCGCGCACGGCGAGCACAAAAGTCGCATTCGTGAAGAGCGAGCGATCCGCGACCAGGGCGACGCGCAGGCCGTACTTGCGCTCCTCCAGCGGTATGGAGACCACGCCCGGATCAGCGACGCGACTCAAAGCAAGACGCAACGCTTCGATCACCGGCGTGAACGTTTGCTTCAACCGGTCATGCCGATACACGGGGAACGCCGGCGGCCGCCGATCACGCTGACTGAAGGTCGCCAGTTCTCCCGCGAGCTGCACAGTGGCCTGGAAAAGCGCTTCGGGATGCAGTCCGGTCATCGAGCCAAAATGCGCGACCAAGGGCTGCGCGCGATTGACGATCTGCAGCAGCAGGAAGTCGGAGATCTCCGCCATGCCCGCGGCTTCCGGCTGCGACAACCGGGCCGCCAGCGCCTCGCCGCGTTGCTGGAGCAGACCGTTGAGCTCGGTCGAGAAGCGCGCGAGCTTGCCCGCGACAGTGAAGTCCAGACACGGCGCGCAATACTCTTCGTCCAGCACCACACGCGAATCGCTCAGGCGTTCGATCACACGCGCAACGCCCACATAAGCATGCGCATGCACGACGTCCGGTTCGAGCGCGAGTTTCATCCGCAGCTTGCCGACCTGCAACAGCGTGCTGACGGCGTCGGGATCGTTGCTGTCGTGGACTTCGAACTCTTCCGTCCGATAACGCGCGAGGTTGTAGGCACGCTCAGGTCCGCCCGACTCGGTCGCGCCCGGCCGGCGAACCGGCAGTGCGAGCACCACGAGCAGGCTCGCCGTGCCCTCGGGAATGTCGAGCGGCTCCGGGAGGTCGTCATCGGCGGGAAGGTTGAACGGCGTGCCATCAGGCAGGACGCCCGCAGCCGAGCGCAGCGCGAACTTGCCGAGCTTCAACAGCGCTTCATCGATTTCCACCGATGTGAATCCCCAGCCGTAAGCACGCAGGCTGTCAACGCGCGCTTCGAGTTGCGTCTGCACGTGCCGGTCGTGCTGCTGCAGATGCTGCGGCTGCAGGAACATGCCTTCCGACCAGATGACCTTGCTATTCCAGTACATGGCGTTATTCGCTTGGAGTTGAACGTGTGAGTGCGTCGAGTTGCGCCTGGTACGCGCGGCTGAAGGGCTCGCCGAAGGTGCGCTGGAAGTCGTCGCCGGCGTCACGCGCCACGTCCTCCCAGGTATCGACGAAACGCTGCCAGAGGCGCGCGCGGCGATTGCCGAGCAGCGCATCGATGCCCTTTGCCGGTTGCACCGACCGGTCGATCGTCACTGGATCGATGCGCGACATTGCGTGTTCGAGTGCCGCGCGCATGCCGGCGACGACAGCGAGTTCGTGCGTCTGGATATCGTGGAAGGCTTCTTGCAACGCGTCTTCAGGCGCGAGATATCCCGCGCCGCGTGCGCCGAGCATCTGCGTGAGCGCCATGTCGACGTCGGGGAAAAACTTGAGCGGATTGTTGTCGCGCTCTTCGATCAACGTCATGGCGATACGCGTCTCGCGCTTTGCCATGGAGCGTGAGCGCAACGCGGTCATCGTGCCCTGCGTCGCGACGCGCAGCATGCCGCCTACAAGACGCGCGAGGTCATTTGCGGGGATGTGACGGACAGTGCCGGCGTCGATGCCGAGACCTTGCAGGAGGGCTGTCAGCGTGGCGTCATCGCCGGTGGAGGGCGTTGCAGCGACCGGTTCCGGGTGCTTTGGCTGAGGCGTTGGTGCAGGCGCTGGTTCCGGCAGCGCCAGAAACTCCGTCGCTGGAATCACCGGCGCAAGCTCGTCGTGCATCTCGACCGGCGGGATAAACGGGTCGAAGTCCTCGGGAATGATAGGCGTCGCCGGTCCGTCCAAAACCGGCAACGTCGGCACTGCGTTCATCGCGCGTTCCGGCGATATGTGTTCGAAACCCCTGCTCGACCCCGACACCGAAAACGGCGACACTTCGTGTTTCGCCGGACCGATCCCAAGCGGGCTGTTGCCGGCGCCGAGGGCATCGATAAGCTCCTGATTCGCATTCACCCCAAAACGCGCAGGCTCACGCAATAGCGGCGTGGCCGCGAGCGGATCGGGCGTGAATGGAGTATCGGCGCGACTATCCTTCGATGCTGCATGCGGCGCATTCCAGTCATCCGGAATCAGCGGCGCGGCCGGCTTCACGTCCCAGTCCGGTTTCTCCGGCAACGGCGCCGATGGTATGGACACATCCGGGCGCGTCATCATGGTCATGTTCTCCAACTCGTGCTCGATGGACACATCCAGCGCATACGGACCGACCCGCAGACGATCGCCATCATGAAGCTGCGCCTCGCGTGATCCGTCCAGTATCTGGTCGTTCAGCAACGTGGGATTGCTGCCTGCATCGACCAGGATGAAAGCGCCATCGCGCCATTCAATGCGCGCCTGCACGCGCGAGATTGCGCGTTGCGTGTCGGGCAGCACGACGGTGCATTCGGGCGCGCGGCCAAGCGTGCCGCCGGCTGTATCCAACTCGATATCTTGCGGTGCGCTCAAGACGCCGCCACTCACGGTCATCCTCAACTTCGCTGCCCTGGACTGATTCGGTGACATGCGTAAAGCTCCTTATTTGACGACCTTGCGCGAGCCGTCGTCGGCATCGCGCGGCGGGGTCGGCGGCGGTGGCGGCACGCTCACGGGAACAGGAGGAATGCCGGGACCGATGGGTATCGGGATACTCGACATCTCGATGGTCTCCGGACCAATCAAGATGTACGAAGCCCCCGCGCGCAACGCGATGGTCGCGGTCGCCTCGATCTCCACGGCCATGCCCGCCTTGATCTGCACGGCCAAGCCGGCGTTCAGCGAATAGGCTTCGCCCACGAACTGGTTGTGCGCCGTCATGGTCGCGGCCGTCACGCCGCCGAGCACGCTCGACTTGCTGCTGCCCATTACCGTGTCGTTGCGCGCACCGTTCGTCTTGATGAACTCGCTGCCGCTTACGCTCAAGTGACGATCGTGTTCCACGTTCATCAGCGCGTCGTGCTTGACCCACGTTTCATGATTGCGTTCGGCGTGAAAGAACAGTTGTTCGTCGCCCTTGCGATCATCGAGCCGCACTTCGTTGTAGCCGCTGCCGCCCTTGGTCGAGTTGCTCTTGAGCGTGGAGATGGCCGCGTTTGCGGGCAGCTCATACGGCGGCATGTTCGTCGAGTTGTAGACCGCGCCCGTGATCACCGGACGGTCCGGATCGCCTTCGATGAATTCGACCAGCACCTCCTGCCCGATGCGCGGAAGCTGCATGGATCCCCAGCGTTTATTGGCCCAGCTTTGCGATACACGCACCCAGCATCGGTCGAGCTTTTGCGCGCCCGACGACTGCGCGAGTTGTTCACAGTGGAACTGGACCTTTACGCGGCCGTATTGATCGGTGAGGATTTCATCGCCATCGGGGCCGACGACTACCGCCGTTTGCGGACCGCCTACGCGCGGCTCCGGCGTGGTTCGTGCCGTACGGAACGTGTTATCCGCGCGGATCGCGGTAAAGCTGCAATCGAAGATCGGCAACGTGCTGTCGCTCGTCGATACATACGCGTCGGAGACGATCTCCGCACGTGTCTCCGTAATCAGGTATTGGCGATCCTGTGCGGTCGCCGGATGATCGCGCAAACGGATCAGCCCGCCCGGGATGAGACCACGCGACGTGCTGCGTGCACTGATGGAATCGTTCTGCGTTTGATGAATCTCGATGTTCACGCGTGCGAGACGATCGCCATCCGCGGCCTTGACGTGACCCGTCAGGTGTTCCTGCATCACGTAACGCGCGGGATCGAAGGGCGCTGCGCGGGTTGCCCGCGCGACGAGACCGTGGCTATTGCTCACCGATGCCTTCTCGAAGTCGTACTCGTTGACTTCGTATCGTCCAGTCTGCAACGTCGCGCCCGACACCCACCGGTACACGCACTCTTCATCCTGCTCGGGCGTGTCCCAAGCCTGGTACGGAATGGTCTCGTAATGCGGAATGGGACGATGTTCGCTATTCGAGTCGGTCAGCACTAGCGTATGTTTGCCGCCCGTGTACTCGAAAAAATAATGAATGCCTTCGCGCTCGAGCAGACGGCTTACGAAGTCGAAATCGGTCTCGCGATACTGCACGCAATTTTCGAGCGGCGGATAAGCTGCGCTGCATGCATTGCGGAAATCGATATAGAACGGTTCGAACACCGCGCTTACGATCTGCGGAACCGTCTTTTGATAAAAGAATCGCCGATGCGACGATTGCGTCAGCAGCCACAAGCGCGGATGCACGATGGCTTCGTAACGCGCCATGCGGTTATGCGTGGTGTCGCCGGGGACAATGAGCCGCAACGTAGTGACGATGCCATTGAACTGGCGCTCGCCGGCCGCCGGATAATCGAGCGTGACGGACAGGTTCTGGCCAAGCACGTCGCCGGGATCGATATCGTTGCGCGGGCTCAAGAATGCAAGCTGGAATTCATTCATGCGGCCGAGCGCTTCGATTGTCGACATGCGCATGAAGACCGCCGTGTCGCCAAGCGCGGCGCATTCCATGCGGACGTGGCGAGTACTAGTCGAAGGCATAGGTGAACTCCTCTGCTTCAACGCCCACATGTACGCGTGCAAGCGGTTTTCCATCGATCACGCGCGTCAGGAATTCCGTGCTGATCCGCGGCAACAGACTGTTGGTGAGGATCGCGTCGATCATGCGTCCGCCGCTTTCAAGCCGCGTGCAACGCACGGCGATCTGACCGACCACGTCTTCGTCGAAAGTGAACGGCACCTGATGTGTACGCGTCACACGTTTCGCCACCCGTCCGAGTTGCAAGCGGATGATGGAGCGCAGCATCGCGTCGCTGAGCGGGTAATAGGGGATCGTCACCATGCGGCCTAGCAACGCCGGCGGAAACGTGTGCAGGAGTTCCGCATGCAACTGTTCTTCGATGGTTTCCATCGCCGGCATGTTCTCTGGATCGCAGCACAGATGCGCAATGCATTCCGTTCCCGCGTTCGTGGTGAGCAGGATCAGCGTGTTGCGAAAGTCGATGGAGCGGCCCTCGCTGTCTTCCATCCAGCCCTTGTCGAATACCTGGAAGAAGAGTTCGTGAACATCGGGATGCGCCTTCTCCACCTCGTCGAGCAGCACAACGCTATGCGGCCTTCTACGCACGGCTTCGGTCAGCACGCCACCTTCCCCGAAACCGACATAACCGGGAGGCGCGCCTTTCAGCAGCGAGACCGTATGTGCTTCCTGGTATTCGCTCATGTTGATGGTGATGAGGTTTTGCTCCCCGCCATAGAGCAGTTCGGCGAGCGCAAGCGCGGTCTCCGTCTTGCCCACGCCCGATGTTCCCGCGAGCATGAACACGCCGACCGGTTTGTTTGGATTGTCGAGTCCCGCACGCGACGTGCGAATGCGCCGTGCGATCATCTCGGTTGCGTGACCCTGACCGATGATTCGCCGGTCCAACAGCTCACCAAGACGCAGCACGTTGTCGATATCGTTCTTCACCATCTTGAGAACGGGCACGCCGGTCCAGTCCTGAACCACCGCTGCGACCGCTTGCCGATCCACGCCGGGCAGGATCAATGGTGCGTCGCCTTGATGCTCGGCCAGCAACGCCTGTTGCGATCTCAGCGCGGCAAGGTCTGCACCGGCAGCGCCATCGCGTAGTTGCGAACGGCGCGCGAGGATGTCTTTTACGAGTTCGCGTTCCACGTTCCAACGCGTATCGAGTTCCGCGAGTCGCTGCGTTTCTTCTTCCAGCGCCTTCGATGCCACCTTGTGACGCGCGGCTGTATCGATGCCGATCAGGCTTTCGCGCGTGATGACCTCGAGTTCCGTCTTCAACGCGGCGATGCGTTTCTGCGCGTCGTCCACTGCCGGCGGCGTAGCGTGCTGACTCACTGCAACGCGGGCACATGCGGTATCGAGCAGGCTTACGGACTTGTCGGGCAACTGACGCGCCGGAATGTATCGATGCGACAGGCGCACGGCCGCTTCTATGGCTTCGTCGAGCACTTGCACGCCGTGATGCTTTTCCAGCGCACCGGCAATGCCGCGCATCATGGTGATTGCGCGTGCTTCGTCCGGCTCGCGCACTTGCACGACCTGGAAACGCCGCGTCAACGCCGGATCTTTTTCTATGTACCGCCGATACTCCGACCACGTCGTCGCCGCGATCGTGCGCACGGTGCCGCGGGCAAGTGCAGGTTTCAGCAGATTGGCGGCATCGCCGGTTCCGGCTGCGCCGCCTGCGCCCACGAGCGTATGCGCTTCATCGATGAAAAGAATCACCGGGCGCTCCGCCGACTGCACCTCCTCAAGCACCTGGCGCAGGCGCGTTTCGAACTCGCCCTTGACGCCGGCACCTGCCTGGAGCAACGCTACGTCGAGCGTGCGCAGCGTGACATCGCGCAGCATGGGGGGAACATCGCCGGCCACGATTCGTTGCGCCAGTCCCTCGACCACGGCCGTTTTCCCTACACCCGCCTCGCCCGTCAGAAGCGGATTGTTCTGGCGGCGCCGCATCAGGATGTCGATGACCTGACGAATCTCATCGTCGCGACCGACGATTGCATCGAGCCTGCCTGAGCGTGCTTGTTCCGTGAGGTCGACGGTGAAGCGCTGCAATGCGTCCTGATTGGTCGCAGGCATGGCGACTGCCGCTGACGGCGCATTGGAGGCTTGCACATTCTCGGGCGAATCCGCGAGCAAAACGTCGAAGTCATTCACGAGGTCATCGAGTTTCACTCGATCGAACTCGCGCGAAATCCCGCGCAACGCGTTGCGTAAGGCCGGCGTCTTCAACGCGCCGACAATCAGATGCGCGCTGCGCACTTTCGCTGCATCGAACAACAAGGACCCATACACCCAGCCGCGCTCGACAGCTTCTTCCAGTTGCGAAGAGATGTCCGTGATCGATGTAGACCCGCGCGGCAAACGATCCAGCGCTTCTGTCAAATCACGCGCGAGCGCCGAAGGCTCCACGCCAAAATGCTTGATGATCCGGTGCAGATCCGAGTCGGGCAAGTTGAGTAGCTGATGCAGCCAGTGAGTCAGCTCCACATAAGGATTGCCCCGCAAACGACAGAACGTCGTGGCACTTTCCATCGCGCGATAGCTGAGTGTGTCGAGTTTGCCGAACATCACGGCGCGGCTGATTTCTGCCATGGTTATTCCTGTGCGAGAGTCTTGACGCGGCCGTTTCGGCAGAGCGGTTTGAGTAGGAGTTGCGTGGCGTCGGACGCAGCCGGACGTGTTAACAACCATGTTGTGTAACCAAGACGCTGTAGCCGCCCGAGAGCAAGACGGGGTACTTCTGCGCGCTGCAATTGCAGGTTCAAATCCCATTCGAGCGGATCGCGCACGTAGTTGCGGATCCAGTCCGCAAGACGCACGAGGCTCGCGCCGCCGGGCAGGAATCGCTGATAGTCGGTCATCGAAAGCGGACCCAGCGCAACGCGGAACTTGTGCTGCCGGTCCCACGCTCGGCCCCAAGCATGGTGCCGAGGCCGAGGCGGCCGCTTTCATCGGCGGCGCCCAAACGGCTCAGCGAACGCGCCGGCAAGTCGATCCAGTGACCGACGTTCTCCTTCACTTTCACCGGGACGTTGAAGAAGCGCATCAACACAAGACGCAATCCGGCGGCGTGACGGGTCGGACCGCTGAGTACGCCGGCAAAGTGAAGCTTTGCGAAGTCAGGAATGCTGTCGCGATTGCGCAGCGCCGGTTCGCCGAGCCCGAAGGTGCTGCCGACATATGCGGAAAAACGATCACCGTTGTTGCGGTCAAGGCTCACTGTCGGCTGCGCCACCGCCCATGATCGATAAAACAGCGACGTCATGCGGTGATGGAACACATCGAGAAACCGCGCAAAGGTCGGGTCGTTGGCGTTACGCGTGCGGTCACGGATGTATTCGGTGAGGTGCGTGGGCATCGGGCCATTCGGTCCCAGCAGGCCGAAGAAATTCACGACCAGCTTCGGCGCTTTCTTATCCTCACCGTTCAAGCTGAAACTGCGCAACGTGGTCGGAAAGAAGATGAGGTCCGGTTCCTGACCGAAGCGCACGGCATCGTCACGCGGCCGCAACGATGAACCCACTCGCGGCAAGCCGGGATACGCGCATTCGAGCAAGCGCACGGCCTGGAAAAAGTCGAAGCTTTTTGCATCGGCGGAAAGCCGGTCGAGGATGGTCACAGCGTTTTGCATAACCCACTCCCCGGCGCCCAGCGCATGATTTCGCCGCGCGTTGCGCTCGTGACCACCGTCTCGGTGAACGAATTCAGCGATACATATTGAGTGAAGAAGCGCGCGAGCACCGCGCCAAAGAGAAACGCGCTTGCGCCTTCGAAGCCGATCTCATCGATCAGCAGGTTGATCTCCAGGCCTCGGCCAAATACGATCGGTCCGCGCGACGGCAAGCGACGCGTCACAGGCTGTGTATCGATGGAACGAAGACCGTCGACCTGTCTCGCCGCCGCGCCGTCACCAGCGGGCGCATAGAGGCCGAGCAGATCGCGCATGGCTTGCGCACCCTGACCGTCGTTGCTGTCCACAAGCGACGCATAGTTCAAGGACAAGTGGCTCAGAAGCCGCCATGCAACCGGACCCTCTGCATATGACGGCAAAGGCCGGCTAGGGCCGCCGATGCAACGCGCGCTGAGCACAGGCACTTCCAGGTCGACGGTGAAATCGGTCGCCGTATCGCCGAGCGGCATGGTCAGCGTCAGGTCGCGATTGGTGCACAAGACGCTTAGCCCAAGTTGATGGAGTTCGCCCGGGTATGGCGCGTCGGATGTATCGACCAAAGCGATGAACGTCTCGCTGCCAAGGTAATTCGAGCGCACGCCGCGTTCGGTTTGTCGCGATGAAGGCAGTCGTTTCTCACGGCGCACCTGGTAAAACGCACCATCGCCCGAGTCGTGAATACCCATGTCGCGCACACGATAAAACGGCTGGAACGGCAATTCAGCGCCGCCGCCCGCGCGATATCCGGTCACGCCTTGAATCTGATACACCTCGAAGTCCATCGGCCGCGTGCGATCCACCACAACGTGATGCTCGAACTGTTCGCCGGTCACCGCAATGCGGTCGGTGCGCCGCGGAAACAGGTTGATGCACGGCGTGCAGTGCAGGGCAAAGTGCGATGCATCGATGAGTTGTTCGAGCGCCTGATCCACTCGCGAGAGCAACACGATCAATTCGATTTCGTCACTGTCGCAACGGGCCATGCTAGGTTTGAGTCCATCGACGGAAACAAACATGAAGCGCGGTGAAAACGCGAAATACTCTTGCAGCAAGCGATACCCGGGAAACGACCGGCCGCTCACTGGAAGCAAGGCTTCGTCGTCGGAGAAGCCGAGCGGTCGAATGGACGATGCAGGAAACAGCTTGCCTTCAACAACTACGCCAAGCGTTGACCCAAGCAACAACTCATATAAACGCGCTGGCAAACCCTCTCCGCCGCGCAAATAAAGCGGCAGGTTATCGAGCGAAATATCGCTGATTTTTTGATTGTTCAGCGCACGCAAACGCAGGCGCAATCCCGCTTTCACGCCGCGCGGCAACGCTACGTCAACGCCCGCGAGCGTGCCTGTATGCGTGAACAAACGCGCTTCAATCAATTCGATGGGCCACATCGTCATTGCATGCGAGGTACGGAATTCACAGCGCGTGGAACTTTCGCCATCGAGCCGCCCGTGCAAGGCCGTTCCGCGAGGGACCTGAACGCCATCGGCGAGTGACGGATGTGTCATGTCAGGCTGCACTTCCACGATCGTCATCGCCGGCGTCGGCGCGAGATAGTGCGGATAGACAAGCTCTGCAAGATGCTGCGTGAAGCGTGGAAACTCGGCGTCGATCTTCATCTGCACGCGCGCCGAGAGGAAGCTGAAGCCTTCCAGCAAGCGCTCAACATATGGATCTGCGCATTCGAAACTTTCAAGCCCGAGGCGTCCCGCGACCTTCGGAAATTCCTTCGCGAATTCCCCGCCCATCTCGCGGACGTGCTGAAGTTCCTGGCTGTAATACTCGATCAGTTTTGGATTCATGGTCGGGGTCGGTTATGACGCGGTTCAGTTCGCACCGGCTTGCTCGGATAAGTTGACCGTCCCTGCTTCCAGGTCGAGTTCGGTGCGCAAATAGAGACGTTCCGGGACAGGGTGCGCATGCAGATCCCCCTCCACGATGAACGCCATGGCGTTATGCTCGCCGGTCGTCTCACCTGACTGCACGGCACGCACGCGCAGCGTGCCGGGGAGAATTCGCGGTTCGAACGCACGGATGGTGTCGGCCATCAGACGCTCGATCTGCACAATGTCCACATTCGACGCACTCTTTCCCGCAAGGTCGGAGAATCCGAAATTGAGCACTGAATCCGCGACATGCGGAAACCGTTCAATGTCCTGCGACGCAGAAAGCCCTTGCGCATTCAGGAGCCATCCGAGATCGCGCATCACGCTCTGCCGCAACGCCCGCGCAGAACTCGCGCGTTGCTCACGTACCTCGCGGGTCGCATCGCGGTCGTGATCGGTCAGGCGTTCGAGCAGCGAGGGCTGGATGCGCCCTGCGTTGCGCGCGATCGTCGGCGGCTTCGTCACGATCACGCTTCCGCGTTAGCGGGGATGTTCCACTTGCTTTCGACTACGCCGCCGAGTGCCGAGCCGGACGTCGGATCTTGCTGCTGGTAGCTCACGTGGAATTTTTCGAAGTTGAGCGTGACGGTCTCGGTGAACCGGTCTTCGCCGTCCGAGCCACCCGTTGAATAGTTGGTGACGAGCACTTTTTCCAGTTCGATGATGTAGTACTCGAGCGGCTTGGTTCCGCCGGCCTTGCGCACGGTCAGCTTGCCGGTCGGATAGTGCTTGCCGGTCGTGCAAGCGGTGACAATGGAAGGCGTCGAGCGGTCGGTATATTTGGTGACCGACAGGTCGTGGACCGCGACCTTGCCGCCGCCACCGCCGGTACCGAGGTGCATGGTCCCGGACTGGCTCAGGCCCCAGCTCCACGAGAGAATATCGATCTCGTCCTTATGCACTGAATCCAGCGATTCGCCCTTGACTGTACCGAGATCCAAGAAAATATCGACTGCCATGATTTGTTATCCTAAATAGATGATTGCGATTAAACAAACGTTCGGACCAAGCCCGGTGACTAAAAAGAGTTACGCGGCTTTTGCTGAAGGCAGCTTCGACACCAGACGCAACGAAACCGTCAGACCTTCGAGTTGGTAGTGCGGACGCAGGAAGAACTTCGATGTGTAGTAGCCCGGGTTGCCTTCGACTTCTTCCACTACCACTTCGGCTGCAGCGAGCGGCCTGCGTGCCTTCGTCAGCTCCGACGAATTCTCGGGGTCTCCATCCACGTATTGAAGGATCCAGTCCTGCAGCCAGCGCTGCATATCGTCCTTCTCCTTGAAGCTGCCCACCTTGTCGCGGGCAATACATTTCAGGTAATGCGCAAAGCGGCTGCAAGCGAACAGGTACGGCAAGCGCGCTGCGAGATTCGCGTTGGCGGTTGCATCCGGATCTTCGTATTCGACCGGCTTGTTCAGCGATTGCGCTCCAATGAACGCAGCAAAATCCGAGTTCTTCTTGTGCACGAGCGGCATGAAACCGTTCTTCGCTAGTTCCGCCTCACGACGATCGCTGATCGCGATCTCCGTCGGGCATTTCATGTCGACGCCGCCGTCATCGGTGGGAAATGCATGAACCGGCAGGTTCTCCACCGCGCCGCCCGACTCGATACCGCGGATTCGCGAGCACCAGCCATACGTCTTGAACGAGCGGTTGATGTTCACCGCCATTGCGTAGGCCGCGTTTGCCCATGCGTATTTCGATGCATCCGCGCCGGCCGTGTCTTCTTCGAAGTCGAACTCCTCGACTGGGCTCGTCTTCGCGCCATAAGGCGTGCGCGCAAGGAAGCGCGGCATCGCGAGACCGATGTAGCGCGAATCATCCGAGTCACGCAGCGAACGCCATGCGGCGTGTTCCGGCGTCTGGAAAATCTTGGTCAGGTCGCGTGGGTTGGCAAGCTCCTGCCACGAGTCCATCAGCATCACGGCAGGATCGGCGCCTGCGATAAACGGCGCGTGCGCGGCCGCTGAAATCTTGCCCATCTGCGTCAGGAAATCGACGTCCGGACCACTGTTGTCGAAGTAGTAGTCCGCAACCAGTGCGCCGTAAGGTTCGCCGCCGAACTGGCCGTATTCTTCTTCATAGAGCTTCTTGAAGAGCGGGCTTTGATCCCACGCGACGCCCTTGTATTTACGCAACGAGCGATGCAAATCGTTCTTCGAGATATTGAGCACGCGCAGCTTCAGCGTCTCATCGCTTTCCGTGTTGGTCACGAGATAATGCAGGCCGCGCCACGCGCTTTCGAGTTGCTGGAATTGCTCGGTGTGCAGGATCACGTTCACTTGAGCGCTGAGCTTTTCATCGATCTTCGCAATCAGCGATTCAATGGTCGCAAGCGCGTCTTCGGAGACGAGATGCGTGTCTTGCAGCACCTGTTCCGCGAGCGTGCGTACCGCGCTTTCCACGGCTTCCTTGGCTTTGTCGGTGCGTGGCTTGAACGCCTTTTGCAAGAGACGTCCGAACTCGCCGGATGCATCCGCCTCGGTGGTCGGAGTTTCCTGCGTGCTGGTCGTTTGCTGCTGCATGTTGTCGCTGGCATCTGCCATGATTGGTCCTCTTGGCTTGCTGGTTGATAGGGATTCAGGCGTGCAGGATCACGCTTGCGGCTTGGGTGCGGAAGCCAGCGCGCTCAGCAGGGCTGGATCTTCCAGCAGCTTGCCGACCAGCTTCTCCGCGTCGGTCTTGCCGTCCATGTAGGTCAACAGGTTCTGCAACTGGCTGCGTGCTTCGAGCAACTTCGCTAGCGGCTCGACCTTGCGTGCAATCGCCGCCGGGGAGAAGTCGTCCATGCTTTCAAACGTCATGTCCACGCCCATCTTGCCGTTGCCCGTCAGCGTGTTCTCGACCTGCATGGCAACGCGTGGCTTCATGGAGCGCAGGCGTTCGTCGAAGTTATCGATGTCGATTTCGAGGAACTTGCGATCCGCCACCGGCTGCAGCGATTCTTCAGGCGTTCCCGAGAGATCCGATAACACGCCCATGACGAAGGGCAGATTCACCTTCTTTTCCGAGCCGTAAACCTCGACGTCGTACTCGATCTGCACGCGCGGCGCACGATTGCGTGCGATGAATTTCTGACTGCTTTCCTTGGCCATCTTCCTGTTCTCCGGTGAATGAATCGAACGAGCTATTCGGGTGCCGACATGCCGGCCGTTCCAACTACGCTGGTCAGTTGAGCCAGCCCTTCGGGTGCAAGGTCTTTCAGCAAGTCGACGAACGACTTGTCGACAAGTCCACGTGCACGATGCAATAACAGCGGCACTGGACTCGAGGGTTCGTGGCGTGCGTAGTAGTCGCAAAGCCGGTCTAGGGTCGCGATGACATCCGCGCGAGTGGCAAGCTGGTTTGTTCCCGGCGCAGGGATATTGGTCGTGACCGACGCGTGCGCGGTTGTGTGCGCGTCCGGTTCCGGCGTTTTGTCGACGCCCAGTTTTTTCAGGCAATCGCCAATGAGCGTTTCACCTCTTCGCAACGGCGTCTTCAACGCAGCGAGGTCCAGCGCTTGCGCCATGCCGACGCGTTCCGTCAGCACGACCTCGATCCGTTCCGCGTACGCCAACGCCGCGCTGAATGCAGCCTTCAGCGATACCGCGCGATCGACCGAGGCTGCTATCGCCGCTTCGATTTCCGCAAGGCTCATCACGGCGCGGGCGGGTGGCAGGGGCATATCGCCATTGGCATAGAACCATTCGCGCAACGTGAGCAGCAACGTTTGCGATGGAGGCTGCGGCAACAATGGCGTATCGAGTAGTTGTCCAAGCACGCCCGATGTATCCACAAAAGCGGCGAGCGCATTGATGCGTGCCGTCGGGTCGCTGCCGTCGTTCGTGTCGAGTTGCGGATGTACGTGATTCCAATGACGCTCCAGCAGGCCATCCGCGAGCGCGAGTCCATCGGTAAATCCAGCGACGCCTTCAATGGCGAGACACGCCTGCGACAAGAACGCAACCACTCTCAAGTCGCGGCTGCGCGACATCAACTCGACGCACAACGTATTCGCTGCACTCCAGTCGGGCGGGACGGCCGCAACCACGGTCTTGCCATATTCCGCTTCAGGCTTCCCGTTCACCGCTTCTTCCAGCAACCGGAACGATGGGTCGTATTCAAGATCCGCGCCGCAGGTGAGTTCTGCGGAGACGTCTTCGAGCCAGGCGGCCCACTCGATATGCGTGATGAATTCAGGTGTCATGTCGGAACTTCAGAACAGCTCGGTTAGGTAACTTATTCAAGCGTCAATCAACACGTCTCTTACCTAACAAAACATCTTGAAGCTTGGTTTATTCCGAATTTTTTTGCAGGCCGCACATCGAAAATGTTTCTGAATGAAACAGGGGTTCCTGCCGGAGGTCAAAGCAGGTATTTCCGCGCGATGCGGTATCAAACAGCTTTGGCAATTGGCAATGAACATCGGATACCTAACCAATGGATGCAAAAAAAAAGCGCGCTTCAAAATCACGCGCACTTTAGATGACCGCAATCTGCTCATTGAGGCGCTGCTTACTGCCCGTCCGCATCGAACTCCGCCTGAATCGCGACATGTACGTCGTCGCCCACAGCCGGATACCATGTCGATAACCCGAATTGAGCGCGACTGAAGTGACCATCGGCGGAGAAACCGAGGGTTTCTTTTTTCGTCAGCGGGTCTTTGGCATGACCGTTGAACGTGACCGCCAGCGTCACTGGCCGCGTCGTGCCACGAATGGTGAGGTCGCCGGTCAGCTCGCCCTTTTGATCCCCCGTGCGCTTGAACTGCGTACTGACGAAATGCATGGTCGGGTACGTATCCACGTTCAGCACGTCATTGCCCTTGATCATCTTGTTGAGAATGGGGACATTTGTGTCCAGGCTGTTTGCATCGATAGTCGCCTCCACCGTGCTTTGTTCCATACCGCCCGCGTTCCAGTTCAGTTGCGCATCGGCTTTATCGAAGCGCATCACAAAGCGCGAATACTTGAAGTGGTCCACGTCGAAGCTGACGTTCCAGTGATGCTCGTCGAGCTTGTAGCGCCCCGCTGGAACGCTGGTTTCATTCGGCGACACGGAATGCGTCACCACGCTGAGCGCCGTGCAAGCGGACAACGAAATCAATCCCGCCACCAGCAGTCCCGCGCGAATTGTGTGAAAGCTCGATAAGAATCTGGACTGCATCATGGTCGTCCTTGTCATGCTATTTGTAGAAAGCGTAGTTCGCGATATACGGAGAACTGCCCGTCTGGTGTTCCGCTGTACACGCGGCCGCGGGCATCAGACCGCCGACGGTATTGATGCGTTGAACATAGCGGATATTGGACAGCGTACCGCTCGCGCCCGCGCTGTGTGTTTCCAGCAGCAACTGCGGGATGCTTTCAGCGGTTGCGCTGGGCGTTTGCGCAAGCACGTGGCCGACTATACGGCTGCCATCGTCCGCTTGCCATGACGGTCCGGCCGCATGCTTGATCACGGCTTGCCCGCTGGTATCGTAAAGCGTTGCAAGCGGACTCTTGAATACCCACGCCAGGTGATGCTGCGCATCGTATTCGCATGAATAGACCTGTACGCCGGAAGCGGTCGTGGACATGACCTGTTCCGCTTGCGGCGGGTCGATGGATGCCGCGGCGAATGCGCTAGAACACGTCGCGATCGCTGACACAAACAACGCGGCTGTACGAATGGAACGACTGGACAGAATTGACATGACATCCCCGCTTGAATGCTTCGACAAAGCCGCGCCGGCAGGCACCGGGGTCCCGGATGCAACAAGACGACGGAGGGAAATGAGCAAGTTGAACATGGGTGGAGCCCGTAAGTGTGGAGTGGTTGCGGCCGTTACCGTCTGGTTTCTCCTGGCTGCTTTCGATACAACACCTCAAGGTTCAGATCTATTCCATCGGTAGATCAAAGCGCTTAGCCGCCGAAAAGTCCCTGTAAGGACCCTGTCGGCGGCTAAGCGCTGATTATTCAACGAATGGAGCGGCAGGCTTATTCCCTTGCCCTTTTCTTTATCCCTCGCGAAAGATGAAGCTGTAAGCGTTGAGCGCCGGTACGCCGCCTAAATGCGCATAAAGCACCTTCGATCCCGCCGGAAATTCCCCGCGTTTTACCTTGTCGATCATGCCGTGCATCGACTTGCCTTCGTAGACCGGGTCGGTCAGCACGCCTTCCAGCTTTGCGCAAAGGCGGATTGCATCGAGCGTGCCTTCATTTGGCAGACCATATTCGGGGCCGCCGTAACGCTCGTCCAGCACGATATCGCTCGCTTTGATGTCCTGCCCGAGTTCAACCTGCTCCGCCGTTTGCCGCGCAATCCGGTGGATCTGCTCGCGGGTTTTCTCAGGTTTCGCCGATGCATCGATACCAATCACCCGATCCGCGCGTCCATCCGCTGCAAACCCCACCACCATGCCCGCTTGCGTGCTGCCCGTCACCGAGCACACCACGATGTAATCGAACTTGAAGCCAAGTTCCGCTTCCTGCTGCCGCACTTCCTCCGCAAAGCCGACGAATCCCAGCCCGCCAAGCGGATGATCCGAGCAGCCCGCAGGAATCGCATAAGGTTTGCCGCCTGCCTGCCTGACGCTTTCCAGCGCGTCCTCCCAGCTCTTGCGGAAACCGATATCAAAGCCATCCGCCACGAGCCTGACATCGGCGCCCATGATCCGCGACATCTGGATATTACCGACACGGTCATACACCGCGTCCGAATAGTTGACCCAGTTCTCCTGCACGAGCACGCATTTCATGCCCAGATGCGCGGCGACGGCGGCGACCTGTCGCGTCTGGTTCGACTGAATTCCGCCGATGGACACCAGCGTATCGCAGCCCTGCGCAATCGCCTCGGGGATCAGATATTCGAGCTTGCGGGTTTTATTGCCGCCGAATGCCAGCCCGCTGTTGCAGTCCTCGCGCTTCGCATACAGCTCGACTTTCCCGCCCAGATGTTCCGATAAACGCTTGAGCGGCTGGATTGGCGTGGGGCCAAACGTCAGTGCATGCCGCGGAAATTTCTTCAGATTCATGTCTCGCTCCGGTGATCAGCCAAGTCGCCGCAACCATTTGCGTCGATACGAATATGGTAAAAAAATTCGCTGCGATCGGTGTTGCAAAGAAAAATACTTTATCCTTATTTACGAGGCTTAATCTGGATTTTCACTTAATTAACATGTGAACCATTGCCGATGAACGCAACAAAAGTTCGTGCTATATCGCGGGGAAGCGTCAAGACGCCTGATTCTCAAGGCGCCGAGGTCGATCGCGTTGACCGCGCTATCCTCCGGCAATTGCAGCGCGATGCTTCCATCTCCAACGTGGCGCTTGCCGCGAAGGTCAATCTCAGTGCGCCGGCGTGCTTGCGTCGCGTCGAAAGATTGAAGCAGGCGGGATTTATCAGCGGGATCGTTGCGTTGCTTGCGCCAAAGAAACTCAACGCCGGCATGCTGGTGATGATTGGCGTGGTGCTGGATCGATCGACGCCCGAGTCCTTCGCCGCCTTCGAAAAGGCCGCGCAAAAAGTGTCGGGTTGCATGGAATGTCACGTCGTGACAGGCGAGTTCGATTACTTCATGCTTATCCGTACGCGCGACAGCGAGAGCTTCAACAAGCTGCATGCCGAGCATTGCTTTATCTGCCGGGTGTGCGGCAGGTGCGCAGCTTCATGGTGCTCAAGGAGATCTTGTCGACGACGAGTTTTCCCGTTTGAATGGCGTGGCCACGCAGCCCGGTTAAAATGCCGCGGATACATCAACCGGAACAAGGGACTTCACGAATGGCATCGGACACGACCAATACGCAATTCGACAACGCGTCGATCATCAAGCGCGCGAACATTTACTTCGATGGAAAATGTGTATCGCATACCGTCCTGCTTGGCGACGGAACGCGCAAGACGCTAGGGGTCATATTCCCCGCATCGCTGACGTTCTCGACACAAGCCGCCGAGCAAATCGATGTCACCGCAGGCCGCTGCCGCGTGCGAAATCCCGGCGAGGAACAATGGCGCGAGTACGGTCCGGGTGAATCGATCGCGGTGCCGGCTAATACCAGTTTCGATATTGAAGTGATCGAGACGCTAGATTACGTCTGCCATTATTTTTGATTTTTTGAGCGGCTGGACGGCGCTGAGAACGCCGTCTTGATTCGGCCCGTGAGATGCTAGTCGACTGGCCGCGTCCAGTCGTCAAGTGAAGAGGTAAGCTTTCCTGCTGGCTTCGGTACCGTGCCTTGTGCCGTCACGACCGTTTTAGTCGGCTGCGGGTCAAGCACTGGACGAGGTGTACTGCGCACCGTCGCCTGTTGCTTGACCGCCTGCGGCCCCTTGCCGATAAGCGCCATCGAACTGTCCTTCACCTCGATGCGAACAGGATCACTCTGCTTCCACTGCTTACGTGGCAGCACCATCCGCCAAGTTGCTCGTTGATTGTCCTCCCGGAAGAACGCCACGATCGCAACATACTCCGTATCGTCACTCATCGGTTCGCTGATGCTCGCGTTTGCATTCGGCCGAAGCACGACGTCCGTTGTGGTCAAGAGGTCGGGTTTCAGAGCGTCCAGATCATTGCTTTGTAGCTGCGCATAATCGAGTTGCTCAAACGCCTGTGGCGTCTTCAACTGATAGACGCGGAGCACTGTAGACAATGATTGTCCCGCGCCGTTCGTATTCAACGACGACCGGCTTATGAGGTCGAGGTTCATCGCCTTGACCTGGGTGGTGAATGCCCACTTCGCTGCGTCCACGGTCCCGGTTTTCACAGACTGGGCGATGCCGCAGCTGGTGACGAGCAGGCTGGTGCACAGCGCGGCAGACAAGATCGCGCAGCGGTTGATTTTATTGCTCATTGCGGTGTTCCGTGTTTTCGCTTTGGCCATTCCATGTGCCGAGTTGCACACGCGTGATGACGCCTGTTTTGTACGGGCGCTCGAGTTGCTCCAACTGGCTTGTGTATCCAAGACGAACCTGGTCTGAAGCGATATCCGCCCTCGGCATCAACTCTGGAGAGACGTGCATCTCCAGATGTGCATTTGCTTCGTACCCGAGGTAAAACCGCAGCAGCGCCATGATTTCACCGTGAAGTTGGCGGCCAGGCGTAAGGCCTAACACCGACTCACACGTTATGGGTGTGATGACCACGCGCACGCAATTGCCGCGATCGTAGAAACCGCGTCCGAGCACGCAGTTCTCGCCTAATGCGGTCGGCTCGAATTCGGTCAGATGAATCCAGACCGGATGGAATTCCGCGACGGTGATCCTTGCATCGGGTACGGCGTGTTGCAGCACGCCCGCGAGTCCCTCGGCCGTACGCGTGCGCTGGCCGGCGAGACCAAGCATCGAGAGCAACTTGCGCGTACCGACCGTCTTTTCGATCGATGGATGCCCGATACCCAATCCCACGAGGCTTACCAGACAACGCGAAACTTCGTCCGTGCCGCCCTTTTTAAAGCCCGCCGGGAAGCGATACTTTCTCCACGCCCGATAAAACTGCGTCGCAATGCGATGGTGGAACATGTCGAGAAACGCCGACAGCGGTTCGGCGCCGTCGCGGTTCTGCGCGACTTCATCGATGAAATACGATGGCATGTGCGCATCGACGCCGTAAAGACCGAGAAAGGTCGTGCGCACAGAGGGTGGCTTGGATACGTCGTCGTAGTCGTACTCGACTGCATCGATCTCCTTGCCAGGAAAGCCCAGGCGTTGACGCGACCGGAAGCGAACGAGCTCGTTCGATGGCGAATCGGTAGTGCCAAGCGGCGCGTCGTCGGGCGCAGCGAGCTCAAGCAATTCGCAGAAACGCATGAAGTTCATCTGCGTAGCGTTTCGCAGCAACGCGGGGAGTATTGCCGGGAGTAACGCCGGAAGCGGGGACTTCAAAACGGCGCTCCGTCGCCTTCGCAATCGGCAAACGTGATACGGCGTCCCGTGGGCAATGACACGATCACGAGCCGCGTGTAAAGGTTCACCGTCGCGTAGAGCGCGAGGAAGCGGTTCAGCATTTCGCCGAACAGCGCAAGATCCCCATCGCCAGCAAACTTGTCGCTCTGTAACGTCACCTCGATTTCCACGCCGCGCAGCAGGCCGCCCTTCACGAGTTTTTGCAGCGGACGATGCTTGACGTCGGTGATCGCTTCAATGCGACGGCGGTTTAGCTCGCCGTCAGTCCAGTCGTAGAGCGCAAGTGAGCCGCGCAGGATCTCGGCATCAAGCAGCGACAGGTAGTTTGGCGCCAGATGCGACAGCACGCGCCAGTGAAAACGATCACCCGTCGGCGGATAAACAGGCAAAGTTGGCGCGCTCAGGTTCCTCACCGACGCGACATTCGTAAAGCCACCGCGCATACGATTGATGCTGGCTTCTCTCAAGCCCTTGCGAGGCAACATGCCATTCGTGCCGGTCACTGCAAGCGAGAGCGTTTCATCGTGCATGGCGGTCTCGTTGTCCCAGGCGTGGCCGCCCAGCACCACCCACGTATTAAATCGCCCCGACGGCCCGCGCCGTGTGCGTGTGTGGAAATATCGTTCGGGCATTTCGTGCCGCAACATGCCGCCTCGATGGCGAAATGAAGCAAACGGCGCGTACTCGAACCGTGAACCGTTCGATGTCTCAAAGCCGACCACGGCGTCGACTGAATACGGCTCGACAAAATTTCCGTTTGTTCTGACCGCGTGCACCCTGTATCAGGAAGCGCACACGGTTTCACAGCTGAAGGGCTCGCCGCCGGGATACGTCGGTTATGGGCAAGGTGGTGTGCTGACCGAAGCCGTGCGCCGCCGGCCGTATAGCGTGATTCTTCTGGACGAGGTCGAGAAGGCGCATCGCGATGTGCTCAACGTCTTCTACCAGGTCTTTGATCGCGGATTCATGCGCGATGGCGAGGGGCGTGTCATCGATTTCCGCAATACGGTGATTGTGATGACATCGAATCTGGGCAGCGATCAGATCATGGCTGCATACGATGCCGTGCAGGAAGCTGGTGGCGATGTAACCACGAGCATGTTGATGCAAGCCATCAGGCCTCAGTTGATCGATCACTTCCAGCCGGCGTTGCTTGCGCGTTTCCAGACGGTTGTGTATCGACCGCTTTCGGTTGAGGCAATGGCAACCATCGTGCGCATGAAACTGGATAAGGTGGCGCAGCGCGTCGAGCGCAAGTTCGGCTTGCCCCTCATTTGCGACGACGCGCTCATTGACGAACTCGTACGCGCTTGCCAATTGCCCGACTCGGGCGCACGCAATACCGACAGTTTGCTCGATCAGCAAATCCTGCCTGTGTTGTCGCGCGAGTTGCTCATCCGGGCGGCGCAAGACACGAAGGCCCCGGCGATCAGACTCTCATATTCGGATGAAGGCGGAATCGGCGTTGAGTTCGAAGTGTTTGCGGATGACGTTACGTCGTGACGCACGGCGGCCCCGGTTTGTTCGAAGCACTGACGGGTCACTTCGCCAACGGCGATCCGATAGACCTCCATAATCGCAACCAGCAAACGTTCTTGTCGGTGCGCGACAACATCCAGCGGATCTTGAACAGCCGCCGCGACAGCCTTGCCCATCTGCCTGATTATGGTCTGGGTGATTTATCAAAGGTCTATCGGCACATGCCTGCGTCCGCGCATACGCTGCGGCGTGAGATCGAAAGTACGCTGCTCAAGTATGAGCCACGACTGAAGGCCATCGAAATCGAACCAGCCGACAAGCACGACAACATGCTGCTCAGCTTCACGATGACGTGTCATTTGCATCAAACCGGGCTCGTGCGTTTTGGTACGCATTTCGCACCCGATGGAAAAGCGCACCTCACGACACAGGACGAACGCTAATCCACCAAAGCCCCATCCACATCAAAAAAAGGATACGGCCCGTCAAACTGCTCGACATACGCGTGATGTGAAACCATCCCGACGCCCGCGTTCCAGTAATGCAGCGCGAACGCGCCGGGTTCAAGCACAAAACGCGATGGCGCATCGGCATGAAGATCAAGCACGACCTGATGCGCAGTCGATGGCGCGATCGATGCGATCGTCCCGCCAAAACGTCGATGCACCGGCCGATGCACATGCCCGCACAACACACGTTCCACGTTCGGATGCTTCGCGATCAGCGCCTCGAGCTTGCCGGCAGTTTCGGCGTCGAGCGCCATGTCGTCCATATGTCCGATACCGGTTGCAAACGGCGGATGATGCAACGCGACGATAACCGGCCGCTCACGTGCTTCGTCCAACTGCTGTCCGAGCCACTGCAAGCGCGCGTCACACAAAGTGCCGGGACTTGCATGAGGAATTTGCGAATCCAGCGCGATGACCCGTAACTCGCCAAGATCGAACGCGAATTGCACGAAGTCGCCACCTGCACCCGCTTTCCGCAAATAATCGGCATCGAATACTTCGCGCAGCGTGGCGCGGTCGTCGTGATTGCCGACCATTACATACACCGGCATCGTCAGCGGCTTCAGGCAATCGGCCACATGCCGGTACTCTTCCACTGTCCCGAAGTCTGTCAGGTCCCCCGTCACCAGGACCGCATCGGGTCGCGGACTCATCGTGTTGAGACGCTCCACACAACGGCGCAGACAAGCGGCGGTATCGACTTTTCGATAAGCCAGCGCACCAGGAACCTTGATATGCAGGTCGGAAATTTGAGCTAACAGCATAACGGTCTTTCTCCAGATTAGTGCAGCGCGACCCAGCCCTCGTCGCGTACCGATATCCCTACAATAGTCCCTTGCGCAAGTTCCACACGTCCAGGGACATCGACAGTCAACGCATCGGCGGCAGCATCCTTGATCCTGAGGCGCGTGCGTTCGCCAAGGAACATGGCCGACTCCACCGCGCCGCGTAATTGCGCGGACTCGGGATTGACGAGTTCGGCGTCCTCCGGACGGAAAAATACTTCTGACCGTGCGCCATCCTGAACACGCAACTGCGCGACAAGTCCCTTCACGTTGATCGCGCCGCCGGATGCAATGAACGCATCATCGCGGCACTCACCGGCGACACGATTCAACGTGCCGATGAACTGCGCGACCGCGCGCGTCGCGGGCTGGTAATAGATTTCGCGCGGCGTGCCGCATTGTTCAATCCGCCCTGCACTCATCACCACAATGCGGTCAGCAAGGGCCATCGCCTCCGACTGATCGTGCGTGACGTAAATGCTCGTCACGCGAAGCTCGCGCAGCAGTGCGTTCATTTCGGCGCGGAGGGTTTCGCGCAGACGTGCATCGAGCGCGGTCAGGGGTTCATCGAGCAACAATACACGCGGTCTCGGCGCCAATGCGCGTGCGAGTGCAACGCGTTGCCGCTGCCCGCCGGACAGCTCGGTGATCGGCTTGTCGGCGTGCGCGGTGAGTTCGGTCATCGCCAGCAATTCATCGACCCGGCGACGCGCCGCCGATGCCTCCACCTTCTGAATGCGCAGACCATAACCCACGTTGCCGCGCACCGTGAGGTTCGGGAACAGCGCATAGTTCTGGAATACCATGCCGACCTGACGACGTTCAATAGGCAGTGCGGTGACATCGTCGGCGCCAAAGCGGACATGGCCACCCGCGTCGGGTTTTTCGAGCCCGGCGATCAAACGCAACGTAGTCGTCTTGCCGCAACCCGATGGCCCAAGCAATACAAGCGTTTCGCCGGGTTCTATCGATAAATCGACGGGTTCGAGCACGCGTTGTCCGCGGAACGTTTTCGCGCATCGGCTGAGGGTGACTGGGACGGCTTCGAGTCTCATCGTGCGGTCTTTACGGTTGGGGTTTGAACGGGCAACGCGTCGGGGACACGTCGCAATGCACGTTTGCGTTTTGCCGCCGCGCGAGCGCTTTGTGCGCCGGCGGGATCGACGCCGAGCCACTGCATCGCGATCAACAATGGCAGCGTCATCAACAGGAAAAGTATCGTGTACGCGCTGCCGATTTCAAGGCGCATCGACGCGTAGGCATCGGCGAGTCCGACGGGAAGCGTTTTCGTATCGGGCGTATGCAGCATCCACGTCAGGTTGAATTCGCCGATGGACAACGTCAGCACCGCAAGCGCGCCGGCAACAATGCCGGGCCGCGCGTTGGGCAGCACGATGGTAAAAAACCGCTGCGTGAACGACGCACCAAGACTCGCTGCACCTTCTTCCATGGTGCGCAGATCCGTTCCAGCGCAAACGGCCGCGACCGAGCGCACCATGAACGGCAGCGTGAACACGACGTGCCCTGCCACGATGAACCACATGCTGGAGCGAAACGCGCTCCAGCCGCCATACACGGAAAGCAGCGCGAGCGCCGTGGCAAGTCCGGGCAAGGCAATCGGCAATACGAGCAGCTCTTCGATCCACCTCGCCGAGCGGCTGTTGCTGCGCGCGAGCGCGTAGGCTGCGGGCACGCCTATCGCGAGCGTGATGGCGAGCGTGGCGAGCGCGATTTCTATCGATAACCAGACGGAGCCCTGGTACATCGCCCATACTTGTCCGAGCCATTTGAGCGTGAGTCCGCTCGATATGCCGCGAAAGTAATTGACGGTCAGGCCGGCCATCACCGACATCACGACGGGCACGACCATGAACGCGACGAGCGCGAGTGTGACGACCGTTTGTGCAGCAACAAGCAGACCGCGCGGCTTCATGAATTCAGGCATCGGTTGACCTCATGCATTGGCCGCGACGGTCGCGCCGGTCAGACTGCGCGCAACCGCCAGCACCGCCCACGTGACAAGACCCAGCACAATCGACAAGGCCGCCGCCGTTGCCAGGTTCGCGTTGAGCGTGAACTCGGTGTAGATGGTCATAGGCAAGACGTCGAGGTCGGTGGCGAGCGTGAACGCCGTGCCGAATGCGCCCATCGCGGTCGCGAAACAGACGGCTCCCGCCGCGATCAACGCGGGCATCAGGGCGGGCAGGACAACATCGGCGAAGATCCGCCACGGCGATGCACCCAGCGAACGCGCCGCCTCTTCGAGCGACGCATCGAGCTTGGTCGCAGCCGCCATGACGGTGACGATCACGCGCGGTATGGAGAAGTAGAGATAGCCGAGGAACAAACCGCTGAGCGAGTACGCAAACACCCAGCGATCGCCGGTGAGCCGCGTGGAGATGGCGCCGATCAAACCCTGGCGTCCGGCCAGCATGATCACCATGAATCCCACCACCACGCCCGGAAACGCGAGCGGGAACGTCAGCAACGCGACCAGCAGGCGCTTCGCCGGCACATCCCGGCGAGCGAGGAACAAGCCCGCCACTGTCGACAATACCAGCGTCGCCGCTGTCACCGCCAGTGACAACGCGATCGTCGCGACGAGGCTGTGCAGATAGCGCGCGTTGGTCAGCACCTCGCGATACGCGCTCAACGCATTGGGCACGGCGCTCGCCTGCAGCAGCGCAACGAGCGGCAGCAACCAGAACGCGATGAACACCGCGAGCGCCGGCGCGAGCAACGCAATCCGTGCGCGCGTGGAGAAGGTGGAATCTTGCATGACTGAAAATCAGTGCATCACACGAAGATACTCTTCGCCGAACGCACTTTGCTTCGCAGCCATCTTCGCGAAATCGACATCCTTCGCACGCGCATAGTCGGATGCCGGCAGGAATTTGGCGGCGACATCGGGCGGCAGCGTACCGCCACGCACCGGACGCAGGAACGCATTGGCCCACAAGCGCTGTCCTGCGTCGGACAGTACGAAATCAAGCACCTTCTCGCCATTCGCCTGATGCGGTGCGCCTTTGACAAGACTCATCACATACGGCACGACGATGGTCCCTTCCTTCGGAATCACGAACTCCACGTTCGCGTGATCCTTGTATTTCGCTCGATAAGCATCGAAGTCATAGTCGAGCAGGATTGGAATCTCACCGGACATCACACGCGCGTACGCAGTCTGCTTCGGCACGATCGGCGCGTTGGATTTCATCTTCGCAAACCAGTCGAGGCCGGGCTTGAAGTTATCGAGCGTACCGCCCAGCGCCTGGTTCACCGCAACCGCGCCGGCGTACCCCACGAACGCGGACGATGGATCCAGATACCCGACCATGCCCTTGTATTCCGGCTTCAACAAATCAGCCCATGAACGCGGCACGGGTTTGCCATCGAGCGCGTCCTTGTTCACGAAAAAGCCCAGCGTACCGGAGTGGATTGCGAACCAGTAACCGTTCGGGTCCTTCATGCCGGCCGGGATATCGTTCCAGTGCGCCGGCTTGTACGGCTGCACGAGATCCTTGTCCTTCGCCTGGAACGCCGACGACACGCCGAGATACACCACGTCGGCAATCGGGCTCTTCTGCTCGGCCATCATCTGCGCGATGGCCTGGCCGGAGTTCTTGTTGTCGAAGGGAACACGAATGCCCGTCTGCTTCTGGATGGCTTCGATCTGGCTCGCCCAGTCAGCCCATTCCGGCGGGCAGTTGTAGCAGATCGCGGTGCCGTCGGCATACGCGGCGCCAGCCGCGCAAAAGGTGGCCGTCGCGGCAAGCAGCGTGGCGAGGAGTTGACGGATTTTCATGCAGGATTCTCCGGTTCGAGAGCGGCCATCCGGGCCGCAGGTTCGATGTATGACGCGATAGTCGCGCCGGTTCGCACGTTATGAGGCAACTTGAAGGGAATGGGCTCATTAGCTTCGTTCGCGGCTTCGTCGATGGCTTTGCTGTCGGGCAAACCGAGCTGCTTCGCCAGATGACGCCATGCGTGCCGGCCGATCTCGCGATTCGGCGTGGCGACACTCGAAAGCGCGGTCGATAACCACTCGCCGAGTGGAATGCCATCGAAGCCGAGCACGGAGATATCGCCGGGAACCAGCAGACCCGCATGACGCAGGCCGCGGATCACGATCATCGCGAGGCGGTCGTTGCTGCAGAAAAGCGCAGTCGGCCGGCGCAACGGGTCCGAGAGATGCGCGAGCAAGCTGGCCGGCAACTCTTCCGCGTTGAAGTCCATCTCGAGCGGCGCGTAGGGCGTGAGGCCGGCGTCGAGCATCGCATTTTCATATCCGCGATACCGCAGCCGGGCGCGATCCGATTCGGCAAACGACCCGGCAAGCATCAGGATGCGTTTGTGGCCGCGCTGCAGGAGTGCGCGCACGCCATCGCGCGCGGCCCGCCTGTTATCCACCGATACCGCCGCACGGCACGCGGTGTCATTATGCGCGAGCACATACGGCAACCCGATGCGATCGAGTTCATTGAGCAGCGGATTGGATTCGGCGTCGGCCACGGTCGCAATCAGGCCGTCCACGCGCTGCTCGCGCAAGGTTTCGATGGCGCGGCGTTCGCGCGCACTGTCGTAGGCGGTGGTCATCAGCATCAGCCGATAGCCGCTGGCGGACGCAGCTTCATCGATACCTTGCAGCGACTCTGCAAACACCGGATTGGCGAGCGTCGGCACGACCACGCCGACGAGCCGCGTGCGCACCCCACGAAGCTGCCGGCCGCGCGCGCTGGGCATGAAATCCAGCGCTTCGATGGACTCGCGCACCTTTGCGAGCGTCTCGGCGTTGAGCAGCTCCGGCGTGTTGAGCGCACGCGATACGGTGGCAATGGAGACGCCGGAATGTGCGGCAACGTCTCTGATGGTGGAGTGCATGGGCCAGTCGGGAAAGAGATGAAAACGGTTACAGCGGGACGGATTATCTGAGCGCCGTGTGACGCTGGCATGACTGCCTGTGAGCCTGAGCGTCATCTTTTTGGAACCCGTCCTTACCAACTCTTTCTGCTTGTTATGTGGAAGTAACCGTGGCGAAAGCGCAGCGCCTTTTGCGCTTCATGTGCAGGTGTTCCAATGCGGGCGGAAACGAAAAATGGCCATCAAGTCCGGACTCGTCCCCACAGGCCACGCGGCCACCCGCTTTACACACAACAAACGACATCGGAGCTTCACACATGTTTCGTCGAGCCTTACTGGTTGGCGTACCCACTGCAGCAATGGCCATCGGCCTCTATGCATGCGGCGGCGGCAACGACAGCAACCCCGACTCGTCACAGTCGATCCAGAACCGTCTCGCGACGGCCACGCCGATCAAGCACGTCGTCGTGATCTATAACGAGAACGTCTCGTTCGATCATTACTTCGCGACCTACCCGAACGCAGCGAACCCGGCCGGCGAGCCGGTGTTCACGGCCGCCGCGGGCACGCCGGCGGTGAACGGGCTGAGCGGGGCGCTGCTGACGGCGAACCCGAACTTCACGAACACGCTGAATGGCGCAGCGGCTGCGAACCCGTTCCGTCTCGACCGTACGCAAGCTGCATCGGCCGACCAGAACCATGCTTATCGTGCGGAACAACAGGCTTATGACAACGGCGCGGCCGACCTCTTCCCGAAGTTCACGGGTAAAGGCACGGCGGGCGGCGCTGGTTCGTTCGGCACAGCCGGCCAGGTCATGGGTTACTACGACGGCAACACGGTCGGCGCGCTGTGGAACTACGCGCAACACTTTGCGATGAGCGACAACGCCTACACGGACACCTACGGTCCGTCGACGCCTGGCGCGCTCGAAGTGGTGTCGGGCCAGACCAACGGCATGCAGGTCGTGAAAGCGAGCCAGGGTCCGGTCAGCGCGACGAACACGGGCAGCTACTACGTCAATGACGGCCAGGGCGGCTTCACGATGATCAACGACGTCGACCCGGCTAACGACACGTGCTCGAGCACGACGGATACCGCGTTGATGGCCGGCAAGAACATCGGCGACCTGCTGAACGCGGCCAACATCTCGTGGGGCGGCTTCATGGGCGGCTTCAACCTGGCGACCGTGAACAGCAACGGCACGACGGCCTGCAAGCGCAGCACGTTGTCGCCGGTGGTGGGTCAGGCAACGGCCGACTACGTGCCGCACCACAACTGGTTCCAGTATTTCGCGTCGACGGCGAACCCGACGCACGCACGTCCGAGCTCGCAGGCTGCTATCGGCTTGTCGCTCGAAGCCGATGGCAAGACGCCGGAACCGGCTAACCACCAGTACGACACGGATGACTTCTTTGCATCGGTGAAGGCCGGTAACTATCCGTCGGTCAGCTTCATCAAGGCGCCGGCGTTCCAGGACGGCCACGCTGGCTACTCGGACCCGCTCGACGAACAGGCCTTCACCTCGAAGGTCGTCAACTTCCTGCAGCAGCAGCCGGATTGGGCGAGCACCGCTGTGATCGTGGCGTGGGATGACTCGGACGGCTGGTACGACCATGCCTATGCGACGCCGACGTCCGCTTCCTTCGACGCGATCGCGGATCAGGTGAACGGCGCCGGCAAGTGCGGCACGGGCACGGCTCCGCTGGGTGTGAAGGGCGCACCGGTCAATGGCCGTTGCGGTCCCGGCACGCGTACGCCGTTCATCGTGATCTCGCCGTGGGCGAAGGTGAACTATGTCGATCACACGCAGATCAGCCAGGCATCGGTCACGCGCTTCATTGAAGACAACTGGCTCAATGGCAATCGCCTCGGCGGTGGTTCGTTCGACGCAACTGCCGGCAGCATCATGAGCTTGTTCAACTTCAGCGGCGCGGGCAGCAACCCGAAGGTGTTCATCGATCAGAACCTCGGTACGCCGGTCGCATCGGTTCCGGCAATCTGATTTTATAAGCCGCGCGTTGCACGCTGACGCGAAGCCGTGCTTTGTACCTTGTCGCCGTCCCGTAATGGGCGGCGACTTTTTCACTACTGCTTTTTGTATCCTCTCAGGTCCCATGTCGCATACCGCCACACCTTCCATGTCGCCGAATGCCGGGCAGAAACCACGCCTGCCGCGCCCGAAAATCGTCCTGCTCTGGTGCATCGCCGCGGCGTTCGCTGCCGCGTTCGTGTTCTGCATCTGGGCCGTGCTTTATCCGGCGACCGTGCCCGCTCGTGTTGGCGACATCGTGGAAGACCTGACAGGCGCCAATCCGAATCCCGTCATGCTGAGCCGTCCGCCAGTCGCGCCGCTGAGCGCCGTCGCGTTGCTCGGCCAAAAGATATTCTTCGATAAATCCCTGTCCGCGTCCGGCACGCAATCGTGCGCGTCGTGCCACAGTCCCGACCATGCGTTCGGACCGCCGAACAACCTGTCCGTGCAACTCGGCGGACCGCACATGACGTTGCAGGGGTATCGTCCGCCGCCTTCGCTGATGTACCTGTATTTGCAGCCTAATTTCAGCATTGGCCCCGATGCCGGCGAAGCCGAAGCACCGCCCGATTTTGCTGCCCTGGCCTCGCAAGCCGCCGGCACCGCCCGGGCGCAAAAGAACGCGGGTACTGCACCCGCCGCGCCTGCAATGGTCCCGCAAGGCGGTTTTTTCTGGGACGGCCGCGCCGACACCCTTCAGGCACAGGCATCAGGCCCGATGCTCAATGCCGTTGAAATGGCGAACACGAGTCTCGAGGATGTCTCGGCCAAACTGCAGCGCACGGCTTACATGGGCGACTTCAAGCAGTTGTTCGGCCCGAACATCTTCAAGAGCACGGAGCTGGCAACGTCCGAGGCCATGTTCGCGGTCGCGCGTTATCAGATCGAAGAGCAGGCGTTTCATCCGTATTCGAGCAAGTACGATTACTGGCTCGAAGGCAAGGCGCGCCTGACGCAAGCGGAGCTGCACGGCCTGCGTCTTTTCAACGATCCCGACAAAGCGAACTGCGCCGGCTGCCACTTGTCGAAGCCCGCTTCCGACGGCACGCCGCCGATGTTCACCGACTACCAGTACGAAGCACTGGGCGTGCCGCGCAATACCAAGCTTGCGATCAACAACGATCCCAAGTTCTTCGACATGGGCGTATGCGGTCCCTTCCGCAGTGACATCAAGGACCAGACGCAATATTGCGGCATGTTCCTCACGCCCACGCTGCGCAACGCCGCCACGCGCCAGGTCTTCTTTCATAACGGCGTCTATCATTCGCTCGATGACGTCATGGCGTTCTACAACGAGCGCAACACTGCCCCCGAAAAGTTCTATCCGAAGGGCGCGGATGGCAAGGTCAACAAATACGACGATCTTCCCGCCCAACTGCACGCGAACATCGACGTAGCCGATGCACCCTTCGATCGCAAGTTCGGCGACAAGCCCGCGATGACGGCCCAGGAAATGAAGGACATCATCGCGTTCCTGAAGACACTTGACGACGGCTACCGCAAAGGGTCCTAGCTTTTGCCAAGCTTGATGCTGGTCGTGTCGGCGGTGAGGTAACCCACGGTGGCGCCGAAGCGGTCTTTGTAGTTGGCCCGCACGAGCGGGTCCAGCGTGGCCTTCACCTTGTCGTGAACCGGGCTTTCCCAGTCGCCCGCGTGCTGGAAGTTCGTCATGACGTAGGTCCAGCCGTTGATTTCATCGACGGCATGAAGGCCCGTGGATTCTGCGCCGGCCGGACACGAGAGCACACGCGACAAGGTCTTTGTATCGACGTTATAAGCCCACAGGAAGTTGTTCACGTGCATGCTGGAATCTTCGCCAATGAAGAGCGTGCGCAACTTCTCCGAGAACTTTACGTTGTCCGGATTCGCGATCTTCGCGGCGCTCGCCGTGTTGCCCAGGGCATCCGGCGTCGCGAGGTCTTCGCCCACGAGGGCGGTCGGCGCGGCCATATCGACGGGAACCCATTCGCTGTTGATCGCGGCGCCGCTCGTGTCCTTCTGCGCTGATTTAAGGTTCAGCGCATAGACCGCGCCGGCGCTGATGGCGGCGTCCACGGCGACATCGGTCGAGGCGGAGTTGCCCTTCACCATCGACTTCTCGACGCGCGACATCGCCGTGTAGACGACCTTGTCCTTAGCGTTGACGGTCGTGCCTTCGAGCTTCGTAAATCCCAGACTCCCGCCAATGAATGCCGCGTAGCGATGCGTCTCGAGATATGCAGCCGCCTTCTCCATGCCCGGCTTGATGCGGATCCAGTTGAACGTGCCGTTGTAATTGATCTTCTTGAAGCTGGTATCGAGCGGATCCTTGGTCGCCACATCCATGATGTCCGATGCCTTCAGGCGCGAGGCCATCGCTTCGATCTCGGCGCTCGTGGCGCTGCCAATTTTGATCCATGTGAGGTTCGCCGACCCCGCTCCAGCCGATGACGTCTGCGCCCACTTCGCCACATACAGCGTCCCGGACGACAGATCCTCCGCACGATCCGCGATGAACATGAACAGGCCGCCGTTGGTCGCGTCGTCGCCCATCATCACCGTGCGCTTGTCCGGCATCACCTGGACCAGCTCATGCGAGATGCGGCCGAGGCAATAGTGCTTCTTGATCGTGCCGGTGCCGTCCGGATTCACGGTCACTTCGGGCAAGTGGCCATAGTTATAGGGATTGGCGCGGGTTGCATCGCCGTAGAGGCTCGTGCTGTAGGCCTTGAACTGCGCGTTGCTTGATATGGTCGTTGCGTCCGGCTCGTACTCCTCGCTCGACAAATGCGTGTTCCACGGCGAAAGACTCGCCCCGCATGTGATCCACAAACCGTTCGCCTTCGACGTATCCACGTTGTGATACTTCACGAGCGTGAGCTTGCCCGTGGTCTGGTCCTGATCGAGCGTCAATACCGCGATCGGCGACGGCAGTTGTCCATACGCCGACACGAGGCTCTGGTCGCGCGTTGCGTATTCGAACTGGACCACGGCGAACACGGCACGGCCCTTGATGCCGGGGACGGTGGGTTTATCGAGGGAGAGCAGCGAGCTTCCATCCGGGCAATCCGAAAAGAACTGGCGCTCCTTCCCCGGCACCGAACGGTCGATGATCGGCTGGTTGTTGATATCGAAATATCCGCCGCTCAGGATCGTGCCGCCGTTGCCGTTCGGAACCATGTCGCCGGTCACGAAGAAAGGTTGGTACGCGAGCTTGTAGTCCTGCGTGCTGCCGTCGCTCATGGTTACGGTGAGCGTCGACGCGACCGTGGTCGTTGCCATGGCTGCGGGGTTGGCGAGAGAAGGCGCAGCCATCGACGAAAACGCCGCCGATTTGAACGATGCCGACGTGCCCGCAACAGCGTCGTCGCCACCGCCACAACCGGACAAAAGCGTCGAAACGGAGAAAGCGCCCAAAGGCAGCATGGGTGCGCCGACCAGCAGTTTCAGGGTCTTGCGGCGGGAAAAATCGGGCTGCTCTTGCATGTCTTCTTGTCCGGGTTTGTGGGTAGGTTGCGTCCGGCTTAAGTAGTGACCGGCGCGCAATGAAGGCGAAGTGTAAGTTTCATGTATGAAAGCAATATGACAGTTATCGGTATTGGTTTTGGAAGTCTGGCAGAACGCGGCACCGCGTTTGCTCAGTGCAGTAGCGAGACAAGGACATTCCCCTTTATCAGTACAGGCACGCATGTGACGACCGAATCCAAGCTGGGCAAACCCATCAAGGAGCTGCTTCAGGGCACGCTGAAGAAGCGGCTCAAGGCGTCCTTGCATGATGTCTTTGGCATCGATGCACTGCGACCCGGGCAAGAGGAAGTGATCCGCAGCGTCCTTGACGGCCACGACACGCTCGCCGTCATGCCCACGGGCGCGGGCAAGTCGCTGTGCTATCAACTTCCGGCGTTGCAGCTCGGCGGCCTGACGCTCGTGGTCTCGCCGCTGATATCGCTGATGAAAGATCAGTCGGACAAGCTGCGGGAATCCGGTATCGCGGCGGTTGCGCTGCACAGCGGGCTTTCGGCGGCGGATGAACGGCAGGCGATCCGCGACATCCATTCAGGCGAGAGCCGCTTTTTGTTCCTTACCCCCGAGCGGCTGGCAAAGCCGGATTTTGTCGAAATGCTCAACGAGCGTGGCAAGCCCGGGACTCAGTTGATCGTGATCGATGAAGCGCATTGCATCTCGCAGTGGGGTCACGACTTCCGGCCGGCTTTCGTGGAGATGCTGCAGTCCATCAAGGCGCTTGGCAGGCCGCCCGTTCTGGCGCTGACTGCAACGGCAACGCCTGCAGTTGTAGAAGACATCCTGCGCGAGCTCGATATGAAGGACGCACAGGTCATCAATACAGGGGTGTATCGGGACAACCTGGTGTTTGCGGTCGAACAACTGACCAATCCGAAAGAGAAACGCACGCGTTTGCTTGAACGGATTCAGGCGCTAGAAGGGACTGGCATTGTCTATTGTTCGACGGTTGCCGAATGCAATGCGGTCCACGCGGAATTGATGGAAGCGGGAATAGAAGCTCAACGGTACAACGGCAAGATGTCCGCATCAGAACGCACGGCGGCGCAAGACGCGTTCATGGAGAATCGATGCCGTGTGATGGTCGCGACAAACGCTTTCGGCATGGGTATCGACAAACCGGATATCCGTTTTGTCATTCACCACCAGATGCCGGGAAGCCTACTACCAGGAAGCCGGCCGCGCGGGACGCGATGGAGCCGAAGCGCACTGCATCCTGCTGTTCGAATTGAAGGACAAGCAGGTCCAACAATTTTTCCTGAGCGGCCGTTATCCGAGTGTCGAAACGCTTACGCGTTGTGCCGATGCCCTGCGAAAGCTCGCGAGCGGGAATGAACGCAAGCTGATCGATACACCCATCGACTCGCTGCACGAAGCGCTGCCTGAGATTGGCTTGAACAAATTACGGACGGTGCTATCCGTGTTGCAGGACATGCGGATGATTCGACGCACACGCAAAGGCAGCGTGACCGTGCTCGACACCGACGCCCCGCACGATATGCAGGAAGCCGCGCAACGGTTCACGCAGAGGGCAGCACACGATCGCGAAGTGCTTGAACGGATGATCGGTTACGCGCAAAGGGGCCAGTGCCGCTGGCGCATCCTGCTCGATTATTTTCACGCGCATCTGGATGCGGCTCGTTTGCATGAAGCTGTATTGAGCATGCCCGACGAACTCGATGGCGGCGTCTGCTGCAAGTGCGACAACTGCGTTTCCCCGCCAACGGTCGTACCGAGCCCGCGCGAATTGCAGCAGCCCGCTTCCACGCCGAAGCGGGCCGCCAAAGTATGGAATCCCGGGGATGCGGTCCAGGTCCGTAAATACGGAAATGGCCACGTGGAAATGATGAGCGGTGATCGCGTCGCCGTTTTGTTTCCTGACGGCGAGACACGGACATTCATAGCACGTTACGTGAAGGCAGTTAAAGCAAGGAGGTCCTGATCATGAAACACGAATTCGACTCGGCATTTCATCCGGCGGATATCGCATTTGAGACGCTCAAGCTCGCACCGCATGCGTGGGTTCCCAACAATAGCCGCTTGCCCGTTTTGATTTATCGACGAGCGGTCGATCCGTCAACAAAGGATCTCGGCAAGACTTTCGAAGCGCTGCTCGCGGGCAACGAATGGCTGCCGCAATGGCGCGACAGCATCTTCGATTACCACCACTTTCATTCGACGGCGCATGAAGCGCTTGCAGTGATTTCTGGCAAGGCCGAGGTGATCATCGGCGGGCCGGGAGGCGAAGTTGTTTCTGTCGCAGCCGGCGATGTCGTGCTGCTTCCGGCTGGCACGGGACATTGTCTGCAATCGACGGAAGGACGCTTCCAGGTTGTCGGCGCGTATCCAGAAGGGCAGCAATGGGATATCCGGCGCGATGCTTTATTGAAGGAAGAGATCGCTGCAATGGAAGCGTTGCCGTTTCCGCGCAGCGATCCTGTCGCCGGGCGCAATGGTCCGTTACCCCAGGAATGGACCTGAACGTCATTCCATCACGATCTGAACCTTGACGTCGGTTGGATTGCCGCTCGCCGCTTCCTCGAAGGCCTTGATGCCGTCGGCAAATGCAAACGAGCGCGAGATGAACGGCTTCACATCCAGCCGGCCCGACGCGATCAACTGGATCGCGCGCGGGAACATGTTGGCGTAACGGAAGACCGATTCCATCCGTACTTCCTTGATCTGTACTGCGACAATGTCGATGGGCACCGGATGCTGCGGCATGCCGACCAGCACGATGCAACCGCCCGGACACAGCAGGTCGACAATGCCATCGAACGCCTTCTCGTTGCCGCTTGCTTCGAAGACGATGTTTGCGCCCCAGCCATCGGTGAGTTCGGCGACAACGTCCTTCACCTTGCGCTCCCGGATGTTCACGGCCGTCACGCCTTGCACGCCGCCGATCAACTCGAGCTTTTCCGGCACGAGATCACACACGATCGCGCGGCTGCAACCGCCCGCAAGCGCGGCCAGCGCACACATCATGCCGATGGTTCCAGCGCCGAGAATGACAGCCACGTCCCCTGGCTTGATCTTCGCCTTTGTCGCGGCCTGCATGCCGATAGCCAGCGGCTCGACGATCGCGCCTTCGCCGAACGTCACGTTGTCCGGCAGCTTGAACGTGAACGCGGCCGGGTGCACGACGAATGGCGTCAGGCATCCATGAACCGGCGGCGTTGCCCAGAAACGCACGCTTGGATCGAGGTTGTACAGACCTTCGCGCGATGCACGTGACTCCATATCGGGCACGCCCGGTTCCATGCAAACGCGGTCCCCCACTTTCAGATGCGTGACTTCGTCACCGATCTGGATCACCGTGCCTGCGGCTTCGTGACCGAGCACCATCGGTTCGTTCACGACAAACGGCCCGATGCGCCCATGCTGATAATAGTGGATATCGCTGCCACAAATGCCAACCGTGTTGATGCGGATGCGCACGTCGCGGGGGCCCACGACCTGCGGCAATGTGAACGGACGCAAGCTGATGCGACGCGCTTCTTCAAGAACCAGTGCTTCCATGATTGAAGCCCTCTGCAAAGGGGTAACGTGGATAAAAATCAGCCGGCCTGAAAGCCGCCGTCCAAAGCCAGGCTTACGCCGTTGACCATGCTTGAATCTTCGCCGAGAAGGTACGCAATCGTGCGGGCCGCCTCTTCGGGCTGCACGAATCGACGCAAGGGGATGCGAGCCAGCATGGGATCGGACTTTGCCGGCTCGCTCCAGACTTTTTCCGCCATGGGCGTGAGCGTGATGACCGGATTGACCGTGTTCACGCGTATGCCATAAACGCCGAGTTCGACGGCCATGACGCGGCTCAATGCGTCCAGCGCGGCCTTCGATGCGCAATACGACGCGTGCAAAGGCGTTCCGACCTGAGCAGCGATACTCGACACATTGACGATCGCGCCACCGTTGCCCCTCGCAATCATGCTGCGCGCGCATTCCTGCGCGACGATCATTGCGGCGCGAACGTTCACGGCCATCGTAAGATCAAAAGCGTCGATGGTTGCATCGAGGAAAGCGCCGAGCTCGGCAATGCCCGCGCAGTTCACGAGCAAGTCAACCGGCTGCGCTTCTTGCGCAGCCTTCAACGTGGCGGCTGCATCCGCGAGATCGACCGCTATGGTCTTGCAATCGATCAGCGCGGCGAGCGCATCCAGGTCAGCCTG
This sequence comes from Burkholderia sp. PAMC 26561, assembly GCF_001557535.2. Lineage (NCBI taxonomy): Bacteria > Pseudomonadati > Pseudomonadota > Betaproteobacteria > Burkholderiales > Burkholderiaceae > Burkholderia > Burkholderia sp. PAMC 26561. The sequence continues at coordinate 284,423 of NZ_CP014315.1, forward strand.
AGAACGGCTCAGCGCAACCACGTGTGCGCCGCGCTCGGCCATCAGTAACGCAGTCGCGTAGCCAATGCCCTTCCCTGCCCCGGTGATCAGCACCGTCTTGCCTTCGAACTCGCGATTCCGGTCCACGTTCATTGTCCTTTCAAGGTTCGTCGCAGAGACGGCGCGCGGTCTCTTCGTCTGTTACCAGCACTGATGGATAACGCCCGCGCAACGCAGCGCGCGTCACCGCGAACTTCTTCGCGCCGCCGCTCACCAGCACGACGCGCTTGATCTTGCGCAGATCGCCCAGTGTGATCGCGACCGTACGGCGATTTAGCGGATGATCGATCGCCTCGCCATCGGCGTCCATGAAGTGACCGAGCATGTCGCCGACCGCGCCGGCTTTCTCGAGCGTTCGGACCTGCTCGGGGTCGTTGATGCCGTAAGTCACCACGAGCGATTCCGTCAGGTCGCCGCACGTCAGCAATGCAAGATCGGATTGGCGCGCGCGCTCATACGTCTCGCGCACGGCACCCTCCTGCAGCAGCATGTCGCGAACGTTCTGGCTGCTTACGTAAATGGGCGCCGCGAACAAAAACCCATCGGCCTGACAGAGGTTCGCGAAGTCCGAAACAATGTCGAACGTATTGATGCTCGGGCAATGCGACAGGCCGCCTTGCAGCGACACCGCCGATACCGGCCCGTACGCGCGCTGCGGCAACGCCCGAAGCACCGCTCGAATCGTGCGGCCCCAGCCAAGCCCGATGGTCTGCCCCGCCTCGATCTGACGCGCCAGGTAAGTCGCGCCGCCAATACCGATCGCGGCCATGTTCGCTTCGTTATTCGCGCCGGTCGGCACGACGACCGCCGCCTCCAGGCCGAAACGTTTGGTCAGCGCTTCCTCCAACGCGACGCATGGCGCGAGCCGGCTGTTGATGGTGATCTGCACCATGCCGGATTCGCGGCTCGCAGCAAGCAGCCGGTTTACGCGCACACGGTTGCTGCCAATGCGCTGCGCGATCTCCTGCTGCGTGAGGTTGCCGACGTAGTAATGCCACGCTACGCGCGCCTGCAGCTCCTCTTCGGTATCGACAAAGGGCTCGGCTGACACGGCGACGGCGGGCGGTGCGGGCTTGTTCATGAGCGTGATGGGTTTCGATAGGGACGGCGCGATGGTAATGCACCCACCCTTGCGTCACCTTTCATTTCACCGCGCCCATGGTGAGCCCCTGCACCAGCCTGCCCGACACCGCCAGCGCGAACACGACCATTGGCAACACGATCAGCGTCCCCGTCGCCATGATTTCGCCCCACGGCAATTCATAGCCGCTCATGTAACTCGTTGCGGCAACAGGTGACGTGATGGCGTCGGTGCGAGTGAGAACCAGCGCATACAGCAAATCGTTCCACGAAAAGATGAACGCGAAGATGGCAGACACCACAATGCCCGGCATCGCCAGCGGCAGGTTGATGCGCCAGAAAATGCGCCACGGGGAAGCGCCGTCGAGACGCGCGGCTTCATCGAGTTCAACCGGGATGTTGCGAAACTGATCCGTGCAGATCCATACGACAATGGGCAGCGAGAAGGTCAGATACAGCAGGATCAGCACGATGTGGGTATCGACGAGACCGAGCTTGGTTGCGATCAGGAAGAATGGCACCGCGAGTACTACAGGGCTCACCATGCGGTTCGAGATAAACCAGAACCACAAGTCTTCCTTGCCGCGAAACTCGAACCGCGCAAGCGCATATGCGGCGGGCGCCCCGAGCAGGATCGACAGGAAGGTTGCGCTGCTCGCCACGATCAGCGAGTTGAGCAAGCTCGCAGCAACATCGTGTTCGAAGAGTGCGTCGGTGTAGTGCGCAAGCGTTGGCGTGAAAAGCCACACGGGGGGCACGGCGAGCGCATCGGCCTGGCTCTTGAGGCTCGTCGTGACCATCCAGTAGAACGGAAACACCGACGTGAGGAACACGATCAGCAAACCGATCACGTGCCAGACCGTCGCACGGCGACGCGCGTTTTTCGCCCGGCGTGCCCGCGACGAAAGCGGTGTGACGGTCACATTGTCAGCAGTTGATGTGCTCACACAGCCTCCCGATAAACAAAACGAATATAGAGCCGCGACAGCACGATCGTAAGGATCAGCAGCAAGACCGCCTGAGCGGAAGCCATGCCTTGATCGAAGAGACGGAACGCGACGCGCTGGATGTAGATGCTGATGAATTCGGTCGCCGTGCCCGGACCGCCGCGGGTCATGGTGAACACGGCATCGAACATCTTGAGCATGTCGGCGGAACGCAGGATCAGGATGGCGGTGAGACCCGGCAACAGATACGGCCGTTGCAGGTGCCATAGAATCTTGCTCCACTTCGGCGTCTCGAGACGCGCGGCTTCCTCGGCTTCCTTCGGAACCATCGCAAGACCCGCAAGCAGGATCAATGCGCAGAACGGCGTCCATTGCCAGATGTCCATGATCATCACGGAGACGAACGCAAGCGTGGGGTCAGCGAGCCAGTCGAGGGGCGGGATGCCAAAGAAGCTCAGCAGATAGTTGACTACGCCGAACTGCCGATTGAAGATCAGGCGGCCGATCAATCCCACCACGGCGTAGGTGGTTGCCATCGGAATCACGAGACCCACGCGCGCCGCCACACGCAGCCAAGGCAGCGCCGTCCTGTGCAGCATCAACGCAGCGAACAGGCCGAATGCGAGCTCGACAGGCAAGGTCAGGCAAAGGAACATGACCGTGCGGCCCAGGGCGCCCCAGAATGACGGATCGGTGAGCGTAGCGACGTAATTATCGATACCGACAAAAGGCGTCCCTGAAGCCAGGTCCGCAAGCTTGTATTGATGAAACGAGTTGTAGACCGCGAGCAGCAGCGGATAAATGCCGATGATCGCCAGCGCCGCGACGGCGGGAAACAAAAACCAGAACGCGGGCGATCGCGGCATGAACCGAAAACGCGCGCGCGGTCGCGGACGCATTGCGCCGGTCGCTGGTGGAACCGTGGTCTTGAGCATGAAACCTCTCCGCAGGTTGGCTCAACGTGAGCAAGAGGCATTGCGCACGCAATGCCCCTCTCATCGGCTTTACTTGAGCAAAGGCTTCTTGCCGTCGTAGTAACCCGCTTTCTTCAGGATGTCTTCTGTCTTCGTGCCGATCGTCTGTGCACCGTCTTTCACCGATACCTGGCCGAGCATGATCTTGCTGCCCCACTCGCCGATCACTTCCGACACGGCCGGCCATTCCGGGAAACGCGGCCGGTAGTCAGGCACGCCGCCTTGCCACGATTCGACCATCGGCTTCACGAACGGATACTTGCTTTGAACATCGGCTTCCTTGTAGACCGCCGTGCGGCCGCTGACACCGCCCGCTTCCAGATACGGCTTGGCCATTTCCTCGGAAGTGATCCACTGGATGAACAGCCACGACGCTGCCTGCTTCTTCGCATTCGACTTCGCGTTCACGGCCAGCGAGAAACCACCCAGCGCAGGCTTGAGTCCGGCAGGCCCCTTCGGTTCGGTCGTGATCGCCAGGCAATCGCCGATCTTCGACTTGCTCGGATCAGTGAGCGTGGGATAGAACGCCGACCATTCCGTGATCATCGCGACCTGCCCTTGCGCGAGCGCATTCACGGCCTCCGCATGGTCGTAATCGACAATGCCCGGCGGCATGTACTTCATCAGCTTCTGCCGGTACTCGAGACCCGCCTGCGATTGCGGCGACATCAGGTTCGATTTGAACTTTGCGTCGAGCAACGACCCGCCGTTGGGCCACAACATGCGCATGAAGCTGTCGGCCGATTGCGTTTCGCCGCGACGCGACTGCAGCGCGAATGCAAACTGGTTCTTGTCGGGTTTCGTCAGCTTCGGCGCGTAGACGTTCAGCAGTTCGTCCCACGTCTTCGGCGGTTCGTTGAAACCCGCGTCCTTCAACATGCACTTGTTGTAGAACATCAGGCCCGAGTAGTTATCGAACGGAAGACCGTAGGTGGTCTTGTCCCAGGTGCCGAAGGAGTCCAGCAGGATCGGGAAGAATCCCGGCAGGTTCAGCTTGGGATCGGCGAGCTTGGGGTTGTCGGTAAAGGTCTTGATGGGCACGAGCCACTTGTTGCTCGCGAACTCGCCAATCCAGACCACGTCCACGAGCACCACGTCCTGGTCGCCGCCGCCGACGAAATTCAGCACCTGCTTTTCGCGGGTGTTCTCGTAAGGGATAACCTCAGTACGCACCTTGATGCCGGTTTCTTTCTCGAACTGGGGTATCAGTTTCGATGCCGCCTTGTATCCCGGCCGGTCAAGAAAGACAGCCTTGATGGTCGTGCCGGAATAAGGCTCCGCTGCTTCCTTCAACGTCCATGCGGACGCGTTCGACACCGATATCAAGGATGCCGTAACGCCCAGCAGCGCGAACGCCGCGGCCTGCGTGCAATGCTTCTTCATGCCTGTCTCCTGGGTAGTTCTTTTTAAAATGCCCAAAGCGGTCGAGGCCGGTTGAGCTGTTCGCGCGTGCTGAATGTCCGACTTGTGATCCTGCTTGTAATCCTGCTCTTGCTGCCGTTTCACTTGTAATTTCAGTTTTACAATTGTATATTTGGACGCGAACAGGTTGTCAAGAACAAATTCGAAAAGCACCGCTTGCTGCGTTGCAGGGCATACCGCGTGCAAAGCAACTTACTTTGCTCAGGCGCTGATCCGTGGCGCGGGGCATCTGCAGGAGACACGCATGAGTGCAGTTCAATTGCATCAGATCCGAAAGGCGTTTGCCGGAACGGAAGTATTGAAGAGCGTCGACATTGCCGTCACCGATCGCGAGTTCATGGTGTTCGTCGGCCCTTCCGGGTGCGGCAAATCCACGTTGCTGCGCACCATCGCAGGCCTTGAACGCAGTGACTCAGGGCAAGTACTGATTGGTGGCGAAGACGTCACCGACCTCGAACCCTCGCAACGCGGCGTGGCCATGGTGTTCCAGTCGTACGCGCTGTATCCGCATATGTCGGTGTACGAGAACATTGCGTTTGGACTGCGGATGATCAAGTTGCCCGAAGCTCAGATCAAGGAACGCGTGCAACGCGCCGCACAAATCCTGCAGATCGAACAATTGCTCGAACGCAAGCCTCGGGCGTTATCAGGCGGCCAACGTCAGCGCGTTGCGATCGGACGGTCGATCGTGCGCGAACCGAAGGTATTTCTCTTCGATGAACCGTTGTCCAACCTCGACGCGGCGCTACGCGTGCAGATGCGGCTTGAGCTGATCAAGCTGCACAAGCAGCTCAACGCAACGATGATCTACGTGACGCATGACCAGACCGAGGCCATGACAATGGCGGACCGGATCGTGGTGTTGAATCATGGGAAGGTCGAGCAGATCGGCTCGCCGCTCGAGCTTTACAGGACGCCGGTGAACCATTTCGTTGCCGGGTTTATCGGATCGCCGAAGATGAATTTCCTGCCCGCCAAGGTTCAGCGCGCGGACACGGCCGGCGTAACGATCGGCTTGCCGGGAGGAGCGTCCATCACGTTGCCGTTCGTCGCCGATGGGGTGACGGCCGGCGATACGCTGAGCTTCGGCATCCGTCCCGAGCATCTGATGGAAACGGCTGCGAGCGGCGCAGAAGGGAAGTTGTCCGGCACGGTGATGGTGGTCGAGCACCTTGGCGGCGAAACCTTGCTGCATGTGAACCTCGACGGCGATGTCCTGATCCAGGTGAAAGGCTCGGGGGAATCGACCGCGGTTGACGGCCAACCCATCGATGCCGGTTTCAACCTGCGTCACACGCATCTGTTCCGCGAAAACGGCGAAGCGCTGAAGCGGCTTCAGACAGTGCCGGCAAGCGCGGCTACGGCTTGAACAGGCGTTCATCCAAAGGTTCACGGGAATAAAAAAACACGAGGCCCCGGATATTCCGAGGCCTCGCGTTCTCTCATGCACTTGATTACTACTTGCCGCTTACTTAATCAGGCTCAGATAGTTGCCGCTCGGGTAAGCAGTGTTCAACCACGTCGACAAACGATTCACCTGGGTCTTGTCGATCCCGTCAGCCTGCATCTGCGGAATCTGGTTCCACGTCCACGTCGGGAAGTTCTCGACGGTTCCGCCCGACACCGTCCCGTGAACATAGTCGATCGCGCACAGGCTTCGCATGCTCCAGAAGCAGGTGGTCTCGCCGGATACCGCATTGGCCTGACCTTCACGCTGCCACGAATCGATGTTGAAGCTGGTCGTGGTGTCCATCCAGTTCGACAGGAACGCGTTCACGACCGCCTGCTCCGTCGCAGGACTCGTGCCTTTCCAGACGCCGGTCTGCCCGCCGTTCCAGACGTCCAGCGGACTGCTGTCGCGAATGGTCCAGCCGCGTTGGACATCGGCCACGCCCACACCGTTATCCATTTCCTGCGCGCCCTTCAGCACGTAGAGGAAGTTGCGGATCGGCTCCGGTCTGCCACTGGCCTGATACAGGTTGTTGAGCAGTCCGTATGCATATTGCCAGTCGGTCGGCATGTGGACGTTATGCGCGCCCGAGCCCGGGTTCAACAGGATCTGCAGGTAATACCACTGGTTGGCCTTCACGTAATGCGCGACGGGGCTGCCGAACATGCTGTTGTCGGCTGGGAAACCCTGGATATGCGGCGACACGTTGAAGACGAAGCGCCAGTATCCGCACCAGCCGCGCGTCTCGGCCTTGGGCGCGTTTTGTGTGTTGACCCATGCCGCCGGACAGTTGGTTTCCAGCGAAAAGTCCTGGGCAAGTTCCCACGACTTCATCAGTTGCCACTGCGCCGTACCGTACAGGTTCTTCTGCTGCGCAATCGTGTAGCTGCCGTTCACGCCTTCGTTGGGCGGCGTAAACCGTTCGCCAAATTCCACACCCCAGTAATAAAGGTTGCCAAAGATATCGCCGGTCTTTCCCTGCGCGTAGCTAGTGCCGCCATTGGCAAGCTGGGCTCGCATATTGTAGGTCGCCGTGCCCGTGCCTTCGCCCGCGTATTCCTTGTTCAGATTGCTGTTCGTGAAGTAATCACCCCACGCGTCCTTCGGATGAATGCGGGGCACCCAGTGATTCCAGTCGGGCAGTTGGAAGCCGATTGGGATTTCGCGAATGTTGATATGCCCCTTCGTCGATATCGCTGCTTTATTGACGCCGCTCGGGAAAATCGCGGCAAGCGTATCCAGATCATTTTCCGATACAGCATCAATACCGGCGCCGCATGTCCAGTCGCTTACCGGCGCGCTATCCAGACCGGGACCCGGCTGATACGGCGGATTCCACGGGCGGCACTTCGGACCCGGCGTGGGATTCGTGCTTGCAAGACTACGGATATAACTGGCAATCTGCATACCCTGGTTCTGCGACAAGCCGTGATATTCGCTTCGAACCACGATCGAGTTGTTCGAGTAATTGAACTTGAACAAATCGTTGCCGCTCGCGCTGTGGCAGTCCATGCAATGCGCCTTGAGCTGGTGACCCGAATTGACCGGCGAATCGATCAGCGTCGCGGTTTGCCACAACTTTTGACCCGCGGAGATATCGGCTGTGTTCGCAAGCGGCGCAGTCCATTTAGTCGGATCGTCTTGCGTGAAATTGCTGCTGGCAATCAGCGCATTGCCCGACGCATCGAGCAAATTGAACGACAACACGCGATAACCCGAGCTCACGCCATCGGTGGTATTGAAGCGGAAACTGATCGTGTTGTTTCCGTTGATTGCGCCCGTCACGGGTACGTTCAACTTGATGGTGTCGTAACCGCCGCCAATGCCGCCATACAATTTCGCGTTGCCCAGCACAGTCACGTTTGCATTCGTCAGATCGATCCACTTGCCGCCGTTGATCTGGACCGAACCCTTGGCGTCGTAGGAGAGATTGTTGACCTGCATGGTCAGCGTATTCGCTGACGCGCCCGCCGGAACGGCGAGGGTGGTCGTCACAACAACGCCGCTGCCCGCGCCCATCACCTCCAACGGCATGACCACCGCACCTGCGACGGGAGTCGTGGGCGTCGTGGTCGCCGGAGGCGTGGTCGCGGTCGTCGTGGCCGGCGCTGTCGTGGACGTCGCTGGCACGGAAGTCGAGGGTTTGCGCCTGCGCGCAGCGGCAGCGACGCTGCTGTCATTGACGGTTGCGGTACTCGCCGAATCGGGCGTTGCGCTGGCTACGGCCGCTGCTGCAGTACTGCTTGTTGCTGCTGCGGTATCGGAACTATCGCCACCGCCGCAAGCGCTCAACACAGCGCTAGATGCGAAACAGATTAACAATGCCTTATTGAGTTTTATCATTTTTTATGAGTTGCGGAAAAGATTAGAAACCTCACGAAAAAAGTCGATGAGGCTTGACGTCTTCAGAAGAAGCGTGATTTCCGCGGAAACGAACACTTGCATGCTGCGGACAGCGGTGAACGCGATTAACGCAATCAAACAGTGTTAATCTGCAATTCAACTTATTTGTCAGATGAATTAAACCAAAGCGGGCGGCTGAATTGATGTGTCGTCTCAAAGCCGGTTAATTTCGGCATAGGCTCTACCTCCACGCAATAAGTGGTCAAAATTCAATTCAAATTCAACTGAAATCACGCCCGCATGAAAAGAGTGATCAACTTGGAAACTGATAGTCCTCGATACGCTACTAAACCATAAGTGTTTGTTCAAACAATGAAAAACATATTTCGTTACATTCAATCGACCGTAAATATTGCTCAATCAGATCGATATCACGATTCATTGCATGATATGCACGAATCAGATCAGCTATTGCGCACTATCCAATCATGCAGTTTCCGAGGCCATATAAGATTCGGCAATGACAGCAATAGCTTTCCAAGTGCACCGTGATAGCCCATCCGGATTAACAAGCCGATATAACCCCTTTGCGCCGGGATTCTAAACGTATCGAATTGATTACTCGAACGCAAGAGTGTGACATTTTGTGAGATTTAGATTACAAGCTTATTCATCACATTAATAAAATTAAGGGTCGCAAAGACCGAAGCAAGCAACAAGCGCGATCAGCGATGGCGGAAAACGACAGCTTGATGGCTGCTTAAGCCTTATCTGGAAAAGCTCGGCGTTTTGTCTTAAGTAACTACCGGTCGCAGTCAGTTTGAATAGTTCAGACATTTCAGATTGCCCGGGAGAGTGATTAGGCAGGAAGGTAGCGGCGAAAGTGATTGTTGGGCATCGTCCACAAAAAGTTGTGCGCAATAGCACAAACCGGTTTCAAGCGAACTTGTGCCCTGAAGACCGCGTTGTGCATAGCAAGCACTGTATCGGTGCCGTCAACGCGTTCGCATCCCACTTCGGTGCAAGGTTGCAACTCTCGTGTACGGCCAATCCAGCGTCCATGTCATGGCATGCTTCATGCATAGTGAATTTCATTCAAGTTACTTGAACCAAATTCACTAACCTATCATTGCGGCGCGGCCGCACGGGAGCATCATGCATAAGCCATTTCGAACGTTTGTCCTGTCGATGACCGGCGCATTTGCGCTGATTGCATCAGTACCCGGTTTTGCACAGGGCAGCGATCTGCTCGCCCGCGTAAAGGCAAACAAGGAGATCACGGTCGGCACGGAAGCGCGCTACGCGCCGTTCGAATCCATTGAAAACGGCAAGATCGTGGGCTACGACGCCGACCTGCTGCAATACGTATTAAAGTCGCTGCCCGATGTAAAACTCAAGCAACTCGACCTGCCCTTCCAGGGCCTGTTGCCCGGCCTCGACGCCAAGCGCTTCGACATGGTCATCACCGCCGTCACCGTGAACAAGGACCGTGCGAGTCACTTTGCTTTCACGTTACCTGTCGCCGATGCCACCGCCGGCGTGCTCGTGCGTTCGAACGAAGCGTCCATCAAATCGCCGAACGACCTGAACGGGAAGATCGTCGGCTCGCAGACGGGTTCGGCCCAGTTGCAGGCACTCATGGCGCTCGACAAAAACCTGAAAGCCGCTGGCGGTCCCGGCATCAAGCAGATCAAGCAATACGTCGCGTTCGATGAAGCATATGCGGACCTGGCCGTCGGCCGTCTCGATGCGGTCGCGCAGTCGGTCGCGAACCTCGGGCCCTTGTTGAAGTCACGTCCGGGCGTGTTCACGGTGCTGCCGCAGAGCATTGGACCGAAGAGCTACTTTGCGTGGGTCGCGCGCAAGGACGCAGACAGCGCCGCACTGCTGAAGCTTTTCAGTGATGGGATCGCGCGTGCGAACAAGGACGGCACCATGAAAGCGCTGCAGATGAAGTGGTTCGGCACGACTATGGATGTTCCTTCGGACGCCGTTCCCGAACCGTCGATGTAAGCAACGTTCATCTATATGAACCCTCCCGATCTCCTTGCGCGTTGCGCAAGTTATCTGCCGCAATTACTGGACGGCGCGATCACCACGTTGTGGCTTTCGGCCATTGCAGTGGCGTGCGGCTTCTTCGCGGGCATCTTCATCTACATGATGTCGGCGAGCGAAAGCCGGACCTTGTCAACGGCTGCACGCGTGTATGTCAGCGTCTTTCGCGGTACGCCCGTCCTCGCACAACTGCTGGTGTTCTATTACCTGCCCTCCGGTCTCGGTTGGGCGATTCCAGGGGTGGTCGCGGCGGCTATCGGGTTATCGATGAACACGGCGGCTTATCAATCGCAGATTCTCGGCACGGGATTTACCGCGATTCCACGCGGGCAGATCGAGGCCGCAAAGACGTTCAACCTCACGCGGCGCCAGACCCTGTGGCACATCGAGATCCCGCAAGTGGTTGCGTTGACCCTGCCGGCGCTGGTCTCGGAGATGATCGATATCGTCAAGGCGTCCGCAGTGGTGTCGGTGATTGCCGTGACCGACCTGATGCGCGTCGGGCAGCAACTGTCTTCGTTCAGTTATCGGCCGCTCGAGGTCTACACGCTCGCTGCGTGCTTTTATCTTGCGATCACGTCGATGCTTTCCCTCGCTGGACGAGGTATCGAACGGCGCATGGCGCGGCGGGCGTGACCGACATGAACAGTTTTCTCTTTCTCATCCCTCGCTTTGCCGATGCCATCCTCGTTACGCTCGAAGTCAGCGTAGTCGCGGCCTTCATTGGTGCTTTGGGCGGCTTTGTCCTGAACGCGTTGCGCCTTCGATTTCCGCGGTTGCTCGGCGCGCTGTATCGCATCTATATATGGCTCGTTCGCGGGACGCCGTACCTTTCGCAACTGGTGATCGTCTACTTTGGGCTGCCCGTCATAGGCGTCACGATGACCGCCGTGCAGGCGACCATCGTCTCGCTTGCGATTTATTCCGCCGCCTATTTCGCGGAGATTTTTCGAGCAGGCTGGGCCAGCATTCCAAGTGGGCATATGGAAGCGGCGCGCGCATTTGGCATCGACCGATGGTCAGTGTTTCGAAGCATCGAACTGCCTCAAGCCATTGCGTTCGTCATGCCGTTGCTTGCGAACCAGACCATTCTCGTCATCAAGGAAAGCGCGGTTGCATCGATCATCACGGTGCCCGAGTTGACCATGACTGCAAGCGACATTGTCTCGTCCACCTATACGTACATCGGTCCATACGCGATGTTGATCATCTGCTACTGGCTTCTCACGCAATGCGTCGCCGTTGCCTTCAAATGGGCGTCGGTGCTCATCGCTCCATCGCGTAAAACCTCATGAGCTCACTTCCCATTCTCGAACTTCGCGCTGTGGGTAAATCGTATGGCGCCAATCGCGTGCTCAAGGGCATCGATCTGACCGTGCAGCGTGGAGAGATCGTTTCGCTCATTGGACCGTCGGGTTCCGGCAAGACGACGGCGTTGCGCTGCATGAACTTCCTCGAAGCCTACGATGAAGGCGAGGTCTGGATCAAAGGCCAGTTGCTTGGTTATCGATCAGCAGGCCGTGCCGAACGTGACCGCGATAGCGAGAAGAGCATTGCGGACGTGCGACGGCCAGTTTCGATGGTATTTCAGCAGTTCAACCTGTGGCCGCATATGACCGTGCTCGGCAACGTGGCGGCGCCACTGGTGTTATCGAAAAAGGCAGATAAGGGCGATGCGTACAAGCAGGCGCTTGCAGCGCTCAAGCGCGTCGGTCTGGTCGAAAAGGCGCATGCGTATCCGGCGTCGTTGAGCGGCGGACAGCAACAACGCGTGGGAATTGCGCGTGCGTTGGCCATCGAACCCGAAGTCATGTTGCTCGATGAACCCACGTCCGCACTCGACCCCGAACTCGTGGAAGAAGTGCTGAGCGTCATCCGCTCTCTTGCGCAAGACGGCATGACGATGGTGATGGTCACCCACGAGATGAGCTTCGCCGCAAAGATTTCGGATCAAGTGGTGTTCATGGAGGCCGGAAAGATCGTGGAAGCGGGGCCGCCCGAGCAACTCTTCGGCAACACGCGCACACCGCGCTTGCAGCAGTTCCTGAAGCCCTGGTTCGATCGCAGCCTGACTTCCGTCGCGGGGCTTGAATGATTCAGGACGACGCGCTCAAAACCGCATGCAGCATCAACGCAACGCGCCTTCTTGAATCCATCCAGACACTTGCGCGCTTCGGCGCGCGTGATGATGGAGGTGTGGACAGGCCGGCGCTTTCGACAATCGACATTGAAGCGCGCCGCCACCTGGTCGAGCGTGCGATCGCACTCGGCTGCACCGTGCGCACCGATGCCTGCGCAAACCTCTTTTTCCGTCGCGAAGGTCTGCAAGATCTGCCGCCGGTCATGACGGGCAGCCATATCGATACTCAACCCACCGGCGGCAAACTCGACGGATGTTATGGCGTGCTCGCAGGCTTCGAATGTCTTGCTGCATTGAACGATGCCAACATCCGGACGCGCCGCCCGTTCGAAGTCGTTGCATGGACCAACGAAGAAGGCACGCGGTTCCAACCCGGCGCGATGGGGTCGAGTGCGTTCGTCGATCCAGCCTTGCTCCAACACTACGGACAAGCGAAAGACGGCAACGGCATCACGCTCGCTGCTGCGCTCGCGGCGCATCGTGACGCGTTTCCTGCGATCGAAACACGTGCCGTGCAAGAGAATGCGCATGCGTTCGTTGAACTGCACATCGAACAAGGCCCGCTGCTCGAACTCGCCGATATTCCTCTTGGTGTAGTCACCGGCATCCAGGGCGTGCGCTGGTACGCGGTGCACTGCAAGGGCGCGGCTGCGCACGCCGGCACCACACCCATGCACGCGCGCCATGACGCCATGACGCTCGCGGTCGCCGTGCGCGCGGAGATATCGGCGCTTGCACACCAGCTCGGCGGCGTCGATACCCGCATCACCTTCGGCCGATGGACCGTGTTGCCCAACTCCATCAACACGATTGCATCGGACGTCACGTTCACGGTGGACTTCCGTCATCCGGACGCGTCCGTGCTCGATGCGTTCGATACCCGGCTGAGCGCCTGCATCGAACGTCATGGCGCTACGCGCGAAGCGTTGTTCACGCATCCACCGGTCGTGTTTGCGCCCTCGGTCATCCGTCGCGTCGCAGAGGCATGCAACGCACTCTCATCACCGCCGATGAACATCACATCCGGCGCGTTCCACGACGCCATGTATCTGGAGAAGCATTGCCCGACCGCGATGCTCTTCGTCCCAAGTCGCGGCGGCATCAGCCATAACCCGCTCGAAGCCACCGACGACGATCACCTCGTTCTGGGCACGCGCGCGCTCGCGCACTGCCTGGTCCAGCTCTGCAACGAAGCACCCTGAAACTGATACGACTTAAGGAGTCACCATGAGCACGCCGCACGTTGAACATCATCACGACAACAGCCACGAACTCGGCGAGAACGCCACGCTGCGCGAACCCATTTCCGCCGATGGCATGCCGGAGATCGGCAAGACCTATACCGTGCCGGCGCGCAATGGCCGCGCGGTTCGCGTGAAGGCGGGTCAGACGATTCGCATCACCAACACGCACGGCGCGCAGGTCTGCGATACGTGGATCTTCAACGCGAATCACCTCGACGAATTCCTTTCGTTCGAACACGCGCGCGCATCGCTTGATAAAGTCATTCCGCAAGCCGGCGATCCGCTGATGACCAACCATCGCCGGCCGATTGCAGAGCTCGTCGCCGACACATCGCCCGGTGTTCACGACACGCTGATGGCGGCCTGCGATTTGTATCGATACAAGAATCTCGGCGTGCATGGCTATCACGACAACTGCGCCGACAACATGCGCATGGCGTTGAAAGCCATCGGACTGCGCGCGCGAGAAGTACCGCAACCGTTCAACCTGTGGATGAACATTCCGATCAAGCCGGACTATTCCATTGAGTGGCTGGCGCCGGTATCGAAGGCAGGCGACCATGTGGACATCAAGGCAGTGATGGATTGCGTCGTGGTGATGTCGGCGTGTCCGCAGGATATTATTCCCATCAACGCGCTCAATCCGCTGGAAGTCGAATTCACGGTGCTGACGTAGACCCTCAAACTTTTAGAAGAGCCTTCCTGGTGGCCACAAAAATCCCCGCAGCACGAAAATCGGCCAGCGCACACCCGCGCGCAAGCAAGCCTGTCGAGGTTCAGCCCGATCCGGCGGCGGCACTCGGCGTGCGTCTCAAACACGCACGGATGGTCAAGCAACTGACCCTGAAAGCGCTCGCGGAGCAGGCCGGCTGCTCGGAAAGCATGTTGTCCAAACTGGAAGGCGGTCACGCGCAGCCATCGCTCGCGACGCTGCACAAGATTGCGCTGGCCTTGTCGACCAATGTGGGCGCGCTTGTATCGGGGCCCGACATCAACACGTCGCCCGTACAGCGCGCGAACGAGCGGCCGACGACCGAGTTTCCGTCGGCCGGCAAGCGGCTTTCGATCATGCTTGAACGCGTGATCGTGCCCGCTGCCGGACAGTTGTTGCAAAGCGATATACACGTGATCGAACCGCTTGCAAGCAGCGACGAACAGATCAGCCACGCGGGCGAAGAGCTCGGTTATGTCATCGAGGGCGAGTTCGAACTGACACTTGGCGACGAATGTCATGTGCTGCACGCAGGTGACACCTTCTACTTTCCCAGCACCGTGCCGCATAGCTACCGCAATCCGGGCAAGACGGTGACACGCGTGCTGTGGACCAATACACCGCCTACTTTCTGACGAGACATTCATGCCCGGCACCGATCGAAGCCAGATGGCGCTTCCGCGTTTCAGCGGCATTCCAACGTTCATGCGGGTGCCGTATTGCACGAATATCGATGAACTCGATATCGTGCTCGCCGGCATTCCGTTCGACGGTGGCGTCACAGCCCGTCCGGGCGCGCGTTTCGGTCCGCGCGAGATCCGCAACATGTCGAGCATGACGCGTGCGATCCATCATGTATCGCGTTTCAATCCCTTCGATGTTTGCCGCGTTGGCGATATCGGCGATGTGCCGTTCACCGATCTGTTTCATCTTGAACGCTCGCATGAAGACATCCGGCGCTTTTTCGAGCCTGTGTTCGCCGCTGGCAAGATTGCGTTGAGCGCAGGCGGCGATCACTCGATCACGTATCCGATCTTCCAGGCCATGGCGCCGAAGGCGCCTATCGGCATGGTGCATATCGATGCCCATACCGACACGTGGGACAGCTTCAAGGGATCGAAATTCACGCACGGTGCGCCGTTTCGCCGCGCGGTCGAAGCGGGCCTGCTGGATCCGAAACGTACGATCCAGATCGGCATTCGCGGCGCGCAGAATTCCGATGAAGGCTGGCGGTATTCGCTGGAAAGCGGGATGCGGGTGGTGTTTATTGAAGAGTTCGACGAACGTGGGGTGAATGCAATCATCGGGGAAGCGCGCAAGGTGATAGGCGATGGTCCGGCGTATCTTTCACTCGATGTCGATGGTCTTGATCCGGTCTATACGCCAGGGACGGGTACACCGGAGATTGGCGGTCTGACGACGCGGGAAACGTTGGGGCTGCTGCGCGGGCTGGACGGGCTTAACTGGATCGGCGGGGATGTGGTGGAGGTTTCGCCACCCTACGACCCGAGCGGTAACACGGCACTTGTTGCCGCTACGCTCATGTATGAGATTCTTTGTTTGCTGGCGCGGAGGTTTGGGTGAGGTTGGGCGGCCGGTTTTTTTGTGGTCGGGGTTGTTGGTGGGTTGCTGCTATTTGGGCCTGTGCGCGTTATATTCTGGCTGTTCTCTTTATCACTATTAGCCACTGTGCGTGGCGGCACTCCATTTCACGCGTTGTGCGCTGGCGCTCGGGACAGTGTTCGTTGCGGTCAGGGTTGATGCCGGGTTGCTGCTGTTTGAACTACCGCGCGTTCTGTTCTAGCTGACTTCTTTTGCACTATTAGCCACTGTGCGTGGCGGCACTTCATTTCTTTTTCCAACGGCGAAAAAGAAACGAAGCAAAGAAAACGCCTCTCAACCGCTAATTCTTAAGTGTCCCGAGCGTGCACTGACAACTGTTTGGTACTTCAGAAGAACGCTCGACGCCATAACCACCAACAGTTGAAACCCTCCCCCTCCGAACACCGATACCCACACGCTTCGCCACCAGTGTGGGAATCCGTCAATTAGGCCTCCGCGCTGCGCGCGCTGGCGCCCGAACGTAAGAGTTGGCTGTTCTGGTTCCGTTTTCCCCGTGTTTGCCTAGGACCACTGGCGAAATTCGGGCAAGTTGAGCATGCTGTAGAGCCGTTACGGCTCAACCAGTTGTTATGCGTTGGTCAGGTTTCCGTATTGACTGCCACAGTTACTAGTGGCGAAGCGTGTGGGTATCTGTTGACGGAGGGGGAGGGGTTCAAGTGTTCGTGGTTATGGCGTCGAGCGTTCTTCTGAAGTACCAAACAGTTGTCACTGCACGCTCGGGACACTTATTTGCCCTCGGTTGGGAGGCGTTTTCTTTGCTTCGTTTCTTTTTCGCCGTTGGAAAAAGAAATGAAGTCCCGCCACGGACAGTGGCTAATAGTGCTAAAAAAGTCAGCTAGAACAGAACGCGAGCAAGCTCAAACAGCAACAACCCGGCATCAACCCCGACCGCAACGAACACTTTCCCGAGCGCCAGCGCCCTAGTGCGGTAAATCCTGCCCCTTCGTTTCAGGAGCAAACGGAATCACCGCCAACCCGACCACAAACGCAATGGCAGTCAGTGCAATCGGCACGCCGAGAGTCTTCATATGCAGCACCATCGCGCCGATGCCAAAATTCACGATTGCCCCAAAAAACCGCCCTATCGATGTACAAAACGCAAACGCCGTCGCACGCACGCGAGTCTCAAACTGCTCCGGCAACCAAAGACTGAAGAGCGCAAAGTTCCCGCCAAAAAATCCCAGCACGACCAGCAACGCAATAAACGGCACGAGCCCGCTCTCGAGATAAAACGCCCAGCCAAACGCGAGCACAATCGACGCAGCCATGCCAACGAAATACACCGCCAGCGTCATCCTGCGCCCGATCTTCTCGGCCATCGGCGGCAACGCAAGACACCCGACAATCGTACCGATAGACAACAAGCCCGTAGCAATCGATGCCATCCGCGACGCTTCCGGCTTCGTCATGCCGGCCTTCGTCGCAAGCTGGATCACGGCCGAAGGTTCATAAACCGCACCCGCCCACAAGCCGATGATCGCGACCGTCAGCAACACGGTCGCAACAATCGTCCGCTGTCTGTACTGCGCAGAGAAAATGGACCGCAACGAACTGGCCTGCTTGACAACCGTTGCTTCAACCTTCTGCCACTTGTCCGTTTCCTTCACGCGCAGCAACACGACGATCGACACAACTACCGGCACCACACCGACCAGGAACATCGCGCGCCATCCAAACGTCGCCCCGATGGTGTAGTTCAGCGCCGCCGCAATAAAGAATCCAGCGTAGTACCCGGTCTGCAGATACCCGGCGCCCATCTTGCGGCGATCTTCGGGCCACGCCTCGGCCACATATGTACCGGCCAACGCCCACTCCCCGCCAATACCCACGCCCGCCAGGAATCGATAAATCCCCAACTCCCAGACCGTATGCGATGTCGCCGCAAGCCCGGTGAAAATTGCAAACGTGAAGATGGTCGCGGCCAAAACCTTGGTGCGCCCGAACCGGTCGGCGAGCGGTCCCCAGATGAACGACAGCCCCCATCCAACCAGAAAGAGCGCAAACAGGATCGACCCGGCAAGGCCCACGTTCGCTGGCGTGGCCGCATAACCGGAACGGGGCAACAGTTCGGTAAGCGCCGGCGCCAGCACCAGCGCATAGATGAACGAGTCCATTCCGTCGAGCGTCCAGCCCGCCCATGCGCCCCAGAAGCCCACTATCTGCGTCCGGTTGAGCGGCGTGCGCGTGCGCCGGCCGGCGGCTATCGTTGGTTCCAACGTGCGTGGCATGAATGTCTTCCTGGTTAAAAGCGACGCGCGCGGCAAGGATGATCGGGCGTCTGCGGGTAAGCACCGGGTCCTGCTCAAAAGCCTTAAAGGTGCAATTTGATATATAATATTTGAAATTGCGCGGATAACCACTCCGCACTTGTACCTAGCTTCGGTGAATAAAGCGTATGAAAAACGAGTTGAACCCGGCATTTCGCGAGGCGCAGTTCGAGCCGCGCCAAAGCACGTCGCGATACATTGCGGACGCGTTGCGCTCGGCCATCGTCGAAGGTACGTTGTTGCCGGGCGAACCTCTGCGGCAGGACGCCATCGCCAGGCAGTTTTCGGTGAGCGCCATCCCGGTACGCGAAGCGTTCCGGCAACTGGACAGCGAAGGCTGGGTAACGATCGAACAGAACCGGGGGCGTCGGTCAGCCTTCAATCTCCTGACGAAGCGCGCGAGATCTACGAGATTCGTGCATCGCTGGAGAGCCTGGCCGTTGGCATCGCGATTGAACGTCATACGGAAGCAACCCTTGCAGAAGCACGCGAATTGCTTGAAGCTGCTGCGAACGAGCGTGATCCGGCGCTATATGTAGTGCGCAACGAACAGTTTCATATGAGCTTGTATGCGCCGGCCGAACGTCCGCACTTGATGGAACTGATCGGCACCATGCATAGGCGCGGCGAGCGTTATCTGCGTCTCAAGTTCGGCATGCCGACGTTCAAGGGCCAGTCCGACGCGGAGCATGAAGCCATTCTCCAGGCGCTGCACGCCCACGATACCGAGGCGGCGCAAACGCTTGTCGCGCGTCATCTGCTTGCAACGGGCGAACTGGTTTATCGTTTCCTCCACGACGCGCAAATGCAGGCACAAGCCTCGCAACCGAAGAAACGCCGCCGCTCTTCCACCGCTTCGAAGTCCGCGTAAGCGCCGATCTTCGAGAGACAGACACCGAGGCCATCGCATGAATCCTCCCGCACAAGCCGATACCAATACCGATACCGCTCCGGCACCGCGCCAATGGAACACGCGGGCGCTGGAAAAGGCGCGGCGACTGAAAGCAATCGAAGGCTGGCTCGACAACGGCGTGCTGAAGTCCGAACGCATTGTCGATGCGCTGGAAACGCTGATTCAATCCGGCGATCGTGTCGCGCTCGAAGGCAACAACCAGAAACAGGCAGATTTTCTCTCGCGTGCGTTTGCGAAGCTCGATCCTTCGCGCGTGCATGACGTGCATCTGCTGATATCGAGTATCAGCCGGCCTGAACACCTGACGTTGTTCGAACGCGGGATTGCGCGCAAGGTGGACTTCTCGTTCGCCGGACCGCAGAGCCTGCGTGTGGCGCAACTGCTCGAAGACGGGCAGCTCGAGATCGGCGCGATCTATACCTATATAGAACTGTATGCGCGGATGTTCATCGACCTGACGCCGCAAGTGGCGCTCGTCTGCGCGGTGCAAGCCGACCGGCACGGCAATCTCTACACGGGCCCGAATACCGAGGACACGCCGACCATCGTTGAAGCGACGGCGTTCCGTCATGGCATCGTGGTGGCGCAGGTGAACGAGATCGTCGACGAACTCCCGCGTGTCGATATCCCCGGCTCATGGGTCGACGTTGTCGTGCAGGCGGACCGGCCATTCGCGGTCGAGCCGCTGTTCACGCGCGATCCGCGTCATATCGGCGAGTTGCAGATCCTCATGGCGATGATGACCATACGCGGCATCTACGAGCGTTATGGCGTGCGGGCGCTCAATCACGGCATTGGCTTCGATACCGCCGCCATCGAACTGCTCTTGCCTACGTATGGCGCGGCGCATGGCCTCAAGGGCAAGATCTGCACGCACTGGGCGCTCAATCCGCATCCCACGCTGATTCCGGCCATAGAAAGCGGCTGGGTCGAAAGCGTGCATTGCTTCGGCAGCGAAGTGGGCATGGAAGACTATATTGAAGCGCGTTCGGACGTGTTCTTCACAGGACGCGACGGCAGCCTGCGTTCCAACCGCGTGCTCTGCCAGCTCGCGGGCCAATATGGCGTTGACCTGTTCATAGGCTCGACGTTGCAGATGGACGCCGATGCAAATTCATCCACGGTGACGCTCGGACGTCTCGCCGGTTTTGGTGGCGCGCCGAACATGGGACATGATCCGCGCGGACGCCGCCATTCGAGTGAAGCGTGGTTATCGTTGATGAAAAACGATGGGCCGAATAGCGCCATCAGCCGCGGCCACAAACTCGTGGTGCAAACCGCCGAGACTTTCAAGAAAGGCGGCGAGCCGACCATCGTCGATGCGCTCGATGCCATCGCCGTCGGCAAGCAAAGCAACATGCCGATCGCCCCGGTGATGATCTACGGCGACGACGTCAGCCATGTCGTCACCGAAGAGGGCATCGCGTATCTGCACGCGGCGGAGGGCGTTGAAGAGCGTCGCGCGGCGTTGCGCGCGGTCGCGGGCGTGACGCCTATCGGCATGCGTGCCGATCCTGCGAAGACCGCAGAACTGCGCCGGCGCGGCGTGGTCGCGTATCCGGAAGACCTCGGCATTCGACGCGGGGAAGCGAAGCGATCGTTGCTTGCGGCGCGCAGTATCGATGACCTGGTTGCGTGGTCCGGCGGTTTGTATCAACCGCCCGCAAAATTTCGCGGCTGGTAAGCGCCATGCCTTGCGCTCAGGCTGTTCTCAAAGACTTTGTTTGCGATCCATTGGCGCTCGCCGATTGCGCGATGAACGCGTTGATCGAGGAAGCGTGCCTCACGCCGAAACCTGCCTTGGTGGATCGGCGCGGCAGCGGTGCGCATCGCGATCTCGACCTCGATATCATGCTGCGTTCCGCACGCGCACTGCAGCCGACATTTCTCGCTCTGGCTCGTGCGTCGTCAAACACGCGACCTTCGCAACGCTTGCGCGAGCAGCTTGCGCGCATCGGCCGGGAAGGCGAAGTTGCGATGATGCGTGCGACCGGCGGCAGCAATGCGCATCGGGGTGCAATATGGATTGTCGGCTTGCTGCTTGCCGGAGCTGCGATGAGTCCGTCCGGCGCCTTGACAACGGTGTGTTCTCAAGCCGCCGCGATCTCGCGATTCGAGGATCGATTTGCACCTCAAGCGGTGGCACAAACACACGGCGCTCGCATCGTCCAGAAGTTCGGCGTCGCCGGTGCGCGTGGTCAGGCGGCCGAGGGTTTTCCTCATGTGCTCGAAGTCGGCTTGCCGGCGTTGCGTGAATCTCGCACAAGAGGGGCGTCCGAAAACGAGGCGCGCCTTGACGCGTTGCTTGCGATCATCGCCACGCTCGATGACACCTGTCTTCTGCATCGCGGTGGCCGCGTGGCTTTGGAAGCCGCACAATCCGGCGCGCGTGAAGTATTGCAAGCAGGCGGCGCATCGCAATCCGAAGGGTTTGCCGCCCTCTTGCGTCTAGATCGAAAGTTAATGGAATTGAACGCGTCGCCCGGAGGCGCAGCGGACCTGCTCGCCGCGACGCTCTTCCTCGATACCCTGCCCTGCGTCGGCTGACGCTGAGAGATCCGCCATGGAAAACCTGCGCTACGAATACCCCGCCACACGCCCCGTGCCGCAACGCGCACATGTGGGCGTCGTGGGCTCGGGAGATCTGGAAATACTGCTGTCGCCATCGGAGACAGATCACGCGGAAGTGGTGATCCGCACGAGCGTCGATGGATACGAAACCGTCTGGAAAAGCGTGCTCGACCGGTTTTTCTCGCGATACGACGGCGCCGCAAAACTCGAGTTGAATGACTTCGGCGCGACGCCGGGCGTCGTGATGTTAAGGCTCGCCGAGGCGGTTGAAGCCAGCGAAGGAGAAGCGTCATGAATGCTCACGACAGCTTTATCGCGCAGCATAGTTTTATTGAATTGACGGCGCGTGAGCGCGCTCGCGCGTTGCTCGATCCGGGTACGTTCCGCGAGTTGCTCGGACCCTTCGACCGGCTCGAGTCGCCGTGGCTCGCCATGCAAAACGTGGTCTGCCAATCGGACGATGGCGCGGTGATCGCACGCGGAACGCTTGGCGGCGAGCCGGCTGTGATCGCGGCGATCGAACCTGCGTTTCAAGGCGGGAGCATTGGGGAAGTGTCGGGCGCGAAGATCGCGGCATCGCTTGAATTTGCGCTGCGCGAGTTCGAAGCAGGTCGCACGATACGTCCAGTGATCCTGTTTGAAACGGGTGGCGTGAGGCTGCAGGAAGCAAATCTCGGGCTGGCCGTGATCGCGGAGATCCAGGCCGCAATCATCGCGTTACGCCGATACGTGCCGGTGGTCGGCGTGATTGGCGGGATGGTGGGATGCTTCGGCGGAATGTCCCTGGCTGCGGCCTTGTGCAGTTATCTCGTGATGACGCGCCAGGCGCGGCTCGGCATGAACGGACCGGAAGTGATCGAACAGGAAGCGGGCGTTGAAGAGCTCGATTCACGCGACCGCAAGCTCATTTGGTCGATGATCGGCGGCGAGGAACGCGCAGCGGTCGGCCTGGTCGATACACTCGTTGAAGACGATACGGGTCAGGTCCTGACCGCCGTACTCGACATGTTCAAACGCGGCGTGCCGAAGAGTCATCGGACGGAGCAAGTCGACAAACAACTCGAACGGCTTTCGCGCATCGATCCATCGTCGATCGACCCCGTCATTCTGCGGACACTTTGGCAAGGAGACGCATGATGAGCGCTACTCGTGGACAGATCTGGATCGACGCGCTGACATCGCGTGAACTGAATGACGATGGTCCGATCCGCAGCGCCGATGCCCCGCTCGGCGATACAACCGCGCGCTTCATCACCGTCGTGCCGGACCTTGCCAACCGCTTTCCGCGCGCCACGGACAATGTCGTCGGACTCGAACAGGGATGGTTGCTCGCGCGTGCCGTGCGCGAAGCGCTGGACGCAGATCGCGACGCAAAGGTGAAGCGCCCGATCGTTGCTATCGTCGACGTCAAGAGCCAGGCGTATGGACGTCGCGAAGAACTGCTGGGCGTGCATCTCGCGTGCGCGGCAGGCGTCGACGCTTATGCAAGCGCCCGGATCGCCGGGCATCCGGTGATCGCGCTGATCGTCGGCCCGGCCATGTCCGGCGCGTTTCTCGCGCACGGTTATCAGGCAAACCGCATTGTCGCGCTGGACGCGAGCGGCATCAGCGTGCACGCAATGGGCAAGGAAGCGGCCGCCCGCGTCACGCGCCGCAGCGTGGAAGGACTCGATGAACTCGGCGATCGCGTGTTGCCGATGTCCTACAAGATGAGTTCCTACGCGAAGCTCGGGCTGTTGCATGAACTCATCGAAGGGATCAATGCCGATACGCCCGGGCGTGAAGACGTCGAGCGTGTGAAGGCTTCGCTGGTCGCCGCCGTGGACGATGCACGTCGAGGTCCGAACGATTTGTCGTCGCGCTTGCAGTCGGCGGACGCAAAACGCAATCGCGCCGCGTCGATAGAAGTGCGCAAGCGCATGGCGGAGCAATGGAACGCGTCGTGAATCCCCACGACTTGTTGCGGCTTGGACAGGACGCACCGGCTTTCAAGGAAGCGCCTGCGTGGGTCGCGGCTTCGCTCGAGCGCGCGCCGTTCGTGGTAGTTCGTCGTGCGCGAAAGCGGGAGGGACGCGTTGCGGTCGGGATTCGTGGCGCGGTCCGCAGCGAACGTTTTGGCGCGTGGCTGGACATGCAACATGTTCACGCCGTGCTTACGCCTGAAATGCTGACATCAAGAAAGCCGCATGAAACGCGTGCCGCTTTACCCGCGTTCAAGTTGCTCCAGGCCGTAGCGCCGATCTGCGAGTCGTCCGGACTTGCATGGGGACCTACGGGCAGTGTCGGCTTCGAGATGGCGAGCGACTGCGCCACAGTGACCGACAAAAGCGATCTCGATCTTTTGATGCGTGCGCCCGACCCACTCGATCGCTCCGCAGCAAAGACCTTGTTCGACGACCTGTCGGCCGCCGCTTCCGAATTCGCAATACCAATACGTATCGACGTTCAAATCGAAACCCACGATGGCGTGTTTTCGCTCGCCGAATTCGCTCATCCGGGCGCACGCGTGATGCTGCGATCCGTCGATGGCCCGAGGCTCGTCGCCGATCCGTGGCAGACGAGTCGCGCCGCATGATCGCATTCCTTTTCCCCGGCCAGGGCTCGCAGTTCACGAGCTTCCTGCATACGCTCGGCGGTGCTTCGCCGCACGCGCGTATTGACGCGACTTTCGAAGAAGCGTCGGACGTGTTGCGTATGAACGTTCTCGATCTCGACAGCGTAGTCGCGTTGAAATCCACCGTTGCCGTGCAGCTCGGCTTGTTTATCGCCGGCGTGGCGACCGCGCGTGCGTTGCGCGAAGAAGGTATCGTGCCCGACGCGGTCGCGGGCTTGTCGGTGGGCGCATATGGCGCGGCGGTCGCGGCTGACGCCATTGATTTCAACGACGCCCTGCTTCTCCTGCAACTACGCGCGCAACTCATGGAACGCGCTTATCCGCATGGTTACGGCATGCTCGCGGTGTCAGGCTTGAGCGAGCGCGAAGTCGACGCCCTCATTGCCCGTACGAATGCAAAGGCGGCATTCATTGCGAATCTCAATGCGCCGCGGCAGATCGTGGTGGCCGGCGCCGACGGCGATCTCGACCTCGTGCGGCAGCAAGCGCTGCAAGCAGGCGCGCGCAAAGCCGAGCGCCTCGCGGTAAGCGTGCCGTCACACTGCGTCCTTCTGGACGATGCCGCCCGCGAACTCACCGAAGCTGCGTCGAAGGTCGAATTCAGGACGCCGTCGATTCCGTACATCGGCAATCGCGGAGCGCGTCCGTTGCGTCAGGCCGATGCAGTGCGCCTGGACCTTGCGACGAACCTGCGTTACCCCGTTCGATGGCACGATTCGACCGTCGTGCTGAGCGAACTCGGCGCGCAAGTTTTCGTGGAGATGCCGCCGGGACGCACGCTCACGCAACTCGCCGACGAAGCGTTGCCGGGCATCGCAAAGGTCGCTGTCGAACAGACGCCGATGACAACCTCAGCGGCCCTGATCAAGGCGCGCGCCGTAGACTGAAGTGAACGGACACGACACGCGCGCTTGTTATAATCGTCTCACCCGGAGAACAAGAACTAACAACCACAACCGCGCCCACGTTCTCTCAATGACCAAAAACGATCGTCTGCGTGTCCTTGCCGAAGCTTTGCGCGAGCAGAGCGTGATGCGTCTTCGCGATGCCGCGACCTTGCTCGATGTATCGGAGATGACGGTTCGCCGCGACATCTCGTCGAGCCCGGGGACATTCACTTATCTCGGCGGTTATATCGTCCGCGCGTCGGACGTGCCCAATGGATCAGGCTATACCATCGACGAAGAGAAGGATCACTTCGCGCAGGCCAAGGCGGATGCGTCTGCGGTCGCCGCGCGTTTGCTCGTGGACAGCGAGACGGTTTTCATCGATTGCGGGACGACGCTGACCACCCTCGCGCGGCTGATTCCCGCCGACATGCATCTGACGGTCGTGTGTTATTCGCTCAATGTCGCCGAGATCCTGCGGCGCAAGGCCAACGTACGGATGATCTTGCTGGGCGGCGTGTATGCGCCGTCATCGGATTCATTTTCCAGCGATGAAAGCATCGAGACGCTGAAACGCATGGGAATCAACAAGGCGTTCATATCGGCGGGTGGGGTCGACGACACGCGTGGCGTCACGTGCTGGAATTTCCATGAAGTCGCGATCAAACAGGCCGCGATGGAAAGCGCGGTCGAACGGCATCTTGTCGTCGATGCCAGCAAGCTGGGGAAAGTCAAGGCACTGCGGTTCTCTCAACTCGACAAGTTCGACTCCGTGATCACGGAGAAGGGAATGAGCCCGAAAGCGTGAGTGGCATGGATTAAATACGCTGCAGTAACGCCGCCGCAAAAAAGTCAGTCGCGCGGCGCACGCGTGCCGGTACGAACCGGCGTTTCGGCCAGATGAGGCTGACGTCCCTGGCGTCGCCAATGAAGTCCTCCAGGATCGTGATGACGTCCGGATGGTCGAGTTCATCGGCGAGAGAAACTTTCGCGAACAGGCCAATTCCAACGCCTTCCAGCACACCGGACCGGATCGTTTCGACACTATTGGATGAAAGGTTGCCGCGAACGGCCACGCTGAACCGGCCTTCCGGTCCGACGAATGGCCAGTTTGCCGACTCGATCAGGCCGCCGTATAAAAGGCAATTGTGATCGACGAGTTCGGCAGGAGTCTTCGGTATCCCGCGTTGCTCGAAGTAGCGCCGTGATCCGACACATACGAGCGGCGTTGTGGTCACGCGCCGGACAACCGCGTCGGGTTCATCGACGGGACCTACCCGGATCGCCAGGTCGATCCGGTCCTGCACCATATCGCGCACGAAGTCCGACAGAACGAGATCGACCTGAAGGCCGGGATTGAGCGCCAACAACTCAGGTATGAGCGGAAGAATGTGAAGGCGTCCGAAGGTCGAGGACGTCGCGATCCTGATCAATCCCGAGACATTGAGCGTGCTGCTTTTCAGCTCGCTGTCGGCTTCATCCATCTCTTCAATCAGCGGTTTCGTCCGGTCGTAGTAGCGCTGCCCTTGATCCGTCAGCGTGACGCTGCGCGTGCTGCGGTTGAACAGCATCACGCCGAGACGCTTCTCCAGCGCGCCAACGGCCTTGCTGACGGCCGACTGCGAATCACCGGTCCTGCGGGCTGCCGCGGAAAAGCCGCCTGCTTCAACCACGGCGATAAACGCATCCACTTCGTGAAACCGGTCCATTGCATTCCCTTCGACTGACCCATTCGAACAGAGAATAGATCTTATGAAAAATATGCGGATTATCATTCGCCGCGAGGGGAATTATGCTGGTTTTGTCAATCACGCACAGAACAGAAGGTCTCCATGTCCACTCTTACAGACAAGATTGCCGTGATCAGCGGCGGAACGACCGGTATCGGATTAGCGATTGCCCAGCGGTTTGTCGCAGAAGGCGCGCACGTCTTCATCTTCGGCCGCCGGCAGGCACAGCTCGACGAAGCCGCCAAACTCATTGGGCGCAACGTCACCGCCATCCAGGCCGACGTCACGAACGTCGATGACCTGGACCGCGTCGCTGCATTGGTCAAGAAAGAAAAAGGCATCGTCGATATTGTCGTTTCGAATGCGGGCTTAACAGAGCAGGCTTCCATCGATACCCTAACGCCCGAACACTTCGACAAGACTTTCAACCTCAACGCCCGCGCCCCGGTTTTCCTCGTGCAGAAGCTGCTGCCCCTGATGACGGGCGGCGGATCGATCGTGCTGGTTTCGTCGGCGATGCACGGCATGGGCATTCCCGGACACACCGCGTATGCGGCGACCAAGGCGGCGATGCGATCCTACGCCCGCACGTGGGCCGCCGAATTCAAGGATCGCGGCATTCGCGTCAATACGCTGAGCCCGGGCGTCACCGACACGCCGATTCTCGATTCCCAGGCGAAGTCGCCCGAAGAGCGCGAAGCGCTGGTGAGGATGTACCTGAACATGATCCCGCTTGGCCGGCTTGCACGTGCCGATGAGATGGCCAGTGCGGCGCTGTTCCTCGCTTCCGATCAGAGTTCCTACATGACCGGTGCGGACCTGATGGACGACGGTGGCGTCGGCCAGGTCTGAGATCCGTTCAACTATCAAAGGAGAGATCAATGAACTACGCAATCATCGGGCTTGGCAAGATCGGCACGGCCATCGCCCAGGCTTTTGCCCGTCAGGGCATCGAAGTAGCAGTGGCAGGCAGGCGGCCGCTGGACGTGCTCGCTGCAAAAATCGGCCCGTCGCTCGTCGCGCAGCGAATCGAGGACGCGGTGAAGGCCGACGTGGTTATCCTGGCCGTGCCCTTCGGTACGCATCAGGACATTGGACGGACGGCGGGAAGCTGGGAAGGAAAGATCGTGATCGATGCAACCAATGCCTACGATGTCCCACCGGAAGAGTTGGGCGGCCTGCCGTCGACCGCCGCTGTTGCGAAGGCGTTTCCGGGAGCGAAGCTGGTGAAGGCGTTCAACCATTTGCCGGCGGGTGTGCTGGCGCAAGGACCGACGCCGCTTCAAGGCGGACGGCGGGTCGTGTTCGTCGCAGGCGATGACGACGCGGCCAGCGCGTCGGTGGCGAAGCTGGTAGACCGGCTTGGGTTTGCACCGATCGAACTCGGGAAGATCGGCGAAGGCGGCCTGCTCATCCAGGCAAGGGGCCGCACGTGGGCCCACTTGATTTTTCAGGATCTGGTCAAGTTCGAGTGATGAAGGGTACGCGGTTTTACCTTGCGCGCCTGCCCAACGCAAACAACGTCCCGGCGACCAGAATAAACGCGCCGATAATCACCTTCTGCCAGGTACTCGGCACGCCGACCAGAATCAGCACGCTGTTGATAAGCGTCACGAGCACCACGCCCAACAGCGTGCCAACAACCGTACCCGTCCCGCCGGTAATCCTCGCCCCGCCTAGAATCACCGCGGCGATCACATCCAGCTCCGTGCCCACCAGATCAAACGGATTCGCCAATCGATTGGTCGATACGTGCAGAATCCCCGCGATCCCTGCCAGCATCCCCGTGTATCCGAACACGAACAAATGAATTGAGCGCAGGTTGTAGCCGAGCCGCTCGGCGATCGGCAAGCTTCCGCCCATTGCGTAAACGCCGCGTCCCATCATCGTTCGATTCAGCAGCCACCACGTCACGACCGCTGCCACAAACAACGCAATCACCGATACCGGCAACACCGCGCGAAGGCCATCGTTCGTGTGATAGAAAAAGAGCGGCAAACGCCCGAAGCTATCCATGCTGTGCGGGATGTTCATGAAGAACTGCGTTCCCACGAACGTCAGCAACAGGCCGCGATACAGGTACTGCGTGCCGATCGTCACGATCAGCGAAGGCGCTTTCAGCCGATGCACGAGCACGCCGTTGATCAACCCCAGCAACACGCCGCCGAGCGCGCCACATAAAAGAATCAGCGCAAACGGCGCATCCGGCCACCACGCAAACACGGCCTTGGTGATGGAGTACATCGTGAAAGCGGCAATCGCGGTGAACGACACATCGATCCCGCCCGACGCCAGCACCACGAGCGTCCCCAGCGCAAACAACGACACGGTCGTGCCCGAGTGCAGCAAATCGAAGATGGTCGCGAACTGGAAGAAGCGCGGGTTCAGCGTGCCGACCACAAGACACGTGATGATGATCAGCCCGAGCGTGAACCACTCCGGATTGCGCACCAGCCGCGCGGTAAAGCTCAACTGCCGCACTCGGGGTGCGACTTCGGCCAATGGCGGCTTGATCTGCGATGTCTGAGCAACGCGATGAATTGACTCGCTCATGCTGCCTCTGAAAGTAGTGCGTGATAAAGATCGGCCTCGGTCAAGTCTTCGGCTCTGTACTCGTCCGATACACGGCCTTTCTTCATCATCAGGATCCGGTCGGAATTCTGCAGCAACTCGGGCAGGTCGTCGCTGATCAGGATGATGCCAATGCCCTGCTCCGCCAGCCGCTGCATGATGCGATAAATGATGTCCTTCGATCCCACGTCCACGCCAACGGTCGGTCCATGCAGGATCAGAACGCGTGGATCGATGGCAAGCCATCGCCCGATCAATACACGTTGCTGGTTGCCGCCCGAAAGCGATTGCACGGGTTTGTCCACGTCGGGCGTTGCAATCTGCAAGTCCTTCACGGTGCGTTCGGCAAGTTCACGGGCGCGCTTTTTGTCGACTTGTCCGAAGCGGTCGCGCAAGCTCGAAATCAACGCGGTGATGACGTTGTCGCGAATGGACTTGTCGAGGAAAAGCCCTTCGTTCAGGCGGTCTTCCGGCACATAACCTATGCGTTGCCACTTGGCATCGGACGGCGTTTTGAGCCGCACGATGGAACCATCCAGCGTCACCGTCCCGCTGTCCGCGGGTGCGACGCCCGCAAGCGCCCGCGCGAGTTCGTT
This sequence comes from Burkholderia sp. PAMC 26561, assembly GCF_001557535.2. Taxonomy (NCBI): domain Bacteria; kingdom Pseudomonadati; phylum Pseudomonadota; class Betaproteobacteria; order Burkholderiales; family Burkholderiaceae; genus Burkholderia; species Burkholderia sp. PAMC 26561. Next base: position 314,601 of record NZ_CP014315.1, read on the forward strand.
GCGCCCGGAATCGAGCAGACCGGTCACGCCGAGAATTTCTCCGCGATGCAGCGAGAACGTGACATCGGCGAACTGGCGCGAACGCGACAGGCTCTTCACATCGAGCACGATCTCACGGCCGTCCATGACCTCGGCCTTCCTGTAGCGCTCGTTCGATAACTGCTTTCCCGTCATCAACTCGCCAATCTGCGCCTTCGTATAATTTTCGATAGGACCCTGCGCCATCTTCTGGCCGTCGCGCAACACGATCACTTCACCGCCGATTGCGTAACACTCGTCCAGCTTGTGACTCACGAACAGCACCGCGACGCCGTCGGCGCGCAGTTTTGCGAGCACCGCGATCAGGTTATCGACTTCCTTTTGCGTAAGCGATGTCGTGGGTTCATCCATGATGACGAACTTCGCTTCGCTCGCAATCGCGCGTGCAATAGCCACGAGCTGGCGCGTAGCCAACGGCAATTGTTCGATCAAGGTCGCCTGGAAATCGGCATCGCCGGGAAGGCCTACTGCTTCCAGCGCACGCGCCGCCGTGCGTGCCAGTGCCTTGCGATCAAACGTCCGCGCAAGGCGTCCGCCATGCGCCGCGAGTTCCGAAGTCAGGCCGACGTTCTCCGCCACGCTCATGTTCGGCAGCAGCGAAAGATCCTGATACACGGTTTCGATACCCGCCGACAATGCCTCGAGCGGTGCGAGCCGCGCATGCCGTGCGCCTTCGATGACAAGCTCACCCTGATCGGGCGGTTGCGCACCGGAGATGATCTTGATCAACGTGCTCTTGCCGCAGCCGTTCTCGCCGAGCAGGTGATAGATCTGCCCGCGCTCGAAAGAAAGGCTCACGCCACGCAGCGCATACACGCCGGTAAAGCGCTTATGGATATCGACGACTTCAAGAAGCGGCACTGTACTCATCACTGAACCTTCAACCCTTTCAAGCTTCCTGATGACAGCGTGCATGGCGCCCTTCGGGACACCGTGCACGCCTTGCGTCCTGCCAGCCAAGATCAGAACGGATACTGCTTGTAGTTGGTCTTGTCGACATCAACCCAGCCCGTTCCGCGCACGATGATGCCCTTGCCCGGACCCTTGCTCACGGTGACCTTGTTGTATCCGACGATGCCCAGGTCCGCGCCGTTCTCGACTGTCTTGCCATCCACGAGCATCTTCGCGACCTTGTTCATCGCGATACCCGCAAGCTTCGGATCCCAGAACGCGATGCCGTTGACCGCGCCGCTTTCAAGGAACTTGCCGGCTTCGGTCGGCAGGCCCGTGCCGTACACGCAGATCTTGCCGACCTTGCCCGCCTCTTCCACCGCACGGCCAATGCCGATCACATCCAGCGACGACGACCCTTGGAAGCCGGTCAGGTCAGGGTGCTTGCGCAGTACTTCCTTCGCGACCTGATAAGCACGTTCGCCGTCGTTATTGGTTTCGAGTTTCGGCTCGACGAGGTCCATCTTCGGGTACTTCTGCTTCGCATTGCCAATACCGCCATCCGCCCACTGGACCTGCGAACGGCTGCCGAGAGAACCGACCAGCACCGCCCACTTGCCTTGCGAACCCATGCACTTCGCCAGACGTTCGTTCAGGCCCGCGCCATACGCGGTGTTGTCGAACGCTTCGATATCGACCATCGTGTTCTTGGCGTTGTCGGCTTCATGCGTGACGACCTTGATGCCGCGATCCATCGCCTTCTTCAGCGCCGGTTCGAGCGTCGGCGGGTCGTAGGGAACGACCGCGATCGCCGTGACCTTCTTCGCGATCAAGTCTTCGATGATCTTCAGTTGCTGCGCGGCGTCCGCGCGTCCCGGACCGGTCTGATACGCGTTCACGCCGGGATTGTCCTTGGCGAATTCCTTCACGCCGTCGTCCATCCGGTTGAACCAGTTGATACCCGTGACCTTCACCACCGTGACGATGGTTTCGTTGGTCGCGGCGTGGGCCGCGGCAATGATGCCGCCAGTCAGCGTGACAGCAGCGAGTGCGATGGCAATGCGATTGAGTTTCATGCGTTTGTCTCCGTTATGGTTTGTATGTACAGCACATGAGATGAATCGAAAATTCAGGCGGCGGGCGGTTTCGGCACTTTGATCACGGGCGCCGCGCCGCCCCGTCCGAAGATCGCGCGCACGCGTTCTCCGCCGGCGAGCGCCAGCGATGCCAGCAGTAGAAAGCCCCAGGCGCAATCGCCGAAGAACTGCGACACGCCGAGCAAATTGAACAGGCTCGATAAAAACTGCAGCACGGTCGCGGCCAGGAACACGCACACGATGCGCCCATATCCGCCCGCCGGATTCACGCCGCCCATCACCGCAATCAGGATCGCGATCAGCAGGTACGAGTTGCCGTAATCCCATTTCGCGCTCGAGGTATGCGTCGCGCTGATCAATCCCGCGAGCGATGCCAGCACGCCGCACATGCCGTACGTGAGAATCAGCATACGGTCACGCGGAATGCCTGCGTAGAACGCAGCTTTCGGATTCGTGCCCATCAGATAGAGACGCAGGCCGAACGGCGTGCGCTTGAGCAACCAGCCGAGCAACAAAACGGTTGCCACGAAGATCCAGAGCGATATGGGTACTTCCAGGAGGGTGCCGTTGCCGATCGCTGAAAGCGCATCGAGATATTCGACGCGCACCGACGCGCCGTTGCTGAGCACGACGGCAATTCCGGTAAACAACAACGACGTACCCAGCGTGCAAAGAATCGGCGTGAGTTTCAGGCGCGCGATGATCACGCCGTTCATCAACCCGCCGATCAAACCGAGCGCCACCGTGATCGCGCAGAACACGGCTGTGTAAAGCACGGGCGAGTTGTCGGCGGAGATGAACATGGGCAGCAACAGCGCCGCGACCATGCCCGAAAGATTGGCGAGCGCCACGCCCGACAAGTCGATACCGCCATTGCCCGATACCATCGAAAGCATGATGCCGAGCGCGAGCAGGCCGAGCTCGGGCAACTGGCTGCCCATCGACTGGAGGTTGTCGATATCGACGAACTGTCCGTGCGATAAAACCGTCGCAACGATCACGACCAGCAGGTTCACCGCGACCAGGAAATTCAGTTGCCGGTCAGCGAGCAATTTCGATGCAAACATCCAGGCGCTCCTCGGTTCAGGAATGTTGAGCTGGTTCGCCGAGTACGGCGTGGATCTCGGCGAGCTTCGGCATGGACGGTGCAGTACCCGCACGCGTGACCGACAGACTTGCGAGCGCGCAGCCGAAACGTACGGCGTCGAGCGCGCTTTCGCCGCGTGCGAGCGCCGCGGCAAAACCGCCGGTGAAGCCGTCGCCAGCGCCCGCGGTTTCGACCACACGGCCGCAGTTGAACGCCGGCACCAGCACCGATTCCTTCGATGTATGCAGCAACGCGCCCGCTTCTCCCAACGTCACGATCACGGCTTTCACGCCTTTGCCGAGCAGGACGTCGGCGGCTTTGCGTGCATCGTCGACTGAGGCGATTTCAACGCCGGTCAGCGCTGTCGCTTCGGTTTCGTTCGGCGTGATGTAGTCGCACAGCGGGAAGATGTCGTCATCGAGCGTGAACGCGGGCGCCGGATTGAACACGGTCGTCACGCCATGACGATGCGCGATTTCAAGTCCGCGCTTCGCCGCCGCAACAGGTTGTTCGAGTTGCGTGACGAAGACCGCGGCAGATGCAATATCGGCCTCGATAGCGTCCACGTCTTCCGGGCACAAATGTCCAGCCGCGCCCGACGCCACGATGATAGCGTTCCCGCCGGTGACGTCATCCACGAAGATATGCGCCGCGCCGGTTGCCACGCCATCCGTCGACGTGGCGCGCGCCGTGATGCCTTCCGCAGCCCACGTCGAGCGCGCGATTTCGCCGAACGCATCCGCGCCGAGACGGGTGCAGAAGATCACGTCGGCGCCCGCGCGTGCAGCCGCCACCGCCTGATTGGAACCCTTGCCGCCGGGCCCCATCGCGAATGCCGTTCCGGCGATGGTCTCGCCCAGGAGCGGCATGCGCGCGGCGCGAAACGTCAGGTCCGTCACATAGATGCCGAGAATGACGACGCTGCGGCTCATTTCTCATTCCCCGACGGTGCATCGGGCGCAAGGTTCACGCCCTTCTTGAAGACGAAGCAACCATAACCGCGCCCTTCGCCGGTCGCGATCACGCAATACGCTTGTTTCGCACGCTCATAAAACGCAAACCGTTCGATTGAAGCAAACGGCGTCGTCTTTCCTTCGGCGGCATCGACTTCAGTCTGTGCTTCGCGTTGAACGGCGGGGAGCGCGTTTGCATCGCCGACAACTTCCATGCGCTCGGCCGGATGATCGACAAAACTATCCAGCGTGAACACCGACAGCACCGCGCGGATCGCACGCGGCGCATCCACGCCATCGAGCCGCAGCACGTGGCCGAGGACGGTCTGGCGCGCGACGGAATCGGCGGGGAAGTTTGCATCGCAGATCACGACTTCATCGCCGTGACCCATGGCGCACAGCGCGTGCAGGATGTCGGCGTTCAGCAGCGGATCGAGGTTCTTGAGCATTGTGTCTCCTTCAGTTGAGCGGCCCCGCTGTCGTGCGGGGTCAAGCGCTCAGATTCTATTTCTTCTGCTTCCGCTGCGTTTCAATCCCCGTACGGAATCCAGATATTCTTCACCTGCACGGCTTGTCTCAGGAACGGCAAGCCTTCGGAAACGTCGGCATCGAACCAGTCGAACACGCGGCCGTGATCCACGAACGTGCGCTTCAGGTTGCCGATGGATTCACGCTCCACCATCGCCGATAAATCCGCGCCGCCGAAGGACCAGACGGCATCGACATCGTCGTGTTTCGCAAGCGTCGACGCCAGCGGCTTGCGCTCGCCCGTGATGATATTCAGCGCGCCAGCGGGCACATCCGATGTCTCGACCACCTGATAGAAGTCCGTGGCCATCAGCGGGCAGGTTTCGCTCGGCACCGCGACCACACGATTGCCCAATGCGAGCGCCGGTGCGATCAACGAAACGAGGCCCAGCAACGGCGCTTCATCCGGACACACCACGCCGATCACGCCGAGCGGTTCGTGCATGGCGAGCGCCACGCCCTTGAGCGGCGGCGAATGCACGGCGCCGTCGAACTTGTCGGCCCACGCGCCATAGGTGAACAAGCGCGTGATCGATGCTTCGACTTCGCGCTCGGCCTGGGCCGGAGAGATGCCGGTTCGCGCAACCAGTTGCCGTGCAAATTCCTCCGCACGCGCCGACAGATTTTCCGCGAGGTAATACAGCACTTGCGCGCGATTATGCGTGCTGGCCTGCGACCATTTTGCGGCGCCGCGCGCTGCCGCAACTGCGTTGCGCACGTCCTTGCGGCTGCCTTCCCCCACCTCGCCGACGATGCTCCCCGACGGTGCAAACACGAGCCGCGTGTAACCGCTGTCCGGCCGAACCTGCTTTCCGCCGACGAACATCTTCGCTGTGCGATCCAGCGCGCTGACATTGGATTCGGCCACTGAAGTGGACGCTGCAGGCGCACTGGACGCCGACGAACGAACGGCCAGCTTAGACCACGCACGCGGCTTCAGGTACTCGTAAATCCCCTCGCGTCCGCCTTCGCGGCCGAAGCCCGATTCGCGATATCCGCCGAAGCCGACGCCGGCATCGAATAGATTGGTTGCGTTGATCCAGACCACGCCGCATTCCAGGCGCGGCGCAATGTCCAGCGCACGGCCAATGGTCTCGCTCCATACACTCGCAGCGAGTCCATAGCGGGAATGGTTCGCGAGCGCGACGGCTTCATCGGGCGTGCGGAAACTCATGGTCACGAGCACCGGCCCGAAGATCTCGTCCTGCGCAAGCGTGGACGCGGGCGCGACATTCGTCACCAGCGTCGGTGGATAAAACGCGCCCTGCTCCGGCATCTGCAGCGCCTTGGGCTGATGAATCACGCAGCCCTCTGCAACGCCGCGCGCAACGAGCGACTGAATGCGTTCGAGCTGCACGGTATCGACGATCGCGCCCATGTCGATGCCCTTGTCGAGCGACGGCCCGACCCGCAGCGTATCCATGCGCCGCTTCAGCTTGTCGATAAAACGCTTCTCCACGCCTTCCTGCACGAGCAAGCGCGAACCCGCGCAGCACACTTGTCCCTGGTTGAACCAGATTGCATCGACGACACCTTCCACTGCGCTGTCGAGATCGGCGTCATCGAAAACGATGAACGGCGACTTGCCGCCCAGTTCCAGCGTCAACGACTTGCCCGAGCCTGCCGTCGCCACACGAATCTGCTTGCCGACTTCCGTTGAACCCGTAAAGGCAATCTTCGCGATGCGCGGATGATCGACCAGCGCGGCGCCGGTTCGTCCGTCGCCGGTGACGACGTTCAGCACGCCCGCAGGCAATCCCGCACGCGCCGCCAGTTCGGCGAACAGCAACGCGGTCAGCGGCGTGTATTCGGCCGGCTTCAGCACCACGCAGTTGCCGAGGGCGAGCGCCGGTGCAATCTTCCACGAGAGCATCAGCAGCGGGAAATTCCACGGCACGATCTGCCCGATCACACCCAGCGGCGCCCAGTCGGCGAACTCGCGATCCTGCAATTGCGCCCAGCCTGCGTGATGCAGGAAATGGCGGGCTACGAGCGGTATGTCGATGTCGCGCGATTCGCGGATCGGCTTGCCGTTATCGAGCGATTCGAGCACGGAAAAAAGGCGCGCGTTGCGCTGGACCATTCGCGACAGCGCATACAAATGACGCGCACGGCCGGCGCCACCAAGCGCTTGCCACGCTGGCAACGCCCGGTGCGCGGCGTCGACTGCTGCGTCCACATCGGACTGATCGCCTTGCGCAATGCTCGAAAGCACCCGCCCGGTAGCAGGCTCCGAAGAATCGAACCGCTCGCCGGCCAAGGGCTCACGAAAAGCGCCATCGATGAAATGACCAAAACCGTTGGTGTGTTGATCCAGCCAGGCGCGCGCGGCGCCGTCGTCTTCCGGTGCAGGTCCGTAATCCATCGAGGAGAAATAGTCGGCTACGCTCATTGGGAGCTCGTGTAAGAGAGTGATGCGAAAAATTCAGGCGACAGGATGCCGATGAAAAGCGGAATAGCGACCGGTGACGTGATGTTCGAGCTGCCGTTCGATATCGGCGAGCAGACTCGATGCGCCAATGCGAAACAACTCCGGTTCGAGCCATTCGCGGCCGAGTTCCTCTTTCATCAGGATCTGGTATTCGAGCACCGACTTGGCCGTCGACACGCCGCCCGCAGGCTTGAAGCCGATCATCACGCCCGTGCGTTCGAGGTATTCGCGGATCATGCGGACCATCACGAGCGAAACGTCGAGCGTGGCGTTCACGCCTTCCTTGCCCGTCGATGTCTTGATGAAATCGGCGCCGGCCATCATGCAGACCATCGACGCCTTGGCGATATTCGACAGCGTGCGGATATCGCCCGTCGCGAGAATCGCCTTGATATGCGCCGGGCCGCAAGCCGCGCGGAAGTCGCGCATTTCGTCGTAAAGGGCTTGCCAGTTGCCGTTCAGCACATGTTCGCGCGTGACGACAATATCGATCTCCGCCGCGCCGTCTTTCACAGACGCCTCGATTTCCTTCAGCTTCAGCGGATGCGGGATCAGCCCGGCAGGAAAACCTGTGGATACCGCCGCGACCGGAATGCCGCTGCCGGCAAGCGCCGCGACAGCGGTCGCAACGAAACGGTGGTACACGCAGACCGCGCCGGTCTTGATGGAACCGGGCGGCATGCCGAGCGATTCGAGCAGGTCATCGCGAACCGGACGGCGCGCTTTCGCACACAGCCGTTCGACGCGCGAGGCGGTATCGTCGCCATTGAGCGTGGTCAGATCGATGCAGGTGACGGCTTTCAGAAGCCACGCGGCCTGCGCGTCCTTCTTTACGGCGCGGCGCGTGCCGAGCGTGCCGACTCGCCGGCCCACGGCCGACTGGTTGACGCGCAAGCCGTCGATCCACGAGAGATCCAGGGGCACGCCGGGATTGCGTTCGGCATGAACGGCGGGCGGTTTGCCGCGCAAGGGGACAACGGATTGAGAAGCGACGTCGAGCATGAGTAGGGCCGGTTGTGCAACGCACAACATTTTCCGGTTAATCAATAGAGCATTCTAACATTCTCTTGTTACGATCGTAACATCGGGGATTACGCCTATGCCCGCGAAAAAACATTCAGCATTGCGCGCCAGCAAGCCACTTAAATCCGCCAAAAGTCATCAATACGGTTCTCACGGTTAGAATCTCGTACTGAGCCGGATTTGTCATAAGTTGATGCACATCGACAATGCCGCCGCTGCCGCCGAGGAGAGTTTGATGGACGCATTGCCACCAGAAGAAACCATCCGCAGCGCCGTCGACCGGTCGGTAAGCCGCTTGCGCCTGCAGCACGAACTTGCCGTGCAGTTCGCGACATCCGTCCTGCGCGTGCACAACGCCGACGCGTTGCTCGATGAAGCGTGCAAGGCGGTATCGGCGGGATTGCATTCTCGCTTTGTCAAAGTGCTGCGCTATCAGCCGGAAAGCCAGACCTTCGTGCTGGAAGCAGGCGTGGGCTGGGACCCGGCGGATATCGGCACGACAGAACTCGGCGCCGACGACGCCAGCCCCGCAGGCCACGCGTTCACGAGCGGACGGCCGGTGTTGTCGAATCACCTCGGCGCCGAACACCGTTTTCGCACGCCCGAATTGCTGACGCGCCACGGCATCAAGCGCGCGATCAACGTGCCCATTCGCGGCATTCCGGAAACCTACGGCGTGCTGGAAGCCGACAGTTCCGACGACGAAGACTTCAGCGAAACCGATATCGTTTTCCTGGAAGGCATCGCGAACGTCATCTCGATGAGCCGCGAACGCCTCATGGCGGAATCGCAGACAGACGCCAACGAGCTCTTCTCCACCAGCGTACTGAACGCGAGCGTCGATTGCATTCAGGTGTTGTCGGTCGAGGGCGGGATCGAGTTCATGAACGACAACGGACTCACCGCGCTGAAAATCGATGACTTCGCTGAGATTGGCGGGATGCATTGCATCGACTTGTGGCCCGAGGATCAGCGGACCAAGGTCCTGCACGCGCTGGAGACGGCGGTGAATGGAGACCCCACGCGCTTCGAAGGCCCCTGTCCGACCTGCGCCGGCGATGCGCGCTGGTGGGATGTATCGGTGGCGCCGATTCGCGACCCCGACGACCAGGTCAAACGCGTCGTGCTCACCATGCGCGACGTGACCGAGCGGCACGAAAACGAGGAGAAGCTTGCCGCGCTGGTATCGAGCCAGGAAATCCAGTTGGGCAACTCCGCGCTGATGATGAAGGAAGTGCATCACCGCGTGCGCAACAGCCTGCAGCTCGTGCAGACGCTGCTCGCGTTGCAGGCGAATCTAGCCGGCGACAAATCCGTCGCCGTGCATTTGCAAGCCGCCGCCACGCGTGTGCGCACGGTCGGCTCCGTGCATCACCGGCTTTATCAGGACGACGGGGCCGAAGCCACGGACGCAACAAGTTACCTGCGCGGACTCACCTCGGACCTGGCTGACCTGGCTGCAGGGCGCGAGGTTACGCTGGAAGGCGAATCCATCGTGCTGCCGGCCGCACGGCTCGCCCCGCTTGGGCTTGTCACCGCAGAACTCGTAACCAATGCGCTCAAGTACGGCCGCGGCAAGGTGCGCGTCAAGCTGGAGCGCGCAAACGACGCGCTGCTGCTCGCGGTCGAAGACGAAGGCGACGGCTTTCCGAACGACTTTCCGAAACCGCAGGGCACGGGGCTTGGCATGCGGCTTGTGACGACATATGCCGGCAAGGGCATAGGCTCGGTGACGGTTGACCGGGACGTGCCTTATAGCCGGATCGTGGTGAGATTCGCGCCAGGCTGAAGCACGGCGTTAACAAGGCGCTTCAGCAGAAGCGCCTTATCCAGAATTACGGCCTCAATGAATCACTCAACATAATCGGCCACCATAATCGGCCACTCATTCTCTGAATTAATCAGACATACAAATCGATACAGCACGCGGATTTTCCAGGTGTTAAGCTAAACCGAACACACCGTTGTGTCGCCGTTGCGCATTCCCAAGAAGATTGTTTTACCGGTCTGCAGCCCGGGCGGTGAGCCTTACCGTTCAGCATCTGCTCACGACAATTCCCTTTGAATCAGTCCAGCCGGATACGTGCCCATGACAGAGATCAGCACCCAGGAAAGCAAGCCATCAGGTGAGTCGCGGACAAAGATTCTAATGTGTCCTTTCACGAATTACACCAACCGCTATATCGAGATTCAGAAAAGTCTATTCACCGAGATGGGTTACGACGTCATGCCCCTTTCCGTAAGGGGCTTGCTGCGGGGCGGATTCGTTCAGTTATTCAAACCCGAGAACGTCCTGGTGTTTCACTGGCTTGAGTATCGGCCGTTCAAGCGCGAGAAAGGCCGTGCTCAGTTCAGTATTTCAGGCAGCCTGCTTTTCGCTTTCTATTGCGCGCTGATCACAATTGCCAGAGCGAAGACGGTGTACTTCGTGCACGACCATATAGTCCACGATACAACCGGCTTCAACCGGCGCCTCGCCAGCCGTGTGATGTCGTTCATTCGCGGTCTCGCCGATTTCCGTGTGGTTCACGCGCCGAACTTCGAGGACAAATACAAGGCCACGTACTTGCCCCATCCTCTCTACTGGGATTCGCCGGGTCAGCCGCCTACCGTGCCGAAGAAGGAAAGCGGCAAACCCTTGTTCTCGCTGCTTGGCGTAATCCGCCCGTACAAACAGATCGACGCCGTGCTGGAGAACTGGCCAAGCGAATGCAATCTGCAGATCGCGGGTCTGGGCACCGAGGCGTATCTCGCGACGCTCAACGAGATCCTTGACCGGCGTTCGCTGCGCGGCACCGTGAATCTCGATGCCAAGTTCCTCTCGGACGCCGAGTTCGCGCAAAACGTGGTGAATACGGATGTGATCATCCTGCCGCACGCAGCCGACTCCATGCTGGTGAGCGGCGCGTTTTTCGAAGCGATCGGACGCGTGCCGCTAGTGATCTCGCGCTCGACGCCCTTCATGAAATGGGCAGCCGGCAAGTTCGACAACGTTCATCTCTTCGATGACATCAGCGAGCTTCCGGGCATCGTGCGCTCGATCAGCGAGACGTGGCCGGCAGCAGCATCGAGTTCGGCCAACTCCCTCGCCACCGATGAATTCGGCTGGCGCGCATGCCGCCGGCGCTATGAGCAGTTCTTCGAGTCGGTCGTGGGGCGGCGGAAGGTGGTTGAAGAGGCGGTGGTGGAGTAAGGCGCAGCTTCGCGGCGACTAGATGATGTTCTTCCGCCGCAACCCGTCGATCGTCTGCGCCTGCACTCCCCAGTCGCGAAGAATCTCTTCGCTGTGCTGCCCGGCACTCGCCGGCCCCGCGTTCACCTGCGGCGCGGTCCGGCTGAAGCGCGGCGCCGGTGCCGGTTGCGTCACCCCATCGACTTCTATGAATGTCTCGCGCGCCCGGTTATGCGCGTGCGACGGCGCTTCGTCCATATCCAGGACAGGCGCGAAACACACATCGGTCCCTTCCATCAGATCGCACCACGCTTGCCGTGGTTTCGTTGCGAAGATGGCCGAGATCTTCGTTTTCAGCTCCGGCCATCTGCTGCGGTCCATGTGGTTGTCGAAGGCGGGATCGTGGATATTGCACAGCTTGAGTAGCAACGCGTAAAACTGCGGCTCGATCGATCCCACCGATACAAACTTCCCGTCCGCACACGCATACGTGTTGTAGAAGTGCGCGCCGCCGGCGAGCATGGCCGAGCCGCGTTCTCCCGTCCACGCGCCAAACGCCTTGTAGCCGTAGATCATCGCCCCGAGGAGCGCCGAACCTTCGACCATGGCGGCATCGATCACCTGCCCCTTGCCCGAGCCGCGCGCTTCCAGCAGCGCGCACACGACACCGAACGCGAGCATCATGCCGCCGCCGCCAAAGTCGCCCACGAGATTGAGCGGCGGCACCGGAGGCGCGTCGCCGTCGCCGATCTCGTGCAGCATGCCGCTCATCGCAATGTAGTTCAGGTCGTGCCCGGCGGCGTTCGCAAGCGGTCCGTCCTGGCCCCAGCCGGTCACGCGGCCATAAACAAGCCTGGGATTGCGCGCGAGACAGACGTCCGGCCCAAGTCCGAGCCGCTCCATCACGCCGGGACGAAAGCCTTCGATCAACCCATCGGCCTGGTCGATGAGATGCAGCGCCAGGTCGCGCGCCTCCGGCTCTTTCAGGTCCAGCGCGAGGGAACGGCGTCCGCGCGCCATCACGTCGAAACGGGTGCCTTGCATGGGATAGGGCGTCGGACCGTCCGTGGGCTTGCGGTCGATGCGGATCACTTCAGCGCCCATGTCGGCGAGCATCATTGCGGCGAACGGACACGGACCGAGCCCGACCATCTCGACAATGCGAAATCCCTTCAGCGGTCCGCTCATATTCCGCGCTCCGGGAGCGGCACGTAAATGACTAGCGATTTCATATCGGATTATCCTTGGCGCAAAGTACATGAGGAAGCGCATCAATCCAATAAACTCTACACCTCGAGCGGTCAAACAATCGGAGTCTGCCAATGCGTCTTCAGCCAATCAGGCACGCAAGCCTTTGCGCAGCATGCGTGCTTTTGTGTTTATCGGCTGGTGCTTGGGCTCAACAAGCCGCTAGCGGCACCCCCGCGCCGGCTGCGGCACTCAACATCACGCCGAACTTCGCCGGCGATGATCCCGTGGCCGTCAGGGACGCGCTTGTGCGCAAGCTCACGCCCGGAAAGGCGCGCACGTTCGCTCATCGGGTGGAAGATCTGGTCGGAACGGCGCTGCCCAGGACGCTCCACGATCCCGACGTGACCGATGCAAAGCTGAGCCGCGATCTTGCATTCGTGGTGCCGGCGCCGTATGGCATTAGGTATCGCTCGAAGATCCACGTCATGACCGTCGATGTGGACCTCTCCGACAGCGATCATCCGGACGCCATCGTGCTGAAAAAGACCATCATGGGACCGCGCGGGCGGAAACTGGTCGTTGCGGCGGAAGCGAAGGCGAAGGGGTATATCCAGAACGTCGACGTGATCGAACTCGACACCACCACGGGCAAACACAACAAGACCAGCGTGCGCGGGCGGTTCGGGTTATCGGAAGCGGCGTTCGAAGCGGCGGGCGACGGCGATCTCGCGCTCGTGCTGATCTGCCGCGTGGTGCCGCCTTACCTCACCGAGACCGTCGAGCATAGCGATCCGACCAACGAGGAACCCACCGACATCACCACGCGCACCGCGATGCTGCATGCGAATGTCGGCGATGTCTGGCTGGTCAATCGCGAGAAGGGGGTCGTGCTGGCGAAGGGGCTGCATCTTGTCAAATAAGCGCGCGGCGTGACGCAACCACGTCCAGCAGGCACTCAACCAGCAGGGACGCCGCCGGCGTCAGCGGACTATCGCGGCGCGTCACCAACCCAATCGCAATAGCCGGCGGCAAATCCGATATGGGCAGCACCGCAAGTCCATCGCCGACCCACGGATGATCGAGTAGCGGTGCGGGCAACGCCGCGACGGTGTCCGAGCCGCGCAGCAAACCGTGCGCGATCACAAAGCTCGGACATTCGATCACCCTCTTAGGCTCCGGCAAGCCACTGCCGGCAAAATAATCGAGCAGCTCGCGCGTCGAGCTTTCGGGCGATGGATTGAGCAGCCATTCGGCATCGACGAGTCCGGCAAGCGTTGTGCACCGCGCGAGCGGATGACCTTGGCGCGCGACGATCACCGATGGGCTCTCATACAACTCGATGTAATCGAACTCCGGCCCGAGCCGTTCCGGGTTGACGACGGCCACGACGAAATCCAGCGAACCGTCGCGCAAACGCGGCAACGCCACGCCCGGAAATCCCTCGATAAAACTCACCCGCGCATCCGGCATCTTCTCGCGGAAGGCCTGGAACGCTTTCGGCAGAATCGATAACGCCGCGCTCGGCGTAATGGCCGCGGCAACGCTTCCGGACAGCTCGCCTTTCATGTGCGCGATATCGTCTTCAGCGCGGCGCATCTCGCTTGTCACCATCTGCCCACGAATCCTCAATTGCTGCCCGAACGCCGTGAGTTGCACGCCACGCGCCGTGCGCAAGACCAGCGGCACGCCGAGGTCCTGCTCCAGTTCCTTCAGCGCCTTGGTCAATGCAGCTTGCGAGAGATGCAGGCTGCGCGCCGCCGCCCGAATGCTGCCCTGTTCCGCGACCGTCAGGAATGCTCGCAATTGATGGTATTTCATCGACGTCCGTCTCAAATATCAAACGACAGATATGGGTTTCTACCGACAACCCAAAGTAGTCGCAAATTTAATTAGCTGTCTTCTGTTTTGCTCCCGGACTTTATATGCTTGACCGCCATTAGTCACCCGCCTTCAAGGAGCATGTCATGCTGTCAGTCGATCCCGTCGTTCCCGGCATTGCCGCCATTGCGCCGGAGTTCATCGCGGTGCGCAGGAAAATTCACGCGCATCCGGAACTCGCATTCGAGGAACGGGCGACCGGGGATCTCGTTGCCAGTTTGCTCGAGCAGTGGGGGTATGAGGTGACGCCTGGTGTCGGCAAAACGGGCGTGGTCGGCGTGCTCAAGCATGGCGGTGGCACGAAGCGCATCGGCCTGCGTGCGGACATGGATGCATTGCCTATCGAGGAAGCGACGGGGCTGCCCTACACGAGCGCCGTGCCGAAAACCATGCACGCGTGCGGCCACGACGGCCATACCGCCATGCTGTTGTGCGCCGCGCGCTACCTGGCGGAAAGCCGCCAGTTCTCGGGCACGCTCACGGTGATTTTCCAGCCCGCCGAGGAAAGCTACGGCGGCGCACGCGTGATGATGGAAGACGGACTTTTCGAGCGCTTTCCCTGCGATGCCATCTTCGGCCTGCACAACATGCCGGGCTTCGAAACAGGTTGCATGAGTTTCTGCACCGGACCTGCGATGGCATCGGCGGACCGGGCGACTATCGTGTTGCGCGGCCTCGGTGGACACGGCGCGCTTCCGCATCTTTCGCGCGATCCCATGCCGGCGGTGGGCGCGATCATCCTGGCCTTGCAGAGCATCGTTGCGCGGGAAGTCGATTCGCAGAAGTCCGCGGTGATCTCGGTGGGCAGCGTGAAGGCCGGCGATACCTTCAACGTCATCCCGCAAACCGCCGAGATGAAACTTTCCATTCGCGCGCTTGACCCCGCCGTGCGCGCGCTCTTGCGCGAGCGCATTACCACGCTCATCCACGCGCAGGGAGCAGCGTTCGGAGTCGAGGCGGACATCGATTACGAATGGGGTTATCCGGTGCTTTTCAATCACGCGGACCCCACGGCATTTTCCGCCGATGTCGCCACGAAACTGCTCGGCGCGCAACGCGTCGACACGAACGCAAGGCCGCTGATGGGCAGCGAGGATTTCGCCTACATGCTGCAGGTCGTGCCGGGTTCGTATGCCTGGATTGGCAACGGAATCGAAGGCAAAGGCAGTTGCATGGTCCATAACCCGGGCTACGACTTCAACGACGACATCCTGGCGCTCGGCGCGAGTTATTGGGTGCGGCTGGCCGAAGCGTATCTCGCTGATTGAGTGACTGAACGCCTCCAAATACTCCCCAAGTACCGCGCATCGAGAAAAATCATGGGCATCCCTTCAATACGCGATATCAACGTGGCAACGGGCATGGTTCCGGTGCGCAAGCAAAGCCGTGCGCGGCTCGTCGCTGCGGCGGCCGCGGGCAATGCGCTGGAGTTCTACGACTTCACTGTCTACGGATTCTTCGCCCTCGTGATTGGCAAGCTCTTCTTTCCAGTGCAGGACCCGGTCGGACAGTTGCTTCTCGCGGTCGCGAGCTTCGGTGTCGGTTTCTTCACGCGGCCGGTCGGCGGATTGCTGATTGGCATTTATGCTGATCGCGCGGGCCGCAAGAAGGCGATGATCCTGACGCTCGGGCTCATGGCCCTGGGCACGGCGATGATCGCGGTCGCGCCGACCTATGCGCAAGCCGGCGTTGCCGGTCCGTTGATCCTGGTGATCGCACGGCTGATCCAGGGCTTTTCGGCGGGCGGTGAAGTCGGGGCATCGACTACGTTGCTGATCGAGCAGGCGCCGCCGAACCGGCGCGGCTTCTATGCATCGTGGCAGTTCGCGAGCCAGGGACTTGCCGCACTCGCCGGCGCGCTGACGGGCGTCGCGCTGACGGCGAGCCTCACGTCCGCGCAACTTGAAAATTGGGGATGGCGCGTGCCGTTTGTTATCGGTACGTTGATCGTGCCAGTCGGCTGGTGGCTGCGTCGGACGCTCGAAGAAGAACCGCCTCGAACGCCGATGCCGAAGGCGCCAAAACTTCCTTTAATCGATGTCATTGGCAATCATCGGCGCGCACTGCTGAGCGGGCTCGGCCTGACGATCGCCGGGACGGCAGCGCATTTCATCATCGTTTTTTATCTATCGATCTACGGCGTGAAGACGCTCGGCCTGCCCCCGGCAACCGCGATGCTGTCGGGATGTTTGTCGGGCGCGATCATTTTCGTGCTTGCGCCCGTCGGTGGTTATCTGACTGACCGCTTCGGGCGCAAGCCGCTTGCACAGGTGACGCGCGTGATCCTGATGCTCGCAATCTATCCCGCTTTTGTCGCATTGAACACGTGGCCGGCGACCAGCACGCTGATCATCGTGGTGGCACTGCTCTCTTCGGTGCATGCGATCAACATCGGCGGCGTTGGAGCCATGCTCGGCGAGCTCTTTCCGCGCGCCGTTCGCGCGACCGGCGGCGCCGTGGTGTATAGCGTCGGTGTTGCGATCTTCGGCGGCTTCGCGCAGTTCTTCGTGACGTCGCTGATCATCGTGACCGGCAGCGTGCTGGCGCCGGCGTGGTATGTGATCGGCTGCGGCGCGCTCGGGCTGATAGCGGTTGCATGCATGGACGAAACGTCGCACAAGGCGCTGGATGAGTAGGCACCGTCAGTCGCAGCCCGCAAGTTCACGCCGCTCGGCGTTTTGCAGCGGAAAACCATTGAACGCGCATTTCATCAATGCGGGTAATGCGGCGCTCCCGGCCGGATCGCGGTCGGCGTGCGTGACGCTCACTTGATACACGGTCGCGCCGGTCTTGCTTCCGATGAACTGGACGGTCAACGCATGGACATAGCGCTTTCGTTCAAAGAAGCCCGTCGATGCTGCGAAGTCATCGCACGCTTCTTCCGGCGCGGTCGAACACGTGGCCTGGACGCGGACGTTCTGCGGGCGGGTCGCGTAGCCGAGCTTGATCAGGTAGTCCGCCTGAGTTGCTAACGCGGGTTGCAGGCCCTGTGCGGTGAGCGCTTCACGCAGCGGTCGGGCGGTTGCGTCATCCACGCCGGCTTGCGTTTTATCGAGCGCGTATGTCCTGATGCCGCTCGTCGAGAACGCGCCATCGCGATACGCGCTGATGCGAACCGGTTGTTCACTCGCGCAGGCACTCAGCAGTGCAAGAAGAAGCACGGCGGCACGCATTGATCGTAGTTTCACTTCATATCCCTCTCTTATTGCTCGACGGCGTGCGCACGTAATGTGATCGTTACGGCGGTTCCCACGTTCAGCGCGCTTTCGATCGCGATATCACCGGCATGGCGGCTCACCACGGTCTTGACGAACGCCATGCCGAGACCGGTCCCGTCGCTTGCCGGCTGGCCATCGGCATGAAAGCGGCGAAAGCGCTCGAAGAGATGCGCCTGTTGCTCGATCGCGATGCCATACCCCTGATCGCGGACCACGCAGACCACCGTATCCGCCGTCGCGCTGATGATGCAATCCACGCGCGTCGCGGGCGGGCTGAACTTGACGGCGTTGCTCAGCAGGTTGATCAGCGCGCGCGTCATCAAGGAACGGTCGGCCAGCACCCAGAAGTGCTCCCCTTGCGACTCGCATCGGACATCGATTTGTTTTGCGCTGGCTTGCGGCCAGATTTCGTCGCTGGCATCGATTGCAAGCTCATGAAGGTTCAAAGGCTCGAGCTGGTAATGCTGCGACTCGGCGCGCGCGAGTTGCACGAAGTCATCGGCGAGAGCGAGCGACCGGCGCGCGTAACGTTCAACGCGTTCCGTCAGATCCACCGCGCGCTGCGAATCGAGATGCGGCCGCTCGGTTTCAAGCAGCGCCAGGATGGATGCCTGCGGCGAGCGCATGTCGTGTGACAGGAGATGCAGCATGTCGTCGCGCTGACGCTCGGACGCGTGCAGCGCGGTGATATCGACCCAGCTCGCGATCCATCCCGGCGCGTCGCCCGTGTTGGTTGTGCAAGGCGCGTAACGGAGCATGTGGTCACGGCCGTGGAGATCGCGTACCTCGATGCCGCGTGTCATCACGTCCGCATGTGCGGCTACGCGTGGATCGAGAACAGCGGGCCATGAAATGTCGCGGGTGGTTTCATCGACGAGGCGCACGAAGTGGAATGTGCTGAAGACATCCATGATGGACATGTCGGTGAAACGCATCGGGCCGAGTTGAAGGCGCGCGGGATCGTTGACCATCAGGATGCGGCCGGCGTGATCGCAAACCACGATGGGCTCCGGCAAACTGTTCAGGCTGTCCCAGATAAATTGCCGCATGTTGCGCTGACGCTGCACGGCTTCGCGCGTGAGTCCGATAAGCCGTTCGAGCATATCGCCGGCTGCGTGGTGCGGTTTTTTATCGGCGCCGGGCAGCAGGTTGGGTTCGGCGGCGAGGAGGCGCAGCTCCTGGCCGAGATAGGACATGGCGACTTCGAGCCGCCGCCAGCTCCATAGCAGATAGATCAGCGCGAGACCGCCGAGCGCGGGAACCGGCGATAGCCAACGCGAGCGCACATACATCAGCGCGGCGCTCGCAATCAGACTTGCAGCCGCAAGCCCTGCGGTCAGGATCAGCGACTGGAACGGCGACATCACCAGCAAGCCGCCCAGCAGCAAGAGGACAGGCACGATACTCGTCCAGACGCCCGTCGGGTTATCGACGGGAACGACGGCGCGGCCTTCGAGCAGCGCGTCGAGGATCGTCGCGTGGATATCGACGCCGGGCAACTCGCCGAGCGCGCCGGATACCGGTGTGGCGAAACGGTCACGCAATCCTGCGGCCGTCGCGCCGACGAGCACGACCTTGCCCGTGAAAAATTCCGGCGGCACCTGGCCGAGCATCGCGGATACGAACGATACACGCGGATACTCTGCCGACTCACGCGAAAACGGAATCAGCATTCGATGTGCACGCCGGAGGTCGCCGGCGGATGCGGCGTCTTTTCCTTGCGTGCGGGGTAATGGCGCATGCGGGCCGCGCAGCGCGTGGTACACCGGCACCATCAATCCTGGCCACCAGTCGCGCCCGTTGCCCTCGAACAGCGAGACACTGCGTGCGATGCCGTCGCGGTCCACATCGAGATCGATATGTCCTATGCCCGCGGCTGCATCGCGCAGAACGGGAACGGGCTCCACGGCCGCAGGCGCATTCTGGTTGAGCGGCTGGCGATCGACCAGCAACGGCAGATATGTGGGCACGCTTTTCATCGCATTGGCAAAGGCCGTGTCACCCGGCGATGACTCCGTGAACAGCACGTCGTACGCTACAGCGCGCGGCTTCGCTTTGGCGATCTGCTCGAGCAACGCCGCATGTGTGTCGCGCGGCCATGGCCAGCGCCCGAGTTCGGCAATGCTTTCGTCGTCGATGGCAACGATCACTATGTCCGATGCCATCCGATGCGTCGAACGCAGCCGCAGCTGATCGTAGACCAGGAAGCTTGCGCGTTCCGTCAGCGGACCGACGACGCCATACACCACGGCGGCAATCCCGATCGCGCCTATCAGCGTCCACTCGAACAGGAAGCGCCTGCCTATCGACGGACCCCGGTCCCGTCGCTCGCTAAAAGAAAACCGCCACGGCATGCGTCACCTACCGGGTTTGCGTGAACGAGCGAATTTCGCCCGGCACCGAAAGCAGCCGGCCGTTCTGGAAGACATCGACCACGATGGTCCAGTAGTACTTGCCCGGCGCGAGATGCGCGACCGACATTTCGCCGCCGGTGACATCGAGCAGGTCGATGAGCGGTGCGCTCAGGTCGATGTTCCTCGACAAAATGAATCGATACCGCATACCAGGCACCTCGCTGTCCACGTGCCAGCGGAACGCGTACCCGCCGCTTTCGGTCGGAACGGCGCTGGGGTTGGTGGTGTCGACATGGCGGATGAAGGTGAACACTTGCGGCAGGCCGTCGATGCCCTGCCCGTCTGTCGCGCTCACGCGCACGAAGTAATTGCCGTCGGGGATGTCGTCGAAGGCGACGCGCAGGCTGCTCGAACGCTGGTCGCGCAGGAGGTCGAGGAAACCGGCATCAGTGGCGATTTCCGTGCGATAAGCGATGGCGCCACTGACGGCTGTCAGGTCGAATTCGACCTGCTCGAAGCGCTGCAATTTGTCAGGCTCGACGATCCCCGGCGCGCTCAGCAGCGCGACGGGTGTTCCCGCAATCGCGCCCGTACGCGTGACATTGCCATAGCCGGCCGCCACCAGCGTCTCGGCATGGCCCGGGACGGGCTGCGGCGCGGCCGAACCATCAGGCGAACTGTCCACGCCGATCTTTCCCGCGAGCACTTCGACCGTCGTCGCGTCCTGCTCCTCCAGGTAGTTCACGCGAAACCGCGTGCCGCGCACACCCGCAACCACGGACGGCGACGTGACCCGAAACGAATCGCGCGGGTTCGTCAGCGGCGTGACGTCGGTCGTGACTTCGCCTTGCTTGAGGTCGAAACGGCGTTCGACCGCGCCCGTGAGGAGCGTCGTGCGCAAGCGCGCGATCTGGATCCTGCTGCTCGAGGGCAGCACGATATGTGACCCATCGGGCAGTGTCATCGATAAAAACGCATCGCGGCCCGTGCGCACTTCGTCACCTTCATGAAGCAACGCGCCAGCGTTGACAGGAATGAACGGCAAGCCCGGCGCCGTGCTTTTCTCCACGCCTCCACGCACCGCGACCACGCGCGCCGTCAGCGACTTCTGCTTGAGCCGCGCGGTCGGCATGGCAAGACGCGAGTCGATCTGCAAACGGCGCGGATTCGCAACATGGTTCAGTTCGCGCAAGAGACGCCAGTCGTCGGGGCTTTGCATGTACTGATACGCGAGCGTGTAGAGCGAATCGTCCGACTTCACCACATAGGGCGTGGTGTCGGGCGGCGGCACGCGTTTCGCGTGCGCGGGCTGCACGCAAAAGACGATCGCCGTGATCAGAGCCACGCGCCCGGTTTGACTAAACCCATTCACGACGATTCATTCCCCTACTTTCTCAAGCCGATAGCCGTAGCTATAGATCGGCGTGATGCGGTATCCGTTTTGAGGCCGCAACACCAGCTTGGAGCGGATCTGCGACACGTGTGTATCGATGGTGCGCGACGGAATGTCGACGTCCTGCCGCCACACCGACTCGCGAATATGCGTGCGCGACAATGGCCGCGACAGGTTGCGAAAAAGCAGCAGCGCCAGTTCGAATTCCTTTTGCGTCAGCGTGACAGGCTCGCCGTTCACCGCAGCAAGTTGCGCGGCGATGTTGAACCTGTAGATGCCGTAGGTCTCGTGCGGCGCGTCTTTTTGCTTCTGCGCATAGATCCGGCGCAGGAGCGCCTCCACGCGCGCGAGCAGCACCGGCGGCGAGACGGGCTTCAAAACGTAGTCGTCCGCGCCCGCATTGAGCATCTGGACAATGTCCGCTTCCACGCTGCGGCTTGTCAGAAACAGAACCGGCAGATTCGTAGTCAGATTTTGCCGGACCCAATTCAGCACGATGTCGCCCGGCATCTCCGGCATGTTCCAGTCGAGCAGCAGCAGGTCGAACGGCTGGCGCCTGAGTTCATGGATCAGGCTCTTTCCGTCTGTGAATACCTGGCAATCGTGACCCGCCGAGCTCAGCGTCTGAGCCACATACGCCGTCTGACTCAGGTCGTCGTCCAACACGCATATCCGCATTGCCTGATTCCCCGTTGAATTATCCAGACGGTCTGTTTGCTTACCGTTTGCTTTTTCTTGCTGATTAAGCGTGATCTTTTTATCGCCCGATTTAGCGGGCTTTTGCTTTTATTATACTTATCGATGGCTATCTACCGCATTTGAATCAGCATTCTGTCGATGCTTTTCATTACGTGGTCCCACGCGGCGGCGGAATAATCTTCTCGCGCGTTTGCACACATGCGTGCAAACGTTATCAGCCGCCGTGCCGTGTGTTCGCAATGCGTGAGCTGAATGGGTTCGTCCTGATCGTCATGCACTCTGTCGAATTGATCCCCGACGCGCTCCACCGAACGACTCAACGCGTCGAGTCTTTTGCGCAGGATATCTGCGAGCCAGGGCGTTTCGTCCGCGCAGGAGTCCGCGTACGCCTCAATTGCCGCTCGCGCGTGGCGGTCCATCTCAGGGTCCAGCGTCAGCCGGCGCAAACCCTTGGCGGCCTGCCCCGGCCGGATTGACGACTGCAATGCAACTGGACGTCCAATGGACTTACTCAACATGACTAGCCCCCCGGCCTTATATTCTCAAACCCCTTCGTTAAATCTGTTCCCTCAAACCGCTTAAAAGCGATTGCACCGCGTCGCGTTGCAAACGGCTCAAGCCGGAATCCCGTAACGTGATCAAGCGGTTTTGCCAATATTTGGCGTGAAAAATCGCGCCGTCGGCATTCGCTCGGACACAGCGAAACATCACGGCCCGTATATGCGTTATTTCGGCATCGATAATGCTCGACGCATGATTACCCTGGTAAAGACTTTTGTTTTTCACCGATGCCCTCGAGCTTACGTTTTGATCGCGCCGTGGAGTGGTTTTCCACACGCTGGATTAAACGGTTCTCCGAAAACGCAACCTGAAGTGCGAGTGCTGTTTTCGATGCACCACTCTACCGCTGTTCAGTCTCTGTTTATGTAGAGTTTTCACTATTTAACAGTTTGTGCGAAAGCTCAGCCTGAGCTGAAGCCTTGGTTCAATATGGGTCCTTCCGGGCTGTTCCCTAGCGACCTGCCGGCTCGTGGCGATTAAACTTTCGCGGCCTTCTCAACCGCCAATGACTTCCATGAAATCGTTCTTGCTGAAGCTGTCCGCGTACACATTCATCGCCGCTGCAACGGCCGCGACCGTTGTCCAGGCCGCCGAGCTGCATGTGATGAGCTCGGGCGGCTTCACCGCCGCCTACAAGATCCTCGGCCCGCAATTCAGCGCGGCAAGCGGCAATACACTCGACACGGCGCTCGGCCCGTCGATGGGCAAAGCCCCCGAAGCGATCCCTAACCGCCTTGCCCGGGGTGAACCTGCCGATGTCGTCATCATGGTCGGCTATGCGCTCGACGATCTGATCAAGCAAGGCAAGGTGATCCCCGGTTCCCGCGTCGAACTCGCCGATTCGGCAATCGGCATGGTCGTGCGCGCGGGTGCGCCGAAGCCCGACATCGGCACGATTGACGCATTGAAGGCAACGCTGCTGCACGCAAAGTCCGTCGCCTACTCCGATAGCGCAAGCGGCGTGTACGTACAGAACGAGTTGTTCAAGCGCCTTGGGATAGAGGATCAGGTCCGTCCGAAAGCGACCATGGTGCCGAAGATTCCGGTGGCGTCGGTGGTCGCGACAGGCGACTATGAAATTGGCTTCCAGCAAGTGAGCGAGTTGTTGCCCGTGCCGGGCGTCACGTTCGTCGGCAAGATTCCCGATTCGGTGCAATCGGTGACGCGCTTCGCGGCCGGCATACCGGCGGGTTCACAGCATCCGGTGGAGGCCCGGGCGCTGCTGCAGTATCTGGCATCGCCTGCCGCGTTGCCTGTCGTGAAGCAGACGGGGCTCGATCCGGTGGCGTCGCATTGATGTCGCACGCGGATGCTACTCTACGGGGTAAGCATTCAAGGACACGGCCATGCTGACGAACGTCGAAGAACTGGAAAGCGTCTACGGAAAAGCGAACGAGCGGTCGGTGCGCAAGGAGATCTCGTTCATCAGCGAGGACTACGCCGCGTTCATTCTTGCGTCGCCGTTTGTGATGCTGGCGTCGGCGGGAGAAGACGGGCTTGATTGTTCGCCCAAAGGCGACGCCATGGGGTTCGTGCGCATTCTCGACGCCCACACGCTCGCCATTCCCGACCGCCCGGGCAATAACCGCATCGATACACTCAGGAACCTCGTGCAAGACCCGCGCATCGCGCTGCTGTTCCTGGTTCCGGGCGCGGGAGAAATGATGCGCGTGAACGGCCGGGCATCGATTGCGGACGATACCGACCTGCTCGCGTCATTCAGCGTGAACGGCAAACCGCCGCGCACGGTAATCCTGGTGCACGTGGAATCCGTGTATTTCCATTGCTCGAAGGCGGTCGTGCGGTCCGACTTGTGGAACGCGGAAAAGCACGTGGACCGCGCGAGTTTGCCGAGCGCCGGCGCGATGCTCAAGAACGTGAGCGACAGCACCTTCGACGCCGATGCCTATGACCGCGCCCTGCCCGGTCGCCTTAAAACGGACCTCTATTAATCGGCCGTGAGCTCACGCAAACGCAAATTTGCTGAAGGTCTGGTGCACGACCGTTTTCGGATCGCTGTTCTGCTTCAGGATAGCGCGCAAAAGCGCACCACCACGCTGATCCACTCGTGTCCGTAGGCGTAGCGCTCATCATGTTCAGCGAAGCCGATGCCCGCCTTGGCCCGTTCCGGCCGGTTCCACGCGTTCACCAGGTTGAGCGCAAACGGCCGCCGCGGATCTCCTCGATCTGCAGCGCCATTTCGCCAATACGACCGGGTGATAGAGCTACGGCTTGATCGCCGTAATGATCACGATGCGGCTGGTCAGGCATTGCTTGTTGGGAACCAAGGCCGCGGTGTTAATATCCTTCGCCCGGATTCAAGTCCCATCCCGCCCCGGACACGACGTCCGACTTTCCTCCCGCACCTTCGTTTTGAAGGAACACGCAGTGACCCGATCGCACTTCACGGCGCTTTCTGACGCGCCCGTTGATGACTTGCATCGAAATATCGTCGATGCCGTTCATCGACATGGCTGGTCAGAGCAGGACTTCTTTTTGCCACCGGACCTCACGGTCGCACTCGCGCGGGAATGCACGGCGCTTGCGGCGGCGGGGTCCCTGACGCGTGCGGGTGTGGGCCATGGCACGGCAAAGTCGCTCCAACCCGATGTCCGCGGCGACCAGATCCGATGGCTGCAGGCGGGGCAGTCCGACGCCTGCGACCAGTATCTGGCGATCATGGAGACGCTGCGCATCGCGCTGAATCGCGAGTTCTTCCTCGGGCTCGACGAATACGAAAGCCACTTCGCGTTCTACCCGCCGGGTGCATCGTACAAGCCGCATCGCGACCGTTTCCGCGATGACGACAGCCGTGTCATATCGGTCGTGGTCTATCTGAATGCGGACTGGCTGCCTGAACACGGCGGCGCATTGCGGCTGCATCCGGAAGGTTCGGGCACGCGCGATATCTTGCCCGTCGCGGGCCGGATCGCGGTGTTCTTGTCCGCTGACATGCTGCACGAAGTATTGCCCGCGACGCGCGACAGGTTATCCCTTACAGGCTGGTTTCGACGCCGCGCGTAATTTCCTCCACGGCAAGCTGCCCGAAACTTACGATAAGCCTTTTGCGCCGCTGGGAAAGCATCCCGCGCATTCAGCGCGGTCGAAAATGCAAGCTTCGGCGAGCGCGTGTATCCTTCCGTCGAATTGAAGCGGTCGCTACAAAGTGATTCATAGCAGGCGATCGCTTCCGTACTTCGGAGGAGACGATGAAAAAACTGTGGATCGCAGCCGCTGTCGGTTGCGCCAGTGTCAGCGGCGCACAAGCGCAATCGAGCGTCACGCTGTACGGTCGTATCGATAACGGCGTGGAGTACATGAGCAACGTCGGCGGTCATAGCCGCTGGCGGCTCGCAAGCGGCGAATGGGGCACGGGCCTGTTCGGCCTGAAGGGCTCGGAAGACCTCGGTGGCGGCAACAAGGCCATCTTCAAGCTGGAATCCGGCATCGATACCAGCGACGGCACCGCCGGCGACACCAACGGCCGCTTATACCAACGTTACGCGTTCGTAGGGATTGCCAACGATACCTACGGCACGTTCACACTCGGCCGCATGCTCGCCATATCGAATGGCGTGTGGGACTTCGATCCGTTTGTGCAGCAAGCATGGTCGTCGGCATCACTCGTACGCAGCCGCAACTGGAACAAGACCAGCAACAACATCCAGTATCAATCGCCGAACTGGTATGGCATTGACGTTCTCGGCCAATACTCGCTTGGCAACACCACCAGTTTCAATCAGGGACAAAAGAACGCCGACGGCACCTTTGCCGACTACGGCCGATCCGACGGCATTCAGCTCACCTACACGCGGCAGTACTTCCAGATCCGCGGCATCTTCGACGAAATGCGCGACGCGAATGGCCGGTTCTCCGACCTGTTCCTGTATTCGCGGGAATACATCGCGATGATCAACGCGTATGTAGGCAAGTTCAAACTGCAGGCCGCCTACACGCACATGCATGCGGACGCCACCATTGCGGGCGCCCCGACTTCGGGCGATCACGAATGGGGCGGTGTCACGTATCAATGGACACCGGTGTTCGCGACGACCGCCGCCGTGTTCCATATCAACACCAACGGCGATGCATTGCAGGGCGGCGGACGCGCGACCATGTTCGAAATCGGTACAACCTACAACTTCTCGAAGCGCACCTTCCTGTATGCAACGGCGGCAACTGTGCGCAACAGCAACGGCGCGAATTTTTCGCTGGAAGCGAACAGCCAGACGAGCTCCGACAACCCCACGCCCGGTGGCAATCAGTCCGGGGTGTATGTGGGGATCAACCACTCGTTTTGAGGGATGCGGCGGGGGTCAGCTCGAAGCCTCGCCATTTAGCGCGCCATGCTCGCGGATCCACTGCGCAAACGCCTCGTCTTCGAACCGATATTCACCGTGCGCCAGCTTGGTCACGATATTGTCCGCCTGCAGCCGGCGCAGCGAATGCGCAGGCATGTTGACGGGCGGCGCTTCAGGCAGTCCGAGCAAGGCGGCAAGTTGTTCGCGCGCGGCTTGACCGTGAAAATCAGAGACCTTGCCATTCGCCATCATGCCCAGCAATGCCCGGTCGGCCGGCAGCAAACCCGTC
Source organism: Burkholderia sp. PAMC 26561 (assembly GCF_001557535.2). Classification (NCBI taxonomy): domain Bacteria; kingdom Pseudomonadati; phylum Pseudomonadota; class Betaproteobacteria; order Burkholderiales; family Burkholderiaceae; genus Burkholderia; species Burkholderia sp. PAMC 26561. Next base: position 341,706 of record NZ_CP014315.1, read on the forward strand.
CATTGACGCCTGAACTGATCGCTGTTGAACACATGTTCCTTCGTGAACTCCAGCGCAGCTTCGGGGCCGTCGAACGGATACGTCAGATGCCGCTCAAGAAAGCGGCGGAAAAATTCGGGCGTGTTATTGAGCTGGTCGAAGGCCGCAACCGCGTGTTTCATCGATAGCTGATGTTTGGTGATCGTATTCACCTTCTTCACCATGAACTGGATGAAATCACGTCCGAGCAACGGAAACGGCTCGAGCGGCGCCCAGTTGAAAAACGGTTCGGATGAGCGACCGAACATGGTTCGAAGCGTCGACTCCGAACTGCCCGCGAAGATCACCTTGAGCCGGTCCTTGCGAACGTCGAGCCCCGCGCGCAACGCATGCGCGAAGTTCGAATGCGCCGCAGCGGCGAGAACCTGAGCTTCATCGATGATCAGAAGCAGCGGCTTTGTCTGGGAGTCGAACGCCTTCAGCGCATCAGATAGCAACGAGCCGACGAACTTCTTGTCGTCAGCCGTCATTTCAGCCTCGACCGACGCTTCTCCAAACACCGGAATCTTGCCACTCGCCTTCAGCTTCCTGACGGGACTATTGGCCTTGCGCGCCAGCTTTGCCCACCAGTTCGGCTCGATAGCGCCATACAGCGCGCCGACCAAAGCGCCAGCCGGTTCCTCGTCGTCGTCCCAAAGGTTCACATACGCAGTCAGATAACCCGCCTGCTTCGCCGCGGGAATCAGATCCTTGATCAGGAATTCCGTCTTCCCCATCCGACGGCGGGCAAACAAGGTCCGTGCGGAGGACAACCCGAGTCCAAACAGGCCGAGATAACCCGCTGCGAGTTCGGGACGAGAAAAGTGCCACTGATCGGGTTTCATATTTCAAACTATATCATCAAATTTTAAATATATCAAAGTCAATGATATAATTTGATAGACCCTTTCCTAGAGTTCCTTCGCCAGCCGCTTCGCCGCGTCGCGCTTGAGCGCCGCCCGGTCGATCTTGTTCGTGGAGGCCAGCGGAAACGCGTCGACGAACCATACTTGCCGCGGATGCTGGTACGCCGGCGCGTGCTCGAGCGCAAACTTCTTCACCGCCTCGGCGCTCAATTGCGCACCTGGTTTGCGCACGATAAACGCAACCGGTTTGGTGCCCTTGATGGCGTCCTCAACAGGAATCACGCTCGCCTGCTGGATCAGCGGATGCCGCTCCAGCATCTTCTCGACGTCACCGGGGAATATGTTTTCGCCACCCGAAACGAACATGTCGTCGCGTCGTCCGATGAACGTGTAGAAGCCGTTTTCATCGCGGCGAAACACGTCGCCCGTGCGATAAAAGCCATCCGGTGTGATCGGCGGCGCAAGGTCTGCACGATTGTGATATCCGTTCATGAGTCCGGGGCTGCGCATCTCGAGTTCGCCTTCGTCGGCAGGCTGCCCGTTTGTATCGATCAAGCGAAGCTGCACCAGCGGATGCGACACGCCTATGGCCAGCGGCGGTGTCGGTAAACCGAATGGATGCGGGCCGAATACAACCGGACCACCTTCAGTCGTACCGTATGCGTTGATCACTTTCGCGTTCGGCAGCAAGGCATGGATCTGATCGAGCAGCGCGCCGCTGACGGGCGCCGAACCCATGCGCACGTAACGCACCGACGACAAATCCGTCTGCGAAAGGAGATCGCGCTCCTGCAGCATCATCGCGATCATCGGCGGGACGGAGGTGAGCCAGGTGCATCGATACGTATCGATAGCACGAATGTAATTGCGCGCGTTGAAGGCCGGCATCAGCACGGTCGTGGCGCGGGCGGCGAGCGCAAGAAACGCGAGCGCAAGCGCGTTCATGTGATAAAGCGGCGCGGCGATCAATACGCGTTCGTTCTTCAGGGGTTGTGCTTTCAGGCGCGTCTCGACGACCCAGAGATGGCTTGCGTGCGAAAGCACAACGCCCTTCGGCCTGCCTGTCGAACCCGAGGTGTAGAGGAACAGCGCAGCTTCGTTTTCGTGCGGGACAATCGGCTCGAACGGACCGTCATGAGTCTTTGCCTCAGCGATGAACGCATCGAAACCGTGCGCATCATCCGGGTGTTTGAATACGACGCGCGGCAACAACTCTGGTGCCTCAGAAAAACGTTTCGGATCACTGAATACAAGGCGTGCGCCGCTGTCGGCAATGACTTCTGCGATCAACGCCCGCGGAAACTTGTAGTTGACCGGCACGGCGACAAGACCCGCGCGCATGATGCCGAGCATGGTCGCGATAAATTCGGCAGAGTTCGCCCCGAGGACCGCAATGCGCTCGCCGCGCGCGTAGTGGCGGCGAAGCGTATGCGCGACGGCGTCTGCGATGGCATCGAGTTCCGCGAACGTGTATTCATCCGCGTTGAATGCTTCGTCAAGGCCGATGATAGCGACGGCGTCCCTGTTTTCATCGTCATGGGCAATCAAGGCACCAAGATTGGTGGGGAACGTCATGGCTTGAATTCCAGCAAGGTATCGAAGCGGGGTAATGCAACGAGCACGCGGTCCGCGTCAACCTGAACGGGCAGCCCGGCCGTTTTCGCTTTCTGTTCCAAGGATTGCCACGTCGGCGTACGCACGGTGATCCCCGCATAACGTGGGCCATGTGGCCCACGCGACCCGATGTGCGAGGCCATTGCGCCGAAATGCTCGTCGAAAGTCTTGCGCGTCCAGTACACCAGTTCGAAGCCCGCCGCGATTTCGCCAAGCTGCACATAGGGTTCGGGCGCTGCATCGATCAGATGCAGTGCACTCAGGCTCGTTGCACCGTTCGGATGATGCTGCCATTCATCGCGAAACACGAACTCGGGGTCAGGTGCTGACAAAAGTAGACGCGGCCGCCATCGAGTTGGCCGGGCTTCAGGCGCACCGTAGTAAATCGTGCATCGCCAAGACACTCGACCGGCCTTGAGAACGTCTGCGGCGCAGTGGCCTCGAAGCCCGCCTGTTGCAAGCTCGCGAAAGTCGCGGCGGGATCATCCGTACGAAACACGAGACCGTCTGCGCCTAGTGGACTGTTGAGGATTTCCTCGCGCACGGTCTTGCCGTCGGCGGGCAACCCGATCAGTTCGAGATAGTGATCGCCGAATACGATCGCATGGTTGATCGATCCGAGCGTGTGATATCCGCGCGGCGCGACCGTGAAGCCGAGTTGCTCGAAGACAGTTTGAGCGGCGTCGGTATCGAAGCGCGTGTTGATGACCAGGTGATCGAGCGCAAGCATCACGTTGCCGGCGATGCCGTCACCGTTGAATATGCCCCGCGTCCGCTCGCGACCAGCTTGCCGTCCTTGTCGAAGACTTGCGCCTCGGCAACAGACACTTGCGATCCAAACTTGATCACCTTGCCCTTCACCGTCAGATCGCCCTTGAACGCGGCACGGTGATAGTCCACACGCAAATCGATGGTCGGCACGCCGCGCCCTGTCTTCGACACCAGCGCCCAGTCCGCCGCCAGATCCACGAGCGCCGCGAGAATGCCGCCGTGCGTATAACCCTTGTCGGGGTTCACGACCCATTCTTCGCGCCATGTGGCGGTCAATTCAATCTCGCCTTCACCGACTGATACCACTTTCAGCCCAAGCCATTCGTGGAACGGGCCACGCCGAAGGCGCGCCTCGATTTCCTGCGCACTCGGCAATGTTGTTTCGCTCATGATGTCCTCTCGACTCAACTTTACATTCACGGATTGACGACGACCTTGCCCAACACTTCGCGGTCGCGAATGAGCCGCAAGCCTTCGGCCGCTTCTTCGAGCGGCAAGGTTCGGTCAATGGCCGGCACGAGCTCGCCGGTGGCGATCTGGTCGAGCAGCGCACGCAGGTTTTCATCGTAGAAACTGTTCGAGCCGATAATCTTCAGCTCGAAGCTCCAGATGTATCGCAGGTCTTCTGCCGGCGCATGTCCGGCCGTTGCACCGCATACGAGCAACGTGCCGCCGCGCTTCAGGCATTTGAGCGATGGCACCCATGTGTCGCCGCCGGTGAAGTTCACCACTACGTCAACACCACCGTCATAGGTCCGCCGCTGCGGTTTGCCGTACTGTCCGATGGCCCACTTCGAGAAGTCCGTAGTCTTGTAGTTCACCGTTTGATCGGCGCCTAGCGCTTTTAGCTGCTCGCACTTCTCGTCGCTGCCCGCGCACGCGATCACTTCTGCGCCCAGTTGCTTCGCGATCAGGATGCAGGCCGTACCCACCCCGCCGCTCGCGCCGAGAATCAGTACCCGGTCGCCGGCTTTCACGGTCTTGTGCGTGACCAGCATGCGGTGCGCCGTGCCATATGCGACCGGCAACGCAGACGCGGCGTCGTAGCTGACGGCGTCGGGCAACGCAATCAGTTGGCCGACAGACACGAGGCAGTATTGCGCCATGCCGCCATCGAGCATCTCGCCCATCAGGCCTTTCTCGGGATACAACGGGTTCACGAGCACGCGATCCCCCGGCTTCCAGCCATCGACGCCCTCGCCCACTTCCGCAATGTCGCCGGCCATATCCAGGCCGATCACGACCGGAAACGGCACCTTGATTCCGGGCATGCCCTTCACGGTGAATACATCGTGATAATTGAACGACGATGCGCGCACGCGGATCACCACATGCCCGGGCGTGGCTTTCGGCACCGGTTTGTCGGTGATGACATGCAGTTGATCGAGATCGCCATGCTCGTTCAACACAAGCGCTTTCATGGTCGATTGAATTGCAGTTGTCACAGTGTCTTCTCCACGTTACTGAATTGATTTCGATGCGGCGTAGGGCGCGGTGTCGAAGAGATCGGCGGGCAGCGCGCCTTTGATCACGCCACCGTCCACGAAGATCTGATGCTCGCGTTTTAGCGTTTCCAGATCGATAGGCTCGAAGGTCACACGATTGATGTCCGACCAGCGCGCCGCGTACGCTTGTGCGTCCTCGGCCGGCAAGTTCGCGCTCTTCTGCAGGATCGCGGCGACATCGCCCTGATGCGCCGCGCCCCATTGCAACGCAGTGCGCATGCCCGCAATCAGCTTTGCCACGTCCTGCGGATGCTGTTTGAGATAGTCCGCGCGGATTGCGCTCACACCGATATACGGCGTCGCGTCGGACTTCGTGAGCTTCTTCCATTCGCCCCCAAAACTGCCCAGGCGCTTCACCTTCAACTCCTTCAATTGCGCGATGGTCACGGAGCGCAACGCAGCGGCATCGACTTGTTTTTGCACGAGGAACTGCGCGAGGCGCCCTTCGTTTCCAGGCACGATCGAAAAATCAGTCGGCTTGATGCCGTTGTTGCCCTGAAGGACGGCGGTTGCTATCGATGCAACCGAACTGCCCGGCGGCGACATGCCGACTTTCTTGCGGCGCAAGTCGGCGAGCGACTTGATGGGCGAATCTTCGGGCGCGACGAATTCGACGTCGGCGGGTTGTGTCGCGAGCACGATCTTGAGCGGCACGCCCTCAGCAGCGGTGCTGAAGACAGCCGATGCCGGCGCGGCGAAAGCAAAGTGGATCGCATTCGCGGCCAGTGCGCGATTGGGCGCGTTGACATCGGAGAAATGGACGAATGTCACGTCCAGACCACGTTGCTGCAGGAACTTCTGCGCTTCCAGGACCGCGCCGAAACCGAGGCTTACGCCGCTCGTCCAGTAGCCTATGCGCATGGGTTCCGCGTGCGCCGCCTGCACAGCACCCAATGTCGTGCCTCCAGCGATGACTGCGGAAAGCACCGCTCTCCTGAATAAATCAAAACATTTCATCTTCTCGATCCCCATTGGTTCAGTCGGTCTTTTTCCATCGAAACAGGCGGCGCTCGAGCGGCTTCAGCACCCCGGCTTCGAGTGCGAGCATCAAGACAACGAGCGTCACGGTCCATGCGAAAACCTGGTCCGTCTGCACGAGATCCGCTGCTTGCCGCAAGCGATATCCAATCCCGTTCGATGACCCGATGGTCTCTGCGACCAGCGACACGCGCCAGCCAAAACCAAACGCAAGACGCGCGCCGGCGAAGAAATGCGGCAGGATGGTCGGCAGAAAGATCTTGCGCATGATCTGCGTCTGCGACATGCGAAAGCTGCGGGCCAGTTCGACGAGGTTGCCATCCACGGTCAGCGCGCCTTGCCATACATTGGTCAGGATCAGCGGCATGGCGGTCATGAACACAACGAAGATGGTGGTCGCATTCGAGATGCCGAACCAGATGATTGCGAACACGGCCCATATCGCCGATGAAACCGTATTCACGATCGATAGCAGCGGCTCGAGAAAATGCGCGATGCGCGGATTCGATCCGAGCGCAATGCCAAGTGGTGCGCCCACGATTGCCGCCAGCAGGAATCCCCCGACGACCCGATACAGCGTGACGCCGAGGTCATCGAAGAAAGTACCGCTTTGCACGAGCGCAACAAACGCGTGAGCGACTCTCTGCGGCCCGGGCAGCACAAATTGCGGCATGCGCAGCGAAGCGAGCCACCAGGCGGCCAGCAGCAGCACGACAAGCGCAACGCGTTGCACAACAGTCGAGGCGAACGAACTCCGTGGGACAGTGGACATAGGTCAGATCAAGAGACGCAATTGGCGGATCGCTTCGGCGACGGCGGGGTCAGTCGCGCTGCGCGGACGCGGCAAGTCGACGCTGACGATCTCGCGCACGCGTCCCGGACGCGGCGCGAGCACCACTACACGGTCCGCAAGGACGATCGCTTCCTCCACGTCGTGCGTGACGAAGAGCACGGTCATGTTTTGCATAGCGTGAATGCGCAGCAATTCTTCATGCATCTGCGTGCGCATGTGCGGATCGAGCTTGGAAAACGGTTCGTCCATCAACAGGATGCGCGGACCGGTGACCAGACTGCGGGCCAATGCGACACGACTGCGCATGCCGCCCGATAGCTGATGCGGATGGGCGTCGGCAAAACCTTGCAGCCCGACGAGATCGAGCACCGCGCTCGCACGCGCGTGGCGTTCGTGCGCGGGGATGGCCGGGACCGCGGCCTCCAGCCCGAACTCAGCGTTTGCGCGTGCCGTGCGCCACGGCAACAAGCGGTCTTCCTGGAACATGTAGGAAAGCGCGTGGCGATCCCTGGTTCCTTCGGTTTCCTTACCGTCTATTCGTAAGTCGCCCGCGCCCGGCTCTATCAATCCTGCAATGATGTTGAGCAGCGTACTCTTGCCGCAACCTGACGTGCCGGGCAACGCGACGATCTCGCTCCGGGCGACATCGAAGGAAACGCCATCCAGTACTTGCAGCGAACCAAAATGCTTGCCTACGCCGCGAAGGGAAATCGCAGCGCTCATCGGCGTAACTCCGCGACCGTGTAGAGCGGCAGAGATGCGCCCGCGCTCGAGAGGCTTGCGTACACCTTCTCCATTGTCATGCTCTGGAACGTCTCGATGTGACGGCGCGCAATCGTCTCGGCGCGGCGTTCATCGCCGGCGATAAACGCGTCGATCATCGCGTTGTGATCGTGTTTGATTTCGGGCTTCGTACCCTGAACGCCAAAACCCAGGGCCACGAGACGCGACATTTCATCAAGCAGGCTTGCCAGCGTCCGATGCAGGCGTTCGTTGCCGCTTGCCGCTGCGATGGCCAGATGAAACTCGCGGTTGGCGTCGAGGAACACATCGATCTGCGCGGACAGCGCACGCTCCGGATGTGGCACGCGACACGCAGCTTCCAGGCGTCTCAGCAGTTCCACATCCACTCGGCCACATGCGAGACGCGCAGCCAGCGGCTCGAGTTGAACACGTAGCGCAAACACTTCTTCGACATCTTTCAGCGTGATCGGCGCGATGCGGTATCCCTGCCGCGGCAGCGAGCGCACGAATCCTTCATGTGCAAGGCGCACCAGGGCAATACGGCAGCTCGTCTTGCCGATCTCGTACTCACTCATCAACTGGCTCTCGGTGACCGTCGAACCAGGCATGAGCTTGCAGGAAAGCACGTCGCGGCGGATTCGTTCGTACGCGTCATCACCGCGGGCGATGGGCGTGGCGGATTCAGGCGTGGCGAGCGGAATGGATGCGCGAGTTTTGGGATCGTCGAGGATCATGACCGTCGGATGTGAGCTGCTCACAGTATCGGATTGATGCGTTCATGAAGTCATCGTAGGCGCTTGCAGCCATTTTCAAAAACAAGTTATCGAAATAAAGATGTCGAGCATGGATATATCGTGGGAAGCTCAGGAAGCTGCCAAGGTTTGCAGTGAGCGTGTAATTCGCGACGCTAATGCGTTTGTCAGACAGATCGTAGCGTTGCCAGACCCGCAACAAAGACTGGCCAAAGGGCTTTGCCAGGCCGCAAATGTTGCCCTTTTTTGCTTAAATCATTTAAGGCATTTAAGCGAGTGCTGAGCTGGCCTGCTGTTTGCATATACCTCTACAACAACATTTAAAGGAGGTCGATCATGATCAAGTCACTCATTCCCGCAGTTGTAATTGCATCCGCGCTGGCTGCGCCGGCATTGGCATTTGCTCAGGACAACACACAAGTCACACGCTCAGCCGTAAAAAGCGATCTGCAGCAAATGGAACAGGCGGGTTACACCCCCGCCGAGGACCGCACGACATATCCTGCCAAGACGCAAGCCGCCGAGCAGCGCGTACAGGATGAGCGTGGTGTAGCAGCGACGTCTTACGGCCCGTCCATGAGCGGCACGTCAGCATCTGGCATCCGTGCGCAGACGGGCCCGTCGGACAGCAATCACACGATCTACTTCGGTCATTGAGCCGTATCAGTTGACCGCGCGTGACAAGGGGCCGTTTGCTCTCGAGCAAACGGCCCCATTCTCTGATCTACAGCCAGGACGCTATTCGGCTTCGCCGTCCGCCTCATCGAGCATGCGCATTGCAGCTTTTTCCGCATTCGACACATGCAAACGCGCCGCAGCTTCCGCCGCGCTTGCATCGCGCGCTTTCAAAGCTTTGAACAATTCATCGATTTCGCGGAGGCTGGTCGGCAAACGGTCGGGGTGCATCAGTGATGTTGCGCGCAAGAGATTCACGCGCGAATAGAGAGTCGTGAGGATTTCCTTCACGAGGCCATTGCCGCAATTGTCCAGCAGCACATCGTAGAGTTCGGTCTTCGCCTTGAGCGCGCCGGCCCGGTCCTGAGCCAGCGCCTGCACGCGCAACGCCTTGGCTTTCTCGCCAAACCGAACAATCGCGGCATCGTCCGCAATGCGCGCAAATTCCCGCGCGGCAAAACCTTCCAGCAACCCGCGAATAGCGTAAAGCTCCGTCGCTTCCTGCTTCGACATGATCGCGACAACAGGCCCTCTGTGCGGCACGCTGAGCACAAGCTTCTCCGCTTCGAGCCGTCGCAACGCCTCCCGGACTGACGTTCGACTCACGCCCAGCGTTTCGCACAACTCGCGTTCGATCAGCCGCGCGCCCGGTGCAAAACGCCCAGACACGATGGCCTGTCGAATCACGTTTTCCACCTGGTGACGCAACGTTTCCGGTCGCACCAAACCTATATCGACTGACATTATTGTCTTCCCGTCTGACAAAGTTCATCGCGCACCATACTCGATCTTCATCCCTTAAAACCGTGTAAAAAGCCAATGTTGAAACACCGTCCGAGCGAAGTAAGACAAATCATCCCACTTCTGCCCGATATTCCAGTGACCCGGTTCACGTCAGCGTCGGCCACGAAAAGCTCGTAACCCGCCTTCGATAAACATTCGCCAAGGGGACTGCCCATCATGCGCAGTCCTATAAACCGGTACGTTGCGGGCGATTCACGTCGTCTCCATCGCCTCGCTCCTCTGCTGGTCAGGCGGTTTGACGTGATGCCCGCCAGTACTCGAAACATCATTGCCTGATGTTGATCATTGTATGACTGTCATACAATCAGTCAAGTTGGCGTTGGTTGCGGCTGTCATTGATCGACGAGGCTTTTCTTGTGCAGTTGACTTCCTAAAGGTGCTTCTCGCGCTCTTTGGCGGATCCATGGAAGAGAAACTTTGTTGAGTTCCTTAGTTACTAATCTTCTGTTTTTGGCTGTTCGTCATTAATCGATTCACTTTCGTTTTTAAGCCATGCCATCGACTCGAGAGGGGTTCATGGCGAGAGACCTAAATCTATCCACGCTGGCGGCAGTCTTGAAGTCGACAATTTCAAACTGGTGTCGGCGTCGGTCTAAACGACCGCTTGAACACCATACCCTTTCGGCTTACCGGCGCGATTCTGTGATCGATCGTCGTCGGGAAATCCGCCCTTGGCAGCACGAGAGACACCGGCGCACGCGGCCCTGAGTGTACGTTTCATTTCGTTGAGTCGGTCGCCGATATCAGCGGTTCGAGTGCGCGCTTGCGCTTCTGCGGTTGCTTCGGTTTGCGCATCCACGGGTCGGATAACGGCATTCGGCCGATTTCGCTGGAAATCTTTAATCTGCTCGAAGGTCGCTTCTTTCAGCGTGTTCGTCCTGATCGCTGCGACGAACGATTCAGCCCACTGGCCGGTTGCAACACGCGGCGAAACTTCCCGACGGTAGTGAACCGAGATCGATTGTGCATCGCTCGAAACTACGATGAGTTTGCTTTCCTCGTTATCGATGAACGTCTTCCCGGCGGATTCACTAACACTGAGTTCGACCTGTGCGGCGTGCTTGGCTTCGCGCGTTTTGCGTTCATCGGCCGCATGCTTTGCGCGGATCTGATGACTGAAGTCGACAGGCGAGCGCAGCAGTGCCCGCAAGTAACTTATGGGGCGCTTGGCTTGCTTCAGATGGTCCCAGGTTGCTTCAACAACATCGGAAAGCAACTTGGCGTGCGTTTTCGCTTCGCGCATCAGTTTGAAAATCAAAAATTGACGAAAACCCAAGCTCAGCAGGCGTTCGAGGTCGGCAGGGAGGCGTCCTGGTTGTCTCTTTTGATTCTTAGGGAATAGATCCTTATATATAGCTCCGTCTGCCACGCTGACACACGGGGTCTCAAACGTTGAATCCAGTACAGCGGGACGGCTATCCTGCGATTCAGCGGGCTCTTCAGCAGACTCAGTTTCAACGGACGCGGAGATGTATCCCAGGACCATTGCCGAGCGCTCGGTCAAATGAAGATAGGCTCGGCCGAACAAGCCAGCGGTGCCATAGCGTTTCTGGGGAGCGCGTTCAATCAAGCCCGCTGTCTCGAGATCGTCCAGACTCCGGTAGAACGTCCGCATTGATTGCATGGCTCGACCCGTGAGTAATTCTCGGCGAGCGAATATGGATGCGTAGGGGTCGTTGGCATCGACGGTTCGCGCGAGCGCAGCCAATACGGCTCGTGCTCGTGCTGGAAGCGTCGGATAATTTGCCGCACGATGCGCTGCTCGGAACACGACCCAGGGAAGGTTCGATTGACCTGCTAGAAATTCATTCAGCGCGATTTGATCGGTACTGACGGAATCGTTGTGAAGTGGGAGAGGGCACACGACCCCCTCGCCAGCAACGGAATGTTGCGCGATAAGCATGTCACACGTCCATTTCTTGGAAAATGGAAGAGAAACGCTTGACTGCCGATCGCTATCCGCTACACTTCGAGGTGTTGGGCCTTTATCCGATTCCCGTCGGAGAAGTGCAGCAGTGGGCAAGCGACAGCGAAGCCCGGTTAAATCAAAAGCCTTCGGTTCCCGCCGAAGGCTTTTGTCTTTTGTGTCTCAGATCAGATCATCATTGCTCTCGATCGTTAAGCTAAATCCATGATTAATAAGGCTTCCCTAGTAGGGAGAACCTGAGTTCCCGCTCAGACTTTCCAGGGATTCGCCCTCGGTGTGGCTAACTCGTTGATTTCAATCAGTTCCCTAGTAGGGATCACTGCTTTCCGAGTTCTGCTTCAATAAACACTCGAATCTTTTCTGCCCATTGATCGGCTTCATCTGCAGCGCTTCCAGAAAAGGACACGCCAACAACGCCGTTGCGGGCGGAAATTTGGCAAACCTTCCTGGCGCCGCGTCGAATCACCATGGGTTCATGACGATCGCGAGGGGCGCGATCCGCTTTCGTTGCGGCAACTGCCTGTGCTTGCGTGAAAGTGTTGTCGCTAACTAACCGCTCGATTGCCGCTTTCACCTTGTCTTCGCGACCCTCTGCAACCGCCTTGGCCATTTGTTCCGCAGCGTTGCTACCCAGGCGCTCCGGGCAAGTCGCCAGCAAATCCTTGCTTTCGTTGGGCAGGAGGTCGAACTTCATGATCCGGCCGACGTGCGAATCGCTAATGCCCGCTGCTTTCGCCAGTTCCTCTTTCGTGATTCCGGTGGATTCCTGGAGCGATTTAAAGCCCCAGAATTTCTCGAAGTCCGATAGCGTGGGCGAAAGAAGGTTGGAGAAGAATGCGGCGTACTCGACCATCGAATCGTCGATGTCGAGCACGATGCCGTCGATTTCCGTTCGGCCCAGCTCACGATAAACCGCAGCGCGGTTATGCCCGGCCACGATGTCGTATTCGCCGTCCGGCCGCTCACGAACCGTGATCGGCTGGGCGAGCGGGTACGCCGTCAAGTTGGCTCTGAGCTCGGCGTATTCCGCGCTTGTCAGGCGGCGTCGGCGACCTGGGATTTCATGAAGCTTTTCGAGCGGAAGCTTGCCCGGCGCGCGCTGCTCGAGCGCCCGTTTCAGTTTTTCGATTTCGGCTTGCTGGCTGTGCACGCGACCTTGCAGCCCGATCAGTTGTCCCGGCGCAGTGCGCGGAGCAAGAGGTTCTGAAGGTGTATCCATGCTGTCGTCGTCGAGACGGATGCCTGCGGCCTTTGCCTTTTGTTTCGCTGCTGTAGACATGCTTACTCCTTGTCCCAGAGGTAACAAACCTTGCTGTCGATCAAATCCACAACCTGGTCGTAGGGCACGCGAATGCGCCGTAGCGTCGCCGCGTTGCCGTCGTAATTGGGGAAGTCGTAGACAGTGGAGAAGTCGTTCGTGGTCGTGCGTGCAAGGTCCGTTTCCGGAATCTCTACCGGCAGGACGCGCTCACCGTACGTGGTGATAACCCAGTCACGCACGATCGAGGCGTTAGCCTTGTTGGGCATGCGAGTCACGAGGATGTCGATGAAATCGAACACCTTGGCTTCGTCGGCCGACTCTCCGAACTGCTTCATTCCGGAAACCATGTCGGAGAAAAGCGACCAGAACTGGACCATCGATGCAAACGAAAGCGTGTCTGGCATCACCGGAACGATCACGCCATCAGCGGCAAACAGCGCATTGATGGTGAGATAGCTCAGCGTCGGCGCAGTATCGATGATGATGTAGTCGTATTCATCCTTGAGTTCTTCCAGACCGTCATTCAATACGTTCCAAAATTTGGCGCTGGGCGACGCATGGACGCGCGCCGGCAGCATGAATTCAGCATTGAACAGGTCAGTGGAGGACGGAATGAGGTCGAGATTTTCCCAATACGTTTGCATTGGAAGGCCCTTCATGCTGAAGCTCTCGCCGCTCACATAAGCTTCGATCAAGGGCAGAATGGTCTGGTCGCCATTGATCTCAGCGTGTGGATTGATTCCATACAGCGTGGTCGCACTGCCCTGCGGGTCCATGTCTATATGCAACACGCGACGGCCGTGCCGTAACGACAGGCCCTGCGCAAGCACCATGGATGTCGTGGTCTTGGTTACACCGCCCTTGAAATTGCCAATGGCGATAACCTTGCCTTTTTTGCCCTCCGGACGTTGCCTTGGCTTGCGTTCAGCCCGCACCCATTCAATGGTCTCGGCCAACGTGAACTGCCGTGCAGCGCCCGGCTTTTCTTGCGTCCCTTGCGGAAGCTCACCTTTCTTGATCAGATAGGAGAAGCGGGCTTTATCTATACCGCACAGTTCCTGAAGCTTGCCGCTCGGAAACACCGGGGCAACCTTCCGCGGAAAAGGTTGAAGCATCTGCGTGCGAATTCGCTCGAGCATTTTCGCGGAACGGGCCGCTAAATTGACGAGATCATCCGGCGTCACCTCTATAGGCGGCGTCGAAAGGTTGATATCCATGTGTTTCTTCCCGGTGGTGCTGGTTCTACCAAAAACGTGGATTCTCCCTTAAAAGGTAGAACCGACGGTAACCGAAGACTAAGAGGTATACGGAGTAAACGCAAGTAAACTTTGCCGCACCTCGACAGCCGGAAAGGCACGCGGGCAATGGGATTGAGGGGAAAAGATGAGAAACGACTTGAGCGGAAGGGGGCATCGCAAGCCGCTTTAGATCTGCAGAATCAAGGCGAAATGAGTGATTTCCGGGGCGAACGCGGGCAAAAAAGGGCGCGATTTACCGGCTTTGATTCGCTCCAACGGCTGCGGCCCTGAGATAAAGCCGCGTGGTCGAGAGGTGCGCATGGCCAAGGCGGGCTTGAATCTCCCGGCAATCCGCGCCTCGTTCGAGCGCATGATGTGAGTGAGTATGCCGGATCCAGTGTGTACTTGGATTGCGAGACTTCGCATCTGCAGATAGGAGAGCGTGCGCCATTCCCGGCTTCGGCCCCAGAAGCAGACGGCGAAAAATCTGTCCGATTCCGTCAGGCGTAAGAGCGCGTCCAGTGCGGGAGTTCGCGAGCAGCGGCGTGTCCGATGCACATTTCGCCGGATTTCCTGGCAGACCACGAGCCTGCAGGCTGGCGATCAGCAAGGCCATGACGGAATCCGGGATTGGGATCCGGCGATCCGAACGGCGTGTTCCGATGATTACCAGATGCCAACGGTCGCCGCCCGGTTCAAGTGACGTGGCCTGCGTGAGCTGGCCGGTGCTGGCGCCGGCCAGCTCCGCGCGTCGCAATCCTGTTGAGTAAGCCAGGCTCAAGGCCAAAAAATCCCGCAATTCCTGGCCTGAATACAGGACGCGCGTGCTCGCCTGGACTATGGCGCGCCACTGGCTGTGGCTTAGAGACCGTCCGGCGACGTCGATCCGCGGCCCGGTCGTAACCGGTGCGCAGCACACGAACGGATTGCTTGCCAGATAGCGTTGATTCACGAGCCATTCGCACATTGCGTGCAGAATCGCCCGAGCTGTTTCGCGGCTGCGCTCCGAAAGGCCGCCAATAAACGGGCGCCAATCAGGGTGCGTCCGCTCGATTTTCCCGCCGCCGACCCATTGGGCGGCAGGCTGTGGATCGGTCAAAAAGCTCTCGATATACTCCGCGCAATCGGGGCTATCGAGTGAAGAGAGCGCCTTCTCTTTCGTGTGAATTGCCCAGAGAAGCAGCCGTTCAGCTTCGCGCCGGTACGCTCGGACCGTGTGCACACTGCGCTGAACGCTTGTGAGCCACGCGTCGATTGCCTGCAGATCGGTGAGGAATCCGGCATCCGAGGGAGTCTGGTCAGCGCGATTAATGCCCGCCGAGCCGTCCAGTTCGTGCGGGACTTCAAGCGCTTCGAGCGGGACGATGCCGGTTACGCGAGGCCTAGCAAGCGCCGGATCATTGCCGGGCAAGCGTCGACGGGGCGTGACGGCGCGCTTTGAAAGGGTATGACGTAGCGAATCCGTGTGAAGCGAAAGCCAGTCCGTAATGCGCTGCGCCGCCTTGGGGCCGACTCGCTCGACGCCGGTATGCCAGCGATGACCCCGGCGTTCGATAAACCCCAGCAAATCAGCCAGCGTATATATATGTGCGCGTTGCAACCGGTCGGCGATCGCGGGTTCGAGCCAGCTCGATACAGGATGACTGGGCTGCGGAGCTTGCACCAGACTGCTTTCCATCCGGGCGAGCGCGTCAGCCTGCCGGCGCCGCAGCCGTGCGTTGCGCGACGCCCGCCGGTCAAGCGGGAAGTTTTCCTGCGAATACTCCGCCCGATAAAGCTCGAGCAATTCAGCTTCGCTGTGAAATCCGTGTGGATCGATGGCCTCGCGATACGCCTCGAGCGTCGGCGTGACGCTTTCGGCGATGCGTTCCGGGATGCTGCCGGGACGCAGGCGTAGAAGGTGTGTCGCCTCGACATCCCGAGTCCGGCGCGCTGCGCTGGAGAGCGTGTCGCGCAAAAGCCCGATAAGGCGCCGCGTGGCGCGAACGTCGGTGGTGGCATCGCCATAGGTAGCGTGCAATTGCTCGACCGATACGCCGTCCAGATACCCGCGATACAACGCGAAATGCTCGCGCGTGAGCCGCTTTATTGACGTACGGCTTTCGGCGTTGCGTGTGGATGGCGGGTTCGGAGCAGCCAACATGAGTTATTTATGCTTTGGTTTCAATAGCTTGAAGGGAGGCTACCAGCGTAGGGCTGGTTTGACAACAAAAAACGCTATATCTGATAAGTATCTTTCTCCATGCCGACTCGGAGAACGCCGCGTCGATGTAAGTCGCGCAACCCATGTATCTGGGCTGCGCGCATTCAAAGCTGATTACTTCGCCAGCGCCGCCGCAATGACCGAAGCCAGCGGTGTTGTCGGACGGCCGATGAGTTTGCTCAATTGGCGGCTGTCATCGAAGAGGGCGCCTTTCGCGGCGCCTGTCCCGGAGTCGGAGATCAGCGCGGCAACGGGCTCGGGCAAACCGACGCCGATCAACGCCGCCTTGTACTCGGCCTCGGACATGTCGCGATAGGCCACGGGCTTGCCCGACTGCTTTGCTACTTCTGCCGCGAATTCGGCAAGGGTATAAGCCGTGTCGCCGGCTAATTCGTAGATGCCGCTTGATTGCGCATCGCTGGTCAGTACCACGGCAGCCGCCTCGGCATAGTCAACACGCGCCGCCGATGAAATCCGGCCATCGCCCGAATCACCGAGAATCGCGCCGTGTTCGAGCGCCGGCGCCAGGCTGCCCGTGTAGTTTTCCGTGTACCAGCCGTTACGCAGCACGGCAAACGGCACCATCGATTCGCGCAACGCCGCTTCGGTTTCACGATGTTCGCCGGCGAGACCGAGCGGCGAAGTATCGGCGTGAAGCAAGCTGGTGTACGCGATCAGTTCGACACCGGCACGGCGCGCTGCATCAATAGCCGCACGATGCTGAGTGCCGCGCTTGCCTAGCTCATTCGATGAAATCAGCAGCAACTTTTTCACGCCGGTGAAAGCGTCGTCGAGCGTGGCGGACTCGTTGTAATCCGCGCGCCTGACCTGGACCCCGCGAGCCGCAAGATCGGCGGCCTTTTCCGTACTGCGGACTGCAGCGACGATCTGCGCTGGAGGCACGGTTTTCAGCAATGCTTCGATAACGAGACGGCCGAGTTGGCCGGTAGCTCCGGTGACAGCGATCATGAGACGACTCCTTGAATGATGGAAAGCGGAGATTGAAAGCGGCGCGGGAAACAACCGAATCCGCAAGGTATCGGATAAACTAACTTTTCGTAAGTACGTACGCCGAGGTAAGTATCAATGAATTCCAACATTGAAATGACAGCGGACGCAGTGCCTCTGTCCGAGCTGGTTCGCCGGGGCGAGTTGCTTTCGGCGGATTGCCCGTCGCGCGAGGTGCTCAAGCATGTGACCAGCCGATGGGGCGTGCTTGTGCTCATGGTGTTGCTGGATGAACAAATGTGTCGTTTCAGCGATTTGCGCCGCAAAGTCGACGGTGTGAGCGAAAAGATGCTCGCGCAGACGTTGCAGTGGCTGGCTGCGGATGGATTTGTCGTGCGGACTTCGTACGACGTGGTGCCGCCACACGTTGACTATCGGCTGACGCCGCTCGGCGAAGAGGTCGCACGGCAAGTGAGTTCGTTGGCTGACTGGATCGAGATCAACCTCGCGCGAATCATGGGCGCGCGAGCGTCGTCCCAAGGCGCTGGCGAGTCGATATAGACACGTCTCGCACTACCTCGGCAAAATGCCTATAATGAATGAGCAAATTGCCAAACAGGACTTTCACCATGACCGCCGTCGTTTTCAAACCCACCGGGTCCGTCAATCCAAAGCGGGCCGAGTTCGCGCTGCTCACCGAGTTGCTCGATGCATCGATCCACTCCGGACTGGATCTCGCGGAACTCGCGGCCGAGCGGGTTGCGGTTGACGTTATCGACCGGTTGTCGGCTCATGGCCTGAAAGCAGACGAGCTGAGCTTCATCATTCCGCGGCGAACGCTCACGCATCGCCGGCAGAATCAGGAACGTCTCTCGACCGATGAATCCGACAAAGCCATCCGCCTAGCTAAACTCGTCGCGCAGTCCGACACGGTTTTTGACAATCAGGACAAGTCGATGCAATGGCTGAGAAGCCCGCAACGCCGCTTTGGCGGAAAGACGGCGCTCGACATGGCTAGCACCGAACACGGCGCGCGCCTGGTCGAAGAAGCACTGGTGCAACTCGACGAAGGGTACTTCGGCTGATGGAGTTATGGCGTATCAGCAACTATGCAGATCTGAGAGGCATCGGTGGGCTGCGTGCGCCAGGCCGCTGGCATTTCGCGGGGCAGCCGGTCGTGTATCTCGCGGAACACCCGGCCTCGGCCTTGCTCGAAATCCTCGTTCACCAGAATCTGAGCCATTCGGAACGAGTGCCGGACTCCTATCAGTTATTGCGTGTTGAAGTCCCCGCCGACATCGCAGTCGCCGAATTGCGTGAAGCCGATACCCCGAGAACTGGCGCGCCGATGCGCAATGGACACAGTCGGCCGGCACCGAGTGGCTTGCCGGCGGAGCGACTGCGTTGTTGAAAGTGCCAAGCGCCATCTTGCCCGCGACCAACTTCCTGCTGAATCCGGCGCATCCCGACGCGGCTCGTCTCGAGATCGCGGAGGTGATTCGGGTGAGCCACGACAGGCGAATTCTGCGACTGTTGTCGAAGGACTAGGCCGTCAAAATGTGCGATGACGAGATCCGCGCCGCGACCGGCGTCCATGCGCGCGGCATCGAGCCAGCCGTCGAATAGGAAATGCAACTAACTGTCTGACCGCGTCGCACCTTCAAGCAATCACGGCCCGACGCAGACAGAACATCCAGAATCAGCGACCAAGCGATGGGCCTTCGCTCCGAAAACGACCGCACCTCGCGCAACCCGCATCGCGTAAAATTTCCCCTTCCATACCACCACGCCAAGTCACCATGCCAACGCCCGCCGATAACCCGCGCCCAAAGGAAAGCGAAGGCGTTGCTGTCATCGACCGTGCGTGTGCGATCCTGTTCGCTTTCCGTCCCGACGACGACGCCCTGACGCTCGCCGAACTCGCAGCCAGAACAGGCCTCTATAAAAGCACGTTGTTGCGGCTTGCCGGCGCGCTGATCCAGCATCGCTTGCTGCTGCGTCTGGACGATGGCCGCTATCAGCTAGGCCCGTCCACCTTCATGCTCGGCGCGGTGTATCAACGCAGCCTGAATCTCGCCGATATCCTCGTTCCGCTCATGCGCGAACTCGCCGAGATCAGCGGCGAAAGCGTGTCGTTCTATGTTCGGGATGATGCGGTGCGCGTGTGTCTGCATCGTGTGGATTCGACGCATGCCGTGCGTTATCACGTGCGTGAAGGCGATGTCCTGCCCCTGGAAAGCGGCTCGGGCGGGATGGCGTTGCTGGCGTTCGGCGGCAAGGAAGGCGAAGCCTTCGAGCAGATTCGCGAAGACTTTTATTATGTATCGATGGGCGAACGCGACCGCGAAACCGCAGGAGTATCGATGCCCGTTTTCGGCGTGCGCCAGACCTTACGCGGCGTGATCACGCTTGCGGGTCCGAGCTCGCGTATCGATCGGACTTTCGTGGACCGGAATCTCGGCGCGCTGTTCGACTGCGCCGCGCGAGCCACCGATGCGCTAGGCGGCGACGCCCGCGCGCTGCGCGAGGCGCAACGTCGCGCCGCCGAAGTTCACGCCAAATGACGCTCGGGCTTGCCCGTGTACTTGTACGCCATTTGCCGCGGCATCGGACCTTTGTTGCGTTCCTTGCGGCCGCGCTGCTCCCACGCGTGCGACAAGATCCCGACCGCCCGCGATAAACAAAACACGCCGCGCGCAAGTTCGGGCGCAAAACCCAGCTCGGCATAAATCACGGCAGTCGCGCCGTCGATGTTCATCGGCACCGGCTTGTTCTTGCGCGCCTTCAACAACGCTTCGATACCCCGTGCCACCAATGCATATTTTCCGCTGATCACGCCTTGTTCGACGCTGGCATCGACTAGCGCGAGCAGCCTGACCGCGCGTGGATCCACGGGATGAAACCTGTGTCCGAAGCCCGGCAGATATTTGCCGCGTTCGCTGATAAACGCATCGACGCCTTGCGCGACGGCATCGTTCAACGTGGCGCCCGCGGTTTCCAAAGCGACGATCGAGTCGTACAACTCGACCGCTTGCTGGCCGGCGCCGCCGTGGACGTCGTCGAGTGCATTGATGGCCGAAGCCATCGCGCCGTTAAGCGGCAAACCGCAACTCGTGGCCATGCGCGATATCGCGATCGAAGGGGCGTGCGGCCCGTGATCGACAGACGCGACCAGCGCCGCTTCGAACAGCCTCGCCTGATTCTCATCGGGCAATTCGCCGCGCAGCATCAGCCAGATCATCTGCGGAAAACTGATCGATCCAATCAGTTCCTGGATTGGAAAGCCGCGCACGTTGATCGAACCCGGATGGATATCGATGATCGATGTGCTCCAGTAATCCGCGGCAAGCGTGGCAGCATCAAAATCTTGCGTCATCTTCAGATCACTCCTTCGGCGCGTAGTTGATCGATTTCCGCCGCATCGAAACCGAGCGTGGAAAGATGGTCACACGTGTTCGCGGACAGCTCGGGCGCGGGCGATGTCGGCGCGGTGTCGGCATCGGCGAAACGAAACCCCGCGCGAGTCACGCGTTGGCGGGTTGCGGCGTCATCGCCATTGAATTCATGCACGAACTCGCGCGAGACCATATGCGGATGCGCGAGGATTTCCGGCACCGACATCACTCGCCCGGCGGGCACGCCGGCTTCGATGAATTTCGCGTCCCAGTTCACTGCGCTGTCCGACGCCAACGCGGTTTCTATCTCCAGCTTCAACGCCGCCCGATTGATCTTGCGTGCGTTGCGCTCGGAAAAACGCGGGTCATCGGCCAGTTCCGGGCGGCCGATCAAGCGGCACAAACTCACGAACTGCTTGGTTTCGTTTGCGGCGATATTGAGCAAACCGTCGCCCGTCCTGAACGTGCCCGAAGGCGCGGCCGTGAAGTTCTCGTTGCCCATGGGCGAAGGCGTGACGCCCGCGTTCAGATAATTCGATACCACCCAGCCCAT
Organism: Burkholderia sp. PAMC 26561; assembly: GCF_001557535.2. Lineage (NCBI taxonomy): Bacteria > Pseudomonadati > Pseudomonadota > Betaproteobacteria > Burkholderiales > Burkholderiaceae > Burkholderia > Burkholderia sp. PAMC 26561. The sequence goes on from NZ_CP014315.1 coordinate 362,751, forward strand.
GGTCGAAAGCGTGGCTTCGAGCATCGATACATCCAGCATCCGGCCGCGGCCGTTGGCGCGTGCATCGACCAGCGCGGCGCAAATGCCGAACGCGGCGGTGAGTCCGCCAACCGTATCGGACACCGGATAACCCACGCGCAGCGGCGCGCTCTCGGAATCGCCGGTGACGCTCATCACGCCCGAAATGCCTTGAATGATCTGGTCGTAAGCGGGGCGTTTCGATAGTTCGCCATCCTTACCGAATCCGGAGATAGCGCAATAGACAAGTTTCGGATTGATCTCGCTGAGCGCTTCGTAGCCGAGTTCAAGCCGCGTCATCACGCCTGGCCGGAAATTCTCGACCAGCACGTCCGCGGTCTTGACGAGCGAACGAAGAATTTCCTTGCCGCGTGCGTCTTTCAGATTCAGCGTGATCGATTGCTTGCCTGCATTCACAGCAACAAACGATGCCCCCATGTCACGCGCCGATGCTTCTTTATCGGCGCCGAGCCTGCGCGCCAGATCGCCCCCTTCGGGATGTTCGACCTTGATGACCTCGGCGCCAAGCAGCGCGAGTTGATAGGCGCAAAACGGCCCGGCCAGCACATTCGATAAATCCAGCACCCGCACTCCAGCTAACGGAAGCGTCATGTCAAACCCTCTTGTTTAAAGCCGAAAATCCATACAACCTGACCGCGAGGCGTCAATGCGAGATCTCGTCCAGATTGCGATTGTTCGTACGCGGTCCAAAGATGCCGATGGCACCCATCACCATGATCATCGACGCGCTGATCAACGCGAACACGCCCGTCACTTCGAAGTGACGCAGCGCGAACGCAATCATGAAACCCGAGAACATGGCGGAAAGACGCGAGATGGAATAAACCAGACCGACGGCGCGCGCCCGCAGCCGCGTCGGAAAAAGCTCGGTTTGATACGCGTGGTAACCGACTGAAAGCAAGGTGCCGCACAACGTGATCAACACGCCGAGAATCATCAGCATGACGGGCGATGTCTGCGTTGCAAACAAGCTGCCGAACACGGCAATACCCAATGCGGACAATACAATCAGCGTCTTGCGTTCGATACGGTCTGCGATCGCCATGCCAATCAGCGGCCCGAACGGATTCGAGATTGCGATAACAAACGAATACAGCAAGCTGTGCGTGATCGTGACGCCTTTCGAGACGAGCAGCGTCGGCACCCAGGACGCAAATCCATAGAAACCGATTGCCTGGAAAAAGTTGAAAACGAGCATGGTGATTGCGCGCTTGCGATACGGCGGCTGCCAGATTTCGTGGAACGCCGCTTTCGTGGTCGCCGGTTCAACGGTCGCAACCGGTTCTGGCAGCGGACGTCCATATTGCGCGGCGACCTTCGTTTCAAGCGCATGGAGCACGTGTTCTGCTTCCGCGGCACGGCCTTGCTGCGCGAGCCAGCGCGGACTTTCCGGCACGCGTTGACGGATCGCCCACACCACGAGCGCACCCAGCGCCCCGATGATCACGACCCACCGCCAGCCATCCAGCCCGAATGGCTTTTGCGGCACGAGCCACCACGCGAAAAATGCGACCGACGGCACCGCCGTGTATTGCACAAGGTGAACGAATGCGAACGCACGCCCGCGCAAGTGTTTGGGCACGAGCTCGCTGACGTAGGTATCGATGGTCACGAGTTCCACGCCCACGCCAATGCCCGCAATCAGACGCCACAGGTTGATTGCGGGTGCAGTGGTCTGGAATGCCATGACGAGAGTTGCGATGGAGTACCAGAGCAACGAGACGGTGAAGATGCTTTTGCGTCCATACTTATCGGCCATACCTGCAAGAAAGAACGTGCCGATAAACAAGCCCGCGAACGATGCCGCCACGAACGCGCCCAACCCCGACACGCCGAAGAACGAAGCGGTCGTTGTCGAATACAAGCCGCTTTTCACGAGACCCGGGCCTACGTAGGCGGTGAAAAACAGGTCGTAGAATTCAAACCATCCGCCAATGGACAGCAGGAAAACAAGCATCCACACCGAGCGCGTAGCCGGCAAGCGGTCGATGCGCGCATTGATGCCGGGCACGGTTTCCTTCGCGTCGGCGTTTGGTTTGTGCGATCCACGGTTCGCATCGATTGGCAGACTTGCCATTGAACCCTCCTACGGGTGTCTCATCTTTATCGTTCTATCTAAAAGAACGCCGTTCTGTTTATGAGTTATGCGAGGTTAGTGCGTGAGGAGGGCATGCGAAATAAGGGGTTTTACCTAGTCGCCGTGTTTTATGACTTCGCACCCGCAAGTATCCAGGCAATGACCGTATGCAGATCGGCATCGCTGATATTGGGGTTGGGAGGCATCGGTATTTCGCCCCATACACCCGCGCCGCCGTTGCGGACTTTCGTGAACAACTTGTCGGGCGCTGAAGGGTCGTTCTTGTACTTCTTCGCGACCGCCTGATATGCCGGTCCGACGACCTGCATTTTCACTGCGTGACAGCCAAGGCAGTTGTTCTTTTGCACAATCGATAAAGCCGCTGCTCCGTCCGGCGCCGCGTGGGCCGTGATTGCCGTCGACACGAACGCCGAACACATCACCCCGATCAGCACTCTCTTCATCGTTTAGCCCACCACCTTGTCTGCCGCGCTGTTCGACACGTGGCTGCGAAAGTCCATCGATGCGTTTGCCCTCAGCCCTTGATATCGAAGACAGGTGACGCGAAGGAATGATGCAAAGTTCGTCGTCTCACCAAGATGCTGCGTGATCTCCTCATGCAATTTGGCGATGAGTTGATTGGTGGTCATGTCGTTATCCGCGGCAAGTTCGGAAAGTGTTTGCCAGAACAGGTTTTAAAGGCGGATGGTGGTTGTCACGCCGCTGATGCGTACCGAGCGGGCTCGGCATTCGTAGAGAATCGGATCGGTTTGCGCGTAGATCCTGCACATGAACGAGCTCCTTGCAAAAAGCCACGAAGGCGGAGCCGCCGGATGGCGGCTCCGTTCCGGCATCTAGATACTCCGGCGTTTCATCTGGTCCGCGATGTAATCCGATTGCCGGATCGCCAGCGACACAATCGTGAGCGTCGGGTTTTCGGCGGCGCTGGTCGTGAACTGGCTGCCATCCGAGATAAAGAGGTTGGGGATATCGAAGGTCTGGCCGTGTTTGTTGCAGACGCCATCGCTTGATTTCGCGCTCATCCTGCACGTGCCGAGATTGTGCGTGGACGGGTAGGGCGGTGTACGCAACGTCTTCACCGCGCCCGCTGCCGCGTAGATCGCCTCGCCTTGCTTGAACGCGTGATCGCGCATGGCGATATCGTTTGGATGGTCGTCGTAGTGAACGTTCGCGACCGGCAAGCCGACTTGATCCTTCACGTCGTGATTCAGCGTGATGCGGTTCGTCTCACGCGGCATGTCTTCACCCACTATCCACATGCCTGCGGTATTTGCGTAGTTATCCATATAGTAAGTAAAGTCCGATCCCCACGCGCCCGGGTCGAAGAAGGCCGCCGCAAAAGGAAGCCCGAGCGAGATGGTTTCCATCTCGTAGCCACCCGCGAAGCCGCGCTTTGGATTGAACTCGGCTTCATCCGTGATGATGCCGGCCATCACCGTTCCCCGATAAAAATGCACCGGCTCCTTGAACACGCCGTACACGGAACCGGTGGTGTGACGCATATAGTTGCGCCCGACCTGGCCCGAGCTGTTCGCGAGTCCGTCAGGATTCTTCGATGATTCCGATAACAACAAGAGGCGCGGTGTTTCTATCGAATTGCCTGCGACGCACACCACACGTGCGCGCTGACGTTGCGGTTTGCCGTCCGCATCCATATAGATCACGCTGCTTGCCTTGCCGGCCGCATTCGTTTCGATGCGCATGACATGCGACTCGGGACGCACTTCAAGCCGTCCGGTCGCTTCACCGGCGGGAATCTCGGTGTAAAGCGTCGACCACTTCGCGCCTGACTTGCAGCCCTGGAAACAGAATCCCAGTTGCATGCATTGCCCGCGTCCCGCACGCGGACGGCTGTTGATTGCCATGTGGCCGGTATTGCAGTTCTTGTAGCCGACCTTGGTCGCGCCGTCGTACATGATCTTGAAGTTGTTGTTGCCCGGCAGACCCGGAATGCCGTTCGTGCGCGTCACGCCCATCTTGTTCTCGGCGCGCGCATAGTACGGTTGAAGATCGGAAAGCGTAATGGGCCAGTCGAGCAGATTCGCTTGATCGATGGAACCATAGGTCGTGCGCGCCTTGAACTCGTGCTCGTGAAAACGCAGCGATGCACCCGCCCAATGCGTCGTCGTGCCGCCGACCGTCTTGCAGATCCACGCCGGCAATTCGGGGAAATCTTTTGCGACGCGCCAATTACCGGACGTCGTGCGTTTATCGGTCCACGCGAGTTGCCCGAAGGACTTCCATTCGTCGTTGATGAATGTGGCCGATGACTGCCGTTTGCCTGCTTCCAGCACCACCACTTTCACGCCTTTCTGACACAACTCGTTTGCAAGCGTCCCGCCGCCCGCGCCCGAACCGACGATCACGACGACCGAGTCGTCGTTGTAGTCGAACTTAGCCATGCTTGCCTCCTCGGCAGATTTTCGCGTTCAGGTTCGGATTCAGGCGACCGGCGGACTCGCGGCCGCAGGCGGGTTAGGCAACCATGTCAGGTCGTTGAATCCGCGGCCGACGTAACCGCCCTTGCTGAATGCCTCGCCTTCATAGCCGAAGTGCGCAAACGACATGTCGTTGTTGTAGAGCGAAGTGACGCATTGCGCGCGCACGAGCAGCACGAACGGATCGGTCTGGTTCGCTTCGACGATAGCCGTACGTTGTGCATCGGAGAGCGCGGTGTTGCCGGCCCATTTTCCTTGCGATGCATCGTTCAGTTTCGCCACGCCGTTCTTGATCACGTCCATCGTTTTCTGATCGGTGGCTTTTGCGTCGACATCTTTTGCCGCGAGCGCGTAGACCGCGTCGGGCAGCGTCTTGTGCGGATAGAGCGTGCGCGCGAGCGTCATGATGGCGTCGGCCTGAGCCTGGTCGATATGCGTCAGCTCGACCGCCCACGCGCGGCTCGGCGCAAGCAACGCGATGGGCGTGCCGGCGACCAGTACGCCGGACAGCATCACCGAACCTTTGAGGAAGTGCCTGCGGCTGACACGCGCAGACGGTGCAGCGGCTGGGAAACCGTGCAGGCTTTCGGCAGCGATGACGGCAATGGGGATTGCCTTGGGCATGATTGTCTCCTTTTATAGTTTGACCGGCAGTCGCTTCAGTTCATACGTAGTGACCCTCCCTCGATAGCACTTCGATCTTGTAGCCGTCGGGATCGGTGATGAAGAAAAAGCGTGCGGCAATCGCGCCGTCGTGCGTGAGCGATTTGAGATCGCCCGGCTGCATGCCCTGGTTTGACAACCGGTCGCGAAACGCCTCGATGTCATCGACCGCAAACGCCACGTGACCATAGCCCGTGCCGTGCGTATAGGGCGTTGTCGTTCCCTTGTTCAATGTGAGTTCGATCTCGGCGCCGCTCTGCGCGTCGCGCAAATAGACGAGCGTGAAAGTATCGAAATCGAGGCGATGCGACTCGCGCATGCCGAACGCGTCTTGATAGAACGCGATAGAACGATCCAGCGCTTCAACGCGGATCATCAGATGGAGATATTTGGTCATGCGCGCCTCGTGTCATAGCGTCGCTTCAGTATGCAACGTTGACACAAAAGCGGGTAATAGCGGGTTATTACGCTGCTGGAACGGGCCTGTGTTTTCCCTTATGGAACGTGTTCGCTCGGGTGAAACACCTAGTACGTATCGCTGCGCATCAAGAAGATCGGCAGCGATACGCAGGGTCAACAATCAATAAGCGCCCATGTAGTCACGCTTGCCGATCTCGACGCCGTTGTGACGCAGGATTGCGTACGCGGTCGTCACGTGAAAGAAGAATTGCGGCAAGCCGTAGTGCTGCAAGTACGCGCTGCCGGCAAGCTTCTTTTCTTTAGGTGTACCCGGACGCAGCACGATTTCCTTGTTTTCGCTGCCTTCGAATTGCGCGGCATCGAAGGAAGCAATGTGAGCCAGCGCCTTCGCGATCAGCGCCTGCAAATCGGCAAACGTCACTTCGGTGTCGGGCCATGACGGTACTTCCGCGCCGGCGAGGCGCGAGCTCACGCCTTTCGAAAAATCCACCGCGATCTGTACCTGGCGCACGAGCGGGAACATGTCAGGGAACAGGCGCGCCTGCAACAGCGCATTCGGTTCAATGTTCTTTTCGGTTGCGTGCACTTCAGCTTTCCGGAGCACCTCGGACAAAGCCGTCAGCATTTGCTTGAAGACCGGGACGGATGCGTTGTAGATGGAAATGGTCATGATCACTTTTATGTAGATGTGGGTGGGTCCGCCATAGCGCCGGATGCCGCGCCAGATTATACGGTCGCGCGATGAAGGCGCGGAGTCGGTCGGGCCAATAGGTACCGGGAAAACCCGAGGTCACATGAACACATCAAACAGCGTTATGCTGCGCTTGTTCTTGATATACCATATTGGATATATTTAAATAACGATGCTGCGCCGAATACCGACAGGGAGACACCCACCTCAATGGCTGATACGTATGTTGGACTCCGCCCGACGCCACTGACACTCGCGCTCGTGCCGATCAGCGCATCGGCCTCGCTGCGCGACCAGGCGTACGCACGACTGAAGCAGGCTATCGCCGATGCAGATATTTATCGATCGCGTGAAGAGATCCGCCTCGATGAGAAAGAACTGACCGAAGCGCTGGGCGTAAGCCGCACGCCAGTTCGCGAAGCGATGACGCTGCTCGAGCAGGAAGGTTTTCTGCGCACGGTGCCAAGACGCGGCATCTATATACAGCGCAAGACCAAGCGCGAAATCGTCGACATGATCTATATGTGGGCCGCGCTTGAAAGCATGGCAGCACGTCTGGCCACGCTGCATGCGTCGGAGGCGGACATTGCAGGACTGCGCCGCATGTTCGACGATTTCCGCGATGCCACGCCGGCCGACCATATAGAAGAGTATTCGGAAGCGAATCTTGCGTTCCATCAGGCGATCCTGGATTTGTCGCAATCGCAGGTGATCCTCGACACCATGAAGAACCTCTTCGTCCATGTTCGCGCCATCCGGCGGATGACGATCGCGCAGAGCGACCGGGCATCGCGATCGATCGTGGATCATATGCATATCATCGAAGCGCTGGAGCAGCGCGATACCGAGCGCGTCGAGCGCCTCGTCCGCCAGCATTCGGTGGAGCTTGCGCTGTTCGTCGAGACGAACTGCGATTTTCTCGATTGAATCGCGCGTTCTACAGTTCGTCGGAATGTAAGACGCACCATTTGATTAGTCATCCGTAAGGTCTTGCGCAACCGTTTGCGCAAGTTGCGTTGATCTGCGAAGCGCACTCATAAATGGCGAGTCATTCGGCCTTCAAGAACGTGAATTTTCGGTGTCTCGCAAAATCGCGATGTCCGGTCAACTTGGTGCGATGCACACACCCATTTTCCGAAAGCCGCGTCGAACATGGCTCATCTGATTTGCCGCACCGCAACAATCAAGCATCGAAACAAAAAGACGCTTGACTAATACTGTGTGTGGAATATTGTATATCACGAACTACACAAACACCCCGCCAAAGGAGGAGACGTCATGGCCGAAGTAGTAAGTAACCCGCAGAGCGCCACTGCAAGCGACACGCAAGTAGAAAAGAAGGCGGAAACGACGGATGGTTTCCATCTGGTCATCGATGCACTCAAGCTGAACGACATTCACACCATTTTCGGTCTGGTGGGTATTCCCATCACCGACCTCGCGCGCCTCGCGCAAGCCGAAGGCATGCGCTTCATCGGCTTCCGTCACGAGCAGCATGCGGGCAACGCGGCCGCTATCGCCGGCTATATGACGAAGAAGCCGGGCATATGCCTGACGGTTTCCGCGCCAGGTTTCCTGAACGGCCTGACTGCACTCGCCAACGCGACCACGAACTGCTTCCCGATGATCCTGATCAGCGGCTCGAGCGAACGCGAGATCGTGGACTTGCAGCAGGGCGACTACGAGGAAATGGATCAGTTGAACGCAGCGAAGCCTTACGCGAAGGCCGCGTATCGTGTGCTGCACGCAGAAGATATCGGCGTGGGCATTGCACGTGCGATTCGCGCGGCTGTGTCTGGCCGTCCTGGCGGCGTCTATCTGGACTTGCCGGCCAAGCTGCTCGCGCAAACCATCGACGCTGTGAAGGCGCAGCAGTCGCTGATCAAGGTTGTCGATGCCGCCCCGAGCCAGATTCCCGCCCCGGATTCCGTGAAGCGCGCAATCGATGTACTGAAGGGCGCGAAGCGTCCGCTGATCCTGCTCGGCAAGGGCGCGGCGTACGCGCAGGCCGATGCGGAAATCCGCGCATTTGTCGAAAAGAGCGGCATTCCGTATTTGCCGATGTCCATGGCAAAGGGCCTTCTGCCCGATACCCACGAGCAATCGGCGTCTGCTGCCCGTTCGTTCGTGCTGCAGGAAGCCGATGTCGTGGTACTGATCGGCGCGCGGCTGAACTGGCTGCTGTCGCACGGCAAGGGCAAGACGTGGGGCGCGGTACCGAAGAAGTTCATTCAGATCGACATCTCGCCGACGGAAATCGACAGCAACGTCGCGATCGCGGCGCCCGTCATTGGTGACATCGGTTCGTGCGTGTCCGCGCTGCTGAACGAAATTGAGTCGGGCGGCTTTGCGAAGCCGAGCGTCGAATGGACCGGCGCGATCACCGAACGCAAGAGCAAGAACCTCGCGAAGATGGCCGCGACGCTCGACCAGAACCCGTCGCCGATGAACTTCCACAGCGCCCTGCGCGCAATCCGCGATGTGCTGAAGACGCGCCCGGACATCAACGTGGTGAACGAAGGCGCGAACACGCTGGACTATGCGCGCAGCATCATCGACATGTATGAGCCGCGCAAACGCTTCGACTCCGGCACGTGGGGAATCATGGGCATCGGCATGGGATTCGCGATCGGTGCGGCCGTGACGAGCGGCAAGCCGGTGGTCGCAATCGAAGGCGACAGTGCGTTCGGCTTCAGCGGCATGGAACTCGAAACCATCTGCCGATACGACCTGCCGGTGGTCACCATCGTGTTCAACAACAACGGCGTGTATCGCGGCACGGACGTGAACCCGACCGGCGGCAAGGACGTTGCGCCGACCGTGTTCGTGAAGGGCGCACGCTACGACAAGATGATCGAGGCATTCGGTGGCGTGGGTTTCAATGCCACCACGCCGGAAGAATTGACGAAGGCGCTGCAGGAAGGCATCGCGTCTGGCAAGCCGACGCTGATCAACGCTGTGATCGATGAAGCCGCGGGCACCGAAAGCGGCCGTCTGACGAACCTCAACCCGCAAAGCGCGGCGATGAAAAAGTAAAGCGAAGCTAAAGGAGACATGACATGAGCAAACCACTCGAAGGCATCAAGATCATCGACTTCACACACGTCCAAGCAGGCCCTGCGTGCACGCAGTTACTGGCATGGTTCGGCGCGGACGTGATCAAGGTCGAACGTCCCGGTTCAGGCGATGTAACCCGCAACCAGTTGCGTGATATTCCAGACGCCGACGCGCTGTACTTCACCATGCTGAACAGCAACAAGAAGTCGCTGACGCTCGACACCAAGAAGCCCGAAGGCAAGGAAGTGCTGGAGAAGCTGATCCGCGAATCCGATGTTCTGGTCGAGAACTTCGGCCCGGGCGCGCTGGACCGGATGGGGTTTTCGTGGGAACGGCTGAACGAACTGAACCCGAAGATGATCGTGGCGTCGGTCAAGGGCTTCAGCGACGGCCATCATTACGATGACCTGAAGGTCTACGAAAACGTCGCGCAATGCGCGGGCGGTGCAGCATCGACGACGGGCTTCTGGGACGGTCCTCCGACCATCAGCGCAGCCGCGCTCGGCGACAGCAACACGGGCATGCACCTGGCCATCGGCATTTTGACGGCGTTGATTGGCCGGGATAAGACCGGCAAGGGTCAGAAGGTGGCGGTATCGATGCAGGACAGCGTGCTGAATCTGTGCCGCGTGAAGCTGCGCGATCAGCAGCGCCTCGACCGCCTGGGCTATCTGGAAGAGTATCCGCAATACCCGCATGGTGAATTCAGCGATGTCGTGCCGCGCGGCGGCAATGCCGGCGGTGGCGGTCAGCCGGGCTGGGTGCTCAAGTGCAAGGGCTGGGAAACGGACCCGAACTCGTACATCTACTTCACGATCCAGGGCCACGCGTGGGCGCCGATCTGCAAGGCGATCGGCAAGCCGGAATGGATCGACGATCCGAAGTACAACACCGCGCAAGCACGGCAGCCGCACATCTTCGACATCTTCGCGACAATCGAAACCTGGCTCGCCGATAAAACCAAGTTCGAAGCCGTCGATATCCTGCGCAAGTTCGACATTCCTTGCGCACCGGTCCTGACCATGAAAGAACTCGCCAATGATCCGTCGCTGCGTGCAAGCGGCACGATCGTGGAAGTGCCGCACAGCGTTCGCGGCTCGTATCTCACGGTCGGCAGTCCGATCAAGTTCTCGGACCTGAAGCCGGAAGTGACGGCATCGCCGCTGTTGGGCGAGCATACGGAAGAAGTCTTGGCGAGCCTCGGTTATAGCCCGCAGGAAATCTTCAACCTGAAGGAAATCCAGGCGGTCTGATCGTCTGGATTCGTCGTAAAAGCCGGTCGAAGCACCGGGGTCTCATTCTTCGAGACCCCGCTCAATGCGGCGCCACAAAGCGGGCGCCGCGTTGAACTGAATCATTACCCTTCCAGAACTGGCGGAATCCTGACTGATTACAAATCAGTCTACCGCCGCAGCCATCGACACCCTCACGGAAGTTTTGCGCGCCAATGTGCCGATGGCGCCCGTTCGTCTTTTCATCGTGAAGCGCTATCAGGAGGTTCCAAATGCACGTTGAAGTCCTTGGGCAATACAGACTCGAACTGTCCGCCATGCAATTGATCCACAACGGCGGCTGGGCGGCCTACCTCGCCATTCGCACCGTCGATGAAAACCAGCAGTCGCAATCAGGCTTGCTGCCCTATCAGCACGTGGTCGACGAAGCCGTGTTCGAGAGCGAAGCAGCGGCAATCGCGGGTGCACGTCGTGCAGCAATGGCAATGTTGAGCACCGCGGCAACCCGATAAAGCGTGCGTTTAATGATTGGTAATCCTGAATGACCAAACTGGATTATCGGAATCAATTGGCCGACTCAGCAGACGCATAAAACAAAAGCGTTCGACCGCACGAAATTAGTCATAAAAGCGGTTGCAGAAATACGATGTTCAAAATACGATATATCAGAAGAGGCAAGCCAAGGCAGTTCACCCGGCGTGCGGACCTTCGCTGATCCGTGAGCGATCCGCGGTACGAGCCGGCAAAGTCCGGCAGCCAGCCACGCGCCACGCCAAGCAGACAAGATCAATTTAGGGAGACGCAAAATGGGCAAGGCATTGGAGGGCGTGAAGATCCTCGACTTCACGCATGTGCAGTCGGGGCCGACCTGCACGCAGTTGCTGGCGTGGTTCGGCGCGGACGTGATCAAGGTGGAGCGGGCGGGTGTAGGCGATGTCACGCGTGACCAGCTCCGCGATATCCCCGAGGCGGACAGCCTGTACTTCACGATGCTGAACCACAACAAGCGATCGGTCACGATCGATACAAAGAATCCCGAAGGCAAGCAGGTTCTCGAAGAGCTGATCCAGGTCTGCGATGTGATGGTCGAGAATTTCGCTCCCGGCGCGCTGGACCGGATGGGCTTTACATGGGAACGCGTCCAGGAACTGAACCCGCGGATGATCGTGGCGTCGGTGAAAGGTTTTGGTCCCGGTCCGTATGAGGACTGCAAGGTCTACGAGAACGTGGCGCAATGCGTGGGCGGGGCCGCGTCGACGACAGGTTTCGACGATGGTCCGCCCGTTGTGACCGGTGCGCAAATTGGCGACTCGGGAACGGGCCTGCATCTCGCACTCGGCATTGTGACAGCGCTTTTTCAACGACACACAACGGGTCGCGGCCAGTACGTTCTCTCCGCGATGCAGGACAGCGTGCTCAATCTGTGCCGCGTGAAGCTGCGCGATCAGCAACGCCTGGAACGCACAGGCGTGATGAAGGAATATCCGCAGTATCCCAATGGCGAGTTCGGTGAAGCCGTGCCACGTGCAGGCAACGCATCCGGCGGTGGTCAGCCCGGCTGGATCCTGAAATGCAAGGGATGGGAAACGGACCCGAACGCGTACATCTATTTCATTACGCAAGCGCCCGTGTGGGCGAAAATCTGCAACGTGATCGGCAAGGAAGAATGGGCCACCGATCCGAACTACGCCACCGCCGCCGCGCGACTGCCGCATCTGAAGGACATCTTCGCCGAGATCGAACGCTGGACCATGACCAAGACCAAATTCCAGGCCATGGACATTCTGAACAAATACGACATTCCGTGCGGCCCGATCTTATCGATGAAAGAAATCGCGGAAGAGCCGTCGTTGCGCGAAACCGGAACCATTGTCGAAGTCGATCATCCAGTGCGCGGCAAATACCTGACCGTCGGGAATCCTATCAAGTTGTCGGATAGCCCCACCGAAGTCACGCGCTCGCCCTTGCTCGGTGAACACACCGACGAAGTGATGGCCGAACTCGGCTATCAGCCGGAACAGATTGCGCATTTGCGAGCGGTCGGCGCCATTTAAAACGCCGGCTTGCAATAAAAGATGATGCGACGCGGCTGAAATGCAGCCGGCGTCAGCGCACCCCATAAAAACTTGCAGGAGACAAACGATGAAAACGTGGATACGGTTTCGGAACGCGCATGGCCAGACGGGATTCGGCGTTCTGGAAAACCATCGCATCACGCAATACGACGGCGAGATGTTCGGGGTTTCGACTCCCGGCGCCAATTTGCTGAGCCTTGAAGACGTCACGCTGCTGAGCCCGTGCGTACCGACAAAAGTGGTCGCGCTCTGGAACAACTTTCACGCATTGTCGGAGAAACTGGGGAAGGCCGCGCCTTCCCATCCGCTGTTTCTCATCAAGCCGCCGACTTCCGTGATCGGCCACGGCGAACCCATCCGGCGACCGAAGGCTTACAGCGGCAAGATCGCATACGAAGGCGAACTGGCAATCGTGATCGGCAAGCGCTGCAGCAATGTGTCGGCGGAAGAAGCCGATGACCATATCTTCGGCTATAGCTGCATCAACGACGTCACCGCCGCCGAACTCCTCAACGAAGATCACAACTTCGCGCAATGGTGCAGATCGAAGGGCTTCGATACCTTCAGTTGCATCGGCCCCGCGATCCAGCGCGATTTCGACTGGCGCAATGCGCATGTCGTCACGCGTCTCGATGGCGTCGAGCGCCAGAACTATCCGCTCTCCGACATGATCTATTCGCCCGCGCAGCAAGTGAGCCTGATCTCGCAAGACATGACCCTCGAACCCGGCGATGTGATCGCGTGCGGCACGTCCATTGGCGTCGGATCGATCAAGGATGGCGCGACGGTGGAAGTGTCTATTGGCGGGATCGGGGTGTTGTCGAACGTTTTAGCGGGCGGAGCCTGACATGGCCATGACCATTGCTGTACCGCGCGAAATCCGCGCGGGCGAGCGCCGCGTTGCCGCGACACCCGAAACCGTCGGCCAGTTGTTGAAACTCGGCTTCGCGGTGAATGTGGAATCGCAGGCGGGCCTCGCCGCATCATTCGATGACGACGCCTACCGTGCAGCCGGCGCCCGGATTGTGAGCGACACGACCGCGTTGTGGTCCGGCGCCGACGTCGTGATCAAGGTGCGCGCGCCCGAACCACAGGAAGCGGCGCTGCTGAAAAAAGGCGCGACGCTGATCAGCTTCATCTGGCCGGCACAAAACGCCGCGTTGCTCGCGCAACTTGCAGCGGCCGGCACCAACATCATGGCCATGGACTCCGTACCGCGAATCTCGCGCGCGCAAAAGCTCGACGCGCTCAGCTCGATGGCGAACATGGCGGGTTACCGCGCGGTTATCGAAGCGGCGCAGCATTTCGGGCGCGTGTTCACCGGGCAGATCACTGCCGCAGGCAAGATGCCGCCGGCGAAAGTGCTGGTGATCGGCGCAGGCGTTGCGGGCCTGGCGGCGATCGGCGCCGCGCGCAGTCTGGGCGCGATCGTGCGTGCATTCGACACCCGCGCCGAGGTCGAGCAGCAAGTGGAAAGCATGGGTGCTGTGTTCCTCACGATCGATATCGAGGAAGACGGCGGCGGCGGTGGCGGGTACGCGAAACAGATGAGCGCGGAGTTCATCGCAGCCGAGATGGCGCTGTTCGCGGCACAGGCGAAGGAAGTGGACATCATCATCACGACCGCCCTGATTCCGGGCAAACCCGCGCCGAAGCTGATCACCGCGGAGATGGTCGGCATGATGCGCGCGGGCAGCGTGATCGTGGATATGGCGGCCGAGCAAGGCGGCAATTGCGAGCTCACGCAGCCGGGTGAAGTGGCGCAGATCCACGGTGTATCGATAGTCGGTTATACCGATCTCGCAAGCCGCATGGCCACGCAATCGAGCCAGCTTTACGGCACCAACATCCGTCATTTGCTGACCGATCTCACGCCGCAGAAGGATGGCATCGCGAAGATCAACATGGACGACGACGTGATGCGCGGCGCAACGGTCGTGCATGACGGCGTCGTGAGCTGGCCGCCGCCGCCGCCAAAAACGGCGGCCATCGCGCCGCATAAACCTGCGGCCGCCAAACTCGTTGCAAAGGATATCAAGGAAAAACCGCGCAGCGCCTTCATGTCGATCGTGATCCTGGCCGTTGCCGCAGTAGCCCTGCTTGCGCTCGGTGCGGTCGCGCCGCCTGCTTTCGTCGCGCATCTGACTGTGTTCGTGCTTGCGGTGTTCGTCGGTTACCAGGTGGTCTGGAACGTGACGCCCGCATTGCATACGCCGCTCATGAGCGTGACCAACGCCATCAGCGGGATCATCGTGATCGGCGCGTTGCTGCAACTCGGTACATCCGACACGCTCGTGACGGTGCTTGGCGGTATCGCGTTGCTGGTTGCCACGATCAACATTGCAGGCGGGTTCCTCGTGACCCATCGCATGTTGAAGATGTTTCAGCGCAATTAAGGAGAAAAAAAATGCTGAACGGAATTGGCAACATTGGGTATCTGGGCGCCGCCGTGCTTTTCATCTTGAGCTTGCGCGGGTTGAGTCATCCGAGCACCGCGCGCCGGGGCAACATCTATGGTGTAGTGGGCATGCTGATCGCGGTCGTTGCGACATTGCTGATCGCGCAAGGCGCAGGGCTTGCGGTCGTGCTGGCAGCGGCTGTGATCGGCGCGGCGATTGGGGCTGTGCTCGCGCGGCGTGTCGAGATGACGCAAATGCCGCAGCTCGTTGCGGTGCTGCACAGCTTCGTCGGACTTGCGGCGGTATTGATCGGCTTCACCAACTACCTCATGCCGATGGGCGATATCGCCGGCGCCGAGCTGACCATTCATCTCTGCGAGATCTACCTTGGGGTGTTCATCGGCACGATCACGTTCACGGGCTCCATTGTCGCGTTCCTGAAGCTGCAAGGCACGATCAGCGGCAAGCCGCTCGTCTTGCCCGCGCGGCATATGCTGAATCTCGCTGTGCTGGTCGCGTGCGTGGCGCTGGGTTACCGGTTCATGACGGCCAACGTGGTCGCCGACGGCATCACCGCGTTGCTCATCATGATCGTGCTTGCGGCAGCGCTCGGCGTGCATCTCGTGATGGCGATCGGCGGGGCGGACATGCCCGTGGTCGTGTCCATGCTCAACAGCTATTCCGGATGGGCAGCCGCTGCGACCGGCTTCATGCTGAGCAACGACTTGCTGATCACGACCGGCGCGCTGGTCGGTTCGAGCGGCGCAATCCTGAGCTACATCATGTGCCGCGCGATGAACCGCAGCTTTTTGTCGGTGATCCTGGGCGGCTTTGGCGCAGCAAGCGGAACGAGCACAGCGGACGTTGGCGGCGAAGTGATCGCAACGAGTATTGACGAAGTCTGCGCCATCCTGCGCGATGCATCCGAGGTCATCATCGTGCCGGGTTACGGCATGGCCGTGGCGCAGGCGCAGACCACGATCAGCGATATCACGCGCAAGCTCGAAGCACTCGGCGTGAGGGTTCGCTTCGGCATTCATCCGGTTGCGGGACGCCTGCCGGGACACATGAACGTGCTGCTCGCCGAAGCGAAAGTGCCGTATGACATCGTGCTTGAAATGGACGAGATCAACGAGGACTTTCACACGACGGACGTCGTGCTCGTGATCGGCGCGAACGACATTGTGAATCCGGGCGCACTCGAAGATCCGGGCAGCCCGATTGCCGGCATGCCGGTGCTCGAAGTGTGGAAGGCGCGCACGGTCGTGGTCTCCAAACGCGGCATGGCGACCGGTTACGCGGGCGTGGACAACCCGCTCTTCTACAAGGACAACACGCGCATGCTTTTCGGCGATGCCAAGACGAGTGTCGACGCATTGCTGCGTCAACTGTCCGCCGCCTGATCGAAAGACGGGAACGAATTGCAACGGTCAACTAAGGCAAGGGTTTAGCTAAGCGCTGCATTCCACTCACGCGCTTTGAACAGCGCGTTGACCACGCGCATCCAAAATTTATTAGGCATCCGGAATATATAAGGTTTACCTAATCCAAGGCATAAGAAACTTTCACTTTCGTTAATGGATGAACGTTGCCATCATGGCTTCAGCCTGAGGCATTCGAGTTCAGCAACATGGCACTTCATCAGGAATGCCGGCACGCGACGTGGAGACCGTCGCCGATCGCACGGCATGAACCAGAACCCGCGGCTTCGCAGGACGCGCCGAGATATTCGCATCGCCTGAAGCCGGATTGACGGTTCCATCTGGCCCGACAGAATTCGTTATTTAAAACAGGAAGAGTCCGATGAAAATCTGTGTATATGGCGCCGGCGCAATCGGCGCGTACCTGGGCGCGCAACTCGCTTCAGCCGGTGCGGACGTCAGCTTCGTTGCGCGCGGCCCGCATCTCGCGGCCATGCAATCGAAGGGCGTGCGCCTCCAGATCGATGGCGGCGAGCGCACCGTCAAGGTCCGGTGTTCATCCGATCCACGCGAACTCGGCGTGCAGGACTACGTCATCATCGCGTTGAAGGCGCATTCGGTGCCGGGCGTGGTCGCTGCAATGCAGCCATTGCTCGGTCCCGAGACCGCCATCGTGACCGCCGTCAACGGCATCCCTTACTGGTATTTCTACAAGCACGGCGGAGAGTTCGCCAACACGACGCTTGACAGCATCGACCCCGGCGGCAAGCAGTGGAAGCAACTCGGCCCTGAGCGCGCGATTGGCTGCGTGGTTTACCCGGCGGCTGAAATCACGGAACCGGGCGTGATACGCCACGTGTATGGCAAGAAGTTTCCCATTGGGGAACCGAGCGGCGAGCGCACGGAACGCGTTCAAAAGCTGCACGAGATCATGGTTGCAGCGGACCTGGATGCCCCCATTCGCGACAATATCCGCGATGAAATCTGGCTCAAGCTCTGGGGCAACCTCTGCTTCAATCCGATCAGCGCGCTGACCCATGCAACGCTCGACGTGATCACGAGCAACACGGCGACGCGCGATGTATCGAGAACCATGATGCTCGAAGCGAAATCCATCGCGGAACGGTTCGGGGTGCATTTCCGGGTGGATGTGGAAAAACGTATCGATGGCGCGGGCGCCGTCGGCGCGCACAAAACGTCCATGCTTCAGGACCTCGAAGCGCATCGTCCAATGGAAATCGATCCGTTGCTGACCGTCGTGCAGGAAATGGGGCGGCTGGTCGGGCAGGCAACGCCGACTATCGACACGGTGCTTGCGTTGATCAAGCTGCGCGAACAGATTGCGCAGCATGTCCCGGCGCCGGTGCCCGAACCTGCACCCGTAAGCTGAACCGATGTCGATTTCCGGCCGCGTCGTTCGTCGTTGAGCAAGGAGGCGCACAACGTCGTTGTGCGCGCTTCTTCTCGAACGACTGAACAGGAGATGCGTCATGACGTACATCGATGGGTTTCTCGCGGCCGTGCCCACGGCCAACCGTGAAGCGTTCCGGCAGCACGCGCAAATGGCTGCGGGCGTTTTCAGGGAGCACGGCGCGTTGAAGGTGGTCGAGTGCTGGGGCGACGACGTTCCCGAAGGCACGCTGACGTCGTTCACCATGGCTGTCAAACGCAAGGACGACGAGGCGGTTGTGTTCTCGTGGATTGTCTGGCCGTCACGCCAGGCTCGCGACGAAGGCATGAACGCGGTCATGGCGGATCCGCGACTTCAACCGGACAAAAATCCGCTGCCCTTCGACGGCAAACGCATGATCTACGGCGGTTTTGAAGTGATCGTGGAGGTGTGAACGACCGGCCCGCAGCGACGCGTTAAGATGGCGCTTCGTCAGCGCTACAACGAACGCATGATCTCCAGCCAGTACATCAGCCGTATTACATTGCAGCGGGAAAAAGTCGAATCTTTCGATGTCTATCCATTTGCGCTGCCTGCCGTCCGCTCGCTCGACACGCTCGAACTGCATCCGAAGGTGACGTTCTTTGTCGGTGAAAACGGGTCGGGGAAGTCGACGCTGCTCGAAGCCATCGCGGTGTCCATGGGCTTCAACGCGGAAGGCGGCACGAAAAATTTCCGCTTCGATACCCGCTCTTCCCATTCCACGCTCGATGAATATCTTCGTGTCGCCAAGGGCTTCAAGAAGCCGAAGGACGGTTTTTTCCTGCGTGCCGAAAGTTTTTTCAATGTCGCGACAGAGATCGAAAATCTCGATGCCGAAGGCGGCTTTGGACCGCCGGTCATCGGCTCTTATGGCGGCCAGTCGTTGCACGAACGCTCGCACGGCGAAGCGTTTCTCGCGTTGTTGATGAACCGCTTTGGGGGCAAAGGCCTTTATCTGCTTGACGAGCCGGAGTCCGCGCTTTCACCGCAACGCCAGCTCGCCGCGCTCGCGCGCATCCACGATCTGGCGAACGACGACTCGCAATTTGTCATTGCGACGCACTCGCCGATTCTCATGGCTTATCCGGATGCGTGGATTTATCAGTTCACGGCCGACGGCGTTGCACGCGTCGATTACGACGATACCGAACACGTCCAGGTCATGCGCGCTTTCATGGCGAATCCTGGGCGCATGATCCGCACGCTTCTCGATGATGAGACAGGAATTCGGTGATAGTTAGACAAATGCCGTTTCTAGTGTTCGTTGTAAGGAAACGCTAATCGGAACGCGATTGCAGATAAAGTTAGTTAATTTTGAATAAGTCACCTATATGAGTGTTTTTTACTCTACAAGTTCTGTCTACGAGAAAGAGTTAAGAATAGCTGTTTAGTTTTTGTACGAACCCCTAAACCGCTCGACGAATTTACGTATACAAATCAACGATCGTCCGCCGCACCGCACAAACTTACAAAACACAAACTCCACGCCAAATCTGAAAGGTCATTTCAGATTTGCCCCAGTTCTCCGTAATCGTGTGCATCGACACACCTCTCGGAGAGCATCAGCATGACCCTCAGCAACTTCAAAATCGGAACCCGGCTTGCCGCAGGTTTCGCCGCAATCCTGATCCTCTTGTGCGCCGTCGGCGGTTTGACGTTGTGGCAGACATCCCGTATCTACGACGGCACCCTTGAACTCGCTAACGACTGGCTGCCAAGCGTTCAGGCCGCCGGACGGATCCAGTCATACGCAAACACCATGCGCCGTACGAGCCTGCGCTATCTGCTCGCCGCGGACGCGAACGAAAGGCAAACCAACCGGGCCGAGCACGACGCCGCCGCGACAAAGGTTCAAGGGGCATTCGCCGGCTATGAAAAACTGATTTCTTCGCCGGAAGAAAGACAGCTCTTCGAGGACATCAAAAGCGGTTGGGGCCGTTACATCGCCGTCGACGCCAAGCTTTTCGAAGCCGCCGATAAAGGCGACGCAGGCATAGCCGAAGCGCGCGCCATCTCGAGCGGCGACGCGGGCAAGGAATTCACCGGAACGCTGAAACTCATAGAACAGGACATCGAGTTGAATCGTGCTGGCGCCGAGAGGGAAGTGGCGGGCGCGGCATCGACCTATCAATCGGCGATGGTCACGACAGGCGTCCTGATTGTCATCGCGTTGGTTGCGGGCGTGACGATCGGCGTACTGATCACGCGCTCGATCACGGCGCCGATCGGGCGTGCCGTGAAGGTTGCCGAAACAGTGGCGCGGGGTGACCTGACTGCGGTGATCGATGTGAGCGGCAAGGACGAAACAAGTCAGTTGCTTGCCGCGATGCGCCACATGAACGAGCGGCTCGTGGACGTGGTCGGCCGCGTGCGAAACAGCAGCGACAGCATTGCCACGGGTTCCGCGCAGATTGCAGCGGGCAACACCGACCTGAGCCAGCGCACGGAGGAACAGGCGGCGTCGCTGGAAGAAACGGCGGCAAGCATGGAGGAGCTCACCGCAACCGTGAAGCAGAACGCCGAAAACGCGCTGCAGGGCAATTCGCTTGCCGCAAATGCATCGGAGACCGCGGTGCGAGGCGGTGAAGTCGTAAACCGCGTCGTCCAGACGATGGGCGAAATCTCCAGCAGTTCCAAACAGGTCGCCGAGATCATCACGGTGATAGAAGGCATTGCGTTCCAGACGAACATTCTCGCGCTGAACGCCGCGGTCGAAGCGGCCCGGGCGGGCGAGCAAGGCCGCGGATTCGCGGTGGTCGCAGGCGAGGTACGGACGTTGGCTCAACGCAGCGCGTCGGCGGCGAAAGAGATCAAGGACCTGATCAGCGCCTCGGTTCAGCGCGTCAATGCAGGCACGCAACTCGTCGATGAAGCCGGTCGCACCATGTCCGAAGTCGTGCAGTCGGTCAAGCGCGTGACGGACCTGATGGGCGAGATCAGCGCGGCATCGGGCGAGCAGCATACGGGGATCGAACAGGTCAACCAAGCCGTCATGCAGATGGACGAAGTCACGCAGCAAAACGCTGCGCTCGTTGAAGAGGCATCGGCGGCGGCTCAGTCGATGGCCGCGCAATCCAATACGTTGCGCGAACTGGTATCGATTTTCACGATCGATGCGTCTGATGTGAGCGCCCATGCGTTCGCGCCGGCGCCAACGCTCGCAGTGAAAAAACCGGTGGTATCGGCAAAGATGACCAGACAGGCGCCGTCACTTGCAAAAGACGCAGCGTGGACGACGTTCTGACGCGTTAAACCTGGCGCGACGCGTGACGATCTGACCCACGCTCGCGCTGCGAATAATCGTTGAAAGCCTTACAGCACAAGGATCGAAAATCATTAGAAGAATAACTCGACCCTTGTGTGCGTAGCGGGCGTGATGTTTGCGGTAATAAGGGCACCTTATGCTCCTTAAAGTAAACATGCTCCGCTCTGCATACGCTTCTGTATCGATCCTCGTCATGCTGTCAGCCAGCGCCGCCTTCGCCGCAACCCGCGACGAGCAAACTGCGGCCTGCAAAGGCGACGCCATCCGCTTTTGCGCATCGGAGATTCCGAACGAGCAGAAAATCACGTCATGCATGAAGGCCAACTTCAATAAGCTGAGTCCACAGTGCAAGGCGATGTTCAAGCAACCCGCGTCCGACAAACGCAAGAAACCGGTCAAACCTGCATAAACCAAGGGGCAGCGCATGCTGATACAAACCTTTGAAACCGTGCTGACGTGGTTCGCAATGTGCGGCTTGCACGTATCGCTGTTGACGCCTGCCGAACTCGCACACGCGTTCGGTGCGCTGCTCGGCGTTTTCGTCGGAATTGCAGTGCCGCTGGGCGTTGCGCTGAGCGCGCACCGGCAAATCGAAAAGTTCTGATCAGCCGCCAAATGCTGCGGCGCGCCAAGCAACGCGCTTGATCTGCTTGCCGCTTGAGGCGCACCATGAAAAACGCTGCTCGTCCCGAGCGTTACCCGTGTGCGCACCTGGAGGCGAAGATGCCGGAAATCAATCAGCAACGCGTCGTCGAGATTCTCAACCAGATTCTCGAGTCAGAACTCGCTGGC
Organism: Burkholderia sp. PAMC 26561; assembly: GCF_001557535.2. Taxonomy (NCBI): domain Bacteria; kingdom Pseudomonadati; phylum Pseudomonadota; class Betaproteobacteria; order Burkholderiales; family Burkholderiaceae; genus Burkholderia; species Burkholderia sp. PAMC 26561. The sequence continues at coordinate 384,773 of NZ_CP014315.1, forward strand.
GTGGTCCGTTACACCCACTACTCATTCCTCGTTTTCGGCTTCGGCCGCATCCCGATTGTCGCGTGGCTGCGTGAACAAGCCGACGAGTCACTGCTTCACGCGCAGCAGGCCGGCGAGTGGATCACGACGCTCGGCGCGTATCCATCGCTTGAAATAGGGCCGTTGCTGGATTCCCATACTTTCGACATAGGCTCGATCCTGCGCGAATCGCTCGAAAGCGAAAAGCTCGCGCTGGAGCATTACAGGACGCTGCTGCGCGAGGTCGAAGGCCGCTCCATAGCGCTCGAGGAATACGCGCGGCAGATGATCCACGTGGAGGAGCTGCACGCGGGCGAAGTCGACAAGATGCTGCGACGTCCCGGCGCGGTTTCCACGCTGCCCGATCCGGGTCCGGCGAAGGATCTGCTTTAACCGGTTTTAGATCCGGTCGTCGATCCGCTCAACGCAGCGGCCTGAAGAACGTCCGCAGTTCGTCCGCCAACTCGTGCGGCGTTTCCATTGCGGCGAAGTGGCCGCCTCGCGGCATGGTGGTCCACCGTTGCACGTTGTAGACACGCTCGATCCATGAGCGCGGCGGCAGTGGCAATTCGCGCGGATAAGCGGCAATGCCCGTTGGTGGCAGCACGCGTTGCCCGCTCGTGAAATGCACGGGCCGCCGCCGGCTTTCCAGATACATGCGAAACGACGAACCGATGGTGCCGGTGAACCAGTAGATCGAAATATTGGTAAGCAACGCATCGAGCGAAATCGCTTTTTCGAGGTCGCCGCCGTTGTCGCTCCAGCTGTAGAACTTTTCGGCGATCCACGCCGCCAGACCCGCCGGCGAATCGTTCAGGCCGAACGCAAGCGTCTGCGGTTTGGTGCCCTGAACATGTGCGTAACCGCCTTCGGCGTCGGCCCATGCTTTGGCTGTATCGAGAAATTGCGTCTCTTCCGGCGAGGGCGGAGCTTCGCCGCCGTCGAGCGGCGGCCGGTACGACCCCGGGATGTAATTCAGATGAAGCCCCGCGACGTTTTCCGGATTCTGAAACGCCAGCCATGTGGAGACAGCCGCGCCCCAGTCGCCGCCCTGCACGCCGTATCTTCCATAGCCGAGACCTTCCATGAGCGCCGCCCACACACGCGCGACTTCGGACGGTCCCGTGCCGGGCGTTGACGGTGCGGACGAAAACCCGTATCCGGGCAGCGACGGCACCACGACGTCGAACGCATCGCGCGGGTCGCCGCCGTGGCTGGCGGGATCGGCGAGCAAGGGAATGATCGCCTCCATTTCGATAAACGATCCCGGCCAGCCATGCGTCAGGATTAGTGGCAGGGGCGCCGGCCCCTTTCCACGCGCGTGCACGAAGTGGATGGTTCGATCGTCTATCCTGGTGGTGAATTGCGGCAGCGCGTTGAGCCGCGATTCCTGCGCGCGCCAGTCGAAGCCGTTCTGCCAGTAATCGACAAGACGTTTCAGGAATGCCTCGTCCGTGCCCTCGCGCCATCCCAGATCCACGACACACTGCGGCCAGCGTACACGGGACAACCGTTCGTGAAGGTCGTGCAGGGCGGTATCGGGGATCGCTATCTGGAAGGGCGTGACGTTCATGAATGGCACCGTAGGAGGTTTTTATTGTCAACGATCCTACTGCAGTTCCGGCAACGCCGTTCCGGGCATGCACGCCTGTACACTTTCGGTGCGCCATTTCCCGGGAGGATGCGATGCTGAAGACTTATACAGGCAGTTGCCATTGCGGCGCGGTTCGATTCGAAGCCGACATCGACCTGAGCCTCGGCACCAACAAATGCAACTGTTCGATCTGCACCAAGACGCGCAACTGGAACGCGATCATCAAACCCGACGCCTTTCGCCTGCTTTCCGGCGAGCAGGACACGACCGATTATCAGTTCGGTCACAAGGTCGGTCATCACCTGTTTTGCCGCTACTGCGGCGTGCGTTCATTCGCCCGTGGATATGTCGAGGAGATCGGCGGCCATTACGTGTCGGTGCAGTTGGCTTCACTCGATAACGCCGAGCCCACCGAGCTCATAGAGGCGCCGGTGCGTGTCGCCGACGGCCGTCACGACAACTGGGGCGAGCCGCCCGCCGAATCGCGGCATCTCTGAGCGCGGGCACGCTCGTGCTATGGTAAGCGGCTCGATTTCCTGTTGATCGAAGAAATCGTGTACATCATTTCACCCACGAAATAATCCGGACGTTTTATGAAAAAAGTATCGCTTTTGCTTTCGATGGTTCTGCTCGCTTCATCGGCTTATGCCGCCGCCGCAACTGAAACGCTGCCTTCCGGCGTTACCGTGACCGAACTGAAGGCCGGCACGGGCGCGCAGCCGACCGCTGCCGACACCGTCACGGTCAACTATCGCGGCACGCTCGCGGACGGCACCGAGTTCGACTCGTCGTACAAGCGCGGCACGCCGGCATCGTTCCCGTTGGGACGTGTCGTTCCTTGCTGGACGCAGGGTCTGCAGAAGATGAAGGTGGGCGAAAAGGCAAAGCTGGTGTGCCCGCCGGCAACGGCTTACGGCGATCGGGGCGTGGGCGCCATTCCGCCGAACAGCACGCTGACGTTTGAAGTGGAACTGCTGAAAATCGGCAACTGATCGAACGCGTGGTTGCAGGCGCCGGACGGTGGCGCGAGGAGACTCAAGCTGCCGCCGGGTCCATCGTCTTGTTTTTTACGCGTTGCTGCAGCTTGATTAAAAGACGTTGCACGCGTTGCTGCTGAACCACCAGCAAGTTGTTTTCTTCCACCAGCGCCCGGACGCGGCTTTCCCAATATTCGGGGTCCAGGCCAAGCACGGGAGCCGCCGGGCTGTTCTTGACGATCGAGCCGATCATCCGCTCCAGATGGTCGAGCTGCTGATCGGCCAGTCTCGACGGCAGCAGGTTTTCCGCCTTGATCGGCGGCGGTTTCTTTAGGGCGTTCATACTAATACCTCGTCGACCTTTGCCGGCTGTGCGCCGCAATGGTTGTTTTATTGGAATGTGCAGCTTCGCTGTGGTCCATGCGAATACGCGGTCTCGCTGCGCAATGATTCTGGCGAGCCTACGATTCCCGTTTGCGCGGCCGTAAACACGAGCGTTGGCGCGGGCGAAAGGAGATGGATGGCGAATCAATGACCTGAAGGTAACGCGCCACTTTTCTTGGGCTTTACCCTACGTCTCAGTTTTGCAAATTAAACCGGCTGCGCTGTTGGCTGGAGCCGTTTTCGAATTTTCCGTACGTCCCGTGAGGCACCCAACCCACATGTCATCGCTCTTTCACCCCGACGACGAGCTTCACGCTGGCGTTGTGCGCACCACCTTCAGTACGCATGGCGTGGACGCGAAGGGCCAGCTCCTGGCGTGGCGCGAACGGGTGGGCCACGTGGTCGACGTGCCGCCGGTCAAGGCGCAGCTCGCCGACGGTTTTCACGGCCAGATCGACAAATACGTGGCCGGCGACATCGTCTTCACTGATTCCCGCACGGACGCGCTCACGCTTGAACGCTCGGTCGCGCGAGTCTCCGCCGATACCCGCCGTGACTACGTTTTCCATCTGTTCGCGGAAGGCGGCGTGGGTAATGTTTCGGGGACGCCGACCAAGCGCAGCGCCAGGAATTCGACGGGCGGTCTCATCGCGTTCGATCTGGACCAGCCGTTTCGCGTAGAGCGTCCCGCTTGCCACGTGCTGACCCTGTTCGCGCCGAAGGCAGTGGTCGATGCCGCGTTCCCCGGCGCGGATTCAATCCACGGGCGCATCGTGGAGCAAAGCTCGCCGCTGACGCAGCTCGTCTTCGATCATGCCGCGGCGCTCAGCCGTCACTTGCCGCGCATGAACGTCGCGCAGGCGAAAGGCGAACTGGACGCCGCCATACAACTGTTGATCGCCGCGTTCCGCAAGCAGGCGCGTCTGACCGGCGAAGCGCGTGCGGCAGTTCAGGTAGCGGTTCTGGGCCAGGTGCGCCGGTATATCGAGGCGAATCTGCATCATCCGGAGCTGTCGCCCTCGGGCGTGGTCGATGCGCTGCAACTGAAGCGCGCCACGATCTATCGATGGTTCGAGCATGAAGGCGGCCTCGGCGCATATATCCGCAACCGGCGGCTGCGGGAAGCGGCCGGCGAGCTGGTGCGCTTTCCGAACATCCAGGTCATCGATATTGCCTATGGGCTCGGGTTCAAGAGCGCGTCGGATTTCACGCGTGCGTTTCGCCGCGCTTACGGCATGAGTCCGCAGGACGCGCGTGCCGCCGCCTTCGAGTTGCAGCGCATGGGCAAACCCGGCGTGCTGTCGCCGTTCGGGCCGGGCGGCAAGTAAGTCAGGCGGCTGCGGGAAACCGCTGAAGCGCGAAGAGCGTGATGCAGATCGCGCCGATGAGATACCACGCGGGCATCATCGGATTGCCGGTTACGGCGATCAGCCAGGTCACGATCAGCGGCGAGAATCCGCCGAAGATGGTCACGCCAAAGCTGTACATGATCGACAACGCCGCAGCGCGATGCAGCGGCGCAAACGCTTCCATCATCAAGACCGTGCTTGCACCGGCGTTGTTCAGCGCCAGCGCGACATACGCAAGAATGATTGCGGTCGCGGCGACATTACTGACGCCGGCCCTGAGCGCCAGGAAAGCGGGATACGTCAGCGCCAGGCAGATCACGAGCATCAGGTACTGGAGCGGCTTCCGGCTCGCCTGCCGGTCGGCAATGCGCGCAACCAGCGGGTTGACAATCATGATCACGAGCCCGGAAAGACTCGCGATCAGAAGGCTTATGGCCGGCGGCCGATGCAGCGTGCGCACCAGATAGCTCGGCATATAAAACACGGTGATATAAATCCCGACCGAAGGCGCGGCCATCATCAGCGTGCCGTAGCCGAGCGTGGGCGCATGCTGCCTGAAGAGCGTGGTGAAACGCGGCCGATCGGGCGCGTTGACTGGGACGGACGGCATGCGTCGGCGCAAATACCATCCAACCGGTCCAATAAATCCGCCCAGCACGAAGGGAATCCGCCAGCCCCAGTCGTGCATCGCCTTGGATGAAAGCAGGGCGGTCAGGGTCGCGCCGACGAGCGCAGCCGCAAACGCCGCGGCACCCTGACTCGCGCCGCGCCAGCTTGTCAGGTAACAGCGGCGGTTGAACGGCACCGATTCCATCAGCACCGCCGACGCCGGGCCGATCTCTCCGCCCGCCGCGAACCCTTGCATGAGCCGCGCAAGGACCATCAGCCACGCCGCCGTCACGCCGATGGACGCCGCCGTCGGCAAGAACGCGATCATCCACGTGCCGAGCGTCATCAGCGCGATGGACCACGTCATGGCGGTTTTGCGGCCACGCGTGCTCGCCAGATGACCGATGAACATCGCCCCGAGCGGACGCATGAAAAAACCCGCGCCGAACGTTCCCAGCGAAAGCAGGAACGAGGAGAGCGGGTTATCCGACGGAAAGAACAGCTGGCCGATGATCAGCGCCGAAAAGCTGTACACGGTGAAGTCATAGGCAACGAACGCGTTGCCTATGATCGTCGCGACGACTATTCCCCCGGGCTTCGTGCCGGGAGATTGCATCGATTGATTGCCTGCTGATTGCATGCGCGGTGACTTCTGTGTCGGATTTCAACGCGCGATGATAAGCGCGTTTTCGTGACACCACCGGTGCGATCAAAAATTGAACCGCTCAAGGTAATTGCTCGACCAGGCTGTCGAATTCCGGGAGCCATTGCGCCCGCCAGGTTGCGCGCGTGGTTTCATCGACCCATGCGCCGTCGATGCCGTTGATCATGAAACCGCGCAGATCATCCGTGCTGAAGCCAAAGTGACTGAACATCAGTTCCCATGCCTCACTGGGATTGACCTTGTGCAGCGTGGGATCGTCGGTGTTCGGATGGATCCGCAGACCCATCTCGGGCATCCGGCGGATCGGATGAAGCTCGGCCCATTTCTCCGGCGGCAACGTGCGCAAGTAGTACGAGTTGGTCGGCACCACCGTGAACACGATGCCGGACGCGGCGTACTTCGCGGCGAGCGCGGGGTTGTCGACGATCGTATAGCCGTGATCCAGACGGTCGACCTTCAATAATTCAACTGCCGTTTCCACGTTGCGCCACGGCATGCCGAATTCGCCCGCATGCGCGGTCGTCTTGAAACCCGCCTCGCGTGCGTTGCGGTACGCCTTCCAGAACAGTTCGGGAGGCCGGTCGTTCTCACGATAATCGATGCCGATCCCCGCGACTTCCTCGGCGCGATGCGCTTTCATCCATTCGACCAGCGCGACCGCTTCATCCGGATCGGCTTCCCGGTCGATGCTCGGAATCAATCGCGCCGACATTCCGAAGTCGCGTGCCGCGTCGCGGATCGCTTGCACGATGCCGGCTTGCGCATCGCCGTATTCGATTTTCGACACACGCACCGTCCCCGTCGGATTCCAGAAAAACTCGGCGTGGCGGACGTTATGCGCAGCAGCATCCTCGAGATACTCATACGTGATCCGACGCAGGTCGTCGGGGCCGGTGAGAAGGTGTTCATCGAGGGCGCGCAGCACGCGCAGCACGCCGACAGGCTTTTCGCCACGCGTATAAAACGCATCGATCTCGGCGCGTTCAATGGGCGCGTTACTCTTTTCCGCCAGCGCGATAAACGTCTCGTGGCGCACGGCGCCCAGCAAATGGCAATGCAGCTCGGCCTTTGGAATCGCCTTGAAGAATGCCTTGTGCGCAGCCGTGGTGTCTGTTCCCGTGCGCGAAGCGGGCACGTTGCCGTATGTCTCTTTCATGGTTGTCGGTACTTGCGGTAGTGCAGAAATTAATGGTGCTTGACCACGGTCCAGAAGTAATACCCCAGCGGAATTGCCAGCACGACGAGGCCCCACGGCACTTCCCTGAAGCGTCCGGCGAGCAGCTTCACGATCACGAAGCACAGCAGGCCGCCTGCAATGCCCGTGCCGAAACTGTTGGACATGAGCGTGAGCAAGACCATCGAAAGGACCGGGAAGGCGTCCGTGAAATCATCGAAATGCGCGTGGCGGATCGTGCTGAACATGGACAGGCCGATCAGGATCAGCGCGGGCGCCGTGGCTTCTTTCGGGATTGCGAGCGCGACCGGCACGAACAGCAGCATGAGAGCGAACATGGCGGCGGCCGCCAGCGACGACAGTCCGCTGCGCCCGCCCGCTTCCACACCCGCTGCCGATTCGACCAGTGCGGTCAGCGCTGGAATGCCGAATACGGGACCGAGTGTCGCCGCGATCGAATCGACCAGGAACGGCCGGTTGATGTTCGGCAGGTTTGCGTTTTCATCGAGGAGATTGGCTTTTGCGCCGACCGCGAGCGTGGTGCCCAGCGTCGAGAAAAACTCGGCGGCGAAGAAGACGAACAAATAGGGAATCGCCGCGACCGTCAACGCGCTCGGGATGTCGAGCTTGAACGCGACGGGCATGATGTCGTGCGGAAACGAGATCATCGACGAAGGCATATGCGTCACGCCGAGCGGCACGCCGGCGGCTGCTGCAATCAGGATTGCCCAAAGGATCGCGCCCGGGATTTTTCGTCCTTGCAGCACCACGGCCGCGGCCAGTCCGATCAGCGCGACGATTGTCCCGGGCCGCGAAAAGTCACCGAGGGCGAACGCGTTGGTCTTTGCATTCGCGATCACCATGCCAGCGTTGCGAAACCCGAGCACCGCGATAAACAATCCAATCGATGCCCCCAGTCCCAGCTTGATCTGCTGCGGAATCAGGCGCACGACAAGACTGCGCGCACCGACCAGGGTAAGAATGAGAAACAGCAACCCCGAGATGAACGCGATGCCCAGCCCGGTTTGCCACGCGACATGTTCGGTCGCGGCCAGTGTGACGCCGAGGATCACCGACCCGCCGATTCCGGGTCCGACAATAAACGGCAGATTTGTATATAGCCCCATCAAGACGGTGCTCAACACGAACACGATGATGGTCGATGTCGTCGCCGCGCCACGATCCATGCCGCCGGTTGCAAGCAAAGACGGAATCACGACGAGCAGATACGCTGCCGCCAGGAACGACGTGATGCCCGCGAGCGTTTCCGTGCGCACGCTGGTTTTACGCTCGCTCAAGGCAAAGCGCCGGTCGAGCCATCCGCCTGATTTGCGGGGTAGGGTTGCATCGGAAGAAGCCATCGAAGATTCCTTGTTCACTATTTTTTCCTTGGGCACTTTCGGCGTGCACGCGTTTTATACTGCGGCGCATCCGTCCAACTGGTAGCGCTTCATGTCCGATCGATCAGGTCCATTGCCCGCGCTGACCTTGCGGCAAGTCCAGTACTTCGTCGCGCTCGCCCACGCACGCAGCTTCACTCAGGCCGCGCAATCGCTTTCGTTGACGCAGCCCGCGCTGACCGCCGCGATCCGCCAGATCGAATTTCTGCTCGGCGGTCCGTTGTTCCTGCGTTCGGCGCACCGGCTTACATTGACCGATGCCGGCGCGAGCATCCTGCCGCTCGCCGAACGCCTGCTCAATCACGCGCGCGGCACCTTCGACGACATGGCGAGCACGTTCCTGGAACGGCTGCAGACGGTGCGCATCGCGATGATTCCATCGGTGGCGGGACGCCTGCTTCCTGTCCTCAACGCGTTTCGCGAACAGCGTCCCACGCTTCGTTTCACGCTGACCGACTTGCCGAACACCGCATTGATCGATGCCGTGCGCGACGGAGTTGCCGATATCGGCATTGGCGTGCATGAGCCCGAAGCGAACCACGAAGCCCTGCGTTTCAAGGATGTCTTCGAGGACGAGATCGTGGTCGTGGTACGGCGCGATGATCCGCTTGCAAAGCTCAAGACCGTGCCGTGGAAAAAGCTCGTCGGCCGCGATCTCGCCGTGTTCGTGCGCGGTAGCGTAAGCGATACCCTGCACAGGACCGGCGGTGACGAAAAGCTGCGCCTCTCGGTGACCTACACCATGGAATACACCGAGCCGCTCTACGCCCTCGCGCGCAACGGCCTCGCGATCGCGGTCATGCCGAGCCTTTACACCATGCATTTGCACGATCCCGAACTGATTGCGCTGCGACTCGACAAACCCCGGGTCACGCGCGCCATCGCGTTGATTTCGCTCGCGGGCGTTGATCGCGGGCCGCACGTGAAAGCATGCTGGGACTATATTGCCGCGCACATGTAGGTCCCGCGCACTTCAAGGCAACGTCGCGATACTGGCTCGCAGCGCGGCGTAAAACGCGTCGGCATCGACATCCGTGATCCAGGTCGCGTTCGGCGCACGTCCGCTATGCCCCGACCAGTCGACGACGGTCTCACCCAGCGTGAATTGTCCGGTCGTTTCCACCACCACGTTGACCAGCTTGCCTTTGAAAAGGCTCGGATCGACGAGATAACCGGCGGCGGTCGGGTCGTACATGGGTGCCTCTTCCACGCCTCGACGCCCCTTCTGGTACTTCACTTCGGCCGCCATGATGTCCGCGACGAGCGCGCCGCAGCGGTTGCCGATGGCGCGGATCGGCGCAATGCGCGCTGGCGTGATCGGGGCTTTCACGGCGACATCGCGCGGCAGCACGACAATCGGAACGCCGCTCGAAAACACGATGCTTGCCGCTTGCGGATCAACATAGATGTTGAACTCGGCCGCCGGCGTAATGTTGCCGCGCTCGAAAAACGCCCCGCCCATCAGCACGATTTCGCGCAGTGCATCGCGGATTTCCGGCGCTTCGGTCAAGGCCGTTGCGATGTTGGTCAGCGGCCCGAGTGCGCATATCGTGACGCTTTTCGGCGGCGCGGCTTTCAATGTATCGATGAGATACGCCACCGCGTGCTGCGCGGCGAGCGGCGCCAGCGGTTCGTGCAGTTCGACGCCTTCCAGCCCGGTCTTGCCGTGCACGTTCGCAGCGGTGATCAGCTCGCGCATGATCGGATGCGGGCATCCTGCATGCACGGGCAGCGTTTTGGTGGCGCCGGCCCAGTCGCGGATGATGCGCGCGTTGCGCTCTGTCAGGTTCAGCGGCACATTGCCGGCCACCGCCGTCAGCGCGCGGACATCGAGGCGATCATGCGCGCCCAGCGCGAACAGGATGGCGATGGCGTCGTCCTGACCGGGATCGCAATCGATGATCACCGTGCGGCGCCCATTGGCTGCGCGGGCAAGCGGGTTGAACAACGCCGAAGCGGTCAGCGCCGCCGATGCCTTCAAAAACGTACGTCGAGGAAAACTGGAAGTCTGGCTCATGATCAGAATACGTGGCGCATGCCGAGGGTGGCGACGAGCTGGCGCGTGGTCGTCGAGCGCGCGAAGGCGAAGATCTGTGCGTGCTGGGCGTCGCCGGCGGCTTGCTGGCCGATGACCGTCAACGCCACGTCGGTGCGCTTCGAGAGGAAATAGTCTGCCTGCAGGTTGACCTGGTGCCACGCGGGTTTCTGGTTGATGACGTCGTACTTGCCGTCCGTGTAGCCGTACGCCGCGCCCAGGAACAGCGACGGTGTCATGGTGTAGACCACGTTCACGCCGAAGTTCTGCAGGTGCAGATGCGAATTGTCGAGGTAATCGTAATGGACATCGGTGAAGAGCGCTGCGAACTGCGCCTTGCCGATGGTATAGAAACCGCCCGTGCCCGCAATGCGCTGTTTCTTCGCGAACACCGACGGGTTGGTCGCGCTTTTATCGAAGATCAGGATGGGCGACGAATAATCGTTCGAGATTGCGCCGTCCGAATTCGTGCTGCTGAACGGGTGGTTGTATTGCGCGTAGACCGCGCTCCAGCGCAATGGACCGTGCTCGTAACCAATGCCGAAGCTGTATGCGCTGTTGTCGCTGAAGCCGGTCGCATTGCTGAAGCCATAGATGGCCGTCGCCTTCAGGCCGCGATAATCCGGGCTCACGTACTTCACAGAATTCTGGATGCGAATGTCGTTGTAACCGTTGTCGTTGTCGCCGATATTCACGCCGTTGCTCGCAATGATCACCGGTCCGATGTAATCGTGAATGGCGTCGTACTGGCGGCCGAATGTCAGCGTGCCGTACTTTTTATCGGAGAGACCGACTGCGGCCAGGCGGCCGAATTCGCGGCCGCTTTGCGCAGCCGTGCCCGTCATGATGTTGAAGCCGTTTTCCAACTGGAAGATCGCGCTCAGTCCGCCGCCCAGGTCTTCCCGTCCCTTCAAGCCCCAGCGCGGATTCTGGTTCGTGCCGCTCAGCGCCTGGTAAGCGTTGTGCCCGCCCTGATTCGTCGCGAAGCCGACACCCCCTGATATCAGGCCGTAAAGAGTGACACTGCTTTGCGCATACGATGAGGCGGTGAACGCGCCGAGCATTGCAAGGGGAGCAAGCTTGAGTAGTTTCATGGTTGTCCGGGAATCGTCCGATGAGCGTGTGATGTATGTTCGTCGCGCCGGTTTTTGACTCATGGCGTCTGGCGAGTGCATCGGACTGTACAAAACCGAAAACCATAAAAATAATTATGAATTGTTATAAACCCATCAAATGAGTTTATGCAAAGGGTGGGAGAGGTGTGTTTTGAGCGGGCCGTTTCGCCAGTGTCATACGGTGAGCGACGCTACATGCCGCAGCCAATCACCCCGGCAGCGTCCCGCCTTCGGAAATCGGCTTGACCGTTGTCATGGTCCGTTCGGCGAGCACTGCGTCGCGCTTCGCCATCAAATGCGCGCGCATGATTTCGGCCATGCGTTTGCCATCGCGTGACTCGAGGGCGGCGATCATGGCTTCGTGATCGCGGATCGCGCTGTCCCACTTCGTGGTCTGGAAGTTCGAACGGAACCGCAACGCCTGCAGCCGCCGGTTCACCGATACATACGTTTGCCGCAAGGCGGAGTTGCGAGCGGCGTCGTTGATCTTGTCGTGAATGGCTTGATTGCGGCTGTAGTAGCCGGACAGGTCGTTTTGCTCGCGGCAGGCGAGCATGGCGTAATGCAGCGCCTTGATCTCGCTGAGTTCGGCGGGCGTCATGCGTTCGCACGCGAGTTCGCCCGAAAACGCTTCGAGTCCGCCCATGAGTTCGAACGTCTCGCGGATCTCTGCGTCGCTCATCCGCGAGACCGACGCACCCCGGTTCGGCAGGATATCGATCAAACCTTCCGAAGCAAGCACCTTCAAGGCCTCGCGCAACGGCGTGCGTGAAATGCCGAGCGTCTCGCAGAGCGTGCGTTCGTTGAGCTTCATGCCCGGAGCCAACATCCCCTCGACGATGAAATTACGCAGGTGGTCCACCACCGTGTCGTGCAGCCTTTGCCGCTCGACTTTTGGAAGCGTGAATTCGCGATCAGCAACATGATCATTTTGCATGCAATACCTCAGGCCATTCTGTTGACGCGATTTTACCGCGCCGCACCCAAAAAACCGTGGGACGGGTTTTCACCTAAGCAAAACAGGCATTTATCGCTTTCAGTCAATGCTACGGTGCGCTACAGTATTTTGCATGCAAAATTCAAAGGACGCATCATGCTGAAGCTCGATTTTCATCCCGCTGGTCGCCATTTCCTGCAGATTCCCGGGCCGAGCCCCGTACCTGACCGCATCTTGCGGGCGATGAGTTATCCGACTATCGACCATCGCGGGCCGGAATTCGGTGCGCTCGGGCTGAAGGTGCTGGAAGGCATCAAGTCGATCTTCAAGACCGCGCAACCCGTCGTGATCTACCCGGCATCGGGCACTGGCGCATGGGAAGCGGCGCTCTGCAACACGCTCAGTCCCGGCGATACGGTCCTGATGTTCGAGACCGGCCACTTCGCGACGCTCTGGAAAAAGATGGCCGAGAACCTTGGCCTGAAGCCGGAATTCCTGGGTTTGCCGGGCACGGAAGGGTGGCGGCGCGGCGTCCAGGCGGACATGATCGAAGCGCGTTTGCGCGAGGACACGCAGCACAAGATCAAGGCGGTGTGCGTCGTGCATAACGAGACATCCACGGGCGTCACGTCGGACATCGCTGCGGTGCGGCGGGCTATCGACGCAGCCGGACATCCGGCGCTGTTTCTCGTCGATACGATTTCCGGTCTGGCGTCGGCGGATTACCGGCATGACGACTGGGGCGTCGACGTCACTGTGTCCGGTTCGCAAAAAGGCCTGATGCTGCCGCCGGGGATCAGCTTCAACGCGGTATCGAAGAAGGCGATCGAGGCGAGCAAATCGGCGAAGTTGCCGCGTGCGTTCTGGGCGTGGGACGAGATCATCGAGATGAACAAGAGCGGCTACTGGCCGTACACGCCGAACACCAACTTGCTGTACGGCTTGTCGGAAGCGCTCGAAATGATCGGCGACGAAGGGCTCGACAATGTCTTCGCGCGGCATCAGCGGCTGGCGGCGGCGTGCCGTGCAGCGGTCAGCGCATGGGGCCTCGAGATTCAATGCGCTGACCCGGCCGTGTATTCGCCGGTGCTCACGGGCGTGATGACGCCTGAAGGCGTTGATGCCGATGCGGTGCGCAAACTCATCTACGAAAAGTTCGACATGTCGCTGGGCACGGGGCTCGGAAAGCTGAAGGGCCGCATGTTCCGCATCGGGCATCTCGGCGACTGCAACGACCTGACGTTGATGGCGACGCTCACCGGCTGCGAAATGGGCCTCAAGCTGGCGGGCGTGAAGCTCGCGGGAAGCGGCGTGCTCGCAGCCATGGACTTTCTGACGAACAATGTCGCAGCACCTGCCTTGAAAGCGGCGGCCTGAGAACGTCCAAGCGATGCTGACCAAATCCCCTGAAGCACTCGTCCAGCCGATCCATCTGATGCCGGCATCGGCAAGGGCCACGCTCTCGCCGCTCGCCGCGCGTCTTCGCAGCGAAATGAAAGGCGACGTGCTGTTCGATCGCGCGGCCCGTGGACGTTACGCGACCGATGCCTCGATCTATCAGATCACGCCGCTGGGCGTTGTCGTGCCGCGCGACCAGGCCGACTTGCTGCTCGCGCTGGACATAGCACGCGATGCCAAAGCGCCCGTGCTCGCACGCGGCGCGGGGACGAGCCAGTGCGGGCAGACGATCGGTGAAGCGCTGGTTATCGATACCAGCAAGTGGCTCAACAACATCATTGAGTTCGATGCCGAAACGCGCACGGTGACGGTGGAACCGGGCGTGGTGCTGGATCACCTGAACGCGTGGCTGAAGCCGCACGGCTTGTGGTTTCCGGTGGATGTATCGACGAGTGCGCAATGCACGATCGGCGGCATGGCAGGCAACAATTCGTGCGGTTCCCGTTCCATGGAATACGGGATCATGGTGCACAACGTCGCGTCGATCGACGCCGTTCTCGCCGATGGTCATCAGGCGACGTTCGGCGCGTTGGGCGCAATGTCCCTGGATGCACGCACGCGTTCTTTGGTCGAAGGCGTGCAACGGATCGCGCAACGTGAACGCGATGAAATCCGCGAGCAAGTGCCGAAGGTCTTGCGGCGCGTGGCGGGCTACAACATCGATCTCTTCGATTGCCAAAGCCCCTTGCCCTTCAGCGCCGACGGCGAACCGAACCTCGCGCAATTGCTGGTCGGCTCCGAAGGCACGCTTGCGTTCAGCCGGCGCCTGACATTGAAGCTCTGGCCGCTGCCTGAGCACAAGACGCTGGGGGTCGTGAACTTCCCGACGTTCTACGACGCAATGGACATGACGCAGCACATCGTCAAACTCGGTCCGGTCGCCGTGGAACTCGTGGACCGCACGATGATCGACCTGTCGATGTCGAATCCGGCGTTTCGTCCGGTCATCGAAAAGGCGCTGGTCGGTCAGCCGCAAGCTGTGCTTCTCGTCGAATTCGCAGGCGCTGACAAGGCCGTGCAACTCGCGAAGCTCGCACAACTCGTGGAACTGATGGGCGATCTCGGCTTGCCCGATTCGGTTGTCGAGATGCCCGGCGCTTCAGAACAAAAGGCCTTGTGGGAAGTGCGCAAGGCCGGGCTCAATATCATGATGAGCATGAAGGGCGACGGCAAGCCGGTCTCGTTCATTGAAGATTGCGCCGTGCCGCTCGAACATCTTGCGCAATACACCACGCGTCTTACCGAAGTGTTCCACAAGCACCATACCGAAGGCACGTGGTACGCGCATGCAAGTGTCGGCACGCTGCACGTGCGGCCTATCCTGGACATGCGTCGGGACGGCGCGCAAAAGATGCGCGCCATTGCGGAAGAAGCCTCGGCGCTGGTACGCGAATACAAGGGTGCATATTCGGGCGAACATGGCGACGGTTTGTGTCGTGGCGAATGGGTCGCGTGGCAATACGGACCCCGCATCAATCAAGCGTTTCGGGAGATCAAGACGCTCTTCGATCCCGAGAATCGCATGAGTCCGGACCGCATCGTGAGTCCGCCGAAAATGGACGATGCGACCCACTTTCGTTTTCCGCCTTCGTACCGCGAACGTGCGCTCAAGACGCAGCTCGACTGGTCGCAATGGGACGTGACACGCGATCCGCTGACCGGCGAGGAAACACCGGCCGGCAGTGGCGATGACCGTACCGGCGGTCTCGCGAAAGCGGTCGAGATGTGCAACAACAACGGCCACTGCCGCAAGTTCGACGCAGGCACGATGTGCCCGAGTTATCGAATCACGAAGGACGAGCAACACGTCACGCGCGGCCGCGCCAATACGTTGCGGCTTGCGATCAGCGGGCAACTGGGTGAAGAAGGGCTCGCGAGCCAGGATGTGAAGGACGTGCTCGATCTGTGCGTATCGTGCAAGGGCTGCAAGCGAGACTGCCCGACAGGCGTCGATATGGCGAAGATCAAGATCGAAGCGCGTGCCGCATGGACCGCGAAGAACGGCTTGCGCTTGCGCGATCGACTGGTGGGATTCATGCCGCGATACGCGCCGTATGCGAGTCGCGTGCCGTCGTTGTTCGGGTCGGTGGAGCGGTTGCCGCGCGTGGCGAGCTGGGTCAAGTCGCGTCTCGGCCTTGCGCCCGAACGCGCGTTTCCGAAGTTCGTTGCATCGTTTTTATCGACGGCCGAACAGCCTTTGCCTCCGTCGGTCGATGGCAAGGAAGTGCTGCTTTTCGTCGATACCTTCAACAACTACATGGAACCGGAAAACGCGCGTGCGGCGAAGCGTGTGCTGGAAGCCGCGGGTTATATGGTCCATCTGAATCTGAAGGACGGTGAACGTCCGCTCTGCTGCGGGCGCACGTTTTTATCGGCGGGAAAGGTCGATGAAGCAAAGGCCGAAGCGCGCCGCACGCTTGATACGCTGCGGCCGTTCATTGAACGCGGCGTGCCTGTAGTGGGTCTGGAACCCTCGTGCCTGCTTTCCTTCCGCGACGAATTCCTCGACTACGGTTATGGCGACGAAGCGCGCAAGCTCGCGCAGACATCGTTCCTGTTCGAAGAATTCCTGGTGAAGGAAAAACAGGCGGGACGTCTGAGGCTTTCACTCAAACCGCTCGCCCATCCGAAGGCGCTCGTTCACGGCCATTGCCATCAGAAAGCATTCGATGTCTTTCGACCGGTTCAAGCCGTGCTTGGCTGGATTCCGTCGCTGGATGTACAGGTGATCGAATCGTCCTGCTGCGGCATGGCAGGCAGTTTTGGCTATGAAGCCGAGCACTACGAAGCATCGAAAGCGATGGCGGAACTGTCGCTCTTGCCGGCCATACGAAAAGCACAAGACGCATTGATCGTCGCAGATGGCACCAGTTGCCGTCACCAGATAGCGGATGGAACGAACGCGAAGCCGATGCACGTTGCGCGCGTTCTCGAGGCCGCACTAAAAGAAGTCTAAAGCATCACACCCACAGCGGACGCACGCAAAAGTTCGCGCACTGGAGACAAGCATGACACGACCGCGCAAGCCCAGGATTCGCAGCACTGCTGCAACGCCAATCGATTAAGGCTTTTATCGAAGTTCCGGATGCAGTTCGCTTCAGGCGTCCTATGGCGTCGTGATGAAGCACGCACTAATCAAGGAGACGATGATGTTCCGTCGAGCTACGACGCGCGTTTTGTTATTGCTGTGCGCCATGTATTTCATTACGTATGTTGACCGGGTCAATGTCAGTACCGCCGCTTCGCAATTCGGCGCGGAACTGCACTTGTCGCATACGCAAATCGGTTTCGTATTTTCCGCATTCGCCTATCCGTATCTCGTGTTCCAGATCATCGGCGGATGGGTGGGCGACAGGTTCGGACCGCGTCGGACGCTTGCCGTGTGCGCCGTCATATGGGCGGGCGCCACCGTCATGACAGGGCTTTCCGGCGGGTTCGTATCGCTGATCATTGCGCGCCTGTTGCTCGGACTGGGCGAAGGTGCAACGTTCCCGACGGCCACGCGCGCCATGTCGAACTGGATGCCCGCGGACAAACGCGGCTTCGCCCAGGGCACCACGCACGCGGCGTCGCGCATTGGCAATGCGGTCGCGCCGCCGTTGATCGTGTGGCTGATGATCGCGACGAGCTGGCGCGGCGCGTTCATCGTGACGGGCGTCGTGAGCTTTCTGTGGGCGATCGTATGGATCTTCTATTTCCGCGATAACCCCCGCGAGCATCACGCCATTACCGAAGCTGAATGCGAGACGCTTTCATCGTTTTCCGGCGTGAAGCAAAGAACGCCCGTTCCGTGGCGCGCGTTGCTCGGCCGCATGGCGCCGGTCACCGCCGTGTACTTCTGCTACGGCTGGGTGCTGTGGCTGTTCCTCGGCTGGATTCCGCAGTACTTTCTCCACAACTATCACATGCAGTTGGGCAAGTCCGCGCTGTTCGCGTCGGGCGTGTTCTTCGCGGGCGTGCTGGGCGACTGGCTGGGTGGATCGATCACGGATCGCATCCTGCGGCGTAGTAAAAATCTTCGTCTCGCACGTAACGTGATGGTCGGCGTGTGCATGTTCCTGACGCTGCTTTCGCTTGCGCCAATCATGCTTGTTTCCAACATGTCGATCACGCTGGCTGCGTTGTGCCTGAGCGGCGGTTTCTTCTTCAACGAAATGACCATCGGGCCAATGTGGGCCGTCCCCATGGACATCGCGCCCAAACACGCCGGGACCGCGAGCGGCATCATGAACTCGGGTTCGGCGCTGGCGGCGATCATCAGTCCGGTCGCCGGTGGCTTCATGATCGACCGCACCGGGAACTGGAACCTGCCCTTCACCGTGTCGATGATCCTCATGGCAGTCGGCATTGTGCTGTCCTTCACCATGCGGCCGGATCGCGTTCTGGATGATGTGCCCGCGGGTGCGGAGAACGCCGAGCCGCTTCGCAAATACGTTTAGAACAGGAGTCGATGTGACTGAAGCTTCTATCCGGGTTGAACGCGACGAAACCATCGCGACGGTTGTCATCGATCGTCCGGAGAAACTCAATGCGATGACCAAGCCGCTGTGGCAAGGCCTTGGCGAAACCATCGACACCCTTTCCGCCGATGACACCCTGCGCTGCATCATCCTGCGCGGCGCGGGCGAGAAGGCGTTCTCGCCGGGCAACGATATAGCGGAGTTCCGCACCGATCGATCCAACGTCGAGCAGGCCCGTGCGTATGGCGCGATCATGCATCGCACGTTGGGCGCACTCGATCACTGCCGGCATCCGATTGTCGCGATGATCCACGGCATTTGCGTGGGCGGCGGTCTGGAGATTGCCGCAATGTGCGACCTGCGCATTTGCGGTGAATCGAGTCGTTTCGGCGTACCGATCAAAAACCTCGGCCTCGTGATGGCGCACGCGGAACTCGACGCGCTCGCGAAGCTCGCCGGGCCCGCAGTCGCGTTGGAGATCCTGCTGGAAGGCCGGATTTTCGATGCAAGGGAGGCATTCACCAAAGGCCTCGTCACGCGCGTGGTCCCCGACGATCAGGTCACGGCCGAGACATTGACCACCGCTCGCCGAATTGCCGATGGCGCTCCGCTGGTCGCGCGCTGGCACAAGCAGTTCGTCAAGCGCGCGATGAACCCCGCTCCGCTCACCGACGCCGAACGCGACGAAGGTTTCGCGTGTTTCGGCACGGAGGACTTTCGTACGGGTTACCAGGCCTTCCTCGACAAGGTCAAACCGGAATTCAAGGGACGTTGACATGTTCGAACACGACACATCCGATAGTAAAAGTTCAGGCCCGCTCGCCGGCATGCGCGTGATCGAGCTCGCGCACATCATGTCCGGTCCCATCTGCGGCATGATGCTCGCCGACATGGGCGCGGACGTCATCAAGGTCGAGAAAATTCCCGGCGGCGACGATTGCCGCCGTTTCGCGCCTATTCTCGAGGGCGGCGAATCGGCTTCGTTCATGATCGTGAACCGCAACAAGCGCGGCGTCGGTATCAACCTGAAGACAGATGGTGGCCGTGAAGTGCTGCGCAAGATGCTCGCAACGGCCGATGTCGTGACGGAGAACTACCGGCGCGGCACGATGGAAAAACTCGGCATGGGCTACGACGCGCTCAAGGCGGAAAACCCCGGCCTGATCTATTGCGCGATATCGGGTTTTGGGCGCACCGGTCCGATGGCCGACAAGGGCGGCTTCGATCTCATCGCGCAGGGCATGAGCGGCTTGATGAGCATGACGGGTGAGCCGGGCCAGGCGCCGATCAAGGCCGGCTCGCCGGTCACGGATATCAACGCCGGCATCCTCGCTGCGCTCGGCATTTGCGCGGCGTACGCGGGTAAGCAAAAAACCGGCATGGGGCAGATGGTCGATACATCGCTGTTCGAGGCTGGCTTGCAGCAAATGTACTGGGCCTTCGCCAACTACTTCGCCGACGGCACAGTGCTGCCGAAAGCAGGCTCGGCGAATCCGACGAGCACGCCGTATCAGGCATTCCGCACGCGCGATGGCTGGGTCAACATTGGCGGAGCAAACCAGAGTAACTACGAGCGCCTGGTCGGCGTGCTCGACATCCCGGGTCTGGCGGACGATGAACGCTTCAAGACCAATGCCGGGCGCATGAAGCATCGCGGCGTGCTGGTGGAGATACTCACGAACCGGCTGGTCGAGCGCACGACCAACGAATGGCTCACGATGTTCGATGAAATCGGTTTGCCCTCGGGTCCGGTGCTCGAGGTGCCGCAAGCGGTTGCACACGAGCAGGCATTGGCGCGTGGAATGATCGTGGAGACGACGCATCCGGTCGCGGGCCGCATGCGTGGCCTGGGCTTGCCGATCCATTTCTCCGATGGCCGCACGCAATCCCCCGTGCCGGCGCCGCTGTTAGGGCAGCATACGGCGGAGGTGCTGCGCGAATACGGTTTCTCCGATGCACGCATCGGCGCGCTGAAAGATGAAGGCGCAATCCTGGTTGGCGATGTAACGGGTTGAAGAACGGTGTTTGAAATCCGCCAAGGCTTAAACCGACAATAAATTGACGCGAGCCGACACCCCTCGTCGGCTCGACCGCCACGTCATCCGATTCACGATTTCCCGGTGATAAGCTACGCCGTGTCCGACCCGCGCGCTCTTTCTCCGGAAACGCGAACCCAATGCCTCTTTCCATTGCGCAAAGCAATACCGTTCCGCTGCGCAGCGTCACGCAAATCCTTGCGGCGATGCTTTGCTTCGCGTTAGTCGATGCCCTCGCAAAATCGTTAAGCCTGCGATACCCCGCGAACGAGGTGACATTTTTCCGCATGATTTTCGGCTTGTTCCCCGCATTTGCGATGAGCTTGCAAAGCAGCAAACCGCTGATGCAACGCTTGATGAATCTGGACATCAAAGCGCAGACAGTAAGAGCGATCACCTTGTTGTGCGCGCTTGGCCTTTTCTTTGCAGGCCTGCCTTATGTGCCGCTAAGCGAGGCTGTCGCAATCGTTTATTCGGAAACGATTTTCGTGATCGTCCTCGCGCCGTTGCTGCTGAAGGAAACACTAAGGCGGCGCGATGCAGGCGCGGCGGCAATCGGCTTTATGGGCGTGCTGCTGGTCGTGCGTCCGACCAGCGATCAAACCAGTTGGCTTGGTCCGGTTCTTCTGATTCTGAGCGCGATATTCGGCGCATTATCGATCCTGCAAATCAAGCGGCTTCGCGCAAGCGATGACTCCAGCGTCACAGTCCTTTACTTCACGATGATCGGTGCCATTGTCAGCGGGTTCTCGCTGATGTTCGCCTGGAAAACACCAACGCTTGATTCACTTGCCATCCTCGCATTGGTCGGCGTTCTCGCCGGCACAGGCCAGTTGCTGATGACCATGGCCTTTCGTCGCGCCGACGCCAGCGCGCTTGCCCCCTACAACTACACGAGCATCGTGTGGGCCGCGATCTTCGGCTACGTCGCTTGGGGCGAGACCGTCGGCGCGGTTTCGCTTGCGGGCATCCTGCTGATCGTGGGCAGTTCCATCATGGTTGCGATCCGGCGCAAGCAGGCGGACGGTCCCATCGTTTAGAGGCTTTTATTCAAACGACAAGCGCAGCGCGAACGCCAGCAATGCCGCCGAAAACGTCCAGCGCTGCACGACCTGTGCGCGCGGATGATTGCGCAGCCAGCCTGAAATGCGTGTGGCGCCGAACGCCAGGGTGGTATCGAAGGCAGCGCCCATCGCGACCAGCACCACGCCGAGCTCGACGACTTGCGACCACACCGCGCCTGCATCGGGATGTATGAATTGCGGCAATAATACCGAGCAGAACAGCAGGGCCTTGGGGTTGAGCAAGCTGCTCATCATGCCTTTCAGGAATGCGGAGCGCAGCGTGTAAGCCGCGCCGGATGCTGCGTTGTTCGTATCGAGACCAAAAGCCGGCGAGCGGAAAATCTGGATCGCGATATACGCAAGATACATCGCTCCGACTATACGCACGCCGTCGTAAAGCCAGGGCGCGCTGCGCAGCAGCGCGGCCACGCCCAGCGCCGACAAGGTGACGTGAAGCGTGCGCGCAACTGCGAGGCCGGCAGCCGTCGATAGACCGTGTCTCAGCCCGCGCGATGCGCTCATCTGCAAGACGATCGCCATATCGGGTCCGGGCAACGCATACACCACCGCAAGCGCGCCGACAAACACCATTAATAGTTGCAGCGAAATCATGATCAGCCTCGAAGTCCGAAGCCATTATGGTGCCGCCGAATGCCTGGTGTTTTCCTGCCAAGTGCGGGCGGTTTGCCATCGTAATTAGCGGAAAACGCTCAAAATCTCCACTCTGAGAATCGAGGGCCTGCCATGCGCCGAGAACGCAAATCGAACGTCTTCATGTACAGGTAGTTGTACATATTCGGTCCAGCATGCTAGACTGGTGTGCTGGTCAGTGAAGGAAAAGACAAGGAGGAAATATGCGCACAATCCCTTTCACCGAGGCTCGCGCTAACCTTAAGCAGGTGATTGATAACGTGGTTGATGACGTCGACGTTACGCTTATCACTCGCCGCGATGCACCCAATGCAATAGTCATGTCACAGGAGCATTACGACAGCTTGATGGAGACGGTTTATCTCCTGCGATCACCAGCGAATATTGCTCATCTCGAGCGGTCTATCAAGCAGTTGCGCACGGGCAAGGTCAAGTCACACGAGTTGGATGAAACAGGCGCATGAGTTCGTTGAACATCATGTGGACTGCCGAGGCGTGGGACGATTATATTTATTGGCAGGGGCAAGATAAGAAGACCCTTAAACGGATCAACCAGCTTATTAAAGACACCCAGCGAACGCCGTTCGAAGGTGTTGGCAAACCGGAACCGCTGAAGGCTAACCTGACAGGGTTTTGGTCGCGACGCATCGACGAAACCAATCGCCTGGTTTACGAGGTCGCGGATTCGCAGATCAATATTGTCTCGTGCCGCTACCACTACTGACTCATTCAAGAGGATGCCGGACGCCGCGGTAAGCATCCGGGCGCATCAAGCTGTTGGCGGATACACGCGCTGCCCGACCTGGATTTACAACACGCGATTCAACGCCACGAACTGCAGCAACATGATCGTTTTAGCATCGACGATCTCACCACGCCGCACCGCATCGAGCGCGTCCTGAAGCGGCCATTCGATCACCTCGAGATCCTCCCCTTCAGCCTCCACACCGCCGCCGTGACCGACGCGCGAGGACGCATCGTATTCAGCAATGAAAAAGTGCAGCTTCTCAGTCACCGATCCGGGGCTCATATACGCCTCGAATACCTTCTCGACGTTCTGCACGCGGTACCCCGTTTCCTCTTCCGCTTCCGCGCGAATGCGTTCTTCGGGCGAGGCGTTATCGAGCAGACCGGCGGCGGCTTCGATCATCATGCCGTCGTGCCCGTTCACGAACGCAGGCAGGCGGAATTGCCGCGTCAGCACGACTGTCTGCCGTTCGCGGTTGAAGAGAAGGATGGTCGCACCGTTGCCGCGGTCGTAGGTCTCGCGGCTTTGACGCTGCCAGACGCCATCGCTGCGCAGGAAGTCGAAGGTGGTTTTCTTCAGGATGTACCAGTCATTTGAGAGGACGGTCGTATCGATGATGCGGACTCTGTCTTTTGTAGTGACCATCGGTTTTGCTCCGGTATCGCGAAAAAGGAGCATTCATGGTATCGTGCAAATTCGTGCAATATCAAGATGTTTCGTGCAAATGAGTTTTCAACCATGCTGACGTCCCAACGAAAGAAAGCGATCCTCGATGCGCTGGCGCGCGACGGCCAGGTGCTCGCGAAACAACTCAGCGAGACCTTCGATGTATCCGAGGACACCGTGCGGCGCGACCTGCGCGAACTGGCCGGCGAGGGACTATTGCAGCGCGTGCATGGCGGCGCGTTGCCGGCATCGAGCGCGGTGGCGCCGTTTGCCGAGCGGCGACAGATCGAGTCATCCGCCAAACGCGCGATTGCGGGTGCAGCGGCGGCTATGATCGGAAAAGGGCAGGTCGTGATCATCGATGGCGGCACGACGTCCGCCGAACTGATCCGGCAAATCCCCCGCGACTTGCAAGCGACGGTCGTGACGCACAGCCCGAGCGTGGCTGTCGGGCTGATCGATCATCCGCTGATAGAAGTGCTTGTGATCGGCGGGCGGCTCTTCAAGCATTCAATAGTGACGGTCGGCGCCGCGGCGATCGAAGCCATGTCGCATATTCAGGCCGATATCTATTTCATGGGCGTCACCGGCGTGCATCCCACGGCGGGATTGAGCACAGGCGATTACGAAGAGGCGTATGTAAAGCGGGCGCTCGCGGCGCGTGCGGCCGAGACGGTGGTGCTGGCGTCTTCGGACAAGATCAACGCCGCTTCGCAATTCGTGATTGGAGGGCTCGCGCTTGCCCAGACGATCATTGTCGAGATGGCGACCGATCCGGCGCTGACAAAACCGCTGGAGAAATCGGGCGTGACAATCGTGCGTGCTTAGGCCGTATGTTAAATGAGTCCTTCGGCGGCCATGCTATCCAGACATTTTTCCGGGCCGCCCACAACAAGGCGTGCCGTACACGCAAGCATCAGGTTCAGACTCAAACCGAAATCCTCGACCACAAAACCACTGGCGCAATACGAAGCGCCGCCTTCTTTCCTAACCGATACACGCTCGATCAATGTCCGGTTATCGCCCGTGTAAGCCCATATCGGCTTGTTTAGCGCGGCGGCAAATCCGACTTCGAACGCGGTGCCGCTATCCGGCTCACCTGCGCCGCGAAAGTCGTTGAGATTTGCCATGACGATATCCGCCGAGCGAATCAATTCCATGTTCGCGCGGCAAATCCATTGCGCCTGGCCAAGCTGATCCAGTTCGTCCGGGACTTCGCTATCGAGCGGATACAGACCGATCGCGCCACGCGACTGACACATCGCCTTGAGCATTTCGCCATGAGCAAGCGCGTCGTTTCGAAAGACATCGAAACCCGCGAGATAGATTCGCGGCGTGGATGCTGCCAATTCGATAGGAAGCGGCGTTGGTGTGTAGCGACCTTCGCGAACCTTGCGACGAACCCGGTTCAACTGTTTATGAACCGAGGTTACGAGCTTACCCGTGCGCATTGCGATTTCTTCGACGCTCAAGCCTTGGTCGACCAGTTCGATAATCGACAGTTGTTTCTTGGTTGGGCCGCGCATTGCTCTCCCGGATACTGCGTTTACTTAAGCTAAAGATTATCGCATTAGCGCCGTCAAGCTAGTTAAGGCGTAATCAGGCTTGCACGTCGCCTGCCTTGAAAGCCCCGGTTTCGCCAAATCAACAAGCCGCTTTAGAGGCGATTCACCATTGATCAGGCAAGGGCGGCTGGTTATCGGCTAGTAAGCGGGCTTAGAATACGCCCATGTGCAGGCGTCCCGCTTAGGGAAAATACCGGGGACACGTCAACGCCGCAGCCTGGCGATTCAGAGAGACCGCCGGCGTTATTTGTTTCTAGACAGATCTCGAACATACCGATTGAGTCCATGACAGGCAGGAAGTGCAACGCCGACGTGGCAAAAACAGTCGCGCAAAAAAAAGCGAAGATCCATGGATACCAAATTAGCGCCTTTTAGTTTGCCTCGCTGGCGGTTCACAACGTGGTTGTGCTATTCCGGGCCCGACGTACCAGACGATATACGCGTTGCGTTGATCGGAAGCCTGTTTGGCACATTGCCGATTTTTGCCGGCGGCGTTCTCAATACCATTGCCGTTTCCATCGCCATCACGATGCGTGAACCCACGCCTGCGTTCATTGCATGGGTGGTGTTGGAGGTCCTGTTGTGCGGTACGCGCCTGGTCCTGCTGGTCGCGGCGCACCGGGCCGCACGCCGAGGTCAACCGACCTACACGGACGTGTATCTGCTGCTGGGCGTGCTATGGGGAGCAAGTGTCGGTTACGGTGCGTTCATCAGTATCCTGAGTACGGACTGGATTGCGGCAACGCTGTCCTGTTTGTCCGCCGCCGCCATGGTCGGCGGGATCTGCTTCAGGAATTTTGGCGCCCCGCGGCTCGTCGCGATCATGATCTTATTGTCGCTGGGTCCTTGCTGCATTGCTGCGGCAATGTCCAAGGAACTCATCCTGACGCTTACGCTGATCCAGATCCCGTTTTATCTGGTTGCAATGAGCATCGCCGCATTCCGTCTCAACGGACTGCTCGTTTCAACGATGAAAGCCGAAAGGGAAAATGACCATCGTGCGCGGCATGACGCGCTGACCAGCTTGCCGAATCGCGCGGGACTGATTCACGCATCGCAGACGCGGTACAAGGCGGCGTCGGGCAATCGCGATAAGACCGCGGTGCTTTACATCGACCTGGACGGCTTCAAACCCGTCAACGACCAGTACGGTCACGAAGCCGGCGACCTGTTGCTCGTGATGATCGGCGGACGTCTGAATGCGCTGAAAGGTCCCGACGACATGGTGTTTCGTATTGGCGGTGATGAGTTTGTGGTGACCATCAGCGCGTCGGGTCACGACGACGCCGCGGCTTTCGCCGACCGGCTGATCAGTGAAATGTCGTCGTCGTTTGCGCTGACATCGCATGTCTCGGTGAACGTGGGCGCGAGCATTGGCGTGGCGCTCGTGCCGGACCATGGCGCTGACGTATTGACCGCACTCAACGCCGCCGATAAAGCCCTGAACGTCGCCAAGGCCATGGGAAAAGCGCGCTGGAGCCTGGCGACTTAGCAAGCTTCGTCAAAGCGCGTCAGCGTTTATCTTCCAGCGACGACCCGCCGCTCAGCCACGACATGTCCACGTGCAGCAGTTCCGATAAACGCCGGCAATCCGCATTACGCGGCAATGTAATTCCTGCCCGCCACAACGCAACATCACCCTCGGTGACCCCAAGCGATTTCGCCACGCGCTGCGACGTCAGCCGCGAGCGCTTGATGGTCATGTCGAGCCTTGCAGCGAATGCGCGGCCCAGCCGTTGGCCGCCGCTATTTTCGCTGCTGTCGCTGACATGGTGGTCGGTAAGACTGTGTGCGTTCATGAATGCGCAATGCCAATGGCGGTTACGGTGTTCGAACGGGGAACTGTATGGGATCAAAAAGTCGTGTTAGTGACATTACATTCGCTTTAACGGGTGAAATGTTTTCAGGCGCACATAACAATAAAGATGCGGAAATGCCAAGCCGCCGCAAGCACGTTTCCTTGACGTTTTGATGTCAGGCGCACATTTGAATCAAATTTTGTTTCGGCGGCGGCTCAAACCGGCAAAGCGGCGCAAACTTTGCTGCATGTAAAACTTAAACCAGGGAGGAACACATGTCAGTGAACTATGGCGTGCTCAAAGGCACGGTAACGGGCCACCTTCGCAACGCCGACGATGACCATTATCAGATCCTCGTCCACGGCGGCACGACGGTTTTTCGAATTGCATCGAATGTGAAATCGTCGGCGCCGCACGCACCTTCCATCGTGCTGTTCGAAGAACTCGATACGCTGCCCGCGGCTTTTATCAGCGAGCTGGCTGCGCTCACCCCGGGCTTCACGAAGTTGTCATCGACGCCTGGCGGCCTTGCGATCGATTACGTGCGCGGCGGCCTTGTCGATACAAAATCGATGAAACCCGTTCCGGCCGACGCGCCCGGTGTGAACAACGACCTGAAGGACAAACTGGAAGACGCGGTCGTGACCGCAATGGCCATGGAAGGATCGATTGTTTATGCGTTCGGATCGCGCTGGGGCCCGGAGCAAAACAAACCGGATCAGTACTTCAACTTCGTTCCCGGCAACGGCGTTCATGATATCCACATGAACCAGGGCAACGGCGGCCAGTACGCGAGCGACAACGGCGCGTATCAGGACGGCGCGCTGATGATCGCGTATCCAAACAATACGTGGCGTGCATTTTTCTTCGCGTTTCAGTCGCAGACGTTCGATACCGATGCAAACGGCAACCCCGTGAAGGCTTAAACCTTCTTCAGGTAGCAGGCCTTGAGCATGAAACTGCCGGCGTCCATCTTGCAATCGACTTCATGGTCGCCGCCAACCAGCCGGATGCTCTTCACTTTCGTGCCGACTTTCAGCGTGATCGATGAGCCCTTGACCTTGAGGTCCTTGATCAGCACAACGGAATCGCCATTGGCGAGCACATTGCCGTTGGAGTCCTTGACGACGGGGGTTTCGTCGTCAGTGGTGGACGCGGTATCGGTTGCGGACCATTCGTGGCCGCAGTCAGCGCAAATGATGCGGTCCGCGTCGGCGTAAGTGTTTTCCATCGAGCAGAGCGGGCAGGGCGGGAGCGTAGACATGATTCCTCAAATAATCGTAACGGTCGAAGCGATGCGAACACGTTCTGGAATGCAAACGGGATCGCTTCGAAAGGCGGGATTATAGAGGGCGCTTCAGCCGGTTCATGTTCTGCAATGCAACCCATGATTGACCACATCATTCGCATTGCCGATAAACGCCGGGCCCAGGTCGGCAAGTGTCTGGCACCCGAGCAAACGCATCGCGATCAACATCTCGTCCATCATCAGCGCAAGAACGCCGGCTGCACCTGCGAGGCCGTTCGCCGCGACGCCATACAACGGCGCGCGTCCAAGCAGCACGCCGCTTGCGCCCAACGCGACCGCTTTCAACGCATCGCTGCCGCGCCGCACGCCGCCATCCACCAGCACGGTCATGTCGCTGCCGACCGCGTCCACGATTCCCGGTAAGACCTCAACGGGCGCAAACGTGCTGCCTAATTGCCGGCCGCCATGATTCGATACAACGATGCCATCTGCCCCATGCTTCAAGGCGAGCGTTGCATCGTCGGCGCTCATCACGCCCTTGACGATCACCTTGCCAGTCCAGTGCGCGCGGACCCAATCGAGGTCGGTCCATCCGAGGTTCAGATCCATCTGCCGGCTCAGCATGGCCGAATGACGCGATAAATCCGCGCGCTCACCCACGCTCTTCGCGATGTTCTTGAGTTGCGGCGAACCGGAGCGCGCCATTTGCATCGACCAGTGCGGATGCATCATGCAATCGGCAATGAGCTTCGGCGTCAGCCTCAACGGCAGTTTGAAACCGTTGCGCGTGTCGTGGTCGCGCTTGCCGTGCACGGGGACATCGACGGTGAGAAGAAGCGTCGAGTAACCTGCAGCGCTCGCGCGCCGCATGATGTCTTCGGCAATGCCTCGATCCTGTTGCACATAGAGCTGCATCCACAAGTCGCCTTGCGGCGCGGCGGCGCGCACGTCTTCGAGCAGCGACGTGGAAGCCGTCGATAGCGCGAACGGCAAACCCGCGCGGCTCGCCGCCTGAGCGAGAAGTTCATCGGCGCGCGGCCAGAACAGGCCGTTCAAACCCGTCGGCCCGACGATCATCGGCGCGGCGGCTTCACGCCCGAAAAACTGTGTTGCCGCCGAACAAATGGACACGTCCTTCAACACGCGCGGCTTGAAAAGCCACTGCTTGTAGGCGTCCGTATTGCGCTTTAACGCATCGCCGTCTTCTGCACCGCCATCGAGATAATCGAACGCCAGGCGCGACAAACGCCGGCGTGCAGCAAGCCGGTAATCCGCTACCGATGAAACCATTCAAGCTCCCTGATTCGATTGCACTACAATCGTGATAATCACAATCCGATACTTTCAGAAGCCCAACAAGCATGGTCAAAAGCGCTGCCGGCAAGCCAGAAGAGTTAGCCGAGAAAGAGACTCAGCGCTCGTCGCTGTTTGTCGGATCGACCGAAAAAGCCTTCCAGGTCCTGCACGCGTTCGACGGTCCGAGCCGCCACATGACGCTCGTCGATATTGCACGCGCCTCCGGTCTCGATCGCAGCGCCACGCAGCGCCTCGTGCACACACTCGAAGTGCTCGGCTATCTGTATCGTGTGCCGGAAACGCGTAACTACGGCTTGACCACCAAGGTGCTGCAGTTCTCGTACAACTACGTGCGTGCGAACGAACTCATCGACAAAGCCTCGCCGTATCTTCTGGACATCAGCCGCCGGCTTGGCGAAACCACCAACCTCCAGGAACTCGACGGCCACGAGATCGTGTTTGTGGCGCGCTTTCCGGGGCAGCATCTGGTGAACATCGACATCGTGGTCGGCGCGCGTTTGCCGGCCATGTTCACGGCGTCGGGCATTGCAATCCTGTCGCGCCTTTCCGACGAACGCGTGCGCGAGATCCTCTCGCAAACCCGGCTCGATCCGATCACGCATTACACCGAAACCAACCCCGAGAAGCTGCTGGAACGCGTGCGTAAAGTCGCGCGGCGCGGTTATGCGGTGATCGAAAACGAAACCGTGCTCGGCGATATTTCCGTGGCCGCGCCGGTGACCGATCACGGCGGCATGGCGGTCGCCGCCATCAACATCTCGGTGCCGACGTCGCGCTGGTCTATCGAACGCGTTGAAGCCGAGCTCGCGCAGCACGTGCAGGTCGCCGCGACTTCCATTTCGAAGGCGCGGCTTTCCGGCTACAAGCGCTGAGCGTTCACTTCAAAGCTTGCGTTCGAACAGATCGAGCTGCTTTTCGAGTTCCGCGCGCAGATTCGCCGACAACGCCGGGTCCGCCTGAACCAGCGGCGCGAGCATGTCGGGCGCGTGGACATCGATAAGATCCATCACCGATTTCATCGGACCGGGGTTGGTCTCGGCGAACGCCAGGTTCATCAGCGGGATCAGCGAGCGATGCAGCGCGAGCGCATCCTGGGTCTTCCCTTCGCAAGCGAGGTCATAGATCCTTTTCCATGCGGTCGGCAACAGCGTCGCTGTCACCACGATGCCACCGCGCGCCCCGGCCGCCACATGCAGCGGAAACAGCGTGTCTTCGCCGCTCAGAACAGCGAACGATTCATCCACGCCCGCGACCGTGCGCAGGAAGTGCCACATGTCCGTGTTGCACGCCTTCATGCCGATGATCCGCTCGTGCTTCGACAACTCGTGCAGCACTTCGGGCGCAATCGAGATCCGCGTGCGATACGGGATCTCATAGATGAGGATGGGCAGCGGCGATTCGTCGGCGTATCGCAGGAAGTAATCGCGGATGCCGCCTTGTGTCGGGTTCGTGTAGTACGGCGTCAGCACGAGCAGAGCGTCGGCGCCGGCCGCGGCGAAGTCCTTGCCGGCTTGCATGGCATCGTGATAACCGGGATCGAGTACGCCCGCGATCACCGGGATCTTGCCCGCTGCTTCCTTCGCCGTGATCTCGGCCATGCGAATGCGTTCCGCACGCGAAAGCGCGCCGTATTCGCCGGTGCCGCCGAGCGGTACCACGCCATCCACGCCTTGCTTCAGCAGATAGCGCATCAGGGCGCGGGCGGCATCGGCGTTGATCGTGTCGTCAGGATTGACGGGTGTTGGAATGGCCGGGAAGACGCCACGCAGTTGTTGAGCTGAAAGCATGAGTAAGTCCTGTAAAACGATGGTTTTCAAGAAGCAAGGCTGCGTCGGCGCAAGCGGTCAGCGACCCAGATCAGCACCGCAATGAACGCAAACAAACAAGTCGATACCGACGCAATGACCGGCGAAATCTGCATGGTGATTTCGTCCCAGAACTGCTTGGGCAAGGTCGTGCTCAAGCCGCCCGACGAGAACAGCGCGATGGTGAGTTCATCGAAGGACGTCGCGAACGCGAACAGGAACGACGACATCAAGCCCGCGCCGAGGATCGGGAAGGTGACGCGGCGCAACGTGGCCCACGGACGCGCCCCCATGCTTTGTGCAGCGAGGTCGAGGCGGGTGTCGTAGTTGCGCAGCACGGCCATCATGGTGATCACCACATAAGGCACGGCGACGACCGTATGCGCCAGCACGAGCCCATACGCCGAACCGATCAGCCCGATCTTCGCGAAGAAATAGAACACGCCGACTGCGATGATCATGCGCGGCACGACGATGGGCGCGAGCACGAACGCAAGCATTGCGGCCTTGCCTTTCATGCCGCCGCGCACGAGCAGGAAGGCGGCGGGCGTGCCGATCAGCATCGAGAGAATGCCGGTGCCGATACCCACGAGCATTGAACGCGTGATGGCCTGCATCCATAGCGGCGAATCCGCGATCTGCCGATACCACTGCAACGAGAATCCATGCGGGGGCCATGCGAGACCGGAAGCGGAATCGAAGGAAAGCGGGATCATCAGGAACGCGGGCGCGCTCAGGAACACCAGCAGCAGGATCACGACTACACGCAGACTGAGGCTTGCGCCAACAGTTGCGCGTCTGCGGCGTTTCGGAAGCAGGCCGATGACAAAGTCGGTCGCGTTGCCGAGCGTCGTCAGGATGAAATCGCCGAGCTTGCGGCCGAATCCGCTGCCGTGTTTCGGGCCGCGTGCGGAGGAGCCGCCCGCCATTGTCGAGAGTCCGACCAGGCGGTCGTAGATGAGGAACACGATCAGCACGACCGCCAGCAGCAACACGGAGATCGCGCCCGCGAACCCCCAGTTCAACGCCTGCATCACCTGATCGATGATCAATTGCGTGATCATTGTCTGATGGCGTCCACCGAGCAGCGTAGGCGTAATGAAAAAGCCGATGGCGGTCACGAAAACCATCAACGCGCCCGCTGCAACGCCAGGCAGCGACAACGGGAAATACACCTTCCAGAACACTGTTCCCGGACGAGCGCCGAGTGTGGCTGCGGCGCTCGGCAAACGCCGGTCGATGTTCTCCATGACCGACAACATGGTCAGCACCGCGAGCGGCATCAGCGCATGAACCATGCCGACGATCACAGCGGAAAAGTTGTAAAGCAGGTTCAACGGCCGGTCGATGATCCCCAGTCCCATCAGCACCTGATTGATCACGCCATTGCGCCCGAGCAGCACGACCCACGCAAACGTGCGCACGAGAAAGCTGGTCCAGAAGGAAAGCAGGACCCAGAAGAGAAGGCGGTTCTTGCGCTCCCGCGTCAGCGATGAAATCAGATACGCGATCGGATATCCGGTGAGCACGGAAAAGAACGTCGTCCAAAGGGAGACCTTCAGCGTGATCAGCAACACATCCACATAGACCGACGATGCAAACAGCCGCTTGTATTCCACGAGCGTGAAACCGGTGCCGTTATGCACGCTCAACAGCAGCAGTTGCCCGACGGGGTAGACCAGCATCACCAGCAGCAGGATCACGATCGGCGCACTCATCGCACCGGGGCGCAGCCATGCGCGCCATCGTGCGGGACGCTGCGGCAGTGCGTCGGGACGCGGCTGTTCGGCAATCAGGGCGGAGCGATTCATTTTTTACCCCGCTATCGCGACAGCGTCCGCAGTCAGCCACGAAAGCCCGAGCGTCTGCCCGATTTCGTACTGGCTGCCGAGCCGGTTGGTCGGAAATGCGGCGACGAGCGGCGGTGCATCGGTGACATGCGACTGCAGATAAAGCTTGGTCATGCTGCCGGTCACCATGATGTCGGTGAGTTTCGCCGACAAGGTGCCGCCGTTGATGAACCCTGCCGGCGGTCCATCGTGGATCTGCAGGTTTTGCGGACGGAGCATCAGCTTCACGGACTTGCCGTCGCGGATCACGGCGTCGTACGCCATCGCGTTCACATTCGCGCCGCCTTGCACGCTGATCCGGACTTCATCGCCCGTGCGGCCGGTCACGACTGCATCGAGCAGATTCGATTCACCCAGGAAGTCCGCCACGAACACGCTCTTCGGCCGGAAATACAGATCCGCCGGCGAACCAAGTTGCGCGATCGATCCCGCGTTCATCAGGCAGATGCGATCGGACATGGTCATCGCTTCTTCCTGGTCGTGCGTGACGTACACAATCGTCGTTCCCAGATCGCGATGAATCCGCTTGATCTCAAGTTGCATCTGGTCGCGCAATTTCTTGTCGAGTGCGCCGAGCGGTTCGTCCATCAGGATGATCGATGGCCTGTACACCATGCAGCGTGCAAGCGCGATCCGCTGCTGCTGGCCGCCCGACAATTCGCGCGGATACCTCCCTGCGACATGCGGCAGGTGCACCATCTCCAGCGCCTGCATGACCTTCTCGCGCGTGGCCTTTGCATCGGTCTTGCGCATCTGCAACGGGAACGCGACGTTTTCCGCGACCGTCATGTGCGGGAACAGCGCATAGTTCTGGAACACCATGCCGATGTCCCGTTCATACGGCGCGCCATATGTCACATCGACGCCGTTGATGCGCACCTGGCCATCGTCCAGTTGCGACAAACCGGCGATAAGACTCAGCAACGTGGTCTTGCCCGAACCGCTCGGTCCGAGCAGGGTCAGGAATTCGCCCTGGGCGACGTCGAGATCAATGGGAGCGAGCGCCACGAAGTCACCGTAGCGCTTGCAGAGTCCCGTGATTTGAAGGTTCGAGGCAGACATGGTGATGGCATCCCTTGCAGTGAAACGCGGTGACTGAAACGAGGCTCAGGTCAAGATCCAGCTATTGAACTTTTCGAGCGCGACGCTTTGCTTTTCCTGCCAGAATTTCGCATCGATATGCAGGCCGTTCTTCATGTTCTCCGGGAACGTCGGGCAATTCTTCGCGATCTCCGGCTTGATGAAGTTGAACGCTTCGGGCTGGGTGACACCGGCAGGGAAGTACTCGACGAGCGCGGCCTGACGCTTCGGATCGGACGCGAACTTGATGAACTCGCGGCAGGCCGCGGCGTTCGGCGTGCCCTTGAGGATCGACCAGTTGTCGCAGCCCCAGATGTTCTGGTTCCACACAATCGCCACCGGCGCGCCATTTGCAATGGCCGATTGCGCCCGCGATACCCACGTGCTGATCATGTCGACTTCACCCGAGCCGAGCATCTGTTCGACTTGCGAGCCTGTCGTCCACCACACGTCCACATGCTTGGAAATCTTGTCGAGACTCGCGATGCCTTTGTCGAAGTCGACCGGATACACCTGCGATGCCGGCACGCCGCCGCCCATCAGCGCTTCTTCGAAGGTATCGAACGGATATTTACGCAAGCCGCGACGGCCCGGAAAGTCCTTCACGTTCCACATGTCGGCCCAGGACGCCGGGGCCTTGCGTCCCTTGAACGCATCCGTGCGATATGCAAGCACGGTCGTATAGACGTTCGTGCCGACCCCATACGGCGACATGTATTGCGAAGGAATCTTGGCGATCATCGGGTCCGCTTCCAGACCGTGCTTCTCCAGATATTCCTTGCCGCCGCCCGTAAGCAACAGGATTGCCGGCTGGCTGATCTTCGCCATGTCCCACGTGTAGCTGCCGGTCTCGACCATGCTCTTGATCTGCGCGGTCGGTTCGGCGTTGGCCTGCACGCCGACGACTTCAATGCCGGTCTTTTCCGTAAATGGCTTGTAGAAAACGGCGCCATACGCTTTGGTGTAGATGCCGCCGTCGTCACGAATCACGATCCGTTTGCTCGCCGCGCGCGACGGCGTCCAGACGAACGGGAACGCGACCGCAGCCGCACCGGCGGCGGCAGTCTTGATGACCGTGCGGCGGCCGGGATTTTGAATCGCTTGAATCTCATCGCGTGCGGGCTGCTTTTTCATGTCGGCTCCAAGTGTGGATAAAAACAGAAACGCCAGGGGTGCGGATGTCCGGGCTTCTTTGTTGGCGGCCCGGATCAGGTTGGGTCGCTCAGGGAATCAAGCGTCCCGGATTGAAAAGATTCTGCGGATCGAGCGCGGTCTTCACGGCGCGCATCAGACCCAGTTCCGCCGATGACTTGTAGTGCGCCATTTCGGGCAATCCGGTTTGCCCGACGCCATGCTCGGCGCTGAAGGTGCCGTGCAGTTCGTGCGCGACATCGTTCACGCAGCGGCGCATGGCGTTGGCCATCGACGTGGGATCGGGCAGTTCGCGCCAGGCATCGAAGGTGAAGAAGGGAATGAAATGCGCGTTGCCGTCGCCGAGATGGGCGACCACGAGAACGTCGAGCGCCGGGACGATTTCATGCACTGCGGCCGTCGCCCGTTCTATAAACACCGGTACCGCCGAAACCGGCACCGCACAATCCGTCGTGAGGCCCACGCCGCTCTTCTTGTTCGCCTCGGACACGCTGTGGCGAATCTCCCAGAGCGTCGCGCGCTGTGTTTCGTTGCTGGCGAGGATCGCGTCGTGAATCAGGCCCTGTTCGGCGGCATGTTCGAGCGTTTGCTGGAGCAGGGCGGCCATTTCGTCGCCGCCGCCGGTATCCGCGAGTTCGACGAGCACATGCCACTCGTGCAGTTCGCTGAGAGGATTGCGCCGCCCCGGCACATGTTCGATAACCAGTTCCAACTGGCGCCGGTTGATCATCTCGAACGCGCTCAGGCGCGATCCACATGCGGCCTGGAACATGCCGAGGATCTGCAGCGCGGCGGCGGGATCGACCGGCGCAAACCATGCGAGCGCATGTTGCGTGGGCAGCGGATGCAGCTTGAGCGTGGCCGCCGTGATGATCCCGAGCGTGCCTTCCGTCCCGATAAACAAGTGTTTCAGATCCAGGCCCGTGTTGTCCTTGCGCAAGGCGCGCAGGCCGTTCCAGATGGTGCCGTCGGCGAGGACGACTTCCAGGCCCAGCACGTTGTCGCGCGTGTTGCCGTAGCGCACGACACCCGTGCCGCCGGCGTTCGTCGACAAATTCCCGCCAATCTGGCACGAGCCTTCTGCTCCAAGGCTTACCGCGTAGAGCCGGTTTTCCGCCGCCGCCGCGTCCTGCACGGTTTTGAGCACGCAACCGGCTTCCACTTCCATCGAACCGTTGGCGGCGTCGATATGACGGATGCGCCGCATCCGCGCGAGATTGACGATGACAGGCGCCACGCCTTCGTTTCGGGGAATGGCGCCGGCGCAGAGGCTCGTATTGCCGCCTTGCGGCAGGACCGGCACGCCATGCGCGGCGCAAAGCCGGACCACGGCCGCGACCTGCGCCGTGTTCGACGGCTGCACGACAGCCGTGGCCGGTCCTTTGTACCGGCCGCGCCAGTCTTCGGTGAAGGGCGCGAGGTCGGCGTCCTGGGTCAGGAC
Source organism: Burkholderia sp. PAMC 26561 (assembly GCF_001557535.2). Taxonomy (NCBI): domain Bacteria; kingdom Pseudomonadati; phylum Pseudomonadota; class Betaproteobacteria; order Burkholderiales; family Burkholderiaceae; genus Burkholderia; species Burkholderia sp. PAMC 26561. Next base: position 421,370 of record NZ_CP014315.1, read on the forward strand.
CGCGTCGGCTCCGATCTCGGTTTTCAGGGCTGCGATCAACGTCGTGACGTCATTCATGTTCCAGTTCCTTGGGGAAGGGCACCGGCTGTCGCTCGAATCAGCTAAAAGGCCGCGTCTGAAGAGCAGGATATGAAGAAAAAAATCGCATTGAAATGCCTTTAATCGCATTACGATTACAGTAAGCGTATTCGCCGATACAAAAATAGCGTCACGCCAATGCACTCCGGCGCGATGCGCACGAAAAAGAAGGGAATTTTCTGGCCGGGGCGAATCTAACGTCGGTTGTTTCGACGCCTTTCGCTGCCTTACGCATAAACAAACGGGGCGTGATCGGGGCTTCTCGAATGCCTCGCAGCCGCGGCTGCAGCCTTGATTCGGCTCAATTCGTCCGCAAATGAGTTCGTACCCGGAAAATGTTGTTGTTTCGCAGCGTATGGATGCCGGAAACGTTCGTTAATTGCCTCTTGACGCACCTGCAGCAATCAAGTTGCTATAGACTGTACGACCCGCGCGAATACTGCGCTTGTTAGCGCTCCCCGCCTCCAAACTGATTCAGCTTGCTCGAATCAACGCATTTGATTAGTTCAACCCGAGGTGACGATCCTGTCGGTCTTCACGGTATTGCGCGTGTCTGACCGCCTTGTGCACCGGTTTGCTTTTCTCAGAGCAAGGCTATCGAGGAAATGTATGACAAGTTTTGATCCAACCGAATCTAACGCCGGAAACGGTGTTCCTGCCAAAAAATCGAAGGCCCGCCGTGGGTCCGCGGAAAAGATGTCGCGTCCCATGGACGAAAGCGCTGTTTCGCCCGAGCAGGCCGATGAGCGTCAGAAGCAGATGCGCGCGCTGATCCAGCTCGGCAAGCAGCAGGGCTACCTGACGCACGCGGAGATCAACGACCACTTGCCAGGTAACTTTGCGCAGACGTCGGCTATCGAAACCATCGTCAGCACATTCCGCGACATGGGCGTGGCCGTCTATGAAGAAGCGCCGGACTCCGAGACGCTGCTGCTCAACGACTCCACGCCGACCGCTGTATCGGACGAACAATCCGACGAAGAAGCCGAAGTCACGCTCGCGACCGTGGACTCGGAATTCGGCCGCACCACCGACCCCGTGCGTATGTACATGCGCGAAATGGGCAGCACGGAGTTGCTGACCCGTGCCGGCGAAATCGAGATTGCGAAGCGGATTGAAGATGGCCTTGGCGAAATGATCAAGGCGGCGTTCGCTTGCCCGTCGACGGTTGTCACGTTGCTCACGACCGTGGACAAGGTCGTGGCGGGTGAATTGCGCATCGACGAACTCGTCGATGGTTTCAAGGACGTGAGCACGCTCGACGAAGCAGTCGTCGACGACTCAGACGCCGAAATCGATGAAGCCGAACTCGCGTCGGAAAGCGACGACGAAGAAGGCGAGACCGACGACGAACAAGCCACGCGCGCGAACGCCACGCGTCTCAAGCACTTGCTGCGTGATTGCCTGCCTATTTTCGTGAACGTGCGTGATCAGTTCGACGCGTTCCACGCGGCATACAGCGCAGACGATGCACGTACGGGCGACTGGCCAACCGTGCAGGAACATATCCAGAACGAACTGGCCACCGTGCGTTTTACCGCCCGGACCATCGACCGGTTGTGCGCTGAGGTTCATGAGCAGGTCGAGCATGTTCGCGCCATCGAGCGTCGTATCCTGAAGATCGCGGTCGACCTCGCCGGCATGCCGCGCGAGAAGTTTGTCGAAGTGTTCCCGGGTCACGAGACGGATCTCGAGTGGACCATGCGTCATGCTGCGGCATCGACTTCGTACGGCAAGGCGCTCGAGCGCGCGCTGCCGGCCATCCAGGCCGAACAGCAAAAGCTGATCGAAATCGAAGCGCAATTGATGCTGCCGCTTTCGCAACTGAAGGCGTTGAACAAGCAGATGACGTCCGCCGAGCACAAGATGCGTCAGGCAAAGCGCGAGATGACCGAAGCGAATCTGCGTCTGGTGATCTCGATTGCAAAGAAATACGTGAACCGCGGCATGCATTTCCTGGATCTGATCCAGGAAGGCAATATCGGCTTGATGAAAGCCGTGGACAAGTTCGAATACCGGCGCGGCTGGAAGTTCTCGACGTACGCCACGTGGTGGGTTCGCCAGGCTGTGACGCGTTCGCTCGCCGATCAGGGCCGGACCATCCGTGTACCGGTGCATATGATCGAGACCATCAACAAGCTGAACCGTGTATCGCGTGAAATCCTGCAGCAGACGGGTCAGGAAGCACATCCGTCGGTGCTGGCCGTTCGTCTCGACTTGTCGGAAGAGAAGGTTCGCAGCATCCTGAAGATTGCGCGTCAGCCGGTTTCGCTGGAAACGCCTTTGGGCGAAGACGGCGACACCACGCTGGGCGACATGGTTGAAGATTCGGCGACCGAGTCGCCGGCTGATGCCGCCATGCACGCCGACATGCGTCTCGCGATCAAGGACGCACTCGATTCACTGTCGCCGCGTGAGGCGAAGGTGCTGAGAATGCGTTTTGGCATCGACACGGTTTCCGACCATACGCTGGAAGAAGTCGGCAAGCAGTTCGATGTGACGCGTGAACGGATTCGCCAGATTGAAAGCAAGGCAATGCGCAAGCTCGTGCATCCGAGCCGTTCGGAGAAGCTGAGGTCGTTCCTCGCGCATTAAGGTTTGAAAGCGTCCGGAGGTTGGGCGCTGCTGTTGTAGATCACCGCAATTGGTCGGTCCGGTTTTCGGGCCAGCCAGTTGCGGTTTTTTTTGCTCTTCCCGGGCTGTAGCAGAGGGCGTCGGCGCTTCAACATGCAAAGGCCGTAGGTACATTCCATGCGGTGCTTTCCTCGACACAATTGACCACAGTGATGCCACGCACGGTCGCTATTAGTGTTAAAAGATCGACGAGACTTGATGTGCAGGGTCCGAACAGTCGTAATCCTTTATAGATCCAGACACACGGTTTTCAACCGCCCTAGTGCCCTTACCTGGAAGAAAGGCCTATGTCAGCTTCTCTCGCAGAGCCATCGGCGAAAACCGTTCAGGCGGCGCCTGTTCTCATGCTCGGCGCGATCGGCGTTGTGTTCGGCGATATCGGCACGAGCCCGCTTTATACGCTTCGCGAATGCCTGAAAGCCGCTGGCGGCGCGTCCCAGCCGAATGTCTTCGGCATTGTGTCGCTGATTCTCTGGTCCATTCTGATCGTCGTCACGCTGAAATATGTCAGCTTCGTAATGCGCGCAGGAAATGACGGCGAGGGCGGGATTCTTGCGCTTACGGCGCTGGCATCGGGCGTCGCGCCTCATCGATTGCGTAACGTCTTGCTCACGCTTGGCGTATTCGGCGCGGCCATGTTCTACGGCGATTCGATGATCACGCCCGCCATCTCGGTGATATCGGCGGTGGAGGGCGTGACACTCGTCGATGCCGATCTGACCAAATGGATCGTGCCGATCTCGCTCGTGATTCTCACGGCGCTCTTCGCGATCCAGAAGCACGGCACGAGCGCCGTCGGGAAAGTGTTCGGACCGATCATGGTCGTCTGGTTCCTGACGCTGGCCGCGCTGGGGCTGTCGCACATCGTTCAATACCCGGTCATTCTCGAGGCGGCTTCACCCACGTTCGCAATCGGCTTCGTGTTGCATAACCCGACAACCGCGTTCGTGGTGCTCGGCTCGGTGTTCCTGGCGCTTACCGGCGGTGAAGCGCTCTACGCGGACATGGGGCACTTCGGCAAGAAGCCGATCCGGCTCGCCTGGGTGTTTGTCGTGTGGCCGAGTCTCGTGCTGAACTACTTCGGGCAGGGCGCGCTCGTGTTGATGCATCCCTCGACGCTCAAGCAGCCGTTCTTCGAATCCGCGCCCGGCTGGGGACTCGTTCCGTTGGTCATACTGGCGACGGCGGCAACGATCATCGCGTCACAAGCGGTTATTTCGGGCGCATTTTCCATGACCAAGCAAGCCGTGCAACTGGGCTTCCTGCCGCGCATTCCGATCGTCCATACATCGACGCACGAGATCGGCCAGGTCTACGTGCCGTTCATCAATCTCTCGTTGTTCGCGGCAGTCGTGTTCCTGGTCGTGTTCTTCAAATCCTCCGATAACCTTGCCTCAGCGTACGGTATTGCGGTGGCATCGACCATGTTGCTCACGACCTTGCTGATGTATTTCATCACGCACTGTCTCTGGCACTGGAAGCCGATTGCGACCGCGTTGGTCATCGGGCCGTTTGCGCTGGTCGATGCGGTGTTCGTATCGAGTAACGTGAGCAAGGTGCTCGACGGCGGCTGGTTCCCCCTGCTCGCGGGCGCCGGGCTTTTCACCGTGATGACGACCTGGCACAAGGGGCGCCAGACGCTTATTGACCGGATGAAGGCCGAGAACCTGCCGCTCAAGGACATCATCCCTTCGCTATGCCGCAGCAGCCATCCGCCGGCGCGCGTAGAAGGGACCGCTGTATTCCCGGGCGGCGTTGCGGGCATGACACCGACCGCGTTCATGCATAACCTGAAGCACAACCGCGTGCTTCACAAGACCAACATCTTTCTCGCGGGCACCACCGACAACGTGCCGCACGTGAGGGACGCGGACAAGGCGGTGGTCGAGGACCTGGGCGACGGGTGTTATGCCGTTGTCGTGCGTCATGGCTTCATGGAGATACCCGATGTGCCGGTGTTGCTGCTGCTGATCCAGAAGCAGATACCGGACTGGACTTACGAGGCCGCCGATACCTCGTTCTTCCTCGCGCGAGACACCATCCGCGCAACGGGAGAAAGCAAGGCGATGGCGCTGTGGCGCGACAAGCTGTTCGCGTTCCTCGGACGCAACGCGGCGCAAGCCGCCGAATACTACAGCTTGCCGCCGAACCGCGTGGTCGAGATGGGCGGCCAGATCAATCTGTAGGCGAGGGCGGAAACGCTCGCACGTTGCAAAGCGGAAAGCGCGATGGATCTGGCAAATCCCATCGCGCTTTTATTTGCCGGGCAGCAAGACGCCGCCCCTAAAGCCTGCCTGTCAGAAGTCCAATGCCGCCGTCAGGTCGCCCATCGGTTTGCCGCCGGCCGCGACCATCGCGGCATCACGCGTCGTGAGGCCCGGCAACTTCGGCAACGAATAACGCGCCGTGATCAGACGCAGGATCGACGTCGTATCGTATTGCGTATGATCGACGAAACCCTTTTTAGCGAACGGCGAAATCACGAGCGCCGGAATGCGCGTGCCCGGACCCCAGCGGTCACCCTTCGGCGGCGAGACGTGATCCCAGAAGCCACCGTTTTCATCGTAGGTCACGACCACGATCATGTTGTTCCACTGCGGGCTCGCCTGCAGATGCTGGATCACGTTCGCAATGTGCGCGTCGCCGGACGCCACGTCCGTGTAACCCGCGTGTTCGTTCAAGTTGCCTTGCGGCTTGTAGAACGCGACGGACGGCAGCGTGCCGGCATCGATTGCCTTGATGAACTCCGTGCCGTCCGTGCCGCCATCGAGCAGATGCTGCGTACGGTTGGCCGTGCCCGGCGCCAGGTCGGCGAAGTAGTTGAACGGCTGATGGTGCGTCTGGAAGTTCGGCACCGAATTCGTCGAGCCGCTGATCTTCGTGCGGTCGGCCAGCGCCGCGCCCCACGAACCGCCGTACCACGCCCACGATACGTTCGCCGTGTTCAACAGATCGCCGATATGCGTCTGCGTTTGCGGCGGCAGCGTGGTCGCGACCGTCGGGTCGGCGAGCGTTGCATCGCCGCCGGTTGGCGGCGTGTTGCCGCTTGGCTGATACGGCGGCTGCATGGTGTTGATGGCGAAGAAGTCGGGCGTCAGGTTGCCCGAGTTCACGAACTTCGGAATGCCCGCGATCGCCGATGCCGGCGAAGCCGCCGTCACCTTCAACGACACACCATCTGCATTCACCGATGAAATCGACCCCGCCGCCACGCTCTTGTCCGCGTTCGGATAGATCGGCGTGCACGCGCAGACGAGCCACTGATGGTTCAGGAACGAGCCACCGAATGCGCCCATGAAGAAGTTGTCGGCGAGCGTGTATTGCTGCGCGATCTTGTAGAGCGGCAGCTTGTCGGCGTTGGTGTTGTAGTGACCCATGACAAACCCGCCCGAGTCGGCCCACGCGGCGAACTTGTCGTTCTTGCCACCGTTGATCTGCATCTGGTTTTCATAGAAACGGTGATACAGGTCGCGCGTGGTCAGCGACAACGGCGTGTTGAAACCCGCGGGGTCATCGATGGCAAACGGCGCGTTCGGCAAGTTCGCCGTCATGGCTTGCGTGACCGCGGGCGTGACGCCGGTTGCGGTCAGGCCATTCCAGATCGGCGGCAGTACCGGGAGCACGCTGCCGTCGCGATCGAGTTGCTGTGCGCTCGCGGCGGTTACCCCTTGCAGGCCGTTTGCGCCCGGGAAGCTGCCATAGAGGTTGTCGAAGCTGCGGTTTTCCGCGTAGATCACGACAATGTTCTTCACCGATGTCAGGTCGGCTTTCTTGTCGTCATTGCCGCCGCATGCGTACAGGCCGATTGCGATCGACGCCGTGAGGGGCACGGCGAGGACGAGTTTTTTGTTCATCGATAGGTCTCGGTCGTTGGGGAACCGGCGGAATGCACGTGTAAGTTTGCCGGTGCCGCAGTGTCCCAACTGGATTTGACAGGAACATTTAATATTGCTTTCATCAAGTAAGAATGTGTCAGGTTGCAGCGGAAATAACGAAGGGCATTTGTCATGTCACACAAATGACATGCGATCGTCATACGCTTTGGTCTCTCTCTGAAGCCTTGTTCACATGCCATCCATCGTTTCGTTGTCGCTGTCTATTGCCGCCTTGTGTGTCTCCGCGATCGTTCTCACCGGTTGCGATTCGCATGCAGCATCTGCGGCGCCGCAAGCCGGGTCTTACAGTGCAAGCGAAGCGAAATCTCGCGCACAGGTCTTCGCACAGGTGAGGCTGATGACATCGGTGGGCGAGAAGATGTTCATGGATCCTTCACTGTCGGGATCTGGCAAGCTCGCGTGCGCGTCGTGTCATAGCCCGAGTCATGCGTTCGGGCCGCCGAATGGGTTGTCCGTGCAACTGGGCGGCAGCGATATGCACCGGCCGGGATTTCGCGCGGTGCCGTCGCTTCGGTACCTGCAGTCCGTGCCGCAATTCACGCAGCATTTCCATGACTCGGACGACGAAGGCGACGAAAGCGTCGATGCCGGTCCGACCGGCGGGCTCACCTGGGACGGGCGCGTGGATCACGGTGCGGACCAGGCGCGCATACCGCTGACGTCATCGTTTGAGATGGGCAGCACGCCGGCGCAAGTCGTCGCGGCGGTCAAAGCCGCGCCCTATGCAGGCGAGTTCCGCGAGGCGTTCGGCGCAAATGTATTCGACAAGGACGACAAGGCATTCGATGCCATCCTGCGTTCCCTCGAAGCCTTCGAGCAGACGCCGCAGAAGTTCTATCCGTACACGAGCAAATTCGATGCGTTCCTTGCGGGCAAGTCGAAACTGAACGAAGCGGAGTTGCGCGGGCTGGAGCTCTTCAACGACGAAAAGAAAGGCAATTGCGCCGCGTGTCACATCAGCCAGCGCGCGAAAGACGGGTCGCCGCCGCAGTTCAGCGACTTCGGTCTGATTGCAGTTGGCGTGCCGCGCAATCGCGCGTTGCCAATCAACCGCGACCCGAAATTCTTCGATCTAGGCGCGTGCGGACCGGAGCGCCACGACCTGAAGGGTCAGTCGGAATATTGCGGCATCTTCAGGACGCCGTCGTTGCGCAACGTGGCGACGCGCAAGGCGTTTTTCCACAACGGCATTTATCACTCGCTCGATGAAGTCGTGCGCTTCTATGTCCAGCGCGATACCAATCCGGAGAAGTTCTATCCGGTTGCCCACGGCAAGGTGCAGAAGTTCGACGACTTGCCCAAACGCTACTGGTCGAACATCAATACGGAAGCGCCGTTCGATCGCAAGCCCGGCGATGCACCCGCGATGAACGAAGCCGAAATCAAGGACGTGGTCGCGTTCTTGAACACGCTCACCGATGGGTATGAAGCTGCCAATTGATCAAACCGCTGGCCTCAATGCATCGATAAACGCCCTGAGTTTCGCCTGCGACTGCGTGCGAACAGGAAAATAGAGGTAGAGGCCGTCGCTTGGCGGCGTGAAGGGCAAAAGCACTTGTTCCAGTTCGCCGCTCGCCAGTTCGCGGCTCACCTCGAAGTCGCCCATGTAAGCCAACCCGAGACCCTTGCGCGCGAAGTCGCCCAGGGTACTGCGGTCGTTGACGGTCAGCTTGCTGGGTATGTCCACGATGACCTTTCGGTCGTCGACCTGAAAATCCCATCTGTGTAGCGCGCCTGATCCGCCGAAGCGATATAGGAGCCCCTCGTGGTCCACAAGATCGTGCGGCGTTTGCGGCCGTCCCGCCCTGGCGAAATAGGCGGGGCTGCCGACTATCGACCATGTGATGTCCGGCGTCAGCCGGAGCGCGACCATGTCTTTGGCGAGTGCTTCGCCCAGGCGGATGCCCGCGTCGAAACCGCTTTCCACCAGATCGACGGCGGCTTCATCGAGCGTGAGATCGAGGTGGACGTCGGGATGCGTCAGCCGGAACCTTTCGACCATCGGTCCTATCAGCAGCGTGCATGCCGAGCGCGTCATGGTCACGCGCAACGTGCCGGACGCATTGTCGCGAAAGCCATTGAGCGCTTCGAAGGCGCCATCTATATCTTCCACCGCCGGACGCAGACGCTTGTAGAGCGCATCGCCCGCCTCGGTAAGGGCCACGTGGCCGGTCGTGCGCTGGAACAACGAAACGCCATGACGCTGTTCGAGCACGCGGATCGATTTGCTGACTGCGGTCGCCGACACCTTCAGGCGCGCGCCCGCGACCGTGAAGCTCTTGTGCTCGGCGACGGCGAGAAACATCGTGACGCCGTCCAGAAGATCCTTGTCCATGTTGCCCTCCATTATGAACTCCCGGTTTAAGGCGAATGTACCGCGATCCCGTTTTTCGCGGGCAATCCGGCGCGTACGATTTGGCTAATGGAAACCGGTCTACGGCTTCCAATTCAGTGAGGAGCAGGGAGATGACCGATCAAGCCAGCTATAAACGCGTTTGGTTCATCACGGGTGCGTCGCGTGGAATTGGCGCGGAGATCGCCGCCGCGGCGCTCGCCAATGGCGACGCCGTTGTGGCGACTGCGCGCAAGTCGAAGGCGATGACCGAGACGTTGGGCGAACAGGCGGCCCTCTTGCCGGTCGATCTCGACGTCACCAACGAGGCCGCCGCGCACGAAGCGGTCAAGCTCGCGACGGAGCGGTTCGGGCGGATCGATGTGCTCGTGAACAACGCGGGCTACGGCCTGGCCGGCGCGGTGGAGGAAGCGAGCGCGGCGGAAGTCCGCAGCATCTACGAGACCAACGTCATGGGTTTGCTCAATGTGACACGCGCCGTCTTGCCGATCATGCGCGGCCAACGCAACGGCCATGTGATCAATATTTCGTCGCTGGGCGGCTACCAGGTCGGCGCGGGCTTCGGCGTGTACGGGTCGACGAAATTCGCCGTAGAAGGTTTGTCCGAGTCGTTGCATGCAGAGCTCATGCCGCTGGGGATTCACGTCACGGTCGTCGAGCCGGGGTATTTCCGCACGGAGTTCCTGGATTCATCGTCGGCGATGGAGTCGAAGAACGTGATCGATGATTACGCCGATACCGCCGGGAAGGTCCGCGCAACCGCGAAGGCCTACAACGGCAAGCAGCCTGGCGATCCAAAGCGCCTCGCGCTTGCAATGCTGACGCTCGTCCAGGCACAAACGCCGCCGCTCAGGTTGCAAATGGGCACGGACGCCGTGGCGCGCATCCGTGAAAAGAACGCCTTCGTTGAACGCGAACTGCAGGCCTGGGAAAGTCTTGCACGGTCCACGGATTTCCCCGCCTGACGTTTGTTGGCCGCATTCCGCTCAGATAACCCCGATTTCTGCCGGAATGCACTACCATTCGAATCCTCTCTGGAGGATAGGTGACAGATGGATCTCGACAAGATAGACCGCGCGATTCTGATCGCGTTGCAGGCCGACGGCCGGGCCACGAACGCAAGTCTCGCCGAGCGCGTCGGCTTGAGCGAAACGCCCTGCGCGCGGCGGCTCAAGCGGCTCGAAGCGGATGGGTACATAGAAGGGTATCGCGCGGTCCTGTCGCGCTCTGCGTTGGGACTCGGGCTGGTCGCCTTCGTGCAAGTGCGTTTTAGCGTGCACGACCGGAAGTTGTCGGACCGGTTCGAGCGCGAGATTCAGGCGATTCCTCGGATTGTCGCGTGTAACAACGTTTCAGGCACTGCAGATTATCTGCTGCAAGTCGTGGCCCGTGATCTCGACGATTACGGCACCTTCATGCGCGACGTACTGCGCGTGTTGCCGGGGGTATCGGCGGTTGAATCCATGCTTTCATTGCGCGAGGTGAAGCGTTATGCCGGCTTGCCGTTGCTTTAGGGGTTCGCCGCGCCGTCCGCTTTATAAAAACGCGTCAGGTCGCCTTTGAGCGCATGCAGCGATGCATCGTCGAGATAGATCATGTGGCCTGTCGGGTAATACGCGCGCTGGATGTTCGGCCGCAAGGACTTGTCCAGTCCCATGTGCGACAGGTCGTATTCGGTCTGGAAAAACGGCGTCGCGAGATCGAAGTAGCCATTGAGCGACAGCACGCGAAGGCGCGGGTTCTGCCGCATCGCTGCGGCAAGGTCGCCTGCCGCGTAAGGCTGCGACAACTGCTCGCCCCATGACGCACGATGCTTCCAGTTCCACTGCGACAACGCGTTGTCGTTGAATACGCGATACGCATCCGGCGCTTCGAAATGCAGGTCCTGCACGAGATGCTGATGCATCGCGGCATCGAACGCGCTCGACACGCTGGTGACCGAAGCGTCGTAGTCGGGACGCTCGGCGGCGTCGTCATAGTCGATCCCTTCAAAGCGCGCATCGTATCGTCCGAGACTGCGTGATTCCCCGCGCAGCAGTTGCTTGCGAAACCGCGATGGCCAGATTTCGAGCCGCGTCTCTTTCACATATTCGACGGTGAGGCCCGTATAGCCGGCGACGCGCGCCGCGATTGCATCGCGCTCGGCATCGGGCAAGGCGTCGCCTTGAGCTAAAGCTTGCGCATAGGGGCCGGCGGCGAACGCGCGGACTTCATCGAGATACGCCTGCAAGTTGGGCGGCTTCGGCATGAGCTTGTCGTGATACCACGCGATGGCGGCGTATGTGGGCAAATAGCTCACGGCTTCCAGGTCGGTGCCAGGTGCGCGCGTGGCCGAGTTGAGCACCGACGACATCAGCACCACGCCGTTCAACGTAATGTTGCTCTGGCTCAACTGGTACGCAAGCATCGCGGCGCGCGCCGTGCCATACGATTCGCCCAGCAAATACTTCGGCGAGTTCCAGCGCTGGTTGACGCTCAGGTATCGCTCGATGAAACGCTCGAACGCGCCGAGGTCTTCGTCGACGCCCCAGAACTGCTTGCCGGTTGCATGGCCCACGATGCGTGAAAAACCGGCGCCGGGGGCATCGATGAAAACCAGATCGGTGGTATCGATCAGACTGTCCGGGTTATCCGCGAGCACGTAGGGCGCGGGCGGCGTGATGTCCGGACTCGATGTATGCGCGCGTTTCGGTCCGAACGATCCCATCAGCAGGAACATGGTGCCCGCGCCGGGTCCGCCGTTGAACAGAAAGGTGACGGGGCGCGTGGCGGCGTGCTTTGGGTCCGACGTGTACGCCACATAAAAGATGCTGGCTTCGGCCTGACCCGCGTTGTTGCGCAAGAGCAGATTGCCGGCCGTGGCGGTGTAATCGATCTTCTTGCCGTCGAGCTTGATGGAGTGCTGCGTGACGGATTGTGCTTCGGGCGGGACGGGAATGGCGTTATCGGGTTTGGCGTCGCTCGACGGTGTGGCTTTGGCGGCGCGTGTGCGTTCGGGACGAAGCGTGTTTGCAGTCGGTCCCGACGCCGGCCGCGGAGTCGCCGCCTGCGCGGGCTCTTCACCCTGCACGGCGCTTGCGGCTTCCTCCTGCGCCACAGCGTTACCTAGATTGCTTGCCAGACCGATCACGATCAGGCCACGTACCAAGCTGTTGAAGCGAGCGCGCATCCTTGTCCCCGACATTGTTTCGATCGATGTTACTGCGCGCTGATTACGATCGCATTCGCCTTCCGATGCAACACGAGCGTAGGTTTGCCCTTGTAGGTATCGCTGCGAACTTCCTCGAAAGCGCATTTGGCGGCAAGTGCCAATGACGCTTCATTCGCAGGCGAGATAATGCAGACCGTCTCTCCTTGCGGCCAGCGCGCATCCGACCACTGCAACGCAGCTTGCACGGCTTCGGTTCCATAGCCCCTTCCCTGCGCCGCCGAGGTCAGCATCCAGCCGGCCTCCGGGTTTGCATCGAACGATGAATCGATACCGCGCTTGTACTGCCCGAAGCCGACTTCGCCCAGGAACGCGCCGCTGTGCTTTTCGCTGACGACCCAATACCCGAAGCCCATCAGTGACCAATGCCCCGCGCTTCTGAGCAGCCGCGCCCATGCTTCTTCTTTGGTAAATGGAACGCCCGTGACATGGCGAACGACATCGATATCGGACCACATGACGTGGATATCGTGGAAGTCGCTGTGTTGCGGAGGACGAAGAGTGAGACGGCTGGTTTCGAGAACAGGTGGCATTAGTTATTACGTTAAAGGATGGTTGGAAGGCGAACGTACGGCGATCACGCCCGCTTCAAACGCTGCGGCTTGTCCATTGACGCAAGCTGCTCATCATGCGTTTCCCTGAGCATATCGACGAAATCCATGGTCAGGCGCGCCCTGGGCTGATGCGGCGGGAATAGCAGATACATCGGGAACATCACGGACGGCGTGAATGGCCGGATCGCAATATCCGGCCCTGCGAAGTCCTGCGCCACGAGGGGATGCGCGAGCGTCACACCCATTCCGCACCGGACCATCTCGCAGCAAATGGCGGCGTATTGCGCCTCGATCGCGAGCACGCGTTCGACGCCTGCACGCGTGAACGCCTCGTCCATCTGCGCACGGGTGCCGTCGCCGTGACATAGCGAAACGAACGGTTCGCCTTCGAAATCCTTCGGCTTGAGCGACGTCTTCTTGGCCAGCCGATGTCCGGCCGGAAGCACGCACACCGCCGCGACCTTCGACAACAGCTCGACCTCGCAATTCGACGCCTCGCTCGAATAGATCGCAACGCCAAGATCGCAGAACTGCGAACTGGTCCAGTGATTAACCGTCCCCGACGTATTCACATGCAGCGACACGGTCACCTCCGGATACTTCGCCTGGAAGCGCTGGATCGCATGCGGCACGAGCGTCATGCCCGCCGATGGCATTGCTGCAATGCGCAATCGGCCAGTGCCGAGATTCTTGATTTGCGCTGCAGCATTTGTCAGCCCTTGCAGGCCTACATACGCACGCTCCACTTCGCGGAAAAACGAATTCCCTTCGCTCGTTGGAATCAGCCGCACACCGCTGCGCAGGAACAACTGCAGCCCGGTTTCACGTTCGAGTTGCGTGATCAGGCGACTGATATTGGGCTGCGAAGTGAACAGCTCCTTGGCTGCGGCGGTCATGGAACCGGCGAGCATGACGGCACGGAACGCCTCGATATGCTTCAGATTCATCTCAGGCAACCCATATCATTGTTGTATGGGTAGCTATTTTATTCGTATTGGACGATATGCCCCGCGGCGAACAAAATAAATTCGTCCACCCTACATTCGTTGAACATCCGACCCTGCACCGTCTGGAGAAACCATGAAAGAACTGCAGCACGTCCGTCGCTCGTCGTCTTCCCGTTCCTCTCTGCGACAGTGCGCACTTGCACTGGGCATTGCAGGCGCAATCGGCGCATTCGGCGCGCCGCTCCTCGCGCAGGCCGAGACGACCCTGTATGTCGCGAACGTCGGGGGCTCGAACGAGACCATGTATCGGCAGAAAATCATTCCACCGTTCGAGAAAGCGCATGACGTGAAGATCGTCTACGTGGCAGGCAACTCCAGCGATACGCTCGCCAAACTGCAGGCGCAAAAGGGTCATCAGCAGATCAACGTCGCCGTGATGGACGACGGCCCGATGTATCAGGCCATGCAGGCGGGTCTGTGCGGAAAGATCGATGAAGCGCCGGTCATGAAGGACCTGTACCCGCTTTCGCGTCTTGGCCCGACGTCCGTGGGCGTGGGCATGGTGGCAACAGGCATCGGTTACAACGCGGACGCCTTCAAGAAGATGGGCCTGCCGGCACCGGACTCATGGAACGTCCTTACCGATAAACGCCTGAAGGGCAAGCTCGGTGTTCCTCCGATCACGAATACCTATGGGCTGCACACGCTCGTGATGCTGGCGCGCATGAATGGCGGCGGCGAGAAGAACATTGATCCGGGTTTCAACACGATCACAAAACAGGTCGCCCCCGATGTGCTTTCGTGGGCCCCCACGCCCGGCGAGATGGACGGCTTGATGCAAAGCGGCGATGTGATCCTCGCGCCGTATGGAAGCGGTCGTGCTGTCGCGTTGCAGAACACGGGCTTTCCGCTGAAGTTCTTTTATCCGAAAGAGGGCGGTGTAGCGCTGCAAGTCGCTGCATGCGCGGTCGCGGAAAATGCGCAACCTGCTTTGTCGCAGCAATTCATCCAGTATTTGCTGAGCCCGGAAGTGCAGACGATTCAGGCCCAGGCGATTGGTCTCGGCCCGGTCAACAAGACGGTGCAGTTGACGCCTGAAGTCGCGGCGCGCGTGCCTTATGGACCCGAACAGATCGCCAAACTGATCGCGGTCGACTGGACGACGATCAACCAGCATCGGACGGAATGGACGGATCGCTGGAATCGCACTGTCGAACGCTGAAATCAACCATAAGCAGACAAGAACCCCCATGAGCTTTCTGACACTCAAAGGCATCTCGAAGCGCTACGGCGACTTCACGGCAATCGAGCAGATCGACCTCGAAGTTGAACGCGGTGAGTTCTTGTCGTTGCTCGGTCCTTCCGGTTGCGGCAAGACCACGACTCTGCAGATGGTCGCAGGTTTCGTCACGCCGACCACCGGCACCATCATGCTCGATGGCCGCGACATCACGCACGAACGCCCCGAAAAACGCGGCATGGGTGTGGTCTTCCAGAGCTACGCGTTGTTCCCGCATATGACGGTGAACGGCAACGTGGGTTTCGGTCTCGAGATGCGCAACATGAAGCGCGCGGCGCGCGCCGAGCGCGTGGCCGAAGCGCTGGAACTCGTGCGTCTTACCGGATTGGGCGGCCGATATCCAAAAGAGCTTTCAGGCGGACAACGGCAGCGCGTGGCAATTGCGCGCGCCCTTGCCATGCGGCCTGAACTACTGCTCCTCGATGAACCCATGTCCAACCTCGACGCCAAGCTGCGCGAGGAAATGCATATCGAATTGAGGGGAATCCAGAAGCGTCTCGGCATCACGACAATCCTCGTCACGCACGATCAGGTCGAAGCCATGACCATGAGCGACCGGATTGCGGTGATGCATCGCGGGACGATCGCCCAGTTGAGCACGCCGTTCGAGGCGTACGAGCGCCCGGAGACGCCGTTTGCATCGGCGTTTCTCGGCAAGACCAACTTGCTGCCAGGCGAAGTCCTGCGCCGCAATGGCCGATGCGCGGAAGTCGATGTCGCCGGCACCACGCTCAAGGTGCCGCACGAAGGCCGCCACGTGCAGGGCAAGGTGAATGTGTACATAAGGCCGGAGAAGGTGCACCTGGCAGTCGGTGGTGCAGAGATGCGCGCCACGGGCCGCATCACCACGCGCGTGTTTACCGGCAACCAATGGCTCTTGCTCATCGATACAGGTCTTGGACAGGTCAGCGTAGCGCAGCCGAACAACGGGGCGCCACCGCCGAATGAAGGCGAGCAAGTGGGCCTCATGTGGTCGGACGACGACTTGCGCGTGCTGCAAAAGGAGACACTCGATGGCCACGCTTGACGACGATCGCGCCGGCGCCGCGCCATGGTTGCTGTCCGCACCTGCACTGCTTCTGTTCTGCGGCCTGCTGCTGGTGCCGCTGCTATTGACGTTCGTGTTGTCCTTCCACGTCTTCAGCGACACAGCGGGCACGCTCGCAACGTACACGTGGCGCAACTACTTCGAGGTAGTCACCGATCCGTATTACGCCGCGATCTTCGGCCGCACCGCAGCGCTCGCGTTCGCGGTGACGTTCTTCTGCATCGTGCTGGGCGTGCCGGAGACCATCGTGCTCGCGCGCATGAAACGGCCGTGGCAATCCATCTGCCTCTTGATCGTGCTCGGACCGTTGCTGATATCGGTGGTCGTTCGAACCCTGGGCTGGCAAATCCTGCTGGGCAACAACGGCGTATTGAACAACGTGCTTCAGGCGCTGCACATCACGTCCGAACCGATCCGGCTCGTCTTCACCATGACGGGCGTCATCATCGCGCTCACCCATGTACTCGTGCCGTTCATGGTGATGTCCGTGTGGGCCACGCTGCAGAAACTCGACCCGCAAGTGGAGTGGGCCGGCCGTTCCATGGGGGCGTCGCCGTTTCGCGTCTTCCGCCGCGTGCTGTTGCCGCAAATCCTGCCCGGCATCTTGTCGGGCTCGATCATCGTGTTCGCGTTGTCAGCGTCCGCGTTCGCAACGCCTGCGCTGATCGGCGGACGGCGGCTGAAAGTGGTCGCAACCGCCGCTTACGACGAATTCCTCGGCACGCTGAACTGGCCGCTGGGCGCGACCATCGCGGTGTTGTTGCTGATTGCGAACGTGGCGATCGTGATGGGCTGCAGCCGGCTCGCCGAGCGCCGCTTCAAACACATCTTCGATTGAACCGGGAGACGTCATGAAACAAAACGGATTTCTCGGTCTGCTGTTCAACGCGCTGTTCCTGACGTTTATCGCGGCGCCGCTGGTCGTGGTGATCGCGGTTGCGTTCACCGACAAAGGCTTCATCTCGCTGCCCTTCGATGGCGCGTCGCTGCGCTGGTTCAAGGCGATCCTCGAGAACGATCAGATCCTCGATGCATTCCTTCTTTCGTTGAAACTGGCGCTGGTTGCATCGACCATTGGCGTGGCGCTTGCCGTCCCGGCGGCGCTCGCGATCGCGCGTTATCGCTTTCCCGGACGCGGCGCGCTCACCGGCTTTTTTCTCTCGCCGATGATGATCCCGGCCGTCGTGCTCGGTATCGCATTCCTGCGGTTCCTGAGCCTGCTCGGGCTCGGCGGCTCGTTCTGGGCGCTGTGCGCGACGCACGTGATCATCGTATTGCCGTATGCGTTGCGGCTCGCGTTGTCGTCGGCTATCGGGCTCGACCGCGATGCCGAGCGCGCAGCGTTGTCGTGCGGGGCAAGCCGCTTTACCGCATTTCGCCGCGTCGTCCTGCCGATGATCCGCACCGGCGTTGCAGGCGGATGGGTGCTGTCGTTCATCCAGAGTTTCGATGAGCTCACCATGACCATCTTCGTTGCAACGCCCGGCACGACTACGCTACCGGTTGCAATGTACAACCAGATTGCGCAGACGATCGATCCGCTGGTCGCATCGGTATCGACGGTGATGATCGTTGGAACGGTCATCCTGATGCTCGTGCTGGACCGCATGGTCGGTCTGGACCGCGTCCTGATAGGAGAAACACGATGAAAGGCAATGCAGTCGACAGTCCCGACGTGCTGGTGGTCGGCGGCGGGCTGGTGGGGACCGCGGTGGCCTACGGGCTCGCGTGCGAGGGGATGAAAGTGACGGTCCTGGATCAGGGCGATGGCGGCTTTCGTGCATCCCGCGGCAATTTCGGGCTCGTCTGGGTGCAGGGCAAAGGCTACGGCCTGTCGCCTTACGCACGGTGGTCGCGCAGTTCATCGCAACTATGGCCGGGGCTTGCGAAGTCGCTGCTCGAAGAGACGGGGATCGACGTATCGCTGAAACAGCCGGGCGGTTTTCACCTCTGTTTTTCCGACGATGAACTCGCTGAGCGCGAGAAACGCTTGTCCACGTTGCAAGCCGAGCTTGGCGGCGATTATCCGTTTCAGTTGCTCGATGCAAAGGAGTTGCGCGAACGCCTGCCGGCGGTCGGTCCTGAAGTGATCGGCGCGAGCTACACGCCCATGGACGGCCACGTGAATCCGCTCAAGCTCCTGCGCGCGCTTCACGAAGCGATGCAGCGGCGAGGCGTGAAGCTCGTGAGCGGCGAGGAGATCGGACGGATCGTTCCGGATAAAGGCGGGTTCGCCGTGCATGGCAAGAGCGCCGTGTGGCGCGCGCCGCGTGTGGTGTTGTCGGCGGGTCTTGGTAACCGTGCGCTGAGTACGCAGGTTGATTTGCACGCACCGGTCGCGCCGAATCGCGGCCAGGTTCTGGTGAGCGAACGCGTCGCACCGTTTCTGCATTATCCGACCATCAACGTGCGCCAGACCGACGAAGGTTCGGTGCAATTCGGGGACTCCATGGAAGAGGTCGGATACAACGACTTCACCACCACCAATGTACTGTCGACCATCGCGCGTCGCGGCGTGCGCAGTTTTCCCATGCTCAAGAACGTGCGGCTGGTACGCACATGGGCTGCGTTGCGTGTCTACAGTCCCGATGGTTTTCCAATCTACGAGCAATCCTTGCAGTATCCCGGCGCGTTTGTCGTGACCTGCCACAGCGGCGTCACGCTGGCCGCCGCGCACGCGAAACGCGTCGCGCCGTGGGTCGCGGGCGGCGAGATCCCAGAGGAGCTTCCCGCGTTTCGCGGCGGACGGTTTCTCGAACCGGGCCACGTTGCCGCCAATGCTCACTAGCCGCGTGATGACAGCCAATCCCGTACACCGACACTTTGCATCGATATGACTTCCAAACCGCTATTCAGGGTGCTCGCACCGGTCGCGCCCGCCGTGGCCGACGACATCGTCCAGATCTGGTTCAACGGCCAGCCGCTCAACGTGCCGGGCGGCCGGTCTGTCGCCGCCGCATTGCTCGCGGCGGGTGTGCAGCGTTTTCGCGCCACGCCGGTATCGGGCGCGCCGCGCGCACCGTATTGCATGATGGGCGCGTGCTTCGAATGCCTGGTCGAAATCGATGGCATTCCAAGCCGGCAAAGCTGTCTTGTCACCGTGCGCGACGGCATGCGCATTCACTCGCAAGAAGGCGCGAGTGATCTTCCGCCAATGTCGTACACGACCAAGGAGAGCATTCATGGCCGCTGAATCCATCGATGTCGCCGTGATCGGCGCCGGTCCCGCAGGGCTCGCGGCAGCCACGCAAGCGGCGCGTGCGGGTTTGTCCGTTGTCGTGCTCGATGAACAGGAGTCGGTTGGCGGACAGATTTATCGTGCGATAGAACGCAGCGATGCGCAGCGCCGCGAGATTCTCGGTCCCGACTATCAGGCGGGCAGCGCGATCGCGACGGCCTTCGCCCGTTCCGGCGCGCGTTACGTGCCGAACGCGTCCGTCTGGCAAGTCACGCGTGAGAAAACGGTGCATTACTTGAAAGACGGAAAGGTCGGCAGCTTCGAGGCGAAGCGTGTGGTGCTTGCGACCGGCGCGCTGGAACGGCCGTTCCCGATCCCGGGCTGGACCTTGCCCGGCGTGTTGACCGCGGGCGCCGCGCAGATCCTGCTGAAGAGCGCGGGCGAAGTGCCGAGCGAACCGCCGGTGCTCGTCGGTTGCGGTCCGCTCTTGTACCTGCTCGGCTGGCAATACGTGCGGGCAGGCGTTCCGATTCGCGCACTCGTCGATACAACCCGCCACGAGGACCGCTGGCGCGCGAAACGCTACATGGTGTCCGCGTTGCGTGCGTGGCCGTACTTGAGCAAAGGCCTGCAGCTGATGCGCACGTTGCGCGACGCCGGCGTGCCGATGCACGAAGCCGCCGACGACCTGCGCGTGGAAGGCGTGATAGGTGAAGACGGCGCTGAGCGCGCGAATGCGCTGACGTTCTCGGTGCGGGGCGTGTCGCACCGGATCGAGGCAAACGTGATCCTGCTGCATCAGGGCGTGGTGCCGAATACGCAGTTTTCCTTATCGTTGCGGGCGTCGCATAAGTGGGACGACGCACAACTCTGCTTCACGCCCACCACCGACAAATGGGGCGAACTCGATGTCCCCGGCATCTTTGTTGCGGGCGATGGCGGGGGTATCGGCGGCGCGCAGGCGGCGGAGATGCAGGGCGAAGTGACGGCGTTGGCAATCTCGCAGCAACTTGGCGCCATCGATGAAAAAACCCGCGATCAAAGCGCTGCGCCACGTATGCGCAGGCTGGCAGAAGTGATGCGCATCCGGCCTTTCCTCGACAGCCTGTATCGTCCGCGCGATGAAAACCGGGTGCCGAAGGACGAGGTCATTGTGTGCCGCTGCGAAGAAGTGACGGCGGGGCAACTACGCCAGTTCGTGGCACTCGGTTGTCTCGGGCCGAACCAGGCGAAGTCTTTCGGCCGATGCGGCATGGGACCGTGCCAGGGACGCATGTGCGGTCTTACGGTGACCGAAGTGATCGCCGATGCTCGCAGCGTCGCGCCTGAAACCGTCGGCTATTACCGCATTCGCCCACCGATCAAGCCGCTCACGCTCGGAGAACTCGCCGGTGACTAAGCCCGCAGCCAACGAGTCGGACGTGCTGGTGATCGGCGGCGGCTTGCACGGGTCGAGCAGCGCGTTTCATCTTGCGCAGCGTGGCGCGAGCGTGACCGTGCTGGAGGCGGATTACATCGGGCGGCATGCATCGGGCGTGAATGCGGGCGGCGTGCGCACGCTCGGCCGACCCGTGCCCGAGATTCCGTTGTCGCTGATGTCGCGCGAGATCTGGCACAACATCGTGGAAACAGTCGGCGATGACGCCGGTTTCGTCGCGTCGGGGCAGTTGAAGATCGCGGAAACCGACGCCGAACTCGATGAATGCCGCGAACGCGTCGCGCTGCTCGAGTCGCACGGCTTCACGCATGAAAAGATCATCGATCGCGAAACCCTGCTCGAACTTGAACCGGCGATCACGCCGCAAGTCACCGGCGGTATCTGGGTCGAACGCGATGGCTACGCGTTGCCGTTTCGCGCGACGACTGCGTTTCGCAAGGCAGCGGAGCGCAACGGCGCGGTGTTCCACGAAGGGACACCTGTGACGCGAATCGAACAGACGGGCGAACGCTGGATTGCGCATACGCCGCGAGGGGATTTTTCTGCCGGGCAACTCGTTGTGACCGCCGGCGCATGGGCCGGCGAACTCGCGGCGCAAGTCGGCGAACCGGTTCCCGTTCATCCGGAAGGGCTCATGCTGATGGTCACGCATCGCGTGGCGCCATTCTGTCGCGCGACGCTGGGCGCAACCGGCAGGCCGTTGTCGTTCAAGCAATTCGATAACGGCACGGTCGTGATCGGCGGAAAGCTGATCGGCATTGCGGATCTGCCAGGACGTCACGGTGAAGTCGATTTCCTGCGGCTTGTGAAGAGCGCGAATACCGTGGTCGATCTGTTTCCGCATCTGCGCCATCTCGGCATCAACCGCGCGTGGGCCGGCGTGGAAGCGTTCACGGACGACTCGCTGCCGGTGATCTCGCGCAGCAAACGTGCGTCGAACCTGACGTACTCGTTCGGATATTGCGGCAGCGGTTTCCAGCTTGGACCGGGCTGCGGCAAGCTGGTGTCCGAGCTGGTTCTGGACGGCGCGGCGTCGTTGCCGCTCGATGCGTTTGCCATCGACCGGTTCAACGGGTTTAATAGCGCCCCTGCAGCAACAACTTGAACCGCGCTTGAAGCAACGTGCGGCCATTTTCATTTCAAAGGAAGACCATGAGCGATATCGTCAGGATCGAAACCAATCAACGCATGAGCCGGGTTGTGAAAGCGGCGGGGCTGGTGTTCATCGGCGGTCAGACATCGAATGACCGTACGCCCGATGTAAAACTGCAAACGCAGCAGGTGCTTGCGAAGATCGACGGATTCCTCGCGCAAGCTGGCATCGACAAGACGCGGCTGATCTCTGCGCAAATCTGGCTGGCCGATATTGCCCGCGACTTCGCGGGCATGAACGAAGTGTGGGACGCATGGGTCGCGCCGGGTTGCGCACCGACACGCGCAACGGTCGAATCGAAGCTCGCCGCGCCTGACTTGCTGGTTGAAATCACGGTGACTGCGCTGGGCGAATGATGTTTGCAGGATGGACAGTACGGTAAGCGGGCAATAAAGGAACCTCCGCCGGAACGCAGATACAATTCGGCAGCGCCTGATTCGTCCAACACCGACCAGATTCCATCCAATGCGTAATCCATCCCGGGCCGTACTCCTTGGCCCGCTCCTGAAGGGCGTCTCGCGGTCCTTCTACCTCACCCTGCGTGTGCTGCCTGTCGGGATGCGCGATCCGATCGGGCTGGCTTACCTGCTGGCGCGCGCCGCGGACACGATCGCGGATACTTCGCTGATTTCGCCGACGCAGCGGCTGGAGCTCTTGTTATCGCTGCGCAACCTGGTGAACGGCGCGCCCGATGACGGTACGTTGACGGAGCGTCTCGCGCAGGAAGTCGCGGACCAGCAAAGTCTCTCCGATGAAAAGGTGCTGCTCGAATCGCTCGGCGGCGCATTGACGGTGCTGTCGCAATTGAGCGACTCCGACCGGACAGCCGTGCGCGGGATCGTGTCTACACTGACGCAGGGCATGGAATTCGACCTGCATACGTTCCCCGATGAATCGTCGGGCCGCATTGCTGCGCTCAATACGCTCGAAGAACTCGACACCTACACCTATCTGGTCGCCGGTTGCGTGGGCGAATTCTGGACGCGGATGACGTACGCGCACATGCCGGGCACGTTGAAGGGCGAGCCCGGGATCACGTTGTCGAACGGCGTTCGTTTCGGAAAGGCGCTGCAAATGACCAACGTGCTGCGTGATTGCAGCAAGGACTTGCGCATCGGGCGTTGTTATCTGCCGTCGCCCATGCTTAACCGATACGGTCTGTCGCTGGAGGATCTGCTCACACCAGGCGCGTCGCGCCGTGCACAACCGCTGCTGTTCGAACTGTTGCGTCTGACGCTGGACCATTACCGTGCGGCAATCGACTACACGTTCGCCATTCCAGCACGCTCGGTCCGCCTGAGGCTTTCGTGTCTGTGGCCGGTGTTGATCGGCCTGGAAACGCTGGTACTTCTCGTCAATAACGACGAATGGCTCGATCCCGCGAAAATTTCGAAGATCGGTCGCAACAAGGTGTACAGGATCGTTGCAGCTTCGACATTGCTCGAGCCATCGGATCGAATGCTGCGCGCATGGATTGACCGCTTGATTAAGCGCATTGAAGCGCGCCTCAACGGCTGAGAAAAACGCGGAGGAGTGCCGCCGTATTCTCGGGATGCGGCAGGGCGGATATCATAGGGGCCGTCGTTCTTACAAGACGACTCTCCGCCCGGCTCGAACCGGACCAGAATTCAAGTAGCAGCACTGGCTCTGTCACGCATGAACTCCACTCCCGATGCCCCCGCACGTCCCGCAATGCGTTCCCTGACACTTCTGGAGGCGCGCGTACTGGGCGTGCTCGTCGAGAAACAGCATACGGTGCCCGATGCTTATCCGCTGTCGGTGAACGCACTGACGCTCGGTTGCAATCAGAAGACTGCGCGCTCACCGGTAATGAACGTTACCGAGGCCGATGTGCTGACAGCTATTGATGAACTCAAGCGCCTGAGCCTGGTATTCGAGGGCAGCAGCAGTCGGGTACCGCGCTTCGAACACAACATCACCCGTTCGCTGGGTGTGCCGAGCCAGGCTGCCGCGTTGTTGACCACACTGATCTTGCGCGGTCCGCAGACGCCTGCCGAGTTGCGGCTGAATGCTGCGCGCCTGCACAGTTTTGCGGATATTTCGTCGGTAGAAGCGTTCCTCGACGAACTCGCTGAAAACGAGCCGCCCCGCGTGGTCAAGTTGCCGCGTACACCGGGCGAGCGCGAAAGCCGCTGGGCGCATTTGTTGTGCGGCGAGGTCGCGATCAGCGAGGTATCGACGGGTGCAATGGTCGATGACTCGATTTCCTATAACGACTTCGACCTGTTGAAAGCGGAGCAGAAGCGCTTGGCCGAGGAAGTCGCGCGCTTACGCGTGCTGGTCGAGAGGATGGCTGGGGAACTGGGGATCAAGGCCGAGGAGTGAGGGAAATGGGCGTGGTGCGATGCAGAGCCTCGCGTGCCAATCTACGTACGTGTGTATGGATAATGATCAGGATTCCGATTGCGAACTACAACACGACTTAACTGGGCGAATTCTATGCGGCAAGAAGGAGCCACAACATCCAGTCTGTGATGTATTACGTGCTCGACAGTGATAACAGCACGTACGGGATCACGATCAACGGCGCGCCGGTGAACGCTCCCTACGCAGCGTTCACCGGATTTACAGCGGCGCACGCAGACGATTGACACTGACGTACGTTGTTGTTGATTTTCTTCTGTGGTCCATAAAAGCCGGGATGGCATCGCGCTATCCCGGCTCGTTGCATGGAGAGCGAAGCGAACTATTTTGACGGTGTCCCATCAGATAGTCGTGCCCGTTTCTTGCTCTGTCCAGACTGGCAACGCATGTATCGGCGCTGTAGACTGCTAGCTGATTCAGTTAAGTCAGATTGCCACTCCGGTGCACCCTACCGTCATTCGCATCACCACCCGACACTACTCCACACGCAATGAGCGCGCAGATGAAGCCGATCAAATTTGTCGATGCCAAGTCGTTCTTCGGCATGATCGTCATGATTTTTTTGCTCGTCGTAACGGCAGTGTGGCTCAGTCTGGGCGGGATTTTTACGCGAAAAGGCAGGGAGTGCTTCAGAAAGATTTTTGGCGACAAATAACGCGGGGGAAACTCGGCGAAGAACAACAGTCGGTTTATTTAGGCTTCCTGTATTAATTTCAACTCTGCCTCATTTTTTACAGGGGTCGCATATCCATCACACCGGTCTCACATCAAAAGTCGTCCCCACTCATAGTCGATGCCATCCGGTGTGAACGGGAGGACGCCGGCGCCTGGTGTAAATGTGAGTTCGCCAAAATAAATTTCGCTATCAGGCGCGTACAAATCCACCCGGACGTAGTCGAAATCTTCCGCCAGAGTGGCCGCGGTATCCAATATCGCCTTGAGATTGTGGGGCGCGGGAGCGGGCGTATCGCTGCGTTTGTAATAGCCGATAGCGATTTC
Source organism: Burkholderia sp. PAMC 26561 (assembly GCF_001557535.2). Classification (NCBI taxonomy): domain Bacteria; kingdom Pseudomonadati; phylum Pseudomonadota; class Betaproteobacteria; order Burkholderiales; family Burkholderiaceae; genus Burkholderia; species Burkholderia sp. PAMC 26561. The sequence goes on from NZ_CP014315.1 coordinate 446,541, forward strand.
CAGGTGATTCCAGTGGATGTCGTAGACGTCGCCATGCGTGTTGTTCCCAAACCGGTCCGAGATCACCAGTATGTACATGGTAGGCCGTCCAGCGTTCCCGCCGAAACAGTGCAGCTTGTAGTCAGCCGGGATCTGGCCGCTTTTATCGAGCAGAAGTTTCTCGAAGAAGATCCGTCTTTTGATCTTCGTGTAGTGACGTTCCCGTCCAACCCGATAAAAATCGGTCGCCAGCCACCTCTCGGCGAGCACCTGAAGCTTCTCAAAGGAGGTTTGCGTCTTGTCCTTCACCACTTCCACGAAACTGCTGCCGTGATTCGCCTTCATTACGAACGAGTTCGGCAGGGCGTCGAAGACCGACTGGGTAAAGCTGTCAGGTGCTGCTATCAGTGGGACCAGATGCTCTTCGCCAAGCTTGGTTCTCACGTAGTCACGAACCGTCAGCTTGTCAGTCAAGTCGGCATAGCGAGAATCGGGTTTGATGCTACGTTGCAAGATTTTCTCGTTGAACGTAACCGGATGCAGCAACCTCGGGAAACGGCCAATGAACTTGCGATGCATCAGCGCGAGAAACAGTGCATCGGGCAGCATCGACTTCGCGCCTTCCTTGATCTTTCTGCTCAAGGAAGCGGTCGGTTGCATCGTGGCGGGCTTCTTCAGCGGCGCATCGGGCGCAGTCGCCGAAGCCGTCTGGTTCGAAACCACGATCTCCTTCAGCGGAATCGCTGAAGAGTTACCCGCGTTCGGCGCGGTGTTCCACTCGCCGAACTGCCCTGTCTTGGTTTTACGCATGCTTTCCATCCGTGGTGGTAAGCGCGGCCAGACTTCGTTCGAGCAAGGCGGCGTCCTGTTGAGAGGACTTGCTCATTGCATCTTTTGCGTCGGCCGCGTTAAGTGATTGCGCGCCCGCACGAATCTGCCCGCGCGACCGGAAGTGCATGGGCGACACGCCAAACCGTTGTCTGAACAATCGTCCCAATCGATTTCCGTCGCCCATGCCACAGCGTCGTGCGATCTTGTCGATAGGCAGGTCGGTATCCATCAACAAGGTGCACACGATTTCGAAGCGCGTCCGGATCAGATATTCCAGTGGGGTCACGCCGAACTCGGACTTGAAGCGCCGGAGATAGTTGCGCTTGCTCATGGCTGCAGATTCTGCCGCTTGCGCAACGGATATCGGCTTGCTGTAGTTTTCCTTGATCCACCGGGCAGATTCGTGAATCTTCTCGGTTGTCGTGCGTGCGTTCAGGTCGTCGAGGTCTGGCTTCGTGCGCTGAACAGCGTGGGGTTGCAGAACGCGGGCGATTCTTCTCGCAGTGTCGGCGCTCAGGTCTCGTTCGATTTGCGCGAGGGCCATGTCGGCGGGCGTCGTCGTGGTTGACCAGTCTGCGACCGGTGCGTCCTTGAACCAAAAGATCGGCACAGGAGACCGCGCCAGGTTCTTTGGATCAAAGACGGAATTCGCGCCCGGCTGACTGCGCAGGGACGCGTCGCGGGTCGGATGCGACATCCATGACAGGAGGCGATCGTCAGGGCCGCCTGCTGCGTCCGTATCGCGGCAGGCGACGAAGAACGCATGAAAGTCCATCAACGCATAAGTCTCAAGCTTCTGGGTCCAGATCGAGATGCTCGAGGAACTCGTGATGAAGCCACCCGATTCCGACAGCACTGAAAGCCGGTACGGGGGCTCGCCGCCACTCGCCTGCTCAAATTCATTTGCCAGGCGGAATGCCTCGCCGATCGCTCCGGCGTTCGTTACCGAGCATTCATTTGAGACCAGCAGCCCGATGTGCCGTTTATTAACTTTAGATTCATCCCGGTGATGTATGTCGCTAGGCCGATAAAAGTCCGTCAACGTGTCCACTATTTAATCCTCCGAAGCTGCAAGCATGACTTTGTGCAACACAGCGTAGCTCCGCGCAATAACCGACTGACAGTTTGGCGGAGCGGTCCTAATGAATGGCGAATGCAGCGGCTTAATTAAGAAATAATTACTCTTGATCGAAAGAGCTGCTTGTATATTAACGAGCCACGGAAAGAATTTCCGATCCGTATTATTAATATAAAAAAGATAAAAGGCACGAAGAGGGTTGTTCGAGCTTTTGTTGAACTCTATACAGAACAAGACTTTAGCCAGATTCGTTCCTGCTGGACATGATCTGTACAACTCTTTGCCGCATGTAGCAGAAGACCAGAAAAACCGAAAAGATTCTAGATATACAATTTCTGTTACACATATTGCAGATCGCAACAATTCTTTCTTTCCCTAAGAAACCCGTAAAGGGTTCAACATAATCGGCCAATAGTTCTAGATTTTAAGCCTTGACCGATTTCATTCCATTTCCCCGGTCTATGCTTCAACGCAACATGAAAGGGAAGTTGTGTTTGCATTCCTCTGATGATTCGAGTGTTCGATCACGGCCCTTTCTGAAAGCGCTTTCGGCGCCTGGATCAGCCTCCAGCATGAAGTGCGTCGCGGCGAATCCATGAATCCAACCTGATACACGTCTAAGGCTGCAGATTGATCTGCGGCAATTTTGGCGGGTTCGGGGTCTGCGTTTTTATCAAATCGGAACTGTTGTCCGCGATCCGGGTGTTCAACCGCTCGCAGCGTATGACGTATTGATCCCGATGCCTTAACGAGCCAGGCGTGTTGCGTTGGCGCAGAAACTGCGGTTGCACCAGGGCGTGAGTTGTTATGCACGTCACGCTTGCATGTGCACCTTTCAGGGACTCGCGAACAGATAGGCCAATGGTCGGGGCAACTGCGAACCACGCATTTCTAACGGATAACAACAGGGCACTCTAAATGCTAATGGCCGACGATGAAGGACACACGAATCATCTGCTTGACGCGTTACCCGTTCGTGAGTGGCAAGCGTTGCATCCGTTCCTTGAAACTGTTTCGCTTCGGGAAGGACAAGTACTGTGTGAGAGCGGACAGGCCATTGATCACGTTTACTTTCCGATAACAGCGGTCGTGTCACTGATCTATCGTATGGCGGATGGATCGTCCAACCAGGTTGCAGCGGTCGGTGCCGAAGGAATGATCGGCGTACCGGTCCTCACAGGCGGCAAGACGATGCCGATGAGCGTCCAGGTGCAATTCGAAGGAACCGCATACCGGATGAAGGCTACAGCCTTGCAGCAGCAGTTCACGAATTCGGACGGCCTCAGGCGGTTGTTGCTGCTCTACATGCAGGCTTTGTTAGTACAGGTTGCGCAGACCGCAATCTGCAACAGGTACCACTCGGTCAGCGAGCAGTTGTGCAGGTGGCTGTTGCTGGAAACAGATCGTGCGCCGGGTCATGAACTACATGTGAGTCACCAGTTGATTGCCGAGATGCTGGGTGTCCGGCGCGAAGGCATCAGTGCGGCGGCGGGCAAGTTGCAGGACGCCGGCGTGATTCACACCGGCCGGCGTTCGATCGCCGTAAGCGATCGCGAAGGGCTGCGAGCTCATGCGTGTGCGTGTTACGGGGTCGTGGCGCGGGAATTCAGCAGACTGTTGCCGCGCGTGCCGGCAAGAGAGGAAGTCGCGTGACGGGGGCTCGGTACTTGGCCGAACTGCGTGGACCGACTGCAAGACATTCATCAAGAAAGGTCAGATGCTTAAACATTTTGGAGTACAGATCGTGGAAAGCTCTATGAAATGTCTCGAAAATTTTCAGGTAAGTCTGCGGAGAACACGCTCCGCATTTCCATAGGCGATTACTTCGTCATGGACTGGCAGATCGCTTGAACGCGGCGAGCCGTCCTTTTCATCACTTTTAGCGGGCCGCGGGTTGTGCGGCTTTACCCGACAGCGGCGCCTTCGCCGCACGGTCGCGACATACTTTGAACATCGAAGGAATACGCCGGTGGATTACTACCCTTCAAATTCGCTAAATCCCTCTGCAGGCCATGAGCGCGGGCAACTCAGCGCCAAGGACATGCTCAACCTGATGCGGGATCACATCTGGGAGATCCTGGTCGCGACTGTAGTCGTCGTCGCGCTGGCGGTGGCCTATATCTTCATTGCACCCCCGATCTATTCCGCCGATGTACTCATCCGCGTAGATCCGCCGGAGCAGAACCAGTTGGGGATCGCGCTGCAGAATCAGGAAACGCTGCCGCCGCCTGCACCCGCACCCAGCGCTGAAATGGCCGTGATGCGCAGCCGTTCCGTGCTCGAGCCAGTGATCGAAAAGTATCGCTTCGATGTCTCGGTCTCGCCGCGCACGTTCCCGTTGCTGGGCGATATAGCGGAGAAATTCGCGACGCCGGGTGAACCGTCGGCGCCCTGGCTTGGCCTCAAGTCGTTTGCCTGGGGCGGCGAGCGTGTGCAGGTCGGAAGCCTCGATGTTCCGCAAAGCCTGGAAGAAGAAAAGCTGAAGCTCATTGCGCTCGATGGTGGTCGCTACGAACTGCGGGGTCCATCGAACGAATTGCTGGTGAGCGGCATGGTCGGTGTTCCCGCCAGCGCCAACGGTGTGTCCATCACGATGAAGCAACTTGTTGCACGTCCGGGTACGTCGTTCGAAGTGATCCGCTGGAATGACCTCGATGCGGTCAAGCGTTTCGCCGACACCGTGAAAGTCAGCGACAAGGTCAAGGACTCGGGCCTGATCGAAATCGAATACGCTGACAAGAGCCCCGCGAAAGCGACTGAAGTGACCAACGCGCTGGCTGCGCAGTACCTTGCAGCGGCTGTCGCAAGCCGTCAATCCAACGACACGAAAACGCTCGCGTTCATCAACGGTGAATTGCCGCGTTTGCTGTCCGACTTGCGCAAGTCGGAAGAAGCGTTGAAGAGCTACCGGTCGACCTCGAACTCGATGCAGCCGACCGCTGAAGCGCAGTCGTTCCTTCAGGGTGGTATCGACTTCGATCGGCAGATTGCCACGCTGCAATTGCAACGCACGCAACTGCTCGAGCGCTTTACGCCGAACAGCCGCTGGGTGCAAAACGTCGATACGCAACTCGCCCAGTTGAACAAGGCGAAGGGTGAGTTCGACGGACGCTTTCGCAGCATGCCTTCGTCCGAGCGTCAGAGCGTCGATCTGATCCGCGCGCAGAAGGTTGCTGAAACGATTTACCTCGGCATGGTCCAGAAGGCCGAACAACTGACCGTGCGTCGTGCAAGCACGTCGGGCGGCGCGCATGTGGTCGATTCCGCGGTGCGTCCGCATCGTCCGGTCAAGCCGAATCGTCCGGCTGTGTTGGGCGGCGGTGTTGTGCTGGGTCTGCTCACGGGCGTGTTCCTCGTGTTCATGCGCCGTCACGTGATGATCGGCGTGACCGATCCGCGCTATGTGGAGCGCCGCCTGAGCGTGCCGGTCCTCGGTGAAGTCCTGTTCAGTCATCAACAAATGCGTCTCGATCCGAGCAGCGCCGGCGTGCCGAAGAAGGCATTGCCGCCTGCAATGAAGGCAGGATTGCCGTTCCCGCGTGCAGAGCCCGTAGGCGATTTCAGCGATGCAGGCACGCTGGATGGCCTGGGCAGCAGGGTGCTTGCCGCACGCTTCCCGCATGATCCGTCTGTCGAAGCGTTGCGCGCTGTTCGGACCGCGCTGACACGCGACCTCGCTCACGCACCGAACAATATCGTGATGGTTACCGGCCCCACGCCGTCCGCGGGCAAGAGTTTCGTGGCGGCAAACCTGGCCGTGCTGCACGCAGAGACGGGATCGCGGGTTCTCCTGATCGACGCCGACATGCGTCGCGGCCATCTTGCGTCATTCTTCAAGCAACGTAATCGCGGCGGTCTGGCCGAAGTGCTGTCCGGCCGTTTGCCGGTGCGCAACGCAATTCGCCAGGTTGGCGTGGAAGGCGTGTCGTTCCTTTCGTGCGGTGTACGTCCGACCAATCCGGCTGCCTTGCTCATGCAAGCCGGGTTCAAGGAATTGCTCGACCGGCTCAGCAAGCAGTTCGACCTCGTCATTGTCGATACGCCTCCGTTCCTCGCCGTAACCGATGCGTCGATCATCGCGAGCGAAGCAGGTTCCTCGTTGCTCGTGCTGCGCTCGGGCATGCAAAGCGAAGAAGAAATCTCCGATACGGTCAGGAAGCTCGCGCGTGCAGAAGGGCGCATTGCGGGCGCGGTTTTCAACGGAATACCGCTTAAACGAAGCAACCGCGGCTATGGCTACGCCACGAACTATGCAAGCGACCACGGTGACGTAGAGACGGTTCACTGAATTCGCTGCCTCAACAGCGCGCCCACGCCGGGAGCGCGCTACATCGTTCAAGGGAAAGTGCAATGGCCATAGCAATTAACGGGAAGTTCACGTCGCAGAGAATCACCGGCGTACAGCGAGTTGCATTCGAATTGACGCGCGCAATGCAGATGCGCGCGATGCCGGGCAAGGAGCTCGAAGTCTTCGTGCCGCAGGACGCCGTGGCGCCCGGCACGTTGCTCAAGCGGCAGCGGCGCTTCCCGTGGTTTCGCGGGAACCTGTGGGAACAGATCACGTTGCCGATCGCATCGAGAAGAACAACGCTCGTCAACCTGTGCAACACGAATCCGCTCTTCAAACGCAGGCAGATCGTGATGGTTCACGACATGGCGGTGTTCGACGTACCCGAGGCGTTCTCGAAGAAATTCCTGCTCTGGTACAAGCTGCGATTTTCGATACTGCCGCGCCTTCAGCCGCTGATCCTGACCATCTCGACATTCTCGCAAGAGCGTATTTGTCATCACCTGAAGCTCGACAAGTCGCGCGTTGTGGTCCTCCCTCCCGGCGCGGACCACCTCGACCGCATTGCTCCGGAGCCGGCGATCATCGATCGTCTGAAGCTTTCCAAGGATTCGTATTGCGTGATCGTAGGCAGTCTCGATCCGCGCAAGAACCTGCAGCGTGCGCTCGAAGCCATCAAGCTGCTGGAGCATATGCCGGATCTGAAGTTTGTCATCGCCGGCGGCAAGAACTCGCGCGTGTTCAAGGCAGCGAGCAGCGCCGCGCTGGATGCCGCGACCGAAGACAAGCGGGTCATCTGGGCGGGCTTCGTGTCCGATGGCGAACTGAAGTCGCTCTATGAAAGCGCGGCATGCCTGATCTTCCCTTCGCTGTATGAAGGGTTCGGACTGCCGCCGCTCGAAGCCATGTATTGCGGTTGTCCAGTCATCGCGTCGACGCATGCTTCGATACCCGAAGCATGCGGGCAAGCCGCCATGTATTGCGATGCGACGTCCGCCGAAGACATTGCGGAGAAGATCGCGTTGATGATGAGTGACAGCGAGTTGCGAGACCATTATCGCGAGATCGGCCTGGAACACGCGCAGCAGTTCCGCTGGGACCGTGCGGCGCGAGACTTGCTTCGAATCCTGCAAGACGACCCCAGTCAGCGCCCGTACAACCTCACGCCGCGCACGTCCGCAGGCTAAGCCCGATGAATCCGTATTCGGGGTGGCCCAATGTTTGAGCAGCGGTACAAACGCGGACGGCGGCGGGCGCTGCAAACGATCGCGGCGGTGGCGACGGTGCCGTTTCACGCGATGGCTGCGACGGCCGTCGCGGCGCCGGGTCCAGGCAACACCGGCACGCGCCGGCTGACGCAGTTGATCGGAAGCAATGGATGGGCAGGTGCACCGCAAGACGTTGCAATGTGGCGGCAGATGGGCATTTCCTGGGGACGCGACGTAGCGGGTCCGGGACAGCCTGATTCAGCGCACGACGCAATGCGTATTGACCGGACGGGTCCGCAGTACGACAGCAACCTGCCGCCGGTGCTTCTCAGCAACAACCGCAATGGCTTTCGCTCGCTCTTGCTGCTGGCCTACACGCCGGGCTGGAACGCCACGATCGCCGACGATTCGAAATCCGCGCCCGTCGATGTCGATGCGTGGACGCAGTACGTTGATGCAGTCGTTCGCAAGTATTCGGCGCCACCTTACAACGTGCGCTACTTCCAGATCTGGAACGAGGCGGCGGGGCGTCTGTCCGGAGGCCTGAAACAGGCGACGTTCTGGCACGGTCCGAGCGCGGACGGCGACAAGGACGGCGTGTATGACCGCGCCATGCAGGACTACGTGGAACGCATCCATATACCGGCGGCGCGGATCATACGCAAGTACCGTTGCTTCATCGTGTATGGCGGCTGGCCGGACCAGGGCGGCGTCGAGACGTACATCAAGTGGCTCGAATACAGGAGTCCGGTTGTCAACGCACGCATGCTCGACTGGGTCGACTACATCGACATTCACTACATGAAGGTCGCCGAGCTGGACCCGCTGTATCAGCGCTATGTGCGCAACGGTCCTGCTCGCGGCCTCTGGCAGACGGAGATTGGCGATCGCTACATGGAAGATCCGCACTACATCTCGCGGTACTTTTTCGACTTTGCGGTGTGGGCGCTCGACCGGAACTGGGATGACCCGGACAAGTATGTATCGATGGTTTTCCACTGGGACGGAGTCGAACCCTTCCGTCTCACACAACGCGGAAACCCGCGGACGTACACGGTTTCGGGCCGTGCGTTGATCGTGTTGAACAGGACAGTGCCGGGCGCGCTTCAACGCGTGCCGGCGCAATTGAAGCCAGGACCAGATGTTGCCGCCGGCGCGGTGTATTCGGACAAAGACCTCGTGTTCCAGGTCGCAGCGCCAAGCGGCTGGCGGACGATCTCGGTGCCGGGCATCAAGGCGCCGGTGTCGAGCCGTTCAGAGGTGAGGTTTATCGATGCGCTTACAGGGCAGGCGGCACCCGCAAGCGACGTTGCGCTGACCTGGGACCAGAACGCCCTGAACATCCGCTTCAAGGTCCCGCAAAACGTAAATGGAGCGCCTAAGAAAGCGCCGGAAGTGCCAGTACATCTGGCGTATATCGTCGTCAGTTCGCGGCAGGTCGCGTGACTGTGCCGATCAGAATCAATAGCCCGTACAGAGGCATTATGAAAGACGTGACCATCGTCATCTGCAATTACAACTATGAGCGCTTCATTACGCAAGCGATCGATTCGGCGCTGGGCCAGGACTATCCGGCAACGCGCGTGGTGGTCATCGACGACGGCTCGACCGATGGGTCGCGCTCGATCATCGCGAGTTATGGATCGCGCATCAAGTCGGTGTTCAAGGAGAACGGTGGACAGGTCTCCGCTTACAACACCGCGGTCGAGATCATCGAAACCGACTACGCCATCCTGCTCGATTCCGATGACCTGCTTTACCCCACGGCCGTGTCGGAAGTCATGCGCGCCTTTAACGCAGGCGATTACACGAAGGTGCAATTCCGGCTGGACGTGATCGGTTCGGAAGGCGAGTTGACGGGTACGCACGTACCACATTCGGAGCCGCCGGCGGACTGCGGCAGCTTGCTTAGACGCGGCTGGCTGTATCCGTCGCCGCCTGCGTCGGGCAACGCATATCGCGTCAGTGCGCTGCGCGAAATTTTTCCGGTGCCGCAATCCAGCGTCAACCGCTACGGCGCCGACTTCTATGCAATCTATGGCGTGGCGCTGCTCGGCCCTGTTGCGACCATTTCCAAATCGTTGGGCGCTTACCGCGTACATAACGCGAGCGCTCCCAGCGTGTCGTTCGCGAATTCGGAAAGCCTGACCAAGGCGCCCAAGGCGCTGAACATGCGTTGGGCGACGCTCAAACAAATTGCGCGCTCGCGTCTGAACGTGGAATTGCCGGCTTCATTCCACGACTTCTCGCACGAGAAAGCGCATTTTTGTTCGGGTGTTTATAACGCGCCGCTGGCTGCACGCTGGCACTGGATGACGCGCGAATCGCATGGCTACCTGCATTCGATTGTGGCGAACCCCTTTTGGGGCGTTAAGAAGAAAGTAGGCACGCTCGTGCTGTCGAGCTTGTGCCTATTGCCGTATGCGCCGTTGTCGGACTACGCGGTTCGCTACATCGCGAACCCGTTGGCCCGCCGTCGCGTGGCTGCACGCTGATTCAACCTGTGCACCACGTAGCTTAAGAGGAAGCGGAATGGACAAGAAAGAAAACGCCAAGATCCTGGTGTTCGTTTATGGCGGATACGTGATGAGGTATTTGTACCTCATCGTCGTCATTCCGTTCTATGGACGTGTGCTTGGCGTAACGGAATACGGCCGCGTGCTTGCCGCAATGTCGCTCATGAATGTGATCTGGATGCTGTCGAGCTACGGGTTCACGTTTGTTGGCATGCGCGACGTCGCCAAGTCACACGAGGCAAGTCATCACAACGCGGTCTTCTCGCTGCATTCGAGTGCGCGGGTTTTTACTTGCGCGATAGGCATTGCCGTTGGCGTCGTCGCCACGCTTTGTTCGCCGTCGCTGGCTGCACGCCCCGCGATGGGCCTGCTCGCAACCGCGCTTGGCATTGTGTCTGCATTGAACCTTGGCTGGTTGTTTCAAGGACGCCAGCGCTTTCGCACGCCGATCATTCTTGAGGTAGTCGGCTTTGCGCTCAGCCTGGTCCTGATCTTGTCGATAGTACGAGGTCCCGCCGACTCAGTCTGGGTTGTCGCAAGCTTGCTGATTGCCGGCGCGATCTCTGCCGCGATTTCATATGGCCTGACGTTTGCGCATATTGGATTCCCGCGGTTCAAGCTTGACGGTATCGTCCCGCTCATCCGCGGCTCGACCATGTTGTTCTGCTATTCGACGGGTTCGGCGGTGCTGACGGCGTCATCGACGTATCTGCTCACGCTGCTGTCCACGCCGCCTCAGGTCGGATATTTCGGTGCGGCTGAACGCTTTGCCACGATCGGCCTGAGCCTGATGGGTCCCGCAGCGCAAGTTTTCATCCCGACCATTTCGCGCCAGCTCGCACAAAACGATAACGAGGGTGCGCGTGTCACCAGCCGTCGCGGTGCGACCTTGCTGATGGGGTACGGCTTGCTTGCAATGTGTGGCGCGCTGACGCTGTCGCCTTTCATCCTGCCGCTGATTCTCGGCGCCGCATTCGCGCCAAGCGCCCATGTGCTGCAATGCCTTGCCGTCATGTTCCCGTTCGCTGCCTTCAATCAGTTCGTCGCGTTCTATGTATTCGTGCCGCGCAAGAAGGATCGCTTGCTTGCAATCGCAGGACTCGCATCCGGCGTCGCCAATCTTGCGGCCGCGCTTTACCTCGCACCGCGTTATGGCGCGATCGGTATGGCGTTTGCGCGCGTGATTGGTGAAGCCACGCTTTCCGTCATGCTGATGGGCCTGATGGTTCGTTCCGACATGACGGGGTTGTTGCCCGGCTCGGCTCGGGCCCTTGCGATGTTCCGTACTGCCTTCGGTCCGCGCACGCCAGTCAGCGGCAAGGAATGAACCACATTTTCGAATCCAGCACCGGGCGTCTTGCGTTTCAGCCCGGCGTGAGGCTCCGCCAGGCGCCGGTCTTGGTCACGCTTTGCATGACCCAGAAACAGCGGCGCATCCAAGGGCGCTTTCGGCCTTAAACGTACAGGAGGTAGAAGTGAAAGTTGCTATTGTTCACGACTGGCTGGTGGTGTCGGGTGGCGCTGAAAAAGTGCTCCAGCACATCATTGAATGCTATCCGCAAGCCGATGTGTTCGCGCTCGTCGACTTCCTGGAAGATCGCGCATGCCTTAGAGGGAAGTCGGTCAACACATCGTTTATCCAGAAGCTGCCGTTTGCGAAGAAGCGGTATCGCGGATATTTGCCGCTCATGCCGCTTGCCATCGAACAACTCGATTTGTCCGGCTACGATCTCGTCATCTCGAGTTCGCACGCGGTTGCCAAAGGGGTTCTGACAGGCCCTGATCAGATGCATGTCAGCTATGTGCATTCGCCGATTCGCTACGCGTGGGATCTGCAGCATCAATATCTACGCGAATCAGGCTTGGCAAATGGTTTGAAGTCGGTGATGGCGCGACTTCTGTTGCACTACATTCGCAGTTGGGATGCGCGCTCGGCCAACGGCGTGGACCACCTCCTGGCGAACTCGCAATTCATCGCAAGGCGCATCAAGAAGGCGTATCAGCGCGATGCAACGGTGCTTTATCCGCCGGTCGATTTCAAGGGCATGACCTTGTGCACGGAGAAGGATGATTTCTATGTGACGGCGTCGCGCATGGTTCCGTACAAGCGCATCGACCTGATCGTAAAAGCGTTTTCGCAGACGCCGGAGCGCAAACTCGTTGTGATTGGCGATGGTCCCGAGATGAAACGTATCCGCGCGGTTGCCGGGGACAATGTCACCATCCTGGGCTATCAGTCGTTCGAAGTTCTGCTCGACCATTTGCGCCGCGCACGTGCGTTTGTCTTTGCCGCGGAAGAAGATTTCGGCATTTCGATTGTGGAAGCGCAGGCTTGCGGGACGCCTGTCATTGCGTATGGCAAGGGCGGAGCGCTTGAATCGGTGATCGGACTTCCGCGTGAACGGCCAACCGGCGTGTTCTTCCGTGAGCAGACGACGGAGTCGCTACTGGACGCCGTCACTCAATTCGAAGCCAACGCAAGCCTGTTCGATCCGCGGCAGTGCAGGAGAAACGCCGAACGTTTTTCGGCGGAAAACTTCAAGGCAAAGCTCGTGGACTTCATCGATGCAAAGCTGCCGCGCGCACGCCCGGATGTGCCGTTCCTCTATCCGGTGAAGGACGTCAAGCCGGCCGAAGAACATTCGCTGGTGGATTACGGCTGAGATGTGCAGATGACGCTGCGGGTGACGCCGGACAAAGGCGTCACCCGACTAGAAGAATCGCGCGATATTCGCCGCAAAACGATTATGAAGGCCGGCGGAGTGAGCATCGATCAGCCGTTCGAACGGCGCGGTGTGTCCGTAGGTCAGCACCGAAACAAACAACAGAGCTGCTGTGACGCCGACGGGACTAAAACGCTCGGTTGCCACGCGCCAGGCGCTTCGCAAGACTGCCGCCGCAACCAGCACACCCAGAGCCCATCCAATCGCCACTTCCGATAACGAATGCGAATGGTCATGCACGCGTGCGAGTCCCGTCAATGCACCCAGCAAAAGTCCGGCAACTACGCCGATGTAAGGCGGCTGGCGCCAGCTCCTTAGTAGCAGCGTGAACGCCACGGTCCACACGGAAGTCGACAACATGGCGTGTCCGCTGATCACGCGGAAATCAAATGCGGGAAACGAGATGTCCCAGCCGGCGTAAAGGATCTTCGTCACGCCAACGAGCGCCATGCCAAGCGCGAGCGCCAGCACCCAGCGAAATGCCAGCCGTACATCCGATCTCGCGATCCAGACGGTGCAGATGAACGCTGCGGGTAACGTCATGGCTGCATCGCCAATCTTGGTGAACACTGGCCACATATGAATGAAATGTCCTTGTATTGATGGGCCGCCTCTTTCCGGGACGGCCCGTCGCTTACATTGAATAGCGGGCCGGCGGACGCCATGCCAGTAACAACGACACCACGAGCGAAAGAATCAGCACGTTCGACGGCGACACCAGCCGGTGCTCCGTCGCCGCCATCACGAGCAGGCAGATCGCCGACAACTCGACGAATCTGTACGCAGTGAAATTCACACCTTTCTCGGCGATGGCCGAAATCGCTGCGCCGTCCTTGGCCCACTGGATAAGCCTCCAGTAGAACGCGAGCATGAGCGTCAGTCCGACTATGCCAGTTTCCGCGAGGAAGTTCAGATACGAGTTGTGAGCATGTGAATCGCTATGTTCGACGGTGATCCCTGAGGGAATGCCGACCAGTCCGAAGTACGAGGTGACAGTATGGATCTGGTCATCGAACGAACCAAAACCCAATCCGATGATCGGGCTCTGCTCGAAGTAAGCGAGAGCGCGCGGCCACAGCCATTCATAGCGGATATTGAGGTTGGCGACCTTCGCATCGGAGTTCGCGATGGTGAAGGTGTAGCCCATGTAGTTGACCGTGGGATCGGTGTTGTGGATTGCCATCGCAATCGAACCGGCGAGAAGTACGACGATGAGCGTAGCCAGGCACCAGCGCTTGCGGCCAAGGAACAGGTAAGGCAGGACTGCCATTGCGCCCAGCAACGAACCCCGGCTATAGGTTGAGAAGAGCATCAGCAAGTTGAATCCGAGCATCCCAAGAAGCAGCTTGCTGCGTTGCTGCAGATAACAGGCGAGACCGAGGCAGAACAGCATGGCGAGGAAGCCGCCCGCTGCGTTACGGGCAATGAAGTAGCTGCCGAAGCTCAGGTCCGGATTGGTGAAGATGCCCAGCAAGCCGCTTTGCGTGATGTAGTACAGATACAAAGGGACGTTCAGCACAATGGCAAACGTGTAGAACGTGCGCAAGACCTTGTTTAGATCCCATCGATGAATGTAGAGGCAGCCTGCAAGGATCGGTGCATAGGAGATGAAGAAGTTGCCATCGCGCCTGTAAAACTCGAAGGTCACGAGAGAGATCGGGTCGTACAGCAAGGTCGAGATCACAGCAAGCGCAGCGAACGCGACAAGCGGAGTGATGAACCGCGGATAGTTTCTGCCGAAGAAGCGCCAGCCGCACAAGAAGATTGGCAGCAAGCCAACCGCGCTGAGAGGCACGAGATTGGTGACGGTAAGAAATAACGCCAGCAGCGTTATGTAAGCCATTGCGGGTCCTTATGTTGAGACGGCGCACGGCCGTTCTTTTGACGACCGGCAAGATGCGGCCAGTACGGTACTGCAGGTCAGGTCAAGGTGGTCCACTAAAATGAAGAGCACACAACGCATGCGTCGTGCAGTCACGCGGGATTTTACCGGTCCCGGGTGACCCGTGGGACCGGCCAATTTAAATGTGGGGTCTTAGCGGAACCTGTTCGAGACCCACAATGCAGGAACGTTCAACTCTTATGCAGAGCGCGGCGTCTAAGACAGATGTTTTGGCGTAGAACAACGACCTGATGATTGAAGGAAGGCCACGCTAGCAATGTGTACGCGAGTGCGTCTGCTTATCGTGCAAAATGCTTGCAGTAATCACGTTGTTGATTTGAAAGCGTATTCACCTGTAAGGCCTTTAAATACAGTTTTCTTAATAGCGGTTCACGCAGGTAAATCAGAGCGTATTTTATTTACACACTGTCACATTATCAGCAATGCTGACGTATTGCGGCAGCCCTCCAGTAATTCCCTTGGCCAAGGTCGCGAGGATGACACACAGGCCCGCGCCAAAACCTCAACCCTTTACGCCAGGAAAACCCTAATGCAATTTACTCTGCATATGATTCGGTCATTGATCACGCGTTTTCGAAACCTGGCTGGCTCAGGAACGTCATGCGTTATCTCAGGCTAGCCGATGCGAGAGGATCACTGCTTTCTGGTCCTTGCAAGCTTCACGTTCAACGCTACCTTACTTCGCAAATTCAGTTGTTCCGGGTTTTCTTCTTCGCTGCAGAGCTTTGTCGCACAACATCTTTGGGCTGTTCAGGCCAGTTGCTTGCTGCTGTGTATCCGTACCTCAGATGCAGGACCTAAGTCGACTCAGGATGTTTGAAGGAACCTCCGGTTCATTCTTTAGACCTTAAGCGTGGCATTGGATGATCAAGCCGCGCTGCCAAAAAAAGTTTCAGGCGCATCCGGCGCAGTTGCGATTGCCAGCACGCCGATTCGCGCACGTACGGCACTCGTTGACGTAATCAAGCGAGCGCGCTCAGCCGACAACAACGGCACGATCCAAGCCGATCAAGCCAGGAGACGCATGACCTGCTGATTCGCATTTTCCAATGCGGGACGGGAATTGTCCGCGCGATGGAATCCACGACACATTGCAGGGCAAATTATTTACGCGTTTTCATCGCGCAGAAATATTGAGCGCGCAGAGAAACGCCCGGCAACGGGCTCAAGTACAAGGAATTTGAAAATGGACAAGCTTAAGTTGGGTACGGAAGATGCCGCAGGTGCAACAGTTGTGGAAGGCGCAGCAGATTGCAGCCGCCTCGTACAAGTGATCCTTGCGGGCGGTTCCGGCACGCGTTTGTGGCCCGTCTCGCGTGAACATTTTCCCAAGCAACTGATCGGCGTGATCGGCAACGAATCCTTGCTGCAGGCTACCGTGATGCGCATGAAAGGCTTTCCGGCAGGCTGGGAAGTGGCTGCCGACCCGGTCATTGTCTGCGGTGAGGATCATCGCTTTGCAACCGGCGAGCAAGTGCGTGCGAGCGGCGTGACGGCGCGTATTGTCGTTGAGCCTGCCCGCCGCGATACCGCCCCGGCACTCACGCTTGCAGCATTGACCGCTTGCGCCGACGGCAACGATGCAATCCTCGTTGCAATGCCGGCGGATCACGCCATTGCCGACCTTGCTGCGCTTCACGGCGCGATCGATATCGCAGCACGTCATGCGCAAGCCGGCGAGATCGCCACGCTCGGCATTCCGCCGACACGTCCCGACACCGGCTTCGGCTACATCCGTCTTGGCGATTCGCTCGATCACGGCGCGCACATGATCGAACGCTTTGTCGAAAAGCCCGCTGCCGAACTCGCGGCCCAATATGTTGCGTCGGGCAACTACTGGTGGAACAGCGGCATCTTTATCGTGCGCGCATCGGTATGGCTTGCAGCGCTCGAACAGCTTCAGCCGGACATGCACGCAGCATGCGTGGCGTCGTTCAAGGAGGCCACGCGCACCGATGAATACTTCCGCCCGAACGCAGCGGCTTTCGCAACGTCGCCGTCCGACTCCATCGACTATGCGGTGATGGAACACCTCGGCAAGCCCGGTTCGCCGTTCAAGGGCGTGGTCGTGCCGCTCGAAGCAGGCTGGTCCGATCTCGGCTCGTGGGACGCCGTATGCGATGCACTGGAGAAGGACGAAGACGGCAACGTGGGAAGCGGCCGTGTGCTGTTCGAAGGCGCGACCGCGAGCTATGCGCGTTCGGAAGGCGGCAGGCTGGTTGCATGCGTGGGCACGAACAACATCATCGTGGTCGAGACGGATGACGCCGTACTCGTGGCCGACCGGTCACGCGTGCAGGACATCAAGGGCCTCGTGTCGCGTATCAAGCTGTCGAAGTCGCCCGAAGCGGACATGCACAGAAAAGTGCGCCGTCCGTGGGGCTTCTACGATTCCATCGACAACGGTCCGCGTTTCCAGGTCAAACGCATCGTGGTGAATCCGGGCGCTCGCCTGTCGCTGCAGATGCATCACCATCGCGCGGAACATTGGGTCGTGGTCACCGGAACGGCGCTCGTCACGCGCGGCGAAGAAGAAATTCTTCTCAGCGAAAACGAATCGGTCTATATCCCGCTCGGCGTGAAGCATCGGCTGGAAAATCCGGGCCGCGTGCCGCTCGAGATCATCGAGGTGCAGTCGGGCACGTACCTCGGCGAAGACGACATCGTCAGGTTCGACGACAAGTACGGCCGCAGCTAAGCAGGTAGCCAATCGTTCGGGGAGAAGAACATGCGCGGAATAAGCAAGCTACTAGCGAGGCTGTTCGACGTTTCGATGATCGTGGGCGGCGCGCTCATCGCTTCACAGATTCGTTTCGACGATGTATCGCAACGGAGTTTCTATCTGGCATTCGTGGCCTTTGCCGCGGCGTTTTCGCTTGCCGTGTTTCCGGCATTCGGCGTGTACGAATCATGGCGGGGGCGCTCGAAAGGCGCGCTTGCCGGACAAGTCGCGCTGAGCTGGCTCATCGTGCAGGCTTGCGCCATGGCGTTGATGTTTTCGCTGCATCGCATCGACTTCGTGTCGCGCCTCTGGTTCGTGTACTGGACCGGCATTTCGGGCGCCGCGATGATCGCGGGACGCATGGTGACGCATACGGTGCTCGGGCGCGTACGCAATGCAGGGCTGAACTTGTCGCAGGTCGCTATTGCAGGCATTGGCGATCACTGCGATGCAATCGTTCGCAAGATCGATACAGCACCTGCCGCGGGCTTTCGTGCAACGGCCGCATTCAACGTGCAGGCCGGCACGAAAATGAACACCCGCGTGCCGGTGTTCGACGACCATGCGGCGTTCGCCAGTTATGTACGCACGCAGAACGTGGCTGAAGTCTGGCTCGCGTTGCCGCTGACGGAAGAACGCACGATCCTGAAACTGGTCGATGAGTTCCGCGACGACCTCATCAACATCCGTTTCATGCCGGACGTACGCACGCTTTCGCTATTCGAAGGCAGCGTGACGAGCCTGCTGGGCGTGCCGACGATCAACCTTGCTGCATCGCCGCTGCCGCCGAATGCGCTGATGCAGAAAGAGGTCTTCGACCGCATCTTCGCAGCCGGTGCCTTGCTCGCTGTGTCGCCGATCATGATTGCGTGCGCGATTGCCGTGAAGCTCAGTTCGCGAGGCCCTGTGTTCTTCAAGCAACGCCGCAAGGGCGCCGATGGTCAGGTCTTCAACATCTACAAGTTCCGCTCCATGCGTCAGCATGTGCAGAAAGCAGGTGTTGTGGAGCAGGCCACGCGTGGCGATCCGCGCATCACCCGGGTAGGTGCGTTCCTTCGACGCACGAGCCTCGACGAGTTGCCGCAGTTCATCAATGTGCTGCGCGGCGAAATGTCGGTGGTCGGCCCACGCCCACATGCGCTGGAACATGACGACCTGTACCAGAAGGTCGTGTCGGGCTATATCCATCGATACCGGATCAAGCCGGGCATCACCGGCTGGGCGCAGGTCAACGGCTTTCGCGGCGAGACCGATCGGATCGAGAAGATGGAAGGGCGCGTTGCGCATGACCTGTATTACCTCGGCAACTGGTCATTCGGGCTCGACATGAAGATCATTGCTGCAACGGTGTTCAAGGGGTTTCGACACTCGAACGCTTATTAACAAGCGCTATTTGTGAAAGAAGAAGGGCAGCGAACGCTGCCCTTTTATACGTCATCACCACGGCCGCACCACCATGCGCAGCGCGCCCTTGATTCCTGGCGTACTGGCGCTGTCGAAGGGAATGATCACATCCGGTGGGACGCCCTTCGTGAAGTCGATGGCAGTTATCTGCGTCGTGCCGTTCGCCCATCCGTATTCCACTGTCCATGGACTTGCCGCCGCGTTGTCCGGCGGCGGTGTGACTCGCACGATCGCATTGCCCTGGAACAGGTCGGCGCCTTCAAAATGTCCGTCAGGCCAGAAGCGCTTTTCGATTTCATAGTCAGGAACCTTGGCCGCGAAAATCATTGCGTACGAAAGTGTGGACGAACTTCGGTCGACGCGCGACTTCTTGGAAAGAAACACGCTGCCCAGATAGATCTTTCTTGCGTTGGCGTCGGCGCCGGTCAATTGCTGGTGGGATCGAACAGCGGGTGAATCCTCCACGGACTTTCGGCGCGTGAGGAACCAGCGCTTCCCTTTTGGGGCGGCGCACATCTCGAACTGGTAAAGCGCCGTGACACTCGATGCCTGCGGAACCAGTTCATCAGGCAAGGTAACGCTGTCTATGTCAGCCCAGATGTCTACGCGTACATCGCCGAACAAGAACCTCACGAGGTTCTGGTACGCCTCTTCCGAATTGACGATGCCGAAGTAGCCCGAATGCGACCGGAACGCGTAGTTGGTGGCGACTTGCCGGGTTGCCATGTTGTCATCGACGCCCCAGAGCGACGCGTTGTCCACGCGCACCAGTCCGTCGCTGCCGTTGCCTACGAACGCGCGAACAACACCTTGCAGCACTTCGTAATCGCCGCGATTCGTTCCGACCATGCAAAAGATCCGGTCCGATGGCATCGCGCTTTGTGGAATCAGATCGACACGGCCATTGAATTGCGGCGAGATCTGCTGGAGGTTCAGGTACGTGGTCATCTCGCTACGGTTGAACGTGTTGGTCTGTTCCGCGGTGAGCCATGACGGCACGTTGATGCCGAGCACATCGATTCCATTGTGGGGCGTGGCGAAGGTAAAGAACTTGTCGGCAGCTTCGCGCATCGGTCTGAAGTCTTCGCTCGTGTTGTGAAGAAACGCACGCGCTACAAGACCTCCCATGGAATGCGCCACGAGGTAATACTTGAAGTCCTTGTCGGTCATCGGCGGGCTGCCGTCGGCCGGCTGATGCTGCAAAACGAGTTCCTTGACGCGCTTCAACAGGTCGTTCAGGCCTTGCGCATAGACTTCGACCTTTCTGGATTTACCGTCGCCGAGAAGTGCCGAGCCGTCGTCGTAGTACCGGTAGATGATGATCGATGAAGCGGGTATTCCGGGAATCGAGTTGCCATTGTCATCTCGTGGTGGCGACCAGTCCGGGTCCATGATGTCGTATCCATCCTGATACACATGCTGGTACTGATATTCCGATGCAAGCCGGACAAGCGGCGACTCGAACACGAACTTCGCGGGCTGCCTGTCCGAAGCACCCGTAGCCCTATACAGCGTGGACCCTACGTTGAAACCGCAGAACGGGTCCGCAGCTGTATCGTTTCGCTCCGATACCGTCATTGCGTAGCCGCGAATGTAGATGATGGGATAGCGATTGGGCATGGCGTCTCCGTTTTCGTTTTCGCATACCGCGTAAAACGATCCAGGGCGCATGTTTTTTAAAGGCAATGCTCGAGGCCGTTTTTAAGCGTTTGCCTCAAGTGTTGTAAAATTTGGCCTTGCTTGTTGTGTCCTCATCTTCTTCACATCGTCACCCCTTGATCAGACCCATGTAGTTGCGCAGGCATTGTCCACACGTCATCACGGCTCCCGGTAGTCAAAACGCACACACCATCTGCCGGCGCTGATCCCGTATTGCTTCAAGCACAATCCACGCACCACATGAAAACCGGCTCTTCTCTGCAGCGGCAAAGCCGCTTCGTCCACGATATAAAAAGCAACGTCCTCGCAGGCCTTACGTCGTCATTCGCGCTCGTTCCTGAATGCATCGCCTTTGCGCTCGTGGCACAAGTGAACCCATTGATGGGTCTGTACGGTGCTTTTATGATCTGCACGATCACAGCGCTGTTCGGCGGACGGCCCGGCATGATCTCCGGTGCGGCGGGCTCCATGGCCGTGGTCATCGTTGCGCTGGTTGTTCAGCACGGCGCGCAGTATCTGTTAGCCACGGTCGTGCTGAGCGGCCTGATCATGGCAACGTTCGGCTTGCTCAAACTCGGCAAGCTGATCCGCATGGTTCCGCATCCGGTCATGCTGGGGTTTGTGAATGGGCTGGCGATCATCATTGCCATGGCGCAGCTCGAGCACTTCAAGCATGTGACCACCGAAGGGGTGCAATGGCTGCAAGGGACCGAGCTGTATGTCATGTGCGGCCTCGTCGCGTTGACGATTGGAATTGTCTATTTGCTGCCGCGGCTGACGAAAGCGATACCGCCGGCACTGGCTGCGATTGTCGGTATCGGCGTGCTTTGCCAGCTTTTGCACGTTCCCACGCGTACGCTAGGCGACATGGCCCATGTTGCAGGCAGCTTGCCCGTGTTCCAGTTTCCCGCCGTGCCCATGACGCTCGAAACGTTGGGCATCGTGTTGCCGTATGCGGTGCTGATGGCGATTGTCGGCTTGCTGGAAACCCTGCTTACGCTGAATCTCACCGATGAAATCACCAGTACGCAAGGTCAGCCCAACCGCGAATGTCTCGCGCTTGGCGCGGCGAACGTGGTGTCGGGTCTCTTCGGCGGAATGGGTGGATGCGCAATGATCGGCCAGACCATGATCAACCTCAGTTCAGGCGGCCGTACACGTCTTTCTGGCGTGGTCAGCGGCGTCATGATCCTGCTGTTCATCCTGTTCCTGTCGCCGTTGATCGAGCGCATTCCGCTCGCGGCTCTGGCAGGAGTGATGCTCGTCGTGGCGCAGCAGACCTTCGCATGGGGATCGTTGCGTGTCCTGGGAAAGGTGCCGCGCAGCGACGCGGTCGTGATCATTGCGGTCACCGTCATTACGGTATTCACGGACCTGGCCATTGCGGTGTTGTGCGGGATCGTGATCGCCGCGGTGAACTTCGCGTGGCAGCACGCCCGTGACATTCATGCCGATGTCACCGCCAGCACGTCCGGCGACAAGACCTACATCCCGCGCGGCACGTTGTTCTTTGCTTCGACAACGCGCTTTCACGAACTGTTCGATCCGCTGAAAGATCCAGGCCGGATCGTCATCGATTGCGGTCATTTGCATCTTGCCGATCACTCGGCAATAGCCGCGCTTGAAGCGTTGAACCGGCGCTACGAGAAGGTCGGCAAGCAGCTCGCGTTCATTAATGTGTCGCCGCGAAATCAACGCCTCCTGCAACGGGTAGGATTCGATTTCGCAAGCGCTTCATAACGCTTTCAAGCGTGTGTGACGACGTTCAAACAAGTGCTTGTTCGTCGGCCCATGTCCAAAGCAGCGAGGGTTCCATGGGGCGCGCAAACAGAAACCCTTGCAGTTCGTCGCAACCGATATCGCGCAGAATCCGCGCCTCGCGCTCGGTCTCCACACCTTCGGCCACGACCTTCAATCCAAGCTCATGTCCGAGTCCGATGATCGATTTGATCACGGCGAGATCGCCGGGTGCATCGAGCATGTCATGCACGAACGCGCGATCGATCTTGATGCGGTCGAGTGGGAAACGATTGAGGTAACTCAGGCTCGAATAGCCCGTGCCGAAGTCATCGAGCGAGAGTTTCACGCCGAGCGCACGAAGTCCGGTAATGGCATCGAGGTAGTTCTCCGCGCTATCCATCAGCACCGTTTCCGTGATTTCGAGTTCGAGCAAGGCAGGGTCTACCTCATGAGCCGCGAGTGCATTGCGCAAGGTCTCGACAATATTTGTATCGCGTAGCTGGATGGCGGAGAGGTTGATCGATACCTTCACGGTCATGGAGTCTTCGTCGCGCCATTGCGCAATCTGGCGGCATGCTTCGTCGATCACCCACGCGCCAATGGAGATGATCAGGCCTGTCTCTTCGGCGATGTGAATGAACTGCGCGGGTCCGACCGGTCCAAGCTCGGGATTGGTCCACCGGAGCAGACCTTCGACGCCCGCGAGTGCGCCGGTTTGCGCATCCAGGCACGGCTGGTACGCGAGCCGTAATTCGTTGCGCTCGATCGCCGAGCGCAGGCACGTTTCGAGCGATAAACGCATCCGCGTGCGCTCCGCCATGTCGGGCGAAAAGAACCGCACGAGGTTGCGACCGTCTGCCTTGGCCTGGTACATGGCGGCATCGGCGTTCTGCATCAGCGTGCTGATGTCCTGGCCGTCGGCGGGGTACATCGCCACGCCTATGCTGCTCGATACCTGCAGCGTAAGTCCGCCGATCTGATGCGGTTCGCGTAACAGCGGAATGAGCCTTTCATCGATGATCTGCGCCGCTTCCGCAGCGTTGCACACCCCGCTGAGCGCAACGGTAAATTCGTCCCCGCCAAGACGGCTGACCGTATCGCCCGAGCGAACTGCGGCCAGCAGGCGGCGCGATACGGAGCGCAGCAAACCGTCGCCAACATGATGGCCGAGCGAATCATTGATGTTCTTGAAGCGGTCCAAATCGATGAACAGCACCGCCGCGCAACCGCCGCTGCGTTCTGACTTGTGCAATTCGTTGTCGAGCCGCTTGGAGAAAAGTGCGCGGTTTGGAAGCTCGGTGAGCACGTCATGCTCCGCGAGAAACTGGATCCGTGCTTCGCTGCGTTTGCGCTCGGTGACATCGATCAGCGTGCAGATGTAATGCGAGACGTTGCCGCGTTTGTCGCGCACCGCGCTCACGATCAGCCACGCCGGATATTCGCCGCCATGCGGGCGCCGGACCTGCGCTTCGCCATGCCAGTTGCTCGCGCGTCCCACCGCGGCGGCGACGCTCGCTCCCTCGTTGCTGCCGGGCAGTCCAATCGAAATGAATTCGGGCTGCTTACGCAATACATCGTCGGCGCCGTAACCCGTCGCGCGATAAAACGAGGGGTTTGCGGTAAGCAGACAGTATTCGCTGTCGAGTATGAGAATGGCCTCCGACGATGCCTCGAATACCTTCGCCCACAGTTCCAGGCGCTGCTCCATGAGCTTGATCTGGTCGATGGGCGTGAACGCCGTGAGCACCGCGTCCTGTCCCTGAAAGACGAGACGCCGCGCGGACAGCATGGCCCACGTGGGTTCATCCGTTGCACGCCAGCGGACTTCGAACTGGTCGACAGCGCCACGATCCGATAGCTGCTGGAAAAAGCGTGCCCGTACTGCGGAGTCCAGGCCGCGCGCCCATGGGTCGGCAACACTGTGGTTCAGCCAGAAGAGGGCGGGCTTGTTGGCGTGGAGGATCTCATGGCCGGGAATCGCCGTGACGACCATGGGCACCGGTGTGGCTTCCACCAGCGCGTGCTGCGCTTCCGAAGCACGCGCGGTCGCGGCAAGTTCCTTTTGAACGTCGCGCTCGTGATCGAGTTGTTCGAGCATTTCGTTGAAGCCGATCACGAGCTGCCCGATTTCATCCTGGCTGGGCCAGCTTGCGCGCAACGAATGATCGCCGGTGCGTCTGACGGTATCCATGACGCGTGCAAGTTGGCGCAACGGCCGCGAGATTTGTTGCGCCACGAAAAATACCATCACGAGGATGCCGCACAGCAGGAAAAGCGCCGTGCCGAGATGCAGCCACATGCGCGAGAACAGGCCGCTCACGCGGGCTCGCAGCAGGCTGGTTAGCTCGCTAGCTGTGTTGCGCCATGAATCCCGCGCGAGCCCCACCACGGCCTGTTGTGCCTCATCGGCGGACGTGAGGAGCGCCGGGTCGGCAGCCGCGCCGAGATCGACGGTGGCCCGCGCGACTTGGCGATAGGTTTCGATCGCCTCCAGCATCTTGCTGACCGAAGGCGTGAGCGCCACCGTCAGGCTGTGATTGGCGGCGGTGGCTTCGGCGAAATCGGATCTGAACCCTTGCAGTACGGCGTCGAGCTGCCCTTCGAGCACGAGGTAATGCGTGCGCATCTGCTCGGCTTTCGACGGCGTGACAGGCGTATCGCGCAATTGCGCGCCAATGCCGTTGATGGATTCGAGCAGCGCGGGGTAACGCAGCACGGACAGGGACATTGCGTAATAGCTGTCGAGGTCCGGATCGAGGATCAGGTTCGACTGGTTACCCACGCGCGTGATGAGTTCGCGGCAGGCGGTGAGTGCATCCGTGACCGAGGCGGCATCGGGTTGCGTTTCCTGCGCCAGCAGCTTCAGCGTGTCGCGCACATGGTCGTTAAGTGCAGCGCTTTCCATGTTCGCGCCGTAAAGCTGCTCGGCAATCGCAAGGCGTTCGGCGTCCTGTCGGAGCCGGGCCGACGTCATGTGTTTGCCGGCGCCGATCAGCGTGACGTCGATCAGCGCATCGCGCACGGTTTGGAGATAGGCGTTGCCGACGATTTCCTTGTCGGAGAAATCGATGGCGATGTACTTCTCGTGAATCAGGATGCCGCTGATGAACACCACCGCGCTCAGGTCGAGCAGGTAGATGAGCAGGAGTTTTCGGCCGACTCGCAGGCGGGCCAGCATCCGGAAGAACAGGTTCCGCTTCATGGTGTGCAGCCGTATCGGATCAAGGGCGATGCAACTCGCGCGAATAATGCCACGCCTGTACGCGGTTTATCGGCCTCGATGATCCGTTACTTGAGCGGATACTTAATATTCACATCTGCGGTGCACGGATTCTTCGCGGTGGTGCGTCAAACCACCGCGAATGGCTATCTCGCGGCGCGTGTACCGGCCTGTGCCTGCTTGAGAAATTCGTGCTGAAAAATGCACATGCGGTAGGCGTTGTGATATCTGCCGTTGCTAAAGAACTCTTCAATCAGCTCTGCTTCCCGCTTGAATCCGCATTTTTCGTAGACGTGAATCGCGGCCGTATTCGACACATCCACGATCAGATAAAGCTTGCGCATGTTGAGCACGGAGAACGCATAGTCCGTTGCAAGCAGCGTTGCGCTCGTTGCATATCCCTGGCCTTGCGCACTTGGCGCGATGATGATCTGAAACTCGCCACGGCGGTGGATATAGTCGAGTTCGATCAGTTCCGCGAGGCCGATGGGTTCGCCGGATTTATCGACGGCAACAAAGCGGCGTTCGCGCAGGTCGTGCACGTGACGGTCGTAAAGCTGCGAGAGTTCGGAGAAAGTTTCGTACGGTTCTTCGAAC
Source organism: Burkholderia sp. PAMC 26561 (assembly GCF_001557535.2). Classification (NCBI taxonomy): domain Bacteria; kingdom Pseudomonadati; phylum Pseudomonadota; class Betaproteobacteria; order Burkholderiales; family Burkholderiaceae; genus Burkholderia; species Burkholderia sp. PAMC 26561. The sequence continues at coordinate 472,409 of NZ_CP014315.1, forward strand.
CAGTAACGCATGATCTTCGCGTTGTTATTCAGGCCGTGTACGAAGTGCAGGTCGGTGCGCTCGAGCGGCCTTAGCATGAGCTGGTTGTTTTCTTCGATGATCATTATTGGTACTCCGTGAACTTTGGTTCTTCAAAAGCAAGAGCCAATATAACCCACTGGCTGAGCACTGACGCGTCAGGCGGTCGCGATCAACAATACGCCCGTGCCCACGAGCCCGGCAGTCCAGAGCCTGTCGAAATTGATCCAGCCGCGTCTGAGCACGCCTACGCCGAGCCAGTCATAAACCAGCAGCGCGATGGCACCGGTCACGAACAATGTGGTCAACGTATGCAAGCTGACCGCTGCAATGGAAACGATCAATGGGCCGGATGAATGAACCGGCATCGCGCTGCATAGCGGAATCAGGACAGGGATGAGCATCAGTCCTGCGCCGTGTGCGGTCGCCATCAGGAACGACCATACGACGAGCCCGACGAACCCCGTGGTCATGCCAACCCGCACGCGGTGCCGGTGGCCGTACTTGACGTGATAGGCGGCCCACGCAATCAGCAAGGCACCGCTGGCGATGCGGATTGCGTGGCCGTCAAAGACAAAGCCCGTGGCGAGCACGAGACCGGCCACCACGCCGATCGATAACGCATGCCCGAGCGCCATGGGCGGAAGGGCCCACAGCACCGCGCGCCGGCTGCGCCTGTGCAACCCGAGTGTCACCGCAAAGAGCCATCCCATGGCCGGATTGATGCCATGAAACAACCCGAGCCCGGCGATCGCAAACCACTCCCATGCCACGTTCAGGCGCTCATGGATAACAGTACGAGTCTGACGAACAATCGCCGCCTTCCAGCCTCACCTGATGCGGCCGGTGCGTCGAGGGCCACTCCACCAGAAAACGCGGATCGAATTCAATACCGCCATCGGGCGCGGCATCGAGCTTCACCATCCAGCCCTTCAGGCCTTCGGGATAAAACTGGTCATCGATCACGCCGTACAGCGAGTTGGTGAAATACACGCGGCGTCCATCGCGGCTGACTTCAACCATTTGCGGACCACCGTTCAGCTTGCGCCCATCCGCTTTCGGATGCGATTCGCGCGACACGATCCCGCCAATGCGTACTGTTCCCGTGAGCTTGGGCGCGAACGGATCGGAGACATCGTACTGACGCAGATCGCCCGTACCCCAACATGCGACGTAGAAAAAACGATCGTCCATCGACAAGTCGATATCCGTCACGAGCGGCGGCACCGCACCAAAGCCCTTGAGCATGGGCGGCAGCAGATCGGGATCGGCCGGCTCGGCCGGAATCTCGATGATCTTTTTGACCGCCCACTTGTCGCCATCGCGATACCACGTCCAGATCGATGACGACAAATCGTTCAGGCTGATCACCGAATTCACGAAGCCATAAGCCTTGGTCGGATCATGTGCCGGACGCAGTTCGAACACGAGCTGGTTCTCTTCGCCGAAATCGATTTCCTGCTTGTGCTTGCGTGTATGCAGGTCCCAGAAGTGCAGCTTGTGGCCGTACTTTCCACCGAGCAGGATTTCTGGAACCAGGCCGTTCTCGAACGTGGCGGGCAGACCCCATTCGCTCGTGACCATGGTGTCGTGTCCCAGATGCCACCATGCGTCGTATGCGAGTTGTTGTGGGCCGCGGTCGATTTCCCATTGACCGCGTATGTCGAAGGTTTCGTGATCCATCAGGAAGATGCCGCCAGGCGCTTCGCCTTGCGCGTTGCCCAACGCCGCCACGTAGATGCCTTCAGGTCCGCAATGGATGGTGTGCGGCCTCGTATAACCGGCTTTCTCAGCAACTTCCGCGGGCTCGAGCACGCGCACGATCTTCGGATTGCGCGGGTCCGCCTTGGTATCGAGGATATGGATTCTTGATGACCGCAGACCCGGCACGACAAGATAGCGGCGTTCTGCATGCGGATGCGGCGCATTGGGACACAGGCACGAACTGCACGCGTTCCAGCCGAAATGATGCAACTCGTCGCCCGTGTTGGGCATGCTGACGTTATTGAGCAATTGCGAATATGTCGGGGATGCGGGGTCCAGATCGATGATCGCGATGGCATCCGGCACCTGCCGTGTCGGGTCGAAGCTGGCGACGTAAGCAAAGGTCTCGGGCGGCGCCTTCATCGCCATGCGTGGGGAAGGATAGAAGCTCGGATCCGGTGTCCAGTTTGCCATGGTATGTCTCCAGGGAATCGCCACGCCGTTCGTTTTACCCGCAACTCGCGGATCAAATATACCCCGTTTGAGGGCACGGATTGGCGGATTAAAACGGCTTAAAAAGCCGCTTCAAAGATATCCCTCAGCCATTGCGCAAAAACCCTCACCCTCGACGACAACTGCCGGTTTTGCGGATAAAGCACGCTTACCGGCATGGGCGGCGGCGCAAACGCATCGAGCACGATCTTGAGCTTTCCTTCCGACAGTTCCTCCTTGACCCGATACCGCGGCACCTGGACCATCCCGAGTCCAGCCACTGCGGCGCCCGTATACAAATCCGCCCCGGTCACCGATAAAACCGCCGGCAACTGCATTTCGACCACGCGGTCATCGACGGTAAATTCCAGCGGGAACACGCGTCCCGATCCGCTTGATACATAATTTACCGCCCGATGTGCGCTCAGACTTTCGAGCGTCAGCGGCTCGCCGAACTGCGCGAGATACGCGGGACTTGCGACCGTCACTTGTTCCATCAGCGCGACGCGGCGTCCGACCATCGATGAATCCTGCAGCGTGCCTGCCCGCAGCACGCAATCGATCCCCTCGCGCACCAGATCGACCAGCCGGTCGTCCTCGCCGATCTGCAATTCGATATCCGGATACATCGCGATAAACCCCGGCAGCGCGGGCACCACAAAATTCTTCGCGAGGGTTCCCTGCACGTTCACACGCAGCAGACCCTTCGGCGCGACGTTGCGAAACGAGCCCTCGGCTTCCTCCATATCGGCGATCAGGCGTACGCAGCGCCGGTAAAACGCCTCGCCGTCGTGCGTGAGGCGCACCGTACGCGTGGTGCGCTCCAGCAGGCGCGTGCCGAGCCGTTCTTCCATGCGCTTGAGGAGGTTCGTCACCGTGGCGCGCGGTATCTGCAGGTCATCGGCGGCCTGGGTAAAGCTGCTGCGCTCCGCGATGCGAATGAACACCTGCATTTCCTGGAACCGGTCCATGGCTCACACACTCTATTGTTAAAGTAAATGGAACGATATTACCAAATATGAGGTGATTATCAATCTGCATCGATGATCGATACTTCAATCACGCACTGCCCATTTGCAACTCAACGAAAGGAGCGAATCATGAATGCAATCAAGAACAGCCAGGTAGCCATTGTCACGGGCGCATCGCGAGGTATCGGTGCTGAAGTGGCGCGGCGTCTCGCCGATGACGGGTTTGCCGTCGCCATCAACTACGCATTGAGCTCGAAAGAAGCCGATGCGCTCGCAGCGGAACTGACGGCGAAGGGTACGAAGGCCATCGCGATCAAGGCGGATGTATCGAAGGCAGATGATGTCCGCGCCATGTTCGATGCCGCCGAACAGCAGCTCGGCAAGATCGATGTGCTGGTGAACAACGCCGGTGTACTGAAGACCTTGCCGCTTGCCGAAACCTCCGATGCGCTCTACGACCAGACCTTCGGCATCAATGTGCGCGGCACGTTCAACACCCTGCGGGAAGCGGCGAAGCGGATGAACGACGGTGGCCGGATCGTGAATTTCTCGAGCACCACGCTTGCGCTGAACATGCCCGGCTACGCCATTTACAACGCGACGAAAGCCGCTGTCGAAGCCTTTACGCATGTGTTCGCGAAGGAATTGCGCGGCCGCGATATCCGCGTGAACGCGGTCGCGCCGGGTCCGATTGCGACCTCGCTTTTCCTCGATGGAAAAACCGAAGAGCAGATCCAGACCTTCGCCAAGATGCCGCCGCTGCAACGCCTGGGGCAACCGGAAGATATTGCATCGATTGTCTCGTTCCTTGCGGGCAAGGATTCGGGCTGGGTCAACGGACAGGTGCTGCGCGGCAACGGTGGTCTTGCCTGAGCGTTTGAATGGCACATTGAAGCGTGCGTCGCCATTTGCGATCTCCGCGAAGCGACCGTGAGGACTCGAACACGTGACTAAAACCGGGCGTTTTACCCGTGGCGCATGGCTTGGCCTTCTTTTGCTGACCGCCGCTGCATGCGGTCAGCAGGGCCACGCGAATGAGGGAGGTAACACGGCCATGAAGGCATCGACGACGTATTTGTATTTGCTCAGGAAGACGCCGTTTTTCACGGCGCTGACCCATGAGCAGTTGCGCTGGACCATCGACCATTCGAAGGAATGGGAAGCGTATGCAGGGACGGTCGTGGCGGAGTGTGGGCCGGCGGTAAGCGATGATGCGAACTGGATCCTGCTCGATGGCCGATGGCAAGTCGAACGCGATGGCCACACATACCCGGCAGGACATGCCGATCCGGGGAAGTGGTTCGATTCATCGGAGACGCACGGAAGCTGCAAGCTGGTGACGACGGAACACAGCTACGTGATGAAGATCACCCGCGCTGATATGAACGATATGCTGATGCGCGGGTTCGGGTTTGGCGTGCATCTGGAGCAGGGGCGCGAGTATTACAGGACGATGTTTGCGCAAAGATCGATCGAATCGCCATCGATAAGGGATGCAAAGTAAAATCTCTGAGAAGCGCTAGACCGGCAGATCGTCGGTCGTGGCCGCACTCGACCGCCTGGCGCCTGTCAGCGGCGGGATATCCACTACCACGACGACCTTGTTGTAACTCTGCCTGCCCGTGAATGGATGAACGACCCGTGTCGATGCGCGAAACACACCCGGGATTCTTTCTTCGCGACGACCACCGATCGCCACGGACTGATAGATCGTCCACTGCATGGCCGCGGTCTTCATGCAAATAAAATAGATGCCCGATGCGGGTCCGCGAATCGCAGCTTCCCAGTAGTCGTTGACGTTTTGAGCCGGGAGGCCGCGCATGCGATCATCGGCATTGATGCTTTGCAGGTGCTGAAAACCTTTGGCCGCGTAGGCTGCATCGTCGGCATACAGTCCGTTGTTGTCGTGACAGAACTTGATGAGCCCCTTAGCCGGATTGACGTAGATTCGCAGGGAACATCCATTCATGCCGGCCGTCAGCGCCGTGGTATTCAACGGCACGTCATAGCTGACGTCACATTCGCCGACGCCCGTCTCAACGTAGGGATACCAGTACGTCGTGCCGTCGCCACCAGGTGTCGTCGTCAGAGCGGAGACCGCGGTGCCAGACTCGTATTCAAGCGCCACGTCGAGGTTGGTGGCACCGTTCGTCCCAACAGCATCAAGATGGCGACCGCCTGCCACGATACAAGGGCCTCCGAGGTTCGATGCACCCAATTGCCGGAAGATCAGTGATCGTTGCGCAAGAAGGCTAAGCGGCGCGGCGCCGAACGTCAGCCAGTGATGTGAATTAAGGTCTTCTTCGCTCGGCATGGCGATTTCTTTCCTATGGTTTTTGGTTGTGAAAATCGATATAACGCTTCGACGGCGGCGGGATGCGCTGCGCACGTCAGCAGCGAATCGTCGATCCGTTTTCAATATCGGCGAGTTATTGCCGGTACTGCCGGTACTCATAGAACGCTGAGATCGCACGTTTATTCCATCGGCACGAAAAATCAAAGCGCGTGGCAATCGCTGTGAAGTTGAGCTCCGCAGCATTGCGACCTGCATCCTCAAAGCTCAACGAAGATCGTTACAGCCCGAGAGCCCCTGGTTTTCGGCGATGAAAGAAAGGTCGATCCGCTTTCAGGCTTGGGAAGCGCGTTGGCGTAGGCGACTTGCTTGGTACGAACGGGCGGAGTCACGTACTCTAATTTGACGTCTAAATCAACCGGAGCAATCACTCTACGAACTTTAGGAAATTACTGAGCCGTTATTCTGGAGTCCACACCTTAATATTGCGCCCCATTTGAAAGTGTTTCCATTCCTACCCAACGGGCTCAGGGACGTTGCCTTGTGCCGGGAATAATTCCGACCATTGAATCCATGATTCCAGTTCGCGCGACTCGCCGCACGTTGTTTGCCCTCGCTGCAGGACTGGCTTTTCTGAGTGCAACGGGATATAGCGCGGCTCAAGTCGCGCAGATCAATGCACCAGGTATCGACGCCCAACGCCGTCAGGACGAACAGCGTCAGCAAACCGAGGAACGGGCGAGCGAACGGCCGAGCGTGCAGACTGAGGCGCCTGTTTTACCGGTAATTGATCTCGCTTCGTTGCCACAAGAAACGCCGTGCTTTGCGGTGCGCGAACTCCACCTGCTGCACAACCCTTTTGGTTGGCTCGATGCACTGTTGCAGCCAGTAATCGGTGCCTGCATCGGCAAGCAAGCGGTTCGCATCATTGGCGAAGCGGCAAGCAATGCGCTGATCGCGCGCGGCTTTATTACCTCGCGGGTGTTGATCCCTGAGCAGAACCTGGCGTCGGGTGTGCTGAACATGGAAGTGATTGCCGGGCGCGTGAGCGCGGTACGCGTTGCCACAGCGGAAGATTATGAACAGTCGCCGGCGGCGCCTTCCACCAAAGGGGCGGCCGAACAGCCTGGTGCCGCCGCTTCCAAAGTTGGCCGCGAGATTGGCTGGTCGCGCATGGTGCTTCCCACCTATCCAGGCGCAATCTACAACCAGCGCGATGTCGATCAGGCGCTCGAATCGATTCGCCGCTTGAGCGGACAGGCCGTCACCGCCTTCGATATCCAGCCAGGCCACACCTTGGGGGAATCGGTACTACTCATCAAACCCGCCGCCGATCCGCTTGTGAGCAAGCGCTGGCACGCGACCATAGGCGCCGACAACTACGGCATCGATTCGACCGGACGCTTCAATCTGAACGGCACGTTCACATTCGACTCGCCGCTGCACTTATACGATCAGCTCACGCTCTCGGGCAGCACCAACGCCGACTTTACTGATCACCAGAAAGCCTCGCGCTCGGGGTCCGTCAACTGGAACGTCCCTATGGGCTACGCGTCGTTCTTTGTGAACGCGAGCACGTCGCGTTATCTGCAAACCGTGGCCGGATACATGGAGCCGCAGCAATATCGCGGTGACAGCGCCGAGGTCAATGCCGGGATGGGCTACGTGCCATATCGCAGCGCATCGGCGCGCACCAGTGCCCAGGTCAAGTTCTATCACCGCTTTAATCACGCGTATCTCGATGCCCAGCCAATCGATTACCAGGCGCGCGATCTGATTGGCTTGGAGACGACGCTTGCGCATCAGCAATATTTTGGACCCGCGGTGGTGAGTGGTGGCATCGCCTGGCGGCAAACGCTCCTGGGCATGACCAAGCTGCCTGGCACGGTAATCGGCGAACCCGACTGGAACGGCAAGACAAAGATTCTGAGCGGCAATGCGCAGGCCACGATTCCGTTCACCGTTGCGAACCAGACGCTGCGATACAGCGGCCAGTTCAACTGGCAGCACGCTTATACGCCCCTGATTCCGAACGATGACCTGACCATCGGCTCCCCGTACACGGTGCGCGGCTTCGACGGTCAGACGACGCTTGCCGCCGAAAGCGGTTGGGTCTGGCGCAACGAACTCGGGCTGAGTTTCGCTGGACAGATGCCGTTCGTCGCATTCGATGCGGGACGGGTGAGCGGCCCCAATGTGCAGTATCTGCTGGGGCAAACCTTGATGGGCGCCGCGCTGGGCGTGCGTGGCCATGTTCCCGCGAGCCTTTATGCCGCGATCGATTTCGAGGTCACGCTCGGCTGGCCAGTGGTCAAGCCTCGCGGTTTTCCGGGCGGCCCGGCGCTGATGTTCCAGGCGAGCACGCTGTTCTAGCACGCATAAAAACAATAGCAACAACAAGAGGGAGAAGCATGAATCAGGGTCGTTTCCGGTTAGTGTTCAGTGGTCTGCACGGCATGATGATGGCGGTTGCCGAGTTCGTGAGCGCACAGGGCAAAGCCGAAGCGGCGGGTGATCGGAGTGCTCCGGCCAGTGCGCATGAATCGTCTGACACGCCGTGGTTCGCCACTCGCAAGTCCACCTTCGCCGCGCTCTGCCTGTTCGGTCTGCAACCGCTTCTGGTCGATGTAGCGCACGCGCAGGCCGCGCTGCCCGTCACACCCGATCGCAACGCAAGCGGTGCGCATCCGGTGGTGAGCGTGGCTGGAAACGGCGTTCCAGTGGTCAACATCGTGGCCCCGAATGCGGCCGGCACGAGCCATAACAAGTACACGGATTACAACGTTGGACAAAAGGGTCTGGTTTTAAACAACAGCGGCCAGAACAGCCAGACGCAAACCGCAGGCTGGGTGCAGGGCAATCCGTTCATGGGCAACCAGAGCGCGCGGACCATCCTGAACGAAGTCACCAGCGGCAATCGCTCGCAACTGCTTGGCATGACCGAAGTCGCAGGCCGCGCGGCCAATGTCGTCATCGCCAATCCGGCGGGGATTTATTGCAATGGCTGCGGTTTCATTGCCGCGCCGCGCGTGACGCTCACCACGGGCGTGCCTGTGCTGGACGCCAATGGCGCGTTGAGCCGCCTCAATGTCATGCAAGGCGCAATCACGATTGACGGTCAGGGGCTCGACACGCGTGGTGCCAGTCAAACTGATCTGATAGCGCGTGCAATGGAGATCAATGGCCAGATCTGGGCGCAGCAACTGAACGCAACGGCAGGCGCGAATCAGGTGAACTACACCGATGGCGGTGCCACACCGATTCCTGGAACCGGTGCACGGCCGGTGGTCGCTATCGATGTGTCGGCGCTCGGCAGCATGTACGTCAACAACGCGGTGCGGCTGGTGGGCACCGAACTGGGCGTGGGTGTGAACCTCGGCGGCACGCTTAATTCGCTCACCGGCGATATCCAGGTGGCGAGCAACGGTGACGTCACGATTACGCCCAAGGGTGCGTTGCTCGCTGCGAACAATGCGCAGGTCAGTGCCACGTCGATTACTAACGCGGGGACGGTAGCAAGCGATGGCAATGTCGCGCTCATCGCGACCCAGGCGCTCACAAATGTGGGAACCGTCACGGCCAGAACGAATCTTGGCGGCACGGGCCAAAGCGTGGCGAATAGCGGCACGTTGGCGGGCGGTATCGCGACCGATGGCACCGTGAACGCGGCAGGGAGCGTGAGCGTCATTGCGTCGGGTGTATTGCAGAACAGCGGCACGATTCAGGGTGGGCAGAACGCACTGGTGCAAGCCGCGAACGGTGATCTGTCGAACGGCTCGATTCACGCGGGCAAGGTTGCCACGCTCGCCGTTGCAGGCGACGTGCTGCACACCAACGCAACGCTGGACGCGCCCTCGCTCGATGTGCGCGTTGGCGGGACGCTTACCAATCAGCACGGCTCGATTGCGAGTCAGGCACCGTTGAACCTGACGGTGGGCGCACTCGATAACCGTAGCGGCGTGGTGTCCTCGCAAGGCTCGCTCAATATCGATACCGCGAACGTGCAGAACGCCGGCGGCCAGCTTGTCGCGCAGCAGGACATTGCGGTGCATGCATCGAATATCGGCAATCAGGGCGGCACGATTGGATCGGTGACGGGCGCGGCGGCGGTATCGGCGATTGTGCTCGATAATTCCAGCGGCACGATCAGTGCCGCGCAGGCCAGCAGCGTCACCGCAAGCAACCTGACGAATGCGCAAGGGCACATCAGCGGCGATTGGGTACCCTCTTGGAGCCAAAAGCAAAATGAGCAAGCTGGAAGCAATAGTGACGAGCCCGCCTGATCGTGAAAGTGTGGTCTTTGAAATCTTGTACGAGAATCGGCAGGTTGCGGAAATATCGAAGGAACCTGGTCATGGTTACGAAATTGAAATTTATCCGGCTGCCAATAACGGCGCTTGGCACTTTGATTTAAACGAATTTAAAGCGATGCTGGACGACGGCATCAAGGAGTTGGCAAGCAATCCACAGTAAGATTAAAACAACGAACCCGGCCGCAGCCGGGTTCGTTGTTTGTGGTTCAAGCTGGCGTAATGATCAACTTACCGTCTTCAACATGAACGCAAACGCGACTATCGGGTTTAAAGCCAGCCTGCTTGAGCCAGCGGCCCATGAGCCGAATACGCGGGATGGGCCGTTGCCTCGCTGGTCGATGCGACGGATGGTCTGTCCATCGAATGGCTCTCTCGCAGGCCATAAAGCGTTCTGTAACGGTCGAGCTTGATTTAAGATTGGCGTCAACCATGGTCAACTCCTTCTGTGAGTTGGTGGTGGAAAGAAGGCGGTACGTATCGAGCGGAAATGCAGGCGGCGGGCGCTGCGCTCGTGGGTGGTTTGGGTGAGGCATAGCAAGTGCGGCAGGTTCAGCAGCGGGCGCTGGTTTGGCATCGATATCGGCAGGCAAGCTCAATGTGCTGAGCGATTCAATCGCCAACTCCAGTCCGACGGCTAATGCAGATATCGACAGAACACTAGGGAATATTGTGACGAACGTGATTGCCACGGGCACGGGTGCAGCGGTCGGTGGTGGCGATGCGGGTGCGTTCGCAGGGTATAACGTTGACCGCTTCAACCGGCAACTTCACCCTGAAAAGAAAGTGATCAAGGATTTATCGAACGGTGATAAAGATAAAGAACACTGTCTCGAGGCTGCTGGCTGTGCACTGGTCCACTGTGCTGCTGAATCAAAGCCCTGATAATGTCATCAAGCGCGTCGGCCGCCGCGAACAGCCTATTGAGCGAGATGCCAATGGCGACCGAGATGCGTTCGCGTGAGTGCTGTCGACGCAGTACGCGTCGCGCAGACCGCGATAGTGCGGTACGTGTCATATACAGTCCCTTTTCGGCGCGGGCGCGTAACTGCTGCCGACGACCCGCGGAGCCGACCGGAAACGCATGAATTGCTGCATCTGGAGATCGACAGATCGCGTCACCACGACATGTTGATAACCTCAACCCTTTTCGCCATCTTGCAGGGCTTTTATGCCACATGCTTCGTGGGATCTATGATTCGCGCGTACACGATCCGACGCTAAATCGCGTGGAGTACTGTGTTTTCCTTGGTGTGCTTCCCGAAGTGATCTGTCGAAAGCTAAAAAATAACCGACATGAACCGGCAGACATGGTTGCCGCGTCAATTCCACCGTTTAGGTACCCGATCTATTCTTTATAAGAATGAATCTTATGAACGGGTTGGGGATTATCTTCAGCGCAGATAGCTTATACAATTCGCCTCTAGTTAAGAACAGAGAAAACGTCGTCTACGTTTCATTCTTCGAGAAAGTGTTTTGGGTTCAAGCTTTCCAAAACGATTAATAGTCCTTCAGAGTCATCTTGAACTGGTCATCAGGGCACTGCCGTCTTATCCGCTTCGCCGAGACGCTTCGCCAAAGGCCAACTTGCGTCTCCAACGCCAACTAATCTGCTTAAGGAAAATTCTATGAACATCAATCTAAAAGGCCGGAAGGCAATCGTAACGGGCTCTACCGCCGGTATCGGTCGAGCGATTGTCGAGGGGCTGGCGCGCGCTGGAGCGTCTGTCGTGATAAACGGCCGAGGCGAAGAACGGGTTAGCAAAGCTGTTCAGGAGATACGTCAGCTATTTCCCGAGTCCGATATCGATGGCGTCGTCGCCGACTTGGCCACAGCTAAAGGCGCAGCATCTTTTTTCGAGCAAGTGGAAGGCGCCGACATTTTGATCAATAACCTGGGCACGGCAAAGCCCAAGCCCTTTGACGAGCTCACCGATGATGATTGGCTCAACCTGTTCCAGATCAACGTCTTGAGTGGTGTAAGGATGACTCGCCATTACCTACCGAAAATGGTGAAGCGAGGGTGGGGACGAGTTGTGTTCATCAGCAGCGAGTCCGCACTGGCCATACCAAAGGAAATGATCGACTACGGTATGACAAAGACGGCGCAACTTGCAATTTCCAGAGGAGTTGCGGAAACAGTCGGCGGAACAGGTGTAACGGTAAATTCAGTCCTTCCAGGCCCGACGCGCTCCGAAATCATGTCGAACTGGATGAAATCCGGGGCCGAGAGCCAAGGCATCACCCAAGAAGCCGCCGAGCAGCAATTTCTAAAAACAACGCGTCCCACATCGCTCATCAACCGATTCGCAACCACGGAAGAGGTTGCAAATATGGTTGTGTACGTCTGTTCAGAGCAGGCTTCGGCCACTACTGGTGCCGCGCTACGAGTGGACGGCGGCATCGTCAGATTTGTTGCGTAAAGCTAAGCGTATTTGGACTTCACGGTCGACTTGGCACCGACGGATGATTCGATCGATTCGCCTATGGTCGGCTCACCGCTCGGCTGTGCACGAACGTTGAAATCGCTTCGACGAGTTGGTCCGCCAGAGGCAAGTCTGGATCCGAGTGCGCGGCGAGGTTTTTGTTCCGGTCTGCCTTATCGACACGCTTGAGGACGTGGTTTGCGTTGGCGACCAGCACGAGTCCGGCCTGGGGGTACGAACGACATCTATCTCTAGCGACAATTGTCAGCGATCCAGAGTTTGGTGTCGATTGTCCGCTCGTGGCCGGGCTCTGCACTACGGACGATCGGCCGTACCCGACCCCCAATCGACCTTTGAAGGGCCGCGCATCGAACGGCCGTTTTCAAGGTATTGCAGACCTTCGCGCACTCTTGCCAAACGACCCCTTGTCTCGTCTTTAGTGTCGACTTCCCTTGCACACCAAGCAACATCCGTATTTAGCAAGAACAGACGTGCCCGCTATCAGGAAACATCGTGCGACAAATGCATCTGCATTGCATGCGAGCATGCCTCCTTCGTATTCGGTGTCCCTCAGGGACTGATGGTTCGCGAAGGCCTTCAAGATCAAAGCGCCGGATGAAGACTGCGTACCGGGCTCACCGCTTCGAGCAGGGAGGCGACGTGGAGAATGGTGGATTCCGCTTGCCACGCGCCGACGACCTGCACGTTGATTGGCATCCCTTCCTTGCTCGTACCGAACCGCATCGCCAAGCCCGGCAAGCCAGTTACGTTCAGCGGCACCGTTGCGCCTTGCAGGTAGGTGGCATCTACCGTCTGACCGTCGATGACGAAGCTTTCGACGCCATGTTTGTGAGCTGAGATCGGCAGCACATGGGTGATCAGCGCGTCGTATCGGGTGAAATAGTCGGCATAGCCATCGCGCAGTCGCTCGGCTGCCTGCTCAGCCTCGATAAAGTCCTGCATCGACGTATCAGGCAATGAGAGCATCGTCTTGGCCATCTTGTAGATTTCATTCTGGCTGCGGCCTGCCGTGGCGGCCGCAAAGGCGGGCTTCATTTCCATCACATGGAGCTTGTTGAATACGTCGAGCGCAAAATCGCGTTCGAGTGCAGGGATACCGACGGGTTCTACGAAAACGCCTTGATCCTTTAGTGCGTCGGCGGCTGCCTTAACCGTCGCCGAAACCTCTGGATCGACGGGCCCGAAGCCAGGGCCGACCATCCAGCCTACGCGTAAGGGACAAGCCGGGGCGCGACCCATACCCGCATCGAATTGGACCGTGCTGCTCGCAAACGCATCCTTGCCGTCTGGTCCGCTCAATATCGAAAACGCCAGCGCGATGTCACGCACCGAGCGGGCCATCGGGCCGACATGCCAGAATCGACGTGGTGCACGGGGCCAAATACCTGTCATCGGCACACGGCCATGCGTAGCTTTCATGGAAGTGATGCCGGTCTGTGCCGCCGGGCCACGCACAGAAATAGCGAGGTCTGTCCCTAGTCCAATCGGAGACATCCCTGAGGCGATTGCCGCCGATTCGCCGCCGCTCGAGCCACCTGGCGTGCGGGTCAAATCCCACGGGTTATTCGAACGACCGGACAGCAGATTGTCAGTCTCGATCCAGTAGGAAAACTCGGGGAGATTCGTCTTTGCGAGCAGGATACCGCCCGCTTTTTTCATGCGCGCGACACTGGTTGCATCGGTATCCGGGCGGCGATCTTTGAAGATGGGCGATCCGCGCTGGGTCAACACGCCAGCCGTGTCGATCGAATCTTTGACGGTGAAGGGGACGCCATGCAGCGGACCCAGTTCATCTCCGGCCAGGACCGCGGCTTCGGCGGCCTTTGCAATCTTCAGCGCTTCGTCCGCTACCGTCACTATCGCGTTCACTTTCGGGTTCACGGCGGCAATACGGTCAAGGTGCGCCTGCATGACTTCGACCGGCGAAACTTCCTTGGTGCGGATAAGTTCGGCCAGCGCTGTCGCGTCTTGAAAGAATAAGTCGTTTTTCATAGAGCAGCCTCTTGGGTTGGGGAGCGGTCAAACGGCGTCAAATAAAACTAACTAACGTTTGTTAGGTAGACGATAGACGCTATACTTGTCGTCGTCAACACTTCTTTCACCGCAGGGATTTATGAAGAACCAGCCGAGCACAAGCCCGAGTTCCAGCGACAAGATTCTTGTTGCTGCGACCAGAATTGCGCAGGCCCACGGCTTTGGCGGATTGAACATGCGTGCGCTTGCCGATGATCTGGGTATCAAGGCCGCTAGCCTTTATTACCATTTCTCCAGTAAGGCGGACCTTGCCGCCGCGGTGGCCAGACTTTACTGGGAAGACTCGGCGGCTACGCTGGAAGCCTTCTTGATCGAGACCCCTGCTCCTGCCGAGTGTTTGCGCAGATACCCGAATACGTTTCGTAAATCGTTGGAAAGCGACAACCGCATTTGTCTTTGCAGCTTCATGACGGCCGAGTACGACGATCTCCCCGAGGGCGTGAGGGCCGAAGTGCGGGCATTCACTGAAGTGAACGTCGCGTGGCTTAAAAGGGTCATCGTGGCGGGCGCGATGGTTGGCGCCCAAGACGCCGAAAATCGTGCACGGGCGATTTTTGCTGCAGTTTCAGGCGCGCAATTAATGGCGCGTGGCCGTTCCGATATCGCCCTCTTCGATGCCTTGATAAACAGTTATCGCGAGGCCGGACTGATCCCGGCATAAAAGAGGCATGCGGAATTGGTCTCCGCTGGACGCGTCACATCGACCGTAATAAAGCGTCTGCTATTCCCTTGAAACTGCAAGGTGAATCGAGACTGGCCGCGTTCCATTTAGCGAGAGAGCCTCAACCGTTGACCGCCGCAGTAACCACAATGAGAGCCGAAAAGACCAGCGCCGGGGCGAGATGCCGGAACGGCTCCCGATTTCGTAGCAGCGTGAAGAGCGCACCGATCATGATCGCACCGGCCAGCGTCAGGCCTAAAACCCTGGTTTGCCGTCCAGGAAGAAGTGTTGCACTGAGCAGTTCGAGAGCGCCACACAGCAACGGAAACCATGCCGGGTAACCCCATCGTGCGAAGTCGCGCTTCACCGCGCCGAGCCCCGCGAGATTGACCACCCCGGCAACCGCGAACAGAACCGCTGCGATCGTCGCGAGAATCGACTGGAAATTCAACGCCATCGTCATGCTCCGGTGCTTTGCTGAAAATGCGTCTGTGCGGAAAGGTCCGTAATCAGGCTTGGGCCGTGGGGTTCCCACGCGAGAACGCGCCGGGCATGCTGGCCGCTTATCGTCTGGTCGAGCGCCAGTGCGTCAGCAAACGGGCCAAGCGATTTGCGAGCATCGTCGAGCGGCCATAATTCGACACGCTCGGCGCCGACCGAGGCCCGAATCGCTTCCCCCATACCGGCAACGGCAACGGCATTTTCCGCGACCACGTTGAAGATCTGTCCCGTCACTCGACCGTCCCCGCTTGCCGCCCGCTCCACCGCGCTCAGATAGGCAGTGGCGAGATCATCGACGTGCACCGCGGGCCAGTGGTTGCCGCCATCTCCGACGATTCTCACAGTGCCGGTCTGACGGACCATGCCGGCAATCATGCCGAAGACGCCGCCGCCGTGGCCGTGCACCATCGCCGGCCTGAGGATCACTGCGGCAATCGAGCGGCGTGCTGCCAGCGCCAGCACCTGCTGCTCCACTGCGGGCCGCCAGGCGACGAGTGGTGTCGGGTTCAGCACCGATGCTTCAGCCGCGGGCTCTCCTGCCTTATTGCCGTAGACCCAGGTGCCCGACGTGTAGACAAATGCCGCGCCCGGGTGCAAATGCGAAAGCATCGCTACAACGGCAGCCTCATCGGCTGCGGCGGCGGAAGCATCGTTGGTCGACGCCGTGTGAATCACACCATCAGCGGCACCGGCCGCCGCCGCGAATGACTGTGGCTCACGCAAGTCACCGCCGTGCAGTTTCACGCCGAGCGGTACCAGCGCGCTCGCCGCCGCCGACCTGTCGTCGCGCACCAGCGCCGTCACCTGATGGCCGAGGCTGATTGCCTTGCGTGCGACCGCTTGCCCGATGTAGCCCGTACCACCTGTAACGAATAGTTCCACAGCGTTCTCCTCGATGATTGCCTGTAAAGGGACAAAAAACATGCAAACGAGACTGGTCAGTCTCGTTACGACAAATCTAAACGAGACTGACCAGTCTTGTCAACTATTCGATGATCTGTTATTTATCTGGCATGAACACATCCTCTCTCCCCGACTTGAGCCCGTTGCAACTCCGTAAGCGGTCCGCCATTCTCGACGGCGCGAAAGCCGTTTTTTTAAGCCAGGGGTTCGGCTTGGCAACGATGGACGATGTCGCCGCTGCTGCTTGCGTCGGCAAACAGACCGTCTACCGCCATTTCAAGTCGAAGGAGGCACTCTTCGTTGGTCTGGTCAGCGAGATGTGCGCTCAGGTGGGCGTGCTGCTTGCCGGCGCTCAGGGCGAGCAAACCGATGGCGCATCCGAGGTCGAGTTACGCAAGTTGGGATGGATGCTGGCGCGAAGTCTTATCACGCCGGACTATCTCCGGCTTTACCGGGCCATCGTTGCCGAGGCCGAGCGTCTTCCGGAGCTCGGCCAGGTGTTTTACGAGAATGGTGCAAAGGTCGTGCGAGCCTTCGCCGCACAAATCCTGCGAAAGCGATTCGACGATTCGACTGCTGCATTGCGGGCAGCGACATTCGTTCAGTTGGTGCTCGGCGACGCGTATCTGGAACTGTCAATTGGCTACGCGGTGCCCAATGTCGAGGCGCGCTTTGCGCTGCAGATCGACGAGGCGGTGGCGGCTGCGCTTCGCTAAGAAACGCCGCACAAGATGTCGGGCCGCTGCATGCGAAGCGCAGCAGCATGTAGCGTGAAAGCAAGGCCGCGCTTCCGGATTCTCATTCCTTAAACCCGAAACACCGCCACCGCCACATCCAGCCGCTCAGCCTGCTGTTCCAGCGAAGCCGCCGCAGCCGCCGCTTCCTCCACCAGCGCGGCGTTCTGTTGCGTGACTTCATCCATCTGTGCAACGGCGCGATTGATCAACTCGATGCCTCCTGTCTGCTCCGATGAAGCCGCGCTGATCTCGCCGATGATGTCCGACACACGCTTCACCGCCGCGACGACCTCGCCCATCGTCTGCCCGGCCTGTCCGGCGAGCGCGTTCCCCGTCTGAACCTTGTCCGCCGATGCGCTGATCAGCTCCTTGATCTCCTTCGCCGCAGCTGCGCTGCGTTGCGCGAGGCTGCGCACTTCGCCCGCGACCACGGCAAATCCGCGTCCCTCTTCACCCGCCCGGGCCGCTTCGACCGCCGCATTCAGCGCCAGGATATTGGTCTGGAACGCAATCCCTTCGATCACCCCGATGATGTCCGCAATGCGCGTGGAACTCGTGGCGATATCGTCCATCGTGTGAACGAACTTGCCTACCACGTCGCCGCCGCGCACTGCCGTGGTCGATGCATCCACGGCCAACTCGCTCGCCTGCCGGGCGTTGTCGGCGTTCTGCCGCACGGTCGCCGTCAACTGCTCCATGCTCGATGCCGTCTGCTGCAACGAAGCGGCCTGTTCCTCCGTGCGCTGCGACAAGTCGATGTTGCCCGCCGCGATCTCCCGCGCGCCATGAGAGATCGCGCCGGTGCCGCCGCGCACTTGCGTAACCGTCCCGACCAGCCCCTGCTGCATGCGCCTGAGCGCGGCGAACAAGCGGCCCATTTCGTTATCACGGGATGCATCGATAGTTGCCGTCAGATCCCCCGCAGCAATTTGCTCGAAGTGATGAATCGCTGATTCGATCGGCTTCATCACGGCCGCGCTCAATGCACCCCGTGCGATGAACCCAAGCACCAGCGCAAGCGCGGCGATCACCACGGCGCCCGTTGCCATCGCGTGGAATTGTCGCTGCGCTTGCTCATAACGCGCTTGCTGCCGCGCGATCTGCAACGCTTCGAGCGCGGACATTGCGTGATCGTAGGTGGCGTATAAACCGTCCGCTGTCTGGACCTGCAGCGTGCGGAAGGTGTTGAAATCGTTTTGCGCGAGGGCATCGAATTCAAGATTCAGCGCCTTCGCAATCAACGCCGTGCGTGCGGTTCTGGCGGCTTGCGCGAGTTGCTCTTCCTGCGTATCGCGCGGCTTCGCGAGGTACGCGTCGAACTCGGCGTCGCTGATCTTCAGCGTCTTGCGCGCGTTCGGCAGCATGTCGTCGCTCGCCTTGCCGAGCATGAACAGCGTCTCGTAGTTGCCGAGCGCGAGACGCACTTGCAGGAGCCGTTGCGAACTCGTCTTCAGGTGCGTGATGGCCGCGGTATCGGTTGCGACCATCTGTTCGAGCGCCTGGTTGCTCTGGCGCAGGCACGCGGCAGCCGCGAGCAGCACCGCGACAATTGCGAGCGTGTACCCGGCGATAGTGATCGTGAGACCGCGGCGAATCGTGAAGTTATTGAACATGGCGATGAACGCGCCGCGCGCGTGGTTCCTCAGGTATCGTTTAGTTTTATTGAATAAACGGAAAGCGCTGACTGCACACGCAATGCGCCCCGTAGCGCGATTCTTGCGGAATGTGCGTATTGGCGACATCGGGAAATGTGCGCCTTCAGATTTGGCACGTCCGTGCCGATAACCGGTGATGCCCAGCGCAGCGATCACGCAAAAGAATGAAGACAGCGTGAATGACACCGCAAGAACCGATAGCAATTTTTCTCACATACCGGTGAGAATTGCTCGTTTGAAGCCCTTCAATCCCGCGTCTACGATGGCAGCATGAATCGCAGGTCCGGCGAGCAGTGACATTTCGCTTCAGGATGAAACGTCACGAGTTCGAGCATCGATATGATGGCTTCGCCTTCCGGCCCAACTATGCGACGCCCCTCGCCAAAATCTGATGAACCCGACCAACATCGTTCAATTGCTTGTTCTCGCCGCCCTTTGGGGTGGATCGTTCCTGTTCATTCGCGTGGGTGTGACCGACTTCGGCGTTGCGCCGCTGATGGCGTTGCGTGTGGGTATCGGCGCGCTGTTCCTGCTGGTGCTGCTCTTCACGCGCCGGCCAGCCCGCGAGGCGGTGAACACCATGCGCAAGCACGCCGGGTCGTTGCTCGTGGTGGGCATCCTCAACTCCGCCGCGCCGTTTTGCCTGTTTGCGTTTGCGGAACTCACGCTGTCGGCGGGAGTGACGTCGGTTATCAATGCGACCACGCCGCTGTGGGGCGCCATCGTTGCATTCCTGTGGTTGAAGGACCGCCTGAGCACGCTGCGCGTCGCCGGCCTCGCGATAGGTTTTGCCGGCGTCCTCGTGCTCGTCTGGAATCAGATCGCGGCGCCGCAAGAAGCGGGTATGTCGCCGGCAACGACCGCGCTTGCCGCGTTGGCTGCGTTGGGGGCGACGCTGCTTTATGGGATTGCGGCGAGCTACACGAAACGGCGCCTTACTGGCGTCGATTCGCTGACGGTCGCGGCCGGGACCATGACGGGCGCGACTATCGTGTTGCTTCCGTTCGCGATCTTCTGGTGGCCCGTTGCGCCGGTTTCAACGGTTGCGTGGGGATCGGTGATTGCGCTCGGCGTTGCGTGCACGGGCGTCGCTTATATGCTGTTTTTCCACCTGATCGCGGTCGTCGGTCCGGCGCGCGCGATCACCGTGACCTTCGTGATCCCGGTCTTCGGCATCCTCTGGGGTGCGATGTTTCTTGGCGAGCAGGTCTCGGCGGGAATGGTGGGCGCATGCGTGATCATCCTGATCGGCACGGCGCTGGCCACGGGCGTGGTGAAGAAGCTGCCGTTCGCTCGCGCATCGATTGCGAAAGCAGCGGACGTCATCACGTTGCGCGACAAAACCTGAGGCCGTATTCACACTCTTCCGAAGAGGTGATGTCATGAATCCGATCTGGTATGAGATCCCGTCAGTGGTCGTTGTCCTCGTGTTCGTTGGCATCGTGTTGATACGGGCGTTCACCGCGCCTGTGTCACAGGACGACGATCGTATCGATATCTTCATGCGCCGTCAGTTGCCCGGCGGCGCGTCGGCGGCAGATGCGCGACCAACGGAAAAATCGCAGCCCCGTTGATCAGCCGTTGAGCTGCCAGCCAAGCCCAAGGCTCTTCTGCAGCGATACAAAATCCTTCAGCAATTCAGCCTGCCCCGCGACAACGTTCTGCTGGGCGCTGAACTGGGTGCGCTGTGTATCGAGCAGATCGATAAGGCTCGATGCCCCTGCACGATACCGCTGCCGCGTCAGCGTGGCCGACCGGTCCGCCGATGCCTGCACCTTCTGCAACGTGACGAGATGCTCACGCTGATGCCCGTAACGTGACAACGATGTATTCGCGTCCTGCAGGGCGCCGAGCACGGCTTTGGTGTACTTGGCATCGGCTTCATCGCGCGATGCCTGCGCGCTGTGAACGCTCGACAGCGTGCGTCCGAAGTCGAGAATATTCCATTGCAGATACGGCACGCCGAGCCAGCTAAAGTTGCTCTTGCGCACCAGATGTCCTGGATCGGCGGCGCTAAAACCGATGTCTCCGAGCAAGGTCACCTTCGGGAAAAAGTTGGCGGTCTGCTCGCCGATTTGCGCATTGTTCGATGCCAGCCTGCGTTCGGCAGCGCGTACATCGGGCCGCTGTTGCAGCATCGATCCCGGATCGCCGACCTGAACCGATGCGGGCAGCGCCGGCATCTCGCGCAAGGCCGACAATGCGCTATCCAGTGCGCCGGGCGCCTGGCCCGTCAGCACCGCGAGCTGGTCGAGCGACTCGGTCACCTGCTGATCGAGCGGCGTGAGCGTTGCGCGCGTGTTCTCGACTTGCGTGGTCAGGCGTTCCACGTCCACGTCGGCCGCCGTTCCGCCTGCGCGGCGTTGTTGCGTCAACGTGAGCATCTGCTGTTCGAGATCGGCGCTTTGCTGCGCCAACTGCAGGCGATGCTGTTCATCGCGTAAATCGATGTACGCCTGGGCCACTTCGGCGGCGAGCGAAACCTGGGTATCGGCGAGATCGGCGTCCACGGCATCCGCTTCCGCCGACGCCGCCTCCACCGCGCGGCGCGTGCCGCCGAACAGGTCGATTTCCCACGATGCATCGAAGCCCGCGGTGTAAAGCGACAGCGGACCACGGCCGGAAGATCCCGACGAACCATCTTGCGACGACGTGAGCGAACTCACATCGGGCGAACGTGTGCGCAGCGCGGCGGCATCGAAGGAAGCGGTAGGCATGCCGTTCGCCTTCGAATGTTGCAACTGGGCGCGCGCTTCACGCAAGCGCGCCTGTGCGGCGTGGACGTCGGGGTTGTGTGCCAGCGCGGCGTCGATCAATGCGTTCAGTTGCGGATCGTTGAGCGCGAGCCACCATTGGCTCGGCGCGCGCGTGCTCACCATGCCGGTCGCGGGCGTACGCACGAAACCTTGAGCGTGCGCCGCGTCGGTCGCGACTTGCGGTGCGCCCGAGTAGTCGGGACCCACGGTACATGCGGCCAAGAGAGCCGCAGCGAGCAGCGTTAAAAAAACAGGAGGCGTAGAGCGAGAGAACATCATCGATATCATTTTTGAGCCGTCAATGGCCGGCGGAGGACGACACGGGTCCGCTAGGCGTCTTCAGCAACAGCGCGAGCGGGATGCAGGCGAGGAGCGCGAGACCAAGCAGGTAGAAGGTTTCCGAATACGTGATCACGGTGGCCTGCATATGGATCTGCGCGGCGATCTGGCCGATCGCGCGCATCTTCGCGTACGCCATGTCACCGGTTTGAGCGAACCAGCTCGCGGCGCTGGATGCAACGCGATCCTGACCGATCACCGAATTGGCCGTCAGCGATTCGCGGATCATCGCGGTATGAAATGTAGTGCGCCGGTCGATGACCGTACCGATCACCGCCAGCCCCACCGAGCCGCCCAGGTTGCGGGCCATGTTATAGAGGCCGGCGGCATCGCCCGAATCCTCACGCGAGACGGCGGCCATGGATGCCTGGTTCAGCGGCATCATGGCGAGGATCTGCGCGCAGCCGCGTATCAGTTGCGACCAGAAAAAATCGTGACCGACACTTTGCGCCGTCAGGTCGATATCCAGCATGCAGCTCCACGCAAAGAGCAAGAGCCCGACGATCACCAGCACGCGGAAGTCGAGCTTGCCGAGAATGCGCGGCAGGAACGGCATGATCAGGAACGCAGGCACGCCGGATATCAGCATGATCGCGCCCGATTGCTGCGCGTTGTACCCGGACACAATGCCGAGAAATTGCGGCAGCAGATACGACACGCCATAAAGACCTGCGCCGACCGCGAACACGATGATGATGACGCTGGCATAACGCGGGTTGCTCATCAGGCTCAGCCGCATGATGGGTTTTTTCGCGGTGAACTGCGAGATGGCGATCAGCAGGAAGCCCACCAGTGTCACGCAGGTCAGCGTGACGATCTCGCTGGACTCGAACCAGCGCTCGCGCTGTCCTTCCTCCAGCACCACGGTCAGCGAACTCAGGCCAATCGTCAGCCCGACAATGCCGATCCAGTCAGCCTTGAGAAAGGTACCCCAGTTCGGTTTGTCGGACGGCAGCCCGACAATCAGCAACGTGATCAGCGCAATACACACGGGCAGGTTGATGAAAAAGCACCACGACCAGCTAATGTTTTCTGCAAGCCAGCCGCCGACCACGGGGCCGAGCAAGGGCCCGAGCAGCACGATCAGTCCGAACATGGTCATGCCGACAGGCATCTGCGAGCGTGGCAGGCGCGTGCGGATGATGGTCTGCGCAGTCGGGATCATTGCACCGCCGGCGAAGCCCTGGCCTATGCGGCCGGCGATCATCATGGGCAGGCTGTGGGACCAGCCGCACATCATCGAGAACATGATGAACAGGGTTGCGTTGGCGAGCAGGAAGTTGCGCAGGCCGAACACGCGCGTGAGCCATGCGGCGAGTGGGATCATCACGATCTCGGACATCAGGTAGCCCGTCGAGATCCACGTGCCTTCCGTGCCGGTCGCGCCGATCTCGCCCTGGATCTGCGGCAGCGCCGAGTTCGTGATGGAAATATCCAGCGTCGCCATCAGCGCGCCCAGCGAGCCGGCCGCGACCGCGAGCCAGTCCGCCGCGCTCGCGCGCTCAGCCTCGGCGGCCGGCGCTCCAGGCGCCGTGCTCGTTGCTTCAGCCATGATCGTTCTCGGCTTCGATGCGCTTGTCGCCTTCGCGCGAAGAACGGGTATCGACATCTGCTGTCACCGATAACCCCGGCAGCAGCACGCTGCGCGTTTCCGGCCCGGTATTGATGCGGATGCGCACCGGCACGCGCTGGACGATCTTCGTGAAGTTGCCGGTCGCGTTCTCCGGGGGCAGCAGCGCGAACTGCGCGCCCGTGCCCGGCGCAAAGCTGTCGACCACGCCGTGCAGGTCGGTTCCGGAGAGCGCATCCACGTGCAGCGTCACCGGCTGGCCGATACGCATATGGCCAACCTGCGTTTCCTTGAAGTTCGCGACCAGGTAGGTGCTCTGGACGGGGACCACGCTCATCATCCGCGTGCCGGGCTGCACGTACTGACCGACCCGCACCGAACGATCGCCGACCTTGCCGGGCAAGGCGCTGCGCACGATGGTGTCCTGCATGTCGAGTTGCGACTGCTTCGCGCTGGCTTGCGCGGCTTCGAGCTGGGCGCGGGCCTGCGCGATTTGCGCCGTCGTGGAAGCGATCTGCGTTTCGGCCGATTTCACCGCGGCCGTATTCGCCGCAAGGGTTGCGTTCGCCTGATCGCGGGTGTTCGTAAGCTGGGCGAGACGCTCGCGGGTTTCCGCGCCCGTGGCGGTGAGCGGCGCATAGCGCTGGACTTCATCGCGTGCGTGCTGGGCGCTGAAACGCGCGACCTGTTCCTGCGCCTTTGCCTGATCGATATTCGCGTGCTGCTGCAGGATATCCGCCTGCGCCTTTTGGATGTCCGCCGTGCGCGCCGCGATGGTCGCTTCCGCCTGCTCGAGCGACGCCTGATACTGGCGCGTATCGAGCCGCACGAGCGGGTCGCCGGCCTTGACGGTCGCGTTGTCGCCCACGTACACGTCGGTTACATAACCACTCACTTTCGGCGCAACGGTGACGCTGTCGGCCTGAAGATACGCGTCGTCCGTGCTTTCAATGAAGCGCCCGACCGTCCACCAGCGCGCGAGCCAGATTCCGCCCACGACAATGACCACGAGCCCGAGGCCCATCAGGATCAGGCGGCGTCGGGAACGGGGAGCTTGAGCGGCGGAGTCTTGCGGCAGGCGATCCTGCGGAGGTGATCCGGCGGTTGTTGACATCGTTTTATAAAATCCAATTTATTCCAATCGGAAGAATTATTCCAGTTGGAAGAATTGTGTCAAGTGATATATTTTGCACCTGGACGTTGGGAGGCTGGAATGAGCGACACAAAAAGGCTGCGCCGTCCGTCAGAAGGCGGTTACGTACGTGGAGACGAAACACGGCTGCGAATTATTGTGGCGGCGATCGAATCTTTTGGAGAACACGGGTTCGATGGCGCATCGACACGCGAGATCGCTGCCCGCGCGGGCGTCAATGCCCCGGCGCTGCAGTACTACTTCGAGAACAAAGAGGGTGTGTATCGCGCGTGTGCGGAATACATGGCCGACGAAGCCGCGGTCAATTTCGAGCCGGTCGTGGCGCATGCCAATCGGGTGCTGGAAAACAACGCCGCCGTGCCGCTGCTGATCGATGCTTTCATTCGCATTCAGGAAGCCATCGCCGACCGGATGTTCGCGAAAGGTTGCGGGACGACAAATCACCGGCTGTTTTTCGCGCGGGAACAGGTGGGCCACGAGCCTTCTATTGCAACCGAGATCCTGACGCGCCGTGTACGCCAGCCATTGAACGATGTCACCTCGCGGCTGATGGCGCGCATCACGGGCACCACAGCCGATGACCCCGTGACCCTGATCCGCATGATCAGTTTGAACGGTCAGTTGCTGATGTTCCACGTTGCGCCGCGTACGTCGCTCGGGCTGCTCGGCTGGACGGAAATCGATGCCGAGAAGGGCGAATTCCTGAAGCGGATCGTGCGCGAGCAGACCCGCACGCTGCTCGAGAAATGGGCGCGCGAGACGGCGGCGAGTGAACGCAAGGGCAAGGGTGCATTGAAACTTGCCGCCAGGCCGGCCGCGCGAAAGCGGTCCGCGACGGCTGGCGCCACGAAGAAAGCCGGCAAGCCGGCGTAAGTTCGGCCCGAAAAAAAAGCCGGACGCGCGAGCGTCCGGCCTCCAAATGTCTTGAGCTCACGCAGTCATGTCAATTCACGTCCGCCGGTTTCATCGAGCTTGGACACTGCAATCAGCGAGATCACCACGCAGATGATCATGTACCACGCCGGCGCCATTGTGTTGCCAGTGATCTTGATCAGCCACGCGACCACAAGCTGCGCGCTGCCGCCGAAGAGAGAAACCGCCACTGCGTAAGCGCTCGCCAGATAGCCCGCGCGCAAATGCTTGGGGAAGTTTTCCGGCATCAGCGAATAGGCGGGGGCCGAACCCATCGTGTAGAACAGCATCAGCAACACGATCAGACCCATCACCACGGGCAGGGACGGATACTGGTTCATCAACCAGAAGCACGGATACAGCAACACGATCAACGCAATCCGTCCAGCCAGGATCAGTGGTTTGCGGCGCTGCATCTTGTCCGATAACGCGCCCCATACCGGGCACAACGCCAATGACGCGACCGCGGCGCATATTGAAACCAGCATGGACAGCTTGGCCGGCACCTTGAGGTACTGGATCATGTACGTGGGAATGTAGTACATGAGAACGTAAGTGGCGACCGTCATGCCCATGATCGCGAACACGGTCAGGATCCACTTGCGGACCATCCCGGGTTCGAAACCGGACGCATGCGCCCTGGCCGGTTTCGGCGGCTCTTCCACAATGTGCCGGCGCAGATAAACACCTACGGGCATGATCGCCGTGCCGATCAGGAACGGCACGCGCCATCCCCAGTCGAGCAGTTGCTCGGGGCTCAACTGATACGTGAGCAATGCTGCGATACCGGAACCCATCAGCGCCGCAGCGCCCTGACTGGCGAGTTGCCAGCTTGCACGAAAGCCGCGACCCTTGGCCGATCCTGTTTCCAGTAGCGTGGCTGTCGCCGCACCGAATTCGCCGCCTTGCGCGAAGCCTTGCAGCAAGCGCGCGAAGATGATCAGCGCGGGTGCCGCCAGGCCGATGCTCGCGTATGTGGGTGCAAGGCCGATCATCGCGGAGCCGAGCGCCATCAGGAAGATGGTCAGCGTAAGGGCGGCGCGTCGGCCGCGTTTATCGGCGTAATGTCCGAGCACGAAACCGCCGACCGGACGCGCGACGAAACCAATCGCGAACGCGGACAACGCAAGCAAGGTCGACACCACCGGATCGTGCGCCGGGAAAAACAGCTTGGCGATAGTCAGCGCGAAAAAGCTGTAGACGGTGAAGTCGAAGAACTCGAGCAGGTTGCCAATGATCGCCGCAATGACGATCTTGCCTTGCGACACGGCTTTGGCAGGTTGGACTGTTGTGGTCGCCATGGGATTCCGTAGATGGTTTTTTATCGCGCGAGGAAGCGCTCGACCAGACGCGTCCAGTACGCGGCGCCAACGGTCAGGTTGTCATCGTTGAAATCATAGGATGCGTTGTGAAGCATCGGCGCGCCTTCACCGTTGCCAAGACGCAGGAAACAGCCCGGCTTCTGCTGCAGGTAATAAGCGAAGTCCTCGCTGCCGGCGATGGGGCCGAAGTTATCGACCACACGATCTTCTCCAACCAGTTCACGCGCCACTTCGAGCGCCAGTCGGGTCTCCGCTTCGCTGTTGATCACGACCGGATACCCCGGCACGTAGTCGATATCGATCTTCGCGCCGTAGCCGCTCGCATGGGCTTCGGCGAGCGCGCGAATGCGGGTTTCGAGCTGCTTGCGCACGGTGGCGTCGAAGGAACGGACGCTGAGCTGCAGCCGCGCCGATTCGGGAATCACGTTTGCCGCGTGTCCCGCATTGAATGCGCCGACCGTGACGACGGCGGTTTGCATGGGGTCGATACTGCGCGCGACCACCGTCTGCAACGCCATTACCAGAGCCGAGCCGATCACGACCGGATCGATCGACAGATGCGGGCGTGCGGCGTGACCGCCGCGGCCATACACGGTGATGTTGACCGTGTCCGATGCCGCCATGAACGGTCCGCTGCGGAACATAAATGTGCCGGTCGGATAACCCGGATGATTGTGCAGCCCGAAGATCGCTTCGCAGGGGAACCGCTCGAAGAGACCATCTTCGATCATGCGTTTCGCACCGCTGTCCGCGCCGATTTCTTCGGCCGGTTGGAACACGAGATGCACGGTGCCGTCGAAAGCACGTGAACGAGCGAGATGGCGCGCGGCGCCAAGGACCATGGTGGTGTGGCCGTCGTGACCGCAGGCGTGCATCAAGCCTGCGTTGCCGCTTGCATAGGGCAGACCGGTTTCTTCGGCGATAGGCAATGCGTCCATATCGGCACGAACGGCGACGGCGCGCGTCCCGGTGCCTGCCGTAAGCGACGCCACCATGCCCGTTCCACCCAGGCCGCGCGTGACCTTGTAGCCCCACGTTTCCAGCTTCTGCGCCACGAAGTCAGAGGTCTGGAATTCCTTGTACGCGAGCTCCGGATTCTGGTGAAGGTGATGACGGATGACGCTGAGTTCATCGCGCAGATCGCTCGTGTCTTCGAGTAAGCAGAAACCCTTGGTATTTTCCATGATCGATGGTGCCTGTATTTGGGGAAACGGAATCGGCCAGTATTCCGGTGCAAAATCACTCAAACAATGACGTTCCTTCGCCGATAATGTTGACCTGAATGTCAACATTCAACGCACATGACGATCGATATCTCTTCCTCGCGCGAATCCGTTTTAAGTGCCCGAAGCCTGCGTTATCTGCATGAAGTCGAGTCGCACGGCGGCGTACGAGCGGCGGCTGACGCGCTCGGTATCAATCCGTCGGTGATCAGCCGGCAAGTCGGGCAGCTCGAACGGGATTACGGCGTCGTCCTGCTTGAGCGAAGCGGGCGGCGCGCGGTGCTGACCGAAATTGGCATGAGCCTCGTCGAACATTTTCGCGAGAGCAAGCGGCGCGATGCCGACATGCTCGCTCAACTCGGAGACTTCAAGAGCCTGCGGCGCGGGAGGCTGGGGATTGGCGTGGGCGAGGGGCGTATCGAAAATCTGCTGGCTACCGTCATGGAGCGGTTCAGCTTGCAGTTTCCTGACATCGTGGTGGAATTCCGCAGTGGAGCGACCTCCGAGATCATTGCCATGGTGCGCAACGACGACGTGGATCTCGGCCTGTGCGCGGGCGGCAAAAGTGATCCCGCGATTCGTGCGCGGATCTTTCGCGCGGCGCCGTTTTGCGCGATGGTCAGTCCGCGTCATGCACTTGCCGGCGAGCGTCGGATCCGCTTCGAGCAGTTGCGCGATCAGCGGTTGATCTTCATGCCGGAGCGGTTCGGCGTGCAGCAGTACCTGGACGCCATCATAAGCGCAGAGCGGCTGACGGTGACGCCGTCGTACAGATGCGACCTGTTTTCCGCAGCTCAGGCAATCGCGGCGGCGGGGCTGGGCGTGGCTTTCATGTCCACCGATGCCGCGCGTCAGTATCTTGACGCCGGACGTCTGGTAGCACTTGAAATCGAGCATCCGATAGCGCGCGAATTCAGCAGCCAGGTGATACGCCGCGTGGGGCGGCGTTTGTCGCCAGCGGCCGAGTTTTTATGGCGGCAACTCGTGGAAGCGATGCAGCGCAGATGGGCGGCCTCGGGAAGAGGAGCCAGCGCGGGTTAGCCGACCCGATGCGCCTGCTTCAGGCAGAAGCAAGCGCAGGCATCCCCACCGGGCGCGCGATGGCGAGAAACGCGTTCATGGCGCTGCTTGCATAGACGTCGTGACGACGCACGAACACCGTATCGACGAAAGCATCGTCGGGAGCAAGCTCATGCAGGGCGACCCGTCCTTCACGCGACGCCGCCATGACCACGCCCTTCGGCAGGAGCGTCACGCCGACGCCGGCCGCGACGCATCCGAGCATGGCATCGAGTGAACCGAATTCGAGCGGTGTGCTGACCTGCAGGCCCAGCCGTGTGAGGACGCTTTCAAGCCGCGCACGATACGAACATCCCTGCCGGAACACGATGGTCTTCACCACGCCCGTTTGCGCGAGATCCCTGACGGACCGGAACCTGCGCGCGGTGACAAGCGCCATTTCCTCGTTGAAGATGGTTTCCGTATGCAGGTCTTCGTGAGTGACAGGACCGGCGACAAACGCACCATCGAGCCGATACTGCAGGACGTCTTCCACCAGACTCGCCGTAGTGCCGGTTCGCATGACGAGTTCGACCTTCGGAAACGTTACGGTAAATTGCGCGAGCACGTTCGGCATGCGCAACGCGGCGGTGGTTTCGAGCGTACCCAGAACCAGCGGTCCGCTCGCGACGCCTTCGTCTTTCACCGCTGTCCGGGCATCGTCCAGCAGCCGCGCCATCTGCCTGGAGAAAGGCAATAACCTGCGTCCGGCCGCTGTCAGTTCCACACCTCGATGATGCCGGTGAAACAGCGTCGCGCCGAGTTCTTCTTCGAGCAATCGAATTCGCGCGGTCACGTTCGACTGCACGGTATGAAGCTCGAGCGCCGCGCGGTTCATGCTGCCGTTTCGTGCAACCGACTCGAAGATGCGCAGATCGGCGGCGTCCATGATGGCTCCAGGTATCGGAAGAAGTGATAGCAATTATCACATCAAAGCGCCGCTCGCCTGATCAAAGCTTGTTAAGCTGGACGGCACTGAATGACCAAGCAATTATCCGGGAAAGGAGCGAACATGGGCACCTGGCGTGATCGTCGGATCATCGAGCTGTTCGGCATTGAAGCACCCATCATTCTCGCTCCAATGGCCGGGCCGGGTACACCGGAACTTGCCATAGCGGTGGGCGAAGCGGGCGGCCTGGCATCGCTGCCTTGCGCGTTGTCGAGCGTGGAGCAAGCGCACGATGCGCTCACGTTGATCCGCTCGAAAACCCGCGCGCCGGTCAACGTCAATTTCTTCTGCCACACGGCGCCGCAGGCCGATGCCGCACGCGACCTCGCGTGGCGCGAACGGCTCGCTGAGTATTACATCGAGCATGGGATCGATCCTGAGTTCACATCTGCGGGCGCAGTCCGTCGTCCCTTCGATAACGAGTTTTGCGCGCTCGTAGAAGAATTCAAACCCGAGGTGGTGAGCTTTCATTTCGGACTCCCGGAGAAACTGCTGTTCGATCGCGTCAAGGCGACCGGCGCGAAGATCATTGCATCGGCCACGACGGTGGCGGAAGCCCGGTGGCTCGAA
This sequence comes from Burkholderia sp. PAMC 26561, assembly GCF_001557535.2. NCBI lineage: Bacteria > Pseudomonadati > Pseudomonadota > Betaproteobacteria > Burkholderiales > Burkholderiaceae > Burkholderia > Burkholderia sp. PAMC 26561. The sequence goes on from NZ_CP014315.1 coordinate 502,988, forward strand.
GCACATGGCTGCGATGCAATCATCGCGATGGGGTTCGAGGCAGGCGGCCATCGCGGCACGTTCCTCAACCATGACATGGCGACGCAGGTCGGCACGTTCGCGCTCGTGCCGCAGATCGCTGACGCGGTATCGGTGCCGGTGATCGCAGCCGGTGGTATCGCCGATGCACGAGGGATTGTCGCCGCACTGGCGCTGGGTGCATCGGCGGTGCAGATTGGCACGGCCTATCTGTTCTGCCCGGAAGCGAAGGTGCCGGAGCTGCATCGCGTTGCGCTGCGCGAATCCGGCGATGATTCCACCGCCGTGACGAACCTGTTCACCGGACGGCCGGCTCGCGGAATCATGAACCGCGTGATGCGGGAAGTCGGGCCGTTGTCGGACGCGGCGCCGGCGTTTCCGCTTGCATCGGCTGCGCTCGCGCCGCTGAAGGCGAAAGCCGAAGCAGCGGGCAAGGGGGACTTCACGAGCCTCTGGTCAGGACAGGCGGCGCGGCTCGCGCGTGAGATGCCTGCGGGCGAACTGACGCGGGCGCTGATTGCGGAGACCCTGGCGCGTTTGCCCTGAGTGCTAAGCATGCATCGCGCGTTCGAGCACCTTGAAGACGCGCGGGTCGCCGCATTGCGCGACGTTGAAGCGCAGGAACCGGCCGGCGGATTGCGCAACGCTGAACGCATTGCCGGGCCGCCAGAACGACGTTTTCGACCAAAGCGCGCCGGGCCACATCCGCCGCATCGATCCCTTCGGGCAACGCACACCAGAGGAACATCCCGCCGCGTGGCTCGATCCACGGCTTGATACCCAGCGCGGACAGTTTTGCGCTTACGGGTCCCATCGAACGGGACAAACGTTCCCGCAACGCTTCCATATGCTTGCGATACGTGCCGTCCTTCAGCACGCTCAACACGAGTTCGGATGAAAGCCGCCCGCTGCCGAACGACGTCGCGATCTTCAGATCGATCAGACCTTCGATCCAGTCGTGCCGTGCCGCGATGAATCCGCAACGGACCGCCGCCGAGAGGCTCTTGGAAAAGCTGCCGATATGCACGACGCGGTCGAGGCCATCGAATGCGGCAAGGCGGGGCGACGGCTCGTGCTCGAAGTCGCCGAAGATATCGTCTTCGATGATCGTGAGGTCCGCCTGATCGGCGAGCTTCAGCAGACGATGCGCGACCACAGGCGCAAGCGTCGCGCCGGTCGGATTGTGCAGCGCCGAGTTCGTGATGTAGAGCCGCGGCCGGTGCTCCGCGAGCGCCTGGGCGAACAGTGCCATGTCGGGGCCGGAGGACGTGTACGGAACGCTGACAATCTTCGCGCGATGTGCCCGCAGCAGCGCTAGAAAGTTGAAATAACACGGGTCATCGACGAGTACCGTATCGCCCGGTTCGAGCAGGAAACGGCACAGCAGGTCGATAGCCTGCGTGCCGGATTCGGCGAGCATGATCTGGTCGGGCGCGGCGTCGACTCCGCGGTCCGCCAGGCGCCGCGCCAGCAGTTGCCGAAGCGCGGGAAGCCCGAGCGACGTGCCGTAGTCGGCGAGCATGGTCACGTCCGCACGCGCGGCGGATCGCAACGCACGGCGAATTCCGGCCTCCGGCAGCCACGACCCGGGCAGCCAGCCGCAGCCGGCTTTCAGGGTGTCGTCGGCGGCATCGAGCGACTGGCGCGATACCCAGAACGGATCGACCGCCCGGTCCAGCAGTGGACCGAGTTCGGCCAGTGAAAGCGGCGGCAAGTGGCCAGTGACGTAAAAGCCCGATCCGCGCCGCGACTGGATCACGCCCTCGGCCGCGAGCCGGTCATACGCCTCGACCACAGTGGATTTGGATACCTGCAGCGTCTCTGCCAGGCCGCGAATGGACGGCACCCGGGCGCCTGCCGAAAGTGTGCGATTCGAGATTCGCTGCTGGACGGCCTGCATCACGCGCTCAACGAGCGTTCCGCTTTCGGCCTGGATTGTGTCTTCCATGTGTACTGGTTCCCGACCAAGACAGTTTTGCAGAACTGTAGTGCACTGTCTCTGGAAAAGCCATGCATCCCCAACCGATACTTCGAGCTTGAATCCAGAGGTAAGAGAATGAGCGAGACAGACAAGGCAGCGAGCGGGTGGATGAACGGTTTTCTCGGGATGCTGATTTTCAGCGGATCGCTTCCCGCTACGCGTCTTGCGGTCGCGAGTTTCGACCCGGTCTTCCTGACCGTGGCGCGTGCGTGCATTGCGGGTGCGCTCGGCCTCGTGCTATTGCTGGTGTTCCGTGAAAAACGCCCCGAACGCAGTGACCTGATACCGCTTGCCGTGGTCGCGTTCGGCGTGGTCATCGGCTTTCCGTTGCTGACGGCGCTCGCGCTCAAGCACATCACGGCGGGGCATTCGGTGGTTTTCGTGGCGGTGTTGCCGCTCACGACCGCGATCTTCGGCGTGCTGCGCGGCGGCGAGCGTCCGCGTCCCGCGTTCTGGCTTTTTTCCGGGCTTGGCGCGGTACTCGTCGCAGGATTCTCGCTGCTGCAGGGCGGCGGCGCAGCTTCTATCGGCGATGTATTGATGATCGGCGCGGTGATCGTCTGCGGTCTGGGTTATGCGGAAGGCGCGCGGCTCTCGCGCAAGCTCGGCGGCTGGCAGGTGATCTCGTGGGCGCTGGTGATGTCCCTGCCCGTCATGGTTCCGGCGGCGCTTGCGACCTTGCCGGCGTCATGGGACGGGATCGGCGAACCGGCATGGATGGGACTCGGCTACGTGTCCCTGTTCAGCATGCTGATCGGCTTCGTGTTCTGGTATCGCGGGCTGGCTCAGGGCGGCATTGCCGCTGTCGGGCAATTGCAGTTGCTTCAGCCCTTTTTCGGGCTGGTGCTCGCGGCGACGCTGCTTCACGAACCGGTTGGCTGGTCGATGGTCGCCGTCGCCACGGCCGTCGTGCTTTGCGTGGTCGGCGCGAAGCGGTTCGCGCGGCCGGTGGTGGTGCTGGCGGCGCGTTGAACGTCAGCGGATATCGACCACGAGTTTTCCGTTGGCGGTGCCGTCGGTCATCGACTGGTAGGCGAGTTCGGTGCTGTCCAGGTCGAAGGTGCGCGGATCCAGTTTCGGCACGAGCTTTCCTTCTTCAGCAAGTGCAGTCGCGACCTTCAGGATCTCGCCATGATGTTCGCGGTGCTTGCCCGTCAGAAGCGGTGCGAGCGTGAATACGCCGGAATAGGTCGCCTCGCGAAACGACAGCGGGGCGAGCGAATGCGTGCCCCAGCCGAGCGCGCTGACCACGTGCCCGAATTGCTTGACCGCTGCAAACGACGCATCGAGCGTGGCGCCGCCGACGGTATCCGCGACCACGTCGAATCCCTCTGCGTTCGTGTGCGCTTTCACGTACTGCTCGACGGAAAACGTCCGGTAATCGATGCCCGTCGCCCCATACTGTTGCATCAGCGCCACGTCCGCCTCGCTGACCGTGGCGAAAACCTGAGCGCCCAACGCCCGCGCAAGCTGAACCGAAACGTGCCCGACGCCGCCAGCGCCGCCTTGCACCAGCACGGTTTGACCGGCTTGCACACGCGCTCTGTCGACGATTCCCTGATACGACGTGATGAAGCTTAGCGGCAGTGCGGCTGCTTGTTTCATGGACAGATTCGCTGGTTTCAGCGCAATCAGCCGCGCATCGACGGCGGCGAACTGGGCGAGCGAGCCCTGGATTCCCGCGACACCGCCGGTCATTCCATAAACTTCATCGCCGCGCTTGAACTGCGACACGCCTGCGCCGACAGCTTCGATTACACCAGCCATATCGATACCCAGGACAAGCGGCAGCGGGTGCTTCGCGTGAGCGGCGCTGCCGGCACGGATCTTCGTATCGAGCGGGTTGAGCCCCGCGGCCTTGATGCGCACCAGCACTTCACCCGCTTGCGGGACGGGCTGGGGAAGCACCGTGCGTTCGAGCGGTCCGTTATAGCGCTGCAGAACCAGAACTTGCATGTCCATGATGTTTCTCTCCGAGGCGAATGAATTTGCTTGATTCATGTTCGTCCATGCGGGAAAGTACGGCAATCGACGTTACTGCACGTGGGCTAAACATTTTTGCATGAGGAAGAATGGACTGGAGCGACGTACGGATCTTCCTCGCGATTGCGCGCACCGGCACGCTCAGCGCGGCGGCGAGGCAGGCGGGGCAGACACAGCCGACCATGGGACGGCGGATTCGCGCGCTCGAGGAAGCGATCGGACAGACCTTGTTCCAGCGCACTGCCGACGGTTTCATCCTCACCGACGAAGGCTCTGCCGTGCTCGCGCACGCGGAGCGAATGGAGGAGGACGCGCTCGCGTTCGAGCGCTCGCTTGCTGGCAAGGAGACGCATCTCACAGGCGTGTTGCGGGTATCGTCGTCGGACTGGTTCGGCGTTCACGTCCTGACGCCGGTGTTCGCCGAGTTCCTGCGGGCGCATCCGAGGGTCAGCATTGAACTCGTCACGGATTCCCGCCGCTTGAGTCTTGCGCGACGCGATGCCGACCTGTTATTCCGTATCACGCCGTTCGAAGAGGCAGACGTCATCCAGCGAAAGTTCATGCACATGAACTACGCGCTCTACGGTCCCGCCGATGAACCCCCGCCCCGCGCCGGCGACGGTAAGGGCTACGGACTTGTCACCATGGACAGCGCGTTCGGTACGCTGCCCGACGTCAACTGGATACGACGCACATTGCCGCATGCTCACTTGGCGTTCGGCAGCAATAATCGCGACGCGCAGGCGAAGATGTGCGCGCAGGGCGCGGGGCTGGCCGTCCTGCCATGTCCGCTCGGCGACACCACGCCGGGCATTCAGCGGATCGACCTGGGTGAAGCGCCGCCCGGACGCGACGTATGGTTTGGCTATCACCGCGACCTGCGCCGTCTCGCAAGATTGCGGGCTTTGCTTGATTTGATTATCGAAAAGCTGGCAAATCTCTAAGTGCGACGGTGAACATTGATTATCCAAAACATTGAAATAAGTCCTTAGTCTCGGGGCTTTATCGAAACCTTTCAGCGTCGCGACAACAAAAGGGGATTATCACGAAGGCGGTTCTTATGCTTTAATAGCGTCAATGCGACGCCATCCCGCGCGCCGCCGACTAAAACGCGTACACTTGACCCCGCTGCAACGAAGAGGCGCAAAGCCGTCCCGCGGCTTCCCAGACTTCTTCCTCTGCCGGCATTTCCTGGCACGCGCCTGATCAAGAGTTTGCTGCCAAATTGGGGCGGGAATACTCGGGTCAAAGCTGACCTTCCGGTTTTAACCGGGTCGCATTGAAATATCGCAGCGGAACAGTCCTGCAATCCTCGACATGGTTTCGCACTGGCATATCCGGTGCTGCGCCCGAGAACATCAAAGTGCTTTTGAACAACAATTTTTATAATGCAAAGTGAAATGCCCACCCTCAAAGAACTGCTTGCGCAGCGCGAAGCGCTGCAGGATCAATTGGAAGTAGCGCGGCAACGTCAGGCTGAAATCGTTCTCGCGGAGATAGTCGCGAAAATGGGCGAATACAAGATTTCGCTGTCCGAGTTGATGGGACACAGCGTTCTGGCAAAGGCGCCCGTTGCAACCGTCACCGCCCCTAAATACCGCGACACAACGACTGGCGCCACATGGTCAGGGCGAGGACGCGCGCCACACTGGATCGCCGATAAGAATCGTGCCGATTTCCTGGTGGGTGCTTAAGCAGGTTTCTGGTTGCGCGTATGAGCGCTTTGCTCGTTTCTACTGTGAGCAAAGGGTTGTCGCCTCTATAAGCGACGCATGCAACGCAGTGTCACGAAGCAGTCCTTCAACGCTGCGATTCTGGTCATGCGCATAGGCTTCAAGGCACCGCGCGGTATTCACGCGGGCGCTTGGCACTGCCATCCTGATTCCAGCGAGCAACAACGCCACGCCGATGATCGCAATGGTGGCGCCAAGCCATGTTATCGATGAATGGGTCCTCTTCATGCCAGCCATGCGGTGCGAATCATGGTTCACTTTTTTCCTGTTAATGGTTAGCAAGACAACTATTGACGACCAAAAATTGGCGGAGGTCATGCCAGCGCTTTTCTCACTTCGTGCATCGATGTGACGGCGGATTCGAATAATTCCGGACCGATCTTTCCGCGCAGGGTTCTGGCAATTCGCGCGCTGGCGTTGTTGATCGGGCGGTCGAGCGCACGGCCTGCCGCGGTCACACTGACTGTCCACTCGCGGCCATCGGTCTTCGCCTGAATGCGCTCGACCAATTGTTTTTCGCACAGGCTGTCGATAAGCCGCGTGGCAGTCGGCCTCGCTATTCCAAGAATGTCCGCCACCTGGCTGCTGAGGCAGCCGGGCGTGGCGAGGACAACCCGAAGCACGAATCCTTGTGGCGGCGTGAGGCCGAATTCAGCGTACACGGCGGTCCACTCGCGTTCCACGAGGCGCGCAAGTGCAGCGGAGTTGAAGTAGAGGCAGTGATCGAACATGGAGGCATTAAAGCACAGGATAGTTAGCAAAACAACTATTTGTCTGGACCAGTTCGGCCGTCATTATGCGGACCTGCGGATGCTGTGCGGATGAACGGAGGTTATCGGCCGTTTTCGTTGCGCTTGCTCCATCCAAACGCGTGGATGGTGTTTATCGGCGTCAAGCTGCAGATCGACGCACAAAGTTGTCCGGGCATGGGCAAGTCGAACACGTACCATGCTCCGTTTGCGGCGAGGTCGTCGGCGCTGTCGGGACTATCAGTAGCCGAACGATGACCGGCCGCGCTCAGCAAGCTGTTGTCACGCGCCCGCTGTCTGCCGAAGGGCAGGGGGCTGGCGGTATCGGACAAAGGAGCGTCCGAGCCCGATCCGAACGATGGCAGCGATGTCCCGAGCCCTACCTGCGCTGCACTGATGGCGAGCATGATCCATACGCCCGCAGAGCCTATATCCGCGCACAGGACCGTATTGGTTCCGGTCGCCTGGGCGAGCAAACGGCCTTTCGCATCGTCCCGAAGATCGACCGCGCTCGGCTCGCAGCCAAGCAGGCGCGCGACGGCCAGCCTAAGCACTGCGCGGCTCGATATATAGCGGTATCGCAATGCGGGACTTGGCAGCAACGCGGCGCGGCGCGTCTCGTCTTGCGTGAGCCACGTTGCTGCATCGTGCGCGCTGATGCGCTGCCATTGGCTTCGGAAACGGAATACGAAGACTTCGCCTTTCGGCGGAACGCGCGGTTCCATCGACAGGGTTTCGTTCATGCGCAATGGCATGAACTGCGGCGGCGGACCGTGATCGACGCGCTTCACAGGCTGGACATCACGGGGCCGGTCCGGGCGCGAAATGTCAGTCAGAGCAGGGCTTGCCATAGTCAGTCCGTGCTCTGGACGCTTGCCTCGAACCACTCGGTGACGTAGGCGTCGCTGGAAGGGCGCGCGATTTCGCGCGTGCCTTCAGGTGGTGTGCCGACGAACAGGAAGCCAAGCAGCCGATCCGTATCAGCGAGTCCGAGCGCGCGGTGCATGCCGGGTTCGTAGCTGTCGGCGCCGGTTGCCCAGAAGCCGCCGAAGCCCAACGCGTGGACGGCGTTCAGCATGTTCATGGCGGCAGCACCGACGGCCAGCAACTGCTCGACTTCGGGCACCTTGGTTCGCGTCGTGATCGATGCCACCAGCGCAATCACCACAGGCGCCGCCAGCGCACGCCCGCCGCGGTGTTCGTGCGCCGAGCGCGGTTCGCCGGGCGAGCGCGAAGACGCGAGGTCGACCAGCACTTCGCCGAGTTTCAAACGCGCGTCGCCACGGATCAGCACAAAGCGCCACGGGCGCAAACCGCCGTGATCGGGCGCGCGCAGGGCGGCATCGAAGATCTGCCTGAGTTGCGCGTCATCGGGCGCCGGCTCGGTGAGCGGCCAGTGTGACTGGCGCGTCATCAATAGCTGCAACGCATCGGCGCCAGCATGGGTCATGGTTTCCATGGGAAATGTCCAAAGCTTTCCGAAGGCGTCCATGATGGCCAAAAATCACGCTAATTGCAAATGATTCTCAATACCAGAATTTTGTCACGGCAAGACCTTATACTTCCGGCTTTGGATAACGCTGCTTTTTTCTCCTTCCGACCGATGCCCACCCTGCTCGCCAATCTTGGCCGATGGCCCTCCGATATTGCGTTATGGCGCGTTGACGTGGAGCTCGCCGACACTTCGGCCTGCGTGAACCGCGTTCTCAGCGCGGACGAACGGGAGCGGACGGCGCGTTACAAGCGGCTCGAGGATCGCGTGCGGTTCGCGGTCGCGCGAACGACTCTGCGCGCGATTCTAGGCGAGCGCGTGGCGCGCGATCCGGCGCAACTCGAGTTCGAGGTGGGCGCTCACGGACGACCAGCGCTTGCAGCCTTTCCACACGTTTCCTTCAACGTGTCGCATTCGGGCCAGCGTGTCCTGATTGCGGTATCGACGCTGCGAGCGGTCGGCGTGGACATTGAAGAAGCGAATCCGGCGCTTGACTGGCGCACGCTCTTGGACGCGGTTTGCGTGAACGAGGAAGCGCCAGGAATAACGGCTGTGCGCGAGTTTTATCGATGCTGGACTGCCAAGGAAGCGTTGCTCAAGGCAACGGGCGCGGGGATTGGAATTGGCGACGGCTTGAAGTCCATCGATCTGGCGAACGGGCGCATTCCGCCGGGGTTCGACTTCGCGTGGCTCGATGATGTCGATGGTTACGAAGCCGCCGTCGCGTTCGGCGTCCCTGCCGATACCGGTCCGCTGTGATATGTTGAAATGTCCAGCATCCATCCAAGAAGCATCTTATGTCGCTGACAATCCAGCCCACTACCGGCTCCAAAGCCGAGCAATATCAGGAACTGCTTGCGCAGGCCCGCTCGCTCCTCGCCGATGAAACCGATCGCATCGCCAATGCCGCGAATTTCTCGGCGCTCGTTTATCACACGCTGTCCGACCTGAACTGGAGCGGCTTTTATTTCTTCGATGGCGCCGAACTCGTGGTCGGTCCGTTCCAGGGGAAACCGGCTTGCGTTCGTATCGCGCTTGGCAAAGGCGTTTGCGGGACCGCCGCACAAACCCGCGAGACGCAGGTTGTGCGCGATGTCCACGAGTTCCCCGGACACATTGCGTGCGACTCGGCGTCTCAATCGGAGATCGTGGTGCCGTTGATTGCGAAGGACGGGACGCTCGTTGGCGTGTGGGACGTGGATAGTCCCATTGTGAATCGCTTCGATGCCGACGATGCTCAAGGCATGGAAGCGCTCTGCAGCGTGTTCATGGAACTTGCCTGGGCTTGATTATATTTATAAGCGCTATTACGTCTCGAGCTCGTCGAACCGTTTCCAGCGGTACACCGCGGCTGAGACCAGCCAGCTCGCCGCAAACACGCCAACGATCACGTAGCCGATCATGCCGAAGTTGTCGTTGAGGCTGCCGACCGCATTCCAGAACCATCCGCCAAGTTGCAACTTGTCCGCAAGCAACCCCAGGCCCTCGATACTCCCGACCAGCAGCGCGACGAGCACGGAAATCGTGGTGATGGTGATGTTGTAGTAGAGCTTGCGAATGGGCTTGACGAAGGCCCAGCCATAAGCGCCGAGCATCAGGATGCTGTCGGTGGTATCGATCAGCGTCATGCCTGCGGTGAACAGCACGGGAAACACGATGATCGACCAGATCGGCAAGCCTTGCGACGCGCCCGCGGCCGATATGCCGAGCAAACCGACTTCGGTGGCGGTATCGAAGCCGAGGCCGAACAGGAAACCAAGCAGGTACATGTGGCGGCTTTTCGTGATCAGGCGAAACAGCGGCCTGAAGATGCGCGCAAAGAAACCGCGATTCGCGAGCAGCAAGTCGAAGTCTTCATCCACATAGGGCTCGCCGCGCCGCACGCGACGAAAGGCGCCAATTACCGCGCGCAGAATGACCAGGTTCATGATCGCGATGGCGAACAGGAAGAACGTGGAAACCAGCGTGCCAATGAGGCCGCCGATCTCCTTGAACTCCGCCATGCGTGTCTGCAGCGCCATGGCCGTTGCGGCGATCGCCACCGATGCAAGCACGACTACCGTCGAATGTCCCAGCGAGAACATCAAACCCACGGTGACAGGACGCCTGCCGTCCTGCATGAGTTTGCGCGTGACGTTATCGATAGCCGCAATATGGTCGGCGTCCACCGCGTGACGCAAGCCGAACGAGTACGCAAGCAGGCTTGTTCCGAGCAGCAGCGGGTAGTGATGGAATGCGACGAAGGCCCAGATCCAGGCGCCGGCATTGAAGGCAATCAGTAAGGCATAAAGGCTGAAGATCTTTTGGCGCATGTGGCCTTGTTCGTCGCCGAAGACTGCCTTTATCAGTGCTCGCATTGATATTCCGTCTTTGAGTTTTGGGTGCCGGACCGAGCAAGAGACCTGGCTGATCACGATAGCGCTCGAATGATAGCGTGCCAAAATTCTCTGGCCGCATTCACGATCGCTCCGATCGGAATATTAAACCGCGTGTCACTTATGCCCGACTTAGGCCCATCCCTCGCCATCGGGGAAATGGAATCGATCTAGCGAAGCGGCATGCATCTCGATGCTATAGCCGGCTGAGTCCGGCGGCATGTATCGGCCATTGCGGATAACGACCGGGCTGACGAAATGCTCGTGCAGATGATCGACGTATTCGAGCACGCGACTATCCAGCGACGCCGACACGCAGACATAATCGAAGATGGAAATATGCTGGACGTACTCGCACAAACCCACGCCGCCCGCGTGCGGACACACCGGCACGCCGAACTTGGCGGCCATCAGCAACACCACGATCACTTCGTTCAGGCCGCCTAGCCGGCAACTGTCGATCTGACAAAAGTCGATGGCGCCCGCCTGCAGCAATTGCTTGAACATCACGCGGTTCTGGCAATGCTCGCCGGTGGCGACGCCGATGGGCGCAATCCGGCTACGGATCGCGGCGTGGCCGAGGATATCGTCGGGACTCGTGGGCTCTTCGATCCACCATGGGTCGAACTGCGCCAGGCGGCGCATGTTGGCGACGGCTTCGTCGACGTCCCAGACCTGGTTGGCGTCCATCATCAGTTTGCGATCGGCGCCGATTTCATCGCGAAGAATGCGCGCGCGGCGGATGTCTTCTTCTATGTTGCCGCCGACCTTCTGCTTGAAATGCGTCCATCCCTGGGACACGCCTTCGCGCGCGAGGCGGCGGATCTTTTCATCGTCGTAGCCAAGCCAGCCTGCCGACGTGGTGTACGCCGGATAGCCATCAGCCAGCATTTCTTGCTCGCGTGCTGCACGGGTCGGCGAGTGACGGCGCAATATTGCCAGTGCTTCTTCGGGCGTGAGCGCGTCCGTGACGTAGCGGAAATCGAGGCAGCGCACGAGTTCTTCGGGGCTCATATCCACGAGCAGTTTCCACACGGGCTTCTGCGCGGATTTCGCCCACAGGTCCCATACGGCGTTGACGACCGCGGCTGTTGCAAGGTGGATCGCGCCCTTGTCCGGACCGATCCAGCGCAACTGGCTATCCGATGTAAAACCGCGCCAGAAGTCACCCATGTTTGCCGTGATGTCCTCGAGCTTCTTGCCGATGATCAGCGGCGCAAGCGCCTTCACTGCGGCCACGCAGATCTCGTTGCCGCGTCCTATGGTGAACGTGAGGCCGTGACCATCGAGCTTCGTGGGTGAATCGGTTTCGAGGATGACGTAGGTGGCGGAATAGTCCGGCGCCGCATTCATTGCGTCCGACCCATCGAGCGATCGCGAGGTGGGAAAGCGGATGTCCCTGACGGACAAATCTGTGATCGTGGTCATCTGAACACCTCCGTGCAATGGCAGATTCGACTCGGTAGAAACCCGGGCGCGCGCTCAGCAGGCGCGCGCTCAGCAGGCGCGCGCTCAGCAGGCGCGCGCTCAGCAGGCACGCGCTCAGCCGCTGAGTTTGTTTGCAGGCATGCTAGCACGGGGTACAACGTCGTTATCAAAGGCCACTACGCACTGTGGGGCATCCGTGGAGCCTTGAGCGTTCAGGTCTTTCTCGCCAGCGTGATTGCCCGCTCAGGGCAAGCGGTCACGCATAAACCGCATGCGCGGCACGCGTCCTCGTTGGGCGTGTAAGCGACCTTCATTCCATGGACGCGCAGTTTGAGCTTGTTCAGCGGGCCCAGGCGCGCGTAGTCCGCTGTATCGATTTGACGGATCACGAACACGTTTTCCGGACAGACCACCGCGCAATCGGCCTTGCCTTCGCAACGTTTCAGATTCACCACCGGGACGATGACACCCGGCGCCTGCTTGCAGTTCGCCGATGACGCGAGAACGGCGCTCATACGCTGTCAGCCTCGCGGGGCTTGCGAACCCCACACCGCCGGCTCTTGAATTGCTCGCGTTCCTCGGGCGTCATCTGTTCCCAGCGCCGCCATTGCCGGCGTCCGCGCCATCCTCCGCCATGCCCCCGAAAGCCGCCGAACAGAATCCGGCTCAACACCATCAACCCCAGCGAATGCGGAAAATCTATCGCCCGGGCGCCGATGAACAACGCCGGAACCACCCAGTTCCACAAGGTCATGACAAGCCACCCCAAAGCGGCGACCGCAACGAATGCCAACACCACCTTGGCCAATATCTTCAGTCCGAAACGCATTGCCTTTCTCCTCAAATATCCAGATCGTCATAAACAGGCTGCAAGCGCGTGCGCAGATGCAGCACCGCGTATCGCTTGCGAGCGAGCAGCGTGTTGATGCTCACACCGGTTTCCAGCGCCAGCTCCTTGAAGCCGCGCCCCTCCAGTTCGTGAGCGATAAAAATGTCGCGCTGATTGGCAGGAAGCTCATCGATCGCCTCCTGCAATGCCGTCAGCAGGACCGTGCGCGCATAGGACGCTTCGGGACCGCCGTCCTGCGCAGGAAGGGCGAGATCGAGCCGGTAGTCCTCATCGGCTTCATCGTCGATTTCGCCTAACGGCTGTTCTCGCCTCTTGCGAAACCGGTCGATGATGCGATTGCGCGCCACCCGGAACAGCCACGCACTGACCTGTTCGATAGGCTCGGGAAGCCGGTACGCCCGGACGAACTCGTGCAGCACATCCTGCAGGATGTCTTCGGCGTCACTGGGATCGCGCACACGACGCCGGATAAAATTTCCGAGCTTCGAGCGCTCACGCAAGACGGTTGCGGTGATCTCGTTATCGCTTTCGATGATGATCGGGCCTGACGGCTTCGGCGGTTCCATACACCTGCTGACGATCCACAAGCAGGAATATTGTGTCCGCGTGAAAAAAGCGGCCGGGCGGCCGCTCCATGAGGGAGATTAGACGTTTTGCCAGTGAACCGCGTTCAGTAAGTGCCGTCGGTGCTCACCGATACATCGCGCCACTGATTCAATTCCGCTTGCATGGCGGCGAGTTTTGCATCGGCTGCATTGACGGCAATCGAACCTGCAATGAAGCGCAGAGGCGGCTTGGGCTCGCCCGCAAGTTTGATCATCGCATCTGCAAGCTTCTCGGGGTCGCCTGGTTGCTGACCATTGCGTTGTTCGAACGACGCGCGAAGCGTGGCGCGTCGTTCGTCGTAATCCGCGATGGGTTTATCGCCGAAACGAAGCGACTCGGGCTTCAGGAAGTCAGTGCGGAACGGACCCGGCTCAACGATGGTCACGTGCATTCCAAACGGCGCCACTTCCTTGGCCAATGATTCGGAAAAACCTTCGAGCGCAAACTTGCTCGCGCTATACAGCGAGCACAGTTCAGCGCCAAGAATGCCCGCAAGCGATGACACGTTGAAGATGCGACCCCGCCGAGCAGCGCGCATGACCGGGAGCGCCGCCCATGTGACGTTGAAGGTGCCGAAGAGGTTCGTGGAGAGTTGCGCCTGCACGTCCTGCATCGTGGTCTCTTCGAAGAAACCCAGATGACCGTAGCCGGCGTTGTTCACCAGCACATCGATCGTGCCGAACTTCTTTATCGCTGCATCGACTGCGGCTTGCGCCTGGGTTGCATCGGCGACATCCAGAGTGAGACTGAGCAATTGCTCGCTGTCCTGCCCGAGGCGTGCACTGACATCCTCTCGTTTGCGGCCCGTCGCGACCACGCGGTCGCCGGCTCGCAAGGCGGCTTCTGCGATGTTTGCGCCGAGTCCACGGCTTGCGCCGGTGATGAACCAGGTTGTCTGCATGATGTGCTCCTCGATGATCGGAGTTCCATGGGAACACGCGGCGATGCTTCACCGGTAGCCCGTTCGTCGTGCGTTCTTGCTTGATCCTGCAAAGCACGCTTTCTAGCGTAAGGTTCTTCTATAGACACCTCAGAGCGGCCAAAGTGGTCCTGACCGCTTCGTCCCAAGGCGTGTGCGGTTCTTCGCCAAGCACGTTCAGCAACGCTGTATTGTTCATGTGAACAGGCTCTTTCCACAAATAGCGCATTTCGAGCAGCTCCCGGAATGTTTCCGAAAACGGTGCAATAGCGGGCAACGCCCACCACGGAAAAGCGCGGACCTTGATATTTGGGCGGCCGGTCGCATGCTTGATTGCATCGATCATGCGAGTGCCGTCGGCGTCCCAATGCCCGAGCATCTGGTAAGTGGCGAAGTCCGGAAGCGTCCGTTCGCGTTCAACCAGCCGCACCATTGTTCGTGCAACGTCCGGCACATACGCCCACTGATGTCCAACGCCACGGTTGCCCGGATAAAACATGCTCTGTACAGGCTTGCCTGGTTTCACCAAAGCGCTCGACAACCAGCTATTACCCGTGCTGCCGGGCCCGAAGAAATCGCCGGCACGCACGACAAGGCTGCGCACGCCATCGGCGCTTGCGTTCTTCAAATGCCGTTCCAGCTCGACACGGATTGCACCCTTGCGCGTGACTGGATTCTGAGGCGACGTCTCGCTTAGTAACGGGAGCGCGTCGGGTCCGTAGTTATAGACGGTGCCCGGCAAAAGAATCCGCGCGCCTGACGCCCGCGCCGCTGCGATGGTGTTGTCGATCATCGGCAGGACCAGCGCCGTCCAATTCTTGTATCCGGGCGGATTGACCGCATGAACGATAAGCTGCGCGCCGTGGGACGCCGCAACGACTTCGTCGCGGTTCATTGCATCGCCTTGTTGCCACTCGAAACGTTCGTCCCGTGCGGTCAGCTTTGCAGGCTGGCGATGCAGCGCGCACACATGCCAGCCTTCCCCGGCGAGTTGCCGCGCCACTTCTCCGCCAATGCCACCTGTTGCGCCCAACACCAATGCGATCCGGCTTTCGCTCATCTTCGACTCCTGTTGTGTTCTTCGATTGACGACCATTCTTGCGCGAATCGTGGTTAAATGAAATTGTCGAAAATAGTGGAACGGATATACATTTTTGTATGATCGAGAATGCGTTGAGCTGGGATTTTTATCGAACGTTTCTTGAGGTGCTGCGCGAGGGCTCCTTGTCGGGCGCCGCACGGTCGCTCGGCCTGACGCAGCCTACAGTGGGCCGTCACGTGGATGCGCTCGAGACAGCGCTGGGCTATGCGCTCTTCATCCGCACGCAACAGGGTTTGAGCCCGACGCAGGAAGCGCTTGCGTTACGCCCTTACGCCGAGGCGCTGGAGTCGACGAGCACGGCGTTGTTGCGCGCGGCATCGAGTCAGGGAGCAGGAGTGCGCGGCACCATCCGCATCACTGCGAGCGACGTGATCACGGTCGAGGTCCTGCCTGCGATCATCACGGAACTGCACGCGGCCTATCCCGAACTGACCATCGAATTGATGTCGTCCAATCGTATAGAGGATCTGTTGCAGCGTGAGGCTGATATTGCAGTGCGGATGCAGCGGCCCAGCCAGGGCGTGCTGATCGCGCGCCGTATCGGCGATGTGGAGCTCGGCATGTACGCGCATAAGGACTACTTGGCGCGGCGCGGCAGGCCTGCACGAATCGATGACCTGGCTGGTCACGCGCTGATCGGCTTTGATAAGGAAACCGCTTTTATCCGCAGCATGAAAACTAAGTTACCCGACGTGCACCGCGAGTCGCTGGCATTGCGCACCGACAGCGACCTCGCGTCGCTCGCCATGCTGAGGGCGGGGTTTGGCATTGGCTATTGCCAGATCGGTCTTGCGCGGAACAATCCGGCTCTCGTGCGGCTTTTCCCAAAGCGGATATCGCTCAAGCTCGACACATGGCTCGCCATGCACGAAGACCTTCGCGATAACCCGAGTTGCAAGGTCGCGTTTGCCGCTTTGGCCACGGGACTGGAAAAGTATGTGCAAGGAGCTTAGTCAAGCTTCGCCCCTTGGCACGATTACCTGGAGCCAGCGAGCACGAATGCATCGCTACGGTCGGCGAGCGGTGCTGCTGCGAGTATTGTGTTGTCATTGACGGCGAGCACGCCCGTCAGCGTTTTGTTCGGCGACAGGCAAGGCGCGCCGCCAAACGTGACGGTTGCGTCGTAGACATTCTTCGAACCGTGCGGCGCCACGGTGCCCGTGAAGACGCAACCACTCGTGCCGAGCCCCGATACCGCACCTGCAGGCGTAATCGTGACCGACACGGATTCTCCGCCTTTGATCGATCCCGCCACGCCCGTGTAGGTTCCCGCGATGGCTGCGAGGTTCGGGGTTTGGTCGTAGACCGTGCTGTATTGAGTCGTGAAAGTGACTGTTGTGCTACCCGAAGCAACAGGTGTGATCGTGCCGTTCAAACTGCTTTGCGCCACTAGGGAGAACGCGATGTTATCGGGCGTCACGCTATTCAGGCCGATGACGTAATTGCGCGCGTCTGTCGAATTCAGCGGCCCATTCGCGCGGCTCGCAGTACCCTGGACAAGACCCAGTGTGTTGGACGTCTGATTGACGTACAGGAAGTAATACACGCCCGTATCGAGGACGATGCCGGTAACGACGTCGCCCGCATTATCGGTGCCGCTATAAAAGCCTTGAGCCACGCCGCCGGATGTATCGGGCTGGACGAAATTGACCGGCGCGCTGTTGTCGCTACCACCGCCGCCGCCACATGCAGAAAGCGTAAGGGCTGCCATTGCGCAGCAAAGCGAATTCATTTTCATTTTTTTGGTCTTCTCGGATAGGTGCGCTAGCAACCGGTTACGAATTCTTATCAATATTTTCGGCGGTTATATTTACCATAAATTGATCGAAGAAATCGGCTTCGCAGTTGCGCGTGTTGTTCCGGTGCGACTCTCTTACCCCTCACCGGTTCCAGCGGCTGTTCCGCCTGTGCGATTTCATGAATGCGTCGCGGAGCTTGGTAATGCGAGCGACGGCAACGGTTTGCCAAAGCCGACTCCGAACCATGGATGAGTCGAAATCTGGCTCACGTAGAACGCCCAGATTCTTGGCCGTGCGTCGTATACCATCGCGCGGCTAACGCTGATGGGAATGCGCAGCTTGCCTTCGAGATGTCTCCAATTGTTGTTCGACCCGAGAGCGACCAGCGTAGCGATAAACAGCATGCCTAGCGTCTTGCATGCGCGCAAACGCTCGCGGTGAACGTGGCCAAAGCAACACCACAGCGACCACCAAAAGCAACTTTTGGGTGTGGTTCACCCTTGCGGATCGGCGTTTCTTACCTATTCCAGCCGCTGACGGCTTTGCGGAAGTCGCTAGTCAGCTGACCTCAATCAGCGCACTTTCAAGTAGTAGTGGTAACCCTAAAGGAAAATGCGCTTGCAAGGTGCTTAGAGCGCTTGCGACCTTTTACTTCGCGAGAACGGGCTTGGTGGCCGGCTTCTTTGCTTTCGATTTGGGCGGTACGCGCTGCGGCAATTCGGAAAGCCGCATGAGATGACGCAGCGCCATCATTGCGCCGATTGCTTCGAGTACAGCGGCGGGTACCCACATGATGAGTCCGCCGAGACTCTGATCCAGCGTAGCAGGCACCGATGTGAATGCGCGGCCGCACAGCGTGAATATCGGGTAGAGATCGTGAGTTGAGAACGTGATGATCGCGCCGACCAGAATCTGCGGCGCCATGGTGATGACGGGTGAAAGCACGCGCAGGCCCGGCCGTGTGCGGCTGGGCGGATGCGGACGATGATCGAGCAGCATCCACCAGTACAGCAGGCCGCTTATGGCGACCGACCAGTTCATGAACGTATAGATGCGCCAGTCGAGCATCGCAACGAATTGCACCGATGGAATCAGCCAGAACACAACCGAGACGACAAACGCTATTGAAATGAACGTAGGATTCAGCACGATGGCCGCAAGTAGCCGTGCGGGACGGCGATATTGCCAGCGGCGCAACGCGCTGCGCCAATGCAAGGGCAGCCCGGCCCTGAGCGCACTGCCCGGATAAGACGCCATCAGAATCAACGGTGCGAGGTGATGAAGGACGAGATGCTGAAGCCTGTGTACGAAAAATTCGTGCTCGGCGTAATAGTCGAGACGCGTGTGCAGCGCAATATAGAAGAGCGCAAGGCCGATCCAGAAAGCACCCTGACGGGTACGGCTGATTCGGATGCGGCGCGACCCGCGGGCGAACAGCACGGCAGTTCCAACGAAAATTGCCACGAGCCCAACAGATGGTTCCCAGGGGACGAGCAGATCGAATAGAGACATGGCGGCTTAAACAATGTAAGGAAGCACGGGCGTGCAGGGACGCTCGTCTTGGCGAGTCGAATGTTAGCAGTTGCGCAGAGGGGGTGCTGGCGCTCGAGGCTTTAGCTCGAACGTAAGAAACTCGCTAAAAGCGCTGCGCCCGGTCAGGGGGCATACGCTAAGCGGGCAATGGACGCGTATTTCTTTTTTGATTGAGGCGCGTCGATTTGCCGCTAGTGAGAGTCACCTATGAATTGGGCGCCGGCACCACGGCCGGCGCCCAATTAAGACCGCTAATTTAGCCGACTTAAGCAGCCGAGCGCGTTGCCGAAGCAATCCGCGCCGGAAACACCGTCGACAGCACGAGCGTCACAACAATATTGACCGCCAGCGCAAGCACGCCGATATAAACCGGATACGTCGTGGCGCCTACGTGCAAAGCGTAGATAGGCTTGAGCCCTTGCATGAACACCATTGTCGTGCCAAGCCCAATCCCCGCCAGCCAGCCAATAAACAGCGCGGGTAACTTGAGCCAGCGCGTGTACAGCGAGAACACGACTGCCGGGAACGTCTGCAAGATCCATACGCCGCCAAGCAATTGCAGGTCGATGGCAAATTGCGTCGGCAGGAAGATGATGAAGACCAGTGCGCCCAGCTTGACTGCGAGCGACACCACCTTGGCATTGGTCGCTTCCTGTGCCGGCGTAATGTTCGGCTGAACCAGCGGCTTCCACAAATTGCGCGTGAACAGGTTTGCCGATCCAATCGACATGATCGCGGCAGGCACAAGCGCACTGATCGCGATCGCGGCCGCAGCGAAGCCGACGAACCACGACGGGAACAGCTTGAGGAACAACGCAGGCACCACATCGGTTGGCGAAGTGACCTTTACACCAGCCGCAATTGCCATGTAACCCAGCAGCGCAATCAGCCCGAGCAGCAGCGTGTAAGCCGGCAAGGCAATCGCGTTCTGCTTGATGGTCTTCGCGCTCTTGGAGCTGAGCACGCCGGTCAGCGTGTGCGGATACATGAAGGCTGCCATTGCAGAGCCGAACGCAAGCGAGGCATAAGCCGTGAACTGGCTTGCCTTGAGCGTAATGCCCGTCGCTCCACCCTTGGCCGTAAAGAAGTGATCGGCTGCATCGAAGACGGATGCATAGCCGCCAAGCTTGCTGGGAATGAGCCAGATCGCCGCGATCACCACGATGTAAATCATGATGTCCTTGACGAAGGCGATCATTGCAGGCGCGCGCAGGCCGCTCGCATACGTGTACACCGCAAGAATGATAAAAGCGACGACCAGCGGCGTCTCACCCGTCACGCCAAGGCTCTTGATCACCACTTGCATGCCGACGAGTTGCAACGCAATGTACGGCATCGTCGCAATGATTCCCGTCAACGCGATAGCCGCGGCAAACCATCGTCCGCCGTAGATACCCTGCACGAAGTCAGCGGCCGTAATGTGATTGTTCTTCTGGCAAACCGACCAGAGCTTGGGCATCACCGCGAACACGAACGGGTACACGATGATCGTGTAAGGCAGCGCAAAGAATCCATATGCCCCGACTGCGTAGACGAGTGCCGGGACCGCGATCACCGTGTACGCGGTATAGAAGTCGCCGCCCACGAGGAACCACGAAATGACTGCACCGAACTGGCGGCCACCGAGGCCCCATTCGTGCAATTGCGTCATGTCGCCCGCTTTCCAGCGCGCCGCGAAAAATCCCAGCACCGTGACCAGCGCAAAGAATCCCAGGAATACGAGACCGGAGGTCCAGTTGAATGTCGTCGGCATTATCGGACCCACTTGTAAATGACGTACAGGATCAGCGACGTCAGCGGCACCCATAGCAGCTGATACCAATAGAAGAAAGGAAAACCGGCGAATGACGGACGCACGTCGTTATAAAAGGGCAGCCACAATAAGGCGACGTAAGGGATCAACAGCAGCAGCCTGCCGGCTGCGCGTTTTCCGGAGGAAACGCTTTCTGAACTCATGGATATCTCCTGGAACCAGTCTCTTTTCGAACTGGAGCCGGAGTATTAGCGGAATTTCGGTTGTCGCCTTCCGTAGTAATACGTAGACGCGGCGTGTGCTCTATGGCGCAGCGCTGCGAGGCTTAACACGCAAGTGTCTTTACAAGGTCAAGGGCGGAATCACCCTACGTAATACTACGCAGACGAAAGGTGTCTTAAGGGCAGGTCGTGCGGAGGGATGGCACAATTCGAGGCTGGACAGGGATATTCGGCCGAACAAATCCAGCGTCCCAGCGGAAAAATTCAATGCGACTCTCTTTGCACGGGATGAAGCGAAAGTGGCTGATTCTCGCTCTTCTTCCATTCATCGGAGCAATGGCTACGATTGCTATTGCCGTAGCGTTCCAGGCCAAGGCCTTGTCGAATTCGGAGCAGCGCGAAATTGCAGCGGCTTACCGAAGCAGCAAGGAAGTCGAGCTCAAGAATTACGTCGCGCTGGCGGAAAGCGCGGTTGCGCCGCTTTACAACTCAGGTCGTGACGACCCCGCTACGCGCGCTGAGGCGCTGGCAATCTTATCGAAACTCGAGTTCGGTAGCGACGGCTATTTTTTCGTCTACGACCTTCAAGGCGATTTGCTGATGCATCCACGCCTGGCGCAGCTCGTAGGCACGAACCTCTGGTCCATGCATGATCCTCATGGCGCGCTTACCATTCAATCTCTCTTGGCGAAGGCTAAAAGCGGCGGTGGGTTTGTCGAATATTTATGGGAGCGTCCGTCGACCCACAAAATGGAATCGAAGCTGGGTTACGTGGTGACTTTCGAACGATGGGGATGGATGGTCGGGACGGGCATCTATCTGGACGACGTCAATATGGCGCTTTCTCAAACAGGGCGGCAAGCGTCGTCGAATATTCGCCATACGCTGTTTTTGATCGGACTGGTCGGTGCGCTGGGAATGGGATTCATCGGCGCTTGCGGCATTGCAATGAACGTCACCGATCACCGCAGCTCGGACGCGCAGTTGAAGATCATGGCGCGTCAGGTGGTTGAATCGCAGGAGGCGGAACGAGGCCGGTTGTCGCGTGAACTTCACGACGGCATTAGCCAGATGCTCGTATCCATCAAATTGCTGCTGGAGTCGGCGCTTGCGCTAAAACCTGTCAATGCCAGCCGGGAGGATCCTAGCGGACCGCCTATTCACAACGCATTGGCGCAGACGAACCGGACGCTGGCCGAGATCCGGCAGATCTCCCACGACCTGCGTCCGGCCATGCTCGACGATTTTGGCCTCGGCGCCG
Organism: Burkholderia sp. PAMC 26561; assembly: GCF_001557535.2. Lineage (NCBI taxonomy): Bacteria > Pseudomonadati > Pseudomonadota > Betaproteobacteria > Burkholderiales > Burkholderiaceae > Burkholderia > Burkholderia sp. PAMC 26561. The sequence continues at coordinate 524,731 of NZ_CP014315.1, forward strand.
CCTTGCGCCAGCTTGCGCTCGAATTCAACGAGGCGGGTAACGCACCGCACACGAACGTCACAGTCGATGCCGCAAAGAGCGATGCGCATCCGCTGCCCGATGCCGTGAACACGGCGCTATTTCGTGTCGCGCAGGAGGCGCTGACGAACATCCAGCGCCATGCGCATGCGGCCAACGCACGCGTCACGCTCACTTGCGCGCCGGGGCGGGTCGTCTTGACGATCATCGATGACGGTATCGGCTTCGGTTCCGGCGCAGTGCAGTCGGACCCGCGACGAGGTATCGGCCTGCGTAACATGCGCGAACGCGTGGAGTCGCTCAACGGCTCCTTCGGAATCGAATCGCGGCCGGGATGGACTGGCCTGACGGCTGCGATCCCGGTCGAATTCCCCTCAACCGTATCAAGCCACTTGAGCTCATGACAGGCACTATCGACATCTTGCTGGTGGACGATCATCAACTCGTGCGCGACGGATTGAGGCTGCGGCTGGATGCCATCGACGGCTTCCGGGTAGTCGGTGAAGCGAGCAATATGCCGGAGGCGCTGCGGGTCATGGAGCGTCTTTCGCCGCGCCTCGTGCTGACGGACCTCAGCATGAAAGGTGGCAGCGGCGTTGCGCTTACGCGCGCAATTCGGCAACGCCATCCGGCAATGCACGTGCTCGTTTTATCGATGCACAACAACGCCGAATACATGGCCGAAGCTCGAGCGGCAGGCGCAAGCGGATATGTGCTCAAGGACGCGCCGGCGACGGAGATCATCGCTGCGATCCATACTATTCTGGGCGGCGGCGCCTATTTCAACGAACAGGTGAAACAGGCTGCGGCGGTTCCGGTCAAAAGCCACGCCAAGGACCGCAGCAATTACAGGCAGATCGAAAAGCTGACGCCGCGTGAACAGGAGTTGTTGCGCGACCTCGCCAATGGCCTTTCCAACAAGCAGATCGCGGTGCTGCACGGGCTCTCGGTCAGGACGGTGGAGACGCACCGAATGTCGATCAAACGCAAGCTGGATATTGAGGGTCAGGCGGAACTGATCAAGTTTGCTGTTGAATTTTTCAGCGCTTGAGACCGGTCCCATTTTGTCATGGCGGTGGACTTTCTTATCGGCCATCGATATATTTATCTGGATATAACGACGGAGCGTCCCAGTGGTGAATAGCGCGCAAGAGGCAGTCGGCGAGAAATTCGTTCTCGAATCCATGCGTCGCGCACGTGACAAGACATGGGAAGTGGTCGAGCGGGTTGCGTCGAAGGTCAAACCCGGAATGCTGGAGTCGGAAGCCTTGGCCGAATGCAAGAGCGTTCTTCAGGACATGAAGATGGACCGAATCTGGCATCCCATCCTGATCCGCTTTGGCGAAAATACTCTGCGAACCTTCAAGGAGCGCTCCGAAGGCGATCCGCGGCTCAAGGACGACGACATCTTTTTTATCGATCTGGGTGTGGTCTGGCAAGGCCATGAAGGCGACTCGGGCGCGACCTTCGTAGTCGGCGCGGACGCCGAAATGCACGCGTGCGCGCAGGACGCAAAGACCGTCTTCGATGAAGTCGAACACCACTGGCGCACAACCGGCGCAGGCGGCAAGGCGCTGTACGACTACGCCGCCGAACGTGCGCATGCGCTGGGATGGAAGCTGAATCTCGACATCAAGGGACATCGGGTCAGCGATTTTCCGCACGCCATTTTCAAGGCGGGCAATCTCGGCGATTACCAGCCGCACCCAAATGCGGGATTGTGGATTCTGGAGATTCAGCTCGCGCATCCGACGCGTCCATTCGGCGCTTTCTACGAGGATCTGCTCGTCTAAGCCTAGAGAGCCCGAAGGGCGTGTGAAGGATCTCGACGGACCATAGCCAACCAAGGCCAACCAAGGAAAGCGATGTTCATTCGCCAGCTCGAGTATCTCGTCACGTTGGCAAGGGAGAAGCATTTCGCGCGGGCAGCGGAGGCGTGCCACGTATCCCAGCCGGCGTTGTCATCGGCTATTCGCACTCTCGAGACAGAACTCGGTCTCGTCATTGTCGAGCGGACACGGCGGTTCGTGGGGTTCACCGAAGACGGCGAGCGCGTGCTCGGATGGGCGAAGCAGACGCTGGCGTCGCTCCAGAACATGCGCCACGATGCCTCGGCCGCGCAGATCAAGCTCATCGGGACCCTGCGCATAGGAGCGATCCCGACCATCATTCCGGTGACCGCGCGCATGCTCGCGCCTTGCATGCGCGAGCATCCGGACATGAGGTACGAGGTCCGCTCGCTGAGCTCCGACGCCATCCTGCGTCAGCTCGACGAATATGAACTCGATGTCGGCCTGACCTATCTCGACGATCAGGTCCAGGCCGGTTTCAGCGTCCTGCCGCTCTATTTCGAGCGATATATGCTTCTGTCACCCGCAAGCGCCGGGGACAGCTTCAGCGCGCCGATACAGTCCTGGAGCGATGTCGGTGAATTGCCGCTAGGGCTGCTCACGTCGACCATGCAGAACCGCCAGGTGATCAATGCTGCGTTCCGGCGGGGGAACGTGCAGCCGCGCGTCGTACTCGAGACTGATTCGCTGCTCTCTCTTTATGCTCACATCCAATACGCCAGCCTGTATAGCGTTTTTCCTCATAGTCTGCTTAGCGTGCTGCCTTCGGGCAACGATGTGCGTGCATCGCTCCTGCTGCCCGAATTGACGCGCGGTATCGGCCTGATTGCGCGCAGCCGCAATGCGCTGCCGCCGCTGGTTGCCGCCATGTGGCACTCGGTGGAGCAACTCAACCTTCAGCGCGAGTTCGACGCGCTCGTACCTGCTGCCGTCAAAACGGCCTGATCACGCACGCTCAAGCCGACCCGCGTTCGCCTGCGTTGATAACAAGGGCTTATCAAGTGATCCATCCAAACGATTGGACCCGCTGCCGCGACTTGTAGACACTCAATCTCGTCGACGTACCAACCTCATGTTCGACGAGGCGGCGCCCTTCGCCAGAAGCGCCGGTGTAAATCAAATCAAAGTGGAGTGGAGACAATCATGGCCAAGGTTCTTTGCGTTTTATACGATGATCCCGTTGATGGCATGCCGAAGAAGTATGCACGGGACGATGTACCCAATATCACGAAGTATCATGACGGGCAAAGCGCGCCCACGCCGAAGGCGATTGATTTCAAACCGGGCGAATTGCTGGGCAGCGTGTCGGGCGAGCTGGGCCTGCGCAAGTTCCTGGAATCGCAAGGGCACACACTGGTTGTGACGTCGGACAAGGACGGCCCGAACTCCACGTTCGAGCGCGAACTCGAGGATGCTGAAATCGTTATCTCGCAGCCGTTCTGGCCCGCGTACCTGACGGCTGAACGCATTGCAAAAGCGCCGAAGCTGAAACTTGCGCTGACTGCCGGTATCGGTTCGGATCACGTCGATTTGCAAGCTGCTATCGACCGTGGCATTACCGTTGCCGAAGTGACGTTCTGCAACAGCATCAGCGTGGCTGAGCATGTCGTAATGATGATCCTGTCGCAGGTTCGTAACTACCTGCCGTCGCATGAGTGGGTCAAGAAGGGCGGCTGGAACATTGCGGATTGCGTGTCGCGTGCATACGACCTGGAAGGCATGAACGTAGGTACGGTCGCCGCCGGCCGCATTGGTGCAGCCGTGCTGCGCCGCCTCAAGCCGTTCGACGTGAAGCTGCATTACACGGACCGTCACCGTTTGCCGGAAGCTGTCGAGCGCGAGTTGGGCGCCACGTGGCACCCGACTGCAGAGTCCATGGCGCAGGTCTGCGATATCGTCACGATCAACTGTCCGCTGCATCCGGAAACCGAGCATCTCTTCGACGAAGCGATGATCAACAAGATGAAGCGCGGCGCCTACATCATCAACACGGCACGCGGCAAGATCGTGGATCGCGACGCTATCGTCCGTGCATTGGAAAGCGGTCAACTGGCAGGTTACGCGGGCGACGTGTGGTTCCCGCAACCGGCGCCGGCCGATCACCCGTGGCGCACCATGCCGAACCAGGGCATGACGCCGCATACGTCGGGCACGACGCTTTCCGCACAGGCGCGTTACGCAGCGGGTACACGCGAAATCCTTGAATGCTGGTTCGCCAACGAACCGATTCGCGACGAGTACCTGATCGTCGATGGCGGCCGACTCGCCGGTGTGGGCGCTCACTCGTACAGCGCAGGCAATGCAACGAAGGGCTCTGAAGAAGCTGCCCGTTACAAGAAGGCATAACAATGCCGGCACGCCGGTCCAGACCAACCGGCGTGCCCGACCGCAAGGATGTTAGACCTATGAGCGAGCAGACTGCTAGAGCGGCGCCAGCCGTTCATCATCCAACCCACTTGAAGCAAGCACTATTCGGTTTTCTGGGCGGTACATGTGCAATAGGATTGATCGCATGGCTCGGGCATGTGACGAGCAGCCCGCTGGTGATCGCACCATTCGGTGCATCGAGCGTTCTGTTGTTTGGCGCGCCCGACAGTGCCTTCGCTCAACCGCGCAATCTTGTCATCGGGCATTTGCTTTCCACTGCAGTCGGACTTGCGATGTTCTATATGGCAGGGCCGGGGATATGGCAAATGGCGCTGGCTGTTGGCATTGCCATCGGACTCATGCAACTTGGACGTTGCGTACATCCGCCGGCGGGAGCCGATCCGCTAGTGATCATGTTAAGCGGCAATGCATCGGCGGGATTCTTCTTTGTCCCAGTAGTGGCCGGTGTATGTTTGCTTTCGGTGATCGCGCTTGTCTTCAACAATCTCGTGCGTCGTCACCGATGGCCTCAGAAGTGGTTCTAATTCAACCGATGGCGGCAGCGTTGCCCCCGCCTTCTCCCGAGTCCGTGCCAGAAATCATTCTTCGAACTTGTTTCCGTGACTGCGCAATATACGCAGCGCGCTGTCCAGATGCGCGCGTGCGCTTTCTGCATCGCCCAGGCGCATTTGCTCGTAGGCAAGCTGCGCCACCTCATGCGGAATCGGCTTGAGCGGTCGATTGCTCGCCATGGCCTTGAGTTGGACCTCAGCCGCGCGCTCGAGATAATAAAGATCGTCCCACGCTTCAGCGATGCTCGCCCCGCCCACCATCACGCCGTGATTCTTGAGAAAGAGCACGTCGGCGCTGCCCATTGCCACCGCAATGCGATCGCCTTCCGATGCGTCCAGCGCGAGACCGTTGTAGTGCTCGTCCACCGCGGTACGGCCGTAGAACTTCAGTGCAGTCTGGCCCAGCCAGAGAAGCGGCGGCCCTTCGAGCAAGCACAGTGCAGTCGCATTCGGCATATGGGTATGGAAGGCCGCTTTGAGACGCGGTTTTAGCCGATGCAAACGCGCATGAATATAAAACGCGGTGGCTTCGGGCTTGCCTTCACCAGCGATCACATGTCCTTCGAAATCGCAAACGAGCAGGCGCGACGCCGTCACTTCCGCGAACGCATAGCCGTAGGGACTGACGAAGAACAGGTCCTCATGTCCCGGCACGACTGCCGAGAAATGGTTGCAAACGCCTTCCTCGAATCCGCGCTGGGCTGCCAGCTGAAAACATGCGGCGAGCTCGACACGCGCCTGCATGACTGCATCGGAATCCAGCCGTGCACGATTGGACGATGCGTGTAGTTCGCCAACTGAAAGCGTATGAGCCATGATGATTGCCGTGGAGTTTCAGTGCTTTGAGTATACCGAAGAGCTTAAGCGTTTTCGGTCTCGACGCGCCTAAGCGCCGACACCTTTCTCAACCAGATAATCAATCAGCACCCGCACCTTGGGCGGTAAAAACCTGTTCGGCGGATAAAGCAGCCACACCTCTCCCACGTATGCTTGTGCCGCGAAGGTCCAATCGGCAAGCACCTGTACCAGTTCGCCGCGCGCCAGCGCATCCGCAGCGGTGAACTCCGGCAAGTTCGCAATGCCAAAATCCTGCAACGCGGCGTCGAGGCGCGCGCCTGCATGGTTCGCTATATAACGCCCGTGGACTTCGACCGTTTGCGTTTCGGAACCACGCTGAAAACGCCAGCGGTTGTCATCGGCGGTCTCGCCCAGATACAGGCAATCATGCTGCGCCAGATCGCGTGGGTGCGTGAGCGTACCGCGCGCCTTCAAATAAGCGGGCGATGCACACAACACCCAACGTACCGAACCCAGCCGCCGTCCGGCCAGACCCGGCGGGGATGTTCCGTCAGACGGATCACGAGGTCGATATCGTCGTGAAGCGGGTCGACTTCATGATCGGCGTAAAACAACTGCAAGTCGACGTCCTCATATGCGCGCAAAAATCCCGGCACCAGTGGGTGGATCACGGTCTTTGCAAACGCAGTCGGCGCACTGAGACGCACCTTGCCTTGCGGCCGGCCGACGAGTGACCCGGCTGCATCCACGGCGCCCGATGCAGCGCTGACGATGTCGCGGCAATACCGGACGACCTGCTCGCCCGATTCCGTCACTCGCACTTTGCGCGTGGAACGTTCGAGCAGGCGCGTGGCCAACGCTTCCTCCAGGCGCTTGATCTGACGGCTTACCGTTGAAGGGGTACTGCCAAGCTGGCGCGCCGCGACCGAAAAATTGCCGCAGTCGACAACGCGCGCAAACACGGCCATGTCAGGCAGCAACGCAAACAGTTCGGGAGGGTTCATCGATGATCCGTGATTGATGCATTTGCGACATAAAGCCTGTGCGCGTCGGCCCGATTATCACCGCAAGCGCAAGGCTCGACAATACGGATTCTTTCACCGGGGGCCGCCATGCCGAAACAAGATCGCCTGCTGTTAGGTTCCGATTTGATGCTGCTGGTGGTCGCCGTGGTGTGGGGCACGAGCTATGGCGTCGTCAAGAATGCGCTCGTGTTCTACCCCGTGCTCGGTTTGTTGACGCTGCGGTTCGGCATGACGTTCGTGGTTTTGTCGCCGGCGTTGCGTCATTTGCGTCACGCCGATGCACGCACGCTGCGCGGCGTGTTTATCGCGGGGGTCTTGTTATTGGGCATTTTTCTTTGCGAGACTTTTGGCGTGCTGCTTACCCGCGCAGCCAACGCGGCATTTCTGATCAGCCTGTGCGTAGTCATGACGCCGCTGGTCGAATGGTTTCTGCTCAAGCGCAAACCCGCTCGCATGGAATGGGGCGCGGTTGCCCTTTCTCTGTTCGGCGCATGGCTGCTGGCCGACGACGGTACATTCGTCTTCAATCCCGGCGATGCGTTGATACTCGCCGCCGCATTTCTGCGTGCGCTCAACGTATGCGTGACCAAGCGCGTGATGCGTGATTCGGTGTTGCCTGCGTTATCGGTGACAGCGGTGCAATCGGGCGTAGTTGCGCTCGGCAGCGCGGCGGTGGCGCTTCTCTTCGCACCGCGCCAGTGGCAGCATGTGCCTTCTTTCGCGGAGCACACGCCGTTCTGGATCAGCATGTTTTATCTGGTTTTGGCTTGCACGCTGTTCGCATTCTTCGCCCAGAATTACGCGATCAAGCGCAGCAGTCCCACCCGCGTCGCGTTGCTGATGGGCAGCGAACCGGCGTTCGGCGCGTTGTTCGCGTGCCTCTGGCTTGGTGAAAGAATCTCGGTAACGGCGTGGGTTGGGGGCGGGTTGATCGTCGTGGCGTCCATGCTCGCGACCGTGCGCTGGGGTAAAGCCGCAAGCGTCCAGTTGTCCGCGGGAAGCGCCTGATCACTCAGCGATGTGCCTCCAGCAACAGATTCAAAAACGCTTCCGCACTCCGGGTGAGAGGTCGCGCTTCTTCCACGATGGCGCAAAAGGGCATCGAATAGAAGGGTGATTCAGGCAGTACCGCGAACTCGTATCGCGGCGAAAGTTGCGCTGCGTAGTGCTCGGGCAACAAGCCGACATAGCGGCCGGTGGCGACCATCATGGCCACGGCTTCGAGCCCGCTGACCTCGAGGCCCTGGGTGAATCCCTGCGTTGCGAGCGCATCCTCGACGAACGGATGAGGCCTGTACACGAGGGGTAAAACGCGTGTATCGGAATTTGCATGAATCTCGCCGGAAGCTGCCGGCCGATAAAACACGCGATGCGTCTCGGTGAAAAGCGGGTAGTGCCGGAACGCCCGAATCCGTTTATAAGCGCCGCGTATTGCGATCTGCACGCGCCGTTCGGTAAGTGCTGCGCCAAGGTCGCTGAATGTCATTACCGACAACGACGGCCTGACGAGCGGCGCTATCCGGTGCAACTCGCCAAGCGCCTCGGAAATCCGGCATCCCTCATGCGTAAGCACATGTTCGGATGTGCCAAGCAGCAACGGACCGGACAGGACTCCGCGCACGGCATCGACTTCCGGTTTGATGCGCTCGAGCGCTTCCAGCGCCTGCAACGCGACCCTCAGCGCAACTTCCCCGCCTTCGGTTAGCTGGAATCCGCCGGGACCGCGCTCGCACAGCTTCAGTCCCAGATGCGCCTCCACTTCGTTGATATGCCTGCTGATCGACGCCTTCGACATCGATAAAGCCCGCTCCGCCGCGGCGAATCCGCTCGCCTGCGCCGCCGCGCAAAACACGCGCAGCGAACGCAGGTCGCGCTCGGTCAGATCCATTTTTTTCATCGGCGCGCGGCTCAAAAGGTTTCGGTTTCCGGAACCATAACCGCGAAAAAATGGTTTTTCAAAACTTTTTTGACTACCTACATTTCCCTCACCAATGCTTTTCAACGATCCGGGGATTCACATGAACACGCTCGACCGACGCAAATTCATCACCATCGCGGGCGGCGTCTCGCTTGCGATGGCCTTGCCTTCCCTTGCGTTCGCGGAAGGCGGAACGCTTGCGGACATTCGCAAGCGCGGCAAGCTGACAGTCGGCACCGAGGCGGCTTACGAGCCCTACGAGTTCGTTGAAAACGGCAAGGTAGTGGGCTACGGTCACGACATTCTGGATTACATGGCGAGCAAGCTGGGCGTCACGCTCGATCAGGTCAACCTGCCGTTCCAGGGTCTGCTACCCGGCCTGATGACGCACAAGTTCGATTTCGTCGCGACGAGCGTTGGCATCAATCCTGAGCGCGCGAAGCGCTTTGCGTTCTCGGAGCCCGTAGGTGTCGTCGACACCGTGCTGGTCGTGCGTTCAAATGACAGCGCCATCGCCAAAGCGGAAGATATCGCAGGACATGTGGTTGGCACGCAGATGGGTTCGTCGTCACAACCAATCGCGCAAGCCTTCGATGCACAACTGAAAACCAAGGGCGCCGGTTATGCCGATATCAAGCTGTTCCAGGCCTATCCGGACGTCATGGTCGCGTTGACGAACAAGACGCTGGATGTGGGCATCATGCCGTCGAATGTCGTTGCCGTGCTGATGAAGAAGGAGCCGGGGCAATTCCGCGTCATTGGCAAGATCGGTGAGCCGAAGATGCTCGCGTGGGTCGCGAACCCGCAGGACCTGGAGATTCGCACGTTCATCAATACGTCGCTCACCGAATTGACGAAGAGCGGCCAGCTGGCGCAAATGCAGAAGAAGTGGTTTGGCTACACGATGAACCTGCCAACCAGCGGCTATTTGCCTGAAGGCGCGGTCTGAGGCGCAGCGCCGCATGTTCGCTTTCATAAGCAGCCAGCTCGCCGTGCTCGCACCGTTTTTCCACGATGTCGTTGCGGGCGCGATCACGACGATTCTATCGAGCGTGGCGGCGTTCGTGCTTGGCATCGCGATCGGCGCGATGTTGCTGTTGGTGCGCCAGCACGGCGGCCGCGTGCTCGCGTGGCTCGTCATTCTCTATGTAAGCCTGATACGCGGTACGCCAGCGCTGATTCAGATGCTGGTTGCGTATTACGTGTTGCCTGCCGTGCTCAATCCGAATATCTCGCCGCTGCAGGCAGGCATTCTCGCACTTGCATTGAACACTGCGGCGTATGTCTCGGAGATCTTGCGTGGCGCATTGAACTCGCTGGGCCGCGGGCAGATCCCGGCGGCTCGTGCGCTTGGCATGCCTGCCTTTCAGGTGTGGCGATACATCGTGTTTCCGCAGCTTTTTTATCGATCAATCCCGCCGCTGACCAACGAATTCACGATGCTGCTGAAGGCGTCTTCACTCATGTCGATCATCGCGGTACACGACCTTGCGACGGTCGCACGCGACGCGACCCTGCAAACCAACTTGCCGCTGCAGGTGTTTTCCGCGACGGCCGCAGTCTACTTCGCGATTCTGTTCGTTGCGTCGTCGGCATCGCGTGGACTTGAACGCCGCGTGGCAAAGGTGCTACCCAATGTCCATTGACCTGGCTGTCGTTCAATCGTCCATTCTCCCCTTGCTCACAGGGTTGAAGGTCACTGCTCAGGTCTGCCTGCTCGGCATTCCGCTCGGCATCGTGGCAGGCACCGTTGCCGCGTATTTCCGTGCCTCGGCATGGCGCATGTTGCGCGCAGTCGCGCTCTCGTACGTGGAGATCGTGCGCAATGTCCCGTTTCTGATACTCGTCTACCTGAGCTTCTTCGGCTTGCCGAAGCTGGGTGTATCGATGCCCGCGTTTGCGATCGGCGTAGCGGCCACGGCGTTCTACACCGGCGGTTACTTCTGCGAGATCCTGCGCGCGGCATTCGGCAGCCTCGCGCATGGACAGGTGCAGGCGGCGCGCTCGCTGGGGCTTTCGGGTCTTCAGGTGCAGCGTCATGTGGTCTTGCCGCAAATTTTTGGTTTTCTCGCACCGGCCACGACCAGTCTCACCATCATGATGTTCAAGGACTCGTCGATATTCTCCGTCATGAGCCTGACGGAGCTGACCTATCAAAGCAACCTGCTCACCGCCGATACCTTCGCGTACGTCGAAGTACTCGGCACCACCGCGCTCATCTACTGGCTGTGCAGCGTGCTGCTCGACGTGGCCGGGCAATGGTCGGAGCGATACGCAACCCGATACCGGCGCGTCTGATACTGCGCGTCCCTCGCCGTAATCAATGCCACTTAATACAAGATTCCTTATCATGACCAAGCCACTGACTGTTCCTCCTAAGACCGGCCACAAGACGCTCCTTTATTCCGAGCTGGCGATGGACCTCGATAACCTCGACGCCGACATCGCCGTTCTCGGCATGCCCTATGGTTCGGCATATTCCGCCGCCGATTTTACCAATGACCAGACCAATGCACCTACCGCAATCCGTCAGGCAACTGACCGCGTAGTGCGTTCGCCGGGCCACTACGATTTCGATATCGATGGTCCGTTGCTGCAGGAGCGCACGGACATTCGCTTTGTCGATTGCGGCGATGTGATTGCCGATCTCGCGGCGCCCGGCAGCCATTACGAGCGCGTCGAGCAAGCCGTGCGCAAGATCCTGGCTGCAGGCGCATTGCCTATCGTGATGGGCGGCGATCATGGCATCACCACGCCGGTGCTGCGCGCGTTCGACAGCCTTGGCCCGATCACGCTGGTTCATGTCGATGCCCACCTCGACTGGCGCGACGAAGTGAACGGCGTGCGCGACGGTCTCTCCAGCCCGATTCGCCGCGCTTCCGAAATGAAGCATGTCGCGAAGATCGTGCAGATCGGATTGCGTGCGCAGGGCAGCGGCCGTCCGGAGGAATTCCGCGCCGCCAAGGCTTATGGCTCGGACCTGATCACCGCTTACGAGCTTCACGATATCGGCATGGACGCCGTGCTCGCGCGCATTCCGGATGGCGGCAACTACTACCTGACCATCGACGCCGATGGCCTCGATCCTTCGGTCATGCCGGCCGTCGCAGGTCCCGCGCCTGGCGGCGTGACCTTCCTGCAAGCCCGCAAGCTCATTCACGGGCTCGTGAAGAAGGGCCGTGTGGTGGGCATGGATATCGTGGAGATTCAGCCTGAGAAAGATGTGAACCAGATCTCGTGCGTGACGGCGGGGCGGCTGATCCTGAACCTGATCGGCACCGCTATCCGCGCAGGCTATTTCGATAACCGCCGCTAGTCGTGTGCGGTTCGTCCAGGCCGGAGCGCGCTCGGCTGTTCTTGGCGCGCATCCCGGCGCATTGATTTTATTTTCTACGGGACATCATGGAACACACTCGCATTCGTCCGTTCAACACGAAGGTCACCTATCCCGAACAGTCGCTCGATAACGATCTCGCGCAAGCGGTCGTGGCGGGCAACATGATCTTCCTGCGCGGCCAGATTGGGCAGGATATCGATACATACGAATCAGTCGGTATCGGCGATGCCGCAGCGCAGGCCGAAAAGGCGATGGCCAACGTCAAGATGCTGCTTGAAGAAGCCGGCAGCAAGCTCGAAGACATTTGCAAGGTGACGATCTATCTGACCGACGTGCGGTATCGCGAGGCAGTGTATCGCGTGGTCGGGCGCTGGTTGAAGGGTGTGCACGCGGTATCGACGGGACTGACCGTTACCGCGCTTGCGCGTCCTGAATGGCTGGTCGAGGTCGACGTGATCGCTGTGAAGTCATGACGCTTGCTTGAACCGGCGGCCCGGAAATGACTTTCCAGGCCGCCGGCATGCTACGCGTGCCCGACGTTATGCACGGGTGTTGCCCGGAAAACGAGGACAAGCCCGGCAAGTATCAACGCCATTCCCGCGACGCCTGCCGGTGCGAGGTGGTTGCCGAGGAAGATGTAGTCCATGATCGCCGTGCAAACAGGCACGAGATAAAAGAGGCTTGTCACGTTGACGAGATTCCCCGCATTCACGAGGCGGTAGAACAGCACCTGCGCAAACACCGATATCACGATGCCTAGCCAGAACAACGGCAAGAGCAGCCCCGCACTCAGGACGATACCGGACGGCTGCAAAGGCAGGAACAACACGCATAGCACGAGGCTGACTGCGTTTTGCAAAGGCAGGATATCGACAGGCTGCTGCTTCAGGCGTTTTTGCAGAATGGCCCCGACCGTCATGCAACCGAGCGATGCGGATGCGAACAACAGTCCCAGCGCCGGGAAGTGTCCGATCCTTCCCGCTCCCAACACGACCAGACACAAGCCACTCAAGGCAAGTAAAAGGCCGCCCGCGCGCCGTATCGTCAATCGTCGTTCCACGAGCAACAGCGTCAACACAGGCTGAACGCCCAGGATGGTGGCGAGAATGCCGGGCGTCATTCCATGGTCAAGCGCAAGCAGATAGCAGATGGAATAACCGCCTGTGAGCAAGCCGCCGGTAAGCGCAACCTGAAGTCTCGTTCCTCGCGCGGGCAGCCATCGTCCGCGCCATACGCCCAGGGCCGCGAGGACCGCTGACGCGAGTGCGAAGCGCATGACGAGAAAGGGTAGTGCGGGAGCATGCTGAAGCCCTGTTTCCGAAACGATCGCACCGCTGCTCCAGAGCAACACGAAGAGCGCCGTCGAGCCATAGGCTGCAAAGGCTGTTTTTACAAAGACCATGATTCATTCACCTGTCGAGGGAATAGATGACCAGGGCGAACACGGTCACGCCGCCAGAGCACGCAAGGTGCAGCGGTCGAGCCGGTTGCCAGGATTCAGTGGCTGTTGATCAGCCGCGAACGAGTCCACGCGGAGGCGCTGCTGCGCCTGCGGTGACGGCGTTCGGAGGAGATGCGGGAGGTGAAGCGACAGGTGGGGATACAGTAAAAGCAGACAGACGGGCCGTGTGCGCATGGCTGATCGTCGAGTCGAACTCGATATCAGCGGAAAGAATGTGCGCGGGCTTCGTCATGAGAGAGATGAAGGTTCGTTGAAGGTTCGTGGCTTCGTGAGCGTGAGATTACCGTTTCCGCGAAGCTTGTGCAACACACGTTCAGGTGGCGTGGCGGACCACTTAACAAGCTGGTCCGCATCACACCTTAAGCCTCGCCCAGCGGTTCGGCTGCAACGGCGCTTGCCGCGGGCCTCTCCGACGACGACTTTACGCGGCTGATCCACACCGCCGCCGCGATTACGAGCACGGTCGCGAGCCATCCATTGACGCCATACCCTTGAATGCTCCCGTCAGCACCGCTCGACAACAGCAAGCCCCCAAGCCACGCGCCGCAGCCGCTGCCAAGCGCCTGCAGCGCACTGTTCGTGCTGAGGAACGCGCCCCGGTTTGCGGGCTCTGGAACCGTCGTAAGCAACGCCTGCATGGGAACCATGCGGCCGGAAACCGTCACCATGAAGACCGGGAAAAACAGCAGCAGCAATACATACGGCAAGCTCGGTAAATGCGTGACGAAGAGGATGGGCAGAAGGGAAACGGCGACCATCACGCGGAACATGTGGCGGCTGCCGTAACGATCGGAAAGACGGCCGACAAAACGTGAAGTGAAGAACGTCGCCGCGCCACCGCCCATATAAAGCCACGACAATTGCGCAGGCTGCACGCCGTGATTGGCGACCAGCACGGGTGATATGAACGGGATCACCAGCATCTGCGAGCCCATTACAACGAAGGTCATGGCGAACGCGCTCATGTATCGAGGGTTCGTCAAAAGCCGCCATAACGATGGCAGCACGCTTCGCAACGCAGGCTGTTGCCGTCCCAGGTGTTCGGCCAGCGTGGGTACGATTCGCATGCCGCCGAGCCATATCAGCACGGAGAGCACCGTCAGCAGGATGAATGGCGTATACCAGCCGAAGTGCGCGCCGAGCAGAATGCCTGCCGGCACGCCCGCAACGGCGGCCAGTGAAAACGCCGTCATGATCGTGCCGGTCGCGGCGCCGCGCCTTGCCACGGGGATGACGTCGCTGACAATGGCCATCACGACCGAACCGAGCATGCCGCCGGTGATGCCCGCGAATGCACGCGCTAAAAGCAGGATAGGGAAAGTGGGCGCAAAGGCGCAAGCGAGGTTGGATAAAGCAAACAACGCATACACGGCGAGCAATAACCGGCGCCGGTCGAAGCGATCGATATACGTCGCCCCCAGCAGCCCGGAAAGTCCCGAGCACCATGAGTACGCCGAGACCGCGGTGGCAAATGCAGCGGGTGTAATCTGAAAGCTGCGCATGATCTGCGGGCCGAGCGGCATCATCACCATGAAGTCCATGATGATGGTGAACTGGGTGAGTGCGAGCAGCCACAGCAGGCGCCGCTCGCGAGTTGAATCGAGACTATACATAGCCATCCTGATTGAATTTATTCTTTTGGACGCGGCGTGTGCGATTCAAGGTCTAGTCGTCGATAGACTCATGGACCGCAACCGCGCCGCGCTTCCAGTAACTGGAGGCGCGAATGCGGGTTTTATCGATACCGCGTTCCGTGCACAAGTGTTGACGCGCCGCACGAACCACGCTCGACTCAGCCGCTGCCCACACATACCCTTCGCCATCGGGCAGATACATTTCGCGCAGTGCGAGCAACAACGCACCGCCCGGAAACTCGGATTCGTTACGGTAGCGCCATTCGGCGTAGAGGTCCGCATTGGTACTGAATTCGATTTTTGCCGATGGATCCTCAACTTCGATCAGCGCTGCAACACGGGTTCCCGCAGGCAACTCTTCCAGACGGCGCGCGATGGCGGGCAGCGCGGTTTCATCGCCTATAAGAAGATGCCAGTCGAACCCCGTGGGAATGGTAAACGAACCGCGTGGGCCGCCAATGCCAAGGTACTGACCCACGTCTGCTTGCCTGGCCCAGGTCGCGGCGGGTCCTGCTTCGTGCAACGCGAATTCGATATCCAGTTCCCGGGCCTCACGATCGAAACGGCGCGGCGTGAAGTCGCGTGCGATCGGTCGCGGCTGGTCTTCGGCGAAGATAGGGCCGTTGGGACCGGCCGTCGGGACCACGGGTTTTTCTTCGCCGGGAGCCGGGAAGAAGACCTTGATGTGATCATCGAACGATGCAGATTCGAAGTCCTGGAGATCTTCGCCGCCCATTGTGACGCGCAGGAGATGCGGTGTTACCAGATGAACCCGCTTGACTTGAAGCAGGCGGAATTTGAGTGCATGGCGAACGCGCACGACCGCCAGATCGGGTCTGTTTTGCATACTGTCTTTCCTTGATCGTTATGTGGATTTCAAGCCGGATCACTCGTCGCCTTGCCTTCGATTTCGGCCGTGGCGCGTACGAGAATGGCGGCGATGCGGCGCTGTTCGGCGATGGTGGCTTCGGTTCGCATCAGCAGTGCATGCTTTAGCGCACGGCGTGCCTGGATGTATTCCGGCAGCCAGGTGTTGTCGCCGTCGCCGTTTTCGTCGGAAGTTTCGCCAGCGAACGCGCGGCGCACTGAATCCATCTTGCGAGCAAAATGACTGAGTTTCGCGAACATGATGTCGACGCGTTCCCGGTTGGCCGTCAGATGCTCGCGACCCGGTTCCGCTAGCGCATAACGCTTGCGGTTGCCTTCCAGTTCGACGGTCGCGTAACCGAGTTCTTCAAGATAGGTCAGCGCCGGATACACCATGCCCGGACTCGGCGTGTAGAAACCGTTCGACCGGACTTCGAGCGCCTTGATCAACTCGTAGCCGTGGCGCGGCTGCTCGGCGAGCAGAGCGAGCAGCAGGAGCTGAAGGTCGTCGGACGTGAATTTGCGACCGCGCGGCATGCCGTCTTCGCCGCCACCGAAGCCGCCAGGGCCGCCGCCGAATCCACCGCGGCCGCCGAATCCATCATGACCACCGCGGCCGGATCCACCCAGGCCGTCATGGCCGCCGCGGCCGCCGAAACGGTCTTCGCCGTGATGACGGTGATGGTGGCGGCTCATTGCGTGCCAGAGGGAATGCAGGGCTGAACGGCCGTCGAAAGCCGCCGAATCGTGTGTGTGAAAGGGATGTCGTTTCATCGAGAAACTCCGTAGGTATCGTAAAACACATCTTAAGATATATATCTTAAGATACGAAGTCAACGTGTTTTTTTGTTTTTCTGCTCGGCGAAACCATGCATTGCTTAGGTTTGGGAGCCTCATAACCTTACGAGAATTGAATAATTCTCAAGGTGGATGCGCGTCGCTACTCTGGACGCTGATTTCGTCCACGAGGTTCATGTATATGGTTGGTTCCGAGTTTTTTGCCGCGAGGCGCCGCACGTTGCGTGTGTTGGCAGCCGCGCCCGCGCTCGCTGCAATCGGCGGGTTTGCATCTGGTTCAGCGAGGGCTGCGAATGCCGCGCTGTCTTCTGTCACGCTCGTCCTGGGCGATCAGGCGGGCGGCACGCGCGCACTCGCCGAGGCGGCAAGAGTGCTCGATGGCACGCCGTACGCGTTCAAATGGGCCAATTTCCAGGGCGCCGCGCCGTTGTTCGAGGCGCAGCGTGCCGGCGCGGTCGATATCGCTCCGGCGGGAGACCTGCCCGTGCTGGCGGCGGCCGTGGGCGATCCGACGCTCAAGATCGTCGCGACGCGCGTCGGTTCCGGATCGCAACTCGGCATTCTCGTGCCGGCAAATTCGAAGCTGCGCAGCGTCGCGGATCTCAAGGGCCGCACGGTGTTCGTATCGTCGGCGCGCGGCAGCATTTCGCAGTTCCAGCTTTACGGCGCGCTCGCCGAGGCGGGGCTCACGCGCAACGATGTATCGGTGAGATTCGTGTTGCCGGTCGATGCGTTCACCGCGTTTGCATCGGGGAGCATTGACGTATGGGCGACCTTCGACCCGTACTTCGGCACAGCCGTGCAGCATGGTGCGCGCGTACTGCGCGACGGCACGGGCATCAATAGTGGCTTGGGATTTATCACGGCGTCGGGCGAGGCCGCAGCGAATCCTTTGAAGCGGCTTGCAATAGCCGATGTGCTGCAGCGGTTCCAGCGCGCGGGCGATTGGGCGATTGCCAATCCGGACGAATACGCGCGGGTGTATGCATCGCTGACCCGTCTTCCGCTCGATGCAGCCAGGACGATTACTGCACGATCCGCGCTGAAGCAGCGGTTCGTTGCGGACAACGATATCGCGGCGTTGCAGAAAGTGGCGGACAGCGCGTTTCGCGATGCGATCCTGCCGAGGCGGATCGATGTGCGGACAATCGCCGATACGCAGATTGCAAAAGCTTGAGGCAGGCAAGCGCGTGGAGGCGAGAGGGTCGGCCATCCACGCGGTGTTTTGTTCAATCCAACAAGTCGGGTTCCGCTTCAACCAGCCCTTCATACAAGCTCTGGAACGAGAACAAAGCACCGCCGGGGCGTCCCACGCGCTCGTGCGTCAACGCGGCGACATCGTGCGGAATGGGTTGCGGCGTGCCGGCCGCCTCTGCGAGCAATTGTGTGTGGCACGCGTTATCGAGCGCGAGATACCACCATGCTGCAGCTTCCACGGTCGGACCGGCAGTCAGGATGCCGTGGTTCTTCAGGATCACCGCTTTGCTCGTGCCGAGTGCATCGGCAATGCGGGCGCCTTCCCTGGTGTCGAGCACGACGCCCTGGAAATCATCGAATAGTTCGTGATCCTGATAGAACGAGCACGAGTCCTGTGTCAGCGGATCGAGCTTGCGGCCAAGCGTCGACCAAGCCTTGCCGTAGAGCGAATGCGTGTGGGCCGCTGCAACGATATCCGGGCGCGCTTCATGAATTGCCGCATGAATGGCAAAGGCGGCCTGATTGACGGGCCCCTTGCCAACGACGATCTCGCCTTCGCTGTTCACGAGCAGCAAGTCGGAAACGCGCATGCGTGAAAAGTGCCGGCCAAGCGGATTGACCCAGAAGTGATCGGTCCATTCGGGGTCGCGGGCGGTAATGTGGCCGGCGAGACCCTGGTCGAATCCGTATCGGGCGAACAGGCGGAATGCGCCTGCAAGACGTTCGAGCCGGTGGCGACGTTCAGCCGCGAGCGATGCAGGCGGCGGGACTTCATCGAACCAGAATTTGCGGACGGGCGATGCGTGGAGCGCGAGTTCGGGTGTGGCGGGAAGGGTGCTCATTATTGAATGTCCTTTGGCGGTCGAGCCGGGAGTCGGCTACCCGGTGGATTGCTCCAAAGGCTAACATTCGCGCATTCGAGGGTTAAATATCAAATGCATATAACCATATCGAATGTGCATGATTGAGAGGCGCCCTAAGCGTCCAGCACCACGACCGAATCTTCGCCCGGACCTGTCTTCGCCGGAATCGCACTGCAGATCAGTGCGTGTCCCGGTTCGACCTCTCCCTCGCAGGGCACGGGATACGCCACATCGCCGGAAAGCAGGCGCGTGGAACATGTGCCGCATACGCCCGATCTGCAATTCGATGCCACCGCCACGCCGTTTGCTTCGGCGAAGTCGAGGAGGCTTCCATCTTCGGGAGACCATTGCGCGGTCTTTTGCGATCGCATGAAAATGACCTTCGACGTAAGCTCAGGATCACGGACCGGGACAATAGGTGCAACTACTGCGGACCTTTCAGTTCGCTTGACGCTCGCGGGTCCGAACGCTTCGAAACGGATCCGGTCGTCGGCCACGTTCAGCGCGCGCAAGCCGGTGTACAGGTCTTGCATGAAAGCAGCCGGACCGCAAAGGTAGAAGTCGTAGTCGCCGAATGGCAGCACACTCCTGAGATAGCCGATATCCACGCGCTGCGCATCGCGAAGATGAATCGAGAGCTGCGGAAACGCCTGCGCTGCGGCATCAAGTTCGTCAGCGAAGGGGCGATCGATTGCCCGGCGCGCGCCGTGGATGAAATACACATGCTCGGGCTGGGCACGGTCGTTGTTCGAAAGCACGCTGTTGAGCATCGCGATCATCGGTGTGATGCCAATTCCCGCCGATACAAACACGATCGGACGCGAGCTCGTTCGATCGAGCACGAACGCGCCACCCGGCGTCTTCGTTTCCATCACGCTGCCCGCATCGACATGCTCGTGCAACCACGTCGATGCCACACCTTCACGCTTCACCGTGATCCTATAACGCTTGCCGTCATGCGCATCGGAAAGCGTATAGGTTCGGATCAGCGGCGCCGCGAGCCCGGGAATGTTCAGCCGGATCGGCAGAAACTGGCCAGGCGCGAAAGACGCGAGCGGCGCGTCATCGGTGGGCTCGAAATAAAACGACTTGATGCCGGGCGCTTCGTCGCGAACCTCGGCGACGTTCAGCGTGCGCCACGCGCTCGGCGCTTTCGTCCAGCTCCCTGTCTTCGCTAATTGCGGCGCGTATTGCACGCCCGACCAACGCAACGGCAAAGCGCTGCGCGTGCGCCGCACTTCACGCACACGCCAGCGGATGAGGCGCTCCGCGCCCTCGAATGATTCGAGATCCTTACCTTCCCAGATCACTTCTGCATCCACGGCCAGATACAGCAGGTCGCCGCTGGCGAAGTCGATCACGAGCAAACCCGCGCGCGGATCACGCATCAGATTACCGATGGTGTTGAAGAACAGGTTGCCGCTGAAGTCGGGGGTGGTGAGCGCGTGCTTGCTGTCGATACGAATGAACCCCGGCTTGCCGCCCCGATGCGACACGTCCGCGCCTCGGCCGATACCCGCATCGTCCGATGTATTCGCGCTGGCGATAAAAAACGTGTCCGCGTTGGCAATCAGTTCGCGATCGGCGTCGCTCAGATGATCCGTGATGACAGGCGCCTCGTCGTCAAGCGCCTGCTTGCCGAAATCAATGGGCGTCGGCGTACGGCTTTGAATGTATTTTGCACAGTTGCCATAGCTCTGACTGACGGCCACGGTGATCGCATTTTCGTCAACGGACGTGACCACGCCATTCACGCGATTACGCCTGCGCGTGGCGGGCTGAATGCCGAGGCCGCCCAGCAATGCGCCCGCTTTCCACGCGCTTGCGAGAGGGTCGCCTTTCAGGCTGTGGCCCGCGATCCGCAACGTGCGTTCATCGGGCGTGGACACAAAGCCCGGTTCACCGATACGCAATGTTGCCCACGGTTGTCCCGCAGCATCGACGCCGCCCAGCACCATGAACGGCTGCTCTGCAAAGAATTGCCGATGCTGCTCGGGCATGTAGTCACGAATTCCACGACGCGCATTGACATCCATGCGCTCACGTACCCCCGCTCGTTCCTGCGCCGCCAGTTCGCCGGCGTGAAAGGGCGATTCAACAGCGCTCCAGCCTGCAGGCGGAGCGGCGACAAGGGTATCGGACATGGGCGTTCACCAGTTGGTGGATGGTACGGAGCAATCAGTCGGACTCGGCAAGCAAGCCGGCCTTCGAGGCAGGCATACGCAGGAAGCGCGGCAGCGCTTCGACGCGCTTCAACCACGCGCGCAGATTGGGATATGGATCAAGCGAAATGCCGCCTTCGGGCGCATGAGCGATGTACGAGTAAGCCGCAATATCCGCGATGGTCGGTGTTTGCCCCACGGCGAACGGCTTGTCACCGAACTCGGGCTCGATGATCGCGAAGAGATCTTCTGCAATGCGCATCGCCCCCGCGTGATCGCGCGGCGCGCCGAACACGGTGACGAGACGCGCGGCACAGGGTCCATACGCGATCTTGCCCGCAGCGAGCGACAACCAGCGCTGAACGGCTGCGGCACCGACGGGATCTTCAGGCAGCCACGATGCATCGCCGTACTTTTGCGCAAGGTAGACGAGGATCGCATTCGAATCCGTCAGAACAATGTCGCCGTCCTCGATCACCGGCACTTCTCCGAACGGGTTGAGCGCCAGATGGGCGGGCTTGCGGTTGTCACCAGCTTTCATGTTCAGTTCGATCGTTGTGAACGGCAGGTCGAGCAAGGTGAGGAAAAGCTTCACGCGATGCCCGTGTCCGGACAATAGCGTCGTGTGCAAGCGGATCGGCTGATCTGGTTTGGTTTTGATGGCAGAAGGCATGGTCGGATCCTGGCGAATTGATTGATGAGTGAGTGTTCCTAGAATAGGCCGCAACGCACGATGCGAGAAGACGGATAATCGTGGTAACACAATCCTTTTATAGTGGACAATCGAATGACCGACCTGAGTGGTGTAAACCTCAATCGGCTGGTGGTGTTCGCGGCGGTGGTCGAAGCTGGATCGCTGACCGCCGCGGCCGACCGCCTTGGAATTGCGAAAACCATGGTCAGCACGCACATGCAGCGCCTTGAGGCGGAAGTGGGCGCCAGCCTGCTCGTGCGAACCACGCGACGCGTGAGCGTCACGGAGGCCGGCCAGGCGTTTTACGCAGCGAGCCGGCAGATCCTGAGCACAGCGGAAGACGCGATTTCGGCGCTCGCGCAAGGCTCTGGCGAATTGCGTGGCACGCTGCGCGTGGCAACGCCGATCGACTACGGGACGAACGTTATCGCGCCCATGCTCGTTGGCTTGCGCCGGACGCATCCGGAGTTGAAGGTCGAGCTGGTGTCTGCGGACAGGATGGTGGATCTGGTCGCAGAAAGCGTCGATGTCGCCATTCGCCTCGGAAGGTTAGCGGACTCGAGTTATCGCGCGGTGAAAATCGGCGGTTTCGTGAAGTGGCTGGTCGCGAGTCCCGAGTTCATCAGTACATGGGGGAAGCCGACTAAACCGGAAGCGCTGGCGAAGCTGCCGTTCGTGGCCATGTCCGCGTTGGTAAAACCATTGGTGGTATCGATTGAAAGCAGGCGAGGCGCCAGGCGTACTGTCCGCTTCAGCGCGGGCTTCTTCGCCGATACATCGCCAACGTGCCGTGCAGCGACGCTCGCGGGCGGGGGCGTTGCGTTTCTCACGGACTTCTCGATTGGCGACGATGTTGCCGAGGGACGGCTGGTGCGTTTGCTGCCGGAGTGGTCAGGGGCACCCGCGGGGATTCATGCGGTGTTTCCATCGGCGCGGCAACCGGTGCCGAAGGTGCGCGTGTTCATCGATGCGTTGAAGGCTCATCTTGCGGGCGGCGTTGACGTTGTATAGTCCGGAGCAGCGTCATCACATCACAGGAGCTTCGCCATGCCGTCCTCACCCCGTCGCGCGTTGATCGTCATAGATGTTCAAAACGAATACGTCTCCGGCAATCTGCTGATCGAATATCCGGATGTCAATGTTTCGCTCGCAAACATAGGCCGTGCAATCGACGCAGCTAACCGCCATCACGTGCCCGTGGTCCTGATCCAGAACATCGCGCCTGAAACGTCGCCTTTGTTCGCGCGTGGATCGGCCGGAGCTGCACTGCACGACGTGGTGAGTTCCCGGCCGCACGCGCAGGTGATCGAGAAAGCGTTGCCGAGCGCGTTCGCCGGAACGAGTCTGGGCGACTGGTTGAAGACGCACGAAATCGATACGCTCGTAATCGCAGGCTATATGACGCAAAACTGCGGTGACTCCACGGTGAAGCACGCGGTACACGCGGGTATGTCGGTCGAGTTTCTCGTCGATGCCACCGGTTCCGTGCCTTATGAAAATCGGGCGGGCTATGCAAGCGCCGAAGAGATCCATCGCGTGTTCACCGTCGTGATGCAATCGCGCTTTGCCGCAGTGCTGTCAACCGACGAATGGATTGGCGTGCTCGAAAGTGGCGCTGCGCCAGTGCGCGACAACATCTACACGTCGAACCAGAAAGCACGGGCTCGCGGCTAACGTTTATTTCTCGCTCATCCACCATTTCGCCCTGGAGAAAAAATGAGACGTTTTCTTGTAGCTGCCACTTTAAGCGTGCTCGCCACAAGCGCCTTTGCGGATGCAAATAGCGAGACCTGTCAGCAGAAGCAGGACAGGATCAACCAGCAGATCGAATACGCGCAGGCGCACAACAATACTGCGCAACTAAAAGGTTTGCAGACGGCGCTGGATCAGGCCAAACAAAACTGTTCTGATGCTTCACTGGAAAAGCGGCGTCAAAGCCGGATAACGAACGCACAGGCCAAAGTCAATTCACGGGAAGCCGAACTGAAAAAGGCGCAGGACAAAGGCGACGGATCAAAGAAGATCGCTTCGCGACAGCGCAAGCTGGATCAGGCACGTGAAGAACTCAAGCAGGCTCAGGAGCCAGTTGGTCCCTGATTAAAAAGAGAGCGTCCGGCTTTTCGACGGGCGCTCTTAAGTTTTCATGAGCGTTGATAACGTCGAGACGATCTCGCCGAATAGCGGCCGGTCGTCGGTCTTTTCGCTCAGACATCTGTTTTTCAATTCGATCAGCGAAGGGTCGACAGCGTCGCATCGATCGATCAGTTCTTCCAGCAGGCATCCATAAGCCCTCACTTCCAGGCGCTGCAGCGATTGAGCGTGCGGGCCTTGCGGCGAATAAAACGAAGCTGCGCCAAAGTCGCCCAGCAGCGCGCGACTCTCACCGCAATGCAGGATGTTGTGTGCGTAAAGGTCGCCGTGCATGATTCCTTTCGCATGCAAATGACATGCAGCCGATGCAATGCCGTAGGCCATGTTCAACGCGGCCCATCGCGTGAAGCGGACATCGTCGGCGTACACATCGCGGGTGCAGGAATCAAGGCTTGGCGGACCCGCGAGATTACGGAACTCGGGATTGATCAGCGTCAGCACGAGTGCATCAGCACCTTGCGGATGCGCGCGTACCTTCCCAAGTACCGAAATCAGATTCCCATGCTCACCCGCATTGATGCATGCCGCCATTTCGCAATGAGGCAATCCATCGCTGGTTACAGCGCCCTTGAACAATTTGACTGCAACCGGTTGAGCAGCATTATCGTTCGTGGAATACGATGCACGATAGATCACGCCGGAAGCGCCTTCCCCCAGGACATGTTCAAGCGTCAGGTCGCTCCATTCGACAGGGTTGATCGGCGTGTGCATCAGTGCGTCCGCTTCCAGCGTTTCGCTTAGCGGGTTGCCCGCATAAGCGAGCCACGACAAGCGCGGCATGGACGTGAGCCACGCAGGCAGTTCGTCGAGCTGATTCGCGGCAAGCCGCAGCAGTTCGAGGCGCGAACAAGCAGCAAGCGCGGACGGCAGCGTCCGCAAGCGATTACCCGCCAGCATCAGCTTCTGAAGCGTCGTGCAGTTTCCTATCTCGGGCGGCAGCATTTCAACGTGATTGTCGGTGAGGATCAGCCAGCGAAGAGTTGCCGGCAACGATGTACCCGCCACCCTGGCGATTTGGTTCGCCTTGAACCCGATCATGCTCAACTGCTGACACTTGCCAAGTACTTCGGGCAACTCGGTGAACCGGTTGTTCGAACAGAAGATGATGCGCAGCTTGGCAAGCCGCGGAAGATCGTCCGGAAGCGACGACAACGCATTACCGGACAAGTCGAGTGATTCGAGTGTATCGGCGAGGTTGAAGATTTCGCGCGGAAACTCGGTCAGCCCACACGACATTTTCAATTGCCGTGTTCCTGCCGGCAGTCCGGCGCGTAGTTGTGCGAGCGTGGTTATCACAATGCGAGATCCGAGGTTGATGCCGTTCTTGTATTGCGGGATTCTACGGGGAAACGCTGAAGCGAACCGGCGTCAGGAATCCGCAGCAAGAATTTCGATCACAAAGTCGATAAACGCACGCACCTTCGCCGCCGGTAAATGCCTTGACGGATACAGCGCGTAAAGCGCAAACGCCTCGCCGGTCCATTCGGGCAGCAATTGCACGAGCCGGCCTTTATCGATGAGATCCTGCACGCCACTCGCCTTCAGTCGCGCGATGCCCGCGCCCGCGAGGCATGCGCCGAGCAGCGTGCCGGCGTCGTTCAAAAGCAGACGTCCCGATGTCTTCGCCGGAACAGCCTTCCGGCCCGATTTGTATTCCCATTCCATCGGTTCGCCCGTCAGCGAATTGCGCATCTGGATGCACGCGTGATCGATCAAGTCAGCGGGCGTTTCCGGCCGGCCATGCTTCCTGATGTATGACGGCGCAGCAACGGTCACGGTGCGTGTCTCCAGCAACTTGCGGGCAACCAGTGACGACGATGGCGGTTGTCCGAAGCGAACGGCAATATCGAATCCGTCGGCAACCAGGTCGCCGAGCTGGTCACGTGTAACCAGTTCAAGCGACAGTTCGGGATAGCGGTCAAGGAATCCGGCGAGATGCACCGCAAGCATGCGTCGCGAAAAATACGCATCCACGTTCACACGCAAGCGCCCCTGCACGGCGGCGGACGCGCCAGCGGTCATGGTGACGGCGTCGCCAATGCCCGCAAGCAGCGGTCCTATCTCTTCGTAAAGCCGGCGGCCTTCGTCCGTCAGCATCACCGAACGTGTGGTCCGGTCAAGCAAGCGCACGCCTATGCTCGTCTCCAGTCGCCCGACCGCGCGGCTGACACCGGACGGCGATAAACCCAGCGCGTCTGCCGCGCGCGCAAAACTTCCGCCTTCGACAATTGCGGCAAGGACGCTGATATTGGCAAGCGTACGTCCATCGAAGCTCATGATTTATCCGGTTTTTAATTCGTGCTGAAAGGTCACTAATGAAGTGACACGAGGGCGATTCCCTCAATGATCGCGCACCCTTATGATGCACTCAATCGCAGACTATTCAAAAGGGAGTTCACCATGTACGCAATTACTGGCATCAGCGGCAAGGTCGGAGGCGCGCTTGCTCGGACGTTGTTATCGAAGGGTCTTCCGGTCCGCGCAATCGTGCGCGACCCGGGCAAAGCGCAGCACTGGGCATCGCAAGGATGCGAAAGCGCGCTCGCCGACATGGAAGACGTGGCCGCGTTGACGGCGGCGTTCAGAGGCGCGGACGGCGTATTCATTCTGCCGCCGTCGAACTTCGATCCGTCGCCGGGCTTTCCCGAGGCGCGTGTCGTGATCGATGCCGTCAAGGCTGCGCTGGAAGCCGCGAGACCGCGCAAGGTGGTGTGTCTTTCGACTATCGGCGCGCAGGCGAGCCAGTCGAATCTGCTCACGCAGCGCTCGTTGATGGAACACGCGTTGAGCCAGCTTTCCATGCCTGTGACGTTCCTCAGGCCCGGCTGGTTCATGGAAAACTCGGCGTGGGACGTAGCGTCTGCGCGCGATGAAGGCATCGTGCGAAGCTTCTTGCAGCCGCTCGATAAACCCGTGGCAATGATTGCCACGGCGGACGTGGGACGCGTGGCCGCGCAGCTGCTGCAACAGGACTGGACGGGAACGCGGGTCGTGGAGCTGGAAGGGCCGCATCGCGTGAGTCCGAACGACATTGCCGCAGCATTTGCAAAAATCTTCGGACGCGATGTCCGTGCTGAAGCCGTGCTGCGCGAAACATGGGGCTCGCTTTTCAGGTCGCAGGGCATGAACGATCCGATGCCGCGCATCCAGATGCTCGATGGCTTCAACGAAGGCTGGATCGAGTTCGAAGGCGCCCCAATCAAAGGCGAAGTGAAGCTGGAAACGGTCTTGCGCGAGCTTGTGCAAGCTGCGGCGGGATGATCAACTGGAAGTGGTTTCCCGCGCCATATCGATGAAAGCACGCAGCGCCGGCGACGTCCTTCGCTGGCGCGGGTAATACAACATGAAGCCCGGGTAATACGGGCACCAGTCCTCCAGCACGGCAACCAGACGGCCTTGATCGATGAGATCGCCAACGATCGCTTCCATGGAGAACCCGATACCGATGCCATCCAGCGCGGCCTGCAATGTCCGCTCGAGCGTGCTTACCGTCACGCGGCCTTTGACATCGATCTCCAGCCGCGTGCCGTCCTTTTCGAATTCCCATTTATAAAGCCTGCCGCTTGGAAACCGGTGACGGATGCAATTGTGGTCGAGCAGATCGTTCGGATGATGCAGCGGCGGGCGTCCTTCCAGGTAATCCGGCGTTGCAATTGCAAGACCGCGCTGCGCCGGGCCGATCGGGACCGCGACCATGTCTTCGGGATGGACTCCTGAAAACGGATGCCGGCGTCGAAACCGAGGCCGACGATATCGGCGAGGCTGTCATCTTCGACAATCTCCAGGGCAATGTCCGGATAAGCCGTCAGAAAGCGCGCCATGAGCGGCGCGACCACCAGCCGCGCCGCCACGTGCGACATGTTGAGGCGCAGCGTGCCGGTCGGCGTCGCGCGGAAGTTGTTCATTTCCTCCAAGGCGTCGCCGAGATCGTGCAGCAACGGTTGAAGACGTTCCAGCAGACGCTGACCGGCGTCGGTCAGCGCGACGCTGCGCGTGGTGCGGTTGATCAGGTTCACGCCCAGTCTTTCTTCCAGTCCGCGAATGGCGTAGCTGATCGCCGACGTGGACAGCCCCAGTTCGGCGCCGGCCTTGCGGAAGCTGCCGTGGCGCGCGACGGCAGCGAACGCGGACAAGTGCGAGAGGTTATCGGTAAGCATTGTGCAGGATTATTCAATGATTCATGCGGAAACTCAAGCTTGCGCACTACAAGCTGAGTGCCTATTGTGCATATACGTTCAACAAAGCCACATAAGGACACCATGTTTCAAGCCCGAGGATATGCCGTTCATAGCGCTACCACGCCGCTCGTTCCTTTCAGTTTTACGCGCCGCGATACCGGGCCGAACGACGTTCGCATAGAAATCCTGTATGCCGGTATTTGTCATTCGGACCTGCATCAGGCGCGCAACGACTGGAGCAACTCGTTATATCCGATGGTGCCGGGACACGAAATCGTGGGACGCGTGGTCGAGGTCGGCAGCGATGTCCAGAAGTTCAAGGTCGGCGATTACGCGGGGGTGGGGTGCCTAGTCGATTCATGCCGGCAATGTTCGGCGTGCCGCGAGAACCTCGAACAGTATTGCGAGGAAGGCCCCACACCGACTTATAACGGGAAGGAACGCGGCAGCGAACAACTGACCTTCGGCGGTTATTCCGATCAGATCGTGGTGGAAGAGCGTTTCGTCGTGAAGGTGGCTGCGAACCTCGACTTGAAAGCGGTCGCGCCGTTATTGTGCGCGGGGATCACGACCTATTCGCCGCTGCGTCACTGGAAGGTGGGGCCGGGTCAGAAAGTTGGCGTGATCGGACTTGGCGGACTCGGACATATGGGCGTCAAGTTTGCGAAGGCGCTCGGTGCGCACGTGGTCATGATTACAACTTCACCGGGTAAAGGTCAGGACGCTGCGCGTCTTGGCGCTGACGAAGTGCTGATCTCGACCGATGCCGCCCAGTTGGCTTCGCATGCCGGCAGCTTCGATTTCCTGCTCGACACCATTCCGGTTGGGCACGACCTCAACCCCTACATGGCGCTGCTCAAGCGCGACCGGACGATGGCGTTGGTCGGCGTATTGACCGACACGGAGCCGCTTGCGGGCGTGAGCGTCATTATCGGGCGCAAGTCGGTGGCGGGCTCGGCAATTGGAGGCTTGGCTGAGACGCAGGAGATGATGGATTTCTGCGCCGAGCATGGCATTGTCAGCGACGTGGAAGTCGTGCAGATCCAGGGCGTCAACGAAGCGTATGAGCGCTTGTTGAAGAACGACGTGAAGTATCGATTCGTGATCGATATGGCTTCGCTCGCGGACGCTTGAATATAAGCATGAACAGACGACCGTAGGCACGCATGCAAAGGCCACGCACACGCGTGGCCTTTGTTTTTTTTCGTTGCGCGTGATAGCTCTGCCCTTAATGCGCCCGCCCAGACCACATTCCGCCTTACCCCACCGGTTCCCCCAGATTCAACATCAACCGGTTCGCCCATGCAAAAATGGCGATGGAATGAATCAGGTCGAGGATCTCATCGTCGTTCAGGCCAACGTCGCGCAGCGCCTTCAACTGAGCCGGTTCGACCTCGCCCGGCCTGAGCGTCAAATCGATCGATGCCAGCACGATCGCCTTCTCGCGCGGCGTGGTCCCTGCGGTGACAGGATCGTTGAACACCTGCTCGATCACATCATCGCGTTTGGCCAATTGCTCGAACCGCTGCGCATGCACCGAAGCGCAATACACGCAGCCATTGATCCGCGATACCACCGTCGACGCCAGTTCGCGTTCAGCGCGCGGCAATCCGCCGGGCGCGTACATGATCGCGTTGAACGCGGCCGAACGCTGCCGCAAAATCTCAGGCTGATGCACGAGGAACAGGTAGTAGTCGGACTCCTTCGCCTTCGGATGGCTTTCTTCGAGCACGGCAATTTGTTCGGCCGATGCATCGGCGAGTTGCACGACGTCCAGCCACGCGTCCCATCCGAGCACGCGATTGGTAAAGCCATGTGCTTCGATCAGACGGGTCATGCGGCCTCCGTGGCATTCAGCGCCTGCAGCGCGCGCAATCCGGCAGTCAGGCGAATTTGATAGGAGAGGAACGCGATCAGTTGCGCGAGCGCGACCACGGCCGGCGTCGGGATGCCCGCAGCGGGAAGGCGTTCGAGCGCGGCCTTGTCGCCCTCGATGGGCGATTCGATCAGCGTGCGCGTGAAGACCAGCATTGCATGCAGCCGCGGTTCTTGTGTGACGATGGAACCCTGCGCGATCTGGTTGATCAAGGCGCGGTCCGCATCGATTGATGCAAGCCGTTCCGCGTAATGCGCGCCCAGTGCCGAAGCATTCGATAACGTGCACGCGTACAACGCCACGAACAAGCGATCACTCAGCGATAAATCCGGCAGCGCCGGATCGAACAGCGCTTCGTAGCTGCGCTGGGTGGCATCGGCAACTTTCTCGCGTTTGTGCCTTATGGCATGGGTCGGCGTGCCCGGCGTGAGACCCGCAATCCGGTCGACAATATCCGTATCTGTCATGCTTGCTCCTTTGCGCGAGTGCTTGTAGCAGCGTTGAGGAAATTCAGGACCGCGCGCCACGATGCTTCATCGGCGTGCGCGTTTGCTGCGGGCCGGCCACCGCCCGTGCTGATGCGTCCCGACACGGGATGCGCATACACGAGTTGGGTGGTCGGTACGTAAGGGAATACGATGGCGTGGCCGGCTTCATCGAAGTCGAGATGGTTGACCGGGTACGCATGCTTCTGCTGCTCCAGCGTGTCGACGACCATGCGCGAATAGTCGGACGATGGCCATGATCCGTCGTCAGCGGCGGAAAGCAGAAGCACGGGTCCATCGATCTGTTCCACGCGAATCCGCGCGCGTTCCACCGCTTCCTGATCGCGCAAGGCGGTGCGAATGGCGCGTTCATGGCGGTGCGGCGGCGGTCCGTCATCGAAAGGCTTCCAGCTTGCCGTGCGATTGTTTTCCCATAGATGCGGCAGCGGCTTGCCGTCGATCAACCACGCCGGGCCTTCGCGGCCCGTTGCGGGATCCGCGGCGTTTTGCGCGCTGTGGACCACCGCGCCAGGCACATAACCGATCACCGCCTTGATCCGGTCTGGATAAGTCGCACCGAGCAACAACGCAAGTTCGCCGCCGCGCGATTGTCCGCTGACTGCAATGAAGCCATGTGCGGGCTGCAACTCGCGGCTGATCCAGTCGAGCGCGCGGCGGAAATATTCGAGCGGCGTGTTCGAGATGTAATCGGACAGTCCCGGCGTCTTGAAGTAGCCAAGCGCAAGAGCGGCATATCCACGCGATGCATACAGCGCACCGCGCGGCTCATTGACGCCGCCGCCCGAGCCATTCAGCACGAGCACGACCGGATGCGGTCCCGGCGTTGCTGGAACGAACAGAGTCCCAACGCAACCGTCCTCGCGCATCTCGCGTCGTTGAACGCCCGGTGCCATCAGGCGTTGTGTCAACACGGCTTCGTCCAGGCACTTTCCATCGGCGTCGAAAACTTCGACGCGCGTGGTCAGCGCGTCGCTTACATCCGCCGGGAACACCTCCCGCTTGCCGGTTTCAACGGGCGTTTGCGACCAGATCAGTCCCATCGGCGATACATCGCTGTAATCGCCTTCAACAGGTGCATCGCGCGAAAGGTCGATAACACCATCCGCGTCCGCGCGATATACCGCGCGGCTCGTCCAGATCACGCCATCGCCGCGCGCAGTGTGCGTGCGCAACCCGATCAACGTGTCCGCTTGCAAACCGCCAACCAGGATGCGGCGCGGGACGTCGATCAGGTCATCGGCCGGAGTGATCGTGATGTATGTCATGCCGGCCTCAATTGCCGATGCGCGTGACCATCATCGCGGTTGTCCGGTCGCTGACGGCCGGGGTCACCTTCAGCCCCTTCTTCGCGGCCCAGATGTTTTGATAATGGAAAAGCGGAATGATGCCCACGTCGTCGCTCACCACCTTCACCGATCCGCGCAGGATCGCTTCGCGCTTGGCGGCGTCGAACTCGGCGGTCGCGGCATCGAGCGCGTGATCGACGGCGGGACTGCTATAGCGGCCCCAGTTCGATGAACCAATGCCCTTCTTTGCATCGACGGTGCCGAGGATGTTGACGAGCGCGTAGCTCGCTTCGCCCGTGCCGTTACCCCACGCGATCATGCTCATCGCGAACTCGTTTTTATTCGCCCGGCTCGCGTAAACCGCCCATGGCATGACCTCGACCTTCGTCTTCACGCCAATGCGCGTCCAGAATTGCGCGACGGCCTGCGCCGTTTCAGGTGCTTGCGGATAACGGTCGTTCGGCACGCTGAGCGTCAACTGGAAACCATCGGGGAAACCCGCTTCGGCAAGCAATTTCTTCGCCTGGGCCGGATCGTTCGGGATGTCCTTGACATCAGGGTTATAACCAAAGGTCTTCGCCGGCATCCATTGGTTCGCGACCGTCGCCGCACCTTGCAGGATGCGGTCGGTGATCGCGGGACGATTGATCGCAAGGGACAACGCGCGGCGCACGCGTACATCGAGGAGCGGGTTTTTCGGCAGGGCCTTGCCGGCGTTATCGGTGATATAGGGGCTCGGTCCTTCGCGGAAACTCGGTTGCAGCAACAGGACGCGCAGGCCCGGATACGCGTAGACGGAAACCTTCGGCGATTGCTTCAGGCGCGGCAAATCGGAGACAGAGACTTTGTCGATCATGTCGACATCGCCCGACAACAGCGCCGCCGTCCGGGCCGCCGCGTTGCTGACGTAGCGATAGTTCACCGTGTCCCAGAGCGGCTTCGCGCCCCAGTATGCGTCGTTGCGTTTCATCACTACGCGGTCCCCGGGCGTGTATGAGACGAACTTGTAGGGTCCCGATCCGACCATCGCGCGGCCGGCGTTGTAGTCTTCACTCGATGACTTCTCGCCCACATGCTTGCTGACGATATGCACGGATGTCAGGTTCAGCGGCAGGTCGGGCGTCGGCGTGCTCGTCTTGATGACGAGCGTGTACGGATCAGGCGCGGTCACTGACGCGACGGTGCGCAGATAACCCGCAAAGGTCGCAATGGTGCCCGGCACATTGCGCGCGCGCTGGTAGGAGTAGATGACGTCATCAGCGGTGAACGGCGTACCGTCCTGCCACTTCACATCATGGCGCAGCTTGAATTCCCAGGTATCGTTACCCGTCGCTTTCCAGCTCGTGGCGAGTCCGGGTGCGAGCACGTTGTCGTGGTTTTCGACCAGCAAGTCCCAGAAGTGCAGATCAACGGAACGGTCGCCCGCGTAGTTGTTCAACTGCGGATCGAGCGATGACAACGGATCGGCGAACGCAATGTTGAGCGTCTGCGCGGATGTGGCCGAACTGAACAACGCCGCGCCGGCGAGGGTTACGCTCAGCGTGGAAAGGATCAGGCGATTCACGATGCAATTCCTTTTCTTGAAGTATGTTCTGGATTGAAGAATCATTGAGCGTCGTTCAGGTGACAGGCGCTGACGTGTTCGATGGCAATGCCGCGCAAGGTCGGGACTTCGGTCTTGCAGCGCGGCATTGCGTGCGGACATCGCGGATGGAAATGGCAACCGGATGGCGGCGCGAGCGGACTCGGCATTTCGCCGCGAATGGCGGTGAAGTGCTTCTTGCGCACATCGATACGAGGAATTTCCGCAAGCAAGGTTTGCGTGTACGGATGGTTCGGACGCCGGAATATCTCTTCAACAGGCGCGCTTTCCACCACGCGACCGAGATACATGATCACCACGCGATCGGATAATTGTTCGACCACGCCAAGATCGTGGCTGATGAACAAATACGTGAGGTTTAACTGCTCGCGCAGGTCCATGAAGAGATTCAGGATCTGCGCTTGTATTGATACATCCAGCGCGGCTACGGCTTCGTCGCAGACGAGCATCGACGGATTGACGGCAAGCGCCCGCGCGATACCAATGCGCTGCCGCTGACCGCCGCTGAATTCATGCGGGTATCTGTCTGCCAGTGACGGATCGAGCCCCGCGCTTTTCAGTTGCGCAGCCACGTATGCGTCGAGATCGGCGCGTTGGACCATGCCGTGAATCAGCGGTGCTTCACCGACGATATCGCGCACCCGCCGCCTCGGATTCAGGCTCGAATACGGGTCCTGGAAAATCATCTGGATCGCAAGCCTGGCGGCACGCAATGCGTCGGGTGACATGGATTCGCGGTCGTGGCCGTCGACCATCACATCGCCTTCCGTCGGCGCGATGAGGCCCGAGACGATCCGGCCGAGCGTCGATTTTCCGCAGCCCGATTCGCCGACAAGACCGACTACTTCGCCGGGCTGTATTGCGAGATCGACGTGATCGACTGCACGCGTGATTGCATGCGGCGCGAGGAGTTTGCGTTCACGCAGCCAGCGCGCTGCAGTGTTGTCGTCGCGTTCGCCAAAGCGCTGGCTGACACCGCGCAGCTCGATGAGGCTCATGCTGTTGTCTCCGTGGGCACGTCGGCATGACGGCCCGGGTGGAAGCAGCGCACGAGATGCGTGCCATGTTCAGCGGCCTTCGCAGCAGGCGACGGGCCGAGCGCCGGCGGCGTGGTGCAGATTGAAGTCGCACGCGTGCAGCGCGGCGCGAACGCGCAGCCCGGCGGCAATGAACGCAGGTCGGGCGTGATGCCCGCTATCTGCGTCAGCCTTCTGTGACGCGTGTTGAGGCTCGGCAAGCTGTCGATCAGACCTGCCGTGTAGGGATGCTGCGGATGATCGAGCACTGCATCGACGGTGCCTTGCTCCACGATCCTGCCGGCATACATCACGGCAATGTCGTCGGCGAGACCCGCGACCACGGACAGGTCGTGCGTGATCCAGATCAGCGACGTGCCTTGGGTGCGCACGAGCGTCTGCACCTCGGACAGGATCTGCGCCTGGATGGTCACGTCGAGCGCGGTCGTGGGTTCATCGGCGATGATCAAATCAGGCTTGTGCAGCATGGCAATCGCGATCGCCACGCGCTGGCGCATGCCGCCTGACAACTGATGCGGATACGCACGCAGGCGTTCGCCAGGACTTGCGATACCCATTGCCGCGAGCGCTTCGCTTGCCTGCTCACGGGCGGTACTGCGGCTTACATTCCGATGCGCACGCACGGCCTCGATCATCTGCGCGTCGACGCGTTGCACGGGGTTGAGCGTGGACATCGGGTCCTGGAACACCATCGCAATACGGCTGCCGCGCAGGCGCCGCATTTCGGCTTCCGGCAGACCAACAATATTCCTTCCCTTGAACAGTATCTCGCCGCCGACCACGCGGCCGGGTGCATCGATCAGTCCCATGATCGAGAAACCGGTTACGGATTTCCCTGACCCGGATTCCCCGACCAGACCCAGCACGCGACCGCGGCCGAGCGTCAGCGATACATCCTCGACCGCAGGCAACTCGCCTTCGCGCGTGAAGAAGCGCGTCTTCAGGCCGCGGACTTCGAGGGTGGTATCGGAAGTATGAAAGGCTGCGTTGCTCATTTCACGAACCTCGGATTGAGCAATTCGCGCAGACGGTCGCCGACCATGTTTATCGATACGAGGATGGCGAGCAGCGCAAGACCCGGGTAGACGCTCGTCCAGTATTCGCCCGAGAGCATGGTCTGGTAGCCGTTGGCAATCAGCAGCCCGAGCGATGGTTCCGTGATCGGCACGCCGAGCCCGAGAAACGACAACGTTGCTTCCAGCGTGATTGCGCGTGCGACCTGCAGCGTGCCGACCACGATCAGCGGCGGCAGGCAATTCGGCAGCATATGAACGAGCACGATGCGCCAGTTCGGAATTGCCAGGCTGCGCGCCGCTTCGACATACTCGCGCCGGGCTTCGACTAAAGCCTGCGCGCGCGCTGTGCGGGCGTAGTACGCCCATTCGATCAGCACCAAAGTGAGCACGACGTTCGTCACGCTTTTGCCGAGGAACGCGAGCAGCATCATCGCGACCAGGATGGACGGGAAGGCGAGCAGCAAATCGACAAGCCGCATGATGAGGCTGTCCACCTTGCCGCCTGCGTATGCCGCGATCAACCCGAATACTGTGCCAACGACGCCCGCGATTACTGCCGAGCCAAGACCCACTGACAAGCTCAGGCGCAAGCCATAGAGCATCGCTGAATAGAGGTCGCGGCCCTGGCCGTCGGTACCGAGCCAGTACGCGTGGGTGCCGGCGCTGTTCATGGAGCCGGGCGGAAGGCGGGCATCGAGGACATCGAGCTGAAGGAGGTCGTAGGGATTTTGCGGCGTGATATACGGCGCGAAAACCGCGGCAAGCATGAGCAACACCGTAACGATCAACGCGCCCAGCGCGACCGGCGAGCGCACGAAATCGGCCACGAGTTGACGCCACGGCGACCGGCGCTTCGATACAGCGCGCACAGGCGTTCCGGGAACGAGAGGCGTGGCGCTCATTGCGTGCCCTCCAGCCGCACGCGCGGATCGAGGAATTTATAGAGGATATCGACCAGCAGGTTCAGCGTGACGAACATGCACACGACCACGATCAGGTACGAAAGGATCACCGGCCGATCGAGCGCGTTGATGCTGTCGAGAATCAGCTTGCCTGCGCCGGGCCACGAGAAAACGGTCTCCGTCACGACCGCGAACGCAATGGTCGAACCAAACTCGAGTCCGATCACCGTGACGAGCGGTATCAGCGTGTTGCGCAAGATATGCACGAGCACGACACGCATCGGCGACAAACCCTTGGCGCGCGCAAAGCGCACATGTTCCATCGGCATGACTTCGCGCACGCCGGCGCTCGTCAGGCGCAACACGAGCGAGACCTTGAAAAGCGAGAGATTCAGCGCGGGCAAAATAAGGTGGCGCAGCCCGTCGATGGTCAGCCACGACCATTGCACACCGAACAGGCTTGCAGTTTCACCGCGCCCGCTCGCAGGCAGCCATCCGAGCTTTACGCTGAAGAGCATGATCAGCATCAGGCCCACCCAGAACGTAGGCAGCGAGAAGCCGACAATGCTGCCCGTCATCAACATCTTCGAAAGCGGATTGCGCGGATGCAAGCCCGAAAAAAGCCCAAGCGGAATGCCGATGAAAAGCGCCAGCAGCAGCGCCGATACCGCCAGTTCGAGTGTCGCCGGAAGGCGTTGCAGGATCAGGCGAATCGCGGGTTCGTTATAAACGAAGCTATTGCCGAGATCGCCGTGCGCGGCGCCCGCGAGAAACGCGAGGTACTGCTTCCACAGCGGCTGATCGAGGCCAAGTTGCGCGATGATCCGCGCGCGATCGACCTGGTCGACATCCTGCCCGATGAGGATATCGATTGGATTGCCGATCGCATGCAAGCCGATGAACACGATCAGCGTCATCAGCAGCACAACGAACGCCGCTTGCGCGACGCGGCGAACGAGCCAGCCGCTCATCGGTCCCCCGCATACTGGGGCGGTGCGTCGGCGGGCGTGAATTCATCGCCGAAAAGTTCGGGCTCCGCGTAGGCTTCGAGCGCCGCGTAATGCTGCTCCACGTCTTCGCGGTACAGCAAACTCGCGATGCCTTGCGCGAGACGTTTCGCGCCCGTGCTGATGGCGGGAATGTCGCCGGAGACGGCGCCGTGCGAAAGCGTTGCCGGATAGCAGAAGCAATGAACATTCGACAAACCCGGGCAATCCCCCGGCGTCTTCCCGATGAATTCGAAGGCCGGGCCGACATCGGGTGAGTCGGACAGTTCGGCGTCTTCGTCACCAGGTGGCGGGGTGTACCGGTCGGCCCATGTGCGGATGAACGGCGCGAACGCGGCGAATTCCGGGCGCGCGTTCCAGTCCACCTTGAAGCCCGTCGAGACGATCAGGAAGTCGGCCGCGAATGTGCCCTTCGGCGTGTGGATGGCGAGACCATCGGCTGTTTCTTCCACCGACAAAACCGGGCAGCCAAGATTGAACCGCACGCTGGGATGATGACGCGACACCCGTAACGTGCTGCCCCGCGGCGGCGGCACCTGCACCGTATTGATGTAGTGCCGGATCTTCCACTTCCATTCATCGGGAAGAGTCTGGTGGCCGTGCGTCAGGCCCGGATTGCCTGCACCCTTGCCCTTGTTCACGCGTGGCAGGTCCGGACGTCTGATCAGCAAATCGACACTCGCAGCGCCGGCTTCAAGTGCGGTCGCCGCACTGTCCATGGCCGACGATCCGCCCCCGACGACGGCGATACGCTTGCCGCGAAGTGTGCTGAAATCAACCCTGTTCGATGAATGCGCCCAACGCGAACGCGGCAACCCGTCGATAAAACCCGGCAACGCCGGTCCGCCCAGACCATCGCGTCCGGTTGCAAGCACGACGCGCCGCGCGAAGACATCGAAACGTTTTTCGTGCGTGCGAACGCTCAGCACCACAAGACCATCCGCACGCGGCGTCACGGCTTCGATGATGTGGCCATTGCGGACGTCGAGTGCGAGCACGCGGCGATACCAGACCAGATATTCCATCCACTGCAGCCGGTCGATCTTGTCGAGCGCCTGCCATGCTTCAGCCCCGAACTGCGCTTCGAACCACGCGCGAAACGTGAGTGCGGGCAAGCCGAGCGCCGGCCCGGTCAGCTGTTTTGGCGAGCGTAGCGTTTCCATGCGCGCAGTCGTGGCCCAGGGTCCTTCGAACCCCTGCGGCGAGCGATCGAAGATGCGTGCGCGCACGCCGAGCAACTTCAACGCCGCCGATGCCGCCATCCCCGCCATCCCGCCGCCGATCACCGCGACGTCCAGCACGTCATGGCCATTGTGCGTCCTGCTCGTCACCCATTCGCGCGCCGGCAATTCGAGAAGGGACAGGTCCTCGGCAAGCCGCGCCTCGAGCGCCGCGAGCCCTTTGATCTGGTTCGATGAAACGTTGATGTCGAGGCTCACGTGGCGGGCTCTTCGGTCGGATTGAGGGTGTCGTCGGCTTCGCCGTAGAGCGCCTGGAGAATCGCGCTGTGCTGGCCGGCGTCGTGCAGGACGAAGTCGGGAAGGATCTCGGCGGCGGCGTGCATGAGGGCATCGGCGGCGGCCAGCGTCGCCGCGCTCGGCGGCCGGAACTCCGGTGTGATGACGCCGAACAGGAACGGTATGCGGATATCGAGCGGGCGCAGCACCACGCCTTCCACGGGCAAACCGTGTGCGGTCACCGGTTCCAGCACGG
The DNA here is from genome assembly GCF_001557535.2 of Burkholderia sp. PAMC 26561. Taxonomy (NCBI): domain Bacteria; kingdom Pseudomonadati; phylum Pseudomonadota; class Betaproteobacteria; order Burkholderiales; family Burkholderiaceae; genus Burkholderia; species Burkholderia sp. PAMC 26561. Next base: position 563,568 of record NZ_CP014315.1, read on the forward strand.
CGAGCCCGAGGCCCGCGCGAACGGCTCCAAGCGCATTCAGCGATGAGTTCGTTTCGATCACGCCAGCCGTGCGCACGCCGGCTTGCGCGAACGCCGCATCGAGACGGGGGCGCAGGCGGTAGGGGTTTTGCATCGTTACAAGACGGCGGCCGGCGAAGTCGCTCAACGCGATACGCGGCGCTTTTGCCAGCGGGTCATCGGCGCGCACGGCGGCCACGCACGCAGACTCGCCAATCCAGTGAACGAGCACGCCGCGATGTTCCAGCGGCAAGCTGGACACGCCCAGATCGACCATGCCGTTCAGTACGGCGTCGACGACCTGTTCGGGCGCGGCGCTGCGCAGATGCACGGATTCGAGCGCATGGGTCAGGTTGAGCAACGCGAGCGCGTGGGGCACGAGGCCGGCCGCAAGCGCGGACGTGGCAGCGATGGTCAGCGGCGGTGGCGCCTGCATTGCGATCTGTTCCGCACGCGACTTGACCTGTCTCAGGCTTGCAAGCGTGCGTTCTACGTCCTGGTGAAGCTCGGACGCCTCACGCGTCGGCGCGACGCGCGGACCGAAACGCTGGAATAGCGGGTAGCCGATCTCCGCCTCGAGTTCTTGTATGGAACGCGATACCGCCGGCTGCGATCGCCCGAGCAAGCGCCCGGCAGCGGTGACGCTTCCGGCGGACATGACGGCTGCAAAGGCTTCGAGTTGGCGAATTTCCATGGCCGGCGGATTGGGTATCAGTGAATGCAGAAAACACATTCTTGCGCCGCGACCATGCGAAATGCAAATGATCAAAAGTTATATTGATAGATAAAAGCGCGAAGCAGGGCCCCTTTCTCATCCGGACGCCCGGCCGCGCGCCTGTGCAGTCTTCAAATCGTGGCAGTTTTCGTGCGCGTCGGTGCGGCTTTGTCGAGGAAAGAAAAGAATGCGTCCGCTGCATATCCCGCGAGGAAGGCGACCGCGAGCGGTGACGCGGAACCCACTTGTGTCTTCCAGACGCTGCCAAACAGTCCGATCACAGAGCCCACAATCAGCGCGATGATGAGCCGGGTTCGATTTGAATAACGCGCATTTGCGGGGTCGAATGTCCTGGAACTGATTTGCGCCGCCGATTCGCGCAGGATGTAAGCGAGCGCGCCAAGCACTGCGTAAAGCACCGGGAGTAGATATGACGTTACCGCGCCCCAGAAGATATCGCTGGTGCGCTCCGCGTTTTGCGCCATCGCGCGAATGTCCTGATACACGGCAAGTTTGCGCATGCCGTCGTCGACCGCGTCTTCCGGGCCTATCGCTTTTGGCGGTATCGAAATCTGGGTTCCGGCGTCTGTCGGTTCGAGCAGGATTGGAAGCAATAGCTCCAGGTTCTCACGCTGCGTAGGCCCGCTCAGCATCCACGGCGATCCATATACGTTGTCCGATCCATGTCCCGTAAGCCGGATCAGCCAAAGCGTTTCTGCGTAAAGCTGACGATTGTTCCGCGAGAAATCCTGGAGGGTCTCTTTAAGCAGTCGCGCCGCCGGGGTCTGCGACAAACCCAGGTCGGTTATTTCCCACGAATCTGACGCAGGAGCAGGTGCCGCCGCGGCATCCGACCCCTGGGTTGATCCGGACGCAATCCTGATCAGGTCTCCGTTTTTCAGGGAGGGCGCGGCTCCCGTTCTGGTTTTTTCGGCGCTTGCGGATGCGACCGGCGCCGAAGCTCCCTGGACCGCTTTGGCCTTGATGATGGCGATCCGGTAGTCCTGCAACTGATCGTGAATGAGCAGGGCGTTTTTATCGTTTTGGTCGATCAGCGATTTACCTTTCACCGAGAGATCCGAGCCCGTGAAGCAAAGCATGGATACAGGCACGATGAAAATCACCAGCCAAAGCGTCAGCCGGGAATAGAACCTTGCGATCTTCTTGGCATCGGAGATCGTTCCTGACGCGAGCGTTTCCAGCGAACACGGCTGGATGGCTTTGGCGATAGACGTTTTCGCAGCGTACAGGTCCTTTTCAATGTCAGGTGTCCATTTGCCTCGTGCAAAAGCTTCACGGGCAACCGCGATCGCCCGTATGGACTCGGGCGGAAGTTCGATAGCTTTATCCGCCGCATAGTCCAGCATCTTCTCGCAATCCTCGAGGAGCCTGGGAATATGGCGACCGGCGAAATTCCAGCATCCCTGCCGTTGTGGACATACAGCATCGTTGGCGGTGGTATCGCACATGGTCGGCTCCGGGCGGATAAAAGAATGTTTGTTTCTGAGTTTCCTTGTCTAGCGCAAACGATTGGCAGGGAGATGGATTGAAATTTTTTATGTGCCTTGGCGAACACACGTTACGTACGTGATGGCGCGCCGAGTCTTGGCGAAGCGATGTGCAACGCGTGGAATTCAATGCAGTAATCGCGCCGCGTTCTGTTGTGCACGGCCTGGGGTGGTTCGTAATGTAAGCGCCCAAAACACCAGCGCAACAGCGCTTGCCGCAAAGCCAAGCGTACATACGCCGCTCCACCCGTCTCTTGCATAAACCCAAGTCGATAACACCGCGCCGAGCCCGCTGCCAACAGAATAAAACAGCATGTAGCAGCCAACCAGCCGTCCGTGCGCTTCGGGCCGGGTGCTGAAGATCATGCTCTGGTTGATCACGTGGATGGCTTGTCCGCCCATATCGAGCAGGACGATGCCGGCAATCAGAAGCGCAATGCCATGCGGCATGAAGCCGATGGGAATCCAGCACGCCAGCATGCACACCAGCGCGACACCTGTTGTCCATTGCCCGAGTCCGCGGTCTGCGAGATGGCCCGCACGCGCGGCCGCAAGCGCGCCGATCGCACCGACCAGACCGAACGCGCCGATTTGTGTATGCGACATCGAGAAAGGCGGCGCACTCAGGGGCAAGACCAACGCGCTCCAGAAGATGCTGAAGGCCGCGAACATCAGCAGTCCGATCATTCCGCGGACCTGCAGCACGCGTTCTTCGGCGAGCAGCGTGAACATGGAGCGCAACAGCTTCCGATAGGTGAGCGTCACCAACTGAACATGCGGCAACGGCAACGCACAGGACAGCACGATCAACATGATTGCCGCCAGCACGCTCGACAGGAAATACACCCAGCGCCAGCCGGCGATGTCCGTCACCACGCCCGCCAAAGAACGCGCCATGAGCAAACCGACCACCACGCCGCTTTGCGTTGCGCCCACGACTCTTCCGCGTTCCGATTCGTGCGCGAGCGTCGCGGAGTATGCAATCAGCCCTTGCGTCATCGCGGTGCCCGCCATGCCCACGCCGACCATGCCGATCAGCAACAAAACGGGCGACACCGCAAGTCCGACGACGATCAACGCCACTGCGAGAAACACGAGCTGCGCGCAGATCAGTCGTTTGCGATTCACGAGGTCTCCAAGCGGCACGACCAGCAACAAGGCAAGAGCGCACCCAACTTGAGTTGCAGTGATCACGCCGCCGACCACTGCGTGACTGATACGGAAGTCTGCTGCAATCGCATCCAGCAACGGTTGTGCGTAATACACGTTCGCGACACTCGCAGCGCAACAGACTGCGAGCAACAACACCAACGGGACCGGCACACGAAGCGGTATGTGTTGTGCGCTTGCTGGATTCATCGGTCATTCCTCCGGTCGTCAAATCTAGTTGCGAATTAAAACTGGTTTGAGTGTAAATGAAACCTGTTTTAAAATGCAACTAGTTTGAGCGACGCGTACAAGCGATCGTTTTTTCGAAAGCAACGATGGAGGTGGTGCAATGGCTCGAAGCAAAGGCCTCTCGGATTCATCGTGCCCGGTGGCGCGGGCACTCGACGTTGTCGGTGACCGCTGGTCGATGCTGATCATTCGCGACGCATTCGATGGCGTTCGCCGGTTTGGAGCGTTCCAGGAAAGCCTTCTTATCGCGCGGAACATCTTGACGGACCGGCTCAAGCAGCTTGTCGAGTCGGGCGTGCTGGATTGCGTTCCGGCATCGGACGGATCGGCTTATTGGGAATATGTGCTGACGCCCAGAGGCAAGGCGTTGTTCCCGGTGATCGTCACGTTGCGGCAGTGGGGCGAAGGGAATCTGTTCGAACGGGGAGAGAAACACTCGGTGCTCATCGACAGAACGAACGGAAAGCCGGTTCCCGCGCTCGCGTTGAAAAATGCGGGCGGGAAAGCGCTGGCGATGGAGGAGACGTTTGTGAAGAAGGTAGGGGAACGATGACGTTTTGCTAGATGCTTCCCCGGCAATGCCGGAGAAGCATCTAGCATCAAACCGCCAGGCACAAGTTCGGTGTATTGCCGTATCAAGGCTCCGACGACGCTTCGAAGGAATCGCCCTGATCATTCTGGCGCGCCAGGCGGGCGCGCAATACGTCGATCTGATCGAGCAGATCAAGCGCGAGCGCGACACCTTGAGCATTCAGTTCCAGATCCCGTGTGAGCCGTTGCGCGGTGACAGCGCGTCGCAGCGAGGCGCCACTGAACCGCCATTCCTCGATGCGCGCGCCCCGAGGTTCAAACGCGCCCTCGTTCACCCACAGCGTGAACTGCTCTTCGGACGCACCCGTGACGCGGCACAGTTCGATCAGCGTGAACTCGACGTGTTCCTCGACAACCTCGCCCTGCAGATAGACCGGATCGTTTTCTTTCATGATGGGTCACCCATAAAAATTCGCGCGTGGGTCGAACTCGAACGCCTCGCGCAAGGCGTTGTAGGCGGCTTTCTTGGCATCGGTATCGGCGCGGGGCAGGACGATGCCGAGCACCACATAAAGATCGCCGGCCGGGTTGCCGGGAATGCCTCGGCCCCTGAGCCTCAGGCGCCGTCCCGCCGCGGAGCCGGCCGGGACGTTCATGGTCACCTGACCGGAAGGCGTCGGTACGACGACCTCCGCGCCCAGCGCGGCTTCCCACGGCGCCACGGGAAGATCGAGCGTCACGTCGCGGCCATCGACTCGATACCGCTTGTGTTCCTCGAGCGTGACTTCCAGGTACAAGTCGCCCGCCGGCGCGTTTCCGGTGCCGGCGCCGCCCTGGCCGGCGAGCCGGAGGCGCTGGCCGTCGAGAATGCCTTTCGGAATCGATACATCGAGCGTGCGGGTTTGATAAGTGACGCGTCCGTGGTCATCGACGGATGGCATTTGCAGCGTAAAAGTCCGCTGTGCGCCGTTATACGTGTCCTCCAGGCTCACCGATACCCGCGCGTGATGGTCCTCGCCGCGCCAGTCGAACGATTGGGAGCGCGGCGCATGGCGTTGGCGCGCACCGAAGAGATCGCTGAAGAAGTCGTCCGTATCCTGCGCGCCGCCGGCTCCCTGATACTCGAAACCATCGCTGACATCCGGGCGCGGACGAATCTCATCGCCGTCCTTGAGACCCGTGCCGAGGGCATCGAATGCGGCGCGCTTTTCCGGGTCTCTGAGCACCTGATACGCCTCGCCTACCTCCTTGAAGCGTGACTCGGCATCTGCGTCCTTGTTCAGGTCCGGGTGAAACTTGCGCGCGAGCTTGCGATGCGCAGTCTTGATTTCCGCCTCGGTGGCCGTTCGCGGGACACCCATCACGGCGTAATAATCCTTGTATTTCATGGTTTAGCCTGTTTCGTCTAATCGATAGACCCACACTGACAAGGTGACCTGCGGCCCTGACGGCAAGCTGTCTCATTAATATACAAGTATGTGCCCAAGCCGTCGAACGCTTACAGAAAAGCGTGCAGCGCGTCGGCCGCCACGAAAAGCGCGACCGTCTGCTTCACATGCGAGCGGATATCTCCGCGGATTTCATCGAGGTCTTCGCCCATCAAGCCTCGCATGAGCATCGGGGAGACGATTGCATCCAGGAGTTGGGTTGCCAGCGCGTGCGCGTGCCGTTTGTTCGCGGCCTGTGTGCGGGCGTCGAGGGAGCGTCCCGAGTGTTCGGCGATCATGGTCGCCACCGCTTCGACTGCGCGCGACCTGCCGGCGTCGCTCGTGAGTTTCGCCAGCGATGGAAACCGCGGCGCATCCGCCACCACCATCCGTATGAGCGCGATCACTTCGTCGCTTAGCAAGCGCGTGACGAGCGTCTGCGTCACGGCAACGAGCCGTTGCGGGAGTTCCGCCGATTGCGGCGCGTCATACACGAGTTGCAGACTGCGTTCGCAGTTGCGCTTGACCACTTCCGAAAACAGCGCTTCCTTGCCGCTATAGCGGCTGTAGAGCGTCGCCTTGCCCGCGCCCGCCGCCTCGGCGATACGTTCAAGCGATGCCCCGCCGAACCCGTGCTGAAGGAACATGGCCGTGGCGGCATCGAGGATCCGCTCTTCGACGTCACCCGCCATTGCGTTCGACGGACGGCCTTTCTTGCGCGAGAAGATCGACCTGATCGGGCAGGGCGAGACATCTGCATCAACACTTTTCGGGGTGCGGCTCACAACTGTTCCTTCGCGAATTACCTGACCGGATTATCGCAGGCTTTTTGAATAGAACGATACCGTTCCGTTCTATTGTAGAATGCATCTCAATATTATTTTGGAGAATGCAATGGCCGGAAGTGAAAGCGAAAACAGTACGCCCTCCGGCGGCGAAAAGCCCGAAGGCGACGACGCGCAAACAAAGGGGCAGGAACAGGAAACATCCAAGCCGATGAGCCCGGGGCGCAAGCGCCTGAACGCGGTGATCGGTGGCGTGGTGCTGCTGGTTTGCGTGGTTGCGGGCGTGGCGTACTGGCTGCACAGCCGGCATTATGAAAGCACTGACGACGCTTTCATTGACAGCAATCAGAGCCAGATTGCGTCGCAGGTGAGCGGGCGGGTCATCGAACTGCTTGTAGCCGATAACCAGCATGTCGAGAAGAATCAGCCGCTCTTGCGCATTGACCGGCGCGACTTTGAAGTGAAGCTCGAACAAGCCGAAGCCCAGGAAGCCAATGCCGTGGCGCAAGTCGCGCAGGCGCGTGCCGACCTGCTTTACCAGACGGCGAGCCTGGCGCAACAGATCTCGCAAGTGCGCGTGGCGCAAGCCGACCTGACGCAGGCGCAGCAGGACCTGACCCGCTTCACGGGAACGGACCCCGCCGCCATCACGCGCCAGCAACTCGAACAAAGCCAGGCGACGACCAAGAGCGCGCTTGCCAAGCTCGACAGCGCCAAACAGGCGGTCCAGGCGGGCGAGGCGCAGGTTGCATCGCAGAAAACGAAGATCGATGCCGCGCTGGCGTCGGTGCGGCAGAATCATGCCGATGTTGACAACGCCAGGCTGCAACTGAGCTACACGGAAGTGCTCGCGCCGCAAGCCGGGAAGGTGACGCGCCGCACCGTGAACCTCGGCAACTACGTCACGCCCGGTCAGGCGCTGGTCGCGGTCGTGCCCGACGAGATGTGGGTCACCGCCAACTTCAAGGAGACGCAGCTCGTTCACATGAACGTGGGGCAAGCGGTCGATGTCACCGTCGATGCTTATCCGGACACTGTCCTTCACGCGCACGTGGAAAGCCTCCAGCGCGGGACGGGTTCGGTGTTCAGCAGCCTGCCCGCGGAAAACGCGACGGGTAATTACGTGAAGGTCGTGCAGCGCCTGCCTGTGAAGATCGTCTTCGATGGCGACGACTGGCGTCATCTGCCGCTCGCGCCCGGCCTTTCGGTCAGCCCACGCGTGACGGTGCGATAAGCATGGCCACCACTCACGTAGCGTTGCCCCGGTCGGCGGCGGGGCCGTTCAACCCGTGGCTGATCGCGGTCATCGTGTCGATTGCGACCTTCATGGAAGTGCTCGACACCACCATCGCGAACGTGGCGCTCCGGCATATTGCCGGCGGCCTGGGCGCGAGTCTCGACCAGAGCACGTACATCACGACCAGCTATCTCGTGAGCAACGCGATCGTCTTGCCGATCAGCGGCTGGCTCGCAAACGTGATCGGCCGCAAGCGGTTCTACATGATCTGCGTGTTGCTGTTCACGGTCAGTTCGGTGGCGTGCGGATTCGCGACCTCGTTGCCGATGATGATCGTCTTTCGCGTGTTGCAAGGGCTTGGCGGCGGTGGACTGGCGCCTGTCGAGCAAAGCATTTTCGCTGACACGTTCACACCCGAAAAACGCGCGATGGCATTCGCGCTGTACGGCTTCACGGTCGTCACGGCGCCCGCCATCGGACCGATGCTCGGCGGCTGGATCACCGAGAACTACTCGTGGCACTGGGTGTTCCTGATCAACCTGCCGGTGGGGATGGTGTCGCTGGTGCTCACGTGGATGTTCGTGAGCGACAGCAAGCTCGTGCAGCAGGAGCGGCGTGCGCTGCTCGATAAAGGGCTGCGAATCGACTATCTCGGGTTCTTCCTGGTGGCGGTCGGTTTCGGCTGCCTGCAGATCGTGCTCGACAAGTTCGAACGCGAGGACGGGTTTTCATCGAACTTCATCTGTTCGTTTTCGGCGGTCGCGTGCGTTGCGCTGATCGCGCTGGTCATTCGCGAACTGACCGTGGCCCAGCCGATCGTGAACCTGCGGCTTTTCAAATCGCGGGCGTTTGCCATCAGTTGCAGCGTGATGTTCGCGTTCGGCTTCATCATCAACAGCACGACGCAGATCCTCCCGCAATTCACGCAGGAACTGCTGGGTTACGACGCAACCAATGCCGGTTTGACGCTGGGTCTTGGGGGCCTCGTCACGCTGTTTTTCATGCCGATAGCCGGCGTGGTGACCGGGCGCGTGTTCCAGCCCAAATGGCTCGTCATGATGTCGCTCGCGGGCACCGGCGTCGCACTGCTTCATACCGCCGGGCTCAATCTGAACATCGGGTTCTGGGATGTATCGTTGTCGCGGCTTTATCAGGTCATCTGGCTGCCGTTCCTCTTCATTCCGCTTTCGACCGTGCAGTTCATCGGCATTCCGCCGAAAGAAAACAACAACGCGTCGGCGCTCATCAACATGATGCGCAATCTTGGCGGCAGTTTCGGTGTGTCGCTGGTGACAACGCAGCTCGCGTGGCGGGACCAGTTCCACCATGCGCGGCTCGCCGAACACATCACGCCATACAACGGCTTTGTCAATTCGCTCGGATCGATTGCCAGCAGGGTCGAGCAGCAGGCGTCTGTCTTGAGTTACCTCGATGTGTTCATCACGCTGGGCGTCATTTCGCTCGTGCTGTGTCCCATCTGTTTGTTGTTGCCGAAGCTGCCGAAGGGGGCACAGGTCAATGCGCATTGATTATCGATGGATTCCGTTTGTCGTCTTCCTGTCCGCCTGCACGATGGGTCCCAACTTCGAGCATCCCGCGCTGCAGACGCCGCAATGGTCCCCGCCGGCCAAAACTGACGACACGAGCTCGGTTGCGGTACCTGAGCCGATCGATCCGCTGTGGTGGAACAGCTTCGGCGATCCGCTTTTGACAGAGCTGGTCAAGCGCGCTATAGACAGTAACCTGGATATCAAGGTCGCGGCGGCACGGGTCGCCGAATCGCGTGCGCAACTTGGGCAGGCGAAAGCGGATGAGTTCCCTACGCTCAATGGCAACGCGTCATACACACGCGAACTTCAGAGCGCCGATGGCGTCATCGGTTTGCTCGGGGGCAGCGGGTCACCATCGGCCACTGATACAAACGGGCTCGGTGGACGGCAGGGCGGTGTGCCGACGCAATCGACGGGAAGCGCACTGCCGCCGTTCAACCTGTTCCAGTATGGCTTCGATGCATCGTGGGAAGTCGACTTATGGGGCCGCGTCCGGCGCACTGCAGAAAACGCGAGCGCCACCGCCGATGCTCAAAACGAAGCGCGGCATGACGCGATCGTCTCGACTGCTGCCGAAGTTGCCCGCGATTATCTGAACCTGCGCGGAACGCAAGAGAAGCTGCGGATCACGCGCGAGAATCTGGCGTTCGCGCAGCGCACTGTGGAACTCACGAACGAGCGCGCGAAGCACGGACTCGCCACGGATCTGGATGTTGCCAATGCTCAGAGCCAGGCCGAAACGAACGCCGCCGATATCCCGCAGCAAGAGCAGCAGGAAGCGAAGCTCATCAACGCAATTGGGGTGTTGCTCGGCGAATATCCGCAAGCGCTTGCGGCGCAGTTGACGCCCGCTTCGGCCGTGCCGATGGCGCCGCCGCGCGTGCCGATCGGGCTTTCATCGGAACTGGCGCGGCGCAGGCCGGATATCCGCGAGGCGGATGCGCAGCTTCATGCGGCAACGGCGAGTATCGGCGCGGCGAAGGCGGACTTTTTCCCGAAGATCACGCTGTCGGGGAGCGTCGCCATCCAGGCCACGCAGTTCACGAATATGGGTAGCTGGGGGGCGCGCAGCTATAGCGCGGGGCCAAGCCTTTCGATTCCGATCTTCGAGGGCGGACGGTTGCGTGCGACGCTCGCGTTGAGGGAAGCGCAGCAGCAGGAGGCGGCGATTACGTATCGGAAGACGGTGCTGTCGGCGTTTCAGGAAGTCGATGACGCGCTCACAGGCTTTGCCTCCGAACAGCGTCGCCGGGACCGGCTGGATGCAAGTGTGCAGGCGTCGAAGCGAGCGCTGGATATTGCAAACAAGCGCTATGTCAGGGGGCTGTCGAACTACCTCGATGTGTTGACGGCGCAGAAGGCGTTGCTGACAAGCGAGCAGCAATGGGTCGACAGTACGGCGACTGTTTCTACGAATCTTGTTTCGCTTTATAAGGCGCTGGGCGGCGGGTGGGATGTTGAAGGTGCGGAGTATGCGGGAGGAGGGGTGGTGGGTACGGCTGGGCGGGAATGAGGTTGGTGGGTGATGGATGTTGGGGGTGGTGGCCGCTGGCTGGTGGCAGAAACCGGCCAGAGGACTAAACCGCTCGCGCGGTAGGCCCTCCGTTTGAGACATGTGGTTTTTCGAAAGGGACCCGGCTTGGTTTCCTATGTTGATTGAGGAGGCGATCCGCCTCGTTACTCGACAGGAGCCGAGCAATGACGACATCCACCGAAGCTATCAACCCGTTACGCCAGCGCATGATGGACGACATGCGCATGCGTCGCCTCGCGCCGACCACGCAATCCAACTACCTTCGCGTCGTATGCCAGTTCACAGTCTTCCTCGGACGCTCGCCCGACACCGCGACCGTTGAGAATTGCGACGCTACCGTTGCATCTAGTTGACCGCGGCGTGTCGCCGGTCTCTCTAAACGCCGCGATCACCGGGCGCACTTTGCCCGTCATCCTCAGTCGCGATGAAGTGGGTCGACTGATCGCAGCAGCCAGTAATCTCAAGCATCAGACGGCGCTCGCTGTTGCTTATCGGACCGGATTGCGCGCGAGTGAAGTGGCAGTCCTGAAGGTCGGTGACATCGACAGCCAGCGCATGACGCGTTGGAAGGACTACCGTGTGAATGGAAGTACAAGACCATGACACTCGAAGCCGATGAGTTCGTGCGACGGTTCCTGCTGCACGTGCTGCCGGGCGGCTTCCACAGCATCCGTCATTACGGTCTGCTCGCGAACTCTTCGCGGCGCGAGAATCTCGCGAAGATACGCGAGTTGCTTGGCGTAGTGCCTGCCCTTATCGAAACCAATGCCGACGTTGTAGCCACAGCCGCGGTACCGTCAACCTTTGTTTGCCGGCACTGCGGTTCGCCGATGATCATCATCGACATACTGCAACGTAGCAGACCTAACCGGGCGCCACCGGTTGAGCGAGCCTACGCATGAGCGCCATCATGTCAGCGTGCACCGATCGACTATCGGCTCTTCGGCAACGAGAGCCTAAAGAAGACGCTTGCGCGCATCGCACCAAACCAGCAGTTTGGCGCTCGTCAAACCCTCCACATAGCGATACCTGCACTGCCGCTGCCACGATCTTGCTGATTTAGGCTCACCGTCATCCGCGTTTCAATTTATCCCACGAACGATCCGCCTTGATAAATCGCCACAGCAGTGAACGTTTCGATCACATCGGAGCAGTCCGCGGTTTCCTCCCTTGGGCTTGTAGGACGCCTGCCCGCCCGATTCTGCGCGACTTCGCCTGCACGCGGGTCAGAGCAGGCATCCTACAACCCTAAACAGTTATAGCCGCTCGCCCTCCTACTAATTTGTCATTGGAATGGCCGACCCGCCTTCATAACCTGTCGGACGCCTTGTTATGACCGACAAGCGGAAATCACGTGTCGATCCGGTCGGTGGCACCTTTCCCTCAAACGGGCGACGAAACAATAGACGTGACGTTGCATTCCTTCGCCATGGCGACGATGACTTTCTTCAGAAATTTACTGTGGAGTGTTGCGACTCGACGGCGTAAATCGTCTATTTCGAGCGCTGCAATCCATAAGTCGATCTGCAAAAAGCGGCCCCAATCGAAAACATATTTGGCGGTTCGAACACATTCCTTGCCGACGCCTTGATCCAAAAGGTCGTGACGGCGGACAGCCTTCAAAAGTTCTTATGTCCCGGACCTAGGCGTGTGTATCGGGAAGACGACCATCGCGGTGACGATGCCAAGCGCGCCCCCGAGCAGCGTCTCCCAGGCCCGTGCAGTAAGGAGCGCGTATGAATGTACACCGCTTACCGCGAGCGTCACGATCAACGTAAAGGCGAACGCCGCACAGGCAATGTCGTAGCGCTCTGGTAACGCCATCGCATAGATGACCATTGCGATTGCGGCCGCAGCCCAGACCACGAGCGGCGCGTGTTCGGCGATCGGCAAACAGGCGAGCCCGAGCGGAACGCCAATCAGCGTGCCGATTATCCGGCGACGCACCCGGTCTACCGTGCCGGTTGCCGAACCGGCGACGACGTAGGTGCACGCGGTGATCGCCCAGGCGGACTCCTCAAGCCCGACCAGACCGTTCAGAACGACGATGACCGACGCGCCGATGGCAGCCTGGAATCCCATGCATAACTCGGGCGAGTATCTGCCCGGAACGACTTGCGTGTCGGCGGCTAGCACGGCCAGCGTGACAGGCCGCTCAGCCGGCCCGCTGAGCATCCGCGGCACGACCGACGCCAGCGCAGCGATCAGTGTGGCGATCGCGATCGCCACTACGTCGTCCGTTGTCAAACGAGCGCCGTAAGCGAGTAACTCGCCAATATAAATCTGGGACCCGATGCCTGCGCCTAGCACGCCAAATCGTTTGAGATAGCCGACAAGGAACGCGCCTGTCACTAAAACCATTTCCGGACCCGCTCGGCCGGTCGAGCGCAGCGCCTCGGACAGGAATACGAACAGAAGCGCACCTAAGCCCGCAGAAAGGCTCAGTAACGCGAGATCGCGAGCGGACTCGGCTCGTGTACATTTTCCCTCGGACACGCTTGCCCACAGTGCGAAGCTTCCAGCGAGGTAGCTGAGTGGGATGCTGCCCGGCACGTGATGAGCAATATCCTGCAACGCTCCCAATCCAGCCGCGATGCCGTACGCCGTGACGAGCCGAAGCCCTTTGATGCGTCGGTGCGTGCCGGGATCGACGTGGTCCAGCCAGCGTCCGAGTGCTGGGACCTGAGGCGGGGCACGTCGTGACTTATCGCCTTGATCCGGAGAGCGCTGCGGGCTGTCGTTCATTGGTGGCTGTCCATGACCTCGTCGGGGGAATTCTGGTCGGCTATGAAATGCTCGGCGCGCGCCGTGAACTGGCTTACGACGCCGCAGGCAGCATGGCCGAGCTGATCGCGATGATCCGCTCAAGGTCGCGCAGGCTCGCGGCATTCGTCTTGCGCAGAATAGTTTTTACCTGTGTGCGGACTGTATCCAGGGAGACTTGTCTGTGCCGCGCCACGTCTTCGGCGGTCGCGCCGCCGCTAAAGCGCAAGGCGACTTCCGCTTCCGCTTTGGTCAGGCCGTAAAGTTCGCTCATGAGGCTCGGCGGGGGTAACCACGCTTGATTCAACTGCCGAACGACCAGCATTGCCGCGCCGGGAGTGACGCCGTAGCGGTCAGCCGGACGGGCAAACAAATGACTTACGGCAGGAGACACGAGCACCGCCAACTGCGCGTTTTGGGCCGGCTCGTCGCGCGTGGTCCGCAATCTGAATGCCCCGCCCGAGCCGCCAGCGGTCGCGTCGGCGACGAGTTTGACCAGCGTCGATTGATCCTCCGGGTGGCGCGCAAGCAGACGGATGTCGCCCACGCCAGGGTGTGGTCCCGATCCGAGCATCGAGAGGCCGCATCGACCGCCGTCCATCAATCTGCTCGCTGCGGCGTTCGCATGCAGGATTCGCATAGAACGGTCCACGAGCACGACAGCGATCGCGAGTGCATCCAGCGCGCCGGAACCGAGGTGCGTCCGGTCAGCGATCGCGAGCCGCTTTTCCAGTTGAAGCGCGCGCTGCAGATGGGGCAATAGTGTCAGCAAGCGGCGCTTGTCGGCGTCGCTGAAAGGTCCGCTCCTCGCATCGCGCGAAAAGCCTATGGGAGCGAACGACTCCGCGCCCGACAAGCCTCCCAGCAGATAACGAAATCCGGCTGGTCGCGCGTAATCGGCGAAGTACTCGGACTTGTTCAGCGTGCTGTACGGGACGATTTCTTCGTCCACCACCACATTGATACGAGGCAATCTGGTGTCGCGAAAGTGTTGTTCGGCCGACTGGCGATACGGATCGATCCGGTGGTAGTACGCGGCGTACGAGACGGCGAGTTCGTCGCCGCCGCCCAGAACCGGGTGAATCCTGCCTGGTACCTCCGGCAGCACCAGACTGACGCGCTGTGCGCCAAAGAGCATGCACAGGCGTGGGGCGACATCGTCCCATGCCGCCCCGTCGCCGGTCGCTGCGGCATAGATCAAATTAATGACATCAGACAGAGCGGACTCGGGCACTAAAGCCTCCGACTGCCGAAGTGATGCAGTTACATACCCAGTTAAGGGGATGGAATAGCAGTCGAAATTTTACACAATTCTCCCAGGCCGAATTGGCAGAAATGTTCGGCACACACATTGACGGATCGCGTCGACTGGCTCTGCACGCCGCCACATCGATCGCGAAATGGACGACTCACCGGGTTTGCCGGTTCACACGCGCCAGCCGCAGAGTCCAGACGAATGTCGATGTGGAGCCAAGTTAGACGCAACTCTCTCAACCCATCAGATCCGAGGATCATTCCATGTCGGTCCGTCATTCGTGTCGTCTCAGCAGTAGAAGCACTTCCTTATCGGCTCGCGCCGCAACCGCGGGACACCCTGCGCGCGCCGCGTTCGATGGGACGCCGCGCCTCGCGCGCCGCCGTCTCGTCCAAATGGTCCACTTGGCCCTCGGCGCATCGGCGGGCGGTTTGATGCTCGGCGCGCACGCACAGACGAGCGGCAACCCGTGCGCCGGGCTTTCGGCGAATGTCTGCACCATCGGCGCCGCGGGATCTCCGGGCACGCCCGGACCGAAGAGCGGTCCCGACAATAGCGGCAATCCCGGCACGGCGGCGGGTTCCGCACCTGCGCTGTCGGCCACCTTCAGCCAGTCGTCGCCGACCGTGTTTTGGAGCGTAGGAAGCGCAGGTAACGAGCCTTCCGCGATTGGCATGCTGAGTATCGGCGGTACGGGCGGAAGCGGCAGCGACGCAAGCGGCGGAAATAGCACGCTGGTGCCCTTATCCAATCTGAATGGCGGCGACGGCGGCACGGCCGGCGCCGGCGGCAGCGTGGCGCTCGCCATCACATCGGGCGCGCAGGTGCAGGCGATCATGGCCGGCCCGGCCAATCTCGGCGCGGCGAGACAGGCGCCCGCGATATCCGTCGTTTCGCAGGGCGGCGCGGGCGGCGGCGGCGGTGTCCCCAGCACGGGCGGCACGCAAGGCACATCGCAGATCGGCGGCAGCGCGGGCGACGTGACGGTCCAAGACATGGCGAACCCGAACCAGGTCAACCCGTTGACGGGTAGCACGGCCGCGGTAATCGGCTTTGGCTCGGGCATTTATGCGGCGTCCGTCGGCGGCGACGGGGGCACAGGTAATCCGCACGTGACCAGCTTCAGCGAATTCGGTGTCGATGGTGCGGATTCCGATGCGCCGGGCGGGAACGTCACGGTCACAACAGGCACGTCGATCGTCGGATTTGCAAATGGGCGCGTCGGCGGTACCTATCCGAGCGATCAGGGCGCGGGCATCTGGGCGATCAGCGCGGGCGGCGATGGTGGCGCGGGCGGCTCGACCGGAACGGTTCAGGCGGGCGGTCAGGGCGGCACGGGCGGCGCGGGCGCGCCGGGCGGAAACGTCGCCGTAACAGTCCAATCGGGCAGCGTAGCGACGCAGGCTGGCACCGGAACGAACCCAATGACGCCCGCGGTCTGGGCGCAGTCGCTCGGCGGAATAGGTGGCGCGGGCGGTGCGGGCGGCGGCGTGGACAACGGCGGGTTCGCCGGGCATAGCGGCGACGCAGGTTCGGTCACAGTGACAAACAACGGCACGTTATCGACGGCGGGCGCGGCGCACTCGCCGGGCATTCTCGCGCAGTCGCTCGGCGGCGCGGGCGCGAACGGTGGCAAGGGCGGCGGCTTCGGCGCGTCGGGTGGCGAGGGCGCGTTCGGCGGCAACGGGGGCAACGTGCTCGTCGTAGGCAGCGGCAGCATCACGACCAGCACTACCGATTCACCTGGCGTGCTCGCGCAGAGCATCGGCGGAGGCGGCGGCAACGGCGGCGATTCCAGCGGCTGGATGGCGGTCGGTGGCGCGGGCGCTTACGCAGGTTCCGGCGCTAGCGTGACGATCAATTCGAACCAGACCATCACGACGAGCGGGCGGTCGTCGTCGGGCATTCAGGCGCAGAGTATCGGCGGCGGCGGCGGCAACGGCGGCGACGCCACGAGCGGGCAAGGCGCGGAAATCAATCTGGTGATCGGCGGCAGCGGGAACGCGGGCGGCAACGGATGGACCGTGCAGGCTTCCAATAGCGGGAATATCGTCACGAGCGGACAGCATGCGTCGGGCATGGAACTTCAGTCGATCGGCGGCGGCGGCGGCAAGGGCGGCGCGGCATTCAGCAACGACACCAACGGTGTCTTCGGCGCGCAGGAATCGGTTGGCGGTAACGGCGCCGCGGGCGGCTCGGCGGCGTGGGTCGGGTTTGTTGACGGATCGACGGATACCAACACGGGCACGATTCGCACCAGCGGATCGGATAGCTTCGGGATCGTGGCGCAGAGTATCGGCGGCGGGGGCGGGCTGGGCGCGGCATCGGTTGCGACATCCAAGACTTATGCGCCCGACGACACGCCATCGCTCTCGCTAACAGCGGCGATCGGAGGCTCGGGCGGCACGGGCGGCGACGGCAGCACCGCGCAGATCACGAACGCGGGCCTGATCGCCACGAGCGGCGCGGGCGGCATCGGCATGATCGCGCAGAGCATCGGCGGGGGCGGCGGTGCGGGCGGGGATTCGTCGGCGACGTCAAGCACGACCGGCAGCGAACTCAACATTGATTCGTCGGTGGCGATCGGCGGCAAGGGTAAATCGGGCGGCGACGCCAACGCGGTGAATGCCGCCAACACCGGCCTGATCGTCACGACGGGTGAATCGGCGGATGGCATCCTGGCCCAGTCGATCGGTGGCGGCGGCGGCAACGGCGGCAGCGGCGATGCACAGGCGAAGGCCACCGGCGACGGTACGAACATCTCGGCGAGCATTCCAATCGGTGGCAATAGCGGAAAAGGCGGCAACGCGCTGGGCCTGGTGCAAGCGAGCAATAGCGGAGCGCTTCTCACGCTCGGGGACGGTGCGTCGGGCATCATCGCGCAGGCCGTGGGCGGCGGAGGCGGGCGCGCGGGCGGCGCGGCGGGCACGAGCAAAGGCGATTTCAGCGCGACCGTGAGCATCGGCGGCTCGGGTGGCACCGGCGGTTCGGCGACCGTCGTGGATGCGGCGAACAATCCGACGGCCTCGGTGCAGGGGAGCAACAGTGGCTCGATCGTCACGTTCGGCGCGGACGCCTCGGCGGTCGTCGCACAGAGCATCGGCGGCGGTGGCGGTATGGGCGGCAAGGCGGCGACGAGCCTCGGCAGCAAGAAGTCCACGGGCGACGGCGGCAACGGCAGCAGCGCCACTAATCCAACGCTCGACGCGCTCGCCAACGCTTTCAAGGACGGCGGCATCGGCAGCCAATACACGAGCGTCGCCGCGTTGAGCGCGCTCGCCGGCCAACTGCTCGATACTTCTCCCGCCACCGTGACCTCGGGCCGTCTCGGTTCAAGCCCGGCGGACGACGCCAGCGATCTTGGCAATCTCGGCGAAGACCAGGGCGACGCGGGCGACGACACCAACGCCACGTCGATCAAGACCAACATCGCGATCGGCGGCTCGGGCGGAGCGGCCGGCAACGGCGGCATCGTGCAGGTCAGCAATACCGGCAGCATCGGCACGATCGGCGTCATGTCCGACGGCATTCTCGCGCAATCGATCGGCGGCGGCGGCGGCAAGGGCGGCGCGGCGACGAGCTCCGGCTCGCTCAGCGTCGATCAGGACAGCGTCAGCGCACCGGTTGCGGTGGGCGGCTCGGGCGGCGCGGCGGGCAGCGGATCGAACGTGACGGTCACCAACGACACCAACGCCAGCATCATCACGATCGGCTCAATGGCGAACGGCATCGTGGCGCAGAGCATCGGCGGCGGCGGCGGGATGGGCGGCGTCGCGGGCGGGCGCAACGGCGCGCTGCAAGGGCTCAATGTCAGCAACAAGGGCATCAACATCGGCGGCGATGAGATCGGCAAGAGCAAGGATGCCGCGACGATCCTAGCCGGCACGGTCACCGTCAACAATAACGCGGGCGCGAGCATTCTCACCGAAAGCCACGACGCAAGCGGGATCATCGCGCAAAGCATCGCCGGAGGCGGCGGCATCGTGAAGGCGGCGTCGACTGACGCCAAAGACAACGCGGGCGGTGGCGCCAACGCGGACCCGATCAAGAACAACGGCACGTTCGAGTTGAACGTCGTCTTCGGCGGCACCGGCAATGACGGCAGTAACGGCTCGGCCGGCGCGGCCAACGTCAGCAACAGCGGCACGATCACGACCCAAGGGCGCAACTCGTACGGCGTGCTCGCGCAAAGCGTGGGCGGCGGTGGCGGAATCGTGCTAGGGGGCGAAATTTCGGGCGGCCCGGGCGGCTTCATGAACATCGCTGCGATGCGCGGCAATGGCGGCGACGTGACCGCGACCACGAACAGCGGCAGCAGCATCGACACCGGCGGGCAGGGTGCAGTCGGCATCTTCGCGCAAAGTGTTGGCGGCGGCGGCGGCATCGCGGGCGACACGGGCTTGTCGCAAGAGCATCTAAATTACTACGCCGCCAATAACCACCCGGGCAGCGGCAACGGCGGCACGGTTGCGGTGACGGTCGGCGCCGGATCGAGCGTGCAGACGAGCGGCGCCAACGCACCAGCGATCATCGCGCAGAGCGTGGGCGGCGGCGGCGGCTACTTCACGGCGGGCGCGAGCGAATACGCGCAAGGCTTGTATGCGGGGTCGTTCGGCGGGTCGGGCATCGGCGGGTCCGTCAACGTGAACGTGAGCGGCACGGTCAGCGCAACGGGCGCGGCGTCGCCCGGGATTTACGCGCAAAGCTCGCAGTCGGGTGGCGCGGACCTGGAGGGATCGCAGATCGTCGTCAACGTCAATCAGGGCGCGACGGTTTCCGGCGGTAAGGACTTCTACCACGGCGGAGACGGCACGGCGGCGGCCATTCAGGTCTTCGAAGGCTTGCTGAGCATCGATGGCACGACGCCGCTCAACGCGGTCAACAATAACGGCCTCATCACCTCGACGGCCGGTGTCAATGGCTCGGCGGTCTTTAGTTACAACGGCGACACGCTCGTGCATAACGGCGCGACCGGTGTGATCGATGGCACGATCAATCTCGAGAACGACGGCGGCGAAGGACTGGTGGTGAACGATCCGGGCGGCACGTTGAATACGGGCTCGACGGTCGCGGCGGCGCTCACGCGCAACAACGGGACACTCGATGTCGGCGGCAGGAGCGCGCCCGGCGCGGTCACTCTCGTGACGGGCGATCTGCAGCAGGGCGCGACGGGCAACATCGTGGTCGACGGCGATCACGTCGCAGGCACAAGCGATCGTCTGGTCGTGGCGGGTAACGCGACGCTCGCGGGCCAACTCGTGATGCGCCCGGCACGTCTTACGAACAGCACGCTGGATGTGATAGACGTGAAAGGCGCGCTCGATGCCTCGCAATTACAGATGAGCAATCCCTACCTCGTCAGATACACGCTGGCGAGTGGCAAGCCGTTGGATGCGCAGAGCGGCGGCCAGTCGCTCTACGTCACGCCGCATGCGAGTTTCGCGGCGAACGCGGAGGGTATGAGCGCGAACGCGCAGGCGGTCGCGACCCATCTGCAGGCCAATTTCGACGCAGGCGCGAATGCCGACGCGCTCGGTACAGCGTTCGCGCAGTTGGCGAATGGTGTTGCGAATCACGCGTCCTATAACGCAGCGCTCAACCGGCTAGGCAATGAAACGCAGCAAGCCGTCGGAACCGCGAGCCTTGCCGCGAGCCACGCGTTCGTCGAGCGCATGTATAGCTGCCCGTCGTTCGACAGCCCGGCCAACGCGATGATGCACGAACGCGACTGCGTGTGGGGACGCATTATTGATAACCATACGAGCGCAGATGGGGCGGGCACGATCGGCTATTCAGCGAACACGTATGCGATGCAGTTCGGTGGCCAGCACGCGATCGGCGACGGTTGGTTCGTCGGCGGCAGCGTCGGCTACGACACGTCGAACCTCGATGGCTCGGATGGTGTCGGCGACGTGACCGGACACGGCCCGCAAGTCGGCGTCGTGCTCAAAAAGGAAATCGGCAACTGGACGATTTCCGGCGGCGCAGACGCAGCCTACGGCTGGTACGACTCCATGCGAAACGTCTCGCTGCCGGGTTATGCCGCACAGGCGAAGGGCGACTTCAACAGCTACGAGGCCGGCTTGCACTCGCGCGTCGCGTACACAATCCCGATGAACGACTGGTACATGAAGCCTTATCTGGACTTGCACGTCGTCCACCTCCATACGGGCGGATTCACGGAGCAGGGCGCGGGTGCGCTGGACCTTGCCGTCAACGGTTCGACTGCCACGACGTTGTCCGCATCGCCGATGTTCGAGGTCGGCGGCCGCTGGACGTTCGCGAACGGCATGGTCTTGCGGCCGGACGTTGCAGCCGGCGCGATTTTCCACAACCGGAATCACTGGGAATCGAGCGCGCAGTTCGTCGGCAGCGCGCCGGGCGTCGCGCCGTTTACTACCCAAACGTCGGCGCCGTCGGCGCTCGCCAAGGTCAAGCTGGACATGAACCTCAGCGTCTCCAAAAGCACGGAGATCAAGCTGGAGTATGGCGGCCAGTTCGGCAGCGGCTACAGCTCGAATGAGGGCATCTTGCGCGTGAATCACCTGTTCTGATTCCGCTTTGCCAAGCACGTCCGCGGCGTTCGGCTTGTACGCTGCATTTTCGGAAACACCACCATGAATATGAATTCCAAATTGACTGAAAGCGCTAGCTTGACGCTTACGAACGATCGACGCGTCGCCATTCCTGAGATCGGGCTTGAGTTGAGGGTCCGCACGCCGCAAGATTTCGCGGGCAGCGGCCTCGAACTGATCGAAACGACAAACGCGCCGGGCTTCGGTCCACCGCTGCACAAGCATCGCGAAGCCGAGATCTTCTACATCTTGCAGGGGCGCTATCTTTTCGAAGTCGATGGCAAGCGCTTTGAAGCGACAGCGGGCGACACCGTCGTGGCGAATGGCAACGTGCCGCATCGCTTCGTAAATACCGACAGCGATCCATCGAAGCAACTGGTGATGATTGTTCCTGGCTTCGACGCGCTCGCGTTCTTTACTAAACTAGGCGCGGCAATGAAGGGCGGAAGGCTCGATGACGAGGCGAAGCAGGCGTTCAGCGCGCGGTGGGGCGTCGAGTTTTTAGGGCCGCCTCTGGGTACTCCGTCAAGGGGGACAGAATGAACGCCGCGCCGCTACAGGTGCGCGATATCGGGAGCTTTCACATCGGCGGCCACATGGTTTCGCTCACTCGGTTAGCGCCGAGATTGCGTGTCAGCACGGCCAATGGCGCGGTTCATCCCATCGATCCCAATGGAGAGATGATCGCCGGGCAGATGTACGTGCAGTACGTCAAGCTCGCGTCGCCTCGCAGTCCGCATCCTCTTTTGCTCTGGCATGGCGGAGGCATGAGCGGCGCCAACTGGGAAACGACACCCGATGGGCGCGCCGGATGGCAGATGTTTTTTCTTCGTGCGGGCTTCGACGTGTTCGTGTCAGATGCAGTCGAACGAGGTCGAGCGTCGTGGGCTCCGTATCCCGACGTCTACGCGGACGCGCCGTATTTCCGCACGGGACGCGAAGCATGGGAGGAAACGTTCCGCTTCGGTCCGGCCGGTTCCTGGCATGCCGATCCTGCGCAACGTCGTACACACGACGGACTTCGCTTTCCTGTCGAGCGGATGGAAAGGTTCATGAACCAGTTCATTCCGCGCTGGGGCGGCAACGATGCGCTCACACAGCATGCCTACGACGCACTCGTTGGCAGTCTCGAAAGCAGCATCGTGCTGACCCACAGTCAAGGCGGCAGTTTTGGGCTCAACGCCGCGCTGCACGCGCCGGATATCGACCAGTAGGATTGACTGGACATTGCTGCGATCCTTGATTTAAGCCATCATGGTATCGGTATCTAAGCATCAAAACCTCTTGCTCATCTGTGCGCAAAGATACATACCCAGGAAATGCGCAGCCATACCAGCAAGCAATACCATCCTGATTATGATGATCAGAGCAATTTTAATTCTGCATGAAAGGTCTCGACTGCGGCAATCACGCGGCAATTGCACTAGAACTCTAGCAGCACGCTTGTATATGATCCGCCGCTGCCGGTGCCGCGAGAAACTTGACTAGCACGCTTGGCGTGCAAAGCGGCGCTCAGATGATTCGGCGTCGTACGGAGAGCGGTGGGTCGAGTTGAGCAACTGGGTCCAAAGAGGTCAGCAGTTTACATTGCGCCTTGAGAAAGTCGAATGAATGATTCCCACTGCGAAACATGGTCATGTGCCGCGCTAGCATTTCCGCCCGAAAAGGCGCGGTCGGAGGCAAGAAAACGAGGTGCCTTGCCTGTTCATATCGCCCGGTTGACTAGCGATTAACTACGTAAATCGGTTTTGCGGTCATGAGAGCGGCCAAACCTGGCGTTCCAGTGCTGATTGAACTTAGATGCGTCCATATATAGCGCGAAAATGAGGGCGGCGCCGATGAGAATTTGATAATTAGCATGAATTCGTTTCCTTAAAAGTCTTGTTTTCGCCGTCGAATCAGCATTGCAGATAATTGTTGCTGCTCGGAGCAGTGGGAGGCGTTTCCACATGGTCTATGTTCCTCGCTTTACCCGTACGAGACTGCGGAGGTGTGGATGACGCTCGTGATCACGCTCGCTCAGATCTGCCAGCTGGCCATATCGTCGCTCGGACGTGAATTGGCGGCCTGGAAGCCTTCTAGGGAGCGCGCGATATTCGGGGCGGAAGCGATGCTTTCGGTCGCACTTTCGGTGGCATTTGCAAACGCATTACATCTTTCTGACACATGGTGGGCGGCGATCAGCAGCTTCGCCGTCATGCAAACGAGTTTCGCCGACTCCGTGCAGCGTGCCGCGCACCGCATCATGGGCACGCTGATTGGTGCCGCGCTTGGAACTATGTTGGGCCCGTGGATCGGCGACCGGCCGTGGTTGTTTGTGCCCGCGCTGGGGGTGATTGGCGGTGTGGCGATTTATCAGGCCAACGGGTCAAGAGCGGCGTACGCCTGGGTCCTGGGCGGAGTGACTGCCCTGATGGTGACGTACGAAGCACATGGGCTCGTGTCACTGCGATCGACCGCATTATTTGCAGCGCTGCGCGTCGCCGAGGTCATGGTTGGAACGCTCGCTTGCCTGTTGGTGGCGAGCGTGTTCCACTTTGGGCGGAAATGGGATTGGAAGAACGGGCCACCATCGATGTTTGCAAGCGCTCGCACAGCGGGCGAATCCGGGGCACCTTCCGCATCAGTTCTTGCGCCGTCTCTAGAATCGATGCGCCCGGCTCGCATGCTGCTGTGCTTGCAGGGCGCACTGGCAATCGTAATCCTTGCTGCCCTTACCTATATTTTGCATCTGCCTGGATTCGCGCAAGCAATGGTCACAGCGATCGCAGTGCTGATATTGAAGCCAGGCTTGCCAGCAGACAGAACGCAGCAGCCGGTCATGGAAAAGATGGTACACCGCGCGGTCGGCTGCCTGCTGGCTGGTTTGCTTGGTGTGGCGCTACTGCCCTTGATGCAGGGGCAAGCGATACTGTGCATGTTCGCGCTGTCGGTCGGAGTATGGATAGGATGTCACGTGCAAACGGGGCGGCAAGGAGCAAGCTACGTTGGCCGGCAATTCACGATCGCGTTCATCATGGTATTTGTGCAGGACCATCATTGGTCGGCCGATCCGGTACCTGCGCTGATGCGGCTATCGGGCATTGTTATTGGAATGGTCGTGCTGGCAGGCGTGATACTCGCGACCAGTAGACCGCATTTGCTGGTGTCGTCGAACGACGTAAGCGTTTGAGACTCGCTTCACCTGCTCGTCGTCGGGCAATCCTTTTCCAATATCCGCTTTCGACAATATTAGGCGTCTATACCGCGTCGCGTGCCGTCGATCGGCGGCAGGCGGTAAACGGTACCATGCCGGTGCTCACGGGCCGCCTGTCCTGTCTTTCGATGTGAAGACTGTGCGTCTGTACGAGAAGATCGCGCTCTTGCGCCAGCGCATGCGTGAGCTCGAGCAAATCAAACGGCAGTTGAAGAAGCAACCGGATGGACAGTTGTCGTTTATGGATTCGGATTCCCGTTCGATGACCAGTGGTGGCAAAAGAACCGGCACGGTTGGCTACAACGTTCAGGCCACCGTGGACACGAAGCATCATTTGATCGTCGAACACGACGTGACGAATGTCGGAAGCGATCAAGGCCTACTCAGCGGGGTGGCTTTGTCGGCGAAGAACGCGATGGGCAAGCCGAAGCTGAAGGTAGTGGCTGACCGGGGCTACTTCAGCGGTCCGGATATTCGCGCGTGCGAACTGGCCGGGATCAAAGCGTATGTCCCGAAACCACTTACCTCGGCATCAAGGAAGAAAGGGCTCTTTACCAAGCGCGACTTCGTCTACGTTGCAAGGAACAATGAGTATCGATGCCCGGCAGGCGAGCGCGCAATTTATCGATTCAACACGGTTGAGCATGACATGAATCTGCAGGTGTACTGGCCCAGTGCATGCCCGCGTTGCCATCTCAAGCAGCGATGTTCGTCCAGCGACTATCACCGAATCCGACGACGGGAGCACGAACATATTCTGGATGCCATGCAGCGCCGGCTCGATCGCAAGCCTGATGCAATGACCATCCGCCGAAGTACTGTCGAGCATGTATTCGGCACGCTCAAGCAGTGGATGGGTGCCACACACTTTCTGACCTGGACGCTCGGATGGGTGAGTACCGAAATGAGTCTTCAGGTATTGGCCTACAACCTGAAAGCGCGTCATGAATCTACTAGGGGTTGCTCGGACAATAAAGGCGATGAGGATGGCTGAAACCTAAGGCCCTGAGGGGCTTTTTTACGTTCGAGACGTTACGTTAGCGCGGGCTCGACCTACCAAACTCGAATAGTTACGCTGTCGGCTCGCATCCACCGACAAAACACAGTTTCCACACACCCTCGGCCACAAGCGGTCATTGCGTCCCTTCAACTATCCGGCATCCGTTAGGCCGTTCGACTGCTGAAAACGGTCGCCCTAGTCGACCCTGCGCGATTGCGAAAAATCGTTTTGTCCCGCGAAGGAGCTATGAGCCTCGACGCAGCGCATCAGCAACGACGGCGAACGCGGGAGTCGGCTGACGTCGGCTGGGATAGTAAAGATGAAAGCCGGAAAACGACGGGCACCAGTCAGACAGCACCCGCAACAGATCCCCTCTTTCGATTTCCATTAAGACTCGTTGTTCAGGAACGAATGCAAGGCCGGCGCCCGCGAGCGCGGCTTTCACGGCCATCGTCGCCGTATTGAAGACAAGTTGTCCTTCGACGCGCACGTTCAACTCCCGTCCTCCTTTCTTGAACTCCCACGCGTAAATGCCACCGGCCGTTGGCAGCCGAATATTGACGCAGTTATGCGCCGTCAGGTCTTGTGGCGTCTTCGGCTTTGGATGCATGACGAAATACCCGGGTGTACCAACAACGGCCATGCGAACTTCCGGGCCGATGCGAACGGCGACCATGTCCTTTGCAACCTGCTCTCCAAGCCGCACGCCCGCATCAAGTCTTTGTTCGACGATGTCCGTGAGTCCGTTGTCGATGACGATTTCGATCGTGATGTCCGGGTAGTCGGGAAGAAGCCGTTCGATCACCGGCCACAGCAGCAATTCTGCCGCGTGCTCTCCCGCAGCGATTCGCACAATACCCGCCGGGGTGTCCCGTAACGCGGTGAGCGCGTTCAGTTCGGTCTCGATCTCATCGAGGCGCGGGCCGACTGACTGGATCAGCCGTTCGCCCGCGTCAGTCGGCGAGATATTGCGTGTCGTTCTCGTCAAAAGCCTCAGTCCGAGCCGCGCTTCGAGATTGCGCACAGTCTGACTCAACGCAGACTGTGAAACGCCAAGCTTCGCGGCAGCTTTGGTGAAGCTGCCCTCGCGAGCCACGCAGAGAAACGACGTAATGTCCGATAAATTGGAACGTACCATTTATAAGCCCACCTTCTAACTTCATGCCGATTTTAGCTCTTTATCACGGGAAGACGCGTTGCTACATTAAAGGTCAAGACAAACCGCTATAAGGAATGCTCATGCAGATCATCGAATGCGGCTCGCAGCCTTCTGCGATTGGCCCGGCCGAATACTTCACCGGGACGGTGAGGATCGACGCGCCATTTGCTGGTGAAGAACCCGCCCGGATCGGCGGCGCAACTGTGACGTTCGAACCGGGCGCGCGGACAGCGTGGCACACGCACCCGCTCGGTCAGACCCTGATCGTGACGGCAGGCCACGGCTGGGTGCAGCGTGACGGCGGACCGGTCGAGAAAATCAGAGCCGGCGACATTGTCTGGATTGCCCCCGGAGAAAAGCACTGGCACGGCGCGACCGCCACCACGGCGATGACGCACATTGCAATTGCTGAAAAGCTCAACGGCAGTCCAGTCGCCTGGATGGAGAAGGTTACGGACGAGCAGTATCAAGGCAACGTAACCATAAAGGACTAACGAGTCAGATCATGAAAAAACGTATTCTCGGAAAAAGCGGCTTGGAAGTATCAGCGCTCGGCCTCGGCTGCATGGGGCTGAGCTTCGCGTACGGACCCGCAACGGAGAAAGCCGATGCAGTTCAACTCATCCGCTCAGCCTTTGATCAGGGCGTGACCTTCTTCGATACCGCGGAAGCGTATGCACAGGGCGCGAACGAAACCCTGCTGGGCGAGGCCGTTGCGCCGTTCCGTGATCAGGTTGTGATCGCGACCAAGTTCGGTTTCGAGGGTGGTGATGTTCAGAAGGGCGTCAATAGCAAGCCGGACAATATCCGCGCGGTAACGGACGCGGCGCTCAAGCGGCTGCGCACAGATCGCATTGACCTGCTCTATCAGCACCGGGTCGATCCCGATGTGCCGATGGAGGATGTCGCCGGCGCGGTCAAAGACCTGATTCAACAGGGCAAGGTGAGGTATTTCGGCATGTCGGAGGCGGGCGTAGAGTCGATCCGCCGTGCGCATGCCGTGCAACCGGTCGCGGCGCTGCAAAGCGAATATTCGCTGTGGTGGCGTGGACCCGAGAAAGAAATTCTGCCGCTGCTCGAAGAACTTGGAATCGGCTTCGTGCCGTTTAGCCCGCTCGGAAAGGGCTTCCTGACTGGCGCAATCAACTCGAGCACCGGCTTCGACAAATCTGACTTCCGCAATGTTGTGCCGCGTTTCTCGGAAGAAAACCGCAAGGCCAATCAGACGCTAATCGACGTGCTTAAGCAGATTTCCACGAGTCTGAACGCGACGCCGGCGCAAGTCGCGCTCGCGTGGCTGCTTGCACAAAAGCCGTGGATCGCACCGATTCCGGGCACGACAAAGCTGCATCGACTGAAGGAAAATATCGGTGGTGCTGCGATTGAACTGACGGCCGACAACCTGAACGATATTGATGCGCGGCTCGCGAACATCGCCGTGCAAGGCGAGCGCTACCCCGCCCATTTGCAGGCACGCGTTGGAAAGTAACTCGTATCTACCCGCTGCGCCGGTTGGCGCGAGCAAAGGAAATCATGCAAAAGGTTATCGTTGTTATTGGCCCCGGATCAATTGGGCAGGCCATAGCGCGTCGGGTGGGGGCTGGAAAGCGTCTGCTCCTCGCGGATTTGCGCGAGGAGAATGCCGATTCAGCGGCAAGGACGCTCAGCGAAGCGGGTTTCGATGTCACGACAGCAGTCGTTGATGTGTCTTCTCGCGCGTCGGTCGAAGCCCTCGTTGCCAGGGCGACGTCATTGGGCGCAGTTCACGGTCTGATCCACGCTGCCGGAGTGTCGCCATCGCAGGCTTCACCCGAGACAATCTTTGAAGTCGATCTATATGGCACCGCATTGGTTCTCGAAAAATTCGGCGAAGTTATTGCTGAAGGGGGCTCGGCGGTCGTCATTGCGTCCCAGTCAGGCCATCGTCTGCCACCGCTTACGGCCGAGCTGATTGAAGCGCTCGCGACGACGCCGATCGAAGACTTGCTGAAGCTGCCGATGCTTCAACTGGATCAGGTGAACGATTCGCTGCATGCTTATCAGCTTTCTAAGCGGGGAAACTCGCTGCGCGTCATGTATGAAGCTCTCCGTTGGGGTGAGCGCGGCGCACGCGTTAATACCATCAGTCCGGGCATCATCGTCACACCGCTGGCGAAGGACGAACTGACGGGGCCACGCGGCGCGGGCTATCGAAGGATGATAGACGGCTGCCCAGCGAAACGTGCGGGAACACCTGACGAAGTTGCGAACGTAGCGGCGATGCTGATGGGATCCGATGGCGCTTTCATCACCGGCAGCGACTTTTTAATGGACGGGGGCGTTACCGCTTCTTACTGGTTTGGAGCGCTTGCCCCGCACTAAAGATCAGTGGGCCGGTCATATATCGAAAGCGGTCATTGCAGGATCACAATCCCAGACGGCCGAGTTGGGTCGAAGCCAGCCGTCGAACATCTTTCACATCCGGACCAGCGCGAGGGCATCTGTCGTGATCGTGGCCGCGTACCACTCGCATTGTGCACGATGCAACTGCTCGATGAGTAGCACGCGGCCAACCACGTAATGCCGATTTCTTTGGGCTTAGCGACCGTCACGTTTTTGAGTTCCTATACTATTTACCATCGCATCATTCTTGGCATCGATGGTGCGCGCAGCCAACGCATCCGTGACAGGAACAGCAAGCTAGCCAAAAGGCGGGAAGCTGCTCCACCAATACCTACGTTTCTCCAGCCGTTCACCGCCTTCGATCGGAATACGTCATGCCAGCAGAGTGGAAGCGCCGCTTCCGGTTGTTTATCCAGCGCTTCTGGCAACCGACCAGCGCGTGCATGACCTGCATGCCGGGGAGTTGGTCCAACATCATGAGCCTCGGCCATTGGACGATTGCATTCCATACAGGTCTGCTCACCGGACTTCTGGCTGTACTTTTGACTTTCACGCCTGCGGCGAAGCTCTACACCAATCGATATGGAAATTCGCTGGTGGTCGGCATCCTGACAACGATAGGCGACGCCTATTCCCATGCAAGTCACTACCGCATTCCCTACGTCGAGCACATCGTAACGGGTGCTATCTCGGGCCTCCTGGCGCTGGCTGCCTCATATCTCTTCGAAGACCGTGCGCGGCGTCTGAGGACAGCGTGGGTTTGGGTTTTCAGATAGCTTATCCCTTTGATTCCGCACCACGCCAAGCCGCGCATATCCGCAGCCATCACCGGGGCCGCTGATCAAATTCCTGCCGCGCCTTCTCCACCGTATCCAGATTGTTGGCCGCCCAGACCCAGACTCCACAGAACGCAGCGCCCAACGTGATCCCGAGGTCAGTGAGCTTATATTCGACCTTCGGTGGAACGACCGGATACACCGTGCGCACCACCAGACCATCACGCTCCATCGCGCGCAGGGTCTGGGTGAGCATCTTTTGACTGATTCCCTCGACCAGTTCGCTGAGCCGGCTGAAACGCAGCGGCGACTTCTCCGTGAGGATCTCGAGGATCAACATCGTCCATTTGTCTGCAACGCGACCGATCAGATCTCTGACCAACGATGCAATCCGGGGATCGAGATCGATTGGTGGCGTCAGGCTCGCGTAGTACTGCGCAGCGGCGATCTGTTCCTTGGTGAACTCAGGGACTCGCTCCATTTCACACTCTCCGTTTGGTAAGTATGTAACTTTCAGGTGCCTTCTTCCTTCTGGAGAGTATGCCGGTCAAACTACGCTCGTGCTCAACGAACAGGGAGTGAAATGATGAAGATGATCGGAAGAACAGTATTGATTACGGGCGGTACGAGCGGGATTGGCATGGAGTTGGCGCGGCAGTTGATCGCTCAGGGAAATACGGTGATCGTGACCGGACGAAATCCGGGCAGGCTTGAGCTTGCACAGCAAGCCATACCCGGGCTTCATGCTTTTCAAAGCGACGTTGGCGATCCAGCGAGTATCGAGTCCTTGTACAAAACGGTGTGTGAGCAGTTTTCTGCGTTGGACACGCTGGTGAACAACGCAGGAACCATGCGTAATATCAAACTGGATCGGCCGCATCGACTGGGTGATTTGACTGCCGAGGTGGATGGCAATCTGAAAGGACCCATGTGGATGGTCCAGGCTTTCCTGCCTTTGCTCTTGAAGCAGAAGAACAGCCTGATCGTGAATGTGTCATCGGGTCTGGCGTTTATCCCTTTCCCCGCGGCTCCCATATACAGCGCGTCGAAAGCTGCACTTCACGCCTATACAGAGTGTCTGAGGGCGCAGTTGGCCGGCACCTGCGTATCGGTCGTGGAACTGGCTCCTCCGGGCACCGAAACCCCGCTGTTCCGAGGCGAGTTCGCCGAAGAAATGAAAGGCGAAAAAGGTATGGACGTCAGCGTGCTCGCGAAGCGCGCCATTGCGGGTATCGAAGCCGGGAAAACGGAGATTCGGCCGGGCGTGAGCAATGTCTTAAAGATCGCCAGCCGCGTTGCGCCGCACTTCATGTTCCGGCAGATGGTGAAGCTTGGTCGTCCGAAACCGGTCAGCGCTTGAGCGGCGTTGCGTCGTTGTTTGATTGATCACGATTGCGCACTACAGGACTTGCGCGTGACGAGATCGTTTGATTACGGGCAGGGATGCAGCCAAAGAACGCCTATTTCACGGTAAGCCCGGTGGCCCATACATCTTCGGGTTCCTGTGAGGAGCTTCGGTAGGGCCCTGATCGGGCGCAGGCGCAGTTGATGTAGCGGATGGCTTCGCCGCATCGGGCGTCGAACTGGAAGCCGGCACGGCAGTGGTCGTGCATCCCGCCAGCACGATGAATACAGCCGCAAAGAGAGAGTTTGTCATCGTCGCTTCCAGAGAGGAAGGTACATGTTACGACAAGCTACCGGCCGCAAGCATCGATGCTGATTAACAACGAGAAGACGTGCCACACGGTATGACATTCGCATAGTGCGGCCAGCAAAAGACAGTCGCAAGCACCATCGGATCTAACCGGAGACCTGAGCCGGTGCGTTGGGCGCGCTTACTGGCGTCGAGTCGCAATTGCAGTCGCATATCCGCATCAGCTTGAATACGGGTCTTAGCAGTTCACAACTGCGTCAGGTTGCCCGCAACCTCGCAGCGCAAGGTAACGTCGACGCCGGCGCCCGCGTGCAAGCAGCAATCGACAGGGTTTCTGAATAGCGAGCGTTCAGGGCGCGCGGGTCCAGTCGACCCAGCATGGTTCAAAGACCGCGCGGAGTGGTGAGAAACCGGCGCCGCATCGGCTTGAGCAGGGCAATGGCGAGCAGTGCGGTCACGATGTCGAGCGTGATCGCCGTCGTGAACACGGGCACCCAGCTTCCGGCGTGCTGGTGCATGAGCGCTGCCAGAGGGCCGCCGAAGATCGAACCAATGCCTTGCGAGATGTACAGCCAGCCATAGTTCTCCGTGGCATGACGGGTGCCGAAGGTGTCGGTGAGCGTTGCGGGGAACAGCGAAAAAATCTCGCCCCACCCGAAGAACACCACCCCCGAGAGCAGCACGAACAGCACCGCGTTTTCGCGCGTGAGCAGCCACAGTGCCATCGCCACGCCTTCAAGGGCAAACGCGAAGAACATGGTGTTCTCGCGGCCGACCTTGTCGGATATCCAGCCAAACAGCGGCCGCGTGAGGCCGTTCGTGAACCGGTCGATGGTCAGCGCAAGCGGCAGCGCTGCCATGCCGAACACGAGCATCTTCGTCACGCCGAAGTCGGCGGCGAAGGTCGCCATTTGTGAAGTGACCATCAGGCCCGAGGTGGACATCATGGTCATCATCGCGAACATCAGCCAGAACACAGGCGTTTTGAGCGCCTGCGAAGGACGCAGATTCGCCACGCCCGGCGCGCCGGAACTGGCTGTCATTTCAGCAATGCTGTCGTGCGAAGGCGGCACGCGCAAACCCTGCGAAGCAATCAATCCGACCACTGCAAATGCAATGCCGAACATCCACAGCGTAGCGTCTATACCACGCGCCTGAAGCGAGTTCGCTATCGGGAAGGTCGTGACGATCGCGCCCATGCCGTAGCCGGCGGCAACCGCGCCCGCCGCGAAACCCCGCCGCTTCGGAAACCAGCGCACCATCAAGCCCACAACGCCGACATAGACAATGCCGGTGCCGAGTCCGCCGACTACGCCATAAGTCAGATATAGCATCGACGCGCTTTGCACCTGCGAGGCGAGCACCCAGCTCAGCCCCGACATGACCGTGCCGATCGAGATCAGCAGGCGCGGACCAAAACGGTCGATCAACTTGCCTTGAAACGGCGAGAAGAAGGTTTGCAGAATGATCAGCAAGGAAAACGTCACTTGCAATTCCGGCAGCGCGACGCCCAGCTTCGCGGCGAGCGGTTTGGTCATCAGCGTCCACACGTATTGCGGGCTCGAGATCGCCATCATGCAGATGAGACCGAGTCCGAGTTGAAGCCAGCGGTTATGCGTGGCGGACGTCGCGACATTGCCCATATCCGTCGATGTCACGGGGTGAGAGCGTGTGGTCATGGTGACTCCGGTTACCGAGTGACGTGCAGCGTCCTGCGCGCCTATAGGCCGGACGTGCGTTTTCATTGAAAAAGCGCGCGAGCTCCTGCAAGCTCGCCGCAGCCCCGATACTGCGCGGATCGTAGCCCGCTTCCATAAACTAATCTGGATACCGAACGATTACGTCTGCGGGTCACAGCGCCTTGTCTTTGCTTGCGCCGCGATCGTCGTGCGAGCCATGCCGAGGGAGACGCGCAGAACCGAATTTCTTGTATACATATCCGGTGTTTACGCGAGAAACGTGCCAAAGGCTATGCAAACTCAAACGTCCCTCCTGTAAAGCTTTAAGTACAACCGGGTGTGTGTGGGTGACGACCCTGGGTGGTGCGTCTGGACCTGATCGGTGCATGGGAAGCGCCGCGCGGCTCCATGGCGGTGCGTGCGGGAGTGGACGTTCGACGGGCGGGCTACGTGCGGCCGATTGCGGTTTTGTTCGTTCCAGTGACTGGTACTGCTGCGACGGTTGTGTTTCGTGTCTAGCTTTACGCCGATGGCGATAGCAAAGCGTCCCCAGAACGCCTCAAGTGGCCGCACGTGACTTCGCGCGACTACGGACAGCAGACTGCGCGTCCGGCGCTTCAAACACGTCATCGAACTCCTCCGCCGCGATGGCGGCAAGCACCTCCCGAAGCGCCTTCGCCTTCACAACGCCAAACTTGCTCTCGAAGCGTTCTTGCGCCGTGTTCCACAGCACAGCCGTCTCCTCGAGTTTTTTCTTTCCCTTCGGAGTAAGCCTGGCGAGCCGGTTTCGCCGGTCCTCGGGGTCCACCACGAGACCGATAAAACCGTCCCTTTCGAGTGGCTTGAGGTTATGGCCCAGCGCCGATCGATCGAGAACAAGGGACGCGGCGAGTTCGCCCATTGTCGGACTTCCAAGCCGCGCGATATTCAGCAAGATCGAACGTTGCGTGGAGCGCAGCCCCGTCGGCGCCAGTACGGCATCGTAGAGTTGCGAGACGCGCCGGGTCGCTTTACGCAAAGCCGTGTTGTTGCACCGGTTGTTATCGCCGAGAGACGGGTTGTTGTCCGGCCGCTTGACGGGGGGTGTTTCGTTGCGCACTGCTATTGCTCCATATAAAGCGTCAACGCATGCCCGCACGCACAACAATTCCTGTGAGATGCAGTTCGCGGGCGCGACGATATCCTAATTGCTTGTACAGCCGTATTGCAGAAGTATTGGTGGAAAAAACGTGCAGGAAGGGAACGCCTCCCCGATGCTGAATTCCGGCCGCAAGATGTTCCATGAGCTTTCCTGCAAGGCCTTGACCACGCCAGTCAGGATGAGTGCATACGGCACTCACTTCAACATATTTTCCTGCGACCATCCGTTCTCCCGACATGGCGACCAGTTGTCCTCTTTCACGAACACCGATGAATCTGCCCATTTCCGGCGTGCGTTCCTTGAAAGGACCCGGATCGGTTTTCTCCACCAGCCGCATCATGCTTGGAACGTCTTCTTTTCCAAGCTCAACGATTGCCTTATCACTCGATGCAGCGAATTCTCTCGCGCCAATCATTTGGATAACCGTCGCCTCTCGGACTATCTCATACCCCGCAGGAATGGTCGGCTTGTGCTGCGTAAAGAGCGTGAGCCGTTCATCAGCGTGCAGCATTCGGGCAATCTGCGCGACGCTGCTCTCGCTGTAATCTTGCGCGGCGCCGAACGGGGCGAATTCAGGTTTGTATCGCAGGCCGTTTTCGTTGCTTTGCGCAAGAGACGCATGCGCTCCTGAAAGTGCGGCCCAAATGACATTGCCCATGTAGTCCTCCGACTCGATCTCGGCTGCCGGGTCGATAGTCGATTCCATGATTGCTCCATGTATTCGAAAAGCTGTGGTCATGCGGCGAGCCCGAACGTCGCTTTGTCAAGAAAGAACCGCATCCACAGTGCGCAGGAACCTGACAAGCTGTTCGCTGACCTCGGCTGACGCCTCGTGTTGCACCCAGTGGCCCACATTATCGAGTTCGAGTCCTCCCATAAGACCGGGAAGGCCGGCGCGCATCTGCTCTAACGTAAGAGGGTAAAGCTCCTTCAAACCATCCGATTTGCCCCAGATGAAGAACGATGGTTGAGTGACCTTCGCGCCCTTCCACGGAGCGGACAGCGCGAAATAAGGCTCTCCTGCGCGATAGTAATTCAATCCGCCGTGAAAACCGGTGCGCCGAAATTCCGCGATGTTATGCGCCACATAATCTGCTTCCGCCCACGAGGGCAGTGGCCCGGGAGCAGCCCGATAAAGGCTGCGTGTACGGTCCAGGGGACTCCACTGCTCGCCTTCCGGCGCAGAACCGGATGCCCAGTACAGGATGCCTGGAATCGTCACGGCAGCGTCGGCCCATATCTGGTCAGCATCCGGCCGTATCTGCTCGAACATGTAAAAATCGTCTTGACGTCCCGACTCGCGCATTCTTTCGAAAACGCTGGATTCGCCGCGCGCAACGAAAGGCACACTGAGGCCAAAGACCGCCTTGAATCGATCGGGACGCATCAGCGCCGCATTCCATGCATGGGTCGCACCCCAGTCGTGCCCCACAAGCACTGCGCTGGATATTTTCAGCGCATCGAGCAGACCGATCAGGTCGCCTGTGGTGTGCAGCGGGGTGTAGAGGCTTGCATCGGCGGGAGCTGAACTTCGCCCATAGCCGCGCATATCGGGAGCGACGGCGCGATACCCCGCCGACGCAATGGCGTTCATTTGCCGGCGCCATGTGTAAGACGTATCCGGAAACCCGTGGCAGAACAGCACGGCTGGTCCCGCCCCTTGCTCCGTCACGTGCAGGGAAATGCCATTGGTTGCGATATCGTATTCCTTGACGCCACCCGTTATATCTGAAGTCATGTCATTGAACTCCATGGTCGAAATGCGAGGCTATTTATATGATAAGGATTCACTAAGATATTCCTTTCCCTTCAAGCCATGAACGCATGACCTGGACAAGCTCGGTCTTGCGCTCGAGTGGCAGCCAGTGTCCGGATGGCAACGTCGTCACCGTCAGATCAGTGCACGTGCTGCGCATGGGCTCGCCGAGACGGCTTCGAGTGATGTCACAGATGCGATCAAAGTCGCCGTTCACGAACAGTACGGGCTGGTGCAGAAGTCCGCCGTCGGGTGCTGCTTGAGCGTACGCGATGTTGGCGTCGTCGTTCAGATACCACGCGTTGGCCGGACGAAACCCGCTGGCACGAAACACATCGACGAGGGCGTCAAAGTCGGTGGATGGCCAGAGCGCAGCGTCGGGCTGCACTGCCGGCGCACGATGCGCCGCTCCGAACCAGCCTCCGTTTCGCGACACCAAAGCAGAGCGATAGGTCTTGCCCACGGACTCCGGGTCTCCACGCCGATAAATCGCTGCGAGCGTTGCGGCTATGTCCGCGTCGAAATCAGTGACCGTCTGGTCGAAGTGCGTCAGGTAGAAGCCGTAATAATCCCACTGCCCGTTTGGAAATTGATCGGCCGGATAGAGCGTCCGATCGACCAAGGGCAACAAGTTGCGCAAGGCGAAGCTCTCGGGCATATACGGGACGGACGCGAATACCACGCCACGGCTGCGCTCTGCATGATGAGCAGCCAGCGCCCCGGCCACCGGGCTTCCCAGGTCGTGGCCGACCCAGATTGCCGGACGCGCGCCCAGATGATCGTGAAGTTCGACCATGTCTTGCACGATTTCCTTGAGCGCGTAGGCACTGGACGCGGACGGCGCCGTCGAGCCTCCATAACCGCGCATGTCCGGCGCGACGCACCGCCAGCCTTTTGATGCAAAGGCTTCGATCTGCGGTCGCCACATCAGGCCGATTCCAGGCCAGCCGTGGAGGAAGATCATCAACGGCCCCTCGGCCGGTCCAGCCTCCAGATAGCGCGTGGTATGGCGAGGCGAACTGAAGGTGCGCGCGATCAAGACTGGACGATCCCGCAATGCAGCGCCATCTGGTGCGGCCGCGATAGTCGAGCTTTTGAGTTCGTTGGGCATAACGCTTACCTCATCCGTTTTCTCGTGCGGAACGCTCGGCGGAGATTGCAAAGCCATCCGGGAAACCGCCGCTTCGGGTCACAATCGCTGCATGGATCAAAAACCGATACATTGCACGTTTCGCAGAATGTTAGCATATGCCCGCAATATGTGGGTATATGCCGATAATTTATTGAGCGTGGGGAGAGGCTGCCTCTCCCATTCCCGGACGCCAACGACCGCCGATTAAACCTGTGTCATCCCTCCATCGATACACAACTCCGCGCCCGCCACAAAACTGCTGTCGGAAGACGCAAGGAATAATGCCGCGTTCGCCACTTCCTCCGGACGACCCAGGCGGTTCAAAGGAATCCGGCTCGTCAGTGAGAGCCGGACTTCGTCGCTGACGTTCTCGAACATGGGAGTGTCGATGGGACCCGGGCTCAACACGTTCACGCGGATTGCCCGTGCCGCGAGTTCGGCAGTCCAGGTACGCGTATACGACCGGACTGCGGCCTTTGTAGCCGAGTACGTTCCGTAACCCGGGTTGCCGATCGATCCGGCAATCGAACCCACCAACACGATGCTGCTGCCGCTCGCCATCTGCTGCACCGCGCGCTGAACGGTGAACACCATGCCGCGGACGTTGACGTCGAACGTTTTATCGAAGTGATCTTCGGTCGTGGAATCGAGCGTCGAGAACTCCGATATACCCGACGACGTCACCAGGATATCCAGCTTGCCGGCCTTCGCCTTGACCGTATCGAACAGCTGGTCGAGATCGCTTGCACTCGTCACGTCGCCTTGCACGGCTTCCACGTGACCGCCAATCAACGCAACGGCCTCATCGAGCTGCGCCTTGCGACGGCCGGTGATAAAAACATGGGCGCCTTCTTCGGCGAAGCGCCGCGCTATCGCAAGACCGATCCCGCTATTGCCACCGGTGATAACCGCTGTCTTTCCTTCGAGCTTCAGCACAGTCAACCCCTTGTATGTTCAGTCCGGCCGAAGATACACCGTGTATATTTAGTGTCAATTACGCACCGTGCATAGACTAGATATACGAAAGGAAACCGTGATGGCATCAAAGGTGGCATTGAAGGCGGAACCGCCGCTTGCCGAGATCAACGCGACGCGGCCCGTTCTAGAGCAGATCGCGAACAAATGGTCGGTGTTGATCCTGACCGTGTTGTGCACCGAACCCTCGCGTTTCAACGCGATAAAGCGACGCCTCGATCCCATTACGCACAAGGCGTTGACCGAAGCTTTGCGACGGCTGGAGCGAAACGGACTGGTCAATCGCCGGGTCATAGCATCGTCGCCGGTGGCGGTCGAGTATTCGATCACTTCGCTCGGTCGAACGTTGCAAGATCCATTCGAGGCGCTCGTGGTGTGGGCGGCGAAGCATGGCGGGGGTATCGAGAGAGCGCAGCTTGCTTACGATGAAAAGGCGCTTTGAACCGGTTTAATCGGCAGACCGGGTTTGCTTTCCCTCTGCGGCCAGATAGCGTCCGGGCGTCGTCCCCAAGGCGCGCCGGAACATATCGATAAACGCGCTGACGTTGTCGTATCCCAGTTCGAGCGCGATCGTCGTCACCGACACGCCATCCGCGACAAGTTCCAGCGCGCGAAGCAAGCGCGCCTGCTGACGCCACTGCGCGAAACTCAAGCCGGTCTCCTCCGCAAACCGGCGGCTCAAGGTCCGTGGCGCCAAACCCGCCCACGCGGCCCATTCCTCGAGACGGCGGTTGTCGGAGAGATCACTGGCTAACGCATCCGTGATTCGGATGAGCCGTGCATCTTCCGGGCGCGGAAGGACCAGCGATTCTTCTTTCGATGCGGCCAGTTCATCGATCACCACTTCTGCTATCCGCGTCTGCGTCTGGTCCAACTCGGCGCCCGGCCACGTCGCGGCGCGTCTCACTGCTTCGCGCAGCAACGGCGTTGTCCTGATCGCCCGGGGCTCCGACGGCAGATTGGCACATCGGTGCTCGGTGATGAAAACGCTCCAGCCCGAGAACGGTCCATACGAGCGCACGGAGTGGACGCAATGCGGCGGAATCCAGATTGCATGGACGGCGGGGACGACCCAGTGCTGTTTGTCCAGGCCGACCGACATCAAGCCGCTCAATGCGCCCATGAGTTGTCCGCGCGCATGGCTGTGCGACGGCGTGGCGCGCGCTTCGTCCTGCGTCAGTTCAGCCGCGGCGAGGAACGGAACGTCCGGCGAGGTCACGAGGTCGGGTCGAATCAAATATGAAGTCATGGCTGAAACGCGGTATCGATTGGCCTTTATACCGGAGCCTGGCCGCGCTCGCACGCCTAAACTGGCTTCATTCTTACTGCTTCAGGAGGCCATCGCGATGCGAGCCCAGGACATGCTCCCCGACCATATCAATAAGGCTGAAATCGGCGGGACCACGATTCGAAAGGGTACTGTCGCCGCATTTCTCGCGAATGCTCGTGTCTGGACCGATCCGGAAGCAAGCGAAAACGCACGCGCTGAAGTCGAGACGGACATGCTTGAAGCGCTGCCCGCACTGCGCGCCGTCGGCTTGTTCGATGTCCTCGACATTCGCGATGCCGCGCTGCGCGCCTGGGTCGCCGCAAACACCAAGGACTAAGGAAGACGCCATGAAAGCAGCAATCATCAAAGCGCCGGGTGAAGACCCGGTTTACGCCGACTTCGATCAACCTGTCGCTCAAGCCGGTCATCGACTGATCGAAGTGACGGCAAGCGCACTGAGCCACGTTGCGCGGGCTCGGGCATTGGGGACGCATTATTCATCGGCGACGACGTTCCCGTTCGTTGCAGGCGTCGATGGAACCGGGCGTCTGGAAGACGGTCAGCGCGTCTATTTTTTCAAGCCGGAGGCGCCGTCTGGATCGTTGGCCGAATACTGCCTCGTGTCCGCCGCTCATTGTGTCGCGTTGCCCGATGCGCTCGATGACGTCACCGCAGCGGCCATCGCGATTCCGGGCATGTCTTCTTTGGCGGCGCTCGTCGAGCGGGGCGGCTTCGTTGCGGGCGAGACGGTGCTGATCAACGGCGCGACGGGTACGTCCGGGCGCCTCGCGGTGCAGATCGCGAAGCATCTCGGGGCGGGGAAGGTCATCGCTACCGGGCGGCGCGAGACCACGCTTGCATCGATGAAAACAGCCGGCGCCGATGTGACTATTTCGCTGGAACAGGAAGAGGGCGCGTTGAACCGCGCGTTTGAGTCGCAATTTGCAGAAGGCGTGGACGTGGTGCTGGATTACTTGTGGGGAAGCAGCGCCCGGGCGTTGTTGGTTTCAGCGGCGAAGGCGTCGCCTGACGATCACCCAGTCCGGTTTGTGCAGATCGGTTCCATTAGCGGCACCGATATCCAGTTGCCAGCCGCCGTCCTGCGCTCGGCGGCGATCACGCTTACGGGCAGCGGTATTGGAAGTGTTCCGTTGCCCCGCCTTCTGCATGCCATGCAGCAAGTGTTCAATGCAGCCGTACCCGCCGGTCTGCGGACCGACACCGAGATCGTTCCGCTTGCGAATATCGGCAAGTATTGGGCGCATGCGGACAGTTTGCGCCGGACGGTTTTTGTTCCGAAGCCGTGAGGTCAAGAGCGGTACGATGAACATCGCCGGCGGTATAACGTGTACGCTACAATCGCCGCATGGCTAAAAAATCCCCTCCTGCTCCCGCCGTCAAGGACGTTCGCGCTGTTGCGGACGTCCCGAAGCTTACCGGCGCCGACGAGTATCACTTCTCCGAGCAGATCGGCCACCTGCTGCGGCGCGCGTATCAGCGCCACGTCGCGATCTTCCAGGCGGCAATTCCCGATTCGGACCTGACGGCCGCGCAATTCGTGACGTTGTGCGCGGTGAAGGAGCAGCAGTCGTGCTCGCTCAACGACATCGTGAAAGCGACAGCTATCGACCAGGCTACCATCCGTGGCGTGGTCGAGCGGCTCAAGGCGCGTTCGCTGATTGTTGTTTCCCCCGATCCGCTCGATGGACGCAAGCTTCTTGTTCGCACTACGCCCGAAGGCCTTGCGCTGATTGATCAGAGCATTCCGTTTGCCAAGCAGGTCAGCGAGCAGACGTTCGGCGGATTGAACCCCGCTGAACGTGTCGCGATCGTCTATCTGTTGCGGGCGATGACGCGGGCGGAAGAAAACTAAAGCACCGGCGTCAAAGATGCTTGCAACGCAGCCCGCACCACATCGGCCGTGAACGGCGCTTCCCGGAACCTGACGCCGGTGGCATCGAAAAGCGCATTGGCAATAGCCGCCGCCCCGGGCAACGAAGCCGACTCGCCCGACCCCAGCGGCGGTTCCCCTTGCCGTTCCATTTGCACGACATCGATCAACGGTAATTCCGGGAAGGTCAGGATTGGATAACTGCCCCATTCGCGACTCGCGACGAGACCATCGGTGAAGCGAACACGCTCCTTCAATACACGGCTGATCGTCTGAATCACATTGCCGTGGATCTGATGACGCACGCCGTCGGAATTGACCACCGTGCCGGTATCCTGACCAACGGTCACGCGCTTCAGACGAATTTCGCCGGTCACACGATCCACCTCCAGATCGACGATCCAGGCCGACCATGCCGCCCCAAACCCTGGAAAGCGGCTATGAACATAACGCGCATACGCCACGCCATGTCCTTGCAGGACGCGCGCGTTCGCATCGTCAGGTTTTACGCGACGTTGCCAGCCCGCACGCGCGGCCACTGCTTCCAGCAACTCCCTCGCGCGTTCGTCCTGCAAATGCCGCAGCCGGAATTCGAGCGGATCGGCGCCTGTTTCGACGGCGAGTTCATCGATAAACACATCATGCGCAAACGAGTTCGGCAACGCCGATACCCCCCGGAACCACGACGCCCTGATGAGTGGTGCCATGTCGTTGCACACAAACCGCCGATGCTCGAACGTGTACGGCGAAACCGCCGTGCGATCGCCCATTTCGAAGACGCGCGGCTCGGCCGGCAACGCGCCCGTGAGCAGCAATGCAAGCAGCGGCGCATCGTTCGATGGATACCGCGACGCGAACTCATACGCGAGCGTCTCGCCGCTGTCCGAGACAGTGCCGGTCACGTCCACCACTTGCGCGGTTCCCTTGGGCTCCCACTGATGCTCATCGGCACGAGACAACTGCACGCGCACCGGGCGGCGCATCGCACGCGAAAGCAACAGGGCGTCGCCGGCCACGTCATCGGCGCAGTTGCGGCCGTAGCATCCGGAGGCTTCCATGCGCACGATATCGATGTCACCTTCCGCGCGTTC
This sequence comes from Burkholderia sp. PAMC 26561, assembly GCF_001557535.2. Taxonomy (NCBI): domain Bacteria; kingdom Pseudomonadati; phylum Pseudomonadota; class Betaproteobacteria; order Burkholderiales; family Burkholderiaceae; genus Burkholderia; species Burkholderia sp. PAMC 26561. Next base: position 605,966 of record NZ_CP014315.1, read on the forward strand.
CACGAGTCGCGACAGGTCGAAGCGCAAGCTTTGCGGGTTCTGCGTTCCTGACCACACGGTGATGTGGTCATCGCAGTAATCGGCGAGGGCGCAGGACGGTCCTATCGATGCATGCATCTGGTAGGGCCATACATAAGTGCGTGTCAGGGTCGTGGTATTGGGCTTGCCCTGAACGGATGCCACATCGCCTTCTTCGAGCAGCAAGCGCCGCTTTGCAGGCGCGTTCGATATGGCCTTCGCGGGGTCATCGAGAGACGGCAGCGTTGGCATCGGCCGCCATCTGACGCGCAGCGCGCGGGCGGCGCGAATGGCCTGTTCCTCGCGCTCGGCGACCACGCCAACGAAGTCGCCGATCACCACAACGCCGCGCACGCCGGGCATGACTTCCACGGACGACCGGTCCACATCGATCAGCATCTTGCCGATGAACTCGCCGCAATCATGTCCCGCATACGGCGGCCGCACCACACGCCCGTGCAGCATGCCGGGCACGCGCATATCGTGCACGAACGTGAGCGCGCCCGTTGCTTTCGCGGGCAGATCGACGCGCGGCGTCGAGCGTCCGACAATGCGGTATGTCGACGGATCTTTCACCGCAGTGGTGTTATCGAGCGCGAGCGTCAGGCGCTCCCCTCGAAGCAATGCGCCGAAGCTGAGGCGGGTGCCATCAGGTGCGATGACGCAGCCATTGTCGGTACGCAGAAGCGCGGCATCCGCGGCGTCCATTCCCCACGCGCGCGCCGCCAATCCGATCAACGCAAGCCGCGCCTGCGCCGCCGCATACCGCAGCGGCACGGCCGAGATCTGGATCGTCGCGCTTGCAATCGTCGGCCCCTGGTTCGGCACTTGCGCCGAATCGCCCAGGATCATCTGCACGCGCGTGGCGGGCACGTCCAGCTCTTCCGCCACGATCTGCCCGAGCGATGTCCGGATGCCCGTTCCCAGATCCACATGACCGTTGAAGGCGAAAATGCGTTCGTCGTCGAGTACGGCGACGAAGATTTCCGGCGTGTCCTGAACGTACGAAGACCCGCTGCCCGGTTGCCCGGGCGCGGGTTTCACCGGCGCGGCCGGCTGCCTGACGACGTTCAGGCAGCCGTTGCGCGCGAGCAGTTCACTCCGGGTCGGCGTTCCTGCAATTGGCATGACGCGTTTTCCAGAAAATTCGGTTATCGATTGACAATACTCTTGGGCATCGCCAGCGCCAAGAGACATCCTGCCAGCATGCAAATGCCGAACGTGATCAAACTGGCGCTCATGCTGTGCGTCGCGTCTTTCATCCAGCCGAGCACGTAGGTGCTCGCAAAACCGCCGAGGTTCGCAATCGAACATGCGAACGCGATGCCCGCCGCCGCAGCGGTGCCGCGCAGGAACGTGGACGGCAGGGCCCATACCACCGGCATGGCTGCGGCGACGCCGGCATTCGCAATCGACAACAGGATCACGGTGATCGCCGTGCTGCCGCTGAAGAATGTGCTCGCGATCAAACCAAACGCCGTGCACGCAAACGGCACGACGATATGCCAGCGGCGTTCGCGATACTTGTCCGAACTCGCACCGGTCACGAGCATCATGATGACGGCGAGCGCATTCGGAATCGCGGTCAGCATGCCGATTTCCAGCGCGCTCTCGACGCCCGAATCGCGAATGATGCTGGGCATCCAGAAGCTGATGGCATACGTCCCGAGCAACACGCACAGATCGATGAGACCCAGCGCCCATACCTTCGGGTCCGTGAACGCGTCCCGCAGCCGATGCCCCTTGCCCGCATGCGATTCCTGCGCGAGATCGTGCTTCAGGCGGCGGCGTTCATCGTGATCGAGAAACTTGGCGGACTCCACGGTATTGGGCAGATAAAAAAACACCAGCACCCCCAGCACGATGGACGGCAACGCTTCCAGGCCGAACAGCCACTGCCAGCCTTGCCAGCCGTGCATGCCGTCGAAAAAGGTCAGGATCCATCCTGACAACGGGCCGCCAACCAGGCTCGACAACGGCAGCCCCATCATGAAGAGCGCGATGATCTTGCTGCGCCGTGCATCGGGGAACCAGTTCGTCAGATACAGCAGCACGCCCGGCAGGAAACCCGCTTCAGCCACGCCCAGCATGAAACGCAGTACGTAGAACTGGCCGGGCGTCTTCACGAACACGGTGAGGCCGGAGAGGATGCCCCACGTCACCATGATCCGCGCAATCCAGAGCTTCGCGCCGACTTTTTGCAGGATCAGGTTGCTCGGCACTTCGAACAGGATATAGCCGACAAAAAAGAGGCCGGCGCCGAGTCCGTAGACGGTATCGCTGAAATTGAGTGCATCGAGCATCTGCAGCTTTGCGAGGCCGACGTTCACGCGGTCCAGATACGCCGAGAAATAGCAGAGGCAGAAGAACGGTATGAGCCGCCAGGTGAGCTTCTTGTAAAGCATGCGTTCTGCCTGGGCGTCGGTGTGCAGCGAGCCGCGCGCAGTGTCCGTGATCGGGGTCGACATGAGGTGTCTCCTGGGAAGCTTGCTTTAATGAGGTGCTGTGAATGAGGTGCTGTGAATGAGGTGCTGTTTAAAAGGTGCGATCGCGGGTGCGGCATGGGCGTCTCAGCGTCTACAAAGTTACGTAACCAAAATCCGAAAAGCAATATTTTTATAACAAAATATCGTTATAAATCAACGGGTTAAGTGTATTGCTTCAGACGTGCCGAAGCGTCCCGCGGGCTGTACCCGGGGGACGTTTCAAGGTGAAATCAAGTTGATTCAGGCGGGCTTTCGCGTGCCTTTTCTAGCGGTTTTCGATGCTTGCAAATGCTTCGTCAAGCGTCATCACGGCGGCGTATTTCTGCTGCATATCGAAGAGATTTGCATCGTGCGGACCGATCGCGCGATCACCGACGCAATCCGAAATGACCAGCGGGCGGAAGCCGTGCGACATGGCATCGACCACACTGGCGCGCACGCATCCGCTCGTCACCGCACCCGCCACGATCAGCGTCTGGACCGCGCGTTGCGATAACCACGGCGCGAGTTGCGTGCCGAAGAACGCGGACGGTACGGTCTTGCGCACGACCAGTTCGCCGGCGGCGGGCGTGAGTTCCGGCACGATTGCGCTGTTCGGGTGATCTTCGGTCAGCGTCGCCATGCCCGGGACTTTCAGGGAGAAGACGTTGTCGTCGCTGCCATCGGCGGCATAGACGATCCGGCTATGCGCAACCGGCCATTTATTGCGCCGCGCTGCCGCAAGCAAGTGCGTGGTACGTTCAATGGCCGGTGCAATGTTGCCGCCGCCGAAAGTCTTCGGGTCCGCGAAACCGACCACGAAGTCCACGATCAACAAGCCGATATTGCCTTTCACCGGCAATGGCGTGCCGAATCCCTGCTGCTTGTAGACGCCGGATTCCGCATGGCTCTGGATGTCGCTCATTCAATTGCTCCGATTCGAGATTGTGTTATCGGTCCATCACCACGCCGTCGCGAACCACGGCTTCGCCGTCGAGCATCACATCGCAATGACGCAGCGGAATGTCGATGTGACACGTCGTGGTGCGCTTGCCGCCGGCTTCGTTGTTCGGCCCAAGAGAAAACAGGAAATTGCCTTCGAATGCACGCGCATCCATGCCGATGGTCGCCTCGCGGTCATAGAGCCCCAACGTGGACCAGCGAGCGCGTGGCTGCAAACCCCAGCCAATATGCGAGATCGCATATCCTTCGGGATCGTTGAACGAAGCCATGTAGTCGCTGAGCAGGGCCGCGTCCACGCCACCATCGATGCGCGTTGCGTAACCATTCACAACAGTCAGCGTGATCGGATCGCTCACGTAGCGTTTTTGCGGCAGCAGGATGTCGCCGCGATCGATCACGATCTGCCCGCTTGCCTGGCCTTCGTTCGGGAACGTCAGCACGAAACCGCTTGGCCAGTGGTCCCAGCGGCCGGGTTCATCGACGAAACCGTATTCGGAGATTGCCGGGAATTCGCCCAGCGGACACACCAGTTCCGTACCCGCTTTCGACTTCACCCGCATTTCCTTCGATACCGTGATCCGCGCAGCCGCAGCGCGCACGCGCGTTCGATCGGCCTCGGTCGGAATCATGCGCACGAGTACTTCAGGCGGTTCGACGGCGAGCAGGATCTTCGTGCCGGTCTTGAGGATCTCGTGCTGCTCCGGCGAGAACAGCAGCGTCATCAGGTCGAGCACGAGATCGCTTTCCTTCAGCGCCGCAATGGCCGCGTGATTGCCGGTCAGCGGCGTGGTGCCGAGGTATGCGAGCGAATCGCGGCTCAGCGCCTTCTCGCCGTTCACCGGCAGCAGGTCGAGCCGGTTGACGATCGCGCCCATCGACTGCGTGGCGATCAACGCGCTCGACAACGTCTGCGGATGCGTGGACGCGCTCGTGAGGACGGTGACGGTCTGGCCAGCCTGCAGCTTCGATAACGTCAGCACCTCTTTCCACGCGGCAATCATTTCGTAATCGCTGATAGGCATGACAGTTCCTTTTTGGGTGATCTATGCGAGCTTTGCGCCGAGGAAATCGCCGAATGCTTCGTAGAAGCCGGCTTCGTTGTCCCACGGAATCATGTGGCCGGCATCCGGCACGCGCGCGTGCAGCAAACCCGGCGCGAGCGCCTGCATTTCCTTCACGTCCTCGTCGAGCACCACGTCGCCGCGTGCGGCCGTGATCAGCAGCGACGGCACGCGCAGGAGCGGCAGGTCTGCATGGATGTCGTCGGTATGGAAACCTTCGAACGACGCAAGCATCGCGCGTTCGTCGCAGGTATGGAGCCATTGCGCGCGCACGCGGCGTTGTTCTTCGGTCCACGTCGGGCAGAAGGCGAGCATGCCTTCCGCGTCGATGCCCTTGACCGCGAGGCGGATGGAATCGACGTACCACGGCAGTTTCGCCGGATACGCGCGGCGGCCGGGACCGGACACGGGCGGATCGACGAGAACCGTGCGCGTCAGGCCTTCCGGTGCGCTGCGAGCGGCGCGGATTGCGATGCGGGCGCCCATCGAATGGCCAACGAGCGCATAGTGTTCAAGGCCGAGCGCCTGAGCGAGCGCGATGACATCGGCGGCTTGTGCGTCGAGACTGTAGTCGAGCGTAGCCGTGGCCTCCGACAAACCCCGGCCGCGGACGTCGAGCACGTAGGTATCGAACTGGCGGCCGAGCACTTCGCCGACGAAACCCCACGTCACCGCCGGGCTGGTGATGCCGGGGATCAGGATCACGGCAGGGCGGCCGGCGCGCACGCCGTCTGCACCCCCATAGCGCAGGAAATGCTGACGAATGCCGTTGGCATTGACGTTCGCGCCGTAAAGCAAAGTTGAGTCCATCGCGGAGTCCTTGGATGAGTCGAGAGCTTGCATCGGAAGGTTCGACAGCGCGATCAATATGCGCCCGACAGCAGCGCGCCCGCGCCCGGCACGACGCGCTCGAGATCGAGTTCGCGCAGCATGGCGTAGGTCGTCGCGATCGCGGCGGTGATGACCGGCTTGCCTGTCATGGCTTCGACTTGCGGCACCGCGGCAAGCGACGGCATTTGCACACACGCCGACAGTACGATTGCATCGACGTCCTTGTAGTTCAGCGTCTTCACGATTTCCGGCAAGAGGCGCGGGTCGTGACGGCCAACGTCCAGATTGTCGGGAATTTCGAGCGCACGGTAATCGACGACTTCAAACCCTTCCGAGCGGATGTAATCCACCACGAGCTCGGTCAGCGGCTTCATGTAAGGCGCAACCACCACAATACGCTTCGCCTTGATGACCTTCAGCGCGTCGACCAGCGCACCCGCGCTCGTGATGACCGGCGCGGAACCGCCGTTTTCGACCGTACGTTCGTGCAGCCGCTTTTGAGAGACGCGGTGATACCCATGGCCCATCGCCATGATTGCAACGAGGCATGCATATCCCAGCACGTCGACGCGTGCGTCGCTGAGTTCGAGCGCGCAGCGGTCCGATTCCGCATCCATGGCCGCAAGCTCCTCCTTCACCACTTTCTTCATGCGCATGCGGCTCGAATGGAAAGTGAAGCGCTCCGGGCGGATGGTCTGCCGCGCGAGCAGCATGGCCGGAATCTCGGTTTCCATTGTTGTATTCGAACTCGGCACGATCTGGCCGATGCGGAAGTTTTTGGTCATCTGTTCGACTCCGTAATTCGTGGGCCGCACGGGGCAGCTTGTCTGGTTCAGGAAAGTCTAGTGTACACGTTGGAATATAACAAGATTCCACAAATAAATTTTAATGGTGCAGCCATGCTTCAGCTTGGTGAAAACCCTTATAATTCGCACCGATAAAGGGCTTTCCCGCACCTGTCGAGATCAACTGCAAATTTTCTTTACCCAAAATAATTCAATGTGTACACTCGATATCAGTTCACACACAGGCTCGGTTGAACGACTTTCGTCCGAGCGCCAGACATGGAGAGATCATCATGAGCACACCCCGTATCGCGATTGTTGGCGCGGGCCTTGGAGGAACGGCGGCAGCCGCGTTGATGCAGCGCGCCGGTTATTCAGTGCGTCTGTATGAGCAGGCGCCGGCGTTCTCGCGTCTTGGCGCGGGCATCCACCTGGGGCCGAACGTGATGAAGATCATGCGCCGCATCGGTTGCGAAGATGCATTGAATGTCATGGGATCGCATCCGGACTTCTGGTACAGCCGCGACTGGAAAAGCGGCGAGGCGATTGCGCAGATTCCGCTCGGCGATTTCGCTGTCAACGAATATGGCGCGACCTACCTGACGGTGCACCGCGGCGACTTTCACGCGCTGATGACGCAAGCCGTTGCGCCGGGCACCATCGAATTCAACAAGTGCCTGACCAATATTGAAGAAACCGATAAGGACGTGCGCCTGACGTTCGCCGACGGCAGCGTGGAAACGGCCGACATCGTGATCGGTGCGGATGGCGTGAACTCGAAACTGCGCGATCACCTGCTTGGCGCCGAGCCGCCGCGTTATACGGGTCATGTGGCGCATCGCGCGGTGTTTCCGGCGTCGCTGCTCGGCACCGATCCGTTCGACCTGTGCGTCAAGTGGTGGTCGGAAGATCGCCATATGATGGTGTATTACGTCACGTCCAAGCGCGATGAAATCTATTACGTGACCGGCGTTCCGCAAGCAGAGTGGCCGGCGGGACAATCGGTTGCGCCGAGCAGCCGCGACGAGATGCGCGAAGTTTTCGCGGGTTACCATCCGTCGGTGCAAAAGCTGATCGATGCCACGCCGGAAGTCACGAAGTGGCCGCTGCTGGAACGCGACCCGCTGCCGTTGTGGAGCCGCGGCCGGCTGGTCCTGCTCGGTGACGCCTGCCATCCGATGAAACCGCACATGGCGCAAGGCGCGGCCATGGCTATCGAAGATGCGGCCATGCTGACGCGGTGCCTGGACGAGATCGGCGTGAACGATTACACGAATGCGTTCGCGCTGTATGAAGCGAATCGCGCGGAACGTGCTTCGAAGGTGCAGCTTGTGTCGCACAACAACACGTGGCTGCGCACGAACGAAGATCCGGCCTGGGTATTTGCGTACGACGTGTTCAACGAGCCGTTGAAGACGCCAGTGGCGAAGCAGGCTTCGACGGCTGCAGCCTGATACTGATAAACGTCAAACATGAGCGTGTCCGCATCTGCATCATCGGCCTCCGAATCCATGACGCTCAGTGTCAATGGTTCATCGCGTACGCTCGAAGGCGTGACGCGTGACACGCCCTTGCTTTATGTCTTGCGCAACGACTTCGAGCTGAACGGTCCGAAGTATGGCTGCGGCCTCGGGCAGTGCGGCGCATGCACGGTGCTGCTCGACGGCGGTGCGGCGCGTTCGTGCGTGGTGCCGGTCGCGGCGGCTATCGGACGGGAAACGGTCACGCTCGAAGGGCTCGGCACGCTGGATGCGTTGCATCCGATCCAGCGCGCTTTTATCGATGAACAAGCCGCGCAATGCGGCTACTGTCTCAACGGCATGATCATGAGCACGAAGGCGCTGCTCGATCGCGATCCCGAACCCGATGACGCCGCGATTCGTGATGCGTTGCGCTTCAACCTGTGCCGCTGCGGTACGCATATCGAGATCATGAAGGCCGTGCATCGCGCGGTCGAGTATTTGAAACGCGAAGAAGGGCGCTGATCCAATGACGCGTGTAACGGACCTCCTGTAATGGACCTCATGCACGAACGGGATTCCGGCCGACCCGTGCTGCTGCCCGAGTCGATGCTCTATGCATGCGTGCTGGTGGACGTCGACCCGGCGTTGCTGCAGCGTGCTGCTGCGCTGCAAATGGAAAGCGTGCGCTGGGTTCACGCGGGGAACGTGGCTGCGTTTGTTGCGGCCCGTCTTGAACTTGCGTGCGATGCCGCGCGGCGCGTGGTTGATCATACGGGCGCCGATGCGTCGCTGCCCGTGCCGCACTCCGGCCTGCAGCAGGAAGCGCATTACGTCTGGCCGCTTTCTCCGGACACGTTCACGCCATGCGAGGCGATCGCACGCTTTGACGGCGACTTCATCTCCTTATGGACGAGCACCCCGCCAGGCGCAGATCTGCTCGCGAAGCTCGTCAGCGCGACGGGGTTTTCCGCTGAGCGCTTCGAGTTCCATCCGCTCCATACAGCGACCGATTCAACGCTCGCCGCAATCGCCGCCGTGGTGCTGATTAAAGAACTCGGCGGCGCAGTGTGTGTCGGCGGATATATGTCGGCGTCGCTCGTGCGCGAGGCGACATTTTCCGTCGCGGCTTCATTGGACAGCGAAGGTGCGCTGCTCGATTGGCAATACATTGCGCGAACGCCCGGTGTTTCCGGTGACGAAGCCGCTGCACGAGATCCAGGCCCGTATGTGTCACGCCGTTCGAAATTACTGATCGACGATCCCGCCAAACTCATTCCTGACGCGGCGCATGCCTTTGCGCGTGAATCGTTCATCGATGAAATCGCGCGTGAGAACAACCGCGATCCCGTGTCGTTCCGGCTCGATCACCTTGATCCGGTGGAATACGACGGCGCACGCGAGCTGATCAATACAGTCGCGGAACGTGCGGCGTGGGGTGGCGAGCCGAAGTATTCGACTAGTGGAATAGCGCACGGCCGCGGTTTCGCTTTCGATGAACACAAGAGCAACGCGGTAACGCCAGCGTATTCGGCGTGGATTGTCGATCTTGATGTCAATCGCGCGACCGGCGACGTAGCGGTCAAGCGCGTGGTGGCGGGGCGTGCGAGCGGTCGCAGACGCTTGGGCAGCATGAGCGGCGTTCCGGTGTGGCTGATTGCGGCGGCGGCATCGCGTGCGCTCGGTCTGCAGCTCAGCGCGCGGCCATCGCACGACGAAACGCCCGGCGCTCAGGCTGTATCGCATGATCTGGCGGTGGCCGCCGCCGCGGATGTGCCTGCCGGGATTGCCATCGAAAGCATCGATGCATCGCCGGCCGCTGCGGCTATCGCCAATGCGCTCTTCGATGCAACCGGCGTACGCTTTCGCGCGCCGCCCTTCACGCCGGAACGCGTGCGTGCGGCGCTGGATGGATCGGAAGCGTCAATGGTCGGGGCACCGGTTGGCGTACCAAAGCGCGGCAAACGCTCGCTGAAGGCGTTGCTCGCGGCCGGCAGCCTTGGCGGCGTGATCGGCCTCGCATGCACGCTATGGCCGTTACGGGCGTCGATAGAACCCATCGCGCGCCCGTTGGCCTCCACCTGGTCCGAGGCCACCATCGCGCGTGGCCGCCAGATTGCCGAGTTCGGCGATTGCGCCGTCTGCCACACCGCGCCCGGCGGCGCCGTCAACGCGGGTGGCCTAGGGCTTGAAACGCCGTTCGGCCTGGTCTATACGACCAACCTCACGCCTGACCCGAAGACGGGCATCGGCAACTGGTCCTTCGCTGCGTTCGACCGCGCGATGCGCCAGGGCATTTCGCGCGATGGCCACCATCTCTACCCCGCGTTCCCGTACACCGCCTTCACGAAGATGAGCGAAGCCGACATGACCGCGCTGTACGCCTATCTCATGTCGCAGCCGGCCGTCGAACATGCGCCGCCGCAAACGCGCTTGCCGTTCCCGCTGAACCAGCGCGCGCTGGTCGCGGGCTGGAATGCGTTGTACCTGAAGCAGGGCGAATTCAAGCCGGACCCCACGCGTTCGGCGCAATGGAACCGCGGGCAATATCTCGTCGATGGCGCCGGCCACTGCAGCGCATGCCATTCGCCGCGCAACGCACTCGGCGCGGAAAAAGGCGGACGCTTGTACATGACGGGCGGCAGCGCGGAGGGCTGGGTTGCACCTTCGCTGGTCGGCAACTCGAAAGCGCCCGTCAAGTGGACCGAACAGGCGCTCTACGATTACCTGAAGACCGGTTTTTCGCACGAGCACGGTGTCGCCGCCGGACCGATGGCGCCGGTCGTCGCGAGTTTGTCGACACTGCCCGAAGCCGACGTCCGTGCGATGGCGCATTACGTGGCGTCGTTATCGGCTACGGCGGAAGTCGCGAAACCGGTGGCAGTCGCGCAAGCCAAACCGGACGCCATCACCCTGCAAGCTCTCGACAGCGGCCGTCGCATTTTCGATGGCGCGTGCGCCGTATGCCATGCGGCTACCGGCGGTGTCGGCAACTTCGGTGTGCGACCGTTGCTGGCGCTCAATACAAGTGTGAGCGAAGCTACGCCCGACAACTTGCTGAAGGTCATCCAGAACGGCATCGACGCCCCCGCCACCGATGCGCTCGGCTACATGCCCGGCTTCAGGGACTCCTTCGATGACCGGCAGATGGCCGACCTCGTGACGTATATCCGCGCCACTTTTGCGCCGAACGAAGCGCCGTGGAAGGGCTTGGCGCAGGTGTCGGCGCGGGTGCGCAAACATGCGCATTGACCCTCCGACGCGTTCCTCCGATACCTCGCAACCTCCCTCGCCCCAATATGAAGTATCGGAGCAGATCGGGCATCTGCTGCGCAAGGCTTATCAGCGGCATCTGTTCATCTTCGGGCGAAGTATCGACGACCCGCAACTGACCGCCGTGCAGTTTGCCGTGTTGAGCGCGAGCCGTAAGCTCGGGCCATCGTCCATGAGCGACCTGGGCAAGGCGACCGCAATCGATGCGGCCACGGTACGCGGCATTATCGAACGTTTGAGGGCGCGCGATCTGATCGAGTTGCGCACCAATCGCGATGACCGGCGCAAGGTCACCGTGCAATTGACGCAGGCGGGCGAAGAACTGGTCGAGGGCGTAACGCCGGTTGCGCGGCGCATCAGTGAGCTGACCATGAGCGATCTCAACGACGCCGAACGCGTGGCCGTCCTGTATCTGCTGCGCAAACTGAGTGCGGTCGAGAGCGACTGATATCGCTGCAAGATTCATAAAACCACTGCGGGCAAAGCCACTGCTTCTTATAATTGCATCCTGTCCGCATGCCAGGCAGAGGTGGCTCGCGGCATTGCACCAATAGCGGGACCTTCGCACCGCAAAAGAGATTGTGGTGTGTACGCTGGGTTTTAAAGGTGCAATGCGGTGCGGTGCCTTGCTTGCATGTCAGCGAACCGTCAGGCTTAAGGTCCTTCTGCATAGCGACAAAAGGCCAAAATACCTAGTACAAGTCACTAGCTGTAAAACAGGCATACTCATTGCATAGAAGACTAGAATTAGAGTGTGTACATGAGTTGATGAGTTGATCCAGCGCTGCGCAGGACAGGCGCCGTCTTCCTGATCAAAACCAAGCGATAGAGGCGTCGATGTTGTCGAACCTGACTGTGCAACTCATCAACGGACTAGCGGATGCATGCGCCATGTTTCTGGTCGCGTCCGGTTTGTCGTTGATCTTCGGCGTGACGCGTATCGTCAATTTCGCTCATGGCTCGTTCTATATGCTTGGCGTCTACGTGGCCTACAGCATTGCGAGCCGCTTCGGTTCAACGGTCGCGGGCTTCTGGCTTTCGATGCTCGCCGCGGCTGTCGTCGTCGCCGTAATCGGCGCGCTCGTGGAGATGATCGTGCTCAGGCGCATTTATCAGGCGCCCGAGTTGTTCCACTTGCTTGCCACGTTCGCGCTGGTGCTGATCTTCCGCGATGCCGCGCTTTACATCTGGGGCCCCGAAGACCTGTTCGGCCCGCGCGCACCGTTGCTTGGCGGTGCGGTCAGTCTGCTCGGCCACTCGCTGCCGACGTATGACATCGCGCTGATCGTGATCGGTCCCATCGTGCTCGCGGTGCTGTGGTTCGGCCTGACGCGCACGCGTCTCGGCACGCTCGTGCGCGCGGCAACGAGCGACCGTGAGATGCTCGGCGCGCTCGGCATCAATCAGGCTTGGCTTTTCACGGGCGTGTTTTTTATCGGTGCGTTTCTCGCGGGACTTGGCGGTGCGCTGCAAGTGCCGCGCATGTCGGCGAATCTTTCGCTGGATCTCGATACCATCGGCAATGCATTCGTGGTCGTGGTGGTGGGCGGCATGGGATCGATTCCCGGCGCCTTCGTGGCCGCGCTGCTGATTGCCGAGATCAAGGCGCTGTGTATCGGCATTGGCGATGTGACCATTGGCGGCATGGTCTTTTCGCTTAGCAAATTCACGCTCGTGGCGGAGTTCGTGGTGATGGCGATCGTGCTGGTTGTGCGGCCCTGGGGACTGCTTGGTCGCGCGCAAACGGCCGTTCGCACGATGGCGTTCGCCGAAACGCCACTGCGCCGCGCCGATTCGCGGCTCAAGATATTCGCCGGTATCGTCCTCGCGGTGCTGTTGCTCGCGCCGCTGTTGTCGGGCGTATTCCCGTACATGCCCGTGCTGCTGGTCGAGATTTTGATCGCCGTCTTGTTTGCGACGAGCCTGCATTTCATCATGGGACCGGGCGGCATGCACTCGTTCGGGCACGCTGCGTATTTCGGACTTGGCGCGTATGGCGCAGCACTGTTCCTGAAAGTCCTCAACTTGCCGATGGAAGCCGCCATTGTTCTCGGCCCCGTGCTTGCGGGCCTGGGCGCACTCGTGTTCGGATGGTTTTGCGTGCGTCTGTCGGGCGTCTATCTCGCCATGCTGACGCTCGCTTTTGCGCAGATCGTGTGGTCGGTCGTGTACCAGTGGGATGCGGTGACGGGCGGCAGCAACGGTATTCTCAACCTGTGGCCATCAGCGTGGCTGAGTTCGCCGATTGCGTATTACTACCTGACGTTGTTCTTTGCAGTCATCGGCGTGTGGATGCTCAGGCGCATGCTGTTCTCGCCGCTCGGCTATGCAATGCGTGCTTCGCGTGATTCGGTATTGCGCGCTGAAGCCATTGGTATCGATGTCAAGCGAATTCAATGGGTCGCGTTCATAATCGCATCGCTGTTTTGCGGGCTTGCCGGATCGTTGTACGCGTTCTCCAAGGGTTCCATCTCGCCGGAAGTGATCAGCGTGGGGCGCTCGGTCGACGGCCTCGTGATGGTCCTGCTCGGCGGCATACAGACGCTGGCCGGACCCATTGTTGGCGCAGCGGTGTTCACGTGGCTGCAGGATACCGTCGCGCGTCAGACCGACTACTGGCAAGCGCTGCTTGGCGGCGCGATCCTGGTGCTCGTGATCGCATTTCCGCAGGGTATCGTGGGCTTCGTGCAGCACAAGCTCGACTCACGCCGCAATGCCGATCACGGCGCCGCGCCGCAACCTGCCAAGGAGGCGCTATGACGTTGCTGCGGGTATCGAATCTGGCGAGATCGTTCGGCGGCCTCAAGGCGGTCGACGACGTCTCCTTCGACCTCGAAGCCGGACAACTGCTTGCGCTGATCGGCCCGAACGGTGCGGGCAAGTCGACGTGCTTCAACATGCTCAACGGCCAGTTGAAGCCAAGCTCGGGTTCGATCCTTTTCGATGGCCACGAGATCGCCGGCAAACGTCCACGCGATATCTGGCGCCTGGGCGTTGGCCGGACTTTTCAGATCGCGGCCACGTTCAACTCGATGACCGTCATCGAAAACGTCCAGATGGCGCTGGTATCGCGCGATCGCGAACTGTTCAACTGGTGGAAGCCTGCACCATCGCTACACGCCGACGAAGCCCTCGCGCTGCTCGAACAAGTCGGCATGGCGGCGCACGCGAAGCGCGCATGCGGCGTGCTCGCTTACGGCGATGTCAAGCGCGTCGAGCTCGCCATCGCACTTGCCAACAAGCCGAAATTGCTGCTGATGGACGAACCGACCGCAGGCATGGCGCCCAAGGAGCGCAACGACCTCATGGCGCTCACGAAGCAACTCGTGATCGACCACAAGCTCGGCGTGCTTTTCACCGAGCACAGCATGGACGTGGTGTTCGCTTACGCCGACAAACTCATCGTGCTCGCACGCGGAAAACTGATCGGCGAGGGGGATGCCGAGACCGTGCGCAACGATCCGCGTGTGCGCGAGGTGTACTTCGGCACGGGAAAATCGTTCATGCCGCGTGCATCGCTTGCCGAAGACGGAGTTGCTCGATGACGGCCATGCTGAAGGTCTCGGGCCTGAACGCGTTCTACGGCCGCGCGCAGATCCTCTACGACGTCGGTCTCGAAGTCGGCCGCGGCGAAGTGGTTGCGTTGATGGGCCGCAACGGCGCCGGCAAATCGACCACGATGAAAGCCCTCATGGGCATGCTTCCCACGCGGCGCGGCGCGATCGACTTTTGCGGCCAGGACATCTCCACGATGCCACCATATCGCATCGCGCGTCTTGGCATGGGTTTCGTGCCGGAAGACCGCCGCGTGTTCGGCGATTTATCGGTGATGGAAAATCTCGATACCGGCCGTCAGCCGCCCCGCGAAAACGCACCGCGCTGGACGCCCGAAAAACTCTTCAAGCTGTTCCCGAATCTCGGCGAAATGCCGAACCGCCCCGGCAGCCAGATGAGCGGCGGCGAGCAGCAGATGTTGACGGTATCGCGTACGCTGATGGGCAACCCGTATCTCGTCCTGCTCGATGAACCTTCGGAAGGCGTGGCGCCGATCATCGTCGAGCAGATGGCGAACATGATTCTGGAGTTGAAGCGCGAAGGGCTTTCCATTCTTCTTTCCGAGCAGAACATGCACTTTGCCGAACTCGTCAGTGACCGCGCCTATGTGCTCGAAAAAGGCCAGATCCGGTTCAGCGGCACCATAGACGAACTCGCACGCGACGAAGCCGTGCGGCGGGCTTACTTGAGCGTATGACGCGTGAACGTATGAAGCGGTTTTTAATCAGCACCCATCTGGAGAGAACAACTATGACCACGCGTGTTGGATCGTTGCTGCGCCTGACCGTCCTGATGGTTACGCCGCTAGCCGCCGCCCTGGCGTCGACCGGCGCGGCTGCTGCCGACACCATCAAGATTGGCGAAATCAACAGCTACAAAGCGCAGCCGGCGTTCCTCGGGCCGTACAAGAACGGCTGGAACATGGCGCTGGATGAAGTCAACGCGGCAGGGGGTATCGACGGCAAGAAGCTCGAGGTCATCTCCCGCGACGACAACGGCAATCCGGGCGACACGGTTCGCGTCGCGCAGGAGCTCGTGACGGGCGAGCAGGTCTCGCTGCTGTTTGGCGGTTTCCTCTCGAACACGGGTCTGGCGCTCGCCGACTATGCGAAGCAGCGCAAGATTTTCTTCCTCGCCGCTGAACCGCTGACCGACAAGATCGTCTGGCAGGACGGCAACAAATACACGTACCGGCTGCGTCCATCGACTTATATGCAGGTCGCCATGCTCGTGCCCGAAGCCGCCAAGCTGCACAAGAAACGCTGGGCGGTCGTGTATCCGAACTACGAGTACGGACAGTCCGCAGTGGCCACGTTCAAGCGTTTGCTGAAGGCCGCGCAACCGGATGTGGAGTTTGTCGCCGATCAAGCCGCGCCGCTCGGCAAGCTCGACGCAGGCGCCGTGACGCAAGCCCTCGCCGATGCCAAACCCGACGCCATCTTCAACGTCGAGTTCGGCGCGGATCTCGGCAAGTTCGTGCGTGAAGGCAATACACGTGGTTTGTTCAAGGGCGTCTCGGTGGTGTCGCTGCTGACCGGCGAACCTGAATATATCGATCCGCTGGGCGCCGAGGCGCCGGTTGGCTGGATCGTGACGGGCTACCCGTGGTATTCCATCGATACCCCGCGAACAAGAAGTTCGTCGCGGCGTACCAGGCGAAATATCACGACTATCCACGGGTCGGATCGGTGGTCGGATACTCGGCGCTGATGTCCATTGCCGATGGCTTGAAGAAAGCCAGGTCGACCGACTCCGAGAAGCTGGCGCAGGCGTTCAAGGGCTTGTCCGTCGATACACCTTTTGGCCCGATCTCGTATCGCGCGCAGGACAACCAGTCGACCATGGGCGCGTACGTTGGCACGACGGCGCTCAAGGACGGCAAGGGCGTGATGACGTCGTACCGGTATATCGATGGCGCGAGCGTCCAGCCATCGGATGCCGAAGTGGCGAAGATGCGGCCGGCGGATTGAGCTTTGGAGCTGTTGTCGTTTAAAAAGAAGCCGCGCCCGGGAACGAGCGCGGCTTTTTAGCTGGGCCTGACAGGAACCGAAACTTTCAGCCTTCGGAAGAAACGCGGCGCAAATTCTCCGTTGTCTGTGCCGCCGGCGGCGTTGCCTCGGCGGGCTTGCGCCTGGCGGGCGGCTTCGACTTGATGCTGGCCCCATGCACGAACAACACGACCAGCAGTGCAGCCATCGCCCACACAGACACGACCCACATCAACGTGCTCATTTCATCCCCGAACCGATTGGTATCTTTACGTTGCCGCAACGACTGGCATGGATGAATTGTGAGGCTCCCGCCGGCAAAGCAATTCCCCGATAAGCGCGGCATTCTACGGCTATTTCACTGAAGAATGACAGCTACGAATCGGAGGATGGCTGCGTAAAATTACCGCACGTTAAAACGGCTCACCGAAAACGCCGAGAGATCGACATCGCTTCGTCCCGTGAGGGTCCGCTGCGCAAGCGCCTCGCCGATACCCGCCGAGTGCTTGAAGCCGTGCCCTGAGCACGCGGAAACCACGGTCACATTGGCGAGCGTGGGGTGGTCGTCGATGATGAAACCATAGTCGGGCGTGACCGTGTAGGTACAAACGGCGGCTTTGACCAGCTCCGGCGTCACGCCCGCAAAATTCTCCGAGACGTGGGACCAGACCATTTGCGCAACCTCCGCGTCCGAGACATTGCGATCGAGTGTATCGATGGAATCCAAACCTACGTACTGCTCCGTTGCGATCTTCATGCTTCCTTCGCCGGGAACGGGCGGAAAGCCGTAGCAAATATCCGTTTCCAGTGGACCGTGCGAAAGGATGAACGTCGGTGACATTTCTGGAAATATCGATGGTTCTTCGAGCCTGAACCAGAACAGTGTTTGCCTGCAGACCGTCAGCAACGCGCCGAACGGTTCGCCCAGCAAATTTGCCGACCACATTCCGGCGCACACAATGACCTTGCTGGCCGCGAGCGTCCGATCGCCGGTTCTGACGCGCACCACGCCGTCGTCAGATTCAATCGATGAAACCGTCGTGCCGGTGATCACCGTAGCGCCCAGTTTGCGCGCAGCGTTCAGTTGCGCCGCAATGCAACGCTCCGGGCGAACATAACCGCCTTGGGGTTCGAAGTAACCGGTTGCGTCGTCGCGAACCGGTCCGAACTGGGGAAACCGGGCGCGGATTTGCGAGGCGTTCAGGATCTCGTGCGCAATGCCGTAACGGCGCGCAAGTTCAATGGTGTGTCCCGTGAAATCTTCCGCGCCATGGTGACGTGCGGGCGCTTCGCTCGACGTCATCACAAGCACGCCGCATTGCTCGAAGAGCGCTTCGCCGCGGTCTGCTTCGAGCTCGCGCCAGATTGCGTGCGAGCGGTGCACAAACGGAATGTAAGCGGCGCCTTCGCCAACCGCCAGGCGGGTGATGCGTGTGTCGCCGTGACTCGAGCCCTGGTCGTGCGGCGGCGCGAACCGGTCGATGCCGACAACGTCGGCGCCCGCCTTGGCGAGTTGGTAAAGCGTTGCGGCGCCCATGGCGCCCAGTCCTACAACCACGACATCGCACCGCAATTCCTGATGCATTCGGTTCATAGCACCGCCTGTCATGATGGCTTCGTATCCTCTTTTGCCGGATCGATGGCGGGCGCAAAGCGGCCTTGCTCCGCGATCAGTTGATCGTCCGCGGTTGCAACGAGCCAGAGCCGCGCGTGCTCCGCGAGATGCCGGTTGTGATCCTTCAGCGGTCCCATTGCGCTCGCAGCTTTCCAGACGACCGGGCCGACACGGCTGCTCCTGCCTGACGGCGCGCCGACCAGCAGAGCGTACGGTCCAAGCGGGAGGGAAACAAACGGTTGCGCCGGCCTGGCACGCACCCGCCAGTGGATGAACGGCGTCTCGCTGATCAGGAGCGGTGCGGGCAAGCCGTAGAGCACGCTGAAATCGTACAGCGCGAGTTGCGCACGCATGCCGGCGTAGCTGCGACGAATGTCTTCGACAACGGCTGCGCGGATCTCGTCGTCGAACATCGCTTCTTGCGCGTACCGGGCGAGCGCTTCGTGAGCTTCCCGTTGGTACGCGCTGAAGATGCCGAGCTCCACGCAGTCCTGCACCGCCCGCTGAACGTCGGCGACAGAACCGGCGTCCGCCGGTGTGCCCAGTTGCGCCGCTCGCAAAAAGCGGGCAAGTCCCGCTTCCTGGATCACCGGGCCGTCCGCGGCCGCGTTGTCCGGAGCGTCTTTGTCGAGTGGGACGTAGATGTATTTCTCGGCGGCAAAATGCGATTTCTTGCCTTCATCGAACTTGATGGCGCCGTCGGTGCAATCGAGATAGCGAGTCCCGATTCGACCATGCTCCCAGACCCAATTCTTCAGGAACGGACGCAGCGGGTGCAGTCTTTCGTGATCGGTCATTGAACCCTCCAGATGCGCCAGTATAGTTCGGGCTCGCCATGGTTCGTTCGTTGTTCATCCGCTATACGTTCGCTTGTGGTTCGCTATCTGTCAGTGACACTTCGATTTCTTCGCATCAGATAAGTGTCCATGATCCAGCCGTTCGCGTTGCGCGCCTCGGCGCGAACGCGCTCGATATCGCCCATGACGTCTTTCACTTTTCCGGAGATGAGGATTTCATCGGGCGTTCCTACATACGCGCCCCAATAGATATCGATGTCCTGATCCGCGAAACGTTTGTACGCGTTTTCGGCATCCAGCATGACAACGACGGTATCAACGTTGTCCGGGAAACCTTCCGCAATCAGCCGGCCGGTCGTGATCTGGATCGATCCCCCAATGCGGTTCAACGGGATCTTGTGCTGCGCGGCGAGCGCCTGCACGCTGGTGATGCCGGGGATCACTTCATACTCGATCTCGTGACCGCCTTTCCTGATGATCGAATCGATGATCCGGATCGTGCTGTCGTACAGCGCCGGATCACCCCACGTCAGGAACGCGCCGCACTCGCCGTCCGCCATCTCGTCTGAAATGAGCCGTTCAAATACGGCCTGCTTGTCGTCGTTGAGATCTTCCACGCTCCCGCGATAATCGGCGACATTGCGCTCCCGCTCCGGGCTCGTCCCCTCGGCGAACCGGTAATCGTTTCCCTTGATGAAACGCCGGCAGATCTCCCGCCGCAATACAATCAGTTTTTGCTTGGCGGCGCCCTTGTCCATCACGAAGAAGACGTCCACTTCGTTGAGCGCGTTGACCGCCTGAATAGTCACATAGTCGGGGTTGCCCGCACCAATACCAATGATCAGAATTCGCTTCATCACCGCCTCGTTCAAGGATTTGGTGACACGATACATTGTCTCGATGCAGCGATGCATCCGTGAACGGGAAAATCCCGGGACCAGCCCGGGATAGAGTGCACAGCGTGCTTGTCAGATAGAGGCGCGCAGCGTCCTGGCAGCCGCCACCATGTTGGTCAGCGCCGGAATGACTTCTTCCCATTGACGCGTCTTCAGGCCGCAATCCGGATTCACCCACAGGCGTTGCGCCGGAATCCGTTCGGCTGCTTTCCTCATCAATTGCACGATGTGCTCTTGCGTCGGAATGTTCGGCGAGTGAATGTCGTACACGCCCGGTCCGATCTGGTTCGGGTAGTTGAAGTGATCGAACGCGTCGAGCAACTCCATGTCTGAACGCGAAGTCTCGATGGTGATCACGTCGGCGTCCATGTCGGCAATCGAAGCGATGATGTCGTTGAACTCCGAGTAACACATATGCGTGTGGATCTGCGTCTCGTCGTCCACGCCGTTCGCCGTGATGCGGAACGATTCCACCGCCCAGGCGAGGTATGCGTTCCACTGCGATTTGCGCAGCGGCAGGCCTTCGCGCAATGCGGCTTCATCGATCTGGATCACATGCACGCCGGCCTTTTCGAGGTCGAGCACCTCTTCACGGATGGCGAGCGCGAGCTGGTAGCACGAGACGGAGCGCGGCTGGTCGTCGCGCACGAAGGACCAGTTCAGGATCGTGACGGGGCCGGTGAGCATGCCTTTCATCGGCTTGGCTGTCAGCGACTGCGCGTATTTGATCCATTCGACGGTCATGGCCTTCGGGCGGCTGATGTCGCCGAAGAGGACAGGCGGCTTCACGCAACGCGAACCATACGACTGCACCCAGCCAAACTGGCTGAAGGCGTAGCCATCGAGCTGTTCGCCGAAGTATTCCACCATGTCGTTACGCTCGGCTTCGCCGTGGACCAGCACGTCGAGCCCCAGCGCTTCTTGTTCGTGCACGCTGCGCTCGATCTCGGCGCGCATCGCGGCCTTGTAGCCGGCGTCGTCGAGCGCACCGCTCCTGAACTGGCTGCGCGCATGGCGGATGGCGCCGGTCTGCGGGAACGAGCCGATGGTCGTCGTCGGATACGCCGGCAGTTTCAGCAAGGCAGCCTGCTTGCTCGCGCGTGCCGCATAGACATTCTTGCGCTGGCCCAGCTCCGGATTGATCTTCGCGAGGGCGGCCTTGACCACCGGGTTGTTCACGCGCGGCGATGCGCGTCGCTCGGCGATGGCAGCGCTGTTTGCAGCCAGTTCGGTCTTGACGGCGTCGCGGCCTTGATTCAACGCGGTGGCGAGCAGCTTGAGTTCGCCGAGTTTCTGCAGCGCAAACGCAAGCCATGAGCGGACTTCTGTATCGAGCTTCTGCTCGCTGTCGAGATCGACCGGCACGTGCAGCAACGAGCAGGAAGGCGCGATCCAGAGGCGCTTCCCGAGCTTCTTCGCAACGGGTTCGAGCCAGTCGAGCACGCTCGCCAGATCCGTCTTCCAGATATTGCGGCCGTTGATCACGCCGAGCGACATTACGCGGTCTTGCGGCAATTGAGCGATGACTGCATCGACTTCGGCGCGGGCGTTGATTGCATCGAGGTGCAGGCCGTGCACCGGCAGTTTGCAAGCCAGCGCCAGATTGCCGAGCAACGGGCCAAAGTACGTCGCGAGCAACAGCTTGACCCTGCTGTTCGCAAGCGCCTGATAGGCCGTGACGTACGCCTGTTGCCAGTCGGCGGACAGCTCGGTCACGAGGACGGGTTCATCGATCTGGACCCATTCCACGCCTTCTGCGGCCAGCGTGGTCAACAGTTCCGCGTACACCGGCAGCAGGCGCGGCAGCAGGGCCAGCTTGTCGGAGTCGTCCTTGGCCTTGCCAAGCGCCAGATACGTCACCGGGCCGATGATCACCAGTTTCGCCTTGACGCCCTGCGCCTTGGCCTCAGCCAGTTGTTCGAGCAGACGTGACGGATCGAGTGTGAACTCCGTGCCCGCGCTGAATTCGGGAACGATGAAGTGATAATTGGTATCGAACCATTTGGTCATCTCGCCGGCAGCAACGCCGCCGCAGCACGCGCTGTGGTCCTCGGCGCCCGCGGCTGAACGGCCGCGGGCCACGCGGAAATAATTATCGAGGGTATCGCCGTGAAAACCATGAACGCGTTCCGGCAGGTTGCCCAGCGCGAAGCTCATGTCCAGCACCTGGTCATAAAACGCGAAATCGCCCACTGGCGCCAGGTCGAGATCCGCCTGGTTTTCCCAATGGCGGCGGCGTAGCCCCGCGCCCAGCTTTTTGAGTGCGTCGAGCGACGACTCGCCTTTCCAGTAGGACTCAAGTCCGAACTTCAGTTCGCGCTTGGCGCCAATGCGCGGGAAACCGAGATTGTGTGTCGTGACCATAGATGTGCCGCTCCTTGAATGAACGGCACGATCTTAGTTTGCATGGTCCATGAAATATAATGGTCATTTCTCATCGATCGATTAGTTCCTTTCATGGACGCACGATGCTCGAACGAACGCACCTGGCCATCATCCGCGAAGTCGACCGTCAGGGCTCCCTGACGGCAGCCGCGAGCGTGTTATGCCTGACGCAGTCGGCACTCAGCCATACCGTCAAGAAGATGGAGCAGCACCTCGGCACGGCGGTATGGACGCGCGACGGGCGCAATCTCCGGCTGACGCAGGCGGGGCAATACTTGCTCGCGCTCGCCAACCGCGTGTTGCCGCAAATGGAACACGCGGAAGAACGCATGAAGCAGTTTGCGCTGGGGCAGCGGGGCACGCTGCGCATTGGAATGGAGTGCCACCCTTGCTACCAGTGGCTGCTCAAGGTGGTGTCGCCGTATCTCGCGCGCTGGCCCGACGTGGATGTCGATGTCAAACAGAAATTCCAGTTTGGCGGCATCGGTGCGCTGTTCGGCTATGACATCGACATCCTGGTCACGCCCGATCCGTTGAGAAAGCCCGGCTTGCGCTTCGAACCGGTATTCGACTACGAGCAGGTGCTGGTGGTCGGGCGCAAGCACCGGCTGGCGAATGCGTCTTTCATTCTCGCCGATGAACTCGCCGACGAGGTCCTGATCACTTACCCGGTCGAGATCGATCGCCTGGATATCTACAACCAGTTCCTGATGCCGGCGAACGTCATGCCGAAGCGGCACAAGGTCATAGAGACCACCGACATCATGTTGCAGATGGTCGCGAGCGGCCGGGGGGTCGCCGCGCTGCCGCGCTGGCTGGTCGAGGAATACGCGGACAAGGTCGCGGTCAGCGCGGTCCGGCTGGGTGCGCAGGGGATCGCCAAGCAGATTTTCCTGGGCGTGCGCGAAACCGATCAGGCTATCGATTACCTGACCGCGTTTGTCGAGCTCGCACGTGGATCGGACTGGAATGCGGCCGTGGGCTCGGCCGTTCAGCGTGCGGCCGCCATTGAGTATCATCTCTGAGCCGTTCGTCTACAGTCGATTTGCGGTGTTTCCTAAAGTTTTTACAGCCGCAGCCGTTATTCAGTGAGTGCGCTTGATAGCGGTCATCTCCCACTATGGCATCGGCCGCCCCTTTGGAGAGGTTCCGGTGCGTGTCGCACCAAAGACGCCAGACAAACTGGAAGATGATGGCGCAAAATTACGATGGGATTAAAGATGCGGAAAGTCAGTGAGACAAAAGCGTTTGACCTGAGTATCGCTGTCCTTCGGAAGGCTCAGGGGAAAGGGAATCCCGACGACTTCGTGACGGGTACTCCGGAATGGCAAAAAGCACAGCTCGGGGTCATGCAGGACACCATGCGGATCATCGGCCTGCTTCGCAGCGAAATGAACGAAACCGGGCGCTAAGACAGGCGTTCCGAGGCGCTAGCCTGCACGGCACAACGCGCGCCCTCTCACCCCAGGTGAAAACCAGCGGGTAAGCACGTCCCTCGACCAGATCAACTGCAGTCCGGCGCGCCATGCCGTTCGGCCGGCTTGAACCCAGCGCTGAAAAGGCTGGGTTCACGAGCGCGTGCGATTGACGTCTACGAGCTCAACCATCGATTATCGGCAGCGATGCTCCCAGTGATGATGAACGCGGACTTTATGGCATTCGCGATGATGGTGATAGGGCGCGGCGGACGCCGGCGCGATGGTTACCAACGTGACAGTCGCAGCAGCGAGCGCAAGAATCAAGGTTTTCATATGTTTGTGGAAGACTGGAGTGGAGGGGCAAGGCGCTTTGGATCGGTCACAGTGTGACAAGCTTGATAACGACAGATCCGGCTATTTCTAAAGCGAAAATAGCCGGGAAGCATGTTTGCCGCCCCGCGACGCGCGACTTGGTTATCCCAGGTCCCGACCCGAGTCACACAACAGCGCCTGCGTTTTTGCGGGGTCAGTTGTTTTCGTTATGAATCTCAACCGAGAAACGTGTGTTGCCCGGGTTGGATTGCTCATTCAGTGCATTCGGGGACGTACAGTTTGGCTGGCCAGCCACCCTCAGTATTTGCAGGAACGGATCACCCGTCCCGATTTCCTCGATCTCCAATGCTGGAAACTTTGCTTTTTTGATCTTGATATACCTGTACTCAATCGAGATATGTGACGCTACATACGTATCGATCAAATCCTGAAACACAGTTCGTGTCGATACTGCAACGCTATAGTGCACGCCATACCAATAGTCGATTTCCTTGTTATCGCGATCAATTCTATGACACTGCAGCAGCATTTTCTTTATATGGCCTTCATACGCTTTATGAGCGCTGTTTGCTTTGGTCGTCAGGGGTGTGAGATTTTCGTCCGTGTCGCCTGAACCTCCCATCTCTTCGTTCAGTAAGTGCCCGGCGATCCAGCCTGTCATATGGCTATCGCCCACGAGTGCACGCATGAACGGTCGCAAGCTGTTGGCGCTGGTTTTTGTACCGAGTGCGTAATAACTCGATACGTTGGATTGATCAGGGCCAAGTACTGCTGCCATCGACGTCCCGCTGCGGATTTGCGCGCTCTCGAACGTTTGGATCAGAGGTGGTCCGTACACTTCGCTGACAAGCCCGACAGCGAATCGATCTATCACTTTGCGGTTGGTCGTCGATAAAGATTTTCTGAAAGCCAAAAGTCTTCTCCTTTGATGCTGGTACCCGTAAGACACGCCAGGCATGCAGTCCTGTCTTTTCCTGTTAGCACGCGCGCCCATGAATCATCCCGCTTGCATGAGCACTTGCAGGAAGGTCGATTTCATGGGTAACAACACCGGGACCATTCTGTTTATTCCTTGTGCACAATCGCTCGGTTGGAAGTGGCTGGGTCGACGCCACGACAAATCGCACAGATCGCTTGCACGATTACAGCGACGGAGTATATGATCCATATATGTTTCATATATAGAGGTTGCCATGGGCATCGTAAATATCGACGATGATCTGCACGATCAGATACGCAAGGCAAGCGCCGTGTCGTGCCGGTCGATCAACGCGCAAGCGGCCTTCTGGATCAAGATTGGTTTGTTATCCGAAATGAATCCAACGCAGAGTTTCAACGAGATCGTTGCGGGAGAACTGCGCGCGGCGGGCGTCGTATCGCAACCGGTGAAGGTGGCTTTGACATGACCAAGCGACCAGAAGAAATCGCATTGATGGCCGAGTCCGGCAAGCTGCTGGCGGACGTGTTCGGCTATCTGGACCGGCAGAGCTTGATCGGCATGTCGACCATGCAGGTCAACGATCTGGTCGACAGCTTCATCGTGAATGAACTCAATGCGCGCCCGGCAAGCAAAGGGCAGTACGGGTATGCCTACGCGCTTAATTCCTCTCGCAACAACGTGGTTTGCCACGGCGTTCCATCCCCTGCCGAGCTGTTGCAAAGCGGGGATATCGTCAATTTCGATATCACGCTGGAGACCAATGGTTTTATTGCCGATTCCAGCAAGACATACCTTGTCGGCGAGGTTTCTCCGCTGGCCAGACGGCTCGTGCAAGTGACTTACGAAGCCATGTGGAAAGGAATCAAGGCGGTTCGTCCAGGCGGCAGACTGGGCGATGTGGGGCATGCCATCGAGCGGCACGCACGCAGAAACGGCTATTCGGTCGTAAGGGAATACTGCGGGCACGGCATTGGACGTGAAATGCACGAGGATCCTCAAGTGCTGCATTGGGGAAAGCCGCGCACGGGCCTGGTGCTGCAGGAGGGAATGGTGTTCACCATCGAACCGATGATCAACCAGGGGCGGCATGCCGTCCGTACTGAAGAAGATGGCTGGACAGTCGTTACGGACGATGGACAACTATCTGCGCAATTCGAGCACACTGTCGCCGTGACTCGCAACGGCGTGCGCGTCCTGACTTTGCGCCCCGAAGAAAAGATGCTCAACTGACGGCCCGGGGAAGGGGAATCGCGAAAACAAGATGCGTTCCCTTCTTCATGACATCGACCCGATCATCCACCTATAAGGCTCCATGAGAAACCTCCTTGCATCGACAATCGCGACGCTCATTCTGCTTGCTAGCACAGCCGCGATAGCCCAGGCGCCCAAGCAGGAGTGCGCCATCGGCTATGTCACGGGCATTGGCGGAGCGGCGCAAAACGTCCGTGAATACCTCGCATTGCCGGACCGCGACAAGTATCGCTACCTTGCGGACAACCCGATCAATTGCCGGGTTTCGGATGAAGGCCGTGCGTCGGCGTGTACGGGCCTCACGAGCTTCCGGCACGAAAAAGTCAGCGTCTACGATGACGTCGACAACGCGACAATGGCCGTCGTCGCGCGCGTGGAGCTCGACCGGGGAACGTATCCGGCGATCATCGTCGTGCCAAGGCCGAATGTGCAGTGCGAGGAATGATTGCAAAGGCTGCGTGAAGCGGGTATCGAGCGAGCCAACCTCTCTTTGGTAAAAAAACGGCGCGCACTGCAGAGTGCCCGCCGTTTTTCCTTTTAACGCGTAACGATCCGGCAGCAAGCCGGGCCTGATTAAACGTCAGAATATGTTGCGAAGGCCGACTGCAACGCCGGTCTGGTTGTTGCGTCCCGGGAAGTCCGCTTGCGCGGCGCCCGTCCCGCGGATGAAATCGACCGTGCCATACACTTCCGTACGCTTGGACAGCGCGTACTCGGCAAGCAGCACGCCCGAGTAACGTACCCCGCGGCCAAGCGTGGTTCCGTCCGCGTTCAGCGCATTGCGCGAGTGATCGTAGTAGCCCGCAGCAGTCAGCAGCAACGGCGGAGTTACCTGCCATGTGGTGCCGGCGTAGAAGCCGTCGTCGATGCGGTTCGTATTCGCCACGGGGGCCGCAAAGCTCGCCGCGGGAGAGTTCGCAGCCGACATGAAGATGTCGACCATGCCGGTATTGTCCTGCGCGTGCAGCCAGCCGGCGTAAGCCTTGACCGTACTGAACGCATAGACCGCGCTCACGTTGACCACGTTGAACTTGCGGTTTTGTGCGTCGCTGTTCTGCTGGAAGCCGGCATCGAGCGACAGGCCGCTGAACGTGTAGGACGCGGTTACGCCGTACATGTTGTTCGCGCCCGTGCTGCCCGCCGTGTTGCCGAAGGCGTACATGGCTTCCACGTTCAGGCCGCCGAACTGGCCGTTGTACTTGACCGAGTTGTTCGAACGCAAGCCGTAGCCGAGTGCGCCGGGCAGCCAGCCGTCCTGATCGTAGTTGCCCACGGTCAGCGGATCATAGACGTTGCCAAGCTGATCGAAGAGCGGCGTATTCTGACGGCCGAACGTAAGGGTGCCGTACTGGTTGCTCGATAACCCGACATACGCCATCCGGCTAAACAGCGTGTTCTGGCTCGCCAGTTGGCCGTTCCAGACGTTGAAACCGTTTTCCAGGCGGAACACGGTGGACAGTCCGCCACCCAGATCCTCGGAACCCTTCAGGCCCCAGCGGCTGCCGGTGATCGGGCCGTTGCCCATCGCTACCTGGCTGTCGTTGTTTGCATTCGCGTTCGTAAGATAACGTACGCTGGTATCGACAATGCCGTACAGCGTGACCGAGCTTTGCGCAAAAGAAGATTGAGCCGCGATGGCGATGAATGCGCCGGTAATGGCGCGAGTGATTTTGTTCACCAGTGTCTCCGCATGTTTAGTTTTTAGATAAACGCCGGCCGGTTTTGACGGCCCTGATCCATGAACGATTTTGTCGTCCGGGCGCAATCATATTTCCGTCGATTAAAAAGCGGGACTGGTTTTCAATATTCGTGTCTCCCGTTCGCAACATCGGGTTGACTTGCACGAATTGATTGGCAGTTTTGTTTCTTGTTCTTGATTAATCGTTTTAGGCGCTTCGCGATTTTCCACGAGCGGTCTTCTTGGCGGTCGCGCTCCGAGGCGCATCCTTGTCAGCCGCGGTGCCGCTCGCTGTGTTCATCTGTTCGAGCCATGACAACGCGTCCGCATACGATAAAAACTGCTGCAAATACCCGGGCGACAACTCGCGCATCAATGACAACGCGCGATGCACGAGGCTGCTCGAATTAAGCGGGCCGGCATTTCCGGGTACTTGCGCGAGCGATTGCCGGAACTGTCTTTCAGTGCTGATCCTGTTCCACGTCTCGCGGAAGTATTCAAGCGCCGCCATTTCCGGATAAGCACTGGGTGCGCGTGTATTCGCTAGGTAGTCGATGAGTCCGCTCAACGGTCCGGATGCGGACTCGCCATCTGGCGCTTTCGGTTGAGCGTTTGCAGCAAGATCACTGGCGAAGGCATCGATCAATTCGGTTAACCTCGCGTTCAGGACGCGCCGTGTTTCACCGTCATGGTTTATCGCGCGCCGCTCCATCGCTTCGATAATCCGAAAGCGCACCGGATCAAACCGATCGGCGCCGCGTTCGCGCCAGGCATCGAGCGTTGCATGGAAATCGCTCATGGCGCCTTCACCGTTGCAGCCGATGGTTTCGGCACAGGCGCGATCTCGACTCGCCGGTTCTTTGCGCGCCCGGCATCGTTCGTATTCGATTCCACGGGCTGCTGCGAGCCGAACGCCGCTGCAAATAGCGATGAGGAGGGCACACCTTCATCGATCAACGCACGCGTCACCGTCAGCGCGCGTTGCGCCGACAGTTCCCAGTTGTCCGCGAAACGGCGATTGCCTTCGCGCAGTTGCCGGTCATCGGTGAAGCCGCTCACCATCAGGATCTGCTCGTTGGTCTGCAGATAAGCGGTGAGCGGTCCGGCCAGACTCTTCAGAACCTTCCGGCCTTCGGGCTGCAACTGATCTGAGTTGAGCGCAAACAATACGCTGCCATTGATGCCGATCCGCCCGTTGACCAGCGTCACGCGACCCGCGGCCAACGGCCCGGCGAGCGCTTGCTCGAGCGTCTTGCGGCGCTGCGCTTCCACCTGATGCTGCTTGACCTCGCGTTCCAGCTTGCTGGAAAGCTCCAACTGCACGCCGATGACCCCCACCAGGATCAGCATGAACGCGCCTAGCAATACCGACATCAGGTCGCCGAAGACGGCCCAGACCGGCGCTGCGGGTTCGACGCCGCCGTCGATATCCTCGCTCATGCCGTTTCGGCTCCGGCAGACGTCCGCTTGCCGCCGATCTGCTGCAAGTCCTCGATGATCTGTTTCTGCGACATCACGCTCAAATCGATGACTTCGCGCGCCTGCGCGACGTAATACGCGAGCTGTTCGTCGCTACGTGTTAGCGATTTATCGAGCGCGATTTCGATGCGCTGAAGGTGCGCCACGAGCTTCTCGTTCGAATCGCCGAACAACTGCACGGCCACGCCGAACGCCTCGCCGAGGCTCGCGACCTCGACCGCGCTGCCGGTGACTTGCGCCGCAATGCCGCTCAGCTTGCCGGTCTCCTGCTCCACCTTATCGGTGAACCGGGTGCCGACGCGATCGAGCAGATCCGCCGACGTGCTGACCAGCGCATCGACAGCCGTGCGCTGCTCGGTCGAGGCGTGGTTGACGGCATCGAGCAGGGTTTCCAGCGTGGCCAGCAGGCGGCTGCGTTCCTCGAGCATGGCGGTGTCACGCACCATGCTGTCCGAGAGCTTGATGCGCAACTCGGCGATCATTTCAGCCGCGGCCTTCGGTGCTTCCGATGCCGCCTGCACCAGCCGCGAAATCTCGCCGATGGTGTCGCTCGCGTGCGCCTGCGTCTGCGCGGAGATGTCGCGTGCGGTGCTGGCCAGTGTGTCGCAGATGTCCTGCTGCCGGGTCGCCGTGCGCGCGCCGGCTTGTTCCCATTCGCGGCTGAGCGTTGTGGATATCGATTCAAGCTGGCCGGTCCAGGCGGCGAGCCGCGCTTCGTCGCGCGAAGCCAGTTCCGTCTGCAAGTTCGAATGTGACTGGTCGACCTTGCCGAGCAGCGACGCCGAATGCTGCTCGAAGCTCGCAGCCGCCGCGTTCAGCGCATGCGCGTTGTGTTGCGCCAGTTTCTCGCCGATACGCTCCTGCTGCGCCAACGCATCGCGCCATGCTGCCGATATGCCGGCCGTGGTTGCATCGAGTCGGGTGGAGACACCATCGAGCAGGCTAATGGAGCGTTGCTCGAAGGTCTCGTTGAACCGGTCAAGCGATAGACGCAAATGCTCGGACAGTCCTTCGGTGGAGTGCTGATGCGCAGTGAGCGCCTGATGCCAGATATCGGAAACGTTCGTGGCCGTCGATTCAAAACCGCTCGACAATCCATCCAGTTGCCGTTGTACGGCGGTCGTCACGCTGGTGTGCAACGCGGCCGACTCGCGCGTGAGAACGGCCATTGTTGCTTCCATGACGGGCTGCAGCGCAGCACCGGCGGCGCGGGCGCTTTCAGCGACGCTCTCTTTCATGGAACGTTCCACCGATGCAGCCAGGCGCGTGTAAGTCGCCTCCGTCCTGCCATGAAACGCATCCTGGTTCGCGACCTGCCGCTCGTTCAAAACATGGTTCTGCTGTTCGATGGCGGTCATCATTGCCTGCAGGCGATCAACCAGCGCAGGCATGACTTCCGCCTGACGCTGCAGGAGCCTGAACGCTTCCTCGCGCTGATGCGTCTGCGAATAGATGCGCAAGGTCGTCGCGATCTTCACGTCGAGCATGTGCGCCGCCTGAATCCGTTCGCGGCGGCACAACGCGGACAGCAAGCCCAGCATGGCCGATGTCGCCACGCCCGCAATCGATGTCCCGAACGCGAAGCCCAGCCCCTTGACCGGAGCCGCAAGCGATGCGCGGATGGCCTGCAGGTCGGTCGCGCTGTCGAGCGCCATGCCTGTGCCCCGGAGGGTCGCCACCATGCCAAGCAGCGTCCCCAGCATGCCGAGCAGCACCAGCAATCCCACAAGATACGGTGCGAGCGCGGGGCCCGGCAAGGCGACACGCTCGCCCTCCACACGCAGCCGCGCGGCATTGCGCAAGCTGGCCGGCAACTGTTCGAGCCACGCGCCGAGGCTCGCCGGCGGCGCGGACAGGCCGTCGATGGCGCGCGTCAGGCCGGACGTGGCCTCGTTATATCGTTTTAGTTCGAGCGCGCCCGCCACGTAGCAGGCGGCGATCAGCAGCGTGACGGCGAGCGCCAGCAGATTAGAGCCGATGTAACCCGCGCCGATCCAGCACACGGCGGCGAGACCTGCCAGGAACACAACGAGATTGATCAGATTTCTGGACATAGCGTCCCAGTTAGCTAGTGCGAAGGGCGGCGAGCAACCCTTCGACCGGTTGAAAACGAAGATCCAGTTCGGCCAGCAGCACGCTCTGCGTATCTTTGCGGAAAATTTCGAGCCATGCGCCCGGTGTTTCGTCGCCGCTCAGCGTATCCAGCTCCGCGCGTCGCAGACGCTCGAAGTGCCGGCCCAGCAGCACGGGCACAGTCCCGAGCAAGCTCCGCTCGCGCGGGCTCAACGCGCGCTCCATGACTGCATCGACTTCCGCGAGCCGCGTCATGGCCGGCGTCCTCGCGGCGAGTTTTGCCCGCAAACGGCCGCGCAGATTGCCGATGCCGGTTTCCATCGACTGTTGCAGGGTCAGATAGCGTTGGCGGAAGACCGGATAGTCGGTATCAGCGGATGTTTCGATATGTGCTTGTGCCGCGCCCGGCCGTCTCTTCGGGGCGCCAAACACGCTGTCGCCGGCAATGGCGTTCGCGAGCGCGCTGCGCGCGGCCGCGCACTCTTTCTCTTCGGGGCTGCCCGAGGTTTGCGCGCTGGCAACGCCCGGAGGCGGCTTGCCGCCCAGCGCCGTAGATAAAGCGATCGCATCAGTCCAGTGGAGCCACTGGCTCAGCCGGTCCGATAGCGATTGCCTGGATTCGGTAAATTCGACGTCCGTCAGGCGCGCAAGTAAGCGAATGAGCGCCGGGCCGCTGAGAGCTGTGCGCTGAGGAGCTTGCACCATTTCGCCAGAGTCAAAAAGTTCGCTAGTTTACACGTCGGCGGGGACGGTGCCGTCGATATGTGGCTGATGGTCGAAATCAGTGGCTCTTCGTGGTTGAGTTTTTTTGTCCAATGGCAATCTGCGGAAGAACGGCTACGGGCGATCCAAAAAGGCACGGCGGCGGCTGGGTACTTGCGAAGGCGCCGGAAAAGATGATGGCATTTGATGGTATCGCGCGGCTGGTGAGCAGTTGGTTTTTGCGGTCAGTCTCGCTGACGATGATCCGGAATGCATGGTCGAGGAGGCGGTCAAAACGTTGTTATCGGACGAGATGTACGACGCGGAACCTTTGCTGGTGGAATGGTTGGCGAAGTGACGTTGGCGTGGATTGAACAGGATCTTGAAGTGCTGTTTGCGAAAAGCGCGCGACCGCGTAGGAATTGATGGCGTAGCCGCTGCAACGGGTATTTGA
Source organism: Burkholderia sp. PAMC 26561 (assembly GCF_001557535.2). Lineage (NCBI taxonomy): Bacteria > Pseudomonadati > Pseudomonadota > Betaproteobacteria > Burkholderiales > Burkholderiaceae > Burkholderia > Burkholderia sp. PAMC 26561. The sequence goes on from NZ_CP014315.1 coordinate 638,386, forward strand.
AAGCCGTTGCTCGTTGCGTGCAGCGCAAAAAAGGCAGAGTGCCGAGTTTCAACCAAATCAAGGTCTTGGCCGACGTTCACGTGAGTTGTCCACAGCCTTGCCAACAAAAACTGGGGATAAGTTGCGTGAGTGGATCAATGGGCTACGCGTCGGTCACGGCAATGGTGGAGGTGGCTGTGTCAAAGACCTTCAATCCATCGCCCACTGCGGCGATCCACCGGGACGGCTTGCTTCCTGCGCTGAACCTGGCCGTCCCATCATTACCCGACCGGGACTCGTTCAGCCCGGAGTTCCGTTCAACGCCGCCCTGATATCCAGCACGGAGGCACCCGGTGCAGCGAGTCCGGCCCGGTCGCCGTCAAGCGGCTTGCCCGTCGTTTGCATCAACCGGACCAGCGAATCCACGGAAGGAGCGGTGCCGAATTTCTGACGCAACACGGCAAACGCCGCCGCCACCTGGGGCGACGAAAACGACGTTCCCCAAACGTTGAACGATCCGTAGCCAGCCCAGGGTGCGAGCACGAAGTCGCCACTGGCCCGGTCGCCGGTGCCGACGGGAGCAAAGAGACTGACCTTCTGCGAGAGGTTTGTATAACTGGTTGGGGTCGTGACTGACCGGATGCCGGTAGCGCCCACGGGGATGATGTTGTTCCCGCATGTCCAGGCCCCGGTTCCATTGACGCTGTCGTTGCCCGCCGACATCACGACTGCGATCCCTTTCGCACGCAGCACGCCCGCAACTGCGTCGATCCTTGCCCCGTCGCCTCCGGTCGCACACGGAAGAGATCCGGCTATTGACTTTCCGGATGCGGAAATATTCACCGCGACAATTTTCGAACCGATATCGGCCCGCGTAAGCAGTGTGCTGTTGACGTAATTGAGCGCGTCCACAACCGAGTTGATGGGCCAGCCTTGCGGACCGTCAGTTCCAGTGCCGCCACCGATCTTGACCGTGATGACACTTGCCCCCGGGGCGACGCCCGAGTACATCAGCTTCGTATTGGCATCATCCCAACGAACCGTAGGCTGACCAACCATGATTCCGGCGGTGGCTGCGCCGTGGTAGTAATGGCAGTACTGCGGGGAGTCAGAATTGGCCGTGTCGCGGCATGAATTGTCCGGTGCGTCCGACGGGAGGGACGCGCCGGACTGGGAAGCCACGTAATAGCCCGCTGAAGGATCGCCCGGTAGCGGCCGGCCGACCCAGCTCTGAAGTTTGCACAGACTAAGCCAATCAGTTCCCGTTCGTTGTCCTATGCAGACCTCGCCGGCTATTTTGCTTCTGCCCAGGGAATCCTTGAAAACAGGATTGTCGTTGCGAAATGCACCGTCAATGTCGACCACGATGTAGCCTGTGCCGTCATAACTTTTGCCGTTCCGGTCGGTGTAGACGCCGTTGACCGTACCGCCCAGGTTGTATGGGATCGTTGCCGTCGATGGCCAGTCCGCAGGCATCGTTTGCGCGCCGACGTCACTGGCTAAGGCGATGGCAAGGGGAGGAAGGGCGAGCGACGCGGCAGTAAGGCGTCTGATAAGTGCGGGCCGGAACGGCGATAGGCACGTGTACAAATTGTCTGTATGGTTTTTCATCTGATTCCCTGTTGTTATCCAGACGGAAAGCAGTTCGCTTTCACGCCTGCCGGTTGTGTGGAGCGCGAATCGTCCACGCTGCCGATCAGATGCGGTATCAGATATTTCTGAAACAAGGGTTTCTTATTTGATTCGGGTGTGTTTTTTGCCAGTTCGTTGTCACGTTTCGGATGCAACCCTTAGGCGGTGCGAGCGCAAGCGAGAACAGGCACGCCCTTTCCAGTCGGCGGAATGGCACATCACTCGCAACCGCCCATCTTCGAAATCACACGTTCACATCGCCCCTGACATCCAAGAGTGGTCGTTTCCCTCGCCAGTCGGGCATAGGTGGAAATGGCAGATCATCAATCTTTAAGCTTGGAAACTCTATATAAGAAGAATCCGATTTTGACAAAACTGTTGTTTAAAGCTCCGGCTGATGGTCGGTTTTAACCTGCGCGCAGTTCATTTCGCGCCAATTTGTCGGTCGACAAAGTTAGCAATACAAACCGATCGAATGAACCAAAACCAACTACCGGCCGACATCCAGCCGACTAAGACACATTCTTGTTGCCGTCGAGCAAACCGCCATAGCAACGCGACAGAACTTGGTGGGTGCTGCGGGATCACCGCGTGTGATTATTGAGCCGCGACAAATCGCGTTTGCAGCGCTTGCATTGCTCGGCGCACTGCCCTGATGGTCAGCCGATAATCCGTTTCCTCGACGATTTCAGTCGACTAAGATTTCATCCGCAGTCGGCCCGCCCGCAATTGGGACGGACCCTGCCCCATCCCTCCGGTCGCGCACGGAAGATTCCGGCGACTGAACCCGGGTCTTAAGTTTTCACGTTAAATGAATGAGCGCCGGCCGAAGCTGCGGCACAGCTTGATCTAAAACAACTCATGCTGCCCCGAAATCAGCATTTGAAAATCACTCTGTAAAAGCGGCAGGATGGCATCGGCGATCGGCTGAAGCTGCCGCGTCAGATAATGGTCGTAGTCAATCCCCGACCGCCAGGTCTCAAGGGGCTCCGGCCCGGTGCTCGTCATCAGGTAACTGATCCAGCCGCCACGCTGATATTGCAGCGGACGCCCATGCTCACGATTGAATTCATCGGCTATACGCGCTGCACGGACATGCGGCGGCACGTTGCGCTCATAGGCATCGAGCGGCCGACGCAACCGCTTTCTATAGATCAGCAACTCATCGAGTTCGCCGCTCAAAGTGCGGCGCACATAATCACGCACGTAGTCTTCATACGGCTCGCGTTTGAAAATGCGCGAATAAAGTTCGCGCTGGAATTGCTGCGCAAGCGGGGTCCAGTCGCTGCGAACGGTTTCGAGTCCTTTGTAGACGATCTCTTCGCTGCCATCGGGCAAAAGGCTCAAGCCTGCGTAGCGCTTCTTGCTGCCTTCCTCCGCGCCGCGGATCGTCGGCATGAAAAATCGCCGATAGTGCCGCTCGAACTGCAGTTCCAGCGCGCTCTCGAGTGCAAACCTCTCGCGCACGTCTTCCCGCCACCATGCGTTGACGCGATCGACGAGCGTGCGCCCGATGCGCGCCGCTTCGTCCTCGCTGTGCGCATGCCGTAGCCACACGAAAGTGGAATCCGTGTCGCCGTAGATCACTTCGTAACCTTCCGCTTCGATCAACTCGCGCGTGCGGCGCATGATTTCGTGGCCGCGCAGGGTGATCGACGAAGCCAGCCGGGGGTCGAAGAAACGGCATCCGGTAGAACCAAGCACGCCGTAAAACGCGTTCATGATGATCTTCAGCGCTTGCGACAACGGCTTGTTGTTTTCGCGCTTGGCTTCGTCGCGTCCCTTCCACACCTGACCCACGATAGCCGGCAAGCTGTGGCGCGTGCGCGAAAAACGCGCGCCGAGAAAACCGGGTACGGACTGTTCGTCATCGGGATGACGCATGCCATCGACAAGACCTGCCGGGTCGATCAAAAACGTGCGAATGATCGATGGATACAGACTCTTGTAGTCGAGCACCAGCACCGAATCGTAGAGTCCCGGGCGCGAGTTCATCACGAAACCGCCGGGACTTGCAGCGCCGACGACATCGCCGAGATTGGGGGCAACGAATCCTTGCCGATGCATCCGCGGCATATACAAATGCGTGAACGCTGCAACTGAACCGCCGTTTCGATCAGCGGGCAACCCCGTCACCGATGCACGTTCGAGCAGGAACGCAAGCAGTTCGGTCGCCGCGAAAATGCGCGTGACGAGTTCGCAATCCTTGAGGTTGTAGCGGGCGAGGGCGGGTTTGTCTTCATCGAAGCGACGCTGGATTTCGTCCATCCGCTGATACGGGTTGTCGATCGCCTTGCCTTCGCCGAGCATGGTTTGCGCAACGTATTCGAGGCTGAACGACGGAAAGCTCCAGGTCGCGGATCGCAGCGCCTCGATGCCATCGATCAGCAACCGGCCCGCCGCGCCCGCGAAGAAGTGGTTCTGCTTGAGACCGTGTTGCCGCCATTCCATGACGCTGCCGCCGCGACCCAGCCGCAGCGGCACGTTGTAGCGTTCCGAATGTTCCTGCAACACACGCAGGTCGAACTGGATCACGTTCCAGCCGATGATCGCATCAGGATCAAAGCGCTCGAGCCACTCGTTGAGTTTCTCGATAAGCTGCCCGCGTGTCTCGCAGTATTCGAGCTTGAAGTCGACGCCACTGGCATCGCCATTGGGCGGTCCGAGCATGTACACCTGACGCTCGCCGCAACCTTCTAGCGCGATCGAATAAAGCTCCGAACGCGCACTGGTTTCTATATCGAGCGACACTAGTTTTAAATTCGGCCGATAACCCGTCGCAGGTTTCAGTTCCGCATTGATGAGCGGATCGAAAGGCAAACCCTCGCCTTGGCGGTCGCCGTTGAAGACAACTGGCGCCGTAATGAAACGCTCCATCATGTACCGGTCGGGCGGAAAAACATCGGCTTCGTAAACGTCCACGCCGCCTTGCTTCAGGCGCCGTTCGAGCGCTGTCAGTTGCCGATATTGCGCGGTATAAAGCCCGAGCACCGGCCGGTGACTGAAATCAACCAGTTCAAGCGGCCGCAACTCCGCGCGTTTTTCACGCTGCATGACGGATTCTGCGCGCTCGCGGTGCGCCGCCGGAATGAACGCCACCGACTCTTGAGGACGCAGGCGAAGGTGGCGGGGACCATCGTCCGTCGCCAGCCAGAAATCGACGTCGGTGCCATCGGGCGTGTCACGCCAATGCCGCGTCAGAATGAAACCGCGTTGCTGCCCGCTCAAATGCCCGCCTCAAGAAAATCGTCGCTTACATGGATTTTAGTGGTTGCGCGCGTTTGGCGTCCGGATCGCTGGATCTTGAAGCTTTTTGTTCCATGTCGATTTCCCCTTCTGCCGATCGTCGTAGGATCAAGCAGGCGTCATTACGCCTGCTTTTACTCCTTTTAATTTTTACGCCGAGGTGATCGACGATGTCATTGCAGCTCTACGCCCATCCCTTTTCGTCGTACTGCCAGAAGGTCCTGACCGCGCTCTACGAGAACGGTACGCCGTTTGAGTATCGACAATTGTCGAACGATGACCCGCAACCGATGGCCGAACTCGCCGCGCGCTGGCCGTTGAAACGTTTCCCGGTGCTCGTCGACGACGACCGTACGATTGCCGAATCGACAATCATCATCGAGCATCTTGCGCTGCACTATCAGGGGCCTGTGCAATTGCTGCCGTCCGATCCGCGTGCCGCGCTCGACGTCCGCTTCATGGACCGCTTCTTCGATAACTACATCGCCACGCCCCAGCAAAAAATTGTGTTCGACTGCATGCGGTCCGAGGGCGATCGCGACCCGCACGGTGTAGCCGATGCCCGTGCCATGCTCGAAACGGCGTACGCATGGCTCGATAAAACCATGGCGTCCCGCACGTGGGCCGCGGGTGACCAGTTCAGCCTGGCCGATTGCGGGGCGGCGCCGTTCCTGTTTTACGCGGACTGGACGCATCGAATTGCGTCATCGTTTGAGAATGTCGTTGCGTACCGCAAGCGGCTTTTGGCGCGGCCGTCGTTTGCACGCGCGGTGGATGAAGCGCGGCCTTATCGAGCGTTCTTTCCGCTTGGCGCGCCCGACCGGGATTGACTTGACCAAAGGAAACTCGACGTCTAAAACCTCTCGCCTGCTCTTGACGTGTTTATCGCCCGGTTACTGCGCGTTCGATTTTCCTGTCGGTCTTGTACTGGCTCAACGCGTAGACCGACCAGATCGCGGCGGGTATCCAGCCGATTATCGTGATCTGGAGTATCAGGCAGATGATCCCGGCGATCGGGCGGCCAATGGTGAAGAACTGAAACCAAGGCAAGATTAATGCGAGCAAAAGGCGCATGGATTTTCCTTATGGCTGGTCTGGTTGAGGAGGATTTGCAGCGATCCGATCTTGCTGGCTGTCTCAGCGGCAATATACAGCAAGGCCGCATGCGCCCCGCGTTCCCGGAAGCACGGTTCCCATTCAAACGCGCATCCATATGCGTGCGCGTTTGATATCCATAGAAAAATTCCTACGTTTGCCACGCGCGTTGTGCGCCCTAGCATGTGAGACCCGGTAACCAGCCGGGCCGCTACTGCGCCTCCTTGCCCGATCCCAGACAGGAATTCCGTTAGATGAATGCACGACTTATCGCGCTTGCCGGCGCGACGACCCTTGGCCTTTCAATCGTGCTGAGTGGTTGCAACAAATCCGAATCCGCCGCGCCTTCATCGCAAGCCTCCGCCAAGCCCGTCTCGGGCGGCGCGATCACATGGGGCGTCACGACCGAACCTGCGTGCTTTGATCCGCATCGTTCATCGCAGCAAAATGCGTTCTGGGTGATCCGCAATTTCATCGATTCGCTGATCAGCAAAAAGACCGACGGCACCTACGCGCCGTGGCTCGCAAAGTCGTGGAGCGTCGCCGACGATGGCAAGAGCTATACCTTCAATCTCCGCGATGACGTCAAATTCACCGATGGAACGCCGTTCAACGCGGCTGCGGTGAAGGCAAATTTCGATTACATCCTCGCTAATGTGAGCACGACGTCGGCATCGGCGTCGTTGCTGGTCCACTTCGATCACGCAGAGGTCGTGTCGCCGACGGTAGTAAAGCTTGTCATGAAGCAGGCCGATTCCACGACGCTCGAATCGTTGTCGAGCGTGAAGCTCGGGTTCATCTCTCCGAAGGCATTGGCCGAGAACAAGGATCTGTGTGGCGGCGGTCCGGGCATCGTGGGGACGGGGCCGTTTGTATTCAAGTCTTACCAGCGCGGTCAGTCGGCCGTGTTCGAACGCAATCCGGATTACCGATGGGCACCCGGAAACGCGCAGCATCAAGGGCCTGCATATCTCGACCGCGTGACGTACCGGTTCCTGCCGGAAGCGGCTGTACGTACCGGCGCGCTGAGTTCCGGGCAAGTCGACCTGATCGAAGGCGTGCAGCCAACAGACATCGGCGTATTCGATAAAGTCGATGGCTTCCAGTATCTGACGGGGCCATCGGCTACGACGTCGTTCACGCTCAACATCAACTACACGGTCGCACCCGCCAGCGACGTTCGCGTGCGCCGCGCGCTGCGTGACGGCTTCGATCTAGATGGCATCGTAAAGAGCGTTTATCTTGGCACCGTGCGGCGTGCGTACTCGAACATCGGACCGGACAACGCGGACTATGACGCAAGCCTCAAAGGTTCTTGGGGCAACAAGATCGCTGACGCAAACAAGTTGCTCGACGAAGCCGGCTGGACCCAGCGTGATAGCGAAGGATTCCGCACGCAAAACGGCAAGCGTCTTTCCATTGAAGTGGGCTATCCGCAGCCTTATGTGCGCGACAGCCGCGATGTGCTGATTCGCGCCGTGCAATCGGCGCTGCGCCAGAACCTCGGGCTCGACCTTGGCTTGAAGATCACCACGGCAGGCGACTTCGCCAACCAGAAGGCGACCGGCAACTGGACCATCTATCCGAACACGGACAACCCGTCTGACGTCGCGATGGAGTTGTGGGACATGCTCGGCGACCAGGGCTTTCTCTACAACGCGATCAAGAATCCGGATGCGACCATCACGGGCGATATCAATCGTGCGCGTCTCCTGCCCGTAGGCGACGAGCGGCGCCAGTTGCTCGCCAAGATCCAGGCGCGCGCGGTGGATCAGGCGTTTATCGTCCCGCTGTTTGCGCCGGCGTATCACCTCGCCGCGAAATCGAACGTGCACGGAATTGGTTTCGAACCGCAACTCGATGGTCCCGCAAGTTCCTACGATGTCTGGGTTGAAAAGCAAGGAGGCTGAGATGCTTGCGAAGATTGCCACGCGGCTGGGCACGGGCGTGCTGGTGTTATGGCTTGCTGCAACCGCTGCGTTTATTGCGATTCACGCGTTGCCGGGACGCATTGAGGATGTGCTCGCGGGAGATCTTGCATATCCCGGTTTGCGCGAGACCATCGCGGCGCAATGGGGACTGGATCGCAGTCTGCCCTGGCAGTACGGGCAATTCCTGTTGCGTCTCGGGCATGCGGATCTCGGCACATCGTTCGTGATGCAGCAGCCTGTTGCGGCCGTGCTGCAAAGCCAGCTTCTTCCTACGGCGCAACTTGCAGGTTCGGCGGGTTTGCTCGCCGTCGTATTGGCGATCCTGATCGCGACGCTGACCGCGGGAACGACAACGTCTCATGGTGCGTGGGGCAGCCGCATCGCATCGGTACTCGAACTTACCTTCACGTCCACGCCCGTCTTCTGGCTCGGCATGCTGTTGCTGATCGCGTTCTCCTTTCAATTGCGGCTCTTCCCGGTCTCCGGCGCAAATGGCTGGCGTTCGCTCGTATTGCCCGCCGTGACGCTGGCGCTGCCCACTGCAGGGATCCTGTCGCAAGTCATGCGGGAGGCGCTTGAGGCCGCGCTTGAGAAACCCTTCGTGGTCACCGTTCGTTCGCGTGGCCTAGGCGAACTTGCGTTGCGCTTTCGCCATGTGCTGCGGCACGCGCTGCTGCCGGTCGTGACGCTGGGTGGATGGCTTATCGGCAGCTTGCTGGGCGGCGCGGTCATCACGGAGAAGATGTTCGGACGGCCGGGCATCGGCAGCGTGACGCTGAACGCGGTGACGTCGCAGGATGTACCGGTCGTGCTCGCGGTGGTGTTGCTCGCGGCCTTCGTGCACGTCGTGATCTCGACGCTGCTCGACGTCGCTTATCTTTTCATCGATCCACGGTTGCGCAGCGAATGAGCGAGATCAATTACCGTCCCTTGGCTTACCCTCGACATAGTCTGTTGAGGGGAGTACCCCCCGGCGTGGTGCTTGCCGCAGCTTTCCTGCTCGTCCTTGGGGCGGCGATAGCTTACCCGCCGCTCGTCACGCATTACGATCCGCTCGTGAGCGATATCGCCCAGACGCTGAAGCCACCGAGCGCGGAGCACTGGTTCGGCACGGATCGCATCGGCCGCGATGTCTTCGCACGGGTGATCTACGGCGCACGTTATTCACTGCTGATCGGTCTCGCCAGCATGATTGTGGCACTTGTCATCGGACTTGCGATCGGCATGACCGCAGGCCTGGGAAAACGCCTCGCCGATGAATCTGCCTCACGCGTTTTCGATGTCCTCTCCGCGTTTCCGCCGGTGTTGCTGTCACTGTTCGTGGTGACGTTTCTCGGGCAGGGCATCGTGAATATCGCGATTGCGGTGGGCATTGCCGGCATTCCGAAGTTCGGCCGCGTGCTGCGCAGCCAGACACTCGTGGTGCGCCGTGCCGACTATGTCACGCATGCAGTCAGTTACGGCTTGTCGCGCAGCCGCGTGTTCCTGCGCCATGTGCTGCCCAACGTGCTGGTCGTCGTGCCGGTGATCGCGACCATCGATATAGGCAGCGCGATCATCGCGGTATCGGCGCTGAGCTTTCTGGGTCTCGGCCCGCAACCGCCCACACCTGAATGGGGCGTGATGCTCGCCGAAGGACGCGACGTGCTGCGCGTGGCGTGGTGGCCGAGCGTGTTCCCCGGGATGGCGATTACGCTGACCGTCTTGGCGTTTTCTGTTATCGGCAAGTTCCTGCAACGGAAATACGAGGTACGCACGCGATGATCACCACGGCAAAAACGCTCGTCGATATACGCGGCCTCAGCGTGAGTTTCCCAGGCGCTAACGGCGGCCGGCCGCTCGTGCACGGCGTCGATCTTTCCATTCGTGCGGGTGAATGCGTCGCGCTCGTGGGCGAGTCCGGTTCGGGCAAGAGCCTGACCGCGCGCAGTTTGATCGGTCTGGGCGGCGCGCAGGCTTTGATCGATGCACGTCAATTCGATATCGACGGCCGTCCCGCCTTGCGCTTCACCGACCGTGAATGGCGCAGCTTGCGCGGCACGTTTGCGGGACTCGTGATGCAGGACGCGCTGGTGTCGCTCGATCCGCTGCGCACGGTCGGCGCAGAGATTGGCGAGGTGCTGGCGCATCATCGGCTCGTGCGTTCGCGGGGCGAGCGGCGCACGCGCGTTCATGCGGTCATGGGTGACGTCGGCATTCCCGATGCCGAACATCGTGCGACGCAATACGCGCACGAGTTGTCGGGCGGCTTGCGGCAACGTGCCCTGATTGCATCGGCGATTGCGGCCGGCCCGGCGCTCGTGATCGCCGACGAACCCACCACTGCGCTCGATGTCACCGTGCAGGCCCAAGTGCTCGCCGTGCTTGCCCAGCGTCTCGCACAAGGCGTGGGCGTGTTGCTCATCAGTCATGATCTGGCGGTGGTTGCGGGTATCGCAGATCGTGTGCTCGTGATGCACGACGGCGAAGTCGTCGATAGCGGCACGACACAAAGCGTTCTCAACAATCCCTCGCATCCCTACACGCGCCAGTTGCTCGCGGCACAGCCTTCTGCGCAATCGCGGGGGCATCGGCTGAGTTCGGCGCGGATCGTGTCCGATGAACCACACTCGGCGCCTTTGATCATCCGCGAACCGTTGCCGCCAAGACGCGCACGTTCGGAACAAGCGGTGCTGCGTGTCGATGCTATCGGCAAGCAGTATTCACGTCGCGGCAAGCATCGCGGCGAAGTCTTCACTGCGCTGCAGGACGTTTCGTTCGCCGTGCATGGCGGCGAGGTGGTCGGGATCGTGGGGGAGTCGGGTTCGGGCAAGAGTACTTGCGCGAATATCGTCCTGGGGTTGATCGCGCCGGATGCCGGCAACGTAGAATTTCTAGGTACACGCTGGAATGGTGCTGGCGTTTCCGAACGTGTGCGTCGCGAGTTACGGCCGCGGCTTCAATACATTCCGCAAGACCCGCTCAGCTCATTCGACCCGCGTCATAGCGTGCAGCAGTTGCTCGAAGAAGCGCTATGGTCGAAGGCATTGCCAAAACCTTCGCTGCTTGCGCGCAGTGTCGAGTTGCTCGAACAGGTTGGACTGGATGCGGCGTTCCTTGCGCGGCGTCCATCGTCGTTATCCGGCGGCCAGCGGCAACGCGTAGCCATCGCGCGTGCGCTCGCGCCTGAACCCGCGTTGATCGTCTGCGATGAACCGGTGTCTGCGCTCGATGTCTATGTGCAAGCCCAAGTCCTCGATTTACTCGCCGAGCTGCAGGCGCGCCTGAATACGGCGCTGCTGTTCATTTCCCACGACCTCGACGTGGTGCGCCATCTCAGCGACCGCGTACTGGTGTTCAAGGACGGACGCATCGTGGAGGAGGGTGATGCCGAGCGGGTATTCGCCGCGCCTGAGCATCCGTACACACGGCTGCTGATGTCCGCAACGCCCGCGCTGCGGCGTGTGGAGGAGCGCACGCCGGCGGAGATACCGTCGTTTGCGCTCGAACGCGAGTTGTTGTAACTCCGTTTCAGACCGCGAGGACCGCGGCTCGTTCAGCCGTGTATCGATTCTCCGGAACCGCGAGGCCGAGATGGTCGCGCAACGTGGTGCCTTCATATTCACGTCTGAAGACGCCGCGCCGCTGGAGAATCGGAATCACGCCATCGACGAAATCCTGCAGGCCGCCCGGCAAGGTATCGGGCATCAGGTTGAAACCATCGGCGGCGCCGGCTTTGAACCAGCGCTCGATGTCGTCGGCTATTTGCTCAGGCGTACCCACCATCACACGATGCCCGCCGCCTCCCGCAAGCGCGCGAATAAGCTCACGGACCGTGTAACCATGCTGCCGCCCTTGCGCGAGCGTGGCGTGGAAGAATGTATGGTTGCCATTGCCCTGACCCGGCAACGTCAGATTGTCCGGCAGCTTCTCATCCAGTTTCAGGCGGTCGGGTGTGATTCCGAGCGTACCGGCCAGGCGCGTCAGGCTATAACTCCACGGGATCAGGTCCACGAGTTGATCGCGGCGGCGCAGCGCTTCCGCCTCGGTCGCACCTATGATCGTGGTCAGGCCCGCGAGCACCTTCACCGCATCGGGGCCGCGACCATAAGCAGCAGCACGCGTCTTGAGGTCTCGCGCATAACCCAGCGACTCATCGAATGATTGCGATGCCGAGAACACCGCTTCTGCGTGACGCGCCGCGAGATCGCGGCCATCGCCCGATGCGCCCGCCTGCACCAGCACGGGATGCCCTTGCGGCGATCGCGGAACGTTAAGCGGGCCTTGCACGGAAAAGTGCGTGCCCTGATGCCCCAGTGGATGCACCTGATCCGTGTCTGCGAACAATCCGGTCGCCTTGTTGCCGACGATCGCGCCCGCCTCCCAGCTATCCCAGAGCGCCTTGACGACGCTCGTGAATTCCGCTGCGCGGGCGTATCGCTCGGCGTGGTCCGGCACGGCAGCGCGGCCGAAGTTGCGGGCCGATCCCAAGTCGGCGGTCGTCACGACGTTCCATCCCGCGCGGCCGCCGCTGACATGATCGAGCGTCGCAAAACGGCGTGCGATGTTGTATGGCTCGTTATAGCTCGTGGAGGCCGTGCCGATCACGCCAATATGCGACGTCGCCGCCGCGATGCTTGCAAGCAGGATGGTCGGTTCGAGCGCGGTGATCGGGCGAAAGTTGATCTGATCGGCAATGGACGCGTTATCGGCGAGAAACACGGCGTCGAATTTCGCCGCTTCCGCAATCTGCGCGACGCGCACGTAGTGCTTCACGTCGATGAACGCGTGCGGATCGGCATCGGCAAGTCGCCATGCGGATGGCACGAAACCCGAATGCAGGATGTTGACGTTGAGATGCAGGCGACGGGGCGACAGGTTAGTCATGGACAGTCCGTTGTTTGATCTGCAGGCCGCAAGACCTGGGCTTTGATTGACCAGTCTTTCATTTTCAAGCCGGGCGCCGTTGAGCGCGACCAATAAATCCGTCAATCGATATACCGCATAGCACTAAGCGTTCAAGGCGCACGGCGCTTAAGCAAATTTGCAGCAAACCTTAGATCAAATCAATCGTTAAGCTGGCCAGTTTGCCTCGCTAGACTATTTTGTCGGCGTCGCAGCGCGCAAGCACAAGCTCATTCAACCAATCAAGGAGTACGCCATGGGCGTGACGGCCATCAATGTGCGCAACCAGTTCAGGGGGCACATCAAGGAGATCATTCGCGGTTCCGTGCTTTCGGAGGTCGACGTGGAGACGCCGAACGGAATCGTGACATCGGTCATCACGACACGGTCTATCGATGAACTTGAGCTCAAGGTCGGCACGGAAGTTGTTGCGCTGGTGAAGTCCACGGAAGTGTCCATCGCGCGTCTTTGAACGGCGTTTAATTTGCGGAGAAATGAATGACCACGTCAGCACCGTCGGACGCCGCGCTTTACGCGCGTTTCGCCGAAGTATTCAAGCACATTGGCGAAGGCGCGCTTGAGCGTGAGCAGAACCGCGAACTTGCGCGTGATGCAGTCGCGCAATTGAAGGAGAGCGGTTTCACGGCGTTGCGCGTGCCGCGTGAATATGGCGGTTCTGGCGTCAGTCTGCCGCAATACTTCCGCTTGCTGACGCGTTTGGGCGAAGCTGATTCGAACTTGCCGCAGATCATTCGCGCGCATTCGGGGTTCATTGAACAGCGACTTGAAAGCGACGATATTGCGGCACGCGAACGATGGCTCGGGCGCATTGCCAAAGGCGAAACAATTGGTGCGGCGACATCGGAGCGCACGGGCTCAACGCATAACAGCGTGACCGTGATTGCCGATAAAGATCCCGCCTATGTCCTGCTTAATGGAGAGAAATACTACAGCACCGGCACGCTCTATTCGGAATGGATCAACGTAGCCGCACACGATACACAGAACGACCTGCACGTGCTCGTGCGCAGCGACGCACCCGGCGTTGCGCGCAATGACGACTGGGACGGTTTCGGCCAGCGCCTGACGGCAAGCGGCACGACACGCTTTGATAACGTCCGCGTTCCGGTCGAGCAGATCCTGTCTCGGTATAAAGCCTCCGAGCCTCGCCGCAATTCCCTGCTTACTGCGTTCTACCAGACCGTCCATCTCGCCACGCTGGCGGGCATCGCCCGCGCGGTATTGCGCGACGGCGTCGAGTTTGTTCAAGGCCGCACACGCACTTTTGGCGTCGCCGGACAATCGAGTCCGCGTGACAATCCGCTTGTGCATCGTGCAGTGGGACGGCTTGGAAGCCTCGCTTATTCCGCCGAAGCGCTGGTCGACGCGGTTGCGTCGGCGCTTGAACGGGTGCATCAGGCGCGCAACGAGGGAAGGGCAACGACGGCGGACTACATTGCGGTCGATATCCAGGCCTACCAGGCGCAACAGATCGTACTCGAACAGGTGCTCGAGGCAGCGACGCTTTTATTTGAAGTGGGTGGTGCTTCGGCGACGAGCGAAACACGCAGGCTCGACCGCCACTGGCGCAATGCACGCGTCATTGCCTCGCATAATCCCGCGATCCAGCGTGAGGCCGCTGTTGGCAATTACCATTTGAATGGAACGGCTCCGGACGAGCGTTTCAGTCTGGCGCACGCATCGGCGCAAACCGCAGGAAAAACGCTTGGGCCAGGCGAGCGGACGGTAGTCCAGGACGACGAGTTTGCCGGAACCGGCAAATGAAAGTGCTGAACTTGCTTTGATTGCCTCAAGGTAAACCCGCGGTCGCCGCAATGCTTCGCATTACGACAACCGCGTGCAGATCAGCAGGCTGATCTGGCAGTGCTCAAAACTCAGGCTGGAACGATGTTCGACGCCTGCTTGCCCTTCGGTCCTTGCTTCACTTCGAACGTGACCTTTTGATTCTCCTGAAGGCTCTTGAAGCCTTCTGCCTTGATTTCCGAGAAGTGCGCGAACAGGTCTTCGCCGCCGTCATCCGGCGTGATGAAACCGAAGCCCTTTGCATCGTTGAACCATTTGACCGTACCGGTTGCCATGAGTGTGTCCAGAAAAATTTAAAGCAAAAAAATGAAAGTAGAACCGAGGATAAAGCCAGGGCGCCGAGACGCGTCGCATTGCATTGTTGTGACAAGACTTCGCCAAATGCTTGAACGTGTCCGTAACGAAGATACCTTGCCGTGCAGGACGTTCTTGGAATTATCGCGATTCAATTGTACGCCGTGCCAATATTTATTGAAGCTTTCCAAACCGGAAAACCTGCAATGCGAAATCCGCCGGCGCGCGGGTTTCAGCTTAACGCAAATAATCGGGTTTACTAAAGCCCTGAAAACGCTCATCCACGACCTGGCGGAACTGCGGCGATTGGTAAGCGGCCGAGATATCCTTCACATACGGATTTTGCAGATCGTTTGTACGTACCGCTACGAGGTTCAGATAATAAGGCGGAATTTTCTCCGGCAGCAGCGCGTCGGTCAGCATCAGGCCGGCGGCACTAGCGAAGTTTCCATTCACAAACGCATAGTCGACGTCGTCGAGCGAGCGCGGCAATTGGGCAGCATCCAGAGGCAGTGACTTTATCCGGTGCGGGTTTGTTGCAATATTGGGCTCGGACGAATTGACCGGGTCGACCCCCGGCTTGAGTGTCACCAGCCAATTTATTGCAACTGCAAGATCGCGCAGGCTTGACTGGTGACATCGTTCGGAAGTGAAACAGTCGCGCCATCTTTTACATCAGCCAGACTTTTTGATTTGTGGCTGTATATACCAATAGGCGCCGTCGGAACCTTGACGAGCTGACTCAGTGGCAGCTTGTGATCGTCCAAAAATTTTTTCGGGTAGGTTTCGTGCTGGAGCGCGTTGCCGTCGAGTGCACCGTCCGCAAGCGCGAGATTCGGCTGAACATAGTCGGTGAATTCGACAATGGCGACCTTGCAACCCTCTTTCTCCAGCAGCGGCTTGATGCCATAGCGGATCTGGTCCACGTAAGGTCCGGCTGTCGCGCCGAAGCCGATCTCCTTCTTGTCCGGATCGGCCGCATGAGCCGACGCGGTTATAACGGACGCAAGCAACGACACATGGATTCCCCGCAGCAAAGTCATTTTCTCTCTGATTTGTTCTCGAGTGGTTAGCTTGCAAACAGCTTGCCGACAAGAACTTAGCGCAAACGTAATCTCCTGCTAAACATGAAATTCTCCTTTGATATGCGGCGTCATTGCAGCAAGGTTTCAATGCTCCGAATACGCGAGCAAGCTGCCGTCCTTCAGCAGCCGCTCGAGATGCCGCGCAATGTCCGGCGCGCCGGTCATTTCGCCGAAGCTTCCGCGGGTCATCGGGCCGAATGCGAAGAGGCCGGGAGACACGTTGCCGTCGGCGTCGAGTATGCGGCTTTGAAGATCGGTATCGAGACCTGCCTGCACAGCATCCAGACGCGCGAGCCTGCTTTCGAGCAATGACTTCACGAGGGGGTTTCTATCTATGTCGCGAGCCGGTCCCGTGCAGAACACCACAGCGCCGAATTCATGTTCCTCGATGTGTCCGCCGCGGCGTTTGAGTCCCACGCGAAAGCCGTGCAGGGAACGCTGTATTTCGCCGATACCGGCCGTAACCACGTTCATCTGTCCCGTTCCAATTGCGTGTTCAATGGCCGCGTGAATTTGCGGCGCGATACGGAACCGATGCACGTCCCAGAACGGCAGCAACTTTCTGACAATACGGCGTTGCTCGCGCGCGGGCAACGCGTTCCAGATGCGCGGAAGCTCGAAACGAAATGCGTCTGCGGCGGGCTGCCAGCCGATGTTCGCCTGTTTGTCACGCGCAATCCGCTGTCGCAGTATTTTCACCAGCTCGCGCGCGGTCGAAGGGGGCGCCGTGTTGCCGAGGAAGTCGGCGGCGTCGGCGAAAATGCCGTGCGGTTGCGCTCGCAAACCGCGCCGCGAGATCGCCGTGATACTTCCACTATGCTCGCGTCCTATCAGCGTCACGGCGACATCGGCCATGGTCAGACCCGTGCCGACCAGCAGCACGGATGCATCTTGCGGGATCGCGTGCAACGCGTCATGTGACCATGGATGCGCGATCAGACGCGGATCTCGCAACGCGTTTTCATCGATACGTCCCGGTGGTTGTGACGGCGTATGTCCAAAGCATAGCGCCACACGCTGCGCTTCGAGTTGGCCGCCGTCGTCCAGTTCGACGATGTAACCCGAGTTGCTTCTGGTCAAGCCCATAGCGCTCGCACGACGATGACTCACGCGCACGTGCGCAGCGGCTTCAGCCACGACGTCTTTCAAGGTTGCATCGACATATTCGCCATACCGCTGACGGGACACGTAGTAGTGGCCTTGTTCATCTACACTGCCTGCGTCCAATGCCTCATGTTGCTTGAGCCAGCGTGTGGCGTGCGTCGAATCATTTGCGAAGAGGCTCATTCGGTCGCTCGGGACGTTGATCCGGTGCAACGGCTCTGTCGTTCCATAAGCGATTCCACGACCCAGATCCGCCGATGGCTCCACGATAATGAAGTTGAGATCCACGCCAGCAGGGCGTGCCTGGATTGCGTGAATCACAAACGCGACGCCTGTAAATCCGCCTCCAATGACGAGTATGTTCGCCACGGTTCCGTGATCCGGTGTTGCCGATGAATCGATCATGATGCTGAAGTCTCGTAAAGCGCCTGTTCGGAGCAGGCCACAGCGTGAGCAAGGTGTGTCATGTCGATTGCCTGGCGCTCACGGTCGTTACGCATACGGTACTTGAATGCATCGCTCAGAACGTGGAGGAACTCAAACGGGACGGGGCGTGCATGCGCGAAGCTGATCTTTCACGTGGCCACGAAGCGAGCCGGGGTCGTCCCGCATGCCTTAAATGTTCGCCACCGGGTTTGATGTTATGACAACGCCGATTCATTCTCGCGCGGTGAAACCTGCAATCAGGTGTCGAGGATACATCAGACCGGCCATCCATAGAACGCTGCGTAAAGCTTGAAATTCACTAAGCTAGTGAGGAACCGCGGGCACCTGGCTGGGAGAAAGCAAGCTCGGCCGGGGACGGACAATGATCAGAATCACAGGCTCTTCAAACTCGGCGGAAATTGAACAATAGCTTTTAGTATTAATTCGGATGGCTAACTAAATGTCAACTGTGATCAGGTCGTCTTTCTGGTGCTTTGAAGCGCCGACGCATTTCCACCGCAGTAGGAGCGAACGACGATCTAACGGCATGAACTGCTACGCAACATTTAGCGTTTCGCTTCAAAACTGAGTCAGCCCTCGGTTTGTCTGATGTTAAGCGTGACGCTGTTCGCGAGCATACAATCCCTGTTTTATCGAAAGCTAAAAGTAATGTTGAGACGCTTTGCGTGACAATTGTTTTGATGCGGTAAACAAACGCACCACGCCAGAACTTCGAAATTAAACGCGTTTTCGGTGGACTTACCCGTCGAAGCCGACAAAAACCACATCCGGGTTTCCTGTCGCGCGTCAACCGGGTTAACATTCCGCGCTCACCTTCCCATGGCGGCGGCCCGGCCAAAGGCCTGCCGCACAGCGGAATCGGCCGGAATCGCCTGCCCTGTCAGGGTGAAACTGATTTGCCTCCGACCGCCGCGTCCGGTAAGGTGACGCTTCCACCGTGCGCTCGCATGGGCAGTGAGTCGTACCCATCTTTGAGAAAACAGAAATGAACAAGCAAGAACTCGTTGACGCCGTGGCGTCCGCTACCGGCACCAGCAAGGCTGCGGCTGCCGAGGCTATCGATGCATTTATCTCTACCGTGACGCAAGCCGTTGTGAACGGCGACAGCGTTCAGTTCGTCGGCTTCGGCACATTCAGCACGGGTGCGCGGGCTGCACGCACCGGCCGCAACCCGAAGACCGGCGACACCATCCAGATCGCCGCTGCCAAGACGGTCAAGTTTACCGCCGGCAAAGCGTTCAAGGATTTGGTGAACCAGTAAGACTGGCCGTCATGTCCCGCATCGCGTTCTAGCGTCGGACACGGTCGAGCACCGCTTGGGCGGTGCTCGTGGAGCGGGCCGGATCCATCAGCGATCCGGCCGTTTCAAATCTGGCTGCACTTCGAGGCCATGATCAACCAAGGCCGTGATCAACCAATCATTCTTTCCGAACATTCCCTTCGGTCCTTTACACGTCAATCCTTCTGACTCGTGGGCGCTTGCTTACTCCTTTCGATCAGGATTGATGTCTGACACTTGGTCGCTCCACCATTCAGCGCAAGCTAACGCGCTCGCGACAAGTCCTCAAGAACCTTCACCAGCAGTTGCTTGAGTGATTTTCGCCTGGGCAACGCGCCTTCGCTCGAATCTCCGGCAACCCGGATGAGCGCAAATCCCACAATCTGCGCGGCCACCAGAGCGCCGCGCTCGCGCGCTTCACGGCCGCCTATTGCCTTGACTAACGGCGCAATGAAGTCTCGGTGAAGGTATTCCGAGAGTATGGGTCCGGCCGTCACGCTGCCTATGGAAGCCAGCAACAAGCGCAACGGATCGTATCCCGAGCGCCATGCGTCGTCATCGACTTCGCCCATGAGCAAGCTCGCCGCGCGTTCCGGCAACGCTTCGATCCCGTCTGCCAGGAGCGCTTCGACTTCAAACGCCTGCGATGCAATCTCGCGGAACAGGTTTTCCTTCGATCCAAAGTAACGCAGCACCATGGCCGGGTCGAGGTTGGCATCGGCCGCGATTTCACGAACACCCACGCCGTCGTAACTGTTCTGCGAGAAGCGGATTTTCGCGGCATCGAGGATACGCGCACGCGACGCTTCGGAATCTCGCGTGACCTTTTTCGGGGTCTGCATCGTGAAGGGTCGCCCTTTAACTTTAAACTCTGATTTTATCAACAGTCGTTGACAAGCGCCATTTCCGAATTTAGTCTACGACCGTTGACTTAACAAGGAACGATCATGCGTCTTGACGGAAAGCGCGCTGTCATCACCGGCGGAAGCAGCGGCATTGGATTCGAAGCCGCGAAATTATTCATCGAGCAAGGCGCGCGCATCGCGCTGATTGCGCGCGACCGTGCCCGGCTGGACTCGGCGGTGGCGAGTCTGGGGACGGGCGTTATCGGCGTGGCGGCGGACATCTCCCGGCCCGACGCACTCAAACTCGCAATCACCGATATACATAACCAGCTTGGCGGTATCGATATCCTGTTTGCGAATGCGGGTGTGTCGGAGACGCCGCCTATCGCGGAAACGTCGGAGCAGGCCTTCGATGACTTCATGAGCATCAACGTCAAGGGCACGATCTTCACGCTGATTCACGCGTTGCCGTTCTTGCGCGACGGCGCGTCGGTGATCCTCACGGGGTCGGTCGCCGCTCGCAAGGGCCGGCCCGGCGATCCGCTTTACGCGGCGAGCAAGGGCGCGATTCGCAGTTTCGGCAGGACGCTGGCCATGGACGGCGATGTGCTCGCGCACCGCATTCGCGTGAATGTGCTTACGCCCGGCGCGACCGCTACGCCGCTGACGCGTGAGGCGACCGGGAATCCGGAGGTTCGGGCGTATATCGCGGAGATGGTGCCCATGGGCCGATGGGGCGAAGCGTGCGAGATCGCGCAAGCGGCGTTGTTCCTTGCCTCGGACGCGTCGTCGTACATCACTGGCTCGGAGATCACGGTCGACGGGGGCCTGGCGCACGTCTGAATCAACGGCTGGCGCGAACTCCGGATTTCCCGATTGAAAGTTTTCATATAACATGCAAACCGGATAAATCGAGAAAGAGCGAATCTTGTTGCCCAAGGCCCTTACCCTGACGCATCAGGTCGCGCAGCAATTGACGCGCGATATTGGCGACGGTGTTTACCCGGTCGGGACAAAACTCCCGTCGGGCAAGGACCTCGCGCTCCAATTCGGCGTGAGCCAGTCGGTGATCCGCGAAGTCACCGAGCGTTTGCGCGCCCATGGTCTGATCGATAGCAGGCAGGGCGCCGGCTGCACAGTCACGGCACGCACGCAGAGCGGCGGCTTTCAGGTTCCGCAGGCGGTCGGCGCCGACCGCGCGGACCTTGGCGCGGTGTACGAACTGCGGCTCGATCTAGAAGGCGCGTCCGCGGCGCTCGCTGCCGTGCGCCGCACCGACGCCGACATCAAATCGCTGGAAAGCATTCTGCAATCCCTCGCCGACCACCTCTACACCCCCGAACCGGCAGTCGAGCTGGACATCGCGTTCCATGTGGCAATCGCGCATGCCACGCATAACCGTTACTACGTCGATCTGCTGCAGTACCTGAACCTCCAGATCCGCCAGGCGGTGCAAACGGCGCGCACGCATTCGCTCGCGCTTGACCGGCTGCCGGACGCCGTGCATCGCGAACATGTCCGTATCTTCGACGCAATCCGCGCCGGCGACGCGCTCGCTGCCCGTACGGCCGCAACATCGCATCTGCAAAACGCCGCGGCGCGGCTCAACCTCGACATCACCCCTCGCCAACAATGACCGATCTCGCCTTCTCCCAACGTCTTGCCGACAAGCTCGGAACCGACGCCGTCATCACATCTGCCGATGAAATCGCCCCGTGGCTCTCGGATTGGCGCGGCATGTACAAGGGCCAGGCGCAGGCGGTCGTGCGCCCATCGACAACGGACGAAGTCGCCGCATGTCTTGCCTTGTGCTCGGACGTCCGCGTGCCCGTGGTGCCGCGCGGCGGCAATACCGGTTTGTGCGGCGCCGCCACGCCCGATGCGAGTCCGGCCAACGTGATCCTGAGCCTCGATCGCATGAACGCGATTCGAAGTATCGATACCGTGGGCAATACGATGGTCGCCGAAGCCGGCTGCATTCTCGGCAACCTGCGGCGTGCCGCAGAAGAGCAGCACAGGTTGCTTCCGTTAAGCCTTGCGGCCGAAGACTCGTGTCAACTGGGGGGCAACCTCTCGACCAACGCAGGCGGCGTCAATGTCGTGCGTTACGGCATGACGCGTGAACTCGTGCTCGGCCTTGAAGCGGTGTTGCCCAACGGCGAGATCTTTCACGGGCTGCGCACGCTGCGCAAGGACAACACCGGCTACGACCTTAAGCAGTTGATGATCGGCTCGGAGGGCACGCTCGGCATCATTACCGCTGCAGCACTGCGGTTATATGCACGCAATGACGTGCGCGTGGTCGTGCTGGCCGCGGTGAATTCGTCGCAGCAAGCGCTGGAACTGTTCGAGCTTTTGTTCGAGCGCGGCGGTCCGCGCATGCAGGCATTCGAGTTCTTCACGGCGCAATGTCTGGACATGGTGCTCGCGCACGTCGAGGGCATGCGTGCGCCGTTCGCCGAACGTCATCCGGCGTATGTGTTGATCGAACTCGCGGATACCGTCGATGAAACCGCGTTGCGCGAACTCGTGGAAACGGTGATCGGCGAAGCGCTGGAGCGCGAGCTATGCGCCGATGCTGCAGTTTCCGAGTCCATTGCGCAGGTAAATAGCATGTGGCGTTTGCGGGAAGAGATATCGGAGGCTCAACGCGCCGATGGACCGCACCTGAAACATGACGTGTCGCTGCCGATCGAATCGATTCCAGCGTTTCTCGAAACCGCCGGCAAGCGTGTGGAGAATCATCGCGAGGGCGTACGTCTGATCGTTTTCGGTCATTTCGGCGATGGCAACCTGCACTACAACCTGTCGCGCCCGGCCGGCGCACCACGCGATTACTTCGCGCAACATGGCGAAGGCCTGACCGCCGAAGTGCTCGACGAAGTCGCGCGTTATGGCGGCAGCATCAGCGCGGAACATGGCATCGGACAGCTCAAGCGCGAGTATTTCAATCGCTATAAAGACCCGCTGGAGATCCGGCTCATGAAGGAGATCCGCAAGGTCTTCGATCCGAACGGCATCATGAATCCGGGCAAGATTTTCTGAGCGGTTGTAATCAGCGGGACTTCCCGCCAAACCGTATCGCGCGAGCCCCGCGTGTCTTATTGGCTAAGGGCTGTTGGTCGTACTTCAAGCCTGTTTGATCAGATTGGCGTTCAGTTGCCCGACAAGCCCGTAAAGCACGCTGATGAACGGCGCCGGAATCCCCGCCTTCACTGCAATCTCATATGGCGCGCCGAGAATCGCCTCGATTTCAAGTTGGCGGCCAGCTTCCACGTCCTGGAGCATCGATGTCCTGAACGCACCGAGCTTGCGCGTCATCGCGTTGCGGGCGTCAGTGGTCATGGTCAGCTCGATCCCGATCTCCTTGCCAATGCGCCGCGCCTCTTCCATGACGGAAACAACCAGGCTCTTGGTGAGCGGATCGTCCAGGATCACGTCGCCGGTTGATCGCGTAATGGCGCTGATCGGGTTCATGGTCATGTTGCCCCACAGTTTCACCCAGATGTCGCGGCGAATGTCATCGGACGCGACTACGTCGAACTGGGCGTGACGCAACAGTTCGACGGCACGAGCCGCGCGATCGGCCATTCGCGCGGATCCCGGGCCGATGATGAGCTCGTTGCCGTAGCCTTTCCGGATCACGCCGGGCTCTGCAATCGACGATGAAATATGCACCACGCATCCCGATGCCTGCGATGGCGGCAGCGCCGCCGACACCACGCCTCCGGGGTCCACGGACTCAAGACGCTGACCTGCGAGCGCACCGCCGAATTCGTTGAGATACCACCACGGCACGCCGTTCATGACCGACACGATATGCGTGCCGGGACCGACGAGCGGCGTGAGCGAAGCTGCCGCCGCAGTCAGTGCGGGCCCCTTCAGGCAGATGAAAAGCAGGCCTTGCACGCCCAGCGTTTCGGGCTGATCGGTTGCATCGACTTTGAGCGTATAGCGATCATCGCCATCGATCACGCTGAGGCCGTTGCGTTTTATGGCGTCAAGCTGCGCGCCTCGCGCAAGCAGGCTGACCGCCTGGCCGGACCGCGCGAGGCGGGCCGCAACGATACCGCCAATGGCGCCGCCGCCAACCACCGTGATTTTTCCATCTTGCGTATTCAAAACTCTGCCCTCCAAGCGAATCTTGTCCCGAAAGCCCGGGATTGAGCTAAGCTGATGCTATCGATTAATTGATGCGTGCGCAAGCATCTAAAAAACCGCTTGTGCGCTTTCGTCGTAATGCAAAAGCCGGAGGAAAAAAATGAACAATACGACCATGATTCAAAGCCTGTTCACGTATCGATTGCATGTGCTGAAAAAGCAGACCGACAAGGCCATGAACGAAGCGTTCAGCAACGGTATTGCATTGACGCTGACCGAAGCTCGCGTCTTGTTGAGCGTGGGGTCGTTCGGCGCGCTTTCGGTATCGGATCTGGGCCGCGCGTCGAATCTGGATCGCAGCCAGGCGAGCCGTGCAACGGACATTCTCGAGAGAAAAGGACTGGTGGAAAAGACATCGAACGCAATCGATGGCCGTGGTGTTGTCGTGTCGCTGACCACGAAGGGCAAGAAAACATATTCGCGCGCCGCGACGATTGCTCAGGCGCAAAACGACGAAATACTTGCCGCGCTGCTTCCTGCGGAACGTAAAGCAATCCATTCGATGCTCGCGAAACTGGTCGCCGCGCAATGCATGGAAGAAATGGCTGAATGATGTTGATGGCGGCTTGCATTGAATTCCAATGCAGGTGAAAAGTATCTGCGGCATATTATTGGGGTGAGCCGAACGCGCAGTATGCAGCATGGCGCGTGGCGGTCGATTACAGAGTGTCGCCCATATCTGCCGGATAGCGCGCGGTGTGGGGCAAACAAGATGGCATTCCCGCATCAACCCGATATAACCTTGGGTGGCCTCAATATCTGATTATCCTGCTGGTTATAAACAAACCGTCGTCAATGTGTAATCCTCGAGCCGAGCAACGCGATTTGACGTTGCACGCCCGATCCCCGGCCAGCAGCGCATCCGATTAAACGTCCAGCGAATACCTAGGTGTTGTTTTACTGCCGAAACCCGGCGAAGGGTTTATAGGGATGTCTCCCGCGCCAGTCGTTCTATAACGTACGCGCACCGGTCAGTAATAACCCGACCTCACAAAGTGATCTGAAACATCGTTTCAATCAATTAACTTGGAATTGTTTTATTCGATAGGTAATATGAATCTCAGCGCTGCTGCAACGCTGTATATAAATCAAGTCAGCGCACTGAGAGAGAGGTGCCAAAATGAAGCCGAGATTCATATCTTCCGTGCTCGCGGGCGCATTGCTTTTCGCGCCGGTTGTACAAATCGCGAATGCCGCTGTTTATACCAACGGTACGGCGACCGCCACATTTACCGTATCGCTTACGCTGCAAGCCAATTGCACGATTGCCGCCACGCCTTTGAATTTCGGCACAAACGGCGTATTGGCAACCGCGATCAACCAGCAGACCACCCTTGCGGTCACCTGCACGAACACCACGCCGTACAACGTCGGACTCGACGGCGGCAGCGTGGCCGGTTCCACGGTTGCTGCGCGCTTGCTTGCAGGGACTGCCACGGGCAATACGGGTACGACGGTAGCCTTCCAGTTGTATCAGGACGCCGGTCACTCGGTCCCCTGGGGCATCACCCAAGGCACGAACACCGTGGCGGGCACAGGCACCGGGGCGGCCCAGTCCATCACCGTGTACGGTCAGGTTCCTGCGCAAGCTACACCGAAACCTGATCTCTACCAGACCACAGTTACCGCGACGGTTTATTTTTGATCGCCCACGGCGGTTTCATGGCAAGTATCCGGCGCTACGGTGGGGTTCTGTTCGCGCTCCTGACGTGCACGGCGCAGGCCGCCACGCTGCAGATATCGCCCGTGATGGTCGACCTGCAGTCGAACGAGAGCGCAACGGGCATCACGCTGCGTAATCCTGGCGACAAGCCCTTGTACGGGCAGGTACGCATCTTCCGCTGGGATCAGGTCAACCGGGATGACGCGCTCACGCCGACGCAGGAACTGGTCGCCAGTCCGCCGCTGATCCAGATCAGCGCACAGTCGGATCAGCTCGTGCGGCTTGTGCGGACATCGCCTGCGCCCGTGGGGACCGAGCAGAGCTACCGGATCCTGATCGACGAACTGCCTGCGCCCGATACCGCGCCGGCAGACGGCGTGACAATACGCCTGCGCTATTCCGTGCCGGTGTTCGTCGAGCCTGCGGGCAAGGCGACCGTGCCAGCGCTTTCCTGGTCTCTCGCGCACGACGCGAAGGGCTGGGTCCTGCGCGTGGATAACACGGGTGCCAGGCGCGCGCAGATCGCGGCAGTGCAACTGGTGGACAGCGCCGGCAAGCTCCATGAGATCAACAAGGGACTGCTTGGGTACGCGCTCGCCGGGCGCGCCCGCCAATGGTCTGTGCCGCTTCCCGCCGACGCCGATCTTCGCGGCGCCGTGACGGTACGGGCCGCTGTCAATTCATTGCCGCTCGAGGCCGTGGTGACGGTTGCGCCGCCGGGTTGACCGGCGCCACGAACTCATCGCTGCCTTGTTGTCGAGAATGTCGCCGAGAGCTGACATGATGCGTCCCCATTCAATCGATGAGAATACGACGACGCCCCATACGTCATTCACATGGCTTCCGCATCGCGCTTGTCGCAACGGGGCTGGTTGCTGTACTGGAGTGCATGTGTGCTTTTGCGCAGGGGCAATCGCAACCGCAGCCCGGCCCTCCGGTCCGTCCCGACGCCAGCGCGAACCAGCCTCATGACGTGTACCTCGAAGTGATGCTCAATGGCGAGCGTTCCGCCTTGATCGCGCAATTCCGCGAGCTGAACGGCCGGTTGTCGGCGAGCGGCAAGGACCTCGATAACATCGGCCTGGCGATCGACCGGCTCGGCATCACGGAGACAGCCGAGGTGCCGCTCGATTCGATTCGCGGGCTGCATTACACCTACGACGCGGCGCGCCAGCGCGTCACGCTGCAAGCGCCGGACGCCATCCGCAAGCCCTATACGTTCGATACCCGCGCGCTCACCGCCACGCCGCCCGCCACATCGTCGCGCGGGTTCCTGATCAACTACGACGCGTACGCGCAATCCAACACGGACGCACAGCTCGCGATCTGGAGCGAGGAGCGTTACTTCGATCCCGCCGGTGTGTTCAGCAATACGGGCACCGCGTACCTGTACAAGAACGATCATCGATACACACGCTACGACACATCGTGGAGCACGTCGGACCCCGCCACGCTCGACACGAAGCAGTTCGGCGACACCATCTCTTCGTCGCTCGCGTGGTCGCGCTCGGTGCGTATCGGCGGTTTTCAGTGGCGCAGCAACTTCGCGCTGCGCCCCGATCTCGTCACTTTTCCCGTGCCCGCGTTCGGCGGCTCGGCGGTCGTGCCTTCATCGGTGGATCTGTATGTGAACAGCGTGCGTCAGTTCAGCGGCAACGTGCCGAGCGGTCCGTTCATTGTGAACAACGTGCCAGGGATCACCGGCGGCGGTCAGGCGACGGTGATCACGCGCGACGCGCTGGGCCGCACGGTCGAGACATCGGTGCCGCTCTATGTGGATACGCGTCTGCTCGCGGCCGGTTTGTCGAGCTATTCGTTCGAAGCCGGGTTCCTGCGCCGCGCGTACGGACTGGACTCGTTCCAATACGATCCGAAGCCGGCGCTGAGTGCATCGGCGAGGCATGGGCTGAACGACTACCTCACACTCGAAGCGCACACCGAAGCCACCAGCGGCGTTTATAACGCAGGGGCCGGCGCGCTCGTACGCATGGGGATGGCCGGCGTGCTCAACGGATCGCTCTCGGCGAGCACGGGGCGGCTTGCGGGTACGCAGGCGAGCCTGGGCTATGAATTGATCGAACCGCATTTTTCCATCGATGCACAAAGCATTCGCGCGTTCGGCAACTACGGCGATCTTGCTGCACGCGACGGCTCGCCCGTGCCCACCGCGACCGATCGCGTCACCGTGGCCGTTCCTTTTTTCAGCACGCAAACGTTTTCGGTGAGCTACATTGGCTTCAGGTATCCGCAGGCGCAACCTTCGCAGATCGGATCGGTGGCCTACACGTTGAACGTGGGCAACCTGGCTTCGGTGAACCTCAGCGCGTATCAGGATTTCCGGCAACGCGAGTCGCGCGGTGCGTTCCTCAGCGTGAGCTTCGGGCTTGGCAACAACACGTCGGTGAATGCGACCGTCGGGCGGCAGAACGGGCAGTCGAACTACAACGTCAACGCAAGCCGGCCGCCGAACTACGACGGCGGCTGGGGATGGGGCGTGCAGGCAGGCAACGCGGGCGCGTCGCCGTATCGGCAGGCGCAGGTGCAGTATCTCGGCAGCGGCGGGGAGGTGACGGCGCTCGCGCAGCAGATCTCCGGGCGTACGACCGGGTCCCTCGATCTGTCGGGAACCGTCGTGATGATGGACGGCAGCGTGAAACCCTCGCGCCGTATCTACGACGGCTTCGCGCTGGTGTCCACGGACGGTATTGCCGGGATTCCCGTGCTGCATGAGAACCGCGTGATCGGCGTGACGGATCGCGCGGGGCATCTGCTCGTGCCCGACTTGAACTCTTACCAGGACAACCGGGTTGGCATCGATGGCATGAAGCTTCCCGCCGATGCCCGGATCGACACCACGACGATGAACCTCGTGCCGCAATCCCAATCCGGCGTGCTCGCGCATTTTGGCGTGACGCGATACAGCGCGGCATCGGTGATTCTGCAGGGGCTCGACGGCAAGGTGCTGCCGCCGGGCGCAACGGTGCGGCACGAGGAGAGCGGCAAGGAGACCATTGTCGGGTTCGACGGGCTGACGTTCATAGAGGGTCTGCAGAAAGAGAACCATCTCGTGGTCGACAGCGGCGCGCTGCATTGCCGCGTGACGTTCGCCTACACCCGGCCGGACGATGGTTCGCTGCCGACTATCGGACCGTTGACTTGCTTGAGCAAGGTGGGAGACGTGCGATGAAACGCATGTTCTTCCTGTTCGTCATGGCGATCGTGTTGTCACTTTCAATGTCCAGCCGCGCCAGTGCGCAATCGTGCACGGCGGTCGCGACGGACCTGAACTTCGGCACGGTGAGCCCGATCAGCCGGGCCTCGTCCGCGGCGACCAGCACCGTCAGCGTCACGTGCACGTGGCCTGCCGTCACGCTCGTGCCGAACGCGCAGATCTGCCTGAATCTCGGCGGCACCAGTCCCCGCCAGCTTCTCAACGGCACGAACCAGATGCAATACGACTTGTATTCGGACGCAGGGCATTCGGTGTCTTGGGGTTCGACTGCCGCGGGCACCACGCCGATCTCGTTCACGATGTCCAAACCCGCGCTCAGCACGACCCTCACGCAGCCAGTGACGGTTTATGGACAGATATCGGCGAACCAGCCGACCGTGCCGAGCGTCGGCAACGCCAGCACGCTTTATACGCAGAGTTTCAGCGGCACGCAGACATCGCTGAACGTGGGGTTTTATCTGCTGGGCACGGGGCTCGCATGTTCGACGCTGGCCGCGAGCGGGACCTTCGGATTCAGCGCGAACGCGACGGTGGTCAATAACTGCAATATCAGCGCGACGAACATCACGTTCACGCCGGCCGCATTGCTCAACACCGCGTTGACCGCGAGCGGGACGATCACGGCGCAGTGCACCAACGGCGATGCTTACAAGATCACACTGGATGGCGGTTCGAACGGCACGGTGGGCGCACGCAACATGCTGCGTACGGGCGGGGCGAAGATCGGCTACCAGCTTTATATCGATCAGCAGTTCGCCACGCCTTGGGGCGATGGCACCGCGGGGACATCGGCGGCTACGGGGACGGGCACCGGGCTCGCGCAGGTGATGAGTGTCTATGGGCGTGTGCCCGCGCAAACCACGCCGGCGCCGGGTACCTACACGGACACGATCACGGCGACGATCAGCTTTTAACGCGGCTTAAAAGCCGACCATCCACACAGTCGGCGCTGCGGGACCGCCGGCGCTGGCCGACGAGTACAGCGCGGCCGGCTGCTGCGCGGGATCGACCGTGACAAGCGCGATGTCGTAGGGCTGCCCGTGCAGGCACGACACGCTCGGCCGCACAACCGGCGAGGGTTCTACGGCCGACTGGATCATGCAGCTTTCCTGCACGATCAGGCTGACGGAGATGGTCGTCAGTTCTGTTGGCGAAACATTCGATGCAAATGCACCCGGCAAGAGCGCACTCATCGCGAGCGTCAGGGTTTTTCGCAACATATCAGGTTCGGAGGTGGCGCCGGGCACGAAAAGCGCCGGACCGAATAGTGCAAACGGATCCGGCGCAAAGAGACACTGCATGCTTAGTAACGGCGTCTTGCGTGAAAACTTTAGCCGTCTGAATGCAGCGGTGCCAGGGTAACCGGCATTCTCAGGGAAAATCCATCCCGCGGTGTTTTCTTCAGCGCAACGTCTTCAGCCATCCGGCGATTGCGTCGGCGGTCCAGACGGGATCGTCGTGGGGAAGATCGTGGCCGGCCCACGCGTGTTGCCTATGTTCGGCCTGCCACTGCTTCGCAATGCGCTCGGAACACACCGCTTTGACAAGATGATCCATCTTCGATGACAACAGCAGCGTCGGACACGCCGGCGCCTGCTCGCCGGCACGAAACCGCGCAGCGGCCCAAAGCTGCCGCAATGCGTTTTTCGCGCTTACGGGCGCGACCCGGCGGATCGTGGTCCACACGGCGAGGTCATCGTCGAAGGTGTCCGTGCGGTTGCATGTCACGCCGTGGATGATGCCTTCGCATCGCAGCGGATCGTTCCACAGGGCGGCCGCGCGCAGCAATTGCGGCCATGCGGCAAGTTGCAGGCGTTCTTGCATGGCCGCGAACGGGCGCATGCTCGTGTTGATCAACACCAGGCGTTCGATATCCTCTGGATATCGTTGCGCCCAGTCGGTTGCGACCATGCCGCCAAGCGACATCGCGAGCAACCGGTAGGGCGGTTTCAGTCCTGCTGCGGCTGCGCGCGAGCGGACGAAAATGGTCATGTCGGATACGTTGAGGTGCGCAGCCAGTGCGCTTTCGCGGCCATTTCCAGGCAGGTCGAGCAGCGTGACCTGATCGCCGGGCAGGGCTGCTTCAAGCCGCAGATGCTCCAGGAACTTGCCCCAGTGGCGCCCCTCGCGCGTCAGTCCACGCAGCAGAATCCAGGCGCTCATCGCGATGACTTGCGTTGCCAGTGTTCCATGGCGCGCTCGAGGATGGGGGCGCGCGCATCGCCTTCAGGCATCCATCTGTTCGATGCAAATGCCGCGCGTGTCAGGAAATCGAAAAAATTCGCGTGACGACGCAGCACCCGTTCCACGCGATGCGCCTTGATGGGATTGAACATGCCGAGACGCGAAAAGAGCTGGCGCGGATTCTTGCGGATCCAGCGCCATGAGCCGAGTTCGAGAGTCATTGGCAAGAAGACGTTGGACGGCGGCGTCTGGTCATACGCGCAATCCCACAAGTCGCCATGAAGCAGGTATTGATGGCTCTGCGGCTCGAACGCATAACCGTGATGCGGGTACGCCTGTTCGAACATGACCTTGAGCTGGTACATCTCCGGAAGATGCGGCATCTGCTTTTGCGTGCGCGCGTACGGAAACCAGATGCTGTCGTCCCAACCGTAGCCCGAGTGACAATCGAGCGCGAAGCTGAGCGGACGGTTCATCAGTTCGTGCTTGACGACTCCAAGCAGCGCTTCGCTTTCGACTTCGAGCGCGGTGTCACGCGCTCCGCGATACCACGGCAGCCACGAACCGATCCGCTGCCCGCCCGCCAGGAATGGCACACGGCCCTCCGCGTTTTGCGGTGCATTGCGCATCAGGTCGACGCCGTTAGGGTTCGACCGCGTGTTTGCCCACATGCCGCCAGGATTGACGATCGGCATGAAGACGAGCCGCACCGATTGCAGTTGCTGAAGCAGCAGTTCGTCCCATTCGAGGCGGCGCAGCAGTGCACGCATGTAGTCGAGGATGAGTTGCGTGCCGATACGCTCCAGCCCGTGCACGCCGCCAAAAAAGCCGATGGCGGGCGCTTGCGGATCTTCCGAGCCGATGCTTGCAGTCAGGATAGGGAAGGTGCGTGCGCCCGCACGCACCTCGCCGACCGTGCGAGTTTGCAGACGCTTCACGCCTGAACTCAGGATGGCGTTTAGATCGTCGAGCTCCGCAAAGCTTTCGGACGCCACGCGTAAAGTACTCATGCCACGGCCCGGTTAATTGAATCAGGACTTGACTGGCCTGCCCGTCTTGACGGTCTCGACGGCAGCAACCGCAGCGGTAAGCTGTTCGATATTCGCAGCCTCGAGTATGAGCAGTCCGGCGCGCAACAACTCGCCTTTTTTTACATGCACGCCGTTCGCGAGGCATTTTTGTTTCAGCGCGGCGATCTTGTCGTAATCGGATTTCGGCATCGTGAAACTGTCGCGCACGACTTTTTCCTTCTTCGCGCGCTTGGGCTTTTCGTGGGTGTCGGGCTCAGCGGGTGCTGTTTTGACTTTCGACTTGACCGGCACTTTCACGGCTTTCGCCTGGACTTCAGTGGCGGCTTCCACGGCTTTGGCGCTTGCCTTGCGTTTGCTGACCGCAACAGGCGCTGCAGGAGTGGTTTCGATCGGCGTGGCGTTCAAAATTTCAGCGGCTTTCTTGCTTGGGCTCTTCGTGGTGGATGCGTGCATGAGGTCTCCGGAAAAATAATAGTACAAACAGTATATACGGTTTATTTCCCTGTTCAAAAACCGCTGCTCGCGATAACTGGGCGGCACGTGTGCCGGATTACTGCCATCATTGGGAACGTTTGTTGCCTGATGCCTTGCTGTCCAGGTCACCCCGTCCACCTTCTTTTCATTCAAATTTCCCATGACGAATCGCGCACTTATAGTTGGAGTCAGCGGCATCGCGGGCAGTAATCTCGCGGACCGGCTCATTGAATCGCGCTGGGAAGTCCACGGACTTTCACGCGGCCGCACGCCCGTTTCGGCGAACGTCAAGCCGGTTATTGCCGATCTGACGTCGGCGGAATCGGTCAAGGCGGCGCTCGAGGAAATCGATGTCACGCACGTATTTCTCACCACATGGGCGCGTCAGGCGACCGAGAGCGAGAACATCCGTGTGAACGGCGCCATGGTGAGCAATGTGCTCGATGCGCTGGAGCAGGGTCCATCGAAGCTCGAACACGTCGCGCTCGTCACCGGGCTCAAGCATTATCTCGGGCCGTTCGAGGCATACGCAACGGGCGCCGTGCCCGACACGCCATTTCGCGAGAGCCAGGGTCGTCAGGACGTCGATAACTTCTACTACGAGCAGGAAGATCGCGTATTCGCCGCAGCGAAGCGGCAGGGCTTCTCATGGAGCGTGCATCGTCCGCATACGATCATTGGCTTTGCCATCGGCAACGCGATGAACATGGGTACGACGCTCGCGGTGTATGCAACCCTCTGCAAGCATTCGGGGCTGCCGTTCGTGTTCCCCGGCTCGCCGATGCAATGGAACGGCCTCACCGATATGACAGATGCACGTATGCTGGCACGCCATCTCGAATGGGCCTCGACCACGGACGCGGCAAAGAACGAAGACTTCAACATCGTGAATGGCGACGTGTTCCGCTGGAAATGGATGTGGTCGCGGATCGCGGAGTACTTCGGCGTGGAACCCGTTCCCTTCGATGGCGAAGTGCGGCCGCTCGAAAGCCGGATGCAGGAGAGTGCGGCGCTATGGAAGGAGATCGCCGGCCGCTTCGACCTTGTGGAAAGCGATATCACCAAGCTTGCATCGTGGTGGCACACCGATGCAGACCTTGGCCGTCCGATGGAAGTCGTCACCGACATGGCCAAGAGCCGCAAGCTCGGGTTCCTTGATTTCCAGCCTACCGATGAATCGTTTTACGATCTGTTCGACCGGCTGAAGGTACAGAGGATCATTCCTTGACCGTGGCGGCATAGAAAACCGCGCCCGGTTCATGATCGAGCGCGGTTTTTCGTCGACCCGTGAACAAGCTCAAGCCGCTTCCAGTTGCGATACGGCGGAAGCCCTCAGCAACACCGGAATGGATTTTGACGTAGGCGTTCCGGCGCCATCGGCGACGCTCGACAACGGCACGAGCGGATTCGTTTCCGGATAATAAGCGCCAAGACACCCTCGCGGAATGTCGTACTCCACGAGCAGGAAACCATCGGCTCGACGCTTCACGTTGTCGTCCCAGACGCTCGTGATGTCCACGCGTTGCCCCGCTTCGAAACCCAGCATCTCGATGTCCAGCGCGTTCGCAAACAGCACGCGGCGCTGGCCATACACGCCGCGATAGCGGTCATCGAGACCGTAGATGGTCGTGTTGTACTGATCGTGCGAGCGCGTTGTCATCAGTGTCATCAAACGCTCGCCATGCATGTGGCGTGCACGGTGAATCGGCGAATCCAGGTCGATGGGATTCACGAGGAACTGCGCCTTGCCCGTCGGCGTATTCCACACGCGTTCACGCGATGCCACGCCGAGATGAAAACCGCCCGGATGCTTCAGGCGTTCGTTGTAGTTCTCGAAGCCATCGATCACCTTTTCAATGCCATCGCGAATCAGCGCGTAGTCGTTTGCGTTTGCAAGCCAGTCGACTTTCGCGCTGCCAAGCGTCGCGTGCGCCATGCGCGCAACGATCGCGATCTCGGACAGCAGGTTTGCCGATGCCGGCTTGTTCATCCCGTACGAGATGTGGACCATGCTCATCGAATCTTCGACACTCACACCTTGCGCCACGCCGTTCTGCATGTCGATCTCGGTGCGT
This sequence comes from Burkholderia sp. PAMC 26561, assembly GCF_001557535.2. Taxonomy (NCBI): domain Bacteria; kingdom Pseudomonadati; phylum Pseudomonadota; class Betaproteobacteria; order Burkholderiales; family Burkholderiaceae; genus Burkholderia; species Burkholderia sp. PAMC 26561. Next base: position 672,851 of record NZ_CP014315.1, read on the forward strand.
CCGAGCGTCGGCAGGATCAGCGCGTCGCGGCCATGAATCAGGTGACTGCGGTTGAGCTTCGTCGTGATGTGCACGGTCAGGTCGCATGAACGCATGGCTTCCCAGACGCGTGGCGTATCGGGCGTGGCGATCGAAAAATTGCCGCCGAGTCCAATGAACACCTTCACGTCGCCGGCGAGCATCGCTTCAATCGAGCGCACCACGTCGTAACCATGTTCGCGCGGCGGCTCGAAGTCGTAAGCGGCGCCAAGGCGATCCAGGAACGCTTGCGTCGGCCTTTCTTCGATACCCACAGTCCGGTCACCCTGCACATTCGAATGTCCGCGCACCGGGCACAGGCCCGCGCCGAGCTTGCCGATGTTGCCGCGCATCATCATCAGGTTCGACAGGATCTGCACGGTCGGCACGGAATTCTTGTGCTGTGTGAGGCCCATGCCCCACGTTGAAATCACGGCGCGGCCGCGCACGTAGATGTCGGCGAGTTGCAGCACGTCTTCGATCGGCACGCCGGATTCCGCGACGATCGCGTCCCAGTCCTCAGCGCGAAGATCGTCGGCGAAGGCATCAAAACCTACCGTATGTTCTTCGATGAAATCCACGTCGAGCATGCGCTGCAAGCCTTGTTTCAGGGCTTCATCGTCGAGTTCGATCACGCGTTTTGCCACGCCCTTGATCAAGGCGAAGTCGCCGCCGATCTTCGGGCGGATGAAAACCGAGCTGATCTTCGTGCTGCCGCCGGTCAGCATTTCCACTGGATGCTGCGGGCTTGCAAAACGTTCGAGACCCCGTTCGCGCAGCGGGTTGATCGACACGATGGTCGCGCCGCGCTTCGCGCATTCGCGCAATTCGCCAAGCATGCGCGGGTGATTCGTCGCGGGATTCTGGCCGAACAGAAGCAACGTATCGGCGTGTTCGAAGTCCTCGAGCGTAACGGTTCCCTTGCCGACGCCAACGGTCACGGGCAAGCCGCGGCTCGTGGCTTCGTGGCACATGTTCGAGCAATCAGGGAAGTTGTTGGTGCCGTACATACGCACGAACAACTGGTAAAGAAACGCAGCTTCGTTGCTTGCGCGGCCGGATGTATAGAACGCGGCGCGGTCGGGGTTGTCGAGGCGATTCAGATGCTCGGCGATCAGCCCGAACGCGTCGTCCCACGAGATGGGGACGTAGCGGTCGCGGGCGGCGTCGTAGACGAGCGGATCGGTGAGGCGTCCGTGCTGTTCCAGCTCGTAGTCCGACTGCGTCATCAACGCTTCGACGGTGTGATCCTCGAAGAATGCAGGCGTGACGCGTTTGCTCGTGGATTCGGCGGCGACGGCCTTCACGCCGTTTTCACAGAACTCGAATGTGGATGCATGTTCGCGATCCGGCCAGGCGCAGCCGGGGCAATCGAAACCGTCGGGCTGGTTCTGGCCGAACAGCAACCGGTAATTCCCGCCGGAGACCTTTTCTTTCAGCAGGTTGATGGCGACGTACTTCAACGCGCCCCAGCCGGCGGCGGGGTGCGTGTACGGCTCGATACGGGGTTCTGGCTTTTTCATGTCATTTAACCGCTTGTGCAGGAGGCTGTACGCCAATGAAAAGAGATTACTGTGTTCCACGGAGCGCGCGGTACACAAAAAATCGGATGCGCAAGGAGTACAGTTGCGGACTCAAGACTTTCAAGGCGGTTTGCATCGTGTTGCTTTACGAAAAGCTTGCGGCTGAGGTCGAGGAAGCCATGCGGCGCGGCGTGTTCGCGGTTGGCGAACGCGTGCCTTCCGTGCGTCAGGCGAGCACGCAGTACGACGTCAGCATCAAGACGGTCCTGCGCGCATACGCTTTGCTGGAAAGCCGCGGTCTGCTGGAGACGCGGCCGCAATCCGGCTATTTCGTGCGCGAGATGCCGGCGGCAAAGGCTGAACCGCCTACAGCGTCGCAGCCGCCGGCGGTTGCATCGACGGTCGATGTCAGCCGCCTCGTGCTCTCCACACTGCGCTCCATCCGCTCGGAGGACGCCACGCCGCTCGGCTCGCCGTATCCGGACCCGTCGCTGTTCCCGTGGCGCAAGATCAACCAGTTGGCGAACGCCATCGCCCGGCGGCATTCGAGCTGGAATCTGATCGATGACCTGCCGCCCGGCAATCCCGAATTGATCCGCCAGATCGCGCGGCGTTACGCGGAGAACGGCGTACCCGTGGACCCGGACGAGATCGTCATCACGGTCGGCGCAACCGAGGCCATCAACCTGAGCCTGCAGGCCGTCGCCAAACCCGGCGACACGGTCGCGGTCGAGTCGCCGACTTACTACGCAATGCTGCACGCGATCGAGCGCATGGGAATGCGCGCCATCGAAGTGCCGACGCATCCGTCCGAAGGCATCGATATCGATGCGTTGGCGAACATCATCGGCGAGCATGAAATTTCGGCGTGCATGGTCATGCCGAACTTCCAGAACCCGCTGGGTTTCGTGATGTCCGATACAAACAAAAAGCGCCTAGTCGCGTTGCTCGCGACGCACGAGATTCCGGTGATAGAAAACGACGTGTACCAGGAGCTCTACTACGGCGATGCACGTCCGTCCGCGCTCAAGAACTTCGATAAAAAAGGCCTCGTGCTGCATTGCGCGTCGTTTTCAAAGAGCCTGACGGCGTCCTACCGGATCGGCTGGGCGATGCCCGGGCGCTACAGGCGGCAAGTCGAGAAGCTCAAGTTTCTCAACACGCTGACGACGCCTTCGGTGCCGCAAGTCGCCGTGGCGGATTATCTGAGGCAGGGCGGCTACGACCATCATTTGCGCCACGTTCGCCGTGTTTACCGGCAACAGGCCCGGCTCATGATCGCCACCGTGCTGCGCTTTTTTCCGGCGGGCACCCAGACTTCCGAGCCGATGGGCGGCTACGTACTGTGGGTCGAACTTCCGTCCAGCGTCGATTCAATGAAGCTTTATAAAGCGGCGCTCGATCGCGGCATCACAATCGGTCCCGGGACGATGTTTTCATCGCGCGATGCGTTTCGCCATTTCATCCGGCTCAACTACAGTTATCCTTGGAACATACAAACAGAAGCCGCGTTGAAAACGCTAGGCGAACTGGCCGACAGCATGGCCGGCAGGAGACAGCATGAATGATGAAATCGATCCGGCGCTGATCGCGATCCTCACGCAGTTGTGGCGCGCCGCGGAAGAATCGCCCGCGCGGGCGTGGTCGCTCGCGAAGTTATCGAAGCAGTCCGGCTTGCCGATGAGCAGCTTGCGCCGTCAAATCACGGCGTTATCGGATACGGGTTTGCTCGACACCACACCGAGCGACGCAGGCGTGCCTGCAGTGGCCCTGACCGATGCCGGCAAGGATCTCTGTGCGCAGTTGTTTGCACGAGGGACCGAACCGGGGCTCGGCGAACCTTGATGCACTGCCTGATCCAATGAAAGCGCCTCCTGCCCATGCATGCAAAGTCCTTGGCTCTCCATGGACCAGCGTGTATTGCACCGATATAGAGAGCGCCTGCCACTTCGGCAAGCACTGGCACGCGACCTATGGTCTCGGTTATCTGGAGAGCGGCGCGCAAAGCTCGGCGAGCGGGCGCGGTCAGGTCGACGCATTTGCCGGCGACCTGATCACGACCAACCCCGGGGAGGTCCACGATGGCCGGCGACTCGGCGGCGCCTCGCGTCGCTGGCGCATGGTGTATCTCGAGCCTGAGACGGTTGCATCGATGTCACTTGACCAGCATCCGGTCGCGCTGGCGCGTCCGGTGATTCACGACCCACGGCTTGGCATCGCGCTTAAGACGCTGTTGGACCGGATCGAAAACTTCGACGCCACACACGGTTCGAGCGGCGCGGACGCACTGGCGTGCGAAGAGTCGCTCGCCGAGACCTGCACGCTGTTGCTGAATGGTCATTCCACGGCGCGCATCGAGCGTGAGACTGCTCACGATATCAGCCGTGTGCGTGATCGTCTTGCCGATGAAGCACTCGACCCGCCCACGCTCGGCGAGCTGGCGCTAATGGTCGGCCTGAGCAGGTTTCAGGTGCTGCGGCGATTTGAAAAGATGTACGGCGTGCCGCCTCACGCCTGGTTGTTGCTGCAACGTGCGGAACGCGCACGGGCTCTCATACGGGACGGCGCGAGTCTCGTCCAGGCTGCGGCCGACTGCGGTTTTGCGGACCAGAGTCACATGACCCGCATCTTTGCGCGCCACTTCGGATTCACGCCGGGCGCGTGGCAGAGAACCCTCCTTCAATCGCGCCGCAATTTCATTCAAGACGGGCGCTGACGCAGACCCGAAACTAGGCGGACCGAAAAGGAGGTCTGGTTTCATGACTGCATACGTACACGGTTATCTATCGCAAGAGAACAGCCGGCTGCACGATCAGGCGAGGACGCTGGTCGACTTGCTGCATGCCGATACCATTTATCCGGCCGGCGCGACCGTGCTGGAAGCAGGGTGCGGGGTTGGTGCACAGACAGTCACGCTGGGGCGCCAAAGTCCGGATGCACGCTTTGTATCGGTGGACATCAATGCGGAATCCGTCGAGGAGGCGAGACGCAAGACAGAAGCCGCGCAACTCACGAACGTGCGGTTTCATCATGCCGATATTTTTGCGTTGCCGTTCGAGGCGGATTCCTTCGATCATGTGTTCGTCTGCTTCGTGCTGGAACATGTCGCGAAGCCGGTCGAGGCGTTGACGCGGCTCAAACATCTGCTGAAACCCGGCGGCACGATCACGGTCGTGGAAGGCGATCATGGCTCGGCATTTTTACATCCGGATAGCGCTGAAGCGCGTGCAGCAATTGCGTGTCAGGTCGCATTGCAGCGGCAAGCGGGCGGCAATGCGTTGATCGGCAGGCAGCTTTATCCCCTTCTGTTTGATGCCGGTTTTGGCAACCTCCGCGTATCGCCGCGATTGGTGTACGCGGACGCGAGCCGCCCCGAACTGGTCGATGGATTCACGCGAAAGACCTTCACCGCGATGATCGAAGGCGTGCGCGAACCCGCCATATCCGCTGGACTGATCGACCCGCGAGTGTTCGACCGCGGCATCCAGGATCTTTATCGTACGGCGCAAGACGACGGCGTGTTCTGCTACACGTTCTTCAAGGCTGTCGGCGTCAAATAGAACGACCGCCCGGCCGCGTTAATCAATTCACGCATCTTTCGATAGCAGAAAAATGCATTACCGTCATGACGCAGCCATCACCTACGGCGAACAGCTCATTCCGGCGATACGCAAGCGCATCGCCGAACTGGACCGCGAGAGGCTCGCAGCTTGACGTGTTCTTATAAACTGTTTCCGGGCAATCAATCAAACCGTGCTTGGCAGGAAGAAACGATGGACGTACAGATTCGGGACATGGTACTTGACGACTACGACGCGGTGCTCGCGCTGTGGCGCGAGACACCGGGCGTGGACATTCGGCCGGTGACTGACAGCCGGGAAGGGATTGGACGCTTGCTGGCGAGAAATCCGGGGTTGAGCGTTGTCGCGTTCAATGCCAACACGATGATCGGTTGCGCGCTCGCCAGTCACGACGGCCGCCGGGGTTTCTTGCAGCACGTCGTGGTCGCGCCTGTTGCGCGAGGCCAGGGCGTGGCGCGCAAGATGATCGATATCTGCGTGGAGCGCTTAAGAGAACATCACCTGGGGTGGGTACATCTGGACGTCGTCGTCGATAACGAATCAGCCAGCGCGTTCTGGCTCAAGGCCGGCTGGCATCCGGTCGAGACGTTGACGCGGTTTTCGCGGAAGCTTTAGGCCGAATTCAGGCCGAATTCAGGCCGAACGCAAAGCGCAACGGCCTGAAGAAAAACAATCAGCAAGCAGTAGGCTTGAGCCGTTCCACTTCCAGCCCGAACACAGGGCGCAGCCGCGTCCCGACCACGTTGCCGAAGAACGCTGCAACGAGCCACAGCCAGCCGTGCAGGCTGCCCGAAACAATGCCGCTGAAATATGCGCCGATATTGCAGCCATAAGCGAGCCGCGCGCCATAACCGAGCAACAGCCCGCCGATGATCGCCGCGACCAGCGAGCGCAACGGCAAGCGCCATACCGGCGCGTAGCGGCCTGCAAGCCCCGCCGCCATCATTGCGCCGAGAACAATGCCGATATCCATCACGGACGTCACATCACGCGAAACGGGCGCGGCAAGCGCAGCGGCGTTCGCCTTGCTTGCCCAGTACGGCCAGCTCGCGACATCGAATCCGATCGCCGACGCCGCCTTCGCGCCCCACAACGCGAACGCCGACGTAATGCCCCACGGCCTCCCCGAAAGCGCGAGCGTGGCGAAGTTGAGCAACGCGAGCGCAATTGCGCCGGCAACGAGCGGCCATGGCCCATGCAGCCACGGCGATGCATGCGGCGGTTGCGTATGCGCGGCGACAAGCCTGCCATGCCGCCGTTTTTCGACCACGACCGTGATCCCCGCAATGGCAGCGAACACAACCCAGTTGAGCACGAGCGCCGGTCCCGCGCCGAGCGACTTCACGAGCGAAACAGGTTGCAGCGACGGCAACGCGGTCCAGAACGGCATATGCGCGGTGGCGACGACCGAGCCGACGATAAACGCCACGAGCGTCACGATCATGCGCGTGCTGCCGCCCCCAACGGTGTACAGCGTGCCCGATGCACAGCCGCCGCCGAGCTGCATGCCAATACCGAAGATGAACGCACCGAAGACCACCGACGTGCCGGCCGGCGAAACCAGTCCCGTGACCGGCATGCCGAACAGCGACCCGGCCGCGAGTGCTGGGAAGAACAACGCAACGCCGACTGCGAGCATGACCATTTGCGCGCGCAGGCCGGCGCCGCGGCCATCGGCAATAAAGACGCGCCACGCCGACGTAAAACCGAACGCCGCGTGATAAAGCGTGACGCCGAGCAGCGCGCCGACGATATACAACGCGGCCTGACGGCCGTTGACGGCTTGCGCGAGATACAGCGCGCCGGCAAGAATGAGAAGCGCGGCAATGCCGAGCGGCTTGGGATCGACGCTGAAACGGCGCGATACCGGTGAGGCTAGATCGGACATTCGATGCTCCGCGAGGTTTGCGAAAACAGGCATTTTCTCGCGTTTGGGAAAAGTGCGGGGTTAAAACCCTCGTGAAGCACACACCTTTACGGTCGCGTATTGAGCGTTGGCCCCGACCTTCACGCATCCGGCAAACCCGGAAGACTCACGCCGCCGGCCTGCAGCAGCAAAACCATGTTGAGCGCCAGCACAGCAACGGCCGCAACAATCGATGCCGTTCTGACGAGCGTTCTATTCTGATAATGGCCCATGACCTTCTTGCTGCACGTGAACCATACGAGCGCGGCCATTGGAAACGGTAACGCGAGACTCAGCACGACCTGACTAATGACCAGCGCCTGCGTGGTGTTCACGCCCATCCAGACGACGACAAAGCTCGGAATCATCGTCAGCGCGCGGCGTAGCCACAGCGGAATGCGGAACCCGACGAACCCCTGCATGATCATCTGCCCCGCCATGGTCCCGACGACAGAACTCGATATGCCCGACGCGATCAGCGACAAAAGGAAAATGCCGGCCGCGGCAATCCCCAATAACGGCGCTAGCGTGTGGTACGCCGTTTCGATCTCGGCCACTTCCGGATGACCGGAATGAAACGCGCCGGACGCCATGATGACCATCGCAATGTTGATCATGCCGGCAATGGTCAATGCAATGACCACTTCCACGTTCGAAAACAAAATGATCTTCTTGCGCTCGACTTCCGTGCGCGCGGGCAGGCGCCGTTGCGTCAGACCCGAATGCAGGAAAAGCGCATGAGGCATGACCGTCGCGCCGATGATGCCGACTGCGATGGTGACCGCCTGCGCGTCCGGCAGCGATGGCGAAAAGAGGTGCAAGCCGACTTTCGCCCAGGCGACAGGCGTAATGAACAGCTCCGCCAGATAGGACAATCCGATGATTCCCACCAGCGCACCGATCACCAGTTCAAGCGGCCGGTAACCCGCTTTCTCGAACATCAGCAGGCCGTAAGTGATGACAGCCGTCACCACCATGCCGATCAGGATCGGCATGTGAAACAGCAAGCTAAGGCCAATAGCGCCGCCGAGGAATTCCGCGAGATCGGTCGCCATGGCGGCAACTTCGCTAACGGCCCACATGAGATAAACCAGCGGCTTAGGAAAATTATCCCGGCACAATTCGGCGAGGTTCTTCCCGGTGACGATGCCGAGCTTTGCAGAAAGCGCCTGGAATAACATCGCGATCAGATTCGCAAGCAACACAACCCACAACAATCCATAGCCGTAGCGCGCGCCTGCTTGAATATTGGTCGCGAAATTACCCGGGTCCATATAAGCGACGGAGACAACCACCGCCGGTCCCGCGAACGGAAGCAGGACAGCCAGGCCCGTGCGCCGGCCGTCGAGCACTTCCTGCATCGCACGCGTGGTGCTTTCGCTCATCGATCGACTAGTTTCGTTGCGCGCCCGGTCATCCATTAATCAACTCGATACGTTAGAGATAAAGGGTTTGCGTAATTGCGACCGGTATCCGGCTGTCTTCTTGCTATCAGGCGGCCCCACCAGCATGTCACGCGCGATGCTTCAATGGCTTAAGATTGCGCCGCTAAGCTAGGTTATTGGCCCTTAGCAAATAATCTGCCGTCTTTTGAGCTATCAAAACACATTTTTGGTCCTCCCGAACCTCCTCGAATTAAATCCTTTCAATATGCGTCGAACTGCAATCAGAAACCTTTCAATGATGACGCTGGCATCCGTACTGGCCTCCAGCGCTGCATTCGCCGCGATCGCCCCGGATTCAAAAGTCATCGTGCTGGATTCCGGCGAGGCAAAACTTACGCTTATCGATGAAGCCGCACGCAAGGTCGTCGGCACGCAACCGACAGGCAAGGAACCGCATCACCTGATGATCACGCCCGATGGCAGTTCGCTCATCGTCGCAGATTCCGTGTCGAATGATCTGATCTTTCTGGACCCGCATGACGGCAAGGTGCAACGGCGCCTCGAGGGGATCGAGGACCCGTACCAGCTCGGGTTTTCTCCTGACCATAAATGGTTCGTTACGGCGGGCTTGCGCCTGGACCGGATCGATATCTATAGATACGACGGTCACGACCTGACGCTCGCCAAGCGTGTGCCGCTCGCGAAGACGCCTAGCCACATGACGTTTTCATCGGATGCGCGAACGGTTTTTGTCACCTTGCAGGATTCCGGTGAACTCGCCGCCATCGACCTCCCGACGCAAACGGTGAAGTGGAAAATGCCCGTGGGCAACACGCCGGCAGGATTGTGGATGACGCCCGGCGACAAGGAATTGCTCGTGGGCATGACTGGCGAAGACGATGTCGCCGTGGTCGACTGGCACAAGCAGCAAGTCATCAAACGCATTCAGACGGGCAAGGGCGCGCACAACTTCCGCAATCTGGATGACGGCAAGCACATTGCCGTGAGCAATCGCGTGGCGAGCACGATCAGCATCATCGATTACACGACGCTGCAAAAAACCGCCGATATCACCGGTCTCCTGCCCGGACCGGACGACATGGAACTGGCGGCGGATCGCAAGACCTTGTGGGTCGGGTTCCGCTTCGCGCGTCATGTTGGCGTGATCGACCTGAACACCAACAAGCTGGTCGATACCATCGCTGTCGGCCGCTCGCCGCACGGAATCTTTTTTGCCAATCGCGCACCCGTGTATGCGCCGAATCCGGATTGAGCGACACCGCAATGATTGAAGAGGCAGGAGAGCATTTGCATGGTTACTGAAATTCTCGCTCAACTCGACAACGCGGTGGGCAGTTTGCAGACGCTGCTTTACGTCGATGTTGTCCAGCCGATTTTCTTCAAGGTCGGCTTGATGGGCTACGACGAAGACACTTACGACGCGCTTTATTGGGTCATCATCGGCGCGCTGGAAGTGCTGGCGACGTTCGCCATTCTGCGGCCGCTCGAAGCGCTTCGTCCCATTGAGACATGGCAGGACAGGAAGGCGGTTCGTTCAGATGTTTTTTATACGTGGATAGCGAAGCTCGGCATCATCAACCTGGCGTTCTTTTTCCTGCTGACGCCCGTGTTCAATCATTGGCAAAGCCTGATGGTGATCCACGGCGTTCCGAATCTCGAGGTCGACAGTCTGTGGCCCGGCGTGACCGATCAACCGGTTGTGTCGTTCGTGATCTATCTGATCGTGCTGGATTTCGCGGGCTACTGGTATCACCGTTGGCAACACCGCTTTGGCGTGTGGTGGGAATTGCATGCGGTTCATCACAGCCAGCAGCAAATGTCGCTCTGGGCCGACGACCGCAATCATTTCCTCGATGACATCATTCAGGCCGGGTTCTTCGCGAGCATCTCGCTCTTCATTGGCGTGGAGCCGTCGCAGTTCGTCGTGCTGGTCGCGCTCAGCAATGTGCTGCAAAGCATCCAGCACGTGAACGCCCGCTTGCCATTCGTGCCCATGCTCGACCGTGTGCTCGTGAGTCCGACGTTTCACCGGCGTCATCATGCGATTGGCTATGGTCACGAAGGTACGCGCTATGGCTGCAACTTCGGCGTGCTGTTTCCGTGGTGGGACATGCTGTTCAAGACGGCTTCATGGAATCGCGCGGTCGAACCGACAGGCATTCGCGATCAGTTGCCGGCGCCGGACGGCCGCGGGCGCGATTACGGAATGGGCATGTGGGCGCAGCAATGGCATGCGTTCGCGCGGATTGCGCAGCGAATGCGTTCCGAATAGTTCCAGACACTTCGCTGCCTTAACCAACGCCATGCGCGAAGCGCATGGCGTTTTTTATTGGCCGCGCAAAACATCATTCAACTCGTGTTTTATACAAATCACCGCGATCCAAGTGGGACAGCGACCATACCGCTCAGACCAGCCTGTCATGCCACCTCCAAGTGCGGCAGGCTTCGCCAAATCGATGATGCCGCAGAACGTGCAAATAAGACCGAAACCTACCCGCTCGGATCACTTGCGCACTATATGCATTAAATGTTTTTTCCTGCTGATGAGCTAATCAGGGTTTAGTGGTCGCCGCAAGACACAGCGATGAAGAAGATAGGTAGCGCGTTGATAAGGTAGCTTTTCGTTCATTAAGACTTGTCTGATAGACGTGACCCGCGCACGCTCGCTAAAACGCACGTTCACACTTTTAATTTTTTCCTACAAACAAAAAGGGAGTGAACATAGTGAAACGATATGTCATCAAGCGCTATGACAAGTCAACCAGCGGCGCATTTGTCGTTCAAGGAGCGGAACTAGGAACGCGTAACGGAACGCCGATAGCAATCATTGGGTCACCGGTATATTGCCCGGCTTGCAAGTCAGAGCGGCACATCGTGGCGACAGGTCCAAGACACCTTACGTCCTTTGGTGGAAAGGAGATTGCTCTTGAGAATGATTGGGGCTTGGGTAAATGCAGGCCGCCCCCGCGGATGACCGCAACGCAAAACACGATGTCACAGTCGTTTACCAGCGAAGAACTTGCAGCCCAAGGCTATACGCTGAAGGGTGCCCCGTTTTTGCGCTATTACGATGAGGGAATCAGGCGACGCGACAGCAACAGTCTACTTCCGATCGCGAACGTTCCATATCGAATCAAAGACGGTTCGCAGATCCTGGCAACGGGTGTAACCGATGCGAATGGTCGGATAAAGCGCGTCATGACGAATACAGCTTCGAATAACGTGATCGAGATACAGCACTCGGGAGCGACGCGCCGATGATGCGATTGCTACTGTGTATCGGCGACGAGCCGGAAACTGGGGGCTTCATCGATCCCGCATCAGGTGGGTCGTTCAGCATTCGAGGTCATCAAGTCGCGCTCATTGGCGCCTCTGCCTATTGCAACGCATGCAACAGCACGGGCTCGATCGTGAAGGCCGGTGGCCCCCGGCGCCCATGGCATCGCGGCGTTGAAGTAGCGCACGACGGCGATATCGTTCTTTGCAAGTGTGCAAAACCGCCCCGCATGATCGCGACGATGCAAAGCACGTCAACAAACGATGACATGATCGAATCGCGGGGGGAGGTCGATGACTATCGAACCGGACATGTACACCTCGGCGATGGCCCCGGTCACTTCGATCAAGCGTTCACGCTGAAGGATCGATATACCGGGCAGCCCTTAGCAGGCGTTCGCTATCGCGTGCAATCTGCGACCGGTGTCATTCATGACGGCATCACGGATGCAGCCGGACAAACAGCGCGCATACACGCGGCATGCGCGGAAAACATAACAATCCATATTCAACACTGAGAGCGGCTTATGTCGGATGCAACTTGGATAGAAGTAGGGACGGCCACTACTAATCGCACGCCTGATTCGAACGTCGATATTTTTCTGGATCTCGATAAGCCGCCTGTGTGTCACAACATGACCAATCAGGAATTCAGACAAGTCATTCTGAAGGTCAGAGACGCGGCGGTGGTGCTCGTAAAAGAGCGGATCGCGGCGCAAGCAAAATGGGATGCTGCGGAAAAAGAGCGCGCAGCGTACTATTTCGGACGGGCGGACGAAGAAATCAAAAGTACGCTGGCAAGAGGTTTGCCCAAGTTGCTATCTGCCCTTCAAGAACTTGTGCCGGAAAAGATCGTCCGTTGGGATAACACATTGAATAGAAGTCTTAGTTGTTCGATCACTGCTGATAGCGGAAACAACCGCGCGAGTGTCTGCAAGCCGGATTCCGAGAAGCGGGTAATTGCAATTTATAGTGCTTTTTGCACGGATTCCAATGGTTGGTTGTGGCGCTTCTCAAAAGTAAAAACATTGATCCACGAATGCACACATTACACCGATACCTTTAACTCCGATGATCTTATATATGCTGACAATGCGATTGGAGCGCACATTTTTGCTTTGAAAAACGCCGACAGAGCCATACGAAACGCAGACAGCATAACCGGATACATCGCGACCTTTGATCGTGAGGTAGCCCGATGAAGCAGGCATTTTTGTCACTGTTATTTTTCACGGCCACGGCGGTTACGCCTTGGTTTTCGGAAGTTGGACAGGCTTGCACCATCGGTGAGGAGATGGGTGCTCAATTACCGTTTGGAGCCATCGACATATCCAATGCAGACCGATTGAAAATTGCCAACCTCGTATTTGAAGCGCGAAAGTGGCCCGCCGTGGAAATTCAAGCTGTTGTAATTGCCGGTGCGTACAAGAGCGAACGCAAGATAGAATGGTTGAAGGAAGTTCGCGGCGAGAATGTTAAAGCTTACCTTTTGATGCTTGGCATTAAGGGCGGGAATATTTTGATCGACAAGAAGACATTCACTGATGCCATGACGGAAAGGGCAGCTGACGGCTCGCTTATAGTCGAGCAAGTCGTAGTGAGTTTAACCCCGCTATGTGACGGCAGTTGCGCGTGGATGTGTAGCGATCCCCGTGTGACGCCGCATACCCGATTGATTCAATAAATTCCGCTGGCACATCGCCCATGCTTAAGCATGGTGACGTGCAACGAAAGGGGAGCGGCATCTGGCGCGCTTCGTTCGGCCCCTACCGCCACTGCAACGTTTGGGGGTTGAATGTTGCGTGGTCGATTGCCTCCTGATCTCGATTCCGGGCTATCAACGGCCGTTATTGCTTTGTTTATTGAGCAAGGAGATTCCTTGTTGGCTGCCAGGTTAACAGGTTCACGCAGTCGGATTCTTCCCATGTGCAAGGACCGCACATAAAAGACCGGTGGACGGTGCGTCCACAGGCCCGGCCGGTCACGCATGGCGATTCGTCACACGCTAAACAAAAGCAGTCATAGTCAGGCCCCAGAGTATCAATCGCGATACGGTCGGCTCCCGGTTCGATAGGAGGCTTTTTCGGCATGAAGCGTTCACGCCAGCGCAGGACCTTCGCACTCATGGTTGACGTCCTTCATTGTCGCTGGCTCTCTACTCGGATTGCTGGTCTTTCCCGCGATTGTCAGCGGCATCGCGGTGCAGCTATCGAGCATAGGGACTCCAGATGCCGGGCGCCATCAAGCGCGGCACCAGCGCATTGGGCAGATGCGCCGCATCACACAACGCCATGCGCTTCGCGCATGGCGTTTTTTTATTGGCGCCGTCAAAACGTCAGCCCAATCATCTTTACACGATTTTTACACCCGCAGCAGTTCTCTTTGCCAGCCGTTTACACACGATCAACTAACCTTCAGCACGTCCAAATCCGCTACGGGAGATCAAAACAATGGACCTGCTTTATATCGCCGGCATCATCGCCTTCTGGGCTTTATGCGCGGCTCTGACCATCGGTTGCGACAAGCTGCGTCGCGCTCCAGGAGGCCGCCCATGACCACCTGGATGCTGGTGCTGGCCGGTGCCTCGACACTGCTCTTGTTCGTGTACCTCGTGTACGCATTGCTGCGTGCGGAGGATCTGGAATGAACGCCAATAACGTGTTTCAAGCGGGCCTTTACATTGTCGTACTGATCGCGCTCGCGGTTCCCATCGGCCGGTACATAACCGGCGTGCTTGATGGTTCGTCCGTAGTGGTTCGCCGCATCGGCCGCCCGATCGAGTCAGTGTTGTACAAGCTGGCCGGCGTAGACGATAAAGCCGAAATGTCGTGGAAGCATTACGCCTTTGCCGTCCTCGCATTCAACGCGCTCGGCGCGCTCGTGGTGTTCGGATTCCTTCGTCTGCAGCAATGGTTGCCGTCGAACCCGCAAGGCTTCGGTCCGATGACCTCCGACGGCGCGTTCAATACTGCGGTCAGCTTCGTGACCAACACGAACTGGCAGGATTACACGCCTGAAGCGACCGCGAGTTATCTGTCGCAGATGGTCGGCTTGTCGGTGCAGAACTTTTTGTCCGCCGCAACGGGTATTGCTGTCGTGGTTGCGCTGATTCGCGGCTTCGCGCGTCACACGGCGACCACTATCGGCAACTTCTGGGTCGACCTGACGCGCATCACGCTCTACATCCTCGCGCCGATGGCAACCGTCATCGCGCTGGTGTTCGTGAGCCAGGGCGTGATCCAGAACTTCGAAGCGTACAGAGATGTCGGCACGCTGCAGACCACGACATACCAGACGCCGAAGACGGACGCGCAAGGCAACGCGGTGAAGGACGCCAAGGGCAATGCCGTGATGGTCGACAACAAGGCCGACAAGCAGACGCTTGCAATGGGCCCGGTCGCTTCGCAGGAAGCGATCAAGATGCTTGGCACGAACGGCGGCGGTTTCTTCAATGCCAACTCAGCGCATCCGTATGAAAACCCGACGCCGTTTTCGAACTTCGTCCAGATGCTTTCCATGCTGATCATTCCTGCGTCGCTGTGCGTGGTGTTCGGAAGGATGGTCGGCGACAGGCGCCAGGGCTACGCGATTCTTGCCGCGATGACCATTGCCTTCGCAATTGCATGCTGGGGTGAAATCTCGTTCGAGCAAGCGGGCAATCCGCTGTTTGCATCGCTGCATGTCGATCAGAGCGCGTCGCCTTTACAGGCAGGTGGTAACGCCGAGGGCAAGGAAACACGCTTCGGTATTGCGCAGTCGGGCATTTTCACCGTTGCGACGACGGCGGCTTCGTGCGGCGCCGTGAACAACACGCACGACTCGCTGACGCCCATGGGCGGCTTCGTTCCAATGCTGCTGATCCAGCTCGGCGAAGTGATCTTCGGCGGCGTGGGTTCGGGCCTGTACGGCATGCTCGTCTTCGCAATGCTTGCGGTATTCGTCGCGGGCCTGATGATCGGGCGCACGCCTGAATACATCGGCAAGAAGATCGAGTCGTACGAGATGAAGATGGTCGCGATCGTGGTGCTGCTGACGCCGTTCCTGGTGTTGCTCGGCACATCGATGGGCGTGCTGACGGCCGCGGGCACGGCGGGTATCTCGAACCCGGGACCGCATGGCTTCTCCGAAGTGCTCTACGCCTACAGCTCGGCCGCGAACAATAACGGCAGCGCGTTTGCGGGCCTCACGGTCAGCACGCCGTTCTACAACATCACGACCGGCATTGCGATGTGGTTCGGCCGCTTCGGTTCGATCATTCCGGTGCTTGCCATTGCAGGTGCGCTTGCTGCCAAGAAACGTATCGCGACGACTGCCGGCAGCCTGCCGACGCACGGTCCGCTGTTCGTCGTGTTGCTGCTCGGCACGGTGGTGCTGGTGGGCGCGCTGACGTATGTGCCGGCGCTTGCGCTGGGTCCGATCGTCGAGCATCTGATGATGCTCTCGGGCAAATAAGCGGTCACTGATACAGAGGAAAGTATGAACACAATTGTCAAACCGCCAGTGAAGACGCCTAACAAGGCGCCGGAGAAAAATCCGGAGCCAACGGGAAATTCACGCTCGGCTGCGCGTTCCATGTTCGACCCGGCCATTGTCATGCCGGCGATCGCGGACTCGTTCAGGAAGCTCGACCCGCGCACGCAACTACGCAATCCGGTGATGTTCTGCGTGTATGTGGGCAGTATCCTGACCTCGGTCCTTTGGGTGGCCGCTTTGTCGGGCCAGGCCGAGGCGCCCGCGGGTTTCATCCTCGCGGTGTCGCTGTGGCTGTGGTTCACGGTGCTGTTCGCGAACTTCGCCGAAGCGCTGGCTGAAGGCCGTTCGAAGGCGCAGGCCGCATCGCTGCGCAGCGCGAAGCGCGACGTCATGGCGAAGAAGCTGGACAAGCCCGATCACAAGGGTGCAATCCAGATCACGACCGCGACAGAACTGCGCAAGGGCGATGTCGTACTGGTGGAGACGGGCGACGTGATCCCTGCCGACGGTGAAGTGGTGGATGGCGTTGCTTCTGTCGACGAGTCCGCCATTACCGGCGAATCGGCGCCCGTTATCCGCGAGTCGGGCGGCGACTTCACGGCAGTGACGGGCGGTACGCGCGTGTTGTCGGACTGGATCGTGGTGCGAGTGACGGTCAATCCGGGGGAGGCGTTCCTTGACCGCATGATCGCGATGGTCGAAGGCGCGAAGCGCCAGAAGACGCCCAACGAAATCGCGTTGACGATCCTGCTGGTCGCGTTGAGCCTCGTGCTGCTGTTTGCGACCGCGACGCTGCTGCCGTTCTCGATGTTCTCGGTCGGCGCCATGAAAGCGGGACACGTGGTGACGATTACTGCGCTTGCCGCGCTGCTCGTGTGCCTGATACCGACGACCATCGGCGGGTTGCTTTCTGCCATTGGCGTGGCTGGCATGAGCCGCATGATGCAGGCGAACGTGATCGCAACGTCCGGACGTGCCGTGGAAGCCGCCGGTGACGTGGACGTGCTGTTGCTCGACAAGACCGGCACGATCACGCTGGGCAATCGTCAGGCATCGAGTTTCGTCCCGGCCCCCGGTCTCTCCGAACAGGACCTGGCCGATGCCGCACAACTTGCATCGCTTGCCGACGAAACGCCGGAGGGCCGCAGCATCGTGGTGCTCGCCAAACAGCGTTTCAACATCCGTCAGCGCGAGATGGCAACGCTGCACGCGACCTTCCTGAACTTCACCGCGCAGACGCGCATGAGTGGTGTCGACCTGCCGGATCGCGAGATTCGCAAGGGGGCAGCCGAAGCGGTCAAGACTTACGTGGAGCGTAATGGCGGCCGCTATCCGCAGGAAGTATCGAATGCGGTCGATGAAATTGCGCGCCGCGGCAGCACGCCGCTGGTCGTCGCCGAACGCAGCGACAACGGCGCGCGTGTCCTTGGTGTGATCGAACTGAAGGACATCGTCAAGGGCGGCATCAAGGAGCGTTTTGCCGAACTGCGCAAGATGGGGATCAAGACCGTGATGGTGACGGGCGACAACCGCCTGACGGCCGCCGCTATTGCAGCGGAAGCGGGCGTGGACGACTTCCTGGCAGAAGCGACGCCGGAAGCCAAGCTCGCCACTATCCGCAGCTACCAGGCCGAAGGCCGTCTTGTCGCGATGACCGGCGACGGCACCAACGACGCACCGGCGCTTGCCCAGGCCGACGTTGCCGTGGCGATGAACACCGGCACTCAGGCGGCGAAGGAAGCCGGGAACATGGTCGATCTCGACTCGAACCCGACCAAGCTGATCGAGATCGTGGAGATCGGCAAGCAGATGCTGATGACGCGCGGCTCACTCACCACGTTCTCGATTGCGAACGACGTGGCCAAGTACTTTGCCATCATCCCGGCTGCGTTTGCGTCCACGTACCCGCAATTGCGCGTGCTCGACGTGATGCATCTGAGCTCGCCGTCGTCGGCGATCCTGTCGGCAGTGATCTTCAACGCGCTGATCATCGTGGTGCTGATTCCGCTCGCATTGAAGGGCGTGAAGTACCGGCCGCTCGGCGCAGCGTCGCTGTTGCGCCGCAACCTGCTCGTGTACGGCCTCGGCGGCATCTTGCTGCCGTTCCCGTTCATCAAGATCATCGACATGATTTTGACGGCGTTTGGCTGGGCCTGAACTTGCGGGTGAGCGGCCGGTTTTGCAATCGCTTGCTTCCGGCCGCACCGAACCTCGTATTTTTAACTGGATAGTTCATCATGAAAAACATCATTCGTCCTGTGATCGTGTTGTTCGCGGCGTTGACCATTGTGACCGGGCTCGTATATCCGGTCGTGGTCACCGCCGTGGCTCACGCTGCGTTTCCGGGTCAGTCGAACGGCAGTGTGATCGAGAAGAACGGCAAACCGATCGGCTCCGAACTCATCGGCCAGCAGTTCGATGCACCCGGTTATTTCTGGGGCCGTCTCTCGGCGACATCGCCGAATCCGTATAACCCGACTGCATCGGGCGGCTCGAATCTCGGCCCGACCAATCCCGCGCTTGCCGATGAAGTCAAAGGCCGCATCAGCGCGTTGCACGATGCCGATCCCGCCAATACGGCCCCGGTTCCCGTCGATCTCGTGACCTCGTCGGGCAGCGGTCTCGATCCCGAGATCAGCCCCGCTGCGGCCGCATACCAGATCGACCGCGTCGCGAAGGCGCGCAAGCTCTCGCATAACGATGTCGATGCACTCGTTCAACGCGCGACCAGCGGCCGTCAATTCGGGATCCTCGGCGAAGCGCGTGTGAACGTGTTGAAGCTGAACCTCGCGCTTGACGAACTGAAGCCCGCAAGCTGATGGACCGTCCCGACCCCGACGAGCTGCTCGACAAGATCCAGCGCGACGAAGAGAAGAAACAGCGCGGCAGGCTGAAGATTTTCTTCGGTGCATCGGCTGGTGTCGGGAAGACCTATGCGATGTTGCAGGCCGGGCGCCGGCGCCGCGACGAAGGTATCGATACCGTTGTCGGTATTGTGGAGACGCATGGCAGGAAGGAGACGCTCGCGCTCGTCGAGGGGCTCGAAGCCGTACCGCTGACCACGTATGAATATCGTGGACATCAGTTGCCCGAGTTCGACCTCGACGGCGCGCTCGCAAGAAAGCCGCAACTGATTCTCGTCGATGAACTCGCGCACTCGAATGTGCAGGGCGCGCGGCATCTGAAGCGCTGGCAGGATGTGTACGAGCTGCTCGATGCCGGCATCGACGTGTACACCACGGTCAACGTGCAGCACCTGGAAAGTCTCAACGATATCGTCGGGCAGATCACCGGCATTCGCGTGTGGGAGACCGTGCCGGATCGCGTATTCGATCTCGCCGATGAAGTTACGCTAGTCGACTTGCCGGCCGAAGAGCTGCTCGACCGGTTGAGGGACGGCAAGGTGTACTTGCCGCAACAAGCCGCCAATGCGGTCAAGAACTTTTTCCGCAAGGGCAATCTGATTGCGCTACGCGAACTCGCGCTGCGGCGTACCGCGGACCGGGTGGACGCGCAGATGCGCGAGTACCGCGCGGATCAATCGATCAGCCGGATCTGGCAGGCGCGCGAGCGGTTGATCGCGTGCATTGGTCCGGGTCCCGAAAGCGCCGCGCTGGTCCGCTCTGCCGCGCGCCTGGCCGCAAGCCTGAAGGCCGACTGGCTTGCTGTATATGTCGAGACGCCCAAGCTTCAACGTCTGCCCGACGTATGGCGCAAGCGTACGCTCGACGCACTCAAGCTCGCGTCCGAACTGGGCGCCGAAACGGTCACGCTCGACGGCACGGATGCGGCCGCGACGCTGGTTGCGTACGCGCGCATGCGCAATGTATCGAAGATCGTGGCAGGCGCCTCCGATGCCCCTACATGGCGGCGCGTCTTCGATCAGCCCGTTGCGGAATCGATTGTCCGGTTCGCCAACGATATCGATGTGACCCTGGTCGGCGCGGGCGCGGCGAAACAAGCGAGCGAGCAGGGTGAGCGCATGCCGAGGTTCTCGGGCGTCTTGAACGAAGACCGCTCGCCGCCCAATGCGTATTTCCATACGGTTGCAGTCGGAGTCGGTATTACAGCGGTGGCACGGCTGTTGTCGCATCACATCGATCTGACGAACCTTGTGATGTTGTATCTGCTCGGTGTGGTCTATGCCGCTGTTCGGCTGGGGCGCGGCCCGGGTGTGCTGCTCTCGTTCCTGAGCGTCGCCGCATTCGATTTCTTTTTTGTTCCGCCGGAGATGTCTTTCGCGGTATCGGACACGCAGTATTTGCTGACGTTCTTTGTGATGCTGCTCACATCACTGACAATCAGCCAACTCACGTCTAACCTGCGCCGTCAGGCGCGGGTTGCGTCATTACGCGAGCGCCGCACCGGCGCCATGTATGCGATGACGCGCGAACTTGGCGGCGCGTTGATGACGGAGCAGATCATCGAAATAGGATCGCGGCATGTGGGCGAGATTTTCCAGGCCAAGGTCGCGGTCCTTCTCCCGGACAGCACGGAGAAGGTCCGGCAGAAGATGGATGATCCCGACCCGCAAGTGACGCTCGATGCGTCCGGGCTCGACCTGGACATTGCGCAATGGGTGTACGACCAGCAGAAGCCGGCAGGACGCGGCACGGATACGTTGCCTGCAAGCCATGCGCTGTATCTGCCGCTGAAGGCGCCAATGCGTACGCGTGGCGTCCTCGCGCTGATCACCGCAAACCCGGAAGAACTCGCGGTGCCCGAGCAGCAACGCATGATCGATACCTTCGCTTCGCAAATCGCGCTGGCGCTGGAACGCGTGCATTACGTCGAGATCGCGCAGGACGCATTGGTGAACATGGAGTCGGAGCGCATGCGCAACTCGCTTTTGTCGGCCATCTCGCACGATTTGCGCACGCCGCTTACTTCGATTGTCGGCTTTGCATCCATGCTTGAAGAACAGCGCCGCGCGCCCGATGCCGCCTCCGACAACTCCCGCGAGCTGGTTCATGCAATCCATGAAGAGGCGCTGCGCATGAGCGGGCTTGTGACCAACCTGCTGGATATGGCGCGCCTGCAGGCGGGAAGCATACGGCTCAATCGCCAGTGGCTCATGCTCGAAGAAGTGGTCGGTGCAGCGCTCGCGGTGTGCCGCCGAACGCTTGCGGGACATCCTGTGCAAGTGGGTGTGCCCGCGGATCTTCCGCTGATACAACTCGACGCGGTTCTGATGGAACGCCTGCTTGCAAACCTGTTCGAGAACGCGGCCAAATACACGCCGACCGGAGCGGGCCTCTTCATCAAGGCGGCGGTCGAAGACCATGACGGCGAGCGCTTCGTGAGGGTGTGCGTGGATGACGACGGACCCGGCTTGCCCTCGGGCATCCAGCCCATTCTCTTCGATAAATTCACGCGCGGCGAAAAGGAGTCGGCCAAGCCGGGAATCGGTCTGGGTCTCGCGATTTGCCGCGCGATAGTCGAAGCGCATGGAGGAAAGATCGGCGCTGAAAACCGCCGGGGCGCTGACGGACACGTGCTGGGTGCGCGTTTCTGGTTCACGTTGCCGGCAAGCGGAACGCCGCCCTTCGAAGCCCTTCCCGATGAAAGCAGTGCCGAGCCGCCAGATGTTGCATCGAACGCGGACCGCCCATGAGCGAGCCCACGTTGACCGTCGTCGTGATCGAGGACGACAAGCAGATTCGCCGGTTCGTACGCACGACGCTGGAAGCGCAAGGCATGAATGTGTTCGAAGCGGAAACCGGGCAGCAGGGCTTGCGAGAAGCGGCCTTTCGTTTGCCGGACCTGATCGTGGTCGATCTGGGTTTGCCGGATACTGATGGCATCGATGTCATTCGGGAGTTACGCACTTGGACCGAGCAACCTGTGATCGTGCTGTCGGCGCGAACCCATGAGGACGCAAAGGTCGCGGCGCTCGACGCCGGCGCGGACGATTACCTCACGAAACCCTTTGGCGTGTCCGAGCTTCTTGCGCGCATCCGCGCGCAGTTGCGGCGGCGAAATCGTGGTGGCCAGCAGGAAACGCCGCAGGTGCGCTTTGGCACGGTCACGGTGGATCTGTCGGAAAGACGGGTCACGCGCGATGGTGCGCAGATACATCTCACGCCCATCGAATATCGGTTGTTGACAACGCTGGCCCGCCACGCCGGCCGCGTGATTACGCATCAGCAGTTGCTGCGGGAAGTGTGGGGACCTGCATATGTGGAGAACCAGCATTACCTGCGCGTTTATATGGGGCATCTCAGGCACAAGCTGGAAGCCGATCCCACGCAACCCCTGCATATCTTGACCGAGACCGGCGTTGGCTACAGGCTGGCAGGGACGCAATAGTGAATCGCTGACTTTGACGCGTTATTGATAGCGGATGCCACACTTTTATCCTGATCGATACGTCAAGCAGCGTAGCCTTCGCGAACTCTCATCGCTTGACTCCGCAATGCATTCACTTCGAGCACTGAAAGCGCGCGCCAAAGCCTAGGCGCAGCGCGTGGCTTTTCATATGCGTCAGTTCTCGGCGAGCCTGCATGCGTCGAGGGATGAGTCGACCAAGGCGCCTTGAGATGATCTTTACGCACAGGGGCGTGGATTTTCCAAAGTATTGATGTCGCGCCTGCTTTAATTGAATTGCATCAAGCCGTTTGCCCCCGGGCCTAAGCCCGCTGCAAATGAATACACCAGAACAACCAAGAGTGCACAACCGTGTTGAAGCTTCATACCGCGATGCGTATCAGGGGAACGGCCAAGGTCATTTGTGTGGCGATCGTCGCAAACCAGGTGATGACCTCCGCATTTGCTTATGTCGTAAGCCAGCTCGACCCGAACACGCCGACCTTCGTCACGACTATTTTCAGCTTCGTTACTTGTGGGCTGGTGAGCATGTGGCTGCAGGGCGATGCCCGGCGCGCATATTTACGCGCTCGGGAGCAAGGATGCATTACGCCGGTCAGCAAGACTAATCCGGCGCTCAAGATCTCGCCGGACTGCCCCAAGCCCTGGCTAGTGATTCTGCATATAGAAATGAATCCGGCAGCAGTAGGTTTGTAGATTGCCTGCTTAGGCGTCGGTTTACTTGTTGCTCCCCGCGCCTGTTCCGTACAACCCATTGTTAAACCCGCCGGCGCCTTCGGTCTTATGTTGCTTGCCCGCAGTCATGCCTCGCGCGTTGCCGGTAGCGTCCTTCGATTGCGGCTTGAGCGACTCGTGTACGGTGGATGTGGACGCGTCAGGCGAGGTTCCGGCCGCCGATGTCCGGTTATCCTGTGACGAGCTTCCGTTTCCTTGCGAAATCTGCGCAAGGCTGTACGTGCTGACATCCGCTCGCTCATGCGAGGGCGCACGATATTGGCATCGGATAATCCTCCACATTCTTCCGCCAGTGCTCGCGCGTGCGCTTCGTATGCGGCTTCGAGAGAGGGAGGGAGACCGTTTACTTGGAAAAACGCCGATTTTCGGGAAAACCCTCCCGTGTAATTCCCATCGGACGGGAATCGTATTTTTGAAACGTGGGAATTATCTGGCATTCTGAATTCCGTCGCCATTTCGCTTTCAACCTCTTATGGACACGGAAAATACCGTCACCGGTGCAGAACGCGTTCTGCTGGTTTTGTCGGCGCTTGCCAGCCATGGGAAGGCAATGTCCGTCAAAGATTTGCTGGGGGTGACGGGACTCGCGCAAAGCACCCTGTACCGGCAGATTGCGTTGCTCAAGCGCTGGGGGTTCGTCTCGGAGAATGCGGGGTATTACGCACCCGGTCCCATCAGTCTGCAGCTCGCGCTCGGCTTCGACGGCAATTCGCTGCTGGTCGAGGCCAGCCGCAACGAGATGCAGCAGCTCGCGCGCTTTTCACAGGAGAGCATTGGCCTTGTCGTCGCGGTGAACAACCAGGTGATGTGCCTTGAGATGATCGACAGCCGGCACTCGCTGCGGTGCTCATTTGAAAAGGGCCGGGCCGTGGCGTTGAAGGCGGGTGCATCGGCGAAATCATTGCTGGCCTTCATGCCCGAGCGAGCGCGCACGGATGCCCTCGACAGCATGTTTCACGACGACATTGCCGACCGCGCCACGATAGAAGCCGAACTGGAGCAGATTCGCACGCAGGGGTTTGCCGTCAGCGACAGCGAGGTCGATCCGGGCGTGTGGGGCGTGAGCGTGCCGATCTATCATCGCGCGGGGCGTGCGGCCAGCAGCAGCGCGTCAATCACGCTGATGGCGCCGTCCACGCGCGCGGCCGGCCGCGAAAGGCAATTCATTGACGCGACGCTGCGATCCGCCCGCGCAATTTCCGAACACATGCAAACCGACTAATCCGCTAGAGCCACGCTGGTCCAAACCTTGAAGGAGTTTCCAAATGAAGCTAAACCGATTGCTCGCCCTCACGTGCCTCACGCTGGCCACCACTTTTGCGGCGCTGCCGGGCATCGCCTCAGCGCAAGTTCCGGCTGTGCTGCGGGTCGCCACGGATGCCACGTTCCCGCCAATGGAATTCAGCCAGGACGGCGCACGCGCCGGTTTCGATATCGATGTAATGAATGCGCTCGCCAAGACGATGGGAACACGCGTCGAATGGACTGACATCGACTTCAAAGGCTTGATTCCGGGTTTGATTGCACATCGCTTCGATGCCGCCATCTCCGCCATCTACATCACTGACGAACGCAGCAAGGTGGTTGATTTCGTCGAACCATACTATGCAGGTGGACTCGTGGCGCTGGTGAAGAGCACTTCGCCGATCAAGACGATGGCCGACCTGAATGGCAAGAAAGTCTCGGTGCAAGTCGGCACGAAGTCGGTCAACTTCCTGCGTGACAACTACCCGCAAATCACGCGTGTCGAAGTTGAAAAGAACCAGGAAATGTTCGATCTGGTCGGCATTGGCCGGGCCGACGGCGCAGTAACCGGCAAGCCGGCTGCATTGCAACTGGCCAAGACACGCCCCGGCTTCCGGGTGCTCGACAAGCAGTTGACGACCGAGGAATACGGTATTGCCGTGCGCAAGGACGAGCCGGAATTGAAGACCGCATTCAACGCCGCGCTGGGGAAGATCAAGGCGGACGGCACCTATGCGGCAATCGTCAAGAAATGGTTCGGCGCTGCTGCTCAATAACCCGCGAGTCATAGACATGGAACTCGATTTTTCGCCGGTCATTGCCGGCTGGGCAGACATCGTGCACGGGACGGTGACGACGGTGGAAGTGACAGCAGCCGCGCTCGCGCTGAGTTGCGTGCTTGGGCTGCTCATCGGCATCGGGCGGCTCACGCCGCAACGCCGGATCGTGTACGGTTTCTGCACCGCTTATCTGACGTTTTTCCGCGGCACGCCCTTGCTCGTGCAACTGTTCTTGCTGTTTTTTGGTTTGCCGCAATTCAACATCCTGCTGCCGGCGTTCTTGTGCGGGGTATTGGGTCTCGGACTTTATTCGGCAGCCTATGTGTCCGAGATCGTGCGCGGGGCGATCCAGTCGGTCGACCGCGGGCAAATGGAGGCAGCCCGGTCAATCGGCATGTCCTCGGGACAGGCGATGCGTGCAATCATTCTTCCCCAAGCGGTTGTGCGGATGATCCCGCCACTGGGTAATGAATTCATCGCCTTGATCAAGAATTCGGCGCTCGTGTCATTGCTGACCATTGACGATCTGATGCACGAAGGACAGAAGATCATTAGTGTGTCGTACCGTTCACTCGAAGTGTATCTGGCCATTGCGCTGGTTTATCTCGTGTTGACGCAGGCGACGAATTACGCGCTTCACCGGGTCGAGCATCGGCTGCGCGCAGGAGGAATGGTGCAATGAACAACACGTCCCAACCTATCGTTCAGATTCGCGGGCTGACCAAATCGTTTGGCTCGCACGTTGTGCTCAACGGTATCGACTTCGACATTCAGCCGCAGCAAGTGGTCGTTGTCATCGGACCCAGCGGTTCGGGAAAAAGTACGTTTCTGCGCTGCTGTAACGGTCTGGAACAAGCCGAAGGTGGCACCATCGATATCTGTGGTCATCGTCTGGTCGATCAGGGCGTCATGCTGAAAGAGCATTCACTTAACGAATTGCGTACCGAAGTTGGCATGGTGTTCCAGTCTTTCAATCTGTTTCCGCATCTGTCGGTACTGCATAACATTACCGTTGGTACCCGGATGCTGCGCGGCGCGAGCAAGGCTGACGCCGAAGCGGCTGCGCTCGCGCTGCTTGAGAAGGTCGGTCTCGCACACAAGGCGCACGTGATGCCTGCTAGTCTCTCGGGCGGTCAGAAGCAGCGTGTCGCGATAGCCCGCGCACTGGCCATGCAGCCGCGCGTCATGCTGTTCGACGAACCGACTTCCGCGCTCGATCCCGAACTCGTCGGCGAGGTGCTGCAGGTCATGAAGCTGCTCGCCAGCGAAGGCATGACCATGGTGGTCGTCACACACGAAATGAACTTTGCGAAAGAAGTTGCTGACACTGTGGTGGTGATGGACGGCGGGGTGATCGTCGAGGCGGGGCCGCCTTCGGAGATATTTTCGGCGCCGTCGCAACCCCGCACTCGTGCGTTTTTACAAGCGGTGTTGTCACGCGCATGAGCATTCCGTTCGACGAGAAAGTATGGATTGGCCGTATCGACGACGAACCTGGTGATACGCGACGAGTCTTCAATCTGATCACGCGTTTCGGCGGCGAGTCGCTGGCGAAAAACACACCGGTGATCATTGGCTTCGGTTCGGATGAAGGTGTCCTGCGGAACCAGGGGCGCACTGGCGCCGCGCACGCGCCAAAGGAATTGCGGCGAGGGCTGGCCGGTTTGCCTGCGAAGGCGATCGAGACAATATGCGATGCGGGCGATGTAGTTTGCGACGACGGCGACCTGGAGGGCGCGCAGGCAGAACTGGGTCGCGTGGTGAACAAGGTGCTGGCGTGCGGCGGCACTCCGCTGGTTTTGGGAGGTGGCCACGAGGTGGCGTGGGGCACCTATAGCGGTTTGCGAGCGCACTTGGGCAACACGCGCGCGCGCCGGCTCGTGATCGTGAACTTCGACGCGCACTTCGATCTCCGCCAGACGCGGCCTGGCAATTCGGGGACGCCGTTCGATCAGATTGCCTGCGACTGCGCCGCACGGGGACTGGCGTTCAACTATGTATGCTTCGGCATCAGTGATCTTGCCAACACCGCTGCATTATTCGAGCGTGCGCGGCAACTCGACGTGCAGTACGTACTCGACATCGACATGCAGGAATCGCAACTGCCACAACGGCTGAGCCAACTGGAACAGTTGCTCGGCGCGGCCGATGACGTCTATCTGACCATCGATCTGGACGTGCTGCCGGGTTCGACGGCGCCTGGCGTGTCTGCGCCGGCAGTGTTGGGCGTACCGTTGTCGGTGGTCGAGGCTATGGTGCAGCGGGTCCGTGCATCAGGCAAACTGCGGGCGGCGGATATCGCCGAATACAATCCGTCGCTGGACCAGGACAAGCGGACGGCGCGCGCGGCGGCGCGACTGGCTTACCGGTTGCTTTGATCAATCCGGGAAGACGAAAGTCAAACCGCATCGACCTGTGAAAGCGCAGCGATAAGGTCTCCGAACCGTTCGCCCTGGACCACGATATGTCCGCGCAACGCGGCGGCGGCCGCTTCGCCGTCGCCTTTCGCGAGGGCATCCACTACGGCCTCGTGTTCGCTGAAGGAAGCGCCCATGCGACCCTTCACTCTGAGTTGCAAGCGCCTGTACGGCCTGAGCAGCTTGTGAAGAGCTTTCGCCTGGTCGTGCAAGAAGCCGTTGTGACTTCCCTGGTAGATGAGGCAGTGGAAGCGCTCGTTCAAATGATAATAATCGTCGGGGTCATCCGAGTCGCGTGCCTGCTCGCAGGCAAGATGCGCCGACCGTAGTTCGGCTAGCTGCGCTGCGTTCATGCGCCGCGCCGCTAGCCGGCCGCACATTGCTTCGAGTTCTGCCATCACCTCGAACATCTCGATCAGTCGATGCAAGCTGATCTTAGCCACGACCGCGCCGTGCCGCGGCCGCATCTCGACCATCCCCGCCGACGCGAGCTGCAGCAGCGCTTCCCGCACGGGAGTCCGCGACACCTGGAAACGAGCCGTCAGTTCAGCTTCATCGAGCGGTGCTCCGGGTGGCAGCGCGCCCGTCGCAATGTCTTCCTCAATCGATTCCCTTAGCTGGTCCGCGCGAGTGAGCTTGTTCGTCATGATCGACCTTTACGGTTGCATGTTGGGCAGACGGTACGCGTAAACGATAGTTGAGAATGCAGGGGTGTGGCTTATAAATACACAGACGCTCCGTAAATATTTTAAAACGTCACCTACAGCTTACAAAGCTTTTTCATCGTATTCAATGGACTTCCTACCGTCGTCCATTCGGTTCATCACGGCCCGCGCTTGCCCGGGTTCTGCATTCTCCGGTTTTCGTGCGCGCGGCATTCTCGTGAGCAATCCGTTGCACCGTCTTTTCCAATAATGCTGGCCATGTCGGAGACACTGATCATGATAGTCAAGTCAGTAGGTGTACTACTGGGTGTGAGTGCGGGCGTCTTGTTGATCAGTGGATGTGGACACAGCGACAATGGTTCAAGCAACACCGACAAGGGCGCCGGCTTCATCAACAGTTTCCAGATCATCTCCACTGCGCCGGCGTTCGGAGGCGCCACGCCTGCCGGTGCGGCGGGACCTTACCAGGTCATCACTGCCGTCGTGCACGGCGAGCTTGATCCGAACAACCCGCTCAACGCGGGCATAGTCAACATCAAGAACGCCCCGGTCGGTGCCGACGGCTACGTGGCCTATGAAACCGATGTGGTGCTCCTGCGCCCGCAAAGTGCGTCGACGGCAAAGCGCGTGCTGTTCTACGACGTCGTCAACCGCGGCAGCAAGATTGGCGACGCGTCGTTCATAGGCGGCGGAGCTCTGGATACGGGCGCTGCGCCCACGTCCAGCTTTCCATCGCTGCTGCGCAACGGCTACACGATCTTGTGGAGCGGATGGCAAGGCGACGTCCCGCTGACAGGCAACAGTTCGCTTGCGGGCGCTGGCCTGCTCGGTACGAGCTTTCCTGTCGCGACCAACAAGGACGGCACGCCGATGACCGCCTTGAGCCGCGAAGAGTTCATTCCGGACTATGCCGGCGGTCCTGCCACGACCATCCCGCTGACTTACGCTCCCGCCGATCTCAACGACAAGACGTCAGTCACCTTCTCCGCGCGCCAGTCGTGGCTGACGGCTTACGGCAGTATTCCGGGCGGTGTGGAGACCTACACGGCGCCCTCGGTCTCGGTGCCGACCTGGAGCTATGCCAGCACCCCGAACAATGTTTATGAAGGGAACTACTCGGTGACGTTTACACCGCCGGCCAGCGTTCCCGGACCCAACGGGACGAGTGTTCCGCCGGACGCCGGCACGATCTACAGCTTCGTTTACAAGGCGGCGGCACCCACGGTGGACGGTATCGGTTTTGCGGCGCTGCGCGACCTTGTCTCGTTCCTCCGATACAACTCGACCGACGCCCAAGGCATGGCCAATCCGCTCAACGACCTGAAGACGGCCCCGTGCGCTACCGCTTCGTGCTCGCAAAGTACCAATTTCGATGTCGCTATCGGCGAAGGCATTTCGCAGTCCGGGCGCTTCATGAAGGACTTCCTGTACCAGGGATTCAACGTCGACAAGAATGGCAAGATTGTCTTCGACGGCATGTTCCCGATCATTTCTGCTGCCCGGCGCACCTGGACCAACGCTGCATTTGCGCAGCCCGGCCGCTGGTCCAAGCAGCACGAAGATCACTTCATGCCGGGCTTCCAGTTCCCGTTCACTTACGCCACGCTCACGGATCCTGTCAGCGGCATGACGGATGGCCTGCTCAAGCAATGCACGCAGACCAATACCTGCCCGAAGATCATGCAACTCGATGGCGCGTTCGAATGGTGGGGCGGCGCCGCTTCGCTCGTGGTCACCGACGGGCGCGGCAACGACATCCAGTTGCCTCCCAACGTTCGTTATTACCTTGTCCCAGGCACGCAGCACGGCGGTGGTAACGGCGTGACGACGGGCAACCTCGTCATTCCAGCCGCGGGCAGCCAGTGCCAGTTGCCGGGCTCGCCGGTCGAGGAAACGCCGGTCGAACGGGCGCTGATTCCCGCTCTCGTGAACTGGGTCGCCAACGGCACGGAGCCGCCTGCGTCGCAGTATCCGACGGTGGCATCGGGCACCCTCGTTGCGCCGACGCAAACCGCGACCGGCTTCCCGAGTCTCACCAACGTGAGCGTACCGAGCGGGACGGCGGCTACGCCGGTTGCATTGCAACTGACGTTCAACGGTGAATATAACCAGCTCTTCGTGACCGACTACAGTAACGCCGTGCCGGTGGTCAACACCGCGCAGCAATACACCATCCTCGTACCGAAGGTCGATGCCAACGGTAACGAGACAACGGGCGTCCTGGTGCCCGACGTCAGCGTTCCGCTTGCGACTTATACCGGATGGAATTATCGGGGAGCGGGGCATGCCATAGGCGACGGCTGCATCTCGAACGGCGCGGCAATTCCGTTGGCCGTGAACGCTGCAGCGCAAGCGGGCGGCATGGATTCGCGCGCTACCTTGGCAACGCTTTACGGCGCCAGCCGGTCGAAGTATCAGGCGGCTGTGGCGGCAGCAGCCAATGCGCTCGTGAGCAAGGGATACTTGTTGCAGGCGGACGCCGACAATGTCTTTGTCGCAAACGCCGCGAGCGTTTCACCCACGTTGTTGCCGCAGCCGTGAAGTCTATGAAATGCGCGGCGGCCGGATGGCTCGCATTGGCGATAGTGACGCTCACCGCCTGCGGCGGAGGCGGCTCGGACAATGCACCATCGACCGCACCGGGCCCGGTCTCACCGGTTGCGACCGCGTATCAAAACAGCCTGACGCTTGGCAGCGTCGCGCCGCAGTCGTTGTCGTTCATTGCGGCGACTACGACTGCGAACGCGATGATCGTGAGTCCTGTCGCGGCACCGTTGCTTGCGGCAGGCAACTCCCCGCTCGTATCCAGCCACTTTCAAAGCGGCGTGACCGGCGCAGGGATAGCGTGCGTCTCGGCGCCAACGAATAGCATCGGCACCGTGACAGGCGTCAATGCCGGTGTGAACATCAAGAGCGTCGCGGTGCTTCTCGATGGTACCTGGACGGTATCGACGACGCCCGCTGCGACCTGGACCGCGCTGGTATCTAACGCCGCGACGTTCGATGGCTGGGAAAATTGCGGCGCAAAGGCGGAAGGCAGTCCGTCGCCTTCGTCCACGCTGATCGTTGCTGCGGACGGGAGCTTTACCGACAACGTCTTCAACGGTAATCCGTCCACCACCGTGAGCATCGTCGATCAAGGGTTCACGGCCTCGCAAGCTGCATTGATGCTTTCGGACGCCGGTTATCTCGATGCAAGCCAAGCCGGCAATCCACAGGTGATTCATCTGAAGATTTACCAGAATGCAACGAGGCAAACGCTTCTTGTCGAGCAAGGCATTCCCTCTAGTGGTGCGACGAACGGCAATCCCGGCTACGTCGCAATCTACTTCCAGCGTTGACCGATTCAAAACCATGCTCAATTTCATATACCGCGGATTCGTTTTTAAGAAGTGCTGACCAGGCGTCGTTAAGCGAGCACGTTCGTCGAATCCGTCGGCGGAAATTCGCGCAAGGATGCCTAAATGAATCAGTTTGACCGGCTGTCTGTATTAAGCAAGCTGCTGCTGTCGTTTGCGTTTTTGATCATGTTCGGCGCGTGCCTGGGAGGCACTGGGATCGTGGCGCTTGCCAAGATGCATGGCATTGCCTCCGAAATCGGCGCTCAGCATCTCGACGGTATCTATTACCTCGGCGAGGCCACGCGCAACAAGTTGAACACCGACCTTGCGGCCGCCAACCTGAGTTTCGCGGACAACGCCGGCCGTGAAAAACTGAAAGCGGGAATTCGCGAGTCGCTCGCGAACATGCACCGCGCGCTCGATCAGGCACGCGCCACGATCACCACGCACGACGGTCAAGCGCTCTACGAGCAAATCGCCGCGCGTGCCGCCGATTGGGAATCCATCGTAGAAATGGAAGTCGGCGCGCGGCCCATGCCGGCCGGCATGGATCACGCAGAGCTTGTGCGCCAGGCGATCGACGCAAGCGAACGGCTACGCGACTCGATGATGAATCTCGGCGACCAGAAACGCGCACTGGCTGTAAACGCGCAACGTCGTTCAGCCGACGAATTCGAATCGATGCGCTGGATCATGATCGCGCTGGTCTTCGGTTCGATCGCAACAGGCGGCGTCCTGGCGGTCGTGATCGCACGGCGTCTTGCAGCGCAGCTCGGCGGCGAGCCGGGCTACGCAGTCGAAGTTGCAAACCGTATTGCGGCGGGCGATCTCGCCGGCACCGTGTCGATTCGCCCGGGCGACAACGACAGCATGCTTCATAGCCTCGCAAACATGAGCGGCAAGCTGGCGGACATAGTTGGCGGAATCCGGACATCGAGCGAATCGATCTTGCTTGCCTCGCGTGAGATCGCGCAGGGCAATACCGACCTCTCACAACGCACGGAAGAGCAGGCAGCGTCGCTGCAGGAAACGGCGTCGAGCATGGAAGAGCTGACGTCGACCGTGCGTCAGAATGCCGAAAACGCGCAGCAGGCAAGCGGGCTTGCGCGCACTGCATCGGAAGTATCGGCGAAGGGGGGCGAACTGGTCGATGGCGTAGTCGAAACCATGCGCGATCTCGCCGCGGGTTCGAAGCGGATGATGGACATCATCGCTGTGATCGAGGGCATTGCGTTCCAGACGAATATTCTTGCACTGAATGCGGCCGTGGAAGCGGCGCGTGCCGGCGAGGAAGGGCGGGGTTTCGCCGTGGTGGCCGGCGAAGTTCGTTCACTGGCGCAGCGCAGCGCGTTGTCGGCGAAGGAGATCAAGGAGCTGATCGACAGTTCGACGGGGCGTGTCAACAGCGGCGCGCAGATCGCCGAGCGTGCCGGCGAGACGATGGCTGAAGTCATGCATTCCGTTCAGCGCGTGACGAGCATGATGAGCGAGATCTCGGCTGCGTCGAACGAGCAGAGCACGGGTATCGAGCAGGTCAACCTCGCGGTCGCGCAAATGGACAGAGTCACGCAACAAAACGCGGCGCTCGTTGAACAAGCTGCTGCGGCTGCCAGTGCGATGGCGGATCAGGCCGCGCATCTGAAATCGACGGTCGCCGTGTTCACGCTCGATGAGAGCCGAGTGAGCTGAGTGCGTTTTGCGAGCGTCCGGCTCTTTTACCGGGCGTGACCACTACCACTTCAGGACACAGCGCCCGATCCATATTTCCCGACCAGCAGCGCGCCGCTTGCGAACCGTTCGAGTGCGTACGGCGCGAGAGACACATCGGTGGGAAGTCCGAGCGCATGTTGCGCCAGGATCTTGCCGATACCCGGAGATAACTTGAACCCGTGGCCGGAAAACCCGAAACCGGCCACCAGTCCTTCTATATCGCCAATGGGTCCGAGCACCGGGTTCCAGTCAGGCGTGACGTCGTACACGCCGGTCCATGATGACGCGAGTCCGGCGGTCTCGTAGGCCGGAAAGCGTTCGGCGACCTGCTCGCCCACTTCGCCCACGTAATCGAGCGAGACATCGCCCTGCTCGGTTTCGGGCGAGTTCAATGTTTCCCCGACCACGCCTTCGGACACCAGCATCTGCTTGCCGCCATAACTGCGGTAATACAGCATGCCGGGCGAGCCGAGATCCTTGAAGGCCGGCATCGTGAACGTATAGGGCGCTTCGTTGCATTCAAGCGCGAGCACCGTGTGACGCTCGGGTTTGACCGGCAGCGTCACGCCGGTCCATCGTTCCAGTTCCGGGGTCCAGATGTTCTGCGTGCTGATCAGCGTGCCGCAACCGAAATCGCCCGCAGTGGTCTTCACGCCCACGACGCGGCGGCCTTCATGCTCATCAAGCAGCAAACCGGTGACGTTCACGCCTTCCTTGACTGTCACGCCGTGCCGCCGCGCTGAGCGCGCAAAGGCGGTCGCGACCAGATATGCATCGGCGAAACCCGCTTCCGGCTCGTAGCCGATCAGCGCGGCGTCATCGAATTGCGCAATCGGCATCAGTTCGCGCGCTTCCTCTCGCGACGGCATGCGCACTTCGATACCCATTTCGCGCTGTGCCTCGAGCGACGACCGCAGCGCGTCGAGCTTGTCTCCCTCAGGCGAGACGATCATGTAGCCGCTCTTGACGAGTCCGCACGACGCTTCTTCGTCGCCCACATACTCCGCGAAATTATTGAACGCCCACCACGACGAACGCGCGAGTTCCACGTTCTGCCGCACGGAG
This sequence comes from Burkholderia sp. PAMC 26561, assembly GCF_001557535.2. NCBI lineage: Bacteria > Pseudomonadati > Pseudomonadota > Betaproteobacteria > Burkholderiales > Burkholderiaceae > Burkholderia > Burkholderia sp. PAMC 26561. Next base: position 707,318 of record NZ_CP014315.1, read on the forward strand.
TAGTGCGTGCGCAGCAGCCCGGACGATTGGGAAGTCGTGCCTTCGCCGATCAGTCCGCGATCGATGACCAGCACGCTCTTCGCTCCAAGCGCCGCGAGATGATGCGCAACCGAGCTGCCGATAACACCGGCGCCGATCACGATGAAGTCATAGTGTTTCATGGTCAACCATGGAATGTGGAGTGTGGGATGTGGAATGCGCACGATGTTACGAAGCAAATCCCCGGCGCATTTTTGTATAAGTTAAATTGATGCTAACGGGTGGCGTTTCTGATGTCGGTCGAAGTCGGCAACGCGCCCGGCACGCTGCAATCCTTGCGATGAGCCGAAACCATCATGCCGATCCGACGAAGTCAGTTGCCAATCGACCTGCGCGCGCTGCAGGCGTTTGCCGCCGTCTGCAACCTCGGGTCCATGACATTGGCGGCAAGGCAGCTCGGCGTGAGCCAGAGTGCGGTCAGCCAGGCCGTGGCGGCGCTCGAGCGGGAGCATGGCGCGAGTCTCTTCGACCGTGACAGCCGTCCGCCGCGCCCGAACATGGCCGGCCGCACGCTGCTCGAACTCGCCGGGCCGCTGCTCGAGCATGCACAGCGTGTCGCCGCCACGTTCGGCGATGCCGCCGATGGCGGCCAGTTGCCGGTCCGGCTCGGCTGTGTCGATTCGTTTGCAGCCACCGTGGGCGCCGAACTGATTCGTGGGTTGTCGGGCTCCGCACGGCAGATCGCATTGTGGTCCGGGCTGACGCCAGGGCTCACGCGCCAACTCCATGAGCGTGAAATCGACCTCTCGGTGTGCACGGAGACGGTCGTGACGGACGCGCGCATCGTGGAAAAGCCGCTGTTCTCGGAGGCCTTCGTGGCGGTGGTGGCGCGTCGTCACCTGGAAGATCAGCCAGACCTGGACTGGCGTACGCTTGCCGGCGAGTTGCCGTTGATCCGGTACACCGCGCATTCTGTCATCGGCCAGCAAGTGGAGCGCTTCGCACGGCACCTGGGTATCGAAAGTCCGCGCCGGTATGAATTCGATGCCACCGATCCCTTGCTGAGCCTCGTCGCCGCGCGGCTGGGCTTTGCCATCTCCACGCCGTTGTGCCTCTGGCAGGCGCGCCATTATCTGCCGGAGGTTGCCGTGCTGCCGCTGCCACCAGGCGAACTCGGGCGGCGCGGATTCTTCTTGCTGCATCGCGAAGGTGAATGGGACGAGTTCGCCCGCGAGCTGATCGCGCTCACCCGGCGGGTGCTCGATCACAACATCCGGCCCGCGCTCTCCAAAGCGCTGCCGCGTCTTCCGGACGATGCAATCCGCCAGGCGAATCCATGACGGAAAACCCTTACCCGTCGCGCCGGTGACAGTTGTTGTCGAAAACGTGGCGCTGCCCGGGTTTTTGAGTCGCTACAGTGCATCGGTAGCCACGAATCCGACCCATCTTCATCGTCGATGAAAACACCGGAGGCCGTTTGGAAACGCTCGTTTTTATCTGGAACAACGGCCCGTCGATTCTTCGCATGCTCGTCGAGCATCTCGAACTGGTGGCGGTCGGCGTGGGCTGCGCCATCCTCACGGGCGTGCCGCTCGGCGTCGCGATCAGCGCGCATGAACGCAGCGCCAAGGTGGTCTTGTACGTCGCCGCAATCCTGATGACGATTCCATCGGTGGCGCTGTTCGGCCTGCTGATCCCGGTGTTGTCGATGATCGGGCAAGGCATTGGTTTCCTGCCCGCTGTGATCGCACTTTTCCTGTATTCGCAATTGCCGATCGTGCGCAACACCTACGCCGCGATCCGCAACCTCGATCCGGCGTTGCGCGAAGCCGCGAACGGCATGGGCATGACCACGCGTCAGCGCCTCTTCAAAGTCGAAATGCCGATCGCGATGCCGATCATCATGGCGGGCATCCGCATGGCGGTCGTAATCAACATCGGGATTGCGGCGATCGCCACTTACATAGGCGCGGGCGGCCTCGGCCGGCTGATCAGCCGCGGCATTTCGCAATCGGATTCGCGCCAGTTGATCGCCGGGGCGTTGATTGTCGGCGGCCTTGCCATCGTGGCGGACTTCGGACTCGCGCTCGTGCAGCGCCGCCTCACGCCCGCCGGCCTGCGCACGGCCCGCCTGCCGCTTCTGTCAGCGCGCCTTGGCGGCCGCAACCGGCGCGCCAGCGCGTCCGGCCTCGAGCGCCCAACGATCGCGGAGAGCCGATGATCAACCTTCAACATCTCACGAAGCGCTTTGAATCACGTCAGGCGCAAGCAGTTGTCGACGATGTATCGATGGACATCGAAGAGGGCGAGTTATGCGTGCTGCTCGGGCCGTCCGGATGCGGCAAGACCACGACGCTCAAGATGATCAACCGGCTCGTGCAGCCGACTTCGGGCCGGATACTGATCGGCGGCGAGGATACGTCGAGCTTCGACGTGGTCGAGTTGCGCCGGCGCATTGGTTACGTGATCCAGCAAGTCGGGCTGTTTCCCAACATGACGGTGGAGCAGAACATCGGGCTCGTGCCGCAGATGCTCGGCTGGGACAAGCGCAAGATTCGCCGGCGCACGGAGGAGCTGCTTGAACTGGTGGCGCTCGATCCGGCGATGTACCTCGGCTGTTATCCGCGCGACCTGTCGGGTGGCCAGCAACAACGCGTCGGCGTGGCGCGAGCGCTCGCGGCCGACCCGCCGGTGATGTTGATGGACGAGCCGTTCGGCGCGATCGATCCGATCAACCGGACTTCGATTCAGGATGAATTCCGCAAGATCCAGAGGCGCTTGAAAAAGACCGTGGTGTTCGTGAGCCATGACATCGATGAAGCCATGAAGATGGCCGACAAGGTCGCCATCTTTCGCAATGGCAAGCTCGAACAGTTTGCCGGTCCCGATGAATTGCTGGCGCGTCCGGCGACGCCGTTCATCGCGGACTTCGTGGGCGCCGACCGTGCGTTGAAGCGCCTGCGCCTGCTGCGGGCAGGTGCTGCCCTGGTTGCGCTCGAAGCGATCGTGCGGCCGGGCGACTCAAAGGGTGCGGCGCGTGCCGCGCTCGCTTTGCATCCGCACGGAGAAGCAGTTTTCATCGATACCAACGGCAAACCCGCTGGTTATTTCACCGCGTCGCGGCTGGACGCGGTGCCGGAACGGCTGGAAGCCTCGATGGCGTTGTCCTTGCCCGCAACCGTTCGCGCCGACGACGACCTGCGCTCGGTCATGTCGATGATGCTTGCGCACGGCGTGTCGTGGTTTGCCGTGGTGGACGAGGCGGGGCGCTTCGCCGGTTACGTCACGCACGCGGGCATTGCCGAGATGGCGCGCGCATCCTGCGCCGGCGGCGCGGCGTTCGCCGGTGCGGTGGATGTGCCCGTGGCGCCTGAGCGCGGTCTCGATCCGGTGCCGCAAGTCAACAGCCGCGCCGAGGAGGGCGTCTGATCATGCGCTCACGCGGATTCACGCGGCGTCTCGGCACATGTACGGCGACCTTGCTGTTCGCCTCGCAAGCACACGCTGCAAACTGGTTCGTGCAGCTCGCGCCTTACAAGGACGACATGCTGTATCAGGCCGGTCAGCAAATGCTGATGGTTGCGATCGCGGGCGCACTGGCGATCGCGGTCGCGCTGCCGGCGGGGATCTGGCTGAGCCGTCCATCGCGCGGCCGCATGGCGCATGTGGTCATGCTCGCGCTCAACGCGGGGCAGGCCGTGCCCAAGCTCGCACTGCTTGCGCTCGCGATGAGCCTGATGGGCATCGGCGCGAAACCGGCGATCTTCGGCTTGTGGGTCGCGACCTTGCTGCCCATCGCAATGAATACCTACGAGGGCATCCGCGCAGTGCCTCCCACACTGATCGATGCCGCCACCGGCATTGGCATGACGCCGCGCCAGATCCTGTGGCGCGTCGAGATGCCCAACGCCATGTTCGTTATCTTTGCCGGCCTGCGCACCGCGCTCGCCATTACGGTCGGCACGGCGCCGCTTGCTTTTCTCGTCGGCGGTGGCGGGTTGGGCGAGCTGATCTTCACGGGCATCGACCTCAATGATTTCGCGATGCTGCTCGCCGGCGCCGTGCCGACCGCGCTGCTCGCGATCCTGACAGACATGCTCGTGGCCCAGATGCAATACCGGCTCGTGCCGCGCGGCGTGAATCCGCAACGCTGAACGTTATCTTCCTCTTCACCTCACTGGATCTTCCATGCATATCCGGCTACTTTCCCGTGCCCTCGCGCTGTTACCCGCTCTTTGTGTTGCGGCAGGCCTGCTTGCGGTTCAACCCGCACGCGCCGCTGATGCAGCGACCGTGACCGTCGGCGGAAAGAACTTCACCGAGCAAGTGCTGCTCGCGCAGATCACCACGGCGTTGCTGCAGGCGAAGGGTTTCAACGTCGTGAAGAAAGACGGGATGGGCAGCACGGTGTTGCGTCAGGCGCAGGAGAGCGGGCAGATCGACGTGTACTGGGAATACACCGGAACCTCGCTGATCACCTACAACAAGGTGACCGAACACCTCACGCCTGCAGAAACATACACACGCGTGAAGCAACTCGATGCCGCCAAGGGAATCGTGTGGCTCGATGCTTCGAAAGCGAATGATACGTATGGCCTCGCAATGAACCGCGACGAAGCCGCGAAGCTCGGCATTACCACCATAAGCGATCTTGCGAAGGCGCTGAGTGCGGGCAAGGACCTGACCTTTGCGTGCAACTCGGAATTCTATGCGCGCCCTGATGGCTTGAAGCCGCTGCAACAGGCGTATGGTTTTTCGTTTTCGCCGGCGCAGATCAAGCGGATGGATTCAGGCCTCACTTACCAGGCGCTGAAAGACAAGCAGGTCCAGGTAGCCCTGGTGTTCACAACTGACGGCCGCGTGCCCGCCTTCAACTTCGTCACGTTGCGCGACGACAAGGGTTTCTTTCCAGCCTATGCGCTGACGCCCGTCATCCGGAAGGCCACGCTCGATGCCAACCCGAAGCTCGGCCCGATCCTCAATTCGATATCGGCGAAACTCGATGACAAGACCATGGCGCGCCTCAATGCGGAAGTGGATGTATCGAAGAAGTCTGTCGATGATGTCGCAAGCGAGTTTCTCAAATCGTCCGGGCTGATGTAAGAGGACGCGAGCGATCATGAACGATGGCTTGACCGTCTCGGCCGCACAGGTCGAGACCATTCCCGGCGATATTGCCGGCAACGTCGAGCGGCATCTGCTGCTGATGGCCGAGGCTCGCGCAGCGAACGTGAACGTGCTGGTGTTTCCCGAACTCTCGCTGGTCGGTCACGGCGCGGGTGCCGATGCACTGCGCCTCGCAATGCCCGCCGATCACGCGGTACTTTGCCGGCTCGCCGAAGCATCCGGGCCGATGCATACGGTGGTGGGTTTTATCGAGGAAGCGCCCGGTGCGCAGTTCTATAACAGCGTGGCGACGCTTGCACATGGCCGCGTGGTGCATGTGCATCGGAAGATCGGGCTTGCGACCTACGGCAAGCTCGACGACGGCAAGTTCTACGCGCCCGGCAGCACATTGAGCTCGTTTCCTCTCGGCGACCCTCGCTGGCAGGTCACAACGCCGATCTGCGCGGACTGGTGGAATCCTTCGCTGGTCCACGGCGCGGCATGCGCCGGCATGACGCTCGGTATCGCGCCGATCAGTTCTGCGCTGGAAGCGGTCGACGATCAATTCGACAACCCACGCGGATGGGATACCGTGTTGCGCTTTTACGCACTCGTTTATGGGTTGCCGATCGTGATGGCGAATCGGGTGGGACGCGAGGGCGACCTGCATTTCTGGGGCGGCTCCCGCATTCTCGATCCCCACGGCAAGATCCTGGCAGAAAGCCGAGAACCGCGCGAGGAGCTGGTGATTGCATCGCTGGATTACGGCGATGTCAGGCGCGCACGTTTTGCCTTGCCGACCGTGCGGGACGCCAACGCCAGAAACCGGAGCTGATCGCATGACCCGACGCAAAACGTCGCTTTCGTGTTGACGTTGGTCGCGTCCCTGCGGACACGCGGGAAATCGTCAGGTGAAAATGGTTTCACTCAATCGCTCTACGACGGAGAACGAGATGGTGGATGCGGTGCAGCTACAGGCCCTGCTCGATGAACGGCGAGAAGGTTTCAGTCTCGCGCGGCCGTTCTACATCGATCCTGCGTTTCACGATCTCGACATCGACGCGGTCTTCTCCAACGAATGGCTTTATGCGTGCAACGTCGCGGAGATTCGCGCGCCGGGCGATTACCTGACGATGGAGATCGGCGAGACATCTATTGTTGTCATGCGTGCGCAGGATGGCGAGGTCAAGGCATTCTTCAATACGTGCAGGCATCGTGGGTCGCGCATTTGCAGCGAGTCGCAAGGCCATGTTCACCGGCTGGTGTGCCCTTATCACCAATGGGTGTACGACCTCGATGGCGCGTTGCTCCACGCGCGGCAAATGCCCGCCGGTTTCGATCGTGAGGCCTACGGTCTCGCGCCGGTAAACGTCGAAGTGATCTGCGGCATGGTGTACGTGTGCATTGCTGATACACCGCCGGATATCACGCGGTTTCGCCGCTCCGTTGCGCCGTATATCGCACCGCATGCACCCGAGCGCACGAAAGTCGCGCACGTCGAGACACTGATCGAAGACGCGAACTGGAAGCTCGTCATCGAAAATAATCGCGAGTGTTATCACTGCAGCGGCAATCACCCTGAACTGCTTGCCACGCTCGTTGAATTTGCACTGCCCGATGATCCCGCCGGCTCCGCCTACTTCCGAGGACTGATGGAAAGTCAGGCGCGGCACTGGGACGCGCAAGACCTCGTGCATCTGCCGGCCGATGGCGGCAACGAATTTCGCTGCATCCGCCTGCCGTTTCATCGCGGGGCGGTGTCTTTCACGCCCGACGGTTCGCCAGCGTGCCTGAAGCTGCTCGGGAACCTGACCGACCCCGATCTCGGTTCGGTGCGGATGTTCAGGGTTCCGAACAACTGGAATCATTTTCTCGCCGATCACATCATCCATTTTCGCATCCTGCCGCTTTCCGCGAACCGGACGGCGCTGCGCACGACGTGGCTCGTGCACGAAGACGCGGTGGAAGGTGTCGATTACGACATTGAAAAGCTCACGTCCGTCTGGCGCGCGACCAACGCGCAAGATGCGCGGCTTGCGGCCAACAACCATCTGGGCGTCGCATCGAAGGCCTATGTCCCAGGGCCCTACGCGCCATCCGAATTTATGCTGCGCAATTTCACCAACTGGTACGCCGGCAAGCTGGCGGCGTATCTGGAGAAGACGGAACCCGGGCGCCGCACATTTACGTTGCATGCTCATGGTTGAGGATCCGACAATGCAGGGCATTGCATCGGCGTCATTCGTGGAAGGCCCGGCTGACCGGACGCTCGAATGCGTCGAGATTCGTATCGAAACGCGAACTGTGAAAACCATCGTGCTGCGTGATCTCGATGCAAGCGGCGCAATGCCGTTCATGCCCGGCCAATCGATGATGCTCACACTCGACATAGCCGGAGAACGGTTGCAGCGCACGTTCTCGATTGCATCGTCGCCATTGGGAAGCGGCATGCTCGAACTCACGATCAAGGCGCCGGACGATGGCCGCGCCACGCGCTGGCTGCACGACACATTGCGCCCGGGCATGACACTCGACGCGCGTTATCCGCTCGGGCAGTTCCGGCTTGAATTCGACGCACAACGTGTGAAGCCGCTTGCGCTGGTCTCGGCGGGCTCGGGCGCCTCGCCCCTGATGTCGATGTTGCGCACGCTTGCGCTGCGTTGTCCGCACGCCGACGTGGCATGGTTTCACGCGGCGCGCGGTACGGAAGATATCCTCTTTGCGCGCGAACTCGCGGCACTGCAGGCCAGCATGCCGAACCTGCAGGTCAGCGTCGCGCTGAGCGCTCCTGCGGCCGGCTGGTTCGGCCTGCGCGGGCGTGTTTCACGACGGCTCATTTCTGCAGTTGTGCCCGACTTCAATCTGCGCGAAGTGTATTGCTGCGGTCCGGCGAGCTTCATGGACGAGGTCAGGCGCATCCATGCCGCCGACGGCGCGCGCCATGCGGGCTTTCATGTCGAACATTTCGCGCCTGTTGATCCGTTCCCGTCCGAAGCGCCGGACGCAATGGACAACAGCGTCACACATCACATAAAACTCGGTGACAAGACCTTCCGGACGCATGCAAACGAAACGATCCTGATGGCGGCGTCGCGTCAGAACGTCGTGATTCCGTGCGGCTGCGCGAGCGGTATGTGCGGCACATGCAAGCTGCGCCGTGTATCGGGCGTGATCGAGATGCGGCATCAGGGCGGTTTATCGGGAGCGGAAGAAGCGCAGGGATTTGTGCTCGCGTGTTCCAGCCGCGCCATGTCGGATGTCACGCTGGAATTCTGATTGCAGTTGAACCGGGGAACCCTGTCATGCAACAACACGCGGGACGTTTTATCCATGAGCTTTGTTTCGATGACCTGCCGCGCGAGGTAGTGGAACGCGCGCAAAGCCTCATGCTCGATTTGCTGGGCGTGGCAGCGGCAGGCAGCGGCACGAGCCTCGCCGGGATTGCATGCGACCACGCGTTCGATTTTTTTGGCGCGGGCCGTAATGCAGTACGCATGCTCTTCGACGGGCGTCTCGCCAGTCCTCTCGGTGCGGCGCTGGCGGGAGGCATGACCATCGACAGCTTCGACGGTCACGATGGCCATGTGCTGACCAAGGGTCACGTCGGCGTGGCCGTGCTGCCCGCATTGCTCGCGATGGCGGAACGCGATCCGTCGATGGATGGCCGTGAGGCGATCGTCAATGTCGTGCTCGGTTATGAAATCGGCACACGCGCGGGTATCGCGCTGCATGCATCGAGCAGCGAATATCACACTTCAGGCGCATGGAACGCACTGGCCGCAGCGGCGCTGTGCGCACGATCGCTGAAACTCGACGAGATCACGACGCGCCATGCGCTGGGGATCGCTGAATATCACGGTCCGCGCAGCGAAATGATGCGTTGCATAGACTTTCCGACCATGCTCAAAGACGGCTCCGGCTGGGGCAGCATGGCCGGAGTCAGCGCGGCGCTTTTTGCACAGCGCGGTTTCACTGGCGCGCCAGCTTTGACAGTTGAAGCGCATGAACCGGCGTTGTGGGAAGACCTCGGCGAGCGCTGGATGATTCTGGAGCAGTACGTCAAACCTTACCCCGTCTGCCGATGGGCGCATCCGTCGATTGCCGCCGCGCTGCGATTGCGCGCCGGACATGACCTGTCGCCCGAGATGATCGAGAGCGTGACCATCGAAACCTTCCACGAAGCGACGCGGCTGTGTTCGACCTTTCCCGCGAATACCGAGGAAGCGCAATACGGTGTGCTGTTTCCCGTCGCGGCGGCGCTCGCAGATGGTCGTGTCGATGCCCGCACGATCCAGTCCGAAGGTCTTTCGGACGCGCGTCTTCGCGACCTCTTGCCCCGCCTGCGAACGGTCGAGCGCGCGGAGTTCAGCGCTGCGTTCCCCGCCGAGCGCTGGGCTCGCGTGGTGGTCACGACACGTGATGGCGCGCGACTGGACTCGGGTCCGATCACGGCCATGGGTGGTCCGGACAATCCGATGCCGCAGGACGCGCTGCTGTCCAAATTCCGATCGCTGACATCGGCGCGCTTCGGCGATCGGCTCGCGCAGCAAATCGAAGACGATGTCCTCTCGCTGCACGAATCCGCGAGCGCAATGCACTCGCTGAAGGAACGGGTGCTGACTGCGCCGTCCGCGCAATCGTCGCACGATGATGCGATGACGTCGGTTTTGTGACCGGGGACGGGCAGCGCGCCGCCCGATAATCATCGGACACCATTGCGAACATTGGAACAAAGGACGCTCGTGGGCCAGCACATTCAGTTCGATCCGGCATCGGTTGCGGGCAAAGCGCCGCCGATCCAGCATGAAACCGACCTGCTCATCATCGGGGCGGGGCCGGCGGGACTTGCCGCTGCCATGCAAGCGGCCGGCCGCGGCATGCGCGTGACGCTCGTCGATGAAAATCCCGTCCCGCTCGAGACCATGGGCGAAGAGGTGCCGCTGCATTTCGGCGGACGTATGGGCGCGGCGCTGAGCAACCGCAACGCGATGCTCGAAGCAATGCTGGAAGCCAGTCCCGAACTTGGCGAACTGCTGGAAGCGGGTGTCGATGTCCGTCTCGGCACGGCAGTCTGGGGACTCTTCCCGCAACGTCCAACTGCGGCGTGGATTGAAGGCCGTGTTGCCGGACTCGCCGATAGCGACAGCGCCTATCTCATGCGTTTCGGGCAGGTGATCGTGGCGGCGGGGCGTCGCGACATGGGCCTCGCCTTCGACGGCTGGCAGCGGCCCGGCGTGATGGGCGCGAGCGCGGCCTACCGGCTCAGTTCGACTTACGGGGCACTGGATGCGCGGGTCGCGGTGCTGCTCGGCAGCGACACGCATGCGCTTCAGATTGCCAACGCGCTGTTGGATGCAGGCGTGCGGATCGCGGCTATTGTTGAGCAGGCTACGTCTGTTCCTGGCGACGCTGCGTTGCTAGCGCGACTCGCTGAACGCGGTGCGCAAGTGTTCACGCAGCATGTGATCCATGAGGCGCTGGGAGATGCTTATGGTGTGACATCGGTGACGCTTTGCGCAATCGATGCAGACCACCGGCATCTGCCCGGTGCACAACAGTCGGTTGAGTGCGACACGGTGCTGCTCGGCATCGCGGCCATTCCGGCAATCGAATTGCTGGAAGCGGCAGGTTGCAGAACCGCATTCAACGCGGATCGCGGCGGCAATGTTGCCGTGGTCGATGGGTCACAACGTACATCGCTGCCCTTCATTTTGGCGGCGGGCGATTGCGCGGGCGTCTGGGATACGAAACATCTTTCCGCCGATACCGCCCGTCACGAGGGGCGCATCGCCGCCGTTGCCGCACTCCGCGCGTTAGGCGTTGATGAGTCTCCGGCGCAATTGGAAACTAGCGTAGTGCCCGACACATGCGTGAACGACCCTGCCCGATCCCGTGAAGCTTGGGTCCGCGCGTCGGTCATCGAAGCGAAAGGCGAACCCTTCGTCTGCCAATGCGAGGAGGTCACGGCCGTCGAAATCCTGACCGTTCGTCCGCCGCGCTATCTCGACTGGAGCCGTCAGGCCGATCCGGCGACTGCCCGCACCCTGGCTTCTCTCGTGCTCGAAGGTCCGCCAAGTCCCGATATCGTCAAGCGCCTCACACGCGCATGCATGGGGCCGTGCCAGGGCCGCCGTTGCCGCGAGCAGGTTGCGACCTTACTTTCGATCGGTTCGGCGACCCCGCTTGCCGGCATGCCGCTCGCCACCTTCCGGTCGCCCGTGCGCCCGTTGCCGCTCAATCAGCTTGCTGCCCTGGGAGAAGTCCCTGCGCTTGGTGAACATTGGGACAGTTGGTTCGGCATTGCATCGCAATGGGTGCCGTTCTGGCGCGCGACTCCGCTTTATACCGCCGCCGGCCGCGAGACGGGCGGGGTGGTTGCGAGCGAGTAGGGGTGGAGACGCATCGACATACGCAGCACCAGGACGGGGACCACGATGGAACACAGTACACAGGGCAGCGTCACGCAGGACGCCAAAGGGGCGTCGGTGGTCATCATTGGCGGCGGCGTCACGGGCTTGAGCGCCGGATGGTGGCTCGCCCGCGAAGGCGTCGACGTGCTCGTGCTCGATGCAGGATTGATCGGCTGGGGCGCATCCGGGCGGAATGGCGGCGGCTGTTCCCACCATCACAGCCCGTTGTTCCTCGAAGAACAACGTCTCTGGCCGATGATGGATGAATTGCTTGGATATCCTACTGAATTCAGGCCGAACCGGATTCGGATCGCGCTGGATGAACAGCAGTTCACGTTATACCGACGCGCGCTCGATAACGGCGCGCATCACGGATTGCGCTCGGATATTCTCGATGCGAAACAAGTCCGCGAACTCGTGCCTTTCGCGGGCGATAACGTCCATGCCGGCTACTTCTATCACTTCGGCGGCCATGCAAATCCGCATCGCACGTTGCAGGCTTACGCCTGGGCGATGCAGGATTGCGGTGGCCGGCTGATGCAGCACACGGAGGTCACGGGGTTCGAGCGGCGCGGCGCACGCGTGGTCGGCGTGCAAACGTCGCGGGGACACCTGGCCTGCGATCATGTCGTGATCGCAGCGGGACCACGCACGGGTGAGCTTGCCGCAATGCTCGGCGTGGACGTGCCGCTTGCGAGCGCACGTGCCGAGATGATCGTGACCGAGCCGCTGCCGCTCATGGCCATAGGCGGCGTGGATGGCAACGGCCTCTATGGACGGCAGACGCTGCGCGGCAATCTGGCTTATGGCGGCGGCCCGCACGAATGGGTCGATCTCGCCGATACCTATAAAAGCGCAGAAGGCGAGCGCCCGCACTCGACCCCTTTGCAGGCCAGTATCGCAGCGCGTGTGGCTGGGCTTTTCCCGAAGGTTGCACACGCCCGGGTCATTCGTAGCTGGGCGGGGTTTATCGAAAATACGCCGGATGGGCGGCCCGTAGTCGACCGGCCAGGTCCGATGGAAAACCTGACCGTCGCGACGTTGTCGAGCGTTGGTTTCGGTTTGTCGCCGGCGAGCGGCCACGCAATTCGCGACCTCGTTGTGGATGGCGCCTGCTCGTTCGCAGACATATCCGGGTTCGCGCTGTCGCGTTTCGCGCAACTCGAGCCCGACTGGCGCAGCATGCAGGGGTGGATGCCATTACCCGCCGCTGCCGCCTAGGAACGCGGCAAGGCGCTGCGCAGATCCGTCGGACTCGCGTCATAGACACGCCTCACCCAGCGCGCCAGATGCGAAGCCGACGCAAACCCCGTAGCAAGGGCGATATCCGCGACCGGGACATTCGAATAAACCAGCAGGTCGTGCGCCCGTTCGAGCCGCAATGTCACGTAGTAGCGCGCGGGCGTTGCGTTCAGATGGCGCAGGAACAGCCGCTCGAGTTGGCGTGAGGTCATGGCTATGTCGGTGCCGATACGCGATATGGGCAGTGGCTCGTCCACGTGCGCACGCATCAGTTCGATAGCGCGCCGGATGCCGCGGGGCAGGCTCTCGTGGTTCTGGTCGCGCCAGCCGCGTTGTTCGTCGTCGCTGTCGCGGATGCGTTCGTGGTGAAACTGGTTCGCCACCCGGACCGCAAGCTCAGGACCGTGTTGCTCCGATATCAACTGCAACATCATGTCCATTGCGGCGATGCCACCCGAGCACGTCATGCGGTCGCGGTCGATCTCGTAGATCTTTCCCGAGCACATCAAGCCGCGAAACTCTTCGGTGAAGGCAGAGAGGTTTTCCCAATGGATCGTGCACTGGTAGCCCTCGAGCAGACCGGCGCGCGCAAGCAGATAACTTCCTGTCGATAAAGATCCGATCACCGCGCCCGTGCGAGCCGCGCGGCGCAGCGCGCGCAGATATGCCGGCTCGAGTGCCGGGTCGAGACGCAGGCCACCGCAAACGAAAATGTATTGAGCCGTGGTCATGACGTCGTCGAGCTTTCGGGCCTGCAATTCGATTCCGTTCGACGCATACACGGGATTGCCGTCGAGACTTGCGAGCGTCCAGCCATAGAGCGCCGTGTTCACCAGCCTGTTGGCCGAGCGTAGCGGTTCTATCGCTGAGGAGAGACTCATCATCGAAAGACCGTCCACCAGCAAAAACACAAAGGCGCTTTCTGCTTCGGCTGTTTCAGGGCGGGCGTCCTGCGAAGCGGGCTTGTCAATGATTGCGTCTGAATGCGTGTGAAAAGGCTGTTTGTTCATTGCACCTGGCGTTGCAAGATGGCCTGACCGGCCTGCGATGCCAGCCGGATGTGTCGCACGATCATAGTCGAAGTTTGCGGTGCGCGACCGGTCTGACGGCTTCACATTGACGTGGCGGACGCTGCACATTAATGTGCGACAGGCGAACACAAGTAAAATTATTGGGTCGTACGGGAGGCTCGGCTCTCAAATATCGGCTAAAAATCCGTTGTATGTCACTTATTGCTCATGTATAAATACGCACATCGGTGCGACAGGCGCACATTTATATTGGGAGCGAAGCTGAATGACGTTCGATGGGGATCGGCAGGTGAAGGCACCAACTCTTTCGGCAAAGCGCCGCCGTTTGCTCAAGCTGGCGGCGTCGGCGGGCATGACCGCGGGCATCGGGGGCCTCGCATTCGGCCGCGGCGCATTCGCAGCGGATCCCATTACGCTGCGCTGGTGGTCGACCCAGGCCGCGCCCGACCAGTTGAAGGCCTACAAAGCGCAGATCGCCGGTTTCATGGCGGCGCACCCGGGCGTCAAGGTCGTGTTCGAGGCGACGTCGGACGAGGGTTATCCGGCGCAGCTTGCGGCAGCGTTTGCCGCAAACCAGGTGCCTGACATCATCACTCACCTCCCGTCCTATGCCGCGCAAACCTATTACGCAGACGGGCTGGTCGAACCGGTCGATGACGTCGTCGCAGCCGTTGGTATCGACAAGTACTATCCGAATGCAAACGATGTGTTCAGGACCGCGGACGGAAAGCTGTGCGCCACGGGCCTTGCAAATACGGCCGCCGACGTTCTATGGATTCGTCGTGACCTGATGCAAAAGTCTGGCGTGGACAAGGTGCCCGAGACGTGGGACGAACTTCGCGCCGCATGCAAGAAGATGCAGGGCGGCCGGATTTATGGTGCGCCGCTGCCATACGGCCTGAACAGCATGACTTCGTTGATACTGCTCGGCTTCATCCATCGTGCAGGCGGGCAGGTATTCACGCCGGATCTGCAGGTTGCAATCGACAGTCAGGCAACGCTCAACGCACTCGATTTCTACAAGTCGATGCGCGAGTTCTGCCCGCCCGGCGCGACCGGTTATAGCTGGGGAGAAAGCCTGACCGCGTTTGTCTCCGGATCGACCGCGACGGGCATTTATGGCGGGCGCGTGCTGGACAACATTGCCGCGCAGAATCCCGGCATTGCCGATTCGGTGACTTGCGCCACGTATCCCACGATTTCCAAGTCGGTACCGGCATGGACCTATAACGACTTTCCGTGCGTCTTCATTCCTAAGAAGGCCAAGAACATTTCGGCATCCAAAATGTTCGCGGAATATCTTTTCGATCCTGCGGGCTATATTTCCGAGTTGCTGGGCGCGCCCGCGCATCTGCTGCCGGTATTGAAGACCATTGCGGCCGATCCTCGCTATAACAGCAATCCGATCATCAAGAAGTATCCGAAGGAAGTCGAACTGATGTCGGCTGCCGCCGCGTCCGGTCACAACCTTGGCTACGAGTCGCCGGCACACAAGCCGAACCGAAGGGCCAACGAGATCGTCGCGAGCAATGTCCTGGCTGAACTGGTCCAGCGCGTCGTGCTCAACAACGAAGCGCCGAAGTCCGTAGTCGGTGCGACCGCAAAGAAGCTCGAAACGCTGATGAAAGCCTGACACGGCCGGCCGCGCAAACGCATGGCGCTCGATGCGTCACGCGTTGCGCCAACCATCTTTCGTCCGTCATTGCCCGGATCGCATTCGCACGGGCACGCATTGGAAAACGCATGGCCACTGTTTCATTGCCCCGCATGGGCATCCGCTCTCTCGAATCGACGTACAGCAGGCTCGGCATGTTGCTGATCGCGCCGGCAGTGTTGCTGTTGATCGCAACCATTGTGTATCCGCTTCTTTATGCACTGTGGCTTTCCCTGAACTCGGTGTACACGCCCACGCAGGCGTCGAGCTTTGTGGGCCTGGCGAATTATCGGGACATGCTCGGTTCATCGACGTTCTGGTTTTCGTTATGGGTAACGATCGTCTGGACCACGTCCACGCTCGTCCTGCAGATCCTGTGCGGCGTCGGCATGGCGCTGCTCCTCAACGAGAAGATCGCCATGCGCTCGGCAGCGCGCAGCCTCGTGCTGTTCCCTTATTTTGTGTCGACCGTGGTCGCCGTGCTGGTCTGGCGCTGGCTCTTCAACGATCTCTATGGCGTACTCAATCAGGTCCTGCTCGAACTCCATGTGATCAGCAGTCCGGTCAACTGGCTCGGCGAAATGCCCAACGCCATGATCAGCATTGTTCTGGTCGGCACCTGGAAGTACTTTCCGTTCGTTGTGATCGCGGTGCTGGCGCGACTGCAGACCATTCCGCTCGCGCTCTATGAAGCCGCGCGCATGGACGGCGCCGGTCCGTTCGGCCGTTTTTTCGACGTCACGCTGCCGCAGTTGCGTGAAGTGCTCGGCGTCGTGATCCTGTTGCGGATCATCTGGGACTTCAAGGAGTTCGACCTGCTTTACCTGATGACCGGCGGAGGCCCGGTCAATCAGACACGATCCGTGCCGCTGCTCGTCTATCAGCAGGCGTTTGGTCTGAACCAGATGGGCGCGGCTTCCGCTTCCGCGGTTGGAATGATGGTGGTCATGGGCGTGTTGATGGCGGCCTACCTTTATCGCGCACAACGCACAAGGAGCCACGATGCGGGCCGATAAAACCAACATTCCCGCGTCGCTCGTCACCTGGGTGATCGTGATCCTGATGGTGTTCCCGCTGATCTGGATGGTGCTGACATCCATCAAGCCGCAGAGCGAACTGTTCGTCTATCCGATCAGGCTTCTGCCCGAGCACGTGACGTTCGAGCATTATCGGCGGCTGCTGGAGGACACGCCGTTCATCAGCTACTTCTGGAATTCGATCGTGCTGTCGGCGGCGACTACCGTCGTTGTCATGGCGGTCGCCACCATCGGCGGTTATAGCCTTGCGCGCTTCGCCTATCGCGGCCGCGAGGCGATCGCCACCGCGGTTCTTTGCACCTACCTGATGCCGTCTGTGGTGTTGATCATTCCGCTTTACCTGATGACGGTGAAGCTGGGCTTGCAGAACACACTGACCAGTCTGGTGATCTCGTACACCACGTTTGCCTTGCCCTACGCAATGTGGCTTTTGCGCTCGTTCATGGCCGGCATTCCGGACGACCTCGAAGCTGCCGCGCTGGTGGACGGCGCGAGCCGGCTGGGTGCGTTCGTCGATGTGATCCTGCCGCAAGCGCTGCCCGGAATCATCTCGACCGCGCTGTTCACGTTCATTCTGGCGTGGAACGAGTACCTGTACGCGCTCGTCATGGTCAACACCGACGAGACCCGTCCGCTTACCACCGGCGTGATGAACATGCTCGTGTCGTCGTTCAACATCGAGTGGTCGCTGTTGATGGCGGCTTCCGTGATGATGAGCGTGCCGTTGCTGTTCTTCTTCGCTTTCCTTCAGCGTTATCTCACTAGCGGTTTTGGCGCTGGCGGTGTGAAGGGTTGAACGCCCGCGGGATGAGCACCGACGACACACTGACTATGCACTCCGGAGCACCTCAATGGCAGCAGTAAGTTTCAAGAATGTACGCAAGGTATTTGGCGATACGGTGTCGATTCCCTCACTCGATCTCGATATCCGCGACGGTGAATTCGTGTGCCTGCTCGGACCTTCCGGTTGTGGCAAGACAACGACGCTGCGCATGCTTGCGGGCCTGGAGCAGCCGACGAGCGGCGCGATCCATATTGGCGGCATCGAAGTGCACGAGTTGCCGCCGGCGAAGCGCGATATTGCGATGGTGTTCCAGTCCTACGCGCTGTATCCGCATCTGACGGTTGCGGAGAACATTGTGTATCCGCTGAAAAAGCGTGGTGTTCCGAAGCAGGAGTGGCCTGCAATGCTGAACAACATTGCGCAGTTGCTGCAACTCGAACCGTTGCTCGCGAGAAAGCCGAAGCAGCTTTCGGGCGGCCAGCAGCAGCGCGTCGCGCTTGGCCGTGCGCTGATCCGCAAACCGAAGGTGTTCCTGCTGGACGAACCGCTGTCGAATCTCGACGCCAAGTTGCGCGCGCATATGCGGGCCGAGCTGATCGAGCTGCATCAGCGCATGGGTACGACGACGGTGTACGTGACGCACGACCAGCTCGAAGCAATGACCATGTCCACGCGGATCGCCGTGATGAGTGGCGGCGTGTTGCAACAATTCGGCACGCCCGATGAAATCTACTACCGGCCGGCGAACCAGTTCGTGGCCGGGTTCATCGGCACGCCTGCGATGTCCCTGATCGATGGCGACCTGCAGCGCGACGATACAGGCTTCTCGCTGCAAGCAGGCGGCGTGGCATTGCGCCTGCCGCATTCCGCGCTGCGCGCGGACGCGTCCGGCGCGGTTTCCGCCGGCATCCGGCCCGAAGACATCGTGTTGGGCCGCGGGACACTCAGCGCTCGCATCAAAGTGGTCGAGCCGACAGGCCACGAGTCCATCGTGCTGATGGATTGCGGTGGTGCATCGCTCTGTACGCGCATTGCCAGCGACGTACCGCTCGCAGCCGAGCTCCGCGCTGGCCAGAGCGTGCCGTTCGAAGTCACGCTCGCACGCCTGCACGTTTTTTCGCGCCAGAACGGCCAGCGGCTGAACCGCGACGACACCAACGTCACGTCGATCAAGCGCACGCGCGACGCAGCCTGAACATTCACATCATCAAACACGGGTCAAAAGCATGAACAGAGAAAGCGTCAACTGGTCCGGCGCCATGCCGGCAATCACCACGCCCTTCGACGACAACGGCAAGCTCGACGAACGCGAGCTCGGCGATGTCATCGAACGGCATCTGAAGCTCGGCGCGACCGGCGTGGTCGTCGGCGGCTGCACCGGCGAATTCTGGGCGATGAACACCGACGAACGCGCACGCTTGTTTGTAGCGTCGAAAGAAGTCATGGGCACGCGCGGGACGTTGATTGCAGGGACCGGCATGATCGGGGTGGAAGACACGATCGCGCTGACCCGGCAGGCGGAGAAAGCGGGATGCGATGGCGCGCTGATCCTGCCGCCGTATTTCGTCAAGCTCACCGATGACGAGATCCACGCGCACTACGCCGACGTCACTGCGCACGCCGGCTTGCCGGTGATGCTCTACAACATCCCCGGCAACGCAGTGAATTACCTGACGCCCAAACTGGTCGCGCGGCTGGGCAAGCTCGAGCGCGTTGTGGCAGTAAAGGAAAGCTCGGGTGACTGGAACAATTTCTACAGCACGTTCCTCGCGGTGCACGAAACGCTGCGGGTGTTTTGCGGACCGTCGTCGGTGTTCGGCGTTCCGGCCGTCCAGCTCGGCGCCGACGGCGTGATCGACTGCTTTCCGAATGTCTGGGATGAAGGCGGCCAGAAGCTTTTCGAGGCCGCCCGCAGCGGCGACACGCTGCTCGCCGCGCGCCTGCAGGCAACAGGGCGCCGCCTGACCGATCTTTTTACAGCCGACGGCCGCACGCTGTATCCGTCGACGAAAGCCGCCATGGATCTGCTCGGCATTCCAGGCGGCGGAAAACCACGGGCGCCGCTGCGCGCGCTGAATTCCAGCCAGCGCGATTCGCTGGCGGCGGGGTTGCGAGCCGAAGGCTTGCTCTGACCCAAACTCGCCGAAATAAAAATCCAGGAAGGAGAAAGCAATGACAGGACATCAGCCCGACGCAAATCCCTGCGGGTTTTCCGTGCAGTACGGCAAGTACATCGGTATTGGCGCCAACGGCAATCTCTGGGTCGACGGCTGCGACGTGCAAACCCTCGCCGAGACGCACGGCGCACCGCTCTACATCATTTCGGAAAACGAACTGCGTGACCGATATCGCGCGTTTCGCGATGGTTTTCTCGCGCATTATCCGCAGGTCGAGATTCTCTTCGCCAACAAGTCGAACAACGGACTCGCGATCCGCCACATCCTGAACCAGGAAGGCGCGGGCGGTGACTGCTTTGGCGTGAACGAGATGTATATCGCGCTGCTAGCCGGAACCGATCCGCAAAAGCTCGTACTCAACGGCTCGAACAAGCAGGAAGAAGAACTCGAGATGGCGATCTCGAATGGCATCTGCGTGAATATCGATGCAATGGATGAACTGGATCGCATCGATGCAATCTCGAAGCGGCTTGGCAAGAGGGCGGCTATCGGCATCCGGCTCAAGCTCGACCTGTTGCCGCTCGCGGGACGCACGGGTGTTGCCATGCACGGTCCCGGCACGCTCAAGGAACAGAGCGACTCGACCAAGTGGGGCATGACGCGCGAGCAGACCGTCGAGATCGTCAAGCGGGCGCAGCAGATGCCTGATATCGAGTTGAAGGAAACGCATTTCCACCTGAGCCGCATGTCGAACGATCCCGAAAATTTCGCGATCATGGCGCGCGAGATGATCACATGGTCCGGCTTCTTGCGCGATGAAACCGGCTGGACGCCGCCGTGCATCGACATTGGCGGCGGCTGGACCTTCGGCAAGTGGTACGGCACGGGGCCGCGCTCGCAGATCGACGACAACGCCGCACCCACGCCGGAGATCTACGGCCGTATGTGCGGCGCTGCGATCCGCGAAGAAGCGGAACGCCTGAACCTGCCGCTGCCCAAACTGCGCATTGAACCGGGCCGCGCAATTTCGGGGCCGTCCGGCGTTGCAGTTGGAAGAGTCGGCGCGATCAAGCAGGGCGCCACGAAAAAATGGGTGAACCTGGATCTTTCGACAAACCATCTTTCCTGGGCATCGGCGCTCGACTGGTACTACCACGCGGTCGCCGTGAAGGACACCGCGCGCCCGGCAACGGAGCACGTCGATCTGGTCGGTCCGCTTTGCAACTCCGATGAAGTCGGCGCCGATCGCACCATGCCCGCGCTCGCACGCGGTGATTTCGTCGCTTTCCTCGATGCCGGCGGCTACACCGAATCCGGCGCCGCGCGCTATAACGCGCAACTGTTGCCCGCGACGGTGCTGGTCGCGGGCGATACCGCCGAGGTCACGACGGTGCGCGAGCAATGGCGCGACGTTGCCGGACGCTTCAAGGTGCCGCCGCGTTTGCTTGCGGCATCGTTTGCGAAAAACGTCTGAGAAAAATCGACTTGCAACACGCCCGCGCCTGACAGCGCCGGCGCACGGAGACAACATGGATTTAGGCATCAGAGGACGCCGCGCGGTCGTATGCGGCGGTAGCAAGGGCTTGGGACTGGCGGCGGCGCGTTCGCTCGCGAGAGAGGGCGTGGACCTGACTTTGGTTGCACGATCGCAGGAAACACTCGATACCGCCGCGGGTGAACTCGTGGCAGAAACCGGCGTCAAGGTCGCGACCGTCAGCGCTGATCTCGGCACGTCCGAGGGACGCGCTGCGGTCCTGGCGCAAGCGGGCATCGTGGACATCCTGGTGGCGAATCCCGGCATCCGGCAGGTGCCCGACGACTTCCGCAAGATCACGCGCGAAGGCTGGGAGGGCTGGATGGAAGCGCATTTTTATTCGTCGCTGGAACTGATCCGCGCGGTCGTGCCGGGCATGAGCGAGCGTGGCTTCGGCCGGATCGTGAACATGTCAGTGAGCTTCATCAAGTTCCCGCAGGTCGGCTTCGGACCCAGTCACGCGGCGCGCCTTGCGCTTGCGGGCGCGATCGCCGCCATGTCGCGCGAACTGATTCCGCACAACGTGGTGATCAACAGCGTGTGCCCGGGGTTGTTCGAAACCGATGCGCTCACCACGAACCTGCACGGCCACGCGGCACGCGGCAACACGACCTATGAGGCGATTGTCGCGGATCGGCTGAAGCATTGCCCGGCTGGACGCTTTGCCGATCCGTCCGAGTGCGGCGATCTGATTGCGTTCTTGTGCAGCGCGCAGAATGGCTTCATGACTGCGCAGAATATCGTCAACGATGGTGGCGTCTACCAGGGGCTGTTCTGATGTCGAAGCATTCGGAACCTGTGCGCGGCGTGGTGATGTTGTCGGGCGCGTCACGAGGTATTGGCGCCGCCATCGCACAACGTCTCTACGATGACGGCTACACGTTGTCGCTCGGCGTGCGCGATCCGGCAGGCGTCGCGCCAGCGCTTGCAGCGGACAAGGAAAGGGTATTGATCGAACGCTATGACGCATTCGATCCGCTGTCCCCGGTCGCGTGGGTCGACGCCACACTCGCGCGCTTCGGGCGCCTCGACGCGCTGATCAACAACGCAGGCATCCTGCTCGAAATCACGCTGGATCGTGGCGACGACACCGCGCTCGACATCATGTGGGAAGTCAACGTCAAGGGTCCGTTCCGCACCATCCGCGCCGCCATGCCCGCGCTCAAGGTAAGCGGAAAAGGCCGTGTGATCAACGTGGCATCGACGGACGGCAAGCGGTATCGGCCGACGGATTCGGTGGGTTATGCCATGACCAAGCACGCAGTCATGGCGCTTACGCACGCAGCGCGTTTCGACGGCTGGGAGAGCGGCGTGCGTGCCACCGCCTTGTGTCCCGGCGCAGTGGATACAGAACTGATTGCGCGGTTTGCGAGCGCGAGTCCCGTGGCGGACCGGCTGCGCCCGGAAACTGTCGCTGATACGATTGCCTTTCTGCTGACGCTTCCCAACAATGCAACCGTGGCGGAACTCGTCCTGAACACCCGGCTCGAGTCTTCGCTTTGAGCCGGTATTACGTATGACCGACATGACCCAAACCATTGCAATTCAGTTCGACGGCGAGACGCTGCAGGCGCGGCCCGGCGAAACGCTGGCGGCGACACTTGTCGCGCATGGCATCCAGGATTTCCGTACGACGGCTTCGGGTCAGCCGCGCGGTGTGTTTTGCGGCATGGGCGTTTGCCAGGACTGTCTTGTCGAAGTGGATGGCGTGGCGAACCGGCGTGCGTGCATGACCAAGATCGTCAAGCCGATTACCGTGCGGCGCGGCGTGCATGCACGGGCGCTGCCGGTGCCGGCAAGCCCGGGCGGGTACATCGAAGCGCGTGAGCCGGAAGTGCGCGAGCCCGAATTGCTCGTGATCGGCGCGGGACCGGGCGGGTTGTCGGCAGCGCTCATGGCGCAGCGCGCCGGCGTGCGCGTGACCGTGCTCGATGAACGCAGCCAGCCCGGCGGCCAGTACTACAAGCAACTGGGTGTATCGGCATCGTCCGATGGGATTGCGCCGCCCGATGCACAACACCAGCGCGGCGCAGCCTTGATCGATGCTGCGAGCAAGGCGGGCGTCGAGATCATCCGCGATGCGCTGGTATGGGGCGCATTCGAACCGAACGAATTCATCGCGACCGTGCGCGGCCGCTCGATCCGGTTCCGGCCGCACGCAAGCGTTGTTGCAACGGGCGCGTATGAGCGCGGCTGGCAAGTGCCGGGCTGGACGCTGCCCGGCGTCATGACTACCGGCGCTGCCCAGACCCTGTGGCGTACATCGCGGCGATTGCCGGGCAAGCGCGTGTTGATCGCCGGTAACGGTCCGCTCAACCTGCAGCTCGCGGCCGAACTTGTCAGCGGCGGCGCGACAGTAGCCGCTGTCGTCGAAGCGGCGCGCGCACCCGGACTCGCGAGCATTGGATCAATCGCCACCATGGCGCTCGCCGCACCCGCGCTCGTGGTCGAAGGACTTGGCTATCAGCGCACGGTGAAGCGTCACGGCGTGCGCATCATCAACGAGACCGTGATCGAATCGATCGAGAAGACAGCGGGCGGCTTGTCCGTCACGCTGGCGCGCGTCTCGGGCATGCCGGAAGCAACACCCGCGCAAAAGATCGAGGTCGATGCCGTCTGTCTCGGCTATGGCTTCGAGCCGGCTAACGAACTGCTGCGGGCGCTAGGCTGCGCACACGACTTCGATAAACCCCTCCGCCAGCTCATCACACGCCGTGACGATCTGGGCCTGACGAGCATCGCCGGTGTGTACGCGCTCGGCGATTGCACCGGACTCGGCGGCGCGAAAGCGGCGCTCGCGGAAGGGACGATCGTGGGCGCGGCGGTGGCGGCATCGCAGGGACAGGTGCTCGACGCTTCACTCACAGCCGAGCGGGATCGCGCGATCGTTGAACTTGCCAGGCAGAGACGCTTCCAGCAAGCGCTCTGGACCGTCTATGCGAGCGCGCTGACGGCGCCCAAAGAACGCTGCGGCGACACGATAATCTGCCGCTGCGAGGAAGTCACGTTCGGGCAGCTCGATGCCGCGCTCGACGAGGGCCTCAGCACCGTCGGCGCGATCAAGCGCCGTACGCGGATCGGCATGGGACGCTGCCAGGGCCGATACTGTGCGCCAGTCCTCGATGACATCGTGTGTGCGCGCTTCGGCCGCGAACGCGACGAGATGTCGGGCTTCGCGCCGCGCGTACCGGTCAAGCCGGTATCCATAGCCGAACTCGCGGGGCATGGCGGCGAATCATGAACGTGTCCAATGCAGGTGCTTTGCCGCGTCGTCAAGTCGATGTGGCAGTGATCGGCGCGGGCATTGTCGGACTGTGCCTTGCGGGTTTCCTGGCGCAAGCCGGCCGGGATGTCGTCCTGATCGATGCAGGCGGTTCAGCCGCATCAACGGCTAACGCCGGCAGCCTTCATGTCCAGATGCAAAGCCGCTTCATGCGTCTTTTTCCGGAGCGGGTGGCGAGCTTCGAACAGCAGTTGCCGCTCTATCCCAAAGCCGTAGCGTTCTGGCGCGAGTTCGAACGCGCGATAGGCGCCGACTTCGAGATGAAGGTGTCGGGCGGCCTGATGATTGCCGAGACGCCCGAGCAGTTCGACTTTCTGGTCTCGAAGAGCAGGCGGGAGCGGGAGCTGGGCTTATCGGTGGAGTTGCTCGACCGTAACGAGCTTGGACGGATTGCGCCGTATCTCGGCGCGAGCGCCTTCGGAGCCGAATTATGCGCCGATGAAGGCAAGCTCAATCCGCTCAAATGCAACGCTCAGGTGAGGGCGTGGGCCGTGCAGATGGGCGTGACGATCGTCGACCGGTGCAAGGTCGAACGGCTGCACGCCGACGACCCGGGCTTCACGTTGACCACGCTGCTGGGCATGCTCACAGCAAGACAAGTGGCGGTTGCGGCTGGCCCGGGTGCTCGCGCGTTGATGGACAGCGTGGGCAGTTTCCTCCCTGTGGAAGCCGAGCCGCTGCATATGAACATCACCGAAGCGGCACCGCCGTTGATCATGCATCTCGTGCAGCACGCGGAACGATCGATCACGCTGAAGCAATTGTCGACGGGGCAGATCGTGATTGGCGGCGGCTGGCCCGCAAAGCTTGCTGACGGCGCGGATTTTCCGGTCGTCGATCCGGCCAGCATGATCGGCAATGTGTCGCTTGCCCAGTTCATGGTGCCGGCGCTTGTATCGCTGCAGATCATCCGGACCTGGGCCGGCATCAATTCGAAAGTCGATGGACGCGGCGTGCTGGGCGAGATGCCCGGCATACCGGGCCTGCATGCCGCCATCCCGGGGGACGCGGGTTACACGCTCGGGCCACTGACAGCGCGCATGGTCGCGGATCTGATCACCGGTCGCGATCCGGGCGTGGACATGACGCCGTATTCACCCATGCGCCTGCGTCCGGAAACATTGCGCGCTGTCATCGGCGGCGAATAAACCGTTTTCTCATCGGTGGCTGTGTATTGCGCCGCGCGACGGCCTGAGCCGCGCGGCCTCGTTCGTTACGTCAAAACCGGTGGCGCAATCCAATCCGCACGCTTGTCTGCGTGCTGGTGGTCGACGGCGTGAACAGGAAACCCTGCACCGCGTCCACGCCCGACGACGCCCGCAGGTAGGAGCCCTGCAGATAGACGTCGGTCCGCTTCGAAAACGCATAGTCGATACCGAGACTGCCTTCGTTGTAGTGGTGACCTTCGAAGGTGGAATAGAAGTAGCCGGCTGCCGCATTGAACGATGGTGTGACCTGCCACGAAGCGCCTACGTCATACGTGCGCAATGCCGATGTCCGGCCAAAGCCCTTGAACCAGACATCGGAATACGCAATCCCGTAAGTCACGGTCGACAGGACATAACTCGCGCCCAGGGTAAGCACGCTCTGGCTGTCGATCTCCAGCGGTGTGGCGGAGAACAGGTCGGTTACCTTGCCGGTTGCCGGATCGCGCGTGGCGGTGGTCTGGCCGAGGAAACTGGATACGCCCATGGAACCGTACGGGTCAATGGCGTTCGAGCCATTCGGATTGTTCATGCGGAGATAAACCGCACCGGCTGAAAACTGGCCGTGGTTGTATTGGCCGCCAGCCGACCATGCACTCTGGTCGTGCAGGCTGCCCGCAACGTTGCCGAACGAATACATCGCACCGCCTTGCAGACCATGAAAATCAGCGCTCTTGATCTTGACCACATTGTCCAGACGTTCCCAGCCCATCCGGTCCAGATCACCCTGGTGCGTGGCGTACCCGCTCGCCCATGCGCTCATTGCATAGTTCGCCGTGTAGTCGTAGACCAGGTCGTACTGTCGGCCCATCGTGATGGACGCGTAGTTGTTCTGCAATCCTACCCATGCCTGACGTCCGAATTCCCGGCCACCCTGGCGGAACTGTCCATTCAATGCGTCGAAACCGTTTTCAAGGTCGAAGATGGCCTTCAGGCCGCCGCCAAGATCTTCCGTTCCCTTGATGCCCCAGCGATTTCCCGAGGCAATCGAGTCGTCCATCTTGATGTTGTGCGCGCCGCCCTCGTTGCTGACGTAAGTGGGACCTACGTCGATCACGCCATACATTGTGACGCTGCTTTGCGCGTGTGCCAAACCCGTTGCCGCGACGCCAACGAGCGCCGCGATTCGCCTGATAGTTCTCATGCCACTCAACTCCCCTGAATTGATGATGCTGAAAATTCGGAGTACGAATCAGCCATCTCGCAGCCAATGCAAGATGTCCTCCGGCTCGTGCCTCCTGCTTACGTGGTTTGCACGTCTGGGGTCGTCACGACAGCGCGGTTCCTGGATGAAAAATGGAGCAGACGCTTTGTGACAAAACGTGCGCCATGCTAACATTCAGGCGCCATGTGAACAAAAATGATTCTGAAATTTCCAGTAAATTAAGGGAAAAAACGGAGCGGGGAGGCAGGCATCTGTGGCGTAGCTCGGACAAAACTGCCGATCGGTGCGCTTTACCAGGATTTAACGGCATGGTATGAGGTAACTGTACTGCTGAATTAACGCGTTAAATTGTGCGCATGGCGCGCACGCTTTCAAACGATTTGAATGGAGAAATACGTGAGTAAAGTTTTTCGTGGCAGCTATGGCGTGACCGTGACGCCCTTTACAGCCGACGGCAAGTCGATCGATGAAAAAGCGCTCAAGCGTTTCCTGGACTGGCAAATAGAAGCCGGTTCACCCGGCGT
The DNA here is from genome assembly GCF_001557535.2 of Burkholderia sp. PAMC 26561. Classification (NCBI taxonomy): domain Bacteria; kingdom Pseudomonadati; phylum Pseudomonadota; class Betaproteobacteria; order Burkholderiales; family Burkholderiaceae; genus Burkholderia; species Burkholderia sp. PAMC 26561. Next base: position 734,389 of record NZ_CP014315.1, read on the forward strand.
GATCATTCTCGGCACCACTGGGGAGTTCCTGACCATCAGCGACGAAGAGCGCACGCAATATGTAGAGGCGACGGTCAAGCATGTGGCGGGGCGCATGGATGTGCTGGTCGGCACCATGAACGCGTCGACACCGAATGCGGTTCGATACACCCGCGAAGCGGAAGCCTTGGGCGTCGACGGATTCATGATCGTCCCGCCTTATTACTACACGCCGACCGAAGACGAGATATTCGAATACTACAAGGCGATTTCCGAAGCCACGTCGCTGCCGATCATGCTTTACAACAATCCGGTCACGACCAATGTCGACATGTCGGCGAAACTCGTTGCGCGCCTGACGAAAGCGTTCGACAACATCCGCTATATCAAGGAAGCGAGCATGGACGTGGGCCGCGTCTACGATGTGATCGAAGCAACCGATGGCGTGATGAACGTATTCGCCGGCGAGCGCCCGGTCGAGAGTTTCCTGCTTGGCGCGGTGGGTTACGTGAACCCGTACGCGAACTACATTCCGGAAGCATCGACGCGCCTGTGGGACGCGCTGGTCGCCGGCGAGATGGAGGAAGCGAAGACCATCCAGAAGATGATCGCGAGCTTCGACCGGATCATTGCAGAGGGGCATCCGACGTATGGGCATCAGTGTTATTCAAAAGCGCTGGCGGCTTCGCAGGGTTATCCGGTAGGCGATGTCCGTCCGCCGCTGACCCCGTTCTCCGCACTGGGTGACGAAGGCGTGGAGCGGCGTGCGAAGATCGTTGCGATCATCGACGACATCAACGCCTATGTCGCGCAATGCGCGGCGCAAAAAGCCTGAGCTGCCGATGCACGATATCCGCCTGTTCACGCCGTTCAGCTCGCGCGGCACGACCTTCGTCAATCGTATCGTCGTCTCGCCGATGTGCCAGTACAGCGCCATTGAAGGACGTGTGAATGCGTGGCATCTCGCGCATCACGCGCGCTTCGCGCTCGGCGGTGTGGGCGGGGCAGTGATCGAAGCCACGGCCGTGGAAAGGGACGGCCGTATCAGCGAAGGCTGTCTCGGCCTCTGGGACGACAACCAGATCGAGGGTTTCGGGAAAATTGCCACGCTATACAAAGGGCAGGGGATTCCGGTTGGCGTGCAGCTCGGTCACGCCGGCCGCAAGGGCAGTTCGGCCAGTCCGTGGGATGGAGCCGGGCCGCTCGCCGGCACGTCGCCGCCGCGCGGCTGGCCGACAGTCGCGCCTTCATCGGTGGCGCACGCGAACGGATGGCCCATACCCGCGGCGCTGGACGAGAAGAGCATCGCGCGCATTGTCGCTTCGTTCGCGGCCGCTGCCAGGCGCGCTGTGAGCGCTGGGCTGGACTTTGTGGAGGTGCATGGCGCGCATGGCTATTTGCTGCACGAATTTTTGTCGCCGATTGCCAATCTCAGGACGGACCGCTACGGCGGCAGCTTCGACAATCGCGCGCGTTTCGCGCTCGAAGTTGCTCAAGCGGTCAGGCAAGCGGTGCCGGAGCACATGCCGGTGTGGTATCGCGCGTCGTGCGTGGATGAAAGCGAAGGCGGCGTCACGCTCGACGAAACCATTGAACTCGCGCGGCGTTTGAAGCGGGCGGGTATCGATCTGATCGATTGTTCCGCAGGTGGCATCCGTGGTCCGGTCGCTCGCTCCACACGGCCGGAAGCGCCCGGACACCAGGTCCCTTACGCCGAGCGTATCCGACGTGAAGCAGAGATGCCGGCCATGGCCGTAGGTCTGATCACCGACCCGCTGCAGGCAGAGAACATCTTGCGCGAAGGGTCCGCCGATCTCGTTGCGATGGCGCGAGAACTCCTGGCCGACTCGAACTTCGCGTATCGCGCGGCCCGTGCGCTTGGTCATCCTGAGCCGCATACCGTGCTGCCTGACACGTTCGCTTTTTTTCTCGCGCGGCGTAACATGCATGCATCGAATGCGCACGAACCGGCATCGACCTAGCGCTTCCTCAACTTATCTCCCGACCCGATGAACGATGTAATTGTGATCGGCGGCGGTCTTGCCGGCTGTGCGACCGCCTATTATCTGGCGCGCGACGGTGTCGCCGTCACCGTGCTCGAACGCAGTGAACTGAACACGCAGGCGTCCGGGTCGAACGCGGGCAGCCTGCACGCACAGATTCCGCACGATCCCTTTGTCAATCGCGGGCCGGAATGGGCGCGCACTTTCGCGCCGACCATCGGGCTGTTGCGTCGCTCTATCGATGTCTGGCGTGGACTGTCGGAAACACTCGATACGGACCTGGAGGTATCGCTCAAAGGCGGCCTGCTGGTCGCGACCGACGACGCGCAAATGAAGGCGATCGCGGCGAAGGCCGGGATCGAGCGCTCGCAAGGGCTCGACGTGCGCCTGCTCGATCGCGCGGATGTCCGGACGCTCGCGCCGTATCTCTCCAATGCAATAGTCGGCGGCGCGTTTTGTCCCGACGAAGGCAAGGCGAGCCCGCTCGCCGCCACGCTTGCGTATGCCCGCGGCGCGCGAGCGCTTGGCGTCAGGTTCGAGCGTCATTGCGCGGTGACGGGCATGACCGAAACACGCGATGGCTTCGAGTTATCGACCAGCACAGGCGTTCATCGCGCAAAGCGTGTGGTCAACGCAGCCGGCGCCGACGCTGGCAGGGTCGCGGCAATGCTCGGCATAGAAATCGATGTGCAGGGTTTCGCGATCCAGGTTGCGGTCACGGAGCGCGTGGCGCCGTTGATCCCGCATCTGGTTTATTCGGCCGGCGACAAGCTCACGCTGAAACAGAATCAGGCGGGTTCGATCCTGATTGGCGGCGGCTGGCCGGCGCGCTGGCATAGCCGCGGTCATCCATCCACCGACCCCGACTCGCTCGAACGCAACATGAAGGTGGCGCTTGCCGCCGTGCCTGCGCTCGGTGCGTTGCGGGTGATCCGCACCTGGGCGGCGATCGTCAATGGCACGGATGACTGGAAGCCGATCCTGGGCGAAGTGCCGGGCACGCCCGGCTTCTTCATCAACTTCTTCCCGTGGATGGGCTTCACCGCCGGGCCGGCGGTGGCGCAGATCATCGCGAGTCTGGTGCAGGGCAAGCCCGCACCGCTCGACGTGGATCTCTCGCCGTTCCTGCTGGCGAGCGTCTGACAGCGCGAGTCAGTGGTGCCGCAGGATCTTGCCGACGAAGTCCCGTGTCCGGGCTTCGCTCGCGTTGCCGAAAATCTTGTCCGGCGTACCGATCTCGACAACCTGTCCCTTGTCCATCATCACCACGCGCGTGGATACCTCGCGCACGAACGACATCTCGTGCGACACCAGCAGCATGGTGATGCCCTCGCCGGCGAGCGTTCGCACGGTATCGAGCACTTCGTTCACGAGCTCGGGATCGAGCGCGGCGGTGATTTCATCGAGCAGGAGAAGTTCGGGCTTGAGCGCCAGCGCTCTTGCGATAGCCACGCGCTGTTGCTGCCCGCCCGAGAGTTCATCGGGATAACTCTTGTGCTTTTCCGCGAGCCCGACACGGCGCAGCAATTCCTTCGCCTCGGTCTCGACCTGATCGCGCGGCCGCTTCTTGATCTTGATGGGCGAGATGGTCACGTTCCCCAGCACGTCCATGTTCTGGAACAGGTTGTACTGCTGGAACACGATCGCCATCTTGTCGCGTGCGGCGCGCACGCTTTTGCGCGATGAATAGTCGAGCGGTTCATCGTCGAGCACGACGCGCCCGGCGGTCGGCGGCATCAGGCCTACCAGCGTGCGCAACAGCGTGCTCTTACCCGATCCGGAAGGGCCGATCAGGCTGATCACTTCGCCCCGTTCAACCGAGAGTGTGATGTCGCGCAGAACCTGTTGCTGAGCGTACGCGCTTGAGAGTTTTTCGACTGCGAGGTGTGGCAAGGCGATTCTCCAGATGAGCACCCAGACGGCTGAGCGGGTAAGACAGGATGAAATAGGCGGCCAGCACGGCGCCATACACCAGGAAGGGCGAGAAGCCGCGGTTCATCAGGACCTTGCCCGTGAACGTCAGCTCGACAACACCCATTTGCGACGCCAGCGACGTGTCCTTGATGAACATCACCATGAACGCGAATGCGGGCGGCAAGATCACTTTCCATGATTGCGGCAGCAACACCAGGAACAGCGTGCGCGCGAAGCCGAAATTCATCACCTCGGCGGCCTCGATCTGCTGGCGCGGCACCGATTCAAGTCCGGCGCGGATCACCTCGGACAAAAACGCGGTCGCCACGATGCAGATCGACACGGTTGCGATGGTGAACAACGAGATGTCCGAGCCGAAGCCCTGCAGCGCGAACATCACGATGAACAGGTTGACCAGGAACGGGATGCGGCGAAACACCTCCACGAGCACGGTCAGCACGAAGCGCACGGGCGCGAGCACACGGGCCTTGGTGATGCGCGTCACCGCGATCACCGTACCAAGCACAATGCCGACGCCGCAACCGAGGGCGGTCATCGCAAGCGTGCGGCCCATGGCTTCGAGCAGGAACTCGAAGGTGAAGCGGGTAAAGAACGTAGGAAACTGCGCAATGATCTGTTCGAGCATCAGAAGATCCTCGCTTTGACGCGAAAGGCGTAGCGTCCGGTCAACGCGAGCGCGATCGACGCAACGAAGGTGAGCGCTACGTACATGGCGGCCACGACCGAAAAGGTTTCGATGGTGCGCATGTTGGCGCTGGAGATATTGATTGCGCGGCCCGTGAGTTCTTCAACGCCGAAGATCGCACCGATCGAGCTGCCCAGCACCAGCCAGACAAAGAAGTTACATAACGGCGCGTAGATGGTCTTCGCCACATGCGGCAGGATCACGTAGCGCAGCATCTGCAGGTGCGACATGCCGAGCGTCTCGGCTGTCTCCATCTCCGAGGTGCGTACCGAGCTGATGCCTGAGCGCAGGATATCGGTGAGATAGGCGCCTGAGTTGAGGGTCAGGCCGATCAGCACAGCGGTCATCGGCGAGAGCGTGATGCCGGCGTCAGGCAGCGCGTAGAAGAGGAAGAAGATCTGGACGAGCGCGGGCGTATTGGTCAGCAGAACAACATAAGTGCCGACCAGCCGCCGCACAATGCCGCCGCCATGCAGCTTGCCGAGCGCACCGGCCAGGCCGATCGTGCAACCAAGCCAGAACGAGATGAACGCGATCTCGAGCGTCAGCACCGCGCCGGCCGCAAGATATGGCAACTGGCGCAGCACATCGGCGTATTGAAGGGTGTAAGTCATGGCCGTCCGCATCAAATGACGACGTGCCCGAACAGGCACGCGAAGTCATGGAGTGCCGGGCGCATCAGAAACGAGCGTCCGGGTAAGGCTCAGAAGTAAGGGTTGGCGACGATCGGCTTTTGCATCGGCGTGCCATACGCCTTCTGCCACGTGTCATTGACGAAGCCCGACGAATGCATGTCGTACAGCAATACGTTCAGGTAGTCCTTCAATGTGGAGTTGCCCTTCGAAACGCCGATGCTGTCGTAGTTGACGAAGATCGGATCGTTCAGCGTGCGCCACTTGATGTTCGGATAATTCTTCGTGAAGTTCTGGAAGAAGTCGATGTTCTCGACGATCGCATCGCCACGTCCCTGTGCGACGGCGCGAACGGTATCCGCAATCGATTCAACCAGCAGCATCTTCGCTTTCGGCAGCTTGTCCTTCACGTAATCGACCGACCAGTTGCCGCGCATGTCGACCAGGGTCACCGAAGGCGAATTCAGGTCCGTCCACTTTGCGGCCTTGAGCTTGTCGGTGGTCAGCACGGACATCGACTCGGTGTGCAGCGGCACGGTGAAATCGATCAACTGTGCGCGCTCGGCGGAACGCGTCAACGCACCCAGCGAGATGTCGATGCGGTCGGACACGAGGAACGGCACGCGTTGCGCGGCTTCTGTGGGCACGAACTCGGCCTTGATGTTCAGCGCGCTGGCGATCTTGTTGCCCACGTCGATATCGAAACCGGCCAGTTGATTGGTCGCGTTGTACGAGCTCATGGGCGGAAAGTTCGGGTTCACGCCAATGCGAATGGTGCCGCTCTTGATGACCTGATCGAGCGTGCGGGCTTCGGTGACTTGCGAGGTCACCGTCGCGAGAACCGCTGCCAGCACGAGGAATACTGCTCTAAGCATTGCGAACTCTCCAGAAAGGGCAAAGGGGGGAACCGGGTTGGCGCGGCTTGATCGTCAGTCCGAGCAAAAATTGTCGCTTCATCAAAAAACGATGTCAAAGAAAATGTGCGCGAGGCGCACTTATGTTCTCAAATTAAACGCCATTTGGTGTCATCGCACGTAGCTGGCGCCGTTCACGTCCAGCGTCGCTCCGCTCAGGTGCCGTACCTTGCCGCTTGCAAGAAACGCCACCAGGCTGCCGATGTCGTCGGGCGGCACCCATTCGCCCATCGCGAGGGTGGCGGTGATCCGGTCCTCGCCGCCTTGCGTCGCAGCGAACGCTTCGGACATCTGCGTGCGCACGACGCCGGGCGCCACGATGTAAGCCAGCACGCCGTCGCGTGCGTGCGCGCGGGCGACCGTCTGAGTCATCGAACGCACGGCGGCTTTTGATGCTGCGTAGGCAATCGTGTCGGGATTGGTCACGCCGCGCTGGGCAGCCCAGCTCGAGATGGTGACGAGCACGCCGCCACGCTGGGCGAGGAAGTGCTTGACGGCGCGCCGGATCAGGCGCGCGGGCGCAAGCACGTTGACGGCGAGCGTCTCGTCCCAGACGGCGTCCCACGTGGTGTCATCGGCCTCAAAGCCTCCATGCCACAGCATGATGGCCGCGTTGTTCACATAGACATCGATCCGCCCGCGGCACGCCTGGGCCGCATCCCACATGCCTTCCACGGCCGTCAGGTCCTTTAGATCGGCCTGCACGAAATGCTTGCGGGAGGCGGGCACGCTGGCCAGCGCGTGTTCGGCGCCTGCCCGATCCTGACCGTAATGCGCAATGACGTGCGCGCCGGCTTCGCCGAGCGCAGCAGCGATCGCCGCACCAATTCCTTTCGACGCACCCGTGACGAGCACCGTCTTGTTTTCCAGACTGAACATGGCTGATTTGGCTTGAGAGGAGGAAGGGTTATTGCAGGCCGGCATCGACGGGAAGCAGCACACCGGTGATGCCGCTGGCCAGATCCGATGCGAGGAACAGCGCGGCTTTCGCAACTTCGTCCGTGCTTGCAAGACGGCGCAGCGCGTTGCCGTTCGCTAGGTCGTGCAGGGCGGTATCAGCGGGCACACCACCCGCGCTTGCGCGATGCCGGATGCGCTCGGGCAGCGCGTCAGTTGCAATGGGACCCGGCGCGAGCGCGTTGACCCGCACGCCTTGCGGGCCGAGATCGCGCGCGGCGGAGCGGACAATGCCGAGCACGGCGTGCTTGGATGCGGTGTAGAGCATCTGGCGGCCATGAGCGGCATACGCATTGATCGATGCCATCACGACAATCGCGCCTTGTGTCTCGCCCAGCGCGGGCGCCGTCTTGGCGATCGTGAGTGCGGCGCCGCGTGCATTGACCGCCATCACGCGGTCCCATTCGTCGAAATCGAGGTCTTCAGTGGCGCGCCAGCCGGGCACGATGCCGGCGTTCGCTATCACGATATCGATCTTGCCGAAACGCTCGAGCGTCGCCGCCACGCAGGCGCTGACACTCGTTTCGGAACTCACGTCGCAGTCGATGGCTATCATGCCGTGCGGCGGCTCCAGGCGCGCCGGCGAGGGCAGGTCGGCCACGACGCCGACCGCGCCCTGACCGGCGAACATCGAGGCGATGGCGTGACCCAGACCGCGTCCGCCTCCCGTGACCACTACGACCTTGCCCTTCAATGACAACTGCATGAACGATGGCTCCGATGGTTACGTCTCGCGACGGCGCATCGATATTAGCGCACAAAAGTTCGCCATGTAAACAACGTGTCATTAAAACTTGACAGTGATTCGGCGGAAGCGCAAAAAAAACGGCACGCAATGCGTGCCGTTTCAAGAAGTCGCAAGCCGGGCGAATCAGGCCTGTAACGCTCGCGTAATATCTTTCGACGCTTCCAGCATGGCCGACAGAATCCTCGAACTGATATCTTGCGGCGTGACTCGCTCAGCGGGACAGCAGACATTCAGCGCGGCGACCACCTTGCCGTCGCGGTCGCGAATGGGCACTGAAATCGAGCGCAGGCTGATCTCGAGTTCCTGGTCCACGATCGACCATCCGCGCAAGCGCGTTTCCTCCACCAGCTCTCGAAGCTTGACCTTCGAGGTCACCGTATTGGGCGTGAATTTCTGCAGCTTCGCGCTTTCCAGATAATGGTGAAATTCGACATCCGGCAGCGCCGCCAGCAGGACGCGCCCGGTCGACACGCAATGCGCGGGCGTGCGACTGCCGATGGAAATGCCTACGTTCATGATCCGGTTCGAAGCAGCCCGCGCCACGTAGATCACGGAATCGCCATCCAGCACCGCGGCGAAACACGACTCCTGCACGTTCGCGGAGAGCGCGTTCATGATCGGTTGCGCGATGTCCCAGATGTTCATGGACGATAACGCCGAAAAACCGATCTCCAGGATCTTGGGCTTGAGGTTGAAGTACTTGCCGTCGGTTTCGGCATAACCTTCACGCACGAGCGTCAGGAGAAACCGCCGTACCGTGGCGCGTGTCATGCCGCTTGCCTCGGCCACCTCGCTAAGGGTGCGCCGCGGCGTGTGCCGGTTGAACACTTTGATGACTTCAAGGCCCCGTGCAAACGAGCCGACGTAGTCGCGATCGCGTACTTCGTCGTCGTCCTCCAGGGCCGTCTCGTACGCGGCCATATGTTTTCCTTTTACATGAGCGCAGTGGGCGCATGGCGCACAAAACCTGCAACTTGCAAAGTTTATCAGCAGATTTCCGCGATGCACACATATTTGAGTTCAGTGAACTCTTCAATGCCGTGCTTCGATCCTTCGCGCCCGACGCCCGATGCCTTGACCCCGCCAAAGGGCGCGCCCTCAAACGATGTAGCGCCGGTATTGACTCCCACGATCCCGCATTCCAGCGCCTCGCTGACCCGCCAGACCCGCGCATTGTCACGCGTGAAAAAGTAGGCGGCGAGACCAAATTCAGTGTTGTTGGCAGCGGCAACGGCTTCGGCTTCCGAGTCGAAGCGGAACACCGGCGCGACGGGCCCAAAAGTTTCCTCGATGGCGATCTTCATCGACTGGGTGACGTCGGTCAGAACCGTGGGCTCGAAGAAGGACCGCCCGAGCGCATGGCGTTTGCCGCCAGCCACGACCTTGGCGCCTTGCGCCAGCGCATCGCTGATGTGTTCCTCGACCTTGGCCACTGCCTGGTCATCGATCAGCGGCCCCTGGGTCACGCCGTCGGCGAAACCGTCGCCTACCTTCAGCGCATTCACGGCCTTCGCGAGCGCTTCCACATACCGGTCGTGAATGCCCGATTGCACGTAGATCCGGTTCGCGCACACGCACGTCTGGCCCATGTTGCGAAACTTCGATGCAATCGTGCCGGCCACCGCGACGTCTATGTCGGCGTCGTCGAAGACGATCAGCGGCGCGTTGCCGCCTAGTTCCATCGCGACCTTCTTGATCGTGCCCGACGCCTTTTGCATCAGGGACCGGCCGACTTCCGTGGAACCCGTGAAGGTGAGCTTGCGCACGAGCGGATGCGTGGCGAGTTCGTCACCCACCTCCGACGCCGCGCCCGTCATCACGCTGAACACGCCAGCCGGCAACCCGGCGCGTTGCGCGAGTTCGGCCAGTGCGAGCGCGGAAAAAGGCGTTGCGCTCGCGGGTTTGAGCACCATCGTGCAGCCGGCCGCGAGTGCGGGTGCGGCTTTGCGGGGGATCATCGCCATCGGGAAATTCCAGGGCGTGATCGCCGCGCATACGCCGATCGGCTGGCGCAGCACGAGCATGCGGCGTCCGGCAACCGGTGCCTGCAGCACTTCGCCGTGCACGCGCTTCGCGTCCTCGGCGTACCACTCGAAGAATGCGGCGCCGTAAAGAATCTCACCGCGCGCCTCTGCGAGCGGCTTGCCTTGCTCTGCAGTGAGAATCCGCGCCAGATCGTCCACGTGAGTGACGATCAGATCGAACCAGCGTTTAATTATTTGCGAACGTTCTGCCGCAGGGCGTGCGCTCCATGCGGGCAGTGCATGATGCGCTTTTTCAATTGCCGTTGCGGTCATCTCACGGCTGGCTTTCGGGACTTTCCCCACCAGCGCGCCGGTCGCAGGATTGTTAACATCGATAAAACCCTTGTCTGTGTTGGCAATCCACTCGCCGTTTAAAAACAGCGCCTGCTTGAGAAGGGTCGGGTCGTTGAGTTGCAGCATCGTTGATTTTCTCCTGTTTGGGCTTCGACACATTTTCGATTCGTTGATTTATGTTCTCATATCGCCCAAAATGACGCAATGCGCACAAATGTGCGTCCGGTGCCGTCATTGAAGCACCGCAAATGCGTTGCCAACCTGGAGAATGTTCATGAGTTTCCCCGTCGCGGGCCAAGCGCCCGATCTCAACGATCTGGACCGGCAGTTCTTCTTCCATCCGTTTACGGCGCTGAGCGATCACGAGCGCAACGGGCCGCTCGTGATGGTGAAAGGCGAGGGCGTGTGGCTGGAGGACAATCGCGGGGAGCGTTACATCGATTCAATGGCGGGATTGTGGTGCGTCAACATTGGCTACGGACGCCGGGAAATCGCCGACGCCATGCATGCGCAGGCGCTGAAGCTGCCGTACTACCATACGTTCGCATCGATGTCGACGGACCTCCCGATCCTGCTCTCGCAGAAGCTGATCGAGATGTCGCCGGTACCCATGTCCAAGGTTTTCTTCGGCAATTCGGGTTCGGACGCGAACGATACCCAGGTCAAGCTCGTCTGGTATTACAACAACGCCCGGGGCCTGCCGCTCAAGAAAAAGATCATCGCGCGCAGGCGTGGTTATCACGGCGTGACCGTCGTGACGGCGGGCATGACCGGCTTGCCCGGACTGCATAATGGCTTCGACCTGCCGCTGTCTTTCATCAAGCACACCACCGCACCGCATAGGCTGTGGGAAGCCGAGCCGGGTCAGAGCGACGCCGAGTTTGTCGCAAAACTCGCGAACGACCTGGAGCAACTGATCCTTGCCGAAGGTCCCGAAACGGTCGGCGCCATGATCATGGAGCCGGTGATGGGCGCAGGCGGCGTGATCGTGCCGCCGGCCGGCTACTATCCGGCCATCCAGAAGATCCTCGACAAATACGACATCCTGCTGATCGCCGACGAAGTGATCTGTGGCTTTGGCCGTCTGGGCACGATGTTCGGCACCGAGGCAATGGGCATGAAGCCCGACCTGATCACGGTTGCGAAGGGGGTGACATCGGCGTACGTGCCTTTGTCGGCGAGCCTGGTGTCGGAGAAAGTGTGGCAGGGCATCCGGGCCGGCAGCGACAAGCTCGGCGTGTTCGGCCACGGCTTCACGTACAGCGGCCATCCGGTCGCGGCGGCGGCGGCACTTGCGAACCTAAAGCTTATCGAAGATGAAAACCTGGTCGCGCAAGCCGGCGCGCGCGGCGAAGTAATGCACAAGCACTTGCGGGAGGCGTTTGCAAACCATCCGGCAGTGGGCGACGTGCGCGGCTTCGGGCTGATCGGCGCGGTCGAGTTTGTTGCCGAGCGAAATCCGGCGAAGCGCTTCGATCCTGCGTTGAAAGTGGGCGTGCGGGTCGCAAAGGCAGCGCTTGCGAACGGGTTGATCACGCGAGGTTTGCCGGACGGCGATTCGATCGCGTTCTCGCCGCCGTTCGTCATCTCGGAAGAAGAGATCGTCGAGATGGTGAAGCGCGCGAAGATCTCGGTGGACACTGTGTTCGCCGAGCTCAAGGCAGAAGGGCACTGGAAGGGCTGACGCTCCAGCATCTCCGCCGCTCACGGGCAGCGGAGATGCTCACGGTGATCAGTCGTGCGCGCGCTTTTTCAGGTGCGCGCGCCAGGTCATGGCCCAACGCGACGGATCTTCCAGCGGTTCGGTATCGATACGTCCGGCCGGATGGTTATGCGGCGCAGTACGGACGATATCCGGCGTCGAATACGCTTCGTAGGAGATGCGCTGCAGCACGGCAATCCATGTATCGATATCCTCCTTCGACCACATTTCTCCCGCTTCCGGCGTGAACGGCTGCGGCACGATCCACGGTTCGTGCGCGAGCCAGAATGCATCGATGCCGAAATCCACCATGCGGTTCTGGACATCGAACACGCTGACGCCGGTGTCCCGCTCCATGGTTTCGAGGCTGAAGCGCGTCATCTCCATGCGCCAAGCGCCGATGTGCGGATGCGAGCACGTCACGCCGCGAATCTTCGTGAGCGCTTGCGTCATGTAGTTGTTTGCGAGCACCGACAGATCCGCCGCCGTGGCGATGCCCTCTGCGCCCATCGCGCGAATCCACGCGTAGGCCTTCACGACCGTCTGTACGTTGCCGAGGAATTCCCGCACCCGCCCGATGCTCAGGTCCGCGCCCGGTTCGAGCGTGCAGGCATGGTCACGGCGCACGACCAGCGGGCCCGGCAGATAAGGCGCAAGCGCTTCGGTGCAACCGTACGCGCCGACCGCCGGACCGCCGCCGCCCTTGGGACCGCCGAAGGTCTTGTGCAGCATGAACATGCAGGCATCGAAACCCAGCTCGCGGGCGCGGATCCGGCTCATCACGCCGTTGAAATTGGCGTGGTCGTAAAAACACAGGCCGCCCGCTTCATGCACGATTCGAACCCATTCCTTGATGTGCGGGTTGTAGATGCCCATGTCGTCGGGATTGTTGACCATCAACGCAGCCGTGCGATTCGATACCACCGACCTCAGCGCTTCGACCGACGGATAACCGTCCTCCTCCAGCGCCAGCGTGATGACCTTGAAACCGGCTGTTGCGGCGGTCGCCGGATTGCACGGATGGGACTGGATGGTCGTGATGATCTCGTCGCGCGTTTCGAGTTCTCCGCGCGCCGCGTGATAGGCGCGCGTGATGCATGCATGCGTGTAGGCCGCGTCCGCGCCGCCGGCCGCCTGGAATACGAAGCGGTCCATGCCCGAGAGTTCGCGCAGCGCGAGATCGAGCGAATGGATGATCTCAAGCGTCCCCTGCAGCGTGTCCGGATGCTGGCGCGGATGTAGTTCGGCGACTTCATCGCGGGACGTAATGGCTTCGTTCAGCCGAGCGTTGTACTTCATCGTGCAGGTGCCGAAGAGCGAAATACCCATCATGCCGAGCGTTTGCTGCGACAGGTGCAGGTAGTGGCGCAGCACGTCGGGCTCGGACATTTCCGGCAGCGCAGGGCGGGTCGCACGGCGCATCGATGCCGGGACCAGATGTTCCGGGTCGCCCACGATCTCTGCGATGGCGTTGTCGATGGCCGGAAACAGCACGCCGCGCCGGCCTGTCCGCGACATTTCCATGACGACGGGTTCATCCCACACGGCTGCGTGATATTGGCGCAAAGCTGGCTTGTCATTCATCTTTCAGGATCTCGCTGAGCGTGTCGATCAAACGGTCGATATCCTGCCGTTCGTGAAGTTCGGTGATGCAATAGAGCGCGCTTTGGCCAAGCGCGGGCACGTCGAAAGACAGGTCGTGGCCGCCGAAGATGCCGCGCTCGCGCAACGCCTGGTTGATCGAGGCCACGCTGCGTCCCGTTGCCGAAAAATCGACGACGAATTCCTTGAACACGCTGCCGGCAAGCGGCACCTCGACCCCGGGAATACCGGCGAGGCGTTTTGCGGCGTAGCGCGTTTGCGCCATGATCAACCGGCCAACGTCCTCGAAGCCCTGAGGGCCCATCAGCGAGAGATACACGGCGTTCGCAATCGCCCACAGATAAACCGAATTGCCGGTCCAGTCCTTGCCGTTTTCGCGCGACCCATACGACGACTGCTCCGCGAGCGACAGACCGAAGCCGATCTCGCCCGGCCGGCTGGTGCCGGTCAGACTCACGAGCAGGGTGGGATATTCGCGCGCATAGCGCTCTTCGTCGCGAGTCGCGATAAAGCCGCCTAGTCCGCCGCCGCCATACATGTGCACGCCGAGCGGTTGCGTGGTCCCGACGACGATATCCGCGCCGTAAGCCGGCGGCGGCGCGAGCACGCCGAGCGATATCGGGTCCACCCCGACGATCATTTCCGCGCCCGCCCCATGAGCGATCTCCGCGATGCGGTTCGCGTCTTCTTCGATCACGCCGAGATAGTTCGGCGTTTCCAGATAGATGGCGGCAAGATCCACGCCGGCGTTCACGACGGTATCGGCGAGATGGGCGAGGTCGATGCGGCCTGTCGAGCGATCGAAGCGCATCTGCACGACGTTCAAGTGCGCGCGCATCTCTGGCGGTTCGCAATAGTTGCGGATCACGGCCAGCCGCTCCGGATCGATCACCTCGGGCACAAGCACGGTGTGCCGGCCGTTCAGGCGCGAAGCCATGCGCAGCGCGTGTCCGGTGGCGCAACCCCAGGTGTAGACAGGCAAGCCGACGAGATCGCAATCGACCAGTTCGCCGAGCTGGCTGCAGAACTCGAACCACGCCTGATAGCGTCCCTGATCCGACGACGGTGTTCCCCAGACCGATGTCAGGAATTCGCTGCGGCGCGCGATTTCATCGCAGATGGCGGGAACGTGATGACGCCAGCAGCCGCCGCCCAGGAAGCTCAAATGGCTTTCGCAGTGATCGTTCTGGCTCAGCGTATCGATCAGATGGCGGCGCAGCGCAGCTTCCGAACTCAACGCCGGCGGCAGCGCGATGGCTCTTTGAGTCAGGTGATCGGCGGGAATCTGTTCGAACAATTCCGCGACGCTGGCGGCGCCGATCGCGTCCAGCATCTCTTGCTGGATCGCGCTCACGGAATTGGCCATGAAGGGATGCGGCTGTGGTCGCATTCGCATTGCTCCGGTGATGCGCGCATGAATTTTTTATTGCGCACATTTGTTTGTATGGCGCACAATATAGCCAGATCAATTTGATGCCGCAAGGCCAAAAACGCTCGTGTCACTGTGCATCGGGGTGGTCATTAATCCGCTTGCCGGCGTCGGCGGCCCGGTCGGCTTGAAAGGCAGCGACGGTGCCGGGACGGTTGCCGTGGCGCGTGAACTGAATGCGTCATTCGATGCCGCAAGGCGCGCGCTGCCGGCGTTGCTGAACCTTGGCCGTGTAGACGTCGTGACCGCAGCCGGAGCAATGGGCGAGGACGCCTGCCGCGAGGCTGGCCTGCAGGCGCGCATCGTCGCGTGGCCGGACAGTGAGGTGACTTCATCGGCGGATACGCAGGCGGTGTGCCGGGCGTTTATCGATGCAGGCGCGAAGCTGATCCTGTTTGCCGGTGGCGATGGCACGGCGCGCGATGTCGCCGCGGCCGTCGGCATGGAGGTGCCGCTGATTGGCGTGCCCTGCGGCGTGAAGATGTATTCCGGCGTGTTCGCGATGAACGCGTCGCGTGCCGGCGAACTGGCGGCGCGTTGCGCGCGAGGGCCGTTCGAGGTGCAGGCCGTGGAACTGCTCGATATCGACGAAGCCATGCTGCGCGCCGACCGGAGTTCATCGCGCCTGCATGGTTATGTGCTGGCGCCCGTCGATCGTGCGCGCATGCAGGGCAGCAAGGCGCAGATGCCGGCCAACGACCGCGCCGATACGGACGCAGCATGCCGCCAACTGGCGGCGCAATTCGAGCGTGACACGCTGTATATCGTGGGACCGGGAACGACGATGGCAACGCTCTGCGAACACGCGGGCGTGAAGGGCACGATGCTCGGCGTCGATGCCATTGCGAATGGCCGCATGATCGCAGCCGACGCTTCCGAGGCGACGCTGCTCGATCTTCTAGATAAGTGGACGTCGGCGGCGATCGTGGTGGGTGTCATCGGACGGCAGGGGTGTTTGTTTGGCCGCGGCAATCAGCCGATCAGCGCACGCGTGCTGGCCCGCGTGCCGCGCAATCGCATCGAGGCGGTGGCGAGCGTGACCAAGTTGCTGTCGCTGGTGGATGGCAGGCTGTTCGTCGATACCGGCAATGCCGATACCGACCGTGCACTTGCCGGGCCGCTTCGGATTCGCACCGGCGCCAACCGCAGCATGGTCATGCGCGTGATGAATTAGGCGTGGCAGGTTCAACGGGATCAAGGCAGAAACGGAGGATGGATGGAGACGGTCGCGATAGTGGGCGGCGGTAGTATCGGTGTGGCGTTTTGCATTGTGTTTGCGCGGTCGGGTTTTACTGTCAAGCTCTACGATCCGGACGATGCCCGCCGCCGCGCGGTGAAGCCTGAAGTGCACGCACGGCTTGCGGATCTCGAGGAGTTTGGTCTGCTCGATCACGCGCCCGCAACGCTCCTCGCGCGCATTACCGTGGTCGATGAGCTTGCAGATGCAGTGCGTGACGCCGCGTTGGTGCAGGAATGCGCGCCCGAGCGCATCGACCTCAAGCGCGACCTGTTTGCGCAACTCGATGCGCTTGCCCCCGCCGATGCGGTGCTGGCGAGTTCATCGTCGGCCCTGGTCGCTTCGTCATTCGCCGATGCGCTGCCCGGACGCGAACGGTGTCTCGTTGCGCATCCGGGCAACCCGCCGTATCTGATTCCCGTGATAGAGATCGTGCCCGCGCCCTTTACGTCCGACGACACCACGCGTCGCGCGCTCGCGCTTTATGAAACCGCCGGCCTGCATGCGGTGCGTGTCTCCGGCGAGATCGAGGGTTTCATCTTCAACCGGCTACAGGGCGCTGTGTTGCGGGAAGCGTATTGCCTCGTGCGTGACGGGATTGCGTCGACTGGCGATATCGATCGTGTGATGCGCGATGGCGTCGGTCTGCGCTGGTCGATAACGGGACCGTTCGAAACGGTTGATCTCAATACGCGGGGCGGCATTGCCTCACACGCGCAGAAAATGGGTCCGGCCTATGAACGGATGGGCGCATCGCGTGGGCAGCATGACCCCTGGACGACAGATCTCGTGGCGCAGGTTGCGAGTGAACGGCGCGCCGCGTTGCCGCTTGATCAATGGGACGCGCGCGTGCAATGGCGTGACAGACGGCTGATGGCGCTGATTCGCGAGCGTAGTGCCGAGCGATAGCCATGCGCGTTTAGACCTTCGATGGCTTTGCATTGACGCTTATTTTGCACCCAAATCACGCCGGCGCCTGAGCCAGACCAGGCCGAACAGAACAACGCTGACAGTGGTAAGAATGGCGCCCGCAACCATGCAGATGGGTGTGAGCGCAAAGAAGAAATCGCCACTTTTGTCGCGCATGAAAGCCCAGGCGCCGGCATCGAGCATCAGTCCGCAAAACCCTGTCGCGACGGCTGGTTCCATGCCGCTCGTCCCCGTCGGCAGTTTGCGGGGCAGGTCGGGAACCGGCTCGCGTTTGAAAGGCGCCGCGTTTTGCTGTGGCTTTTCAGCGGGGTCTTCTGCAGGCATGGTCTGGGCGACGTTGAAGAAGGTGCCAGTGTATTGCGTTCGCGGAATCTTTGCGCGCCATGCAGGCGTCACCACCAAGCGTTGTCTGAACGGCGCGCCAAAGACGGCCTAAGCCGCCGCGAAAGCGATATCGGCAGGACTGCCCACCGCAACATAAGTACCGGTGAAACGAAGCTTGCCGCTGGGTTTATCGACGGCAAAAATCGCGATGTGATCGCTGCGTTGATTGAGCGAATAGAGGAACCGTCCCGACGGATCGAATCTGATCACGCGCGTGTAGTCGCCTTCCGTTGGGATCTCGCCAATGCGCGTCAGCCGGCCATTCGCTCCCACGCGGAACTGGACGATCGTGTCATGCAGGCGGTTTGCAACGTAGATAAAGCGTCCGTCGCCGGAAAGTATGATCTCCGACGCAAAGCTCGTGCCCTGATACGCATCGGGCAACGTCGATACCGACTGGAATTGCGTCAGCGTTCCGCGCTCGGCGTCGTAAGCGTAGCTGACGAGCGTCGATGCTTCCTCGGTAACCTCATACATGTACTTCCCACTCGGATGAAACACGACGTGCCGCGACCCCGCGCCCGCCGACGCCGCAACGAAAGGCGGATCGTTCGGTGACAGCGCACCGGTTGCATCATCGAACTTCCAGACATAGGTTCTATCCACACCCAGGTCAGTCGAGATCACGTACCGGCCATCCGGCGACGGCACGATCGTATGGGCATGCGAACCGTCGTGGTCACTGACCGCAAAGCTTCCCGGCGCACCTTCGGCTGCATGCTGCGCGCCCGGCGGCGCCTCTGGCCGTTGCACGCTGCAGGCATCGCTGAGCGTGCCGTCGCGGCCCACGGGGAACACCGCGATGCTGCCGCTGTTGTAATTCGCGACCATCAGAAAGCGGCCGTTCGGATGCAGGCTCAAATACACAGGTCCCGCGCCCTGCGAATCCACCATGTTGATCAGGCGGAGCGCACCCGTTCCGGGTTCTATGGCGTAGGCCGAAACCGAACCATCTTTGGTGCCGTTGTAGTCCTTGATTTCACTGACCGTGAACAGCACGCGTTGGGCGTGATCGAGAACAAACGCACTCGGGTTCTGAGGACCGCGAAGCGGTTCGAGCGCTTCGAGCTTGCCGTTTTGTGTATCGACCTTGAAGCGATGAATACCGAGGCCATTCGGCGTATAGGTGCCGACAAAGGCATACAACGTCTTGCCATCGTGCGTCGCGGCCTGGGCGTTCGCGCTCCAGGCCAGTCCGCCGAGCCTCGATGCAACCGCAATCGTGCCGGCCTGCTTGAGCCAGGCACGGCGGCCAGCCGATACACCTTTGTGTGTATCGCGGGAATGACTCATTGTTCTCCTCCAAAGTGATTTGCCTGCGGATCGACTTGTCCTCTGAATTCCTTCGTGACGCATGGGACAACGAAGTTGAGCCGTATGGTGACAGCTTCCGGTGGCTTCGTGGGGAAGAGGGATAGCGTTGCAAGCACTCAGAAAGGCGATGCGGTTGCCAGGAGGTCTTGCCTGTACTCTGATCCGGGCGAATCGTTTCTAGTAGGGCGACGGCCTTGCGCCGCCGCTCTCGCGGATGGACTAATCCGCGCAGTCGGTTGAGCTCGACACCGCTTCCCACTCGCTGATTTCATCGGCGAGGGAAGACAACTTTTCTCTGACGAACTTCAACGCGTCATTGCCGAGCAGCAGATGGACCGGCGGATTCGGCGAAGCAATGATCTTCAGCAGCGCCTGCGCAGCCTTGGCCGGGTCCCCCGCCTGCTTGCCGCTTTTTTCCTCGCGGGCGCGGCGGATGGGTTCGAACAACGCATC
Source organism: Burkholderia sp. PAMC 26561 (assembly GCF_001557535.2). Classification (NCBI taxonomy): domain Bacteria; kingdom Pseudomonadati; phylum Pseudomonadota; class Betaproteobacteria; order Burkholderiales; family Burkholderiaceae; genus Burkholderia; species Burkholderia sp. PAMC 26561. The sequence continues at coordinate 753,611 of NZ_CP014315.1, forward strand.
GTAATCGTCGATACTGCGGCCCGCGCGCACCATCGAACGTCCTGCCCAGTCGGTGCGAAACGATCCGGGCGCCACGGCGGTGACGTGAATGCCAAAGCCCTTCAACTCCTTGGACAAGGTTTCCGAAATTCCTTCGAGCGCGAACTTGCTGCCGCAGTAGTACGAAATGCCGGGCATGGTGATGAAACCACCCATCGACGTGACGTTGATGATGTGGCCCGCCCTGCGTTTGCGCATGGACGGTACGATCGCCTTGATCATCGCTACGGCGCCAAACACGTTGACGTCGAACTGACGGCGCATGTCCTCGAGCGGCGATTCTTCGAGCGTGCCTTCGTGACCGTAACCTGCGTTATTGATAAGGACATCGACAGGACCAATGTCTGTCTCGACCGATCGCACGGCAGGTTCGATTGCCGCGAAATCGGTGACGTCGAGCAGCAGGGGGTGCGCGCGGTCCTGAGCCATCCGTTTGAAGGCGTTGGCCGCGACGCTGTCCCTCACGGTGCCTACAACGGTGTGGCCGGCATCGAGCGCAGCGCGTGCGAACGCCAGTCCGAAGCCCGAACTGACTCCGGTGATCAGGAAGATTTTCTTGGTGGTTTCAGTCATGGTCGTATCCAGGGTTGTGTTGTGTGAAAGGAACGATCAAATAGTAGTTTCCATGCCCACCGCGGGCTATGTTCGATAGTCTGAAAGGCTTGCCTGATCCTATGATCCTCTGGACTCGACACATCGGCCGGTGCAAGGTGAGGCTTCGCTCGATCCCAAATACGACGCCATGACCGACTTATCAGATTCCACTGATCCCATGGACGCATTGCGTCGCGAGACCAATGCGCTCTTGCTCGAACTCGCGCCGGTCGAAGGCTATAGCCTGTGTGCGCTGCCCGACGTGCGCTTTCTCAGGTCGAACCGGCCGTTGACGCGCACGCCGGTGCTTTACGATCCCGGCATCGTGATCGTGTGCCAAGGGCGCAAACGGGGTTATCTCGGCGACGACGTTTACCTGTACGACGCGAATCAGTATCTGGTCGTCTCCGTTCCCTTGCCGTTTTCAATGGAAACCGAAGCGAGCGCAGAAGAGCCGCTGCTCGCTATTTATCTGCGTCTCGATTTCAGCCTCGCGGCCGAACTGATGCTGCAACTTGAAGAGCTCGACGCGGTGTCGTCGTCCGAACCGGCCGGCATGGCGACCACGCCACTCGATCTTCCGTTGGCGCGTACCGTCCTGCGTCTTTTGCATGCCATGCGCGATCCGCTTGAGGCGCAAGTGATCGGACCGTTGATTGTGCGAGAGCTTTATTTTCGCGTGTTTATCGGACAGCAGGGAGGTTCCATGCGCGCCGCGCTGAGCCGTCAGGGACACTTCGGCAAGATCTCGCGGGCAATCCGCAAGATTCACGCTTCGTTTGCTCAGGCGCTGACCGTCGAGGATCTTGCGGGGGAAGCGAACATGAGTATCGCGACGTTTCACGCGCACTTCAAGAGCGTCACGGATTCATCGCCGATCCAGTACATCAAGTCGACACGGTTGCATCAGGCGCGCTTGCTGATGGCGCGCAATGGCATGACGGCGGCGGGTGCGGCGGCGAGCGTGGGTTACGAAAGTGCATCGCAGTTCAGCCGGGAATTCAAGCGGCTGTTCGGAAGCAGTCCGCATGAGGAGGTCGCGCGCATGAAGCAGAACTTCGCGATGCCCGACCCGCTGCCGTCTTCAATCTTTGTCTCGTCGCATTAGGAAGTGGTCGTAATAGCCTTTCGTGTCCTGGCCGCCGACGTTGACGCCGCTTGCGTTGCTCACGCCTTCGCGAAGCATGGTCGCGCCCTGTTCGGACAGCACTGCGCGCGGGATGACTTGTGCATTCCATGGCAGATCTTTCAGTTTCGTACCAGTCTTGCTTGCCGAGCTGATTTGATTTGGATTACTTATTGTATTGTCGCCGCCGAAAGGGCTATAGCTCGAAGGAGCGCTGCCCCGGATCTCGATCGGCGGCAGGATCGCGTCTTCAGACACGGCCGGCCCTTGTTGCGCGATGGCCCGATCGATCTGCGCTGCACCGGCAAGCACGAGAAGGCCGGCTCTCAAGGAGTTTCGATTTGATTTCATATTTATTACACCCACTTTTTTGATTGCGAATATGCCGGAGCGCAGCGATGGATCGTGTGACTTTTTGCCGGACGCAATGTCAAATGATTCGCGTTAGCATTTGACGACTGCATGGCAATACGATTGGGGCTGCGGATTTATTCCGCGCAGGGTCAATAAATTCTGGAAATTTTTTCGAGGGAAGTACGGGATGTCGGCAGGCGCTATCGAGCGCCGGCGCGTGGTCTTGGCTGGTTTGTTGCGAAGCGGTTGCTGCCGGTTTTTTAGCGCGCGCCCGGCGGCGCTGTCTCGAACAATCCACGCACCGCGTTCAGGTACGTATCGAGCGATGGCCCGATATGGCTTCGGCACAGCGTCACGAGATTCTCGCGGCTGCCGCTTTCGATTGCACGGATCATGGCCCAATGTTCATCGCGCGCATTCATCAGATGCGGTTGGCTTGCGGACGTATAGAACCGCGCGCCATGCACCTTCTGCGCCGAGCTGCGGATCATCTCCGCAAGATACGGATTGCCGCATGCCGAGAACAGGCAATCGTGAAACGCCATGTTCGCGTGAAATGCCGCGCGATAGTCCTTCGCTTCAACTGCCTGCGTGTGTTCGGTCTGGATCCGCGTCAGTTCCGCCACGAACTCCGGCGAGCCGGGCAGGGGAATCTGCTGAGCGGCGAGCATCTCGAGCGCCTCGCGCACCGAATAAATTTGGCGGATTTCTGCCGGGCTGAGAAGACGCACGGTCGCGCCCTTGTTCGCAATGTGCTCGACCAGTCCCATGCGTTCGAGCTCGAAGATGGCTTCGCGAATCACGTGCTTCTTGCAATCGAACTGGGCGCTCAGCTTTTCCTCGAGCAGACGCTGGCGCGGCATCAGCCAGCCGAGCACGATCTGCTCTTCGAGCGCTTTCACGATCTCTTGAACCTGATTCGTCGATGGTTTTCGAGTAGTCGTGTCTGTCATCTAAAACCTGTGTTCCGTTTGAAGGTTGAAAAGGCGTTGCGTCCGATGTTCGCAATTCTAGCTGCAGGCGTCATTCCTTCAGGCAAACGTTATCACTCAGCACCGTCGAATTATACGTCAACAAGATCATTGACAATCTAGTCAAAGAAAACGAGACTGGTCGCGTCGAACCATGTTGAAGCGGATTTTTGAAGCGCACGCCGCTCATTCCCCGGTTCGCCAAACCCCGCACGGTCAAGGCGCCGGCGCGGGACCATTGCTCAAACAACGGAGACAGGCGCGTGAAACAGCGGCTGAGCAGCAAGCGCATCATCATCACGGGTGCGGTCAACAACATCGGGAAAGCGGCGGTCGAAGCGTTCCTTTTGGAAGGTGCGAAAGTCGTGATTGGCGATATCGACGCCGAGCGCGGCAGCGCCGTTGCAGCCGAACTCGGCGCGAACGTGCGGTTCATTGCCGTGGACGTCTCGCGCGAGGAAAGCGTCGCGGACTTCATCAATGACGGCGCCGCGTGGCTCGGCGGCCTCGACGTCCTGGCGCAAAACGCGGGCGTGATGACGTCGGGCGATATCACGGCGCTCGATGCCGCCGCATTCGACCGCGTCTTCGCCGTGAACGTGCGAGGGCTCTTTTTCGGCGCGAAGCATGCGGTGCCGCATCTGCGCCAGTCGGGCGGCGGCTCGATCATCAATACGGCTTCGCTTGCCGGCAAACGCGGCCAGCCCGGACTCACCGTGTACTCGGCGTCCAAGGGCGCAGTGATCGCGTTTGGCACCACGCTCGCACTGGAACTGGCGCCATCGAACATTCGAGTGAATACGATCTGCCCCGGGTGGGTCGATACCGCGTTCAACGACCCGATCGTCGGATTCATGGGCGGACGCGCGACCCAGGACGACAAGGTCGCGACCTTCGTTCCGCTTGGCCGCCAGGGCCGGCCAGCCGAGATCGCGCCGCTCTTTGTCTTCCTTGCCTCCGATGAATCCTCGTACGTCAATGCGCAGGCCCTGCTTGCGGATGGAGGTGCGTTCAACTCGTAAGGAAACCGAAGCGTTATTGCTGGCTGGTTTCACCACCCCGAAGTTTTTCAAGAACTCGTCGAAAACAACATATGTTTCCCTCGCCAGGAGGGATGACAGGAGATAGTCATGTCCCGAAAGTGGTCCGTAGCCGCGCTGAGCGCAGCGTTGCTCGTCTCGGCAGTAACTTCAGCTGCAACGTCAGCGCACGCCGCCGATAAAAAACATCTCTACTTCGTCGCCAACGGGGCGGTGGATTTCTGGAAGCTCGCCGAAGCCGGCATGCGCAAAGCCCAGGCCGAATTGCCGAACTACATAATCGAAATGAAGTATCCGGAACAGTCGTCGGCGGCGGTTCAGAATCGCTTGCTGGATGACCTCGTTGCCAACGGCGCGGCCGGCATCATCCTGAGTTCGGTGGACCCCAAGACCCAGACAGAGGAGCTGAATAAAGTGGCGGGCCAGACGCTGCTCGCCACGACCGATGGCGACGCGCCCGACACGAAGCGCGCGTTTTATCTGGGATCGAGCAATTTCGATGCGGGCAAGCAGGCGGCGCAAATCCTGACGAAGGCCATGCCGAACGGCGGCAAGTGCGTGGCGTTCGCGGGCTTGCCGGGCGCCGACCTTGCCGTGCAGCGCATCAAGGGAATGAAGGAAGGGCTGCAGAATACGAAGATCACGATCGACAGCGTGCGCTCCGACGAGATGGATCAGGCGCGGGCGCAAAGCAATGCGGCCGATATCCTGACCGCGCGCAAGGACGTCAACTGCATGATCGGCATTTTTGCGTACAACACGCCGCAGATCGAGCTGGCCTTGCAGCAATCCGGCCGCGCCGGTCAGGTGACGGTGGTGGGCTTCGACAACGACCAGGGCACGCTCAACGGCATCAAGCAAGGCGTGGTGGCGGGAACCGTGGTGCAGCAGCCGTATCAATGGGGCTACCTCGGCATGAAGTACATGGCGCGCTACCTGGAAGGCGACAAGTCGTTCATCCCCAAGGATCACAAGATCATCGTGCCGACGCAGATCATCGACAAATCGAATGTCGATGGTTTCATTGCGCAGATCAAGACGTGGATGGCGAAGAAGTGATGAGCGAGCCGCTGCCATCTCGCGCGCCGTTGCTGTCGCTGAAGGCTATCGCCAAGACCTATGGCGCGGTGCAGGCGCTGAAGGGCGTGAGCTTTCACGTCGATGCCGGCGAGGTCGTGGGCCTGATCGGCGAAAACGGCGCGGGCAAGTCCACGCTGATGAAAGTGCTCGGCGGTGTGATCGAACCCACGAGCGGCACGATCACCATAGAAGGGCGCGAACATGCCGCGCTGAGCGTGCCGCAGTCGCTCGGCGCGGGTATCGCGTTCGTGCATCAGGAACTCAACCTGTTCGAGAACCTCGATGTGGCAGCGAATGTTTTTATCGGCCGTGAACCGCGCTATGGCGGCCCGTTGCGGCTCGTGGACAACAAGGTTCTGCATGCCCGCGTCACGCCGCTCCTGAAGCGGCTTGGCTGCGATTTTTCGGCGAGCACGCCGGTGGCGGATCTGTCGATTGCCCAGTGCCAGATGCTGGAGATCGTCAAGGCGCTGTCGCTCGATGCAAAGCTCATCATCATGGATGAGCCGACGTCGAGTCTCACCACGTCCGAGACGTCGCGATTGCTGGATATCGTCGGCGATCTCAAGAAAAGCGGCGTGGCGATCATCTTCATCACGCACCGCCTGTCCGAAATCGAGCAGTGCGCGGACCGCGTGGTCGCGCTGCGCGATGGCGCGCTCGTGGGCAGCCTCGATCGTGCGGAGATCCGGCACGACGCAATGATCCGGCTCATGATCGGGCGCAGTCTCAACACGCTCTACACGCCGCCGGAAACCGCGCCGCGCGCACCCGTCCTGGAACTCGAAGCGTTTGCAACGCCGGCTTATCCCGCGCAACCGGTGACGGTTGCTTTGCGAGGCGGCGAAATCCTCGGCCTTGCAGGGCTGATCGGATCGGGACGCACGGAACTGGCGCGCGCGATCTTCGGTATCGACAAGCCGGCGGGCGGCGCGCTGCGTCTGAACGGCAAGACTGTCGTGATCCGCTCTCCGCGAGATGCAATCAGGCTCGGCATCTATCTGATCCCGGAGGACCGCAAGCATTCCGGGCTGATCCTGGACAGCAGCATCGCTGAAAACATCGTGCTTGCGAGCTTGCCTGCAGTCTCACGCGGCAATCTCGTCGATACCCGCAACGTGCAGCGCGTGGCAGAAGAACAGCAGAAGTCGCTGCGCATCAAGGCGCCTTCCGTGGATGTTCACGCGGGCGCGCTGTCCGGAGGCAACCAGCAGAAGGTGGTGCTCGGCAAGTGGCTGTGCATGCAGCCGAAACTCGTCATCTTCGACGAGCCCACACGCGGTGTCGACGCCGGCTCAAAGAGCGAAATCTACGCTTTGATGCGCAAGCTCGCTGACCGGGGCGTGGCGATCCTGATGATATCGAGCGACATGGAAGAGGTGATCGGCGTCAGCGATCGCGTGGCGGTCATGCACGAGGGCGCCATCGCCGGCATTCTCGGACGGGACGCGCTCAGCGAAGCGAGCATCATGCATCTCGCCGTCGGCGAAACGGTCCAGACGGTTCATTAAAACAGGCAGACATCATTTTGAAGAAAGACTTGGGCCTACTCGTGCTCATCCTGGTCGTCGGCACGATCGTGGCGATCATCAACCCGCGTTTCATCTCGCCGGCGAATCTTTCGAACACGGCGAACCTCATCGGCTTGTTCGGGTTGTTTGCGATCGGCGAGGGATTCGTGATCATCACGGGCGGCATCGATTTGTCGATCGGATCGGTGTTCGCGCTGCTCGGCGTGATCTTCATGACGCTTCTTTCAACCGATGGCGTGAACTGGATCGTCGCCACCGTGCTGATGGTCGTCGCGGGACTGGTGATCGGGCTGGTCCACGGTTTCCTCGTGACAAAGCTGCGCATGCAGCCGTTCGTGGTCACGCTTTGCGGCTTGCTGATCTATCGCGGCGCGGCGCGTTATTACACTGATGACGGCACCGCCGGCTTCGAGTTCGGCCAGACCTTCCCGGCGCTGGAACGGCTGACGACGGGTCATATCTGGGGCGTGCCGAACAGCTTTATCGCGTTCGTGGTGATTGCGGCGATCATGGCCGTGGTCCTGCACAAGTCGGTGTTCGGCCGTTACCTTTTCGCGGTCGGGAAGAACGAAGAGGCGGCGCGTTATTCGGGCATCAACACGCGGGCGGTGGTGATTGCGTCGTACGTGATCTGCTCGGGACTCGCGGGCATCTCGTCCGTCTACTTCGCCATGTACACGCGCTCCGTTGCGCCCGCGTCGCATGGAACGTTCTACGAGCTTTATGCGATCGCTGCCGCGGTGCTGGGCGGCTGCTCGCTGCGCGGCGGCGAGGGTTCGATACTCGGGATTGCGCTCGGTGCGGTGCTGCTGCAGATCCTGCAGAATCTCGTCAACCTGCTGGGGATTCCGTCGTCGCTGAATTTTGCCGTCATGGGCGGCGTGATCGTGCTCGGCGTGCTGATCGATGGCCAGTTGAAAGCGCTGCGGCAACGGCGCGCGGCGTTGCGTCCACCGGCGGAACAACAAGTAACCGTGAAGGCGTGACACGCTTTGCGGCACGTACGATCACACGGATACCCACGGCATGAGCCAGACACCACCAAGACCACTGAACCCGGACAAACGCGACGACACCGGTCTCGCCGCGTTCTACAAGGAACTGACCACGCAGGAGCGGCGCACCTTCTGGACATGCTTTACCGGCTGGGGGCTGGACGCGCTCGACTTCATGATCTATCCGCTCGTGATCGGCACCATCATGACGTTGTGGAAAGTCGATACCGGCATTGCGGGCCTGGCGGTGACAGGTACGCTGCTGACATCGGCTATCGGCGGCTGGCTTGCGGGTTATCTCGCCGACAGGATCGGCCGCGTGAAGACGCTGCAGATCACCGTTGCGTGGTTCTGCATCTTCAGTATTGCGTGCGCGTTCGTGCAGAACTTCGACCAGTTGATGATCGCACGGGCCATTCTCGGTTTCGGTTTTGGCGGTGAATGGGCGGCGGGCGCCGTGCTGATCGGCGAAACGATCCGGCCGCAATTCCGGGGCCGCGCGGTAGGCGTGGTGCAATCGGCGTGGGCGGTGGGCTGGGGCGCGGCGGTTCTGTTGCAAGCGGTAATGTTCTCGGTCTTCCCGCCCGAAACCGCCTGGCGCGCCATGTTCGCATTCGGCGTGCTGCCTGCGCTGCTGCTGGTCTATGCGCGGCGGCATGTCAGGGAACCCGAGATTGCCGACCGCGCCCGAAAACAACGCGCAATCGATGGCGATGCACCGTCGCTCTGGGAGATCTTTCGTCCTGGCACGCTGAAAACGACGATCCTCGGATCGGTTTTCATGATGGGATGCCAGGGCGGTTATTACGCCATATCGACGTGGATTCCGACTTTCCTCAAGACCGAGCGGCATTTGACCGTCATCAATTCGACCGGCTATCTGGGCTTCCTGATTACCGGAAGTTTTTTCGGTTATCTGTTCGGCGCGTGGATGGCGGACCGTTTCGGACGCAAGAAACTCTTCGTGTCGTTTTCGATAGCGGCGATCATCGTGGTGCTCGCCTACACGCAGTTCACGATCAGCAACGAAGCGATCCGCTGGCTCGGTTTTCCGCTGGGGTTCTTCTCCAGCGGTTATCTTGCGGGCGTGGGATCGTTTCTCTCAGAACTTTATCCGACCCGGCTGCGCGGTTCCGGCCAGGGCTTCTGCTACAACTTCGGCCGGGGCATGGGCGCGCTTTTCCCTGCGCTTGTCGGCGCGTTTTCGGTACGCTTCGGACTTGCGACCGCCATCGCGATCTTTGCCGTGGTGGCTTACGCGCTGCTCCTCTTGAGCGCGGCGCTGCTTCCCGAGACGCGCGGCATTCAACTGGATGACATCAAATGACGGCTACCGAAGCAAGCAACGCGCCGCTTTGTCCGGGACCCGCGCCGGTCCAGCCGCGGGCATCGGCGTTCGAGATGCCCGCCGGCGCGGTCGATACCCACGCGCACGTGATCGGCGGACCGCCGGCTCATCCCTGGATGCCGGATCGCGCTTACACGCCGCCACCCGCCACGCCCGAGGCTTATCTGAAGATGCTCGATGACGTCGGCTCGCAGTACGGCGTGCTGATCCAGGTGAGCGTTCACGGGCAGGACAACACGCTGATGCTCGACACGTTGCGTGCGCATCCCGAACGCTTGCGTGGGGTCGTCGTGCCGGCGCTCGGACTTCCCGATGCACACTATCAATCGATGAAAGACGCCGGCGCGGTCGGCCTGCGCCTGAACGTGCTGTACGGCGGCGGTGGCGTGAGCCTCGCGCAGCTTGCCGAATACGATGCCCTCGCGCGCGACTGGGGCTGGCACATGCAGTTCCTGCTGGACGCGCGGGAATTGCCGGCCATTGCGCCGCAGTTCAGGAAGCTGCAATCGACGATTGTTGTCGATCACATGGGCCACATCCCCACGTCCGAAGGCGCCGAATCGGCGGGCTTTCGCGAACTGCTCGCACTCGTTCGCGACGGCGCCTGGGTCAAGGTCTCGGGCGCATACCGGCTGAGCGCCGGGGAACCACCCTATGCCGACACGCTCGGCTACGCGCAGGCGCTGATCGATACCGCGCCCGATCGTTGCGTGTGGGGTTCGGACTGGCCGCACGTCGCGACCTGGACCACCATGCCGAGCGTCGCACAATTGCTCGATACGCTTGCGCTCTGGGCGCCGGACCCCACCGTGCGCACGGCGATTCTTACCACTAACGCACACAAGCTCTACGGCTTCGCTAACCACTAAAACCATGTCAGAAAAATCCTTTACGGGTCTTCGCAAAGGCCTGACCAGCTACGGCGACAGCGGCTTCTCGCTCTTCCTGCGCAAGGCGTTCATCAAAGGCGCCGGCTACACTGACAGCGCGCTCGATCGCCCCGTGGTCGGCATCGTCAATACGGGCAGCGCGTACAACCCATGCCATGGCAACGCGCCGCAACTGATCGAGGCGGTCAAGCGCGGCGTGATGCTGGCCGGCGGCCTGCCGATGGACTTCCCGACCATCAGCATCCACGAAAGCTTTTCATCGCCGACGAGCATGTACCTGCGCAACCTCATGTCGATGGACACCGAGGAAATGCTGCGCGCGCAACCCATGGACGCCGTCGTGATGATCGGCGGCTGCGACAAGACGGTGCCGGCGCAACTGATGGGCGCGGCATCGGCGGGTCTCCCGGCCATTCAACTGATCACCGGATCCATGCTGACGGGTTCGCATCGTTCCGAACGTGTGGGCGCGTGCACGGATTGCCGCCGCTACTGGGGCAAGTTCCGCGCGGAAGAGATCGACGAGCAGGAGATCGCCGATGTCAACAACCAGCTCGTCGCGAGTGTGGGGACCTGTTCGGTGATGGGCACCGCAAGCACGATGGCGTGCATTGCCGAGGCCTTGGGCATGACCGTGCCTGGCGGTGCATCGCCGCCCGCCGTTACCGCCGACCGCATGCGCGTGGCGGAACTAAGTGGCGCGCAGGCCGTGAAGATGGCGCATGAACGGCTGACCATCGACAAGATCCTGACGCCCGATGCATTTCATAACGCAATGCGCGTGTTGCTTGCAATCGGCGGATCGACGAACGGCATCATCCATCTGACGGCGATCGCCGGGCGTTGCGGGCTCGAAGTCGACCTGAAGGCGCTCGACCGGATGGGCCGCGATACCCCCGTCCTGGTGGACCTGAAGCCGTCCGGGCAGCATTACATGGAAGACTTCCATCATGCCGGCGGCATGGCCACGCTGCTGCGCGAACTCAAGCCGCTGCTCAAGCTGGATGCGCTGACCGTCACGGGCCGCACGCTTGGCGAGGAAATCGAACTCAGCGGACCGGGCTTTGCGCAAGACGTCGTGAAGACGCGCGAACGGCCGATCTATCCGCAGGGAGGCATTGCCGTGCTCGAAGGGAATCTTGCGCCGGGCGGTGCGATCATCAAGCAATCGGCGGCGCATCCGGACCTCATGGAACACACCGGTCGCGCGGTCGTCTTCGAGAACGCCGATGACATGGCGCTGCGCATCGATTCCGACGATCTCGATGTCACCGCCGACGACATCCTGGTGCTCAAGAACATCGGACCGAAGGGCGCGCCGGGCATGCCGGAGGCGGGCTATATTCCGATTCCGAAAAAGCTGGCGAAGGCGGGGGTGAAGGACATCGTCCGGATCTCCGATGGCCGCATGAGCGGCACCGCGTTCGGCACGATCGTGTTGCACGTGACGCCCGAGGCCGCGATCGGCGGGCCGCTTGCCCATGTGCACAACGGCGACCAGATCCGCCTGAGCGTGGCGAATCGCGAGATATCGCTGCTCGTCCCGGAGGAAGAACTGGCGCAGCGCGCGCTCGATGAGCCCGTCGTCGTGCCGACAGCCGGGCGCGGCTACCGGAAGCTCTTCCTGGAAACGGTGACGCAGGCGGACAAGGGCGTGGATTTCGATTTCCTGCGTGCGGAGCATTTCACCGGATCGACGCCGACCATCGAGTGATGATCGACCAGCTTCACGAGTCTGCAGAGTAGGCGATGTCCTTCTGTGCTTCAAGCGCCTTCAGCCGTTCCGTCAGCGCCGCGCGGATCGACTCGTAGGCCGTGCCACCCAGCGTCAGGCGCAAGGGCGGGTGCGCCGAGTCGGCGGCGGCGATCATCGCGTCGACGGTCTTGCCCGCGTCGCCGCGAATCGCGAAGCTGTTGGTCGCGATCGCTCGCCGGACATCGCCCGCCGGCGTGTTTTCGTACTCAGGCATGGGCTTGGCGTGGTCCAGCCCGGCGCCGAACTGCGTGCTCGTCGGTCCTGGCTCCACGATCACGAAGTCGATGCCAAACGGCGCCACTTCCTTCGCCACCGACTCCACGAAACCTTCAATACCCCATTTCGTCGTGTGATAGAGGCTGAAGTTCGGATACGCGATCTGTCCGCCCTCCGATGAAACCTGGACGATCCTGCCGCCGCCCTGGGCGCGAAGATGCGGCAGCGCCGCGCGGATGACCTGAATCGAGCCGGTGAGATTGGTCGCGATTTGCCGGTCGATCTGCTCGTCGGTCACCTCTTCGCCTGCGCCGAACAGACCATAACCCGCATTGCTCACAACGACATCGATACGGCCCGCGGCTTCGAACGCCCCGGCAATGCACGTCCGGGTCGCCCGGGTATGGGTGACATCGAGCGTCAGTACGTGAAGGCGGTCGTTGTATTGCTCCTTGAGGTCGTCGAGCGCGCCATCGCGGCGCAGCGTTGCGACGACCGTGTCGCCTCGCGCGAGGAGGCGCTCGGCGAGCAGCCGGCCGAGGCCGGAGGACGTGCCGGTGATAAGCCAGGTCTTTGTCATGGTGTCTCCCAAAAGTCGTCGGATCGGATTGCCTGAGACCCATTCTAGGTGCCGATGATTGGTGAGAGAAGTCGCTATAGTGTGCATGCCCCCGTGAAAAATCGACACCAATGACCAAACCCACGCTTGCCGATCTCACTGCGTTTTCCGCCGTCGCGGCGCATCGGAGTTTCCGCCGCGCCGCCGATGCGCTCGGTGTGTCGCGGTCATCGCTAAGTCACACCATGCTTGCGTTGGAGCGCCAGTTGGGCGTGCGCCTGCTCAATCGCACCACGCGCAGCGTGGCGCCGACGGAGGCCGGTGAAGCGCTGCTGGTGCGCATCGGGCCCGTGCTGCGCGATCTCGATGAAGCGCTGGACGCAGTCGCCGATGCTCGCGGCAATCCGAGCGGCATGCTGCGGATCAACGCCAACGAGGGCGCTGCGAGGATCCTGCTGAAAGCCGCGGTGCCGCGCTTTCTGGAACGCTTTCCCGGCATGGCGCTGGATCTGGTGGTGGAGGGCCGGCTCGTGGACATCGTGGAACAGGGTTTCGATGCCGGTGTGCGGCTAGAGGAGTCGGTGCCGCGTGACATGGTGGCGGTACGCATTGGCGGCGACTTGCGTTTTGTCGTGGTCGCGGCGCCCTCGTATCTTGCGGGACGAAAGCCGCTCATCACACCCGATGACCTTCGCGAGCACGCCTGTATCCGGCAGCGCTTGCCGAGTGGCAAGCGGTACCGATGGGAATTCGCAAGGCGCGGCGAGGAAGTGCTGGTCGATGTTCCCGGCGCGCTCACGCTGGATAACAACGGGCTGATGGTCGAAGCCGCGTCCGATGGACTGGGCCTGGCCTACGTGCCGGAAGCAGCCGCACGTGACTGGCTGGACGATGGCCGGCTGGTGCTCGTGCTGCAAGAGTGGTGCCCGTTCATTCCGGGGTTGTGTTTGTACTATCCCGGACATCGGCACGTGCCGGCCGGATTGCGGGCTTTTATCGATGTGCTCAAGGAGGTTAATGGCGACGCTTGAAAGCGGGCCGGAGGATTCCCGGCCCGTTCCATGAAAACGATCACGCCGCCTCGATCAGCCCTAGCTGCTGCAGTGCAGTCACGCCATCGTCCAGACCGGTCTCTTCAACGATCATGCCGCCTTGCAGCCGGAGCACGGTCGTCCCCGTGAAGCGCATTGTCCGGCCGGTCGCGGCAGGCAGTGCGCCGATGAGAAAGTCATCGAACGCCTGACCGGTGTGCGTGCCACCGCCTTCCCAGCGGCCGACCACGTAATCGCCTTCCGCGATCAGATCGGCCGTGCCCCAAAAGTTGAGATCCGGGAATGCGGCGCGAAAACCGGTCATGAACGACTTGATGTCCTCGCGGCCACGGCGCGGCTCGTGCAGCGAATACTGCAGGATCATGTCGGGTGCAGCGAGTTCATCGACGATACCGAGGTCGCAGGTCGCGCCCCAAAAACGGGTGAACCAGCGGCCGACGATAGCCTTGTTGTCATCTTGCCTGGACATGGTGATTCCTCATTGAATGTGCTCGGGAAAGAGAAGCACGTTCGCCTCTCCTTGCCTGAAGACTATCGATGCAGGCATGCACCAGCGTCTCGTTTCTTGCTGCAACACTCGAAGAATCACTACGGAGAACCAGCATGATGAAACCAACGCTTCATTCCCGATCAAGCCAGCTATCCAGCGCCACGCGAAACGCGACGGCGGCGATCACGGGCACGGTCAGCATCATGACGATGCCGAAATTTTCTATCGCATCGCCGTACAAGACCGTGTGATATAGCACGACGCTGGAGACCGCAACGAGGGCGACGAAGCCCGCGATCACCATCAGGATATGGCGCACGGCCTGGGACGGCTGCCAGCGCTTTTGTCGTCTGGCGGTATCGATGTCAGGTTTTTGTGGGTTTTCTGGCATAGCAGGGCGCCTGACTGTACGGACCGCATTCGCCGGCCCGGCCGGCGCGCAACAGGCATGTGACTGAGTAGATAAAGCTGCATGTTACTCGCGTTTGCCGGCCCTTTACCAACGCGCAGCGGTCCTTTCAGATTACCGTAAATTCCCGCTATCGAACGATGTCCTGCATTTCTTCCACCGACGGAATCGCGCTGAACGTCCCGGTCCGCCCGACCGTCAGCGCGGCGGCGCGCTGCCCTGCCTGGATGGCGTCGTCGAGCGAGGCGCCTCGCGCAAGCGAGCCGACCAGCACCCCTGAGAAAACGTCGCCCGCACCGGATGTATCGGAGGCTTTTACCGGCCGTGCCGCGAAGTTCGACGCGCCTTCGTGCGTCGAAAGCAGGCACCCTTCAGCGCCCAGGGTCACGATCACCCAAGCCGGCACCTTCGCCTGCAACCACGCCGCCGAATCCTTTACGTCGACACCTTTTGCGATGTCCAGGATTTCGCCCTCGTTCGCGATGACACCGTCGCACTTCTCAAGCGCTTCGGTGCTGTCCCAGTGCCACGGCGCGGCGTTGATCACGACTTTCGCGCTGCGCGCGCGAGCCAGATCGGCGACCGCGTTGGTGCTGGCAAGAGACAGGTTGCCTTGCATCAGCACGTAGTCTCCCGCTTGAACGTCTGATAGAGACGCCGTGAGACGTTCCGCGCTGCTCGCCTGCGTGCAACCGATCGTGGTGATGATCGAGTTCTCGCCGTCGGCGGTCACCGTGAGGATCGAGACATCCGTATCACAAGACAATTTGATCAGACGCAGATCGTCGAACGCTTCTCGAAGCAGCGCGTTCTCGATCTCGATGCCGGCAGCATCACCGCCTATTGCCGAGACGAACACGACCTTCGCGCCCGAACGCTGCGCCGCCACCGCCTGATTCAGCCCCTTTCCACCGGGTGCGCGAGCGATCGATTGCGCCAGAACCGACTCGCCCGGGCGCGGTGCGCGCCGGACATTGAGCGTCACATCCGACACTGCATTGCCCACCACGAACACACGTTTCATGAACGGGCCTTGTTTGCAGCGGCCATGAATTCATGCACGCGATCTCGATCGACGTCGTTCCACCACAGCCCGTCTTTCTTGAGGAAGCTCGCAACGATGACGGCATCGGCAATGGAAAACATGTCGCCAATGTTCGCCGGCGTGACGCCCGATCCAACGACCACGGGCAGCGACGTTCCCTTGCCGATAGCCGCGAGTTCATCGAGTTGCGCGGAGTCGCCCGTTCGCTGGCCCGTCGCCACGGCTGCGTCGGCATCGAAGAATTCCACGTCGCGAGCGAGTTCGGGGATCGAGCGGTCGCCCGTGATGGCGTGCGCGCCGTGCTTCACGTGGACGTCGGCGAAGATCTTGATGTCCCTTGCATGCAGCCACGAGCGGTAACGTGTCGCCTGCGCGGCGGGACCCTCGACAATGCCCTCATTGGCCACGTATGCGTTCGCCCACTGGTTCACACGAATGAACGACGCCGACGCCGCCTTGGCAATTGCAAGCGCCTGGATTGCGCCGTTCGCGAGCACGTTGATGCCGACAGGGCATTTCACCGTGCGTTTGACGGCTTCGGTAATCATGGTCATTGCCGCAACCGTTTCCGGGCCGATACTGTCCGGCTTGCTGAACGGAATATCGCCGTGGTTCTCGACCATCAGTCCGTCGACGCCACCTTCCACGAGCAGACGCGCTTCGTTGCATGAGAAGGCGATGATGTCCTCCATCCGCTCTCCGTCGTAGCGCGCGGAGCCGGGCAGCGGAAGACAATGAAGCATGCCGATGACCGCTTTCTTGCGGCCGAACAGCGTGGCGATGGCATTGGGTTTTTCATTCAAAACGAGCTTGTGCGACATACATGTATCCCTGGTTGACGACTATTCGTACGCGGCGCTGTGGAAGCCGATTTCAAGCGAAAGGGCTTTGGAGAAGATCTCGTTTGCACGCCCGAAATCGAACTTGGCGGCAGGGAGGGTGTCGATCTCGTTCTTGAGCCACGCGGCTTGATTGAGGAAGGCGATGTCGGTGTGCAGCAGGACCCAGGCCCTGACGTTTGGATCCGCGATGTGAGCGCGCGCCGCCGCTTGGCACCACTCGGCGTACATCCACTCGGCGCACATCATCGCGACGACGACGTCGTGGTAAGACCCGTTTGCCGCGATCTCGAGCATGCCGGAGTTGAATGCAACAACGCGGGCGGGCAGGGTATCGAGGTCCGAAACAGGACGCACATCCAGTGCGTCGAACACGGCTTCGAAATAAGGAATCTGCTCAGTCGATAAAGCGTGCAGCACGCCCGAAAGCCAACGCTTCCTGCCGAGATCCGGCGCCTTGACGAGCGCGTAGCCAAAGATCGTGATGGCGGTTTCGACAAACAAATGTTCGTATCGAAGATAGTTGTGAAACACGTTTTTTGCAAGCGAATCGTTCTTGATGTCTTCGACGAACGCATGCGCCTGCATCTCGTTCCAAAGGGCCAGGTTCTTTTCTCGCAACTGGTTTGAATGGGATTGAAGCTCCATCATTTCTTTCCTTTTTTTGCCGTGCGCAGTTTGCTGAAGACGCGCGTGTTCGACCAGATTGCAAGAAGGATGATCACCCCTGTCACGATCTGGGTAAAGAAGGGCGATACATGCAAGAGGATCAGTCCGTTTCCAAGCGTTGCGATTGTCAGTGCGCCGAGGACCGTGCCGACCACCGTCGCGCGTCCGCCCATCAGCGAAGTGCCGCCCAGCACCACCGCCGCGATGACATCGAGTTCGAATCCGGATGCCGCATTCGAGGAGCCCGATCCCAAACGCGACGCGAGCATCAGCCCCGCTATAGCGGACGCAGCGCCGGAGATCACGAATACCGATGCCTTGATGCGCAGCGCCGGCATGCCGGAGCGGCGTGCCGCCTCGGCGTTCGAACCGACGGCAATGACCTGGCGGCCGTACCGCGTACGGTTGATCGTGATGTAGCCAATCAAGGCCGCAATAATCGCGATGATGGCCGGCACCGGAATGCCCGCGAGCGCGCCGGCTCCGAAGAAGTCAAAGCCCGTTCCTGATTCAATGGGTATCGAGAATCCCTGAGTGGAATACAGCGCGATGCCGCGCAACGTGGAAAGCCCGGCAAGCGTGACGATGAATGACGGGATCGCCTGGCTCGCAGAAAACCAGCCCTGCACGAGACCAATGACTGCGCCCAGCAGTATCGTCACAAGAATAGCGACAGGCCACGAGAGACCGGCTTGCATCAGGATCGCAGCGAGCGAATTCGTCAATGCGACAACTGAGCCCACGGACAGGTCGATACCTCCCGTGGCAATGACAAACGTCATTGCAATCGCGACCACCAGCATGGGCGCAAGCTGCCTGAGAATGTTCAGCAGGTTGGCAGTGGTCAGGAAGGTGGGCGTTGCGGCACTGAACAGGATGCAGCATGCAATAAAGAACACCGCAATCGATGCGACCTGCGCATGTGCAAGAAGCATGTCCCTGTACTTCGAGCCTTTTTCCCGCTCGGTATAAATGGAGGTGCTCATCGGTGCTGCTCCCCAACGATCAATTGAACCAGCTCTTCCAGCGTCGTATCTTTCACCCGGCGCTCGGCGACCTTCGTGCCCTCGTACATGACGGCGATCCGGTCGCATACGCGAAAGAGATCCTGAAGCCGGTGAGTGATCAGCACGACGGACACACCTTGCGCCTTTACGCGATTGATCAACGCGAGCACGGCCTCGACTTCGGCAACGGCAAGCGCCGAGGTGGGCTCGTCCATGATCAACACGCGCGGTTCGAACGATGCCGCTCGCGCAATCGCAATCGCCTGGCGCTGACCGCCCGAAAGCTGCTCGACGTTCGCGCTCAGGTCAGGAATGCGGATCTTGAGATTTGACAAGAGCCGTTTTCCCTCTTCGAGCATTGCGCTTCGTTTCAGAAAGCCCTTGTTGCAAAGCTCGCGTCCGAGAAAAAGATTGCCGGCGACATCGATAGCGTCACACAAGCTCAGGTCCTGATAGACCATTTCGATGTGACGCGCACGCGCATCGGCGGGGCTGGTCAGCTTGACGGGCTCCCCTCCCACCAATATGTCTCCGCTGTCCGGAATGTAGGTCCCGGCCATGATCTTCGTGAGCGTCGACTTTCCCGCTGCGTTGTCTCCGATCAGGCCGAGACATTCGCCGGGGTACAAGTCGAGGTCGACGCCGCGCAGTGCCTGGAACGAGCCAAACGAAATCTTGATGTCGCGCAATGAAAGTACGGGCTGGCCAAGCGCCTGGTCCGCGCGTTCCTGAGTTTCAAGCTGTTCCATATCCGGTCACTTTTTGAAGGCAGCACGATAAGGATCGACGTTCGCCTTCGTGACGACAGCGAGCGGCACTGAGATCGTGGTCTGAACGGTTTTCCCTTCATGGACGTCGTTAAGCGCCTGAATCGCAGCGCGGCCCATGGCAGCGGGGTCCTGTTGCACGACACCCAGCACGACCCCGTTGTCGATTCCCCGGATGACTTCCGACGCAAGGTCCCATCCGACGACCTTGATCTTCTTGTTCATGCCTTGTGCATTGATCGCCGCGATGGCGCCAAGCATGGCTGGCTCGCCGGTTGCATAGATGACATTGATATCCGGGTTAGCCGTAATGAGATTCTCCGCCGCAGAAAGCGCGACATCCTGGCTGTTGCGTCCATCCACAATCCCGGCGATGGAAATTCCGGGCGACTTCGCCAGTTCATCGATAGATGCTTTCTGGCGGGAATTCTGGATCGTGGAACTCAGGGCGCCGACCACGCCGACCCGGGCCTTTCCGCCGAGATTCGCCTGGACATACTTGGCGAGATAGTCGGCGATCAGCTTTCCGCCTACGGCGTTGTCCACGCCCACTTGCGCTTTCTGAGGTCCCGGCGGCAGTACGGCGTCGATGCCCACGACCGTTATTCCGGCCGCCGCCGCTGCCTTGACCGAGGATCGCAGACCATTCACGTCGATTGCATCGACCGCTATTCCGTCGACCTTCTGCTGGATGTAGTCATCCAGCGCATTGTTCTGTGCGCTTGGAACGTCGTTGGCATTGAAGACAATCAGCTTTGCACCGAGCTTGTCGGCCTGCTTCTGCGCGCCCTCGCGCATCTGATTGAAGTAGGTGGCTTGCTGGTTGATGAGAATGAGACTGTACGTCTGAGCCGCGAGCGCAGGCAAGGATGCCGTCAGTAGTAATCCTAAGGTTATCTTGCGAAGCACTTTCCCACGAAGTTGGTTCAGCATTTTCTCGCCTTTAAGGTTGGATGTTCAGGTTGCTTTGGGTGCCGTGACCGAAGCACGGACAATCAGTTCAACAGGCAGCAAGAACTCGACGAACGCGGCGTTCTCGTCCGACTCCGCCAACGCGAGCTCCACTGCCTTTCTTCCCATCTCCCTGATGGGCTGCCGTATTGCGGTCAATGCGGGATTAAACAGATGCAACGGCCCGGCATCGTCGAAAACGATGAGAGACAGGCGCTCCGGAATGGCAATATCCGCCGCCTGCAGCGCCTCCAGCAAACCAAACGCTATCTCTCCGCTTGAAACAAAAACCGCCGTTGGCTCTTCGCTCGACTGCAGGATCTGCGCCGCCGCCTGCCGGCCGAACTCCGGCGAATAGTTGCCGAAGCACGTCATGACGACGTTTGCGCCGTTTTCTTCCGCGGCTTCGCGCAAGCCGGTCAGCCGTTCAGTCGTGCTGCGCAGCTTCTCGGGTCCGCCAATAAACGCAATCCGCTTGTGCCCGACGGACGCCAGGTATTGCCCGGCCAGCCGGCCGCCGTTCTCGTTATCGCAAAAGACCTTCGAACAATCGATGCCCGGTACGTCTTCATCGATCAGGATCAGGCCCGGCGCAGCAGCCAGGGTTTCGGCGAGGTCACTCGAGTTGTGATGTCCGCTTACGAACAAAAGGCCGCTCACGCGGTTGCGCAGCATGCGGGACACGTATTCCACTTCACGTGCCGCACTGTTCGACGTTGCGCTCAACAGAACCCCTTGACCATGCTCCTCCGCTGCTTGCTCGACCGCGGACGCGAGCGACGCGAAAAACGGATTGGCAATGTCGGGAATGACGAGCCCCACCGTGTCCGACCGGCCCCGCCCCAGGCTTCGGGCGAGAGGATTGGGCACATAACGCAAGGTCTTGATTGCTGCATCGATCCGTTCGGAGGTCGATGCGGGCAACTTGATGCCCGCGTTGAGGTAACGCGATACGGTCGACGGCGAAACACCGGCGGCCGACGCGACATCGCTCAGGCTTGCTCCCAACTTGGTTTTTGCCACCTCGACCTCTACGAAAGCGCTTTACTAAACCGCTTTCGTATTGAAATTCGTCATAAAACCGATGTCAAGCGGAATTTGAGATGGGGGGGCGCAGGTTTGAAACGTTAGCTACTGCAAGGGGTTGTCCGCTATCGGTCAAGGGGCGGTCGCAGTGCGTGCATCGTGCAGCAGGCTGTCCGACCAGCCGCCGCCGAGATCGCCTATCAGCGACGCTGCATCGAGCAAACGCGACTGCTGCACGTTCAGCGCCGTTTGCTGGCTGCTCAACTGCGTTGCCTGGGCGGTCGCGACTGTCGTGTAGTCAACGGTTCCCGCCTGATACTCGTTGAACGCAATCTCGGCGGCGCGGCTTGCGTCGCGCACGGCGGAATCGAGCGTGTCGGACTGTTCGGCCAGGATGCGCAGGCCGGAGAGGTCGTTTTCCACGTCCTCGAAGGCGGTCAGCACCGTGCCGCGATAGTTGGCCACCGCCGCTTGATACGCCGCTTTCGCGGCGGCGACTTCGCCGCTGCGCTCGCCGCCGTCGAACAGCGTTTCGGTCGCGCTGCCGCCGAGCGACCAGACGTAGTTGGCCACGTGCAGCAAGCCGCCCAACGGCGACTGCGTGAAGCCGTCCAGCGCCGATAACGATACAGTGGGGTAATACCCCGCCACTGCCACGCCGATCGCCGCATTCTGCGACGCCATCTGGCGCTCTGCCGTCGCGATGTCGGGGCGGCGCTGCAACAAGGTCGACGGAACGCCTACCGGAATGGCGGGCAGGGTTGGCATCGTCGTGCTGTGCGGGATGTCGAGGTCTTCCGGGTTCTTGCCCACCAGCACGGCAATTGCATGCGCATTCTGGGCGCGCGCCACGCCAAGCGCGATCAGGCTCGACTGCGCGTTTTCGAGTTGGGCGCGGGCAGTCAGTACGTCGGAAGGCGGAACGATACCGAACTTGTCCTGGTCGGCAACCACGTCCAGATAATGTTGATATACCTTGACCGTTTGCTGCAGCAAATCGATGTTGGCGTCGCTGGTACGCAATTGAATTACGGCCGTCGCAAGCGCGATCTGTTCGGAGAGCGTCGCGTTCGCGAGCGTCGCCTCGCTCGCCTGCGCGGTGGCGGCATTCTGTTCGATCGTGCGCCGCACCGAACCCCACAAATCAGGCGCCCAGCTCACATTGCCTTCGAGCGAACCGGAATTGCTCACCGTCTGAATATTGCCAATACCGCGGCCCAAACTCGCACTCGAGGTCCCCGTCCCGCTGCGCTGGCGGGTTCCCGAGCCGGTCACGCCTAAGGTTGGAAACAGGGCGGAGCGAGCCACCTTCACCTCGGCGAGCGCTTCCTGATAATTAGCATAGTCCTGCCGCACGGTCTGGTTCGATACCGCCACGAGCGGTTCAAGCTGATCGAGCAGCGGATCGTTGAAGCCGGTCCACCATGCGCCCTTGGGACCATCGGCGTCCGGTCGAGCCTGGGTCCAGCCGGGCAATTCACGGAAGGTCGCCGGCACGCTGACTTGCGGCCGATGGTAATCCGGGCCGACCATGCAGCCGCCCAGCAGCAGGGCCGCTGCGGCGGCGAGTGGTTTGGAGGATATCTTCATCGTCATGCCTTTGTATCTGATTGCCCGAGGCTGTCCGCTTGCTCTTCCTGCCGGTTCCACGGCAGACCGGACGACCATTTGACGAGCTTGAAACGCAACCGGTCCAGGTACAGGTAGATCACCGGCGTGGTGTAAAGCGTGAAGACCTGGCTCACGATCAAACCGCCCATCACGGTAATACCGAGCGGCTGGCGCAGCGATGCCCCCTGGCCAATACCGATCGCGAGCGGCACTGCGCCGAGCACGGCGGCGAAGGTGGTCATCATGATCGGGCGCAGACGGACCACCGCGGCGGCGTGAATTGCATCGCGCGCCGGCATGCCTTCGTGGCGCTGCAACTGGATGGCGACATCGACCATCATGATCCCGTTCTTCTTCACAATGCCGATCAACAAGATAATGCCGATCAGCGCGATCACCGAGAACGGCGTGCCGAAGATCAGCAGCGCGAGGGTGGCGCCTATTCCCGCCGATGGCAGTGTCGAAAGAATCGTCAGCGGGTGGATCGAGCTTTCATAAAGCACGCCGAGCACGATATACACCACCCCCAGCGCGGCGATGATCAGGAGGGGAACGGTGCCCATCGACTGCGCGTAGGCTTGCGCCGCGCCCGCGAACGCGCCATGGATGCTCGCCGGCATGCCGATCTCGCGTGCTGCATTTTGCAACGCCTCCTGGGCCTGGCTCAACGATCCGCCCGGCGGCAGGTTGAACGAGATCGTCGCGGCGACCAGTCCGCTCTGGTGATTGACCTGAGTCGACGTATGGTTGCTCACGTAGCTGGAGAGCGCGGGCAGCGGCACCATGGTCTCAGCCGTTGTACTGTCCGCGCTGCCGCTCGAACTGCCGCCCTTGCTGTTGGAAATGCTGTTCGTGGTCGCGTTGGCTTGCGCGTTCGAGTTCAGCGAGTTGGTGCTCGACGTGCTCGATGCCGCGCCGACCGCGCTCGCCGCTGTCACGCCCTTGACCGTTGCGCCCGGCATCTGCGTCTGCTGGCTGCCGGTCGGATTGCCCGCCGCCGTGCTCAGGAAAATCTGCTTGAGCGTCTCCGGGTATTGCCAGTATTGCGGCGCGACTTCCATCACCACGAAGTACTGGTTCAGCGCGTTATAGATAGTCGATACCGTGCGCTGGCCGAACGCATCGTACAGGACGTTATCGATCTGGTTGGGCGCGAAGCCGTAGCGCGCGGCGGTCGCGCGATCGAAGTTGACGTAGGTCTGCAGGCCGTTTTGCTGGAGGTCGGAGTTGACATCGAGCAGGGCGCTGCGGTCCTTGTTGAGCGCGGTCACGAGCTTCGGCGTCCAAGCAAACAGCGCGGCGGAGTCATCGCTCGTCAGCGTGTACTGGTATTCAGCCGCCGACTGCCGTCCGCCGATCCGCAGATCCTGCTGCGCCTGGACAAAGAGCCGCGCGCCGGAGACCTGGTTAAGCTTCGGCCGCAGGCGATTGACCACTTCGGTCGCGGTCACGTGACGCTGCCCGAGCGGCTTCAGTTCAATAAATACATTCGCCGTGTTCAGCGCGCGGCCGCCGGTGAACCCTGCCACCGACTGAACCGCCGGGTCCTTCTGCACGATCTGCTGCAACTGCGCGAGCTTCTTTTCCATCGCGGGAAAGGAAATGCTCTGGTCCGCGATGATCTGCCCGATCAGGATGCCCGTGTCCTGTTCGGGAAAGAACGTGGCCGGCACGAGTTTGAACAGGAACACGTTGGCGACCAGCAAGCCGATCAGCAACAGGATCACCAGCAGCGAATGATCGAGCACGGCCGTGAGCGAACGCGCATAGGCGTTCTTGAAGCGGTCGAACTGCCGCTCGACCCAGCCTGCCCATCGCGCCTTGGCATGCCCCGCGTTCTCGCGGCTCAGGACGTACGCGCACATGGCTGGCGTGACGGTGAGCGAGATCACGAGCGAGATCAGGATCGCAATCGAAAGCACGACGGCGAACTCATGGAACAGCAATCCCACGATGCCCGGCATCAGCAGGATCGGCAGGAACACGGCGATGAGCGACAAGCTCATCGATATCACCGTGAAGCCCACTTCGGCGCTGCCTTTCAGCGCGGCTTCTATTGGACTGAGACCGAGTTCCAGGTGGCGCACGATGTTTTCCAGCACTACGACGGCGTCATCGACCACGAAGCCCGTGCCGATGGTCAGCGCCATCAGCGACAGATTGTCGATGCTGTAGCCAAGCAGGTACATCGGCCCGAACGTGCCGACGATCGATATGGGCAACGCCACTGCCGGGATGAGCGTGGCGCGCGGCGACTGCAGGAATACGAACACCACGCCGACCACCAGCAGCACGGCGATGAACAGGGTCCGCTCGGTATCGCCCACCGACGAGCGCACCGATTCCGACCGGTCGATCGCGACGTTGACATGCACGCTGCTCGGCAGCGTCGCCTCGATCGAAGGCAGCACGTTCCTGATCTGCCTGACCGTACTCACGATGTTGCTGCCGGGCATCGGGTAGACAATGACGAGCACCGCCGACTTCGAGTTGAAGAGCCCGGCGTTGCGGATGTTCTCGTTGGAGTCGCGCACCTGGGCAACATCGCTCAGGAGCACCGGCGCGCCGTTCCGGTAGGCGATCACAAGCTGACGATAGGGCGCCGCCTTCGTGATCTGGTCATTCGATACAACCACGTAACGCTGGTCGCCCTGGTCGAGATGGCCCTTGGCGCTGTTGGCGTTGGCCGCCGAGATTGCCGCGCGTACATCTTCGAGACCGATCCCGTAGCTGCTCAGCTTGCCCGGCTGCAACTCGACCCGCACCGAAGGCAACGCGCCGCCGCCCAGCGTGATCTGGCCCACGCCGTTCACTTGCGAAAGTTGCTGCTGGATCACCGAATCCGCTGAATCGTAAAGCTGCGCCTTGGTGAGCGTATCGGACGTCAGCGCAAGCACCATGATCGGCGAGTCCGCCGGGTTGTATTGCCGATAAGTCGGGTTGGCGCGCAAGGTCGACGGCAAGTCGGCGCGCGCGGCCTGGATGGCCGCCTCGACATCGCGAGCGGCGCCGTTGATGTCGCGGTTTAGCGCAAACTCGACCACGATCATCGATGAACCCACGTAGCTGATCGACGTCAGCTCTTCCACGCCCGCAATCGTGCCGAGCCGCCGTTCGAGCGGTTCGGCCACGGTAGAGGCCATGATGTTCGGGCTCGCGCCGGCCATGTTGGCCTGCACCACGATCACCGGAAACGCGATGTTCGGCAACGGCGCGACCGGAAGCCGGAAGTACGAAAGCGCGCCGGAGATCAGGATTGCGATCGCCAGAAGCGTGGTCGCGACCGGGCGCCGGATGAATAACGCCGAGATGTTCACGGCGCCTGCTCCGCGGGCGCTTCAGGCAGGTTGCGCTTGCGCCGGTTCCTGACGCGCTCGGCGATCCTGTCGAAGAACAGGTAGATGACCGGCGTGGTGAAAAGCGTCAGCATCTGGCTCACCGTCAATCCGCCGATGATCGCAAGCCCGAGCGGGCGGCGCAGCTCCGAGCCCGTGCCGCTGCCGAGCAACATGGGCAACGCGCCGAGCATGGCGGCGAGCGTCGTCATCAGGATTGGCCGGAAGCGCAGCAGCGACGCCTCGAAGATCGCATCGCGCGGCGATTTGCCATGGTTGCGTTCGGCGTCGAGCGCGAAGTCGACCATCATGATCGCGTTCTTTTTCACAATGCCGATCAGCAACACAATGCCGATAATGCCGATCACATCCAGGTCGCTGCCCGCGATCATCAACGCGAGCAATGCGCCGATACCCGCCGATGGCAACGTGGAAAGAATCGTCACCGGATGGATGAAGCTCTCATAAAGCACCCCCAGCACGATATACACCGCCACCAGCGCGGCGATCAGCAAATACACCTCGCTCGACAACGAGTCCTGGAACGCCTGCGCCGCGCCCTGCAGCGACGACGTAATGGATGGCGGCAGCTTGACCGCCTGTTCCACCTCGTGAATGCGCGCGACCGCCGTGCTCAGCGACGCGCCCGGCGCGAGATTGAACGAGATCGTGACGGCCGGGAACTGCGCGAGATGGCTGATCACGAGCGGCGACTTGACGATCTGGATCTTGGCAATTGCAGAGAGCGGCACTTGTCCCGTGCTGCTCGTCTGGCTCGGCAGGTACAGGTTGCCTATGGATGCGACATTGGGCAGCGACTCAGGTCTCGCAACGAGGATCACGCGGTACTGATCCGATTGCTGGAAGATCGTCGAGACGATCCGCTGGCCGAGCGCGTCGTACAGCGCGTTGTCGATGGTCGCCGGTGTGATGCCGAAGCGCGCCGCCAGTTGCCGGTTCACTTCCACGTTCACACTCAGGCCGTCAGTGTTCATGTCGCTTTGCACGTCGGCCAGCGACGGAATCTGCTTCAGCCGGTCGACGAGTTCCGGCACGTACTTCTGGAACGCCTGCTGGCTCGGTCCGCGCAGCACGAAGCTGTACTGGTTCGGCGAGACCGTGGTGTCGAGCGTGAGATCCTGCTCAGGTTGCATGTAAAGCTTGATGCCCGACACATTGGCGACCTCTTGCTGCAAACGCCGCGCAATTTCTTGCGCCGTGTCCGAACGCTTGTCGCGATCGCGCAGGTTGATCAGGAAACGCCCGTTGTTCAGCGTGGAATTCGTGCCGTCGATGCCGACATAAGAGGTCAGCGACGTGACATCGGGGTCTTTCAGGATGGCGTCCGCGAGTGCGCGCTGACGCGTGACCATCGCCTTGTACGACACCGAGTTGTCGGCCACGCTGATCCCCTCGATCACGCCGATATCCTGGGTCGGGAAAAGACCCTTCGGGATCACCACATACAGCACGCCGGTCAGCACGACCGTGCCGATCGCGACCATCAGCGTGAGCATCTGGTGGTCGAGCACCCAGCGCAAACCGCGTTCGTAGCCGGCGAGGGTTTTATCGAAGAGCCCTTCGCTGATGCGCTCGAAACGGCTCGGATGACGTTGCGCCTGGGCGCGCAGAAGCCGCGCGCAAAGCATGGGCACGACTGTCAGTGAAACCACTGCCGACAGCACGATGGTCACCGCGAGCGTCACCGCGAATTCGCTGAACAGGCGCCCGATCACGCCGCCCATGAAGAGCAGCGGAATCAGCACCGCGATCAGCGAGATGGTCAGCGAGAGAATCGTGAAGCCGATCTGCCCGGCGCCTTCGAGCGCCGCTTCGAGCGGCGTCCTGCCTTCCTCCAGATAACGCACGATATTCTCGATCATCACGATCGAGTCATCGACCACGAAGCCGGTCGCGATGATCAACGCCATCAGCGAGAGGTTATCGATGGAATAGTTCAACTGGTACATCACCGCCAGCGTGCCGATCAGCGATACCGGCACCGAGATGCTCGGAATGATCGTGGCCGGCACGTTGCGCAGGAACACGAAGATCACGGCCACCACGAGGACGATGGCGAGCAGGAGTTCGAACGCGGCATCGGATACCGATGAACGGATCACGCCCGTCGTGTCCGATACAACCGTGACCTTCATGCCCGCCGGCAGCGTGGATTCGAGCTGCGGCAACTGCTTCGTGATCTGGTTGACGGTCGCGATCACGTTCGCACCAGGCTGGCGCTGCACGTTCAAGATGATCGCCGGCGTGCCGTTGTACCAGGCGCCGCGCTCGACGTCCTGCGGCGCCTGGGTCACCTTCGCGACGTCGCGCATGAACACCGGCGCGCCGTTCTGATACGCGACGACCGTGTTCAGGTAGTCCTTCGGATCGGATATCTGGTCGTTGCCGTTGATGGTGTAGTCGAGGTCGGGGCCATCGAAATTGCCCTTTGGCTGGCTCACGTTGACGTAGCTCAGCAACGTGCGCAGGTCGTCTATGTTGAGGCCGTAGGCGGCGAGCTTTTGCGGGTCCGCTTCCACGCGGATGGCCGGCACGTTGCCGCCGCTCGTGGTGACCACGCCCACGCCCGATACTTCCGAAATCTTGGTGCCGAGGCGATTGTTGGTGGCGTCCTCCAGTTGCGTGAGCGACATCGACGGGGAGGTGACCGCGAGCGTCAGGATCGGCTGGTCCGCCGGATTGACCTTGGCGTAGGTTGGCGGCGCCGGCAAGCCGGTCGGCAGAAAACTGTTGGCAGCGTTGATGGCCTGCTGGACATTCTGCTGCGCGATATCGAGATTCAGCGACAAGTCGAACTGCAACGTTATGACCGACGCGCCGTCCGAGCTGTACGACGTCATCTGCTGCAGGCCGGGAATCTCGCCCAGTTGCACTTCGAGCGGCGCCGTGACGGTGGTTGCCATCACATCCGGACTGGCCCCCGGATAAAACGTCTGCACCTGGATGGTCGGATAGTCGACGTTGGGTAGCGACGAAACCGGCAGGACGCGCACCGCGATGAGGCCCACCAGCACGAGGGCGATCATCAGCAGCAGCGTGGCTACCGGTCGGAGAATAAACAGGCGGGAAATGTTCATCGGCGCATGGGTCCGATACTACGAAGCAGCTTGCGCGGAGGCAGCGGCCGCGCCAGACGCGCCGGCTTGGGCGTGTCTATGCTGAGCTTGCGCGCCGCTTGCAGGGGGCTCACCGGTCGCGACGCCCGAAGCGGGCTTTGCCGCAGCCGCCTGAATCTTTGCGCCATCGCTCAGACGATCAGTGCCGTCCGTCACCACGATATTGCCCGCTGCAAGACCTGACGTGATCACCGTGTTCTTGCCGTCGCTCGGGCCGAGCGCGACCTTGTGAACCGACACCGTGTTGTTGGCGTTCACCAGATACACGTAGTCGCCCGGCGCGCCGCTTTGCACTGCCGGCGTGGGCACCAGCACGGCGTTCTGCAGTGTATCGACCAGCAATTTGACGTTGACGAACTCGCTTGGGAACAGCGCTTCATCGTCATTGGGGAAGGTCGCTCTCAACGTCACGGTGCCCGTGCTCGTCGCCATCTGGTTGCTGACCGCATACAGGGTTCCGGTTGCGATCTCCCGCGAGTTGTCGCTGCTGTAGGCGGTGACCGGCAGGCGTGCGCCGCCGTTCATGCGTTGCAGCACGTTCGCGAGGGAATCCTGCGGCACTGTGAACTGAACCGTGGTGGGTTTCATGGTGGTGATCACGACGATCCCCGGCGACGATGACGCCGTGACGTAATTCCCCGGGTCGACCAGACGCAGGCCGACGCGCCCGGAGACCGGTGCGGTGATGTGGCAATACGCCAGATCGAGATCGAATTGCGCGATGTTGGCAAGGTCGACCTTGACCGCCGCTTCGTCCTGCTGCACGAGGAACTGCTGGTCGGCAAAAGTCTGCTCGGCAATCGACTTGCGTTCGTTGAGCTGCGTGAAGCGGACGAGGTCGGCGCGTGCCTGCGCCAGGGCGGCGCGGTCTTTGGCCAGCGTCGCCTCGGCTTGTTGTTTGTCGATTTCGTACTGGCGCGGGTCGATCTGCGCGAGGAACTGGCCTTTCTGCACGTCCTGGCCTTCGTGATATCCGACAGCGGTCAGGTAGCCGCTCAGTTGCGGCAGCACCGTGACCGTCGCGGTAGGCGTCACCGTGCCGAGTTCGCTGAGGACCTCAGGCATCGAACCCGTGCTCGCCGTGGCCACGCTGACCACTTGCGGCGGCGTAGGACGAGGGGCCTTTTTGGCGCGGAGCAAGTGCACGACAACGACCGCGATCAGCGCAAGGATTACAACTACAACGACTATTCGCAGCAAACGCGGGTGCTTGCCTGGCTTCGGGGATTCAATACTTTGTTCGGATGGCGTCATAAAGACCTTGGCAACATCTCAAAAATATTACGCACCGATTGAATCGAGATTACGGGCTTCGACTCATGGCGGCTTGGCACAGGCCTCGGGTGCAGCTATCACCGGATCATAAAATTACAACGGCAATACAATATGCATTACGAAGTAATTACTAAAGGCATGCGGAAAACCATTGATCGAGTTTCGCGCATCTCCAGATCGTATCAATCGATGGCGCCAATCTGGTTACCGGAACATTGCGTTTTGTTACGAATTGGAGTTTGGAAGGCGACAGTAACGTATTTGTGCCAGGTCAAGCGATGGTCAAAGTCGACAGCAGCTTTTCCTACCAACTCTCCTGTCACTTGAATTTCAAGATCAGAATCAAACGGCAACCGACCGTGCATCAGAATGCACAGCCGACAAGTTATTTATGGCTCCACTGTCAGGGTGGACAGCGATCGTCGTAGCGGCGCGACAACGCGCTTACGAGGTTCTGATAAGTTCCGGACGCGTGTGATGTTCATGTTGCAACGTCCCGCCCAACTGCATGAGATGCTTAGGTCGCAGTTTCGTTAGATTTGGTCTGGCTGGCGGGGCGAGATTTTTTGCTTCAGGTGCTAACTGGTCGATAACGCCTGTAGCTGATATGAGCCCGCATCAAATGCGTTACTGGGGCTCGCCTTGGGCTAATAAATGGCCTGCCGCGCTTTGATGCCTTACAAAATTATTCGTCCCTGAAACGAACCGTCTTTAGCATGTCCATGGACAGGTCGTAACTAAACCCGTTCTCTAAGTTAACTTCTCGCTTGCGCAGCAGACATACACCGTCAATTTGGGCGGTCATCTTATCGTTGCCGAGCATGACATGAACGCAGCGATAGCGGAACGTGGATCTTTTGCCCCGGGATACGCAGTCGGCTTGCAGTCGATCGCATCTGAAGCGACATAGTCGCCGTCAGTGGAATACGTGGATGAACCTCACCGATCGCTTCTCGGCGCGATTTCCCAATTGAAATCTTAATGCGATAGGACCCAGCCAACGTGACCAAATACTTATCTGAGCCAAGCTTGCCGACTACGACCGCGGAGCTAGGTGGATGCAAATCTAGTGGCACAAGGGACGCGTAAAAGCCCCGCAAGAAAATTTACACCCGATAAAATTCCGACATGGGAGCCGCCGGCTTTGGACGAAATGCGGCACCTCGAACGCACGTTTCCAAGGTTTTTCGTAGAATATAAGATGTTCCCGACACAATTAGCGCACTGATGTCAGATCTTAACTTGATTTCCATATGCGTTTCTGCTAGTTAGCATGACGTTGATGATAAGCCGTTTTGAAAACAATGGTTGAACCCACGCTCCGATAGCTCGTCGATTTAGTGGCTTTTGTCTCGGTTGCCTGCGCGACGCCCCCTCTCAATGTCAGGCAGCAACGGAAAAATTTTCTGGCTTGTCGAATTAACGCTTCGTGTATTGCTCGCTTCCGATTTAGGCGCTTCTCAAAAAACACCGCTTTTCCGCCGGCCTTTGTTTGGATTTTTTGGCTACGTAGGTTCCGCTCTCCGCTGCTCCTGGAATTATCGCCAACTTTACTGGAACGACGTCGACTGCGGAAATTCCCGTTGGATCCAATTCGCAGATATACCGTACCTCGGAATTAGCGTAGTTCCTAGATTTTTCGTTGCCTTGCTCGAACGTAAATGGCACGCGCACTTGCTCAAATTTCGAATAAGCTCGGTAATCATCTGTTGGATGCTAGAGATAGCGTTCAAGCTCTTAACTATTCGTTCTCGAAACGGAGCGTCTTGAGCATGTCCATGAATAAGTCATAACTAAACCCATTCTTTAAGCTAAGTTCCCGCTTTCGCAGCAGGCATACACCGTCCAACTGGGCGGTCATTTTATCGTTGCCGAGCATCATGTGTACGCAGCGATAGCGGGATGTATATTCCTTAATCGGTTTGCAGCGACCACGAGGCTTAGCGAAAGTTTCCTCAGCTATCCAGCCGTGCCAGTTATTGCCCTGAACTGGTAGCACATTAGTGCGCGCCACGCGGGCGCCGCAATTCGACTCTTTATAAGAGGAATCTGCGCTGAGGACCGGTAACGCTTGATTGGGTTTAAGTCGAAGTACGCTATCCCGTTTAGCAGTCATTCTTTCATCTAAACCAATATTTTCGATCACAAAGCTGATGTTATCGCCACCTCGTGCATTGAAGTTTGGATCATATTGAAAGTCCATTTCCATGATGGCTGGACCACCATCTTTGGACAAACCCGTACATCGGAACCCGATTAGCTGGTCGGAAACGCTTTTCAAATTAGGGACGCTTATCGACATGCCACATTGCTTTGCCGCCTTCATGACGGTTGAAGTCATTTCAACAACGCGAGGAGGCATAGAATCGTCCGTTTTTTGTGCGAAGGCGACCGCACAAAAAAAACACAAAGTGACCTTGATGACATGGCGAATCATTGCTCGCTCTCCGTTTGACGCGCTAAGCCTGCATCGGCGGGCATATTTGGTTGATCATTAAGGATGAAATAGGTAAAACGAAAGAACTGCTGTCGCTCTAATAAGCCTCCTGCACCTCCGACTAGTCGAAAGCAGGCTTGAACGTCTAGGTTGCTTGGACCGTGGTCAGCCTTCCGACTAATCCCGGCCATAGCCCAGAAATAGCCTGCTGAATCGGACACAACATCCGAGTCAGATTGCAGCAGCGTCGGGTTTGGGTCGGTGGTAAAGTCCTTGGCGCGGTAACGGCCATAAGCTTGGTAATTGTTTCGCCAAGTCAAGTGAATCAAACCGCGTCCGCAGAAACGAGGGCCATCGCCAAGCTGCACGTTTCCATTGGACACGGCTTTGGCATGAATTTCATGCGGACGTTGGGCGATGTATGTTGAACGATCTCGATTCTTTAGAAAACCAAGACGCGCGAGCCAATCTCTCTTACGGTCGAAGTCTGACGCTGCATCTTCGGGTGTGTACCTCTCATACATTTTTGTGAAGTAGGTGACGTCGCCGATTTCGACGGTGGATCGTAGAGCCCCGGTTTCTTTAAATACTTGGCCAAAAAAATGCGCTTTGCGCAGACTACTGTTGAACCCATATTTTCGAAGCGTCCCATTAAGCGCTGCACCCATCCGCGGGGGCGCACTTCCGCCTTCGCTGTTTGCTCCGGCCGTAAATCGCGCTTTGCTTAGATCCCAGGATATCAGGCCGCCAGCAGCCGGCATCGACCGTCGCGGCAACAACTGAATTTGTTCTCTCAAACTAAACCATCCACACTTCCTAAAATGCCGAATAAACTCAAGCGGATGAAAGAACCACAGCTTCTCACCAGCGGGCAATCCCGTACTGCCCCAGAATTGAAACTGATCGAGCAGACGCATGAACTGCGCATATCCCTTCGGATTGTTCTCATAGAACTCACCTGCTTGCTTAAGCCTCGCGTAGCGCGCCTCGTGGTTTGAACTATCCCATTCGCTCGGCGCCTCACACACAAGTCCACGTAATTGTTTTCGTACGTCGGTGTGCGATTTGACGTAAGCGATAAGTCGCTCTTCCTCTTCGCGCACGTTTCTAGTGGCGGTGGCCGGAGCATTGTTGGCGGCCCCGGCAGCTTCCGCGTTGGCATCGCCTAGCAGTCTCTTCAACGAGTCGATGTCGCACAGACCGTCTGCATCGAATGGTGCTTGATCCTCACTCAGCCTTTTCCATCCGGTGAAGAATGGGAAATCGGCGTCGGACAGTTTCTGGATCGCATTGTCGGCAACGTTCACGTACCCCTGCGTACCAGCCTCATCGAACACCACGGAGATCCACGTCGCGCGGTTGGCAGGGTCCTGCAATGTGGCAGGTGTGCTCAGTATTCGGCCAAATCTCAACATCTCGTAGCCGTCGCTGGGACACGCCGGATAGAGCGCGGTGGCGCGCTTGTACAGATCGTATTCGTAGTCGACGGTCGAGTCAGCCACAGGAGAGCGGGTGATTAAAACGGGGTGGCCATCGCCTTTATCAAGCCATGATCTCGTATAACGCTGTCCGAGGTGAAAATAGACCTCGACGTACAGCGTGTGGTTTGCTGGCAATCTTCCGTCGGTCTTCGCGCTGAACGCGATGCCGTGCAACTGGTTGTCACGGGTCATCG
This sequence comes from Burkholderia sp. PAMC 26561, assembly GCF_001557535.2. Lineage (NCBI taxonomy): Bacteria > Pseudomonadati > Pseudomonadota > Betaproteobacteria > Burkholderiales > Burkholderiaceae > Burkholderia > Burkholderia sp. PAMC 26561. Next base: position 787,836 of record NZ_CP014315.1, read on the forward strand.
CTTGATCGACAGGCACGCGATAAAAACTGTACTCGCCACTGATAACGTAGTAAGTGCTGCCCCAGCAGTCTGGCTTTGTCGGCGTGGTGAGCTGCGCCTTCCCCAACTGTGTCGCGCCGAAATAGGCATTGAAATCAGACCTCGTCATGAAGATTTCGAAATGCAAATGACGCTGACCGTGGCAGGTGCCCGTGAGCCCTAGCACGTCCTTGCGATGTACCTTCAGGCCTTTGCCGGGTTGAGCCGGAGGCGCCGTCGGCGGATGGGTATCGGGACCGGGCGAGCAGGCCTGGAGGAAGGACGGGAGAGCACTCAACGGCGTTCCGTAGTCATTGAATCGATCGAATTCCAGCAAGTGCATGTATAACGAGTAGAACGTCAATACACGACCGTCGCCCGTTTCCGTTGTGTGCTTGAGCAGGACAAAGCCAGCGCTGCTGTCGGCCGAACCAGGACTTCCTTCGATGGCATGTTGGCACACTCGATAAGCGATGACCTCGCCATCGGCGATCGCACGGACTCTCTCATTGAGCAGCGAGGGAGCCAGATGCGCACCTGTGTGCCAGCGCCGGTCCATTGCGACTGGATAAATGCCATGGGCAAGTTCAAGCTTGTCGGCGGCGTCCATCATTGGATCGACAATGGCCGCACTCGGTGCGCTCACGCCAGTCTCAGGCAGGAAGGGTGGACTGATTATCATAGGCTTAGCGCGACGTGATATAGGACGAGGAGATGTTCAAGGTGCTATCGGGCAACTTGGGAAGCGATGCTTCGAAAGTGCCCGGACCCTCGAAGGTGAACGACGCCGCCGCAATCCTGATGCTGGATCCTCGGCCGTAGGCCCTCACCGCGTTCACCGCAAGACCACCGAAATATCCTTGTTGTTCGCCGCACTCGGCGCTTCACGGGGATAAGCCCGGGAGGCCGTCACGCGGGAGGTGGTGCTTTGATAAATCTCGGTTTGATTCGAAGAAAAATTCATTCGGTATCCTATACTATCGGGTTGTATGACTTTACTGATGCTAGGCGAGCGTCGCCCCCGCAATCCACAAATGACATTGGGTTCGGACAATAATCTGTTTCACAAAAGATTTGAATAGCTCGGCCGCGAATTTGAACTTTATTTTCATGTGGCCTGTCTTTAGGAATTTACTGAGATTGGGCTAAGTTTGATCGTGCTAATGTTCAAAAAGTATTTTGGCGCTCGTGCGGAAATCGTCAAAATCCGGCTAGAGGTTTTCGCCATGTTCCACCAAGTTTTCCTGACTGTTTCATAGGAGATACCTGTCGAACTTCGTCGAATCCTTCGAGCAGCGGAGCAATTGCGTATCACTGCGGTTTAGTGGTCGAATCCCTCGAACCAGTCGATAGAAGAATGGTCCTTGACTCGATTGAAAAACGAGCTGCATGACGAGCCGCACGGAATCTGACGCTAGCTTAGGCCGGGCGAGAGTCAGCTACGGCTTGGGTGCCGCCGGCGCCGGGTGATTACTTTGATCCAGCTCAAGGCTAACTACAGCTGGGGGCCGCGCCGAATTTGTAGTCAACGGTTGGTCCACTGATCCATCGCCGATCGTGCCAGCCAAGTTGATCATGTCCGTAAGTACCACGGTGTAAGTTAGACCATCCGCTTTCATTCGGGCAGGACGCCTTCCATCGAAAGAGTTTTTCTAACCCGGGCCGGGACTTAATCTGCTTTGTCAACGCGTCACGCCATCGTTATTCTAGTCCTCGCCAGTTTCGAAGTGGGCCGGCCGACGCCGCCGATGCGCCACCGTTTCCGGCCCGTGATCATTCCCGCCACCATGAAGGTTCACCAGATGGATACAGTCTCGCAGACACCGCTGATTCTGATAACGGGCGGAGGCCGTGGCGTAGGCGCGGCGACTGCGCGTCTTGCGGCCGCACAAGGCTACGACGTAGCGATAAGTTTCGTCTCCAACGAGTCCGCCGCCCTTGCGGTGGCGGCTGACGTGGAAGCGCTGGGGCGCCGGGCGTTGCCCGTGCGCGCGGACAGCGCAGACCCGGAACAGGTCGTTCAGCTATTCGCCGCGATCGACCGGGAGTTCGGCCGGATCGATGTACTGGTGAACAACGCCGCCATCATCGCGCAGCAATCCCGCCTGGAGGACCTCGGTTTCGAGCGGATGCAGCGGGTCTTCGCAGTCAACTCGATCGGCCCGATTCTCTGTGCCCAGCAAGCGGTGAAGCGCATGTCCTATCGTCACAACGGACGGGGGGGCTCCGTGATCAACATCTCGTCGGCATCGGCCCGGCTCGGTAGCCCGAATGAATATGTCGACTACGCTGCATCGAAGGGCGCCGTCGAGACATTCACTATCGGATTTGCAAAGGAAGTCGCACGCGATGGAATACGCGTCAACTGCGTTCGCCCCGGGCACATCTACACCGAAATGCATGCCAGCGGCGGCGAGCCGGGACGGGTGGATCGTGTCAAGGAGTCGATCCCGATGGGAAGAGGCGGTCAGCCGGAAGAGGTCGCGCGCGCGATCCTGTGGCTGGCAAGCGCAGAGGCTTCCTTCATCACCGGCACGTTCCTCGATGTCACTGGCGGCAAGTGAGCGGCAAGGCAGGGCGAAATAAGCAGTGCCGCGACTTCTTCGATCGAGCCGTGCCCCTACACCTCGCGACGCGGGCCTGAAATGCCCGATACCCGCCGAAGCCCATGCCCCGGCGGGGAGCCCGCCACACCTTACCAGGACCAGCGAACGCCGGCATTACCCTCGATCGTGCGTTGATGCGAACCGCCGAGGTTGGTCAGGTAACTGAGCGTCGCGTAAGCGCTGGCAGACTTGCTCACCTTCGTGACCAGTCCTGCACCAACCTGACCTGCAGTCTGCCCCACGGATCCTGGCAACGTCGTCGTGCCGGCGAAGCTCACATCGTCGCCTGCACCAAAATTCCGCAATACCGATACACGCAAATACGGTTGCCACGTGGCAATGGCGTTGGTGTAAGTCCCTTGCAGCCGTACGCCAAGCCGCCCGAGAAACGTGTTGCCGTGCTTGAACGAGACCGTCGAGACGCCGTCGTTCAGATCGTTGATGGAGAGGTTCTGCCAGATGATCTGTGCCTGCGGCTCGACTTCCAGACCGTACGCAATCGGAATCGGCAAACCGGCTTCCAGTGAACCGCTGAGCGCGTGGCCATGCGTGCTCACACCGACGCCATCGTGGGACATCGGATCAATGGTGAGCGATGTGCCCATCAACACCGCGTCGGTGTACCAGCCGCCGGGTCCGATATGCGTCCAGTACCCCCCAAGGCTGTAACCGTTGACCGCGAGATGGCCGACATCGAGGTTGGGTGTCGCGAGTGCGTAACCGTTGACATCGCCCGTTGCGCGCGTGAAGCCGACGAAAAACCCGTAGTGATTGCGATGCCCGCCCGGCGTCGAATCTGCGTAGATATCGTGTCCGGCTTGCGCGCCATAAATGGACCCGGAAAACTCCGGATTCAATGCGCCGTCCTGGCTTTGCGTCGTGTGACCACCCCACACGCGGCCCCACGCCGCCGGCAATGTGCCGCTCTCGTCGAGCAGGGACTGTTCGCCCTGACGATCGTGGAAGGTACCGATCTGTTCAATGCCGATCTGCCGCGCGACCATGGGAATCGCCGCATACACTGGCGCTTCAGGCCTGTACACCGGCGCAGCCGGGGCTGCGGCGGTGGCCGGCGTCGCAGCTGCCTGACTGAGCGCCGCGAGCAGCGTTGGCGGAGTCCCGGGCGCGGCGATGGGGGTATCGGCGGGCGCAAGCGGGTTGGCGGCGGATACTGGCAGCGACGGATTCACCGGCAACGGCGCAGTGGAAGGTGGTGCGGGGGTGCCGGGGGGCGCGGGTGTGGTGGGGGGCGCAGGCGCTACCGGAGCGGGCGCAATCGTATTACGCAGATACCAGTTTTGCGCGGTGCCGTCCGAGACGCCACCTTTCGCAAGGTAGTACGAATACGCGCCCGCTTTCACCGGACTGGCAAGGCGAAACGCGCTCAGGTCAGTGGTGGCTCCGTTGTTCGCTTCGATTACCTGGATGCCGTTGGCGAGTGTCCCCGCGCCAGCGCCTCCAACGTTGTTGATCTTGAGCGCCGATGTTCCCGTCGCAGTCGATGCCGGTCCGCTGATCACCAGTCTGTCGGATGCGGCATTGTCGCCCGCCACCACCGTGTTCAGCGCAATCGTGCCGTTCGCCCCAATGTAGTTGCCCGTCACGTTCAACCGGTTGCCGACGGCCGCGCCGCCCACGGCGGCCAGCCCTGCGTTGGTGAAGGTTCCGTTAATGGTGAACGCGCCGTTGCCTGAGCTGGCGAAAGCGGGGAGTGCATCGGCCACGGCGATCGTACCGTTGTTCGTCACATTGCCCGTGACGCTGCCGTAGCCTCCGAGCGTGCCCGCGCTCGCCACGTTCACGCTGCCATCGCCGGAAAGCGCTGCGCCAAGGTGTTGCGCGTCACCGACGGCAAGCGTTCCCGCCGCGACCGTGGTGCCGCCGCTGTACGGATTGTCGGCGGTGAACAGGGTGGTGCCGGGGCCGGCCTGCGTGACCGAACCCGTGCCCGAGATCGCGCCCGCAAATGCCACTGCATCGGAGCGGTTGAAGACGAGTGATCCGTTGTTGGCTACATCGCCTACGATGCCGCCTGATGTACCGCCATCGCCCAGTTGTAGCGTGCCTGCGGCGATGGCCGTACCACCCGTGTACGTGTTGTTCGCGGTGAGCGTCGTTGTGCCCGCGCCTGCTTGTGTGACCGAACCTGTGCCAGAGATGGCGCCGGGAAACGTCATGGCATCGGAGCGATTGAAGACGAGCGATCCGTTGTCATTCACATCGCCGAGAATGCTTCCCGACGTGCCGCCATCGCCGAGTTGAAGCGTACCTGCAGCGATGGTCGTTCCGCCCGTGTACGTGTTGTTTGCCGTAAGCGTCGTTGTGCCCGTGCCTGCTTGCGCGAGCGAACCGGTGCCGGAGACTGCGCCGGAAAATGTCGTGGCATCGGAGCGATTGAAGACGAGCGTTCCGTTGTCATTCACATCGCCGACAATGCTCCCCGATGTACCGCCATTGCCAAGTTGAAGCGTGCCTGCAGCGATGGTCGTGCCACCGGTATAAGTGTTGCTCGACGTAAGCGTTGTGGTGCCCGCGCCTGCCTGTGTGACCGAACCTGCACCGGAGACCGCGCCGGAAAACGTCGTGGCATCCGAGCGATTGAAGACGAGCGATCCGTTGTTGTTCACATCGCCGACAATGCTTCCCGATGTACCGCCATCGCCGAGTTGAAGCGTGCCTGCAGCGATGGTCGTGCCGCCCGTGTACGTGTTGTTCGCAGTAAGCGTCGTAGCGCCGGCGCCTGCCTGCCCGACCGACCCTGTACCGGAGATCGCGCCGGAAAACGTAGCGGCATCGGAGCGGTTGAAGACGAGCGATCCGTTGTCAATCACATCACCCTCGATGCTCCCGCTAGTCCCCCAGCCCCGAGTTGGAGCGTCCCGGCCGCGATCGTCGTTCCTCCCGCATAGGTGTTAGCACCGGTCATTGCGAGCGTGCCGCTCCCGGCCTTGGTCAACGCCCCCGGTCCTGAAATGCCTTGCGCGACTGTCGATGAAAATCCCTGCGTATCGATAGTTCCACCCGGCGCATTGATCGAGACCGGCCGCGTTCCCGCAAGGTCCACGCTTTGGTTGAACCGCAGCGTGCCGCCGTTGAAGGTGATGCCGCCGTTGGCGGCACCGAGCGCATTGTCCGCCCCGATGGCAACGGTGCCCTGAGTGATCGTAGTGCCCCCGGAGTAGGTGTTTCCGCCCGCCACGGCTGGCGCGAGGGTCAACACGCCGGCCCCCGTCTTCTCGACGGCGCCGGTGCCGCTCAGACTGCCGGCATACGTGCCGTCGTCGGGTTGGGCGAAACGGACGAGCCCGTTGTCCGTCACGCCTGGTGGCAAGCTCTGCGCGCGAGCCTGCAGAATGCCGGCCGGTTCGACCAGCACTTTCCCCGTGTAGTTCGTGTTGTTGCCGGTGAGTGCAAGCGTGCCTTGCTGGACATCCGCGATCGTCACGCCCGTCACCGTGCCGCTCAGCGTCCAGAACCCGGTGTCGTTCTTGATCAGCGAAGAGAAGTTCACCATGTTGCCGGGTAAGGTCGCGGTCCCTTCCCCGCTCAGGAAAATTGTGTTGTTGCCGCCGCCGCCATTGAAGTTGCCGCTGATGCTGGAACCCGTGTAAAGGCGCAATGTGTCGTTGCCGCCTGCGAAAATCAGGTTGCCGATCACTTGGCCGCGATTTGTGAAATCGACCGCGCCATTGCCGGAACTGCCTATCACGTTACTCGGGGCCTGGATTACCCCGGTGGCGTTATTGATTACCGTATTCAGCCCGCTGGTATTCTGAAACCAGATAGCGGCCGAATTGATCCCGCGTATTGTCCCGTTATTGACGATCGTATTGCCGGCGCCTTCCGGATTCGCCGCCTCAGCCGATCCCTGTGTACCCGCCGATATAACCGACCCGCCTTGCTGAACGGTCAACGTGCCGTTGTTGCGGAAATCGATTGTGTTGCCGCCCGTTCCATAAGTGCCTCCGGAGGTCCGCGCGCTGTTTTGCACCAGCGCACCTGATTGCACGGTTATGTTCGCATTGTCGGCGAGCGCAATTGCTGTTGCGTCTCCGAGAATGACCTGCGCATTCGGCCCGACCAGAACTGACGAACCGGTGGCGGCAGTGGGGCCTGTGCCGATCGTGGTCTGCCACGGCGAAGGCGCGCTGGTGTCACAACTCGTAGCCGTTCCTGATGCGGTGCAATTTGCAAAGACCGGCAACGGCAGCAGCGCGATGTTGGCCAAGACCGCAAGCCACGTAGCGGACACCCGCGAATGTGCCCCGGTAGACAAGACGTGTAGCTCTTTTTGATTGAGATTTGAAGGATTTTCGAATAACGGAATCGCGGAAGGATCAATACGCATGCCAAGTAGCCTGCCTTCAAGGTTCGGTTACAAAGCCCCGGTTTGATTGGGTCAATAGTTATAATTTACGAAAAGAATAGGTAATAAAATTTGATCATACAAATTTTTATGAAAGTCGAAAATTAATACAGAATACTTACGTTTTTTCGCGGTAAATGGATAATAATTACTTCTCGATGCAGATTAACGCGGTAATAAATCCGCTGACCCGGTGAAATCCCGAGTGCGATATAAGGGAGAATCGGTATACCGATAATCCGATTTTTAAGTCAGGGCGGTGACCTTGCGCCTTTCGCCCCGGTTCGATCACTGGCTATTCCTGGCTATTCATCACGCATGCAAAACCAGTTTCTGCACGCGCCAGTTCAGCAGCTCGGCCACAAAGAGCGTGTTCTCCGACGGACACGCCATCTGGTGAATCCATCCAAACTGTTTGAGCTGCTTGCCGGACTCGCCGAGCACGCCGAGCAATTTGCCTTCGAGTGTCATCTTGTAGATGCGCCCCGGGAAAGCGTCCGCGCTGTATAAAACCTGATTCGGTCCCGGCGATATGCAAATCGCCCACGGCGAGCCCGGCGCAAACGTCCCGGCCGCAATGGCCGCTTCATCCGGCGCATAGCCTATCGCCGCGCGGGCGCCAGGCGGGACGGGGACATCGATGGTGAATTGCCGCTGGAAATTGCCTTCGCCGTCGAAGACCTGAATGCGGCGGTTGCTGCGATCCGCAACGTACACGAGGCCTTCGGCATCGAGCGCGATGCTGTGCGGCGTGTGGAACTGACCCGGACCCGTACCGCGTTCGCCCCACGACTTGAGCCAGTTGCCATCGCGATCGACCTTGGCGACGCGCGAGTTGATATAGCCATCGCTGATATAGGTGTTGCCGGCGTCGTCCCAGGCGACATCGGTAACCTGGCGAAAGCGGCCCGGCTCTGACGGCAGCGGCGGGTTCGGATGCTTGAGCGGACCGGTTTCTTCGTCGGCGGCTTCCTGCTTGCGCCCGAACACCATCGCAACACGGCCTTCCGGCGTGAATTTGATGACCATGTCCGAGCCTTTGTCGGTCACCCAGATGTTGTCCTGTCTGTCGACCTTCACGCTATGGGCGAACGACCACGCATAGAGGTTATGGCCGATCTCGCGGATGAACTTTCCGTTCGGCGCAAATTCGAGCAGTTGCGCGGCCGCTGCGGCGTAAGCGGGTCCCGTGGTATTGCCGCGCGACAGCACGAAGATGTGGCCATGCGAATTCAGCGCGACGCCGGAACATTCACCGAAGAAAACATCGCGGGGAAGATGCACGGGGTTCGGAATGGAATCGAAAGCAATGCTCGGGACTGTCTGTTCCTGCGCGCGGGCCGAAAGCGGCATGAGCGCCAGCGCCGCGGCGGCGCCACCCGCCAGCCGGATAAACCCTCGTCGATCAAGACCGCGCTCTTCAATTGCGCAGCATGGGCAGGACATCGAGTGATATTGGCTCATTGCGTTTGTCTCCATTTTTGAACGCAGGCCTATGCTAATCCGATTAACCCGCTCGTGGCTTATGCGGGACGGCGCCGGCATTTTGATAGCATTCAGCCTTCGTCAGCTGTTGGTAAGCCAGTGTGAACCGTTTAGACCTCTCTGTTCTTCGACATTCCGGTTCAAAGCTGGCCGCTTGGATCAAGCCGTATGCCGCTATGCGCATTGCGCACTTGCGCCGTCCCACGCGTCGCGGCGTGGTTCGCACGCTCGTGGCCATTCCCGCAGTCGCGCTGCTCTATGTGCTGTTGCTGATCCCCTTTACGCCGGGCATCGGGGATCTGCGTCGTGCCAAGATCGAGCAACCCGCTCAACTCTATTCCGCCGATGGCAAGCTGCTCGCCGAGTTTCGCCCGACCAACCGTGAATGGGTGCACCTTGCGGATATCTCGCCGAACGTGATCGATGCGCTGATCGCTACCGAGGATCATCGCTTTTATACGCACCACGGCCTCGACTGGCGCCGCACCGGGTCCGCTGCGCTGCACACGTTTTCCGGCAGCCGCCAGGGCGGCTCGACGATCACTCAGCAACTCGCGCGCAATCTTTATCCCGATGAGATCGGCCGTTCGCAGACGCTCACACGCAAGCTCAAGGAAGCGATCACCGCGCTCAAGATCGAAGCGCTTTATACCAAGAGCGAGATCCTCGAAACCTATCTGAACACGGTGCCGTTCCTGTACAACGCGTATGGCATCGAAATGGCGGCGCGTACTTACTTCGATAAATCCGCCGGCCATCTGGATCTGCTCGAAAGCGCCACGCTGATCGGGATGCTCAAGGGCAATAGCTACTACAACCCGGTGATCAATCCGGAGCGCGCCGTGCAGCGCCGCAATACCGTGCTTGCGCAGATGGTCAAGTTCGGGCATCTGTCGCCGGCCGCTTATGAAACGCTCCGGCGCCGGCCATTGCGTATCGACTTTGAACGGCAGGTCGAGGCGCCCGGCCGCGCGCCGCATTTTGCGCAGCAGTTGCGCAGGTGGCTGATCGACTGGGCCGACAGCAACGACTACAACATCTATTCGGATGGACTGGTAGTGCGTACGACCATCGATTCACGCCTGCAGGCCATGGCGACGCAAGCGGTCATCTGGCAAGGCAACCAGCTTCAGCCGATCGCCAATGCCGCGTGGGGCGCGCGCAGCGGCTGCAATGGCGGCAATGCCGACGTGGTCCGCGCGTTCGTGCGCGAGACGCCGCAGTATCGCGCGGCGAAAGATGCCGGACAAACCGATGCCGATATCATCAAGCATCTCAACGCTGATCGCCCTTTCATGCAGGCGCTGTGCGACAACAAAACGCGTGTGCAGGCGGCGTTTCTCGCCATTGATCCACGTAACGGGCAAGTGAAGGCGTGGGTCGGCAGTCGCGACTTCAGCACGGATCCGTTCGATCACGTCCAGCAGGCGCGCCGCCAGCCGGGTTCCACGTTCAAGCCTTTCGTGTACGGCGCGGCCTTTGCGCAGGGCTCGAAACCGGACGATACCCTTGTCGATCAAGCCGTCGAGATTCCGCTTGCCGGCGGAGAAATCTGGCGTCCGAACGACGAAACGCCGCCAAGCGGACAGCCCGTGACGTTGCGCGACGGGCTTGCTTACTCACGCAACCGCATTACCGCACAACTCGTGCAAAACGTCGGCCCGTACAAGGTCGCGAGACTCGCACGTGCGATGGGCGTGCGCGACAGCCCGCTCGACGCGGTGCCGTCGCTTGCGCTCGGCACGAGCCCCGTCACGCTCAAGGAGATGGTCGCGTCTTACGGCACGATCGCCAATGGCGGCGCGCGTATCGAACCGATGCTTGTGACGCGTATCGAAAACCGCAAGGGCGAGGTGCTTGCGCAATTTGCGCCGAACAAACCCGAGCAGGCGCTCTCGCCAGCCGCAGATCATGAACTGCTCGACGTGATGCGGGACGTGGTGAATCGCGGGACGGGCACGGCCATCCGGAACCGCTTCGGCATTCGCGCCGATGTTGCAGGCAAGACCGGCACGACGCAGGACAACGCCGATGGCTGGTTCATCCTGATGCATCCGCAACTCGTTGCGGGTGCGTGGGTCGGTTTCAACGACAGCCGCGTGACGCTGCGCAGCGACTACTGGGGGCAGGGCGCGCATAGTGCGTTGCCTATCGTCGGTGACTTCTTCCAGCGCTCGTTGAGAAACCGGATGATCGATCCGCGCGAGCGTTTCGTGATGGAACCGCAAACCGGCTTCTTCGAGTCGATGCGCAACCGCTTGCAAGACTGGTATCAACGCGTGTTCGCGCCGAAGCCCGAGCCGAAGGCCGCGCCTGTGAAGCGTAATCCGCCGCGCCGGACTGCGCCTCCGGTCGTGGCCAAGGCTCCGGCATCTTCATCAGCCCCGCAGCCACCCATCCTGCAGCCGCCGCACTCCGAGCCCAGCGACATACGCGACGAAGGTTTTGCCGGGCTGGTTCCGGACCTGGCGCCGACCATCGACCCGGCGAGCGCATCGGCGGCGCCTTAGCAAGGGGCTCCCGTAACCCGTCATCGCAACTGTGGGAAAATCCCGCATCACTTTCGACAGACGGATTACGACGATGAAAATAGCAGTAATGGGTGCAGGCGCAGTCGGCTGTTATTACGGCGGCATGCTGGCGCGAGCAGGACATGAGGTGACGCTGATCGGCCGCCCGAATCACGTCGAGGCGATCACGCGTGACGGCTTGCGCATGCAGACCCTGACCTTCGACGAACACGTGCGCGTGACCGCGAGCAGCGAGGCGAGTGCGGTCGAAGGTGCATCGCTCGTGCTGTTCTGCGTCAAATCCACCGATACCGAAAGCGCCGCCGCGGAAATCAAACCGCATCTCGCCAAGGATGCATTGGTGCTCGTCCTGCAAAACGGCGTCGATAACGCCGACCGCGTGCGCACGGTCGTAGCGCAGGAAGTGGCTGCGGCCGTTGTCTATGTGGCGGCCGGCATGGAAGGTCCCGGTCACGTGCGGCATCACGGGCGCGGCGACCTGGTGATCGAGCCATCGAGTAAAAGCGAAGCTGTCGCCCGCGAGCTGATCGATGCGCAGATCCCCACCGAAATCTCCCCCAACGTTCGCGGCGCGCTCTGGGCCAAGCTGATCCTGAACTGCGCGTACAACGCGCTCTCCGCGATCGCGCAGCTGCCCTATGGACCCCTCGCCGGGAACGCAAGCATCCAGGCGTGCATGCGCGATATCGTCGGGGAATGCCTCGCAGTCGCGAAGGCGGAAAACATCACCATTCCCGGCGATGTCGATGCGTCCGTGCGCATGATCGCAGAGAAGATGCCGACGCAATATTCATCGACGGCGCAAGACGTCGCGCGTTCGAAGCCCAGCGAGATCGATCATCTGAACGGGTTGATCGTGCGGCTGGGGGAAACGCATGGCATCGCCACGCCGGCCAATCGCGTGCTGCACGCGCTCGTGAAGGTCATCGAGACGAAGTACGGCAGCCGCGCCTGATCCACGTCGAAACACGTCCGAACCGGCATCCTTGGACGTTCCACATGGACATAAGCTCGATATGCAGGAATTTTTGGCCAATCTTTGAAGGCAGATGTAATTCGCCATAAAGTCCGGGCCTTTTCAGACGTTAAACGAACGCATACCTGACTTTCTCGCGTCGGGATTTACGTCGTCGATCCGGAGCATGTCAATGTTAGTGGGGAGTTTCGACAGCCTGCTGGTGCTGTTCTCTTTTATTGTCGCCGTTTTGGCGTCGTACACGGCGCTTGACCTCGTCGGCCGGATCTCGAGCGCCGGGCGCGTGTCCGCCCGCTGGTGGCTGTGCGGCGGCGCGCTTGCAATGGGTCTCGGCGTCTGGTCGATGCACTTCGTCGGCATGCTCGCCTTTCATCTGCCGATCAAGCTCGGGTTCGATTTCGGCCTGACCGTGGTATCACTTCTGATCGCGGTTGCGTCATCGTTGCTCGCGTTGTGGATCGCCAGCCGGGACAATCTTCCGGGCAAGCACCTCGTCCTCGGCGCGTTGCTGCTGGGCGGTGGCATCGCCGCGATGCACTACACCGGCATGGCCGCGTTGCAGATGGAACCGGGCATTGTCTATATCCCGGCGCTGGTCGCCGCTTCCGTTGCAATCGCCGTCACGGCCGCCGGCGCGGCGCTGTGGATTGCGTTCCGGCTGCGCGCCTACAGCTCGCGCGTGCGCAGCTACCGGGTCGGCGCCGCGCTCGTGATGGGCGGGGCCGTCGTAGCAATGCACTACACCGGCATGGCGGCGGCGCGTTTTCCGTTGGGCTCGATTTGCGGCGCCGCGCGTGGCGGATTGCATAACGATACGCTCGCGCTGCCGATCATCGTCGTGACGATCGCCGTGCTTGCCGTCGTGCTGATCACGTCGGTGCTCGACCTGCGGCTGGAGATGCAGACCGCGGCGCTCTCGGCGTCGCTGGAAGAAGCGAACGAGGAGTTGTCGTATCTGGTCCTGCACGACAACCTGACCAAGTTGCCGAACCGCGTGCTGCTCGAAGAACGCCTGAAGTCCGCGATCGATTCCGCCAAATTGGCTGATTCCACCCAGCAGTGCTTTGCGGTGATGTTTCTCGACCTCGACGGTTTCAAGAGCGTGAACGATACCTTCGGACATGCCATCGGCGACCTGCTGCTCATGCAGACAGCCGACCGCATCCGCGCCAACGTCCGCTTGCAGGACACGTGCGCGCGGGTAGGAGGCGATGAATTCGTGCTGATCGCGAGCGTGCGCGAACCGGCCGATGCATCGATCATCGCGGACAAGCTGGTCTCGGCTATCGACGACCCGTTCAATGTCGCGGGACATGATCTGCGGGTCTCGGTGAGCATCGGCATTGCGTTGTATCCGGGTGACGGCGAGGAAGTCGAAGTGTTGCTCAAGAACGCGGACGTCGCGATGTATCACGCGAAATCCGTTGGCCGCAATCAGGCTTGCTTCTTCGAAGGTGCAATGAATACGCACACGGAAGATCACCTTGCGCTTTTGCAAGACCTGCGGCTCGCGCGTAAACGGCGTCAGTTCGTCCTGCACTACCAGCCGAAATTCGTCGCCCCGAGCGGACCGATCACGGGCGTCGAAGCGTTGCTGCGCTGGAATCATCCGACACGCGGCCTCATTCCACCCGACACGTTCATTCCGATCGCGGAGCGGACCGGTCTGATCGTGCAGATAGGGGAATGGGTTATCGACGAAGCGTGCCGGCAGGTTTCGCAATGGCGTCGCGCGGGGCGTCCCACGCTTACGATGGCCGTCAACATCTCGGCCCTGCAGTTCGGCAACGCGCGGCTCGTGCCGGCCGTGAAGAGCGCGCTGGAAAGGTATCAGCTCGAAGGCGACGCGCTGACACTGGAGATCACGGAATCGACGGCCATGCGTGACGTCGATACCAGCCTCGAGATTCTCGAACGTCTGCGTGCGCTTGGCGTGCGCATTTCCATCGATGATTTCGGCACCGGGTATTCGAGCCTGCTTTATCTCAAGCGCCTGCCGGCGAGCGAGCTGAAAATCGATCGCGGGTTCGTGAGCGAACTCGTCGCCGGCGGTGAGGACGCGGCGATCGTAGCGGCCATCATCGCGCTCGGACAGACGCTCAATCTGAAGATCGTGGCTGAGGGCGTCGAGACCGACGCGCAGCAGGATCTGCTGACGCGCCTTGGGTGCGACTCCTTACAGGGATTCCTGCTCGGACGCCCGATGCCCGCCCTCGAATTCGAAGACCTTGGGCGCGCGATGCCTCAGAACGTGTGACGCAGGTCCACGGGGACAGCGCTTGCGTGTTCGTCGTGAATGGCGATGATGGAAGGCCTGAAGATTGCGTAGGGTCGTGAAATCAGTTACCCCCAGGGGAGGCGCCAGCGTGAAGATCGCAACGTTCAACATCAATGGCATCCGGTCGCGGTTGCCCGCCTTGCTTGAGTGGCTGGAGCGCGAAGCGCCGGATGTGGTTTGCCTGCAGGAGCTCAAGGCGCAGGACGGGGCGTTTCCCATCGACGAAATCCGCGCAGCCGGTTATGGCGCGATCTGGCATGGTCAGCAATCGTGGAACGGGGTGGCGATCCTCGCAAAGGGCGCCGATCCGCTTGAAAGCCGCCGCGGCTTGCCGGGCGGCGAGGACGATACCCATAGCCGCTATATAGAGGCAGCGGTCGACGGCATGTTGATCGGTTGTCTTTATCTGCCCAACGGCAATCCGCAGCCGGGACCGAAGTTCGACTACAAGCTTGCCTGGTTCGAGCGTCTGATCGAATATGCGGCGACGCTTTATGCGAGCGGCCATCCGGTGGTGCTGGCGGGCGACTTCAACGTCATTCCCACCGACGAAGACATCTACAACACACGGTCGTGGAAGAAAGACGCGTTGCTGCAGCCCGAGAGCCGCGAATGCTATGCGCGTCTGCTGGAGCAAGGCTGGACGGACTCGCTGCGCGCGACGCATCCCGACGAACGCATCTACACGTTCTGGGACTACTTTCGCGAACACTGGAAGACGAATTCGGGCCTGCGGATCGACCATGTACTTCTGAGTGCGGATCTGGCGCCGAAGCTCCGTGGCGCGGGCGTCGACCGCTGGGTGCGCGACCAGCCGCATGCAAGCGATCACGCGCCAGTCTGGATTGAACTCGGCCCAAAACCGCGAAGCAGGGCGGCGAAAAAGAAGTGAGAAAAAGCGGGGCCTGAGGCCTTTGCGACAACAACGCAACATTTTTCGATCATTGCGATGCCGCCCTCCGGCCCGGCTCGCAACCACAGCGCGCAGGGCTTCCATCCATCTCAACACGCGCCTGCGGCCCATTCGCAGGCGATTGGGCATGCTTTGCCCGCTACCCGCGATATTGATGGAACAGTTTTGCATCATTTTCAAAAACGCCCTGCGCATGCCTTCCCTATCAAGGCTTTGCACCGGGAAAGCCTCGATTTCCATGCATTCCGGAGCCCGCGAAGGGCCTCCGGCAAGGCATTTGGCAGACAAAAGTGATTGCAGGAATTAATCCGACGGATAAACGCGCGACCGTCCCGATCTGTTCAAAACTGAAACGTAAACCTTTACGCCCTGAATGTGCGCTGCTGTATAGCCCAGCTATGCCCTTGCTGGCATTGAGTTTGAGGCTCTCTGGCACGGTCCTCGCTAAGTATGTGGTGCAGCACTCGTTAATGTTGAAACAAAGAGAAACAAACGACAGGCACGAACTGCTTCGGGGCTGGCCAGGAATCGGGATTTAGATTGATGCCGTCAGATGCATCACGAAACGCGAAACCGGCCGGAATAAAAAAACGGCGCACCGCGCAAAAATATAAAGAGAAGATCATCATGCTGACCCTTCAGTCCGACCTGCACGGCAATCATCTGTTGGGTGCGCTTCCCGCGCACGAATGGCAAGCGCTCACGCCCCACCTCGAGCTTGTTCAGCTTCGTACCGAGCAGTTGCTTTGCGATTCGGGACAGCGCATTCAGCATGTGTATTTTCCGACGACGGCCATCATCTCGCTTCTCCACACCATGGAAGACGGCGGTTCGGTCGAGATCGCAGCCATCGGCCGTGAAGGCATGACGGGTGTTCCAGTGCTGACAGGCGGCGACACGATGCCCACTCGCGTCCAGGTCCAGTGCCCGGGTTTCGCTTATCGCATGAGCGCATCGGCCTTGCGTGAACAGTTCGGCCGCTCGGACTTCCTGCGCCGCCTGATGCTTCTCTATATGCAAGCACTTCTGACGCAGGTCGCGCAAACCGCGGCGTGCAACCGTCATCACTCGCTCTCCAAGCAGTTGTGCCGCTGGTTGCTGATCGAGATCGACCGTACGCCGACTGACAATCTGCAAGTCACGCAACAAATGATCGCGGACATGCTGGGCGTGCGCCGTGAAGGCGTGACCGAAGCGGCAGGAAAACTCCACGATGCCGGCCTGATCCATCACAGCCGCGGCAGTATCAAGGTGCTTGATCGTGCGGGACTGGAGGAGCGTGCGTGCGAATGCTACGGCATCGTCAAGCGCGAGTTCGACCGCATGCTGCCCCGCATCCGCCAGACCGAAGAAGTCAGCTAAGCCTCTTACAGGCATGCGTCGTGCTGCCTCTGTCGGCCATGACCGGATGCGGAGCGCAGGGTGACGAGTCGGATCGTTTCAGTTGTGTTGTTGCTTGCGTTCTTTGCCGCGATGGCGTTCGGTTATCTGGTGCAGGTGGGGCGCGTCGCCGTGCCCGATCGATACAACCCGTTCACACCAATCGATGTTCACGCACCCCCGGGACCGCTCACAACGTTGAAGATGTGGCGGACTACGCATGATGCAACACTCTGCGCGGCCGCACTCGAACAGTCGGGTCTTGTGTATCGGCCGGTTGCTGATACATCAGGGCCGGGCGGGTGTGTATTGAAGGATGTGGTGCGCATCACGCAATCGGACAGTCTGCGTTTCAGCTCGCCGTTCATGGCCACTTGTCCGCTCGCGGTCGGAATCGCCTTCTTCGAGCATCAGTATCTACAGCCCGCCGCCGCCGAGCTTTACGGCGAGCGCGTGTCGCACGTGGAACATGTCGGCAGCTATGCATGCCGCAACGTCAATCATCAGCAGGACACGGCGCTCAGCCAGCACGCAAGTGCGAATGCCATCGATTTGACGGGCTTCGTGCTCGCCGGTGGCAAGCGCATCACGCTTGACGGTTGGGACGATGCTTCACGGGACGGGGCTTTCCTGCACCGCGTGCATGAAGGCGCTTGCCACGCGTTTCGAACCATGCTCGGTCCCGACTACAACGCCTTGCACAAGACGCATTTTCACGTGGACATGGGCCCGTACAGCATCTGCCGATGATCGCCCGCGGCAGGTACGGGTTGCATCGACTGGATTGTTGTCGAGAGTCTCTCGATCTCCGTTCAGCGGGTTTCTGCCAACGCGGGTTGACTCGTCAGCTGCAGGATCGAAAGCGACACGCGGCTATGCGTGAGGATGAATATGCGAATGTCGTAGGGAATGCTGCGCAGGAGTTGCATCGGGCCGTAGACCAGAAGCAGCGCGGCCATTTCGCATCGCGTGGACAATTGCACGAGCGGC
The DNA here is from genome assembly GCF_001557535.2 of Burkholderia sp. PAMC 26561. Classification (NCBI taxonomy): domain Bacteria; kingdom Pseudomonadati; phylum Pseudomonadota; class Betaproteobacteria; order Burkholderiales; family Burkholderiaceae; genus Burkholderia; species Burkholderia sp. PAMC 26561. The sequence continues at coordinate 805,379 of NZ_CP014315.1, forward strand.
AGTGCCGCGATCAGCAGAAGCAGCACAACATCGATCCATGACAGATTAAAGCGGTTTCCTGACCGGCGATATTGCTGCGCGTGCTTCGACAAAAAGCGCAGCGATTCTTGTGTGAACACCAGATGTGGCGGCATGTTCGGTTTTCCTTGAGCGATTGACCCGTGGACACTGGGTCTCGTAAAGGCAAACACTGGAACGGGCCGTTCTATTCCATCAAATTGCAAGCCGGTTATGATCGGACGACAGCCGCATGAAAGCGACCTCGTTCTCGCGCAAGGGCGCTGTCGACCGCGTCGAGCATGTCCTGGTCGCGAAACGGCTTCGTCAGGAAATCCACTGCGCCGGCTTTCATCGCCCGCACCGACATTTCGATGTCGCCGTGACCCGTCATGGATTACACCTGGATGCGCAGGCCGTCTCGCACCAAGTCGACCTGAAGCGCCAGGCCACTTTCTTGCCGCAGGCGTACATCGAGGATCAGGCAGCTCGGGACGTTCGGCTTCGGGCAGTCAAGACACTCGCGCGCGCCTGGCTCTTCACGATCATGCACAACCTGTTTGCGAACCAGCGCCGTCATGCATCCATGCACGCGATCCATGTGAGTGTCAATGACGAAGGCGTGCCGGAAACCGAGTTCGCGGTTGCGGCGAATCAGACTCATCGCCTTGAAGTGCGCGACCACGATGCAGCGCTGCAGATGCTTTCCATTGAACTTTTGCGAGGACGTGAACGACCGTGATTCCGGGTGCGAGCCACTCGGTCTACGAATCGCGTCCGAAGCAGGTCGCGGCTGTGATAGAAGATGCCGCTGAACATGCGCAACAGTGACGTGTGAACACAGTGGATTTCGCCGCACGTCCTGCGCGAATTCGGATTTCACTGTAACGTCGCGACTTTGGGCGAGCGATTGAAGCAGATTGAAGCCGGCTGCGACGCTCGTGCCACGAAACCTTCGAATTTTTAAACCCCGGGCCACGCAGGTGCCCCGGGATTTTCCATTGAGCATCCGGTTACCCATGAATCGACGTTTCCTGCAGCTTGCCATCGTGCTGGGCCTCATCACCGCCGTCGGCCCGTTCGCCATCGATATGTATCTTCCCGCGCTTCCTTCAATAGGCGGTGCGCTTCACGCAACCCCCAACGAAGTGCAGTTGAGCCTGATGATGTTCTTCGTCACGCTCGGGGTTTGCCAGCTCGTCTACGGACCGCTCGCCGACATGTTCGGTCGCAAGTTGCCCATCTACGTGGGCCTCGCGATCTTCACGGCGGGCAGCGTGGGCTGTGCGTTCGCGCCGGACGTGCACGTGCTGACGGGCTTTCGCGTGTTGCAGGCGCTCGGTGCATGCGCGGGAATGGTCGTGCCGCGCGCCATCGTACGTGATCTGTATACGGGACACGACGCCACGCGCCTGATGTCGCTGCTGATGCTGGTCGTGAGCGTATCGCCGATCCTCGCTCCGTTGACGGGCAGCATCATCATCGCGGCGTTCGGGTGGCGCGGCGTGTTCTGGGCGCTGACGGTCGCGGGCGGTGTTGCGTTCGTGCTCGCCGCCACGCAACTGGAAGAGACGCGCGAGGCGCATCATCGTGCCGACAGTTCCTGGGCCAGCGCGTTTGCGGGTTATCGAAAGTTGCTGACCGATCCATCGTTCCTGGGGCTGACGCTGGTCGGAGCGTTCGGCCTGTCGTCGTTTTTCGTTTATCTGGCGAATGCGTCGTTCGTGATCATCGACCACTATGGTTTGACGCCGACCATGTTCAGCCTCTGCTTCGCGCTCAATGCGGCGGCGTTCTTCGGCGTGAGCCAGTTGACCGCGCGGCTGACCGCCAAGTACGGCCTGCCGCGCGTGATTCGCGTCTCGGTCTCGGGCTTCGCGCTTTCCATGAGCATCCTCGCCGTCCTGTTCCTCGCCGGCGCCGATAACCTGCCGCTGATGATGCTGTTCCTGTTTATCGGCTATGGGTTCCTCGGGCTGGTGATGCCCACTTCCGCGGTGTTGTCGCTCGAACATCACGGTGCGATCGCGGGGACGGCCTCGGCGTTGATGGGCGCGTTGCAGTTCGTGGTCGGCGCGGCCGTGATGGCGCTCTCGGGTCTGGTCACGAACGGCGCGCCCAAGCCGATGGTGGTTTGCATTGCACTGTCGGCGATTACCGCCTTCGTGTTCGCGCACGTCACATTGCGCGCGGAACACTTCCGCATGCCGGCAGCGGCGGAGTAGGGTCGTCACGCTGCGCTGGCACAATGCATGGGACATCGCACCAATCGGGAAACTCATGCCGCACGCTGTCCCTTCATCATCGTCAACGTCTGCGCCGCCTTCACGGGCTGTCGAACCGCTGTTTGCGCTTTTCCCCTTCCTGCGTCCTTACGCCGGACGTTGGGCGCTTTCTTTCCTCGCGCTGATCACCTCGGCGGGCGCCACGCTGGCGTTGCCGGTGGCGTTCAAGTACCTGATCGACCGGGGCTTCGCCGGGGGCGACCGCGCGCATATCGATCGATATTTCCTCGCGCTGTTTGTGGTGTCGCTGGTGCTGGCAGGCGCCACGGCGGCGCGCTTTTATCTTGTATCGTGGCTGGGCGAGCGGGTCACCGCCGATCTTCGGCGCGCGGTCTACGACCACATGCTCGGCATGAGTCCGCAGTTCTTCGAAACCACGCAAAGCGGAGAGGTCCTGTCGCGGCTCACGGCCGACACCACGCTCATCCAGACAGTCGTCGGAACCAGCCTTTCCATGGGACTGCGCAACTTCTTCCTGCTGACCGGCGGCGTGGCGATGCTCGCGGTGACGAGTCCCGTGCTGTCGGGTTACATCATCGGCACGCTGGTCGTAGTGATAGCGCCGATTCTTATCTTCGGGCGGCGTGTGCGGCGGCTTTCGCGTGCGAGCCAGGACAAGATCGCGAACGCAAGCGCGCTGGCGGGCGAGGTCCTCAACGCCATGCCGACCGTACAGTCGTATGCGCAAGAGCCGTTCGAGGCGCGGCGGTTTGGCGGCGCGGTGGAACTTGCTTTTGAAACGGCACTCACGCGGATTCGGGCGCGCGCGTGGCTGACGGCGGTCGTGATCGTGCTCGTGTTTACCGCGATCGTGTTCGTGCTGTGGCTTGGCGCGCAAGCGGTGCTGGCCGGGCGCATGACTGCAGGCCAGCTTTCCCAGTTCATCCTTTATGCGGTGTTCACGGCCGGCGCCGTCGGCGCGCTCGCCGAAGTGTGGGGCGATCTGCAACGGGCCGCCGGCGCCACCGAACGGCTTTTGCAATTGCTGTCATCGCGCTCGCCGGTCACGCAGGCCGGCACGACCATCCAGCTGCCCGCGCAAGGCGAGGGCATCCGCTTCGATAACGTGAGTTTCTCGTATCCGTCGCGTCCCGGCATAGCGGCGCTTTCGGGTATCACGCTGAACGTGCGCTCGGGTGAACATGTTGCGCTGGTCGGGCCTTCGGGCGCCGGCAAGACCACGTTGTTCCAGTTGCTGCTGCGCTTCTACGATCCGCAGACCGGCGCCATCCTGATCAACGGCGTGCCAACGCGCGATGTGCCCCTCGCCGATCTGCGCAAGGAGATCGGCGTCGTACTGCAGGAATCGGTGATCTTTTCGGGCAGCGTGCTCGACAACATCCGCTACGGCGCGCCTGACGCCACGCTCGAACAAGTTCAGCGCGCGGCCGGCATGGCTGCGGCGGCGGGGTTTATAGAAGCATTGCCGCAAGGCTACGAGACGTTTCTCGGAGAGCGCGGCGTGCGCTTGTCCGGCGGACAGCGGCAGCGCATTGCGATTGCGCGGGCGATCCTGAAGAACCCGCCCATCCTGTTGCTCGACGAAGCAACCAGCGCGCTCGACGCAGCCAGCGAACGCCTCGTGCAACAGGCACTGGATAACGCTGCACAGAACCGGACGACGCTCGTCATCGCGCATCGGCTTGCAACGGTGCAACAGGCGGATCGTATCGTCGTGATGGAACACGGGCACATTGTTGCGCAGGGCCGTCACGCCGACCTGCTTCTAAGCTCGCCGCTTTATGCGCAGCTTGCCGCGTTGCAGTTCGGAAGTGCCGAGATGCCTTTGCATCAGTAAGCGCGTGACGCAGACGTGAGTCCCTACGCAGTGACGGTGGTTTCGCGGTCGCCATACGAGGCTGCCACCGCGCCATGTCCACGGCTGTACTGCCGGGGTGAACAACCCATCACGCGTTTGAACGCGGTACTGAACGCGCTTTCGGATTCGTACCCAAGCGATTGCGCAATCGATGAAACCGGCGCGCCCGAGTTCGTCAGCCGGTCGCCGGCGAGCAGCATCCGCCAGCGCGTCAGATAGTCCATCGGCGAGACGCCGACTGTCTTCTTGAACTTGAGTGTGAAGACCGTGCGTGACATGCCGGCGCGCTCGGCGAGCGACTGCAATGTCCATCGGCGGGAAGGGTCGTCGTGCATGGCCGTGATCGCGGCCGCCATGCGTTTGTCGGCCAGTGCAAACAACCAGCCGACACCCGCCTTCGCACCCTTCGCAGCTTCTGTCAGATGCAGGCGCAAGCCCTGGACGAGCATCATGGTCGCGAGCTGCTGCGCCACAAGAAAGCCGCCCGGCTGCGGTTCGCGCAGTTCCTGCCGCATCCGTTCCACGCACCAGCGCAGCACTGCTTTATCCGATTCGTCGCGAATATGCACGATGGGTGGCAACACGCCCGACAGGATGCCCGCGTGATCGCCGGTCAGCGCGAAATGGCCGCCGACACTCAGGAAATTGCCGCCGCCGTTGAGCGGAGTAATACCGCCAGCTTTGGCGGTGGCGAAAATCGTCATTGAATCGACCGACATCAACCTGAGATCGCTGGCAAGGCGAAAAGGGCGTCCTCTTGGCAACATGAAGCAGTCGCCGGATGCCAGGTACACGGGCTCGGGAACGCCGTCCACCGACAGCCAGCACTCGCCGGAAACGACTGCGTAAAACTTGATGCCTTCATGCTTGCGGAACGATAGCGACCAGTCACCGCCCGCTTCGAAACCACCTGATACGTAATTGCGCAGCTTCAACAGCGAGAGTACGTCTGAGAGCGGGTCCATGGTTTTTCCGAACGAACGCGAAGATAAAACGAACGATACAGCATAGCTCGTTCTTGTTTGCCCGCCTATGATCGGAACGACGCGCTGGAAGGGTCCTCGGCGTTCAATCAAATGGAGAAGTATCGATGCGAGTCTTTGTCACTGGAGCGACCGGTTTTGTCGGCTCCGCAGTTGTTCGGGAATTGATCGGTGCAGGACATCAGGTGCTGGGTTTGACGCGATCGGATGCGGGTGTCGCGGCGCTCGAAGCGGCGGGCGCGCAAGTGCATCGCGGAACGCTCGAAGATCTTGACAGCTTGCGCAGCGGCGCGGCGGCGGCAGACGGCGTGATCCACACGGCGTTCAATCACGACTTCTCGAAGTTCGTGGAGAACTGCGAGCTGGACCGGCGCGCCATTGAAGCGCTAGGCGATGCGCTCGAAGGGTCGAAACGGCCGCTGCTCGTTACATCGGGGCTGGGCCTTCTTGCGCCGGGCCGTGTTGCAACCGAGGACGATACGCTTTCCGCCGCGCACCCGCTCCCGCGCAAGTCGGAGTCGGCCGCCGACGCACTCATGGCGCGCGGGGTGTGCGCGTCGATCGTGCGCCTTCCGCCTTCGGTTCATGGCGATGGCGACCACGGTTTCGTGCCGATACTCGCGGGCATCGCCCGTGAGAAGGGCGCATCGGTCTATGTGAACGAGGGGATGAATCGCTGGCCGGCGGTGCATCGGCTGGATGCCGCGCGGGTTTATCGGCTGGCGCTCGAGCATGGTGTGGCCGGTACGCGTTACCACGCGGTCGCGGAAGAAGGCGTGCCCTTCAAGGATATTGCCGGCGTGATCGGCCGGCGTCTGGACCTGCCTGTCCTTAGCAAGACTTCGGAGGAGGCTGCGAGCCATTTCACCTGGTTCGCGATGTTCGCCGGCATGGACGCTCCCGCTTCGAGCGAACGGACGCGCAAGCTGCTTGGTTGGGAGCCGACGCAACCTGGCCTTATCGACGATATCGACAAGGCGGGCTACTTCAAGGTCTGAACGCGATTCGATGCACCGTTACTGCGTGCCGGGACGTTTCGGCGGCGGCAGTGAAGGATCGAGCCTTGCCGAATCCCTGACCAGACTGTCCGTCATTGCGGCAGCGACGGGGTTCGAGCGGTGCGACGGATCGGCGCGAACGACCGGCGCGGGCGCCGTCACCATGGGAGGAGGCGGAGGTAGCAGCGGATCGAGCTGTGCGGATTCCCTGACAAGCTGATCCGTCATAGCCGATGTAACCGGAGATTTCGGATTGCGGCTACGTGCAAATTCACGGGTTGTATCGCTCCGCGCGACCGGCGCAGCACGCCTGGGCGAAGTCGAATCGTCGCGGTTGATGGCCGCGTCTTGTGCTGGCGCGGGTTCAGGGGCTGGCTTCACAGCCAGTTGCGGCGCTTGCACGGTGTTTTCGACTGGCGGCGGAGCCGGTACGAGTGCCACGGCATTATCGATGGCGGACTGCCTGGGCGCGATGGCGATGCTGTCAGCGCCACTAGCCGCCGTCACTGCCCCGGCAATGCTTCCGGCGGTCACATGCGTGTCGCTGTACGCGGGGTCCGACTGCTCTTCCTGCTGCGAGCCGTCCTGCGTGGCATGCGTCTCGGGGCCCGCCTCGTCGCCCTTGTGGAACACGAGATAAGCGCCCACGGCGAGCTCAGCGAGCAGCACCGTGATAATCAAGGTCTTGCGTGTATTCCTCATATGATGCAACGGTTCGTTTAAGCGACGCAATTCAACCATGATAACCGCCTGCTTGTAAGAGACGCCAAAAAGGCCGGACACATGATGAATGTGCCCGGCCAGGACAATGCGCTAATTCGCTAATCGGCTCAGGTATCCGGGTTCGATGCCGCGAAGCTCTCGAATGCGGAGTACGGGGTCAAGTGTGTGCCATTCATCACCAGGCCGAACGTATCGTTGCCGCTGTCGAGCGTGTAATACATTGCCGACTGGATGTTGTGCGTCTTTCTCGCGTTATAGAAATTGCCCAGTTGAGTCGTGATGTAGTTCGAGCGATACGCCGCCGTTTGCTCAGGACCCGTGTTCCACTCGGTGATCATGAAAGGCACGTTGTAGCGAGCCTTGCAGTATGTGGGCAGATCGAAGCCAGGACCTGCGCCGTCGGAACCGATATTGAAGATGTCGCCATACACTTCGTAGTTGTGCCACGTCGTGATGTCCCAGCGTACCAGCGGATACCCACGGGTGCCGTCGGGCTGCATGCCTTCCCACAACGCGTCGGCTGCGCCATAGTCCGCTACGCAGAAGTTGATGCCGCACTTGGCGCTCGACTGAACCGATTTAACACCGTCGATCATGCCGCGCATCACACCGCGCATGGCCGGCCAGTTCGTATTGTTGAAGTCGACGGCCTTGGTGCCCGCTTGCGTGAAATCCAGGATGGTGGAGACCTGGCGCGTCAATTCGTTGCCGCACTCGTACATGGTCACGCCATACGGCTGGAGCGCGGCCGCCACGGTGGAAGCAATCCAATGTCCTTGGCTATAGGCGGCACTTTCGCTGCTGAAAACATTGCCGTAGGCGTCGGTCATGCCCTGGTTGATCAGCACGAACAGCGTCATGCCCGCGGCCTGGAACGCCGCGGCCAGTTTTGTCACTGCTGCAAGTTGCGTGGGATCATCGCTGCAGCCCACGCGGAAGGTCGAACAACCCAGACCCTTCAAGATGGAGACGATCTGAGCCGGGGTATAGGGGTCGTCCCAATGGCCGTTGATGCCATAGAAGTTGCCCGGCGTCGCCGCGCTTGCATGGCGCGGGTCGCTGGCCTGCAGCCATCCGGCTGCATCGGTCCAGACATAACACTGGCCCGATGTGTTCGTATGCCACATCATGCCGCCGTACCACATGAGCAAGGCTACGTTGTAGTTGTTGCCAACAACCGTACCGTCTCTGTAAATTACGCCGCCGGACACGGTCCAGACCCTGCCTTGCTTGTCGATAAGCGACGAAGCCGGCGGGATCATCGTTGCGTCGGGTGAAGCATTGCTGACTGCTGCGTTGACGACTGCCTTACCACTCGATGCGCTGTTGACGGTTGCGCCTGTTGCGTTGCTGCTGTCGCTCGAACCGCCGCAGGCGGTCAAGATGTAGCTGCCGCTCAAAGCCGTGAGGCAACCTAGAAATTGACGTCTTTTTAACATGGCGAGTTGTGTCCAATGTCGAGAAAAGGCCCGACAAAAAGAAGTTGGTAATTTCAGTTTGGAAACACGAAGCACTGTGAAAGCTGCACACTGATATTGCTGGAATTGTTCGTAGACCTAAAAAAGCTTAATGCCTGACTTCATGCTTCAGATTCTGGAAGGCCGTCCCGTGTTCGATTCGGTATGGAGTACGAATCGAATGCCGTGGCCCGGTGCTGCGCCATCATGCACACGAAATCACTGCGCGCCGCGGGGCGCTAACAGATGCGCTTGTCTAGACCCATGCAGGCTTCGGCAAACGTTTCGCTCGGGATGCCGGTGTTGCGATCTGACCCGGCAAACTCTACCTTTTCCCTCAAAGGCAGGCGCAAATCCTACCCGGAATGTGCGGCAGGCCTCAAATGAATTAATATCTTTTCGCCGAAAAAGGGCAAATCTTCTAACGAGCCACTTCATCGCAAAAATATTTCCTCATGAGAATGGATTATTGATCTGATGAATTAAAATGAAAGGTCTAATATTTGCCGGTCACTTTGACTGCTGTGGGTAATTAATGCCCGATTATGTAACAATTTTTGGCTGATATTTACCTGCGAATTTAGCGGAAACCCCTGCTCCGATAAAAGTGACCGATGCATCGTTTTCCGGGCCGTTTTTCACAGGAAAACCCCCTAATATAATAATTATTAGTAATGGAGTTTCAGTAGTTGTTTATGACCTGAACCATCGGAGGGAATACGGTTTGAGTTTTCCGGACGAAACAGGATCGCGCCGGGCATGCGGGAGGCTGCCATCGTCGATCTGCGGAATCTGAAATCAAAAGGTTTGGAGAGGAATCCCAATCCCCACAGGGACTGGAATGACAGCGCGGAGTAAAGGGTTGCGTAACCCTTTACGAGTAGAGATCGATAGCCGGTCTGTTTCGAATTTCGATTGCAACTACACCATCAGCTTGCGGGCCAATTCCATCAGACCCTTATCGCTTCCGGGCGCGCCGATTATGGAAAATCCCAGCGGCACGCCGTCCATCTGCATTAACGGAACAGTGATCTGCGGACATCCGCTTAGCCCCGAAATGCATAACATCCTGATCGACTGGTTTCGATAATCATCGAGTGCGTCATCGCTTTCAGAAAGCAATGGCGCGACGTTCGGCATCGTGGGCATGAGAATGACGCGGCCGCCTTCCAACAACTTCAAAAGGCCGGTGCGAAACTGCGCGCGGATATTCTCGCTTTGGCCGTTCTGACCGCTCGTGACAGTCTTCGACCAGAAAAAACGTTCGCGCACGCCTGGCCCAAGCTGGAAGTCATGCTTCTCGATCGCCGCGCCGTGGCTTTGCCATGCCTGGAATCCCTGTATGTAGCGGAAAGCCCAATAAAGCGCATCGGTGGAAGGCGTCATGACATCGGTGCTTTCGATAACGCCAAACCGCGGCCGCAATGTATCGAGCGTTGCCGCGAAATGCGTCGCGACGTGCCCGGGCAAGCCCGCGAGCGCATCGCGGGGCAACCACGCGTCGGGTGTATCGGCGAGCGTGGCGGTGTCTTCGCCGAGCAGCACTTCGCCCACCCGAGCAAACGTATTCATGTCGCGCGCAAACCAGCCGCACGTGTCGAAGCCCGGGGCGAGCGGCATGCAGCCATCGAGCGATACGCGATCGTGCGTTGGCCGCAAGCCGATCAGTCCGCAGTGACTCGCGGGCGCGCGCACTGAGCCGCCAGTGTCGGTGCCGAGCGCGAAGTCGCACAATCCGTTCGATACCGCCGCCGCCGATCCGGAACTCGATCCGCCCGCGATGCGCTCCGGCGCGGCGCCGTTGCGCGGCGCGCCGTAGTGAGCGTTCTTGCCGGTCATCGAAAACGCGAGTTCCTCCGTGTGTGTCTTGCCGGCGAAAACCGCACCCGCAGCAAGCAATGCATCGACGACGGGCGCGCTGGCCGTCTTGATGCCGGACATTGCCAGCATGTGGGGGCTGCCGCAGCCTGTCGGGTAACCGGCGACATCGAAGATGTCCTTCACTGCGAATGTCAGACCGCTGAGCGGGCCGCTTGCGGCGTTTGCCACAGGAGAGTCGGGGAAGGGCACGAAGGCGCGGGATGAAGCCGGATCTTGGGTCATGTTCTTATAAGTGAGAGGCGGTTCGATAGCGCCTGATTATTACGGCGGTTAAATTTGTGACTTGGACCTTCGCGGCCATCAGGCCTATTCTGAATTTTCGCTTGAACGGACCGCAGACTGCAATGCACGAAGGTTGCATCCACGTCCGGCTCACGCGATCTGTAAGGAGATTGAAAAATGGTCGCAAAAACGCTGGTCCAGGCCCTTCTCGCCGTTGTCGCCATGGTCGTGTACTTTACGCCGTCTATCGTGGCGGACAGGCGAGGGCGGCGCAACGTGCTGCTGCTCGCGCTGATGAACGCGCTGCTCGGATGGACAATCGTGGGATGGCTGAGCGCGCTTTACTGGGCGCTTCATCGCGACAGCCCGAAAAAAGTCGACCGCATCGTGCGGATGCAGACGCGCATGAAGGCCCATGCAACCGCCGATGCAATCGTCGCGCGTGCGCTTGCCCGCCATGTCCCGCCGGCAAAAGCAATCCGCATCACACGCGAACCGTACTGATCGTGACGCGCTAGACGCTCAGCCTGCGAGCGCCAGTGCGCGCGAGCGGCGCCGGGCCAGCCAGCGCACCAAGAGTAGCCCGACGATCATCACGGTGAGCGACAACATGGTGGTCATGGTGCCGAGCGCGTAAATGACGGGCGTGGTCACGGAAGTCGTCAGGCCCTGCAATTCAAGGGGCAACGTGTTCTGGTCGCCGATTGCCTGCGACGTACGCGCGATCTCGTCCCATGACAGCGTAAAGCCGAACATGCCGACGCCGATCACAGACGGCCCGATGATCGGCAACACCACGTGCCTGAAACTCTGCCAAGGCGAAGCGCCAAGATCGCGCGCCGCTTCCTCGTAAGCAGGGTTGAACCGGTTGAAGACGGCGAACATCACGAGCAGGCCGAAGGGCAGCGTCCACGTCAGGTGCGCGCCGAGCGCGGACGTGTAAAGGCCCATCGACGTGGTGTAGTTATCGACGAAAGACTCATGGCCCAGAACGGTGGCGAGATACTTGACGCCGTTATCGAGCAGCCGGAACGTGAGGCCGATCCCCAGCGACACGATGATCGACGGCATGATCAGGCTTGCCACCGATACATAAAACACAGCGGTATCTCCGCGAAAACGCTTGCGGAACGCAAGTCCCGCCGTCACCGAGAACAGCACGGTCAACACCGTGACCACGGCTGCGAGCCGCACCGAACGCCCGAACGCCGCCCATATGTCGACGTCTCCAACGCCCTGCCGCAGCACCTCGAACCAATGCAGCGACACGCCGCGCATGGGAAACGTGAGGCCGCCTTCCGGCCCCTGGAACGACAGGATGAAGATGGTTATGACCGGGCCATACAGGAACAGCACGAAAAGCGCGAACACGAGTGCGAGCCAGTAGAAACTCGCGGGCCTGCGTTCACGATGTTTGAGACCGGGTTTGAGACCGCTGGCGGCCATGTCACAGCTCCTTGCGGATATCGACTACACGGGTCAGCGCCCAGACAATCAGAAGCACCACGGCCAGCAGGATGATTGCGTTGGCCGCGGCAGCGGGGAACTGCAGATAGCCGGTCTGCACCTGAATGATCTTTCCCACCGACGCAATCTGCTGCCCGCCCATGACGCCGACGGTCAGGAAATCGCCCATGACGATCGTGATCACGAAGATCGATCCGATCACGATTCCCGTCTTCGACAAGGGCAGCACCACTTCGCGGATGACTTGCCAGCCGCTTGCGCCTGCATCGCGCGCAGCTTCGAGCAGCGAGCGGTCAATGCGCATCATCGCGTTGAAGATGGGGACGATCATGAAGAACGTGTAGAGATGCACGAACGCGAGCACCACGGAAAAGTTCGAGTACAGCAGCCATTCAAGCGGCCGCTCGACCAGATGCGCGCTCACCAATGCCTGGTTGACGAGGCCGTTGCGGCCGAGCAGCGGCATCCATGAAATCATCCGGATCACGTTGGAGGTCCAGAACGGTATGGTGCAAACGAGGAACAGCACCGTTTGCATGCCCGATGACCGGACGTGGAATGCAAGGAAATACGCAATCGTGAAGCCGATCAAAAGCGTGACGGCCCATACGATCGCGCAGAACTTGATGGTGGACCAATAGGTCTTGAAGGTCACGCAGACATCGGTCATCGACGAACATCCATCGAAGATCGCCGCGTAGTTCTTGAACGTGAACGCCGGGATGATCTGGTATTCGTTGAAGTCCCAGAAGCTCACGATCAGCGTGATGATGAGCGGCACGATGAAAAACAACGCGAAGGTGAGCGTAAGCGGCGTTGCCTGCAGCCATGCGGCGGCTCGCCGGTGTTTCACCGGCGCCTCAAGCGTTTGAACAGGAAGCTCGATCGATGCCATCGCGTGATTACCCATTGTTTGAACTGATCCGGCCGGCTTCATGCAACGCACGCGGCCGGCCCTTGCATACTCAAGCCGCGATGAACTCGTTCCACTTCTGGACCATGTAGATGTTCTCGTCCATCACCGCGTTCCAGCACGCGATCGCTCCCATGCGCTGGTTGTACGAGCCGCCGTCGCGTACCGTGCCGGCCTTCTCGAGCAACTGGCCATCGGGCGCCTTGATGTCCTGCGCAGCGGGCTTGCCTTCCATCCAGTAGTCCCATTCGTACGCCTGCATGTGCGACTTCGCGGTGTCCGTCACGCCCGGGTAATAGCCCTGGCGCATCAGATAGGCGCCCGCCCAGCCGTCCTGGAACCAGTTGATGAACTCGTACGCCGCGTCGAGCTTGCGGCCCTGCAGCGAACGCGGCAGCCCGAAGCCCGATGCCCACGACCTATACCCTTCCTTCAGCGGCTGGAACTTGCAGGCAACGCCCATCGTGCGAACCTTCGTGACGGCCGGCGACCACATCGACTGGATCACGACTTCGCCGGACGCCATCAGGTTCACGCTTTCGTTGAAGTCCTTCCAGAAGGCGCGGAACTGGCCTGCGCGCTTGGCTTCGATCAGGATCTTGATGGTCTGGTCGATCTCGGCCTTGGTCATGTTGCCTTTGTCGCCATACTTCACATGACCCATCGCTTCGATCGCCATTGCCGAATCCATGATGCCGATGGCCGGAATGTTGAGCAGCGCAGCCTTGCCCTTGAACTCGGGATTGAGCAGCTCGGACCAGCTCGTGATCGGGCGCTTGATCAGGTCGGGGCGAATGCCGAGCGTGTCCGCGTTATAGGTGGTGGGGATCAGCGTCATCCATTCAGTGGGCGTCGCGGAGAATTGCGTCGAACGCGCGCCGGTCAGGAACATCACCTTCTTCGGCGCGGTGCCCTGGTCGCCGATCTTCTTGCCGTCGACCTCACCGCGCGTCAGGACGGGCGTGATCTTGTCGGCGAGCTTGATCTTTCTTGCGTCCATGCCGGCAAGCGTGCCGGCGGGAATCAGCTTCTTCAGCGAGAAATATTCGGTGTCGACAATATCGAAGGAATTCGGTTGCGTGATGATGCGCTTGGCGACGTCGTCGGTCGTGACGGGGATGTACTGGATCTGGATGCCGGTGTCCTCCTGAAACTTCTTCGCGATATCCGAACTCTGGTTCACCGCGGTGCCGAGATATCGCAACGTGATCTTTTCCTGCGCGTGCACATACGGGAAGCCCGCGATACCCGCTGCCGCGACCGCGCCCTTGAGCAACGTGCGGCGTGACAGGCCCTGACCCGAACCGAGGCCGGATTCGGCGGGCTCGCTCGTGGTGGTATCGGACGGATGTTCTTTTCGCTCGGTCATTGCAATCTCCCTTGGTGACGTTGTCGTTTCAATGTTCTCGTTCAATGCAACGTAAAGCGGTATTTCATGCCGCAAATGCATGGGCGTCCTGCTCGTTCCACCAGACCACGACTCGCGCATCGGTGCCAAGGCGCTGCGGGTCGTATTCGTTATCGGGGAGCAGTGAGATGAGTTCGGGCGAACCGTCTAGCGGCGCGAGTGTCATGCGCAAGTGTGTGCCCTGGTATTCGGTTTCGCGGACCGTGCACGGAATCCCGCCGATACGGCTGACCCCGCCGTCGCTGCCCGATGTCTGCACGGGCGTCACGCCGTGAGGCGCGATGCGCAGGTGATCGGCGCGCACGGTGAAAGCGCGGCCGTTTGCGCTCAGCACGTTATGACCGCCCAGGAAACGCGCGACGAATTCGGTGCGCGGCCGGTTGAAGACCTCGTGCGGCGAGCCGCTTTGTTCTATGCGTCCATGGCTCATCACCACCACCATGTCGGCCAGCGCCAGCGCTTCTTCTTGCGAATGCGTGACGTGCACGAAGGTGATGCCGAGCTCCTTTTGCCAGCGCTTGAGTTCGGCGCGCATCTGGATGCGCAGGAACGGGTCGAGCGCCGACAAAGGTTCATCGAGCAACAGGCAACGGGGTTCGTTCAGCAATGCACGCGCGAGCGCCACGCGCTGTTGTTGGCCGCCCGATAACTGCGACGGCTTGCGTTCGGCGAATGCACTCATTGCAACGAGTTCGAGCAGTTCGCCTGCACGCTTGCGGCGCGCGTCTTTTGCAACGCCGCGCATCTTCAGACTGAACGCGACGTTATCGAGTGCGGACAGATGGGGAAAGAGCGCGTAGCTCTGGAAGACCATTGCGGTGCCGCGCGTGGCGGGTTGCGCGCGCGTGACGTTGCGCTGGCCAATGAGGATGTCGCCATCGGTGATCGATTCGTGGCCCGCGATCATCCTCAATGTCGATGTCTTGCCGCAGCCGGATGGTCCAAGCAGGCAGCAGTACTGGCCGCCGGGAATGCGCAAGTCGATGGAATCGACCGCGAGCGAATCGCCATATTGCTTCGACACATGAACGAGTTCGATGTCCGCGGCTTCGGTCTTGAGTACGGCAGAAGTGGACTGACTCATATAGACGGACTCATGCGATGCGTTCCCGGGTCGGTGCTGCACAAAAAGGCAAGCGTTGGCTGGCGGGTCGTCAAATGCAAGACACATGCCACTTTGTTCGCAGCGTCTTGAGTTCCATGCAAACCATCGCTGCTATTGAACGTCTACGATATGGCGTGTAAATTGCACACGATTCGAAATCGATCCGTCGGCGATTCAAGACCAGAAACCGCACGATCAAGGTGCGCCGCCGATCCGCTTCGGGGCGCGATCCACCAAAACGGTTCACGCGCAGTACACGCAGTCATCGGGGTTTTGCATATGGACATCATCGGTCATGCCGGCGCATCACATGGACCCACGTTCGGTCCGCTCGTGACGCATGAGCGGTTTCCGTATCGGGCAATCGCCGATACCGATTTGTTCCGATGGCCGGGAGACACCGGACTTGCCGTCTATCTCGGCTTCAATATCGAACACTTTGCGTTTGGGGAAGGACTCGGCGCGGCGCTGGGTCCCGTCTCGCCGCAACCCGATGTGCTCAACTACAGCTGGCGAGAATACGGCAACCGGGTGGGCGTCTGGCGCTGCATGGAACTGTTCGATCAGCTCGACATGCCTTCGGGCACGCTGATCAACACAGCGCTCTATGATCACTGCCCGGATGTCATCGATGCATGTGTTGCACGCGGCGATGAAATCATCGCGCATGGGCATACGAATGCGCATCGTCAAAGCGATCTCGATGAAAACGCCGAGCGCGCGTTGTTGCTTCATTGCCGCGAGCGGATTGCATTGCATTCGGGCACGCCGCCCTCGGGCTGGCTGTCTCCGTGGATCTCGGAGTCGCACCTGACGCCCGATCTGCTTGCGGAATCCGGCTACGGCTACACGCTCAACTGGTGCCACGATGACCGGCCTGTCCGCATGGCGACGCGCGCCGGCTCGCTCTGGTCGATTCCTTATCCGCAAGAACTCAACGACTTGCCGATGATCATCGGCCGTCAACTGGATGCGTGTGCTTTCGCGGACATGATCATCGACCAGTTCGACGAGATGCTTGAGCAAGCGAACAACAGCCGCCACAAGCAGGCGCTCGTGATGGGTATCGCGTTGCATCCCTACCTGGTGGGACAGCCGTACCGGTTGCGTCATCTGCGGCGCGCGCTTCAACATATCGCGGCGGCGCGCGCAAAAGGCGATGTCTGGATGACCACGCCCGGCGCGATCGCGCGTCACATGGACGAGATGGAACACGCAGGGCTCACGGGTTCTTCGCGCCTTCAGGCACAAACATGACACCGAAACCCGCGCTGCGCGTCGCAGACCAACCGCCCGGGCGTGACACGCCGCAGGACGTGGACACACGCCTCTATCAGGCGATCTTCGACGGCGTCCTCAATCATCGCCTGACGCCCGGCACCAAGCTGCCGGAGCCGGAGTTGTGCCAGTTGTTCGGCGTTGGCCGCGCGGTCGTGCGGCGCGTGCTGGAGCGCCTCGCGTATGAAGGTATTGTCGCGTTGCGGCCGAACAAGGGTGCGGTGATCGCGGAGCCGTCGCCCGAGGAGACGCGGGAGATTTTCGAGGCCCGGCGTTCACTCGAACGCGTGCTCGTGGAACTCGCGGTGCAACGCGCGAGCGCGCGCGACATTGAAGCGTTGCGCCGCCAGCTTGCCGATGAACACGAAGCCATGCATCGCTTCGACCAGCCTTCGTGGGCGCGTCTTGCCAGCGACTTCCACCTGCGTATTGCAGGACTCGCGGGCAACTCGATCCTGCAGCGCTACTTGAGCGAACTGGTATCGCGATGCTCCCTGATCGTCGGCGTGTACGAGCCTCCGGGCAATGCGCCATGCGAACACGACGAACACGCGGCAATCGTCGATTGCATCGAGGCGCGCGATGCGCCCGGCGCCATCAGCCGCATGGAAGCACATCTTCGCGAGCTCGAAGAGCGCATCGAAACATCACGCATGCAAGGCGAGAAAAGCCTTGGGCAACTGCTCGGCATGGTTCAACCCTGAGCAAGCAAACACCGGACAGTCCATCATGGAAATCGACTTCGAAGCCATTACCGAATATCAGCGTTACAAACTCATGGCTAGCCTGATCGTGCCGCGTCCCATCGCGCTCGTCACCACCTTGAGCGAGACCGGCACGATCAACGCAGCACCGTTCTCGATGTTCAACATGATGGGCGAGGAACCGCCCATTGTGATGATCAGCATCAATCGTCTCGACGATGGATCGCTCAAGGACACCGCCACGAACATTGCGCGCAGCCGCGAGTTTGTCGTGCATCTCAGCGACGAGGCGATGGCCGAGAAGATGCATCGCTGCGGAGAGCGCCTGCCGCCCGATGTCAGCGAGCTCGAAAAAGTCGGGCTCACGCCGGTTGCGAGTTCGCACGTCGCGCCGCCGAGAATCGTAGAGGCGCCGGTGGCGTTCGAATGTACGTTATGGGAGACGCTGGAAACCACGAGCCGGCATATTTTCATCGGTCGGGTTCACCGGCTGCACGCGCGCGACGAACTCATCGATACCGAAACCTGGCGCGTGCGGCTGCAGCATTACTTTCCGGTCGGGCGCTTCGGTGCCAGCGATTATGTGACCACGCGGGATCGCTTCACGCTCGGTTGAGCAGGCGTCAATACGTCAATGCCGCTGGCCAACGAGATCATCGACCAGCGGCACGACCGCGAGCACCACGAGCATTGCGGCGAGCGGTATGGTTGCGATAAAACCGACGTACTTGAATCCCATCGCCCCCGCAATCCCGCCGGTAAAAAACATCCCCAGCAACGACGCGAGCAGCCCGAGCTTCGACCGGTCCGCCGTCACGGCTTTCATGCCGGGTTCATCGGTCGAAGCGTTCCAGTACACGAGCTTGCCAAGCTCGATACCCATATCGGTTACAAGCCCGGTCACGTGCGTGGTGCGGATTTCCGCCTTGGAGATCTTGGTGATCATTGCGTTCTGCAGGCCCATCACAAAGCAGAGCAACGCGACCGTGGCCGGGACGAACAAGATCCGGTCCTGTTCCAGGTTCGCGCCGATCAGCCCAAAGAGCAGCAGCAACGCAGCTTCGAGCAGCAAGGGCAACGCGTATTCGCTTTGCGCTGCGCGCCGCCTGCCCCAGTTGATCATGATCGCGGACGTGGCGGCGCCCGACATGAACGCCACGAGCGAACTGAGGCCCGCGACAACGAGACCCGTCTCGCCGAGCGACAGGTTATCGGCCAGCGCCGACACCACGCCGGACATGTGCGACGTGTACTGGCCGACGGCAAGAAAACCGCCGGCGTTCGCAGCGCCTGCAATGAACGCAAGCCAGCGCCCGAGGCGCCGGTTGCTCTGGTCGGTGCGTTCGGGCCGCGTGAAGCTGCGCAAATAATTCAGGGGCATCGTGTTCCGCCATCGGCATTGCGAGCCGCGATGTGAGGCGCCCAGTCAGACTTCGGCGAGCCGCTCGCTGTCGACGATCCGGATCTGCTTGCCGTTCGTATCGACGATCCGTTCTTTTTGTAGCTTCGAGAACATCCGGCTCACCGTCTCGAGCTTCAACCCGAGATAGCTGCCAATCTCTTCTCGCGTCATGCGCAGGTTGAACTCTGCCGCCGAATAGCCACGTACCTTCATCCGCGTAGACAGATTCATCAGGAAGGTCGCGACGCGCTGCTCGGCGGTCATCGTGCCCAACATCATCATCAGGCCGGATTCCCTCACGATCTCGCCGCTCATCATCCGGTGGACATGCTGCTGCACGGCTTTGACGTCGTGGCAGAGCTCCTCCAGGAGGTCGAAGGGGATCACGCAAACCTTGCTGTCTTCGAGCGCAATTGCATCGCAGTTCTGTTCGCCTGAGCAGACGCCGTCGAGTCCAAGCGGTTCGCCCGCGATGTGAAAACCCGTGACCTGCTGCTGCCCGTCGCGATGCGTGACCACGGTCTTGAAACAGCCCGTGCGCACGGCGTAAATGCTTTTAAACGCGTCTCCCGTGCGGTACAGCGTCTCGCCGCGCCGCACGAGCCGGGTCGAGCAGACGATCGCATCGAGCCTGTCGAGTTCGGCGCCGGTCAGTTGCGTTGGCATGCAGATCGCGTGCAGGGAGCAGGCGGAGCAGCGGGTGTCGGGGCGCGTAGCGGACGTAGCGGACGTAGCGGACGTAGCGGACGTAGCGGACAAAGTGGCGCTGGCTGCGGACCACTGCGACGCGCGGTTAATAGCGGGCGAATTCGATACTGAAGGTGCGCAAGCGGTCGCTGACGTCATGACGTCTCCCGTGAGTGGTTTGCATCGGTGCGTTGCGCGGCGGCTGGCGGGGCGTGCCTATGGTGCGCGCAGCGGGTGCGGAGCGGAGCGTCTCGCCATGGAGATGTCGCGCAGAGGCGCAGAAGATCCGCCGGCGGGGCGATGGGCCGCTTGTCGGCTTTCGCCGATGTTCCCGGAGCAAGCCGGCGCCCAGTGAGACAAGTATGAGTGACTCTATCTCAAAATAAAATCAGCGAGCGGCAGCGCTCGATGTAGGGATTTGGGAGTCTTTGTAGGGAACGGACTACACGCGTTGATCGCATCATCCGGATGCCATCAAGTCTCGTGGTCGTCTTCGAACAGTTTGTGCCGCACGGCGTAGCGCACGAGCGCCGCGTCGTGGGGCATCTGCATCTTGTCGAGAATGCGGGTCTTGTAGGTGCTGATGGTCTTCGCGCTGACCGAGAGCGCCTGGGCGATCTGCGTGATCGTTTCTCCGCTCGCAATGCGCCGGAACACCTCGAATTCACGGTCGGAAAGCCGCTGATGCGGCAGGTCGTCGCCACGGTCGTGCAGGCTCAGCGCCAGGCGTTCGGCCATGGTGAGGCTGACATACACGCCGCCCGATGCAATCTTGTTGACGGCCGCGACCAGCTCGGCGCTCGCGCTTTCCTTGGTGAGATACCCCGACGCCCCGGCCTTGAACGCACGCACCGCGTATTGCTGCTCGGCGTGCATGGTCAGGATGAGCACGCGCAGCGCCGGCTTTTCGTCCTTGATCTGCTTGAGCAGTTCAACACCATTGCGGCCGGGCATCGACAGGTCGAGCACGAGCACATCGGCTGGAATCTCGCGGATCATCGCGATGGTCGTGGCGCCATCGCTGGCCTCGCCCGCCACTTCCACGCCGTCGGCATTGTCCAGGATATGGCGCAGTCCGTCCCGAACGAGAGTGTGGTCATCGGATAACAAGACCCGGGTCATTGCTTGAGATCGTCCTCGGTGCGCACCGTATAAACGCCGCGGGTGCTGGGTTGCCGTCTGGTGGAACGGCACGTGTCAGAAAAAAAGATGCCCGCAAACTGGCGGGCATTAAGGATGCGCAAGGACACTGAGCCATGAACGCATTGTTGAAACTCGTGAGGCATTAGTGCGACATTAGCACGGGCGCGGTCATGCTTTCCAGTAGCGATCGTGTAACACCCCCAAGAAAACGCTCGTGCAACCGCGTATGTCCGTATGCGCCAAGCACCAGCAGATCCGAGTCGGTGTCCGCCAGGACATCGAGCAAAGTGGCGCCTGTACTTACGCCGGAGGCAGGCGGCATCGATAAGACACCGGCCCGCACCTCGTGGTGTTCAAGATACGCTGCAAGCGTATGTCCTGTGTTTTTACCGGCTTCGCCATCTTCTTCGCGATGCCGCTCGACGGTCACGATCTGCACCGAACGCGCATGCCTCAAAACGGGAAGGGCGTCCGCCACGGCGCGCGCTGCGGCGCGACTGCCGTCCCATGCAATGAGCACGGTCTCGCCGAACCGGTCGACACGGCCGGCATACGGAAGGAGGATCGCGGGCCGGCCGCAGCGCATCACGACGTCATCGGCAAAATGCTCGGCAATAAACGCCGCCGGGTCCGCAGGATCGGCCTGCCCGAGGACGATCAGGTCGGCGTGGCGCGCGTGCAACGTCGCCGTAAGCACCGACGGCCCGACGGGCGCGCGCCATTCCGATGTGGCCGCGGCTAACCGCGTCGCCGATAAAAAGTGATCGTTCGCCCGCGCGAGTCGGGCGCGGGCCTGCGCCTCGTGGACGGCAAGGCTCAGGCTTTCGTCTGACTTTACGAGTGGGCGCAGCTCATTCCGGCAGACCATGTACAGCCCGATCAGATGGGCGTTGTGCTTGAGGGCAAGGTCGACGGCGAAGTCGACCCGCGCGCCGCTGCGCCGGCTGTCATCGATATGCACGAGGATGGTCTTGTAGCTCATGTCAGCACTCCCGCAACGTCCGGTTTCATTTGTGTGGGCGGATGATGCGGAACGAGCAACACCGGCATTGTGGAGAGGCGCAGGAAATGTTCGGCGACGCTGCCAAGCAAAAGCCGCCGCCAGCCGCGCCTGCCGTGCGTGCCCATCACGATGAGGTCGGCATCGAAGGCTTGCGCCGTATGCTCGATGCGTTGCGCGATGTCGTCGGCAAGCGGCTCGACTTCGACCATGCTTGTCGTGCCCTTCACGCCGTAGCGTTTCATCTTCGCGGCTGCATCGGCGAGAACGTGTTCGCCTTCGGTCACAAAGGCGTCGCGTATCGGGGTGGGATCAAACGCCGCGCCCGAATACGATAGCGGCGGGACATCGATTACGTAGACGGGCCTGAGCTCGGCGCCGTGATCTCGCGCGAGTTCGAGCGCCGCCTCCAGTGCGCGGCTGGAGGTCTCGCTGCCGTCGACGGGCGCAATGATTCGCTTATACATGGCAATTCTTCCTGTGATCAATGCGACATGAGTACGGGGACGGTCATCGACTGGAACATGCTGCGCGTGACGCCCCCCATGACCAGTTCCTGCCAGCGCGAGTGGCCGTACGCGCCCATCACGATCAGATCGGCGCCCAGTTCCGCTGCCTTCGAGAGCAGCAGGCCGCCTGCCGCCGTGTTTTCGATGTGTCCGAGCCGGACCACGTTTGCTTTCACGTCATGCCGTGCAAGGACGAGCGCGATGTCCGCGCCGGGGATGCGATCGCCGCACGCCGCGTCATGTAATTCGTCGACCGTCACGATGGTGGTCCGCTTCGCCCGCCGCAAGAGCGGCAACGCATCATGCACGGCGCGCACGGACTCGCGGCTGCCGTTCCACGCGACCATCACGTTTTCGCTGAACGTCGTGAACTCGCGGGCGTACGGGTGGAAAAGCACCGGGCGGCCTGCGGACATCACGAGCGCTTCCGGAAAATGATCGGCAATAAACGATTCGGGATCGTCCGGATCTTCCTGTCCGGCAATGACGAGATCGGCACACCGCGCTAGGTGGGTGATGTCATCGTTCGGATAGTCGATGTTGCCGGCCCAGCGTCCAGCTACACCGGCGTCTTCCAGTTCTGCGTGGAAGACCTGTTCCAGCGCGCTCTGCCGCTCGAGACGCAGCTTGCGATGCTCCTGGAAATACTCGGAATAACCGGCCATTACGTAAAAGGTCCGCGGGTCCGGCGTGAAGCTGGTCAAGGCTCCCGTAAGATGCGCGCCGTATTGCCGGGCGAGCCGCATTGCGAACTTGAGGCGCGCGGTCGAGCGTGAACTGGTGTCGAGCTGGACCAGGATGCTTGTGAGGCTCATCGCAGAAACTCCGTTGGTGGGTGCTCGCGGTGGCCTACCTGTCAGGCGCCCGGCGCTTGACGAAAAGTCTATGGGCTCAGGAATCCCGTCCCTTGATGTAGATCAACGATCTCGCCCACGCGCGGGGCGTCGAAATGCACGCCGACGAACTCTGCGTTATTACATCGGAGGTAATTGAACATATTCCTGCGCTCTCTAAGATGAGAGTCATCCCCTGGCACATCAGCTCGCCTGGGGGACACGAAATGCTCATGTTGTTTGTTCAAATCCATCGAAGGAGTTAGGAATGCAAAGCTTTAGACTTTATACGATCGAATCGGCGCCGGCACAATCGCGGCCCACGCTCGAAGCCCTCGTTGAAAAATTCGGCTTTTTGCCGAACGTCATGGCGACCATGGCCGCCAACCCGGTTTTGCTCAACGGCTTCGCGGGCAGCTTCGCGAGTTTTCATGGCGGAAGTCTCGACGAATGCGAGAAACAGACCCTGCTGCTCACGAACGCGGTCACGATCAAGTGCCCTTGGACGGTGGCGGCGCATTCCACCTTTGCCCTTGAAGATGGCATGGCCGAAGCAGACGTCAACGCGATCCGTGCAGGAAAATTGCCAGCCGATCCTAAATATGCGGCGCTTTCGGGCTTGAGCCGGGCGCTGATCGAAAAACGCGGTAACGTGAGCGAGGGCGATATCGAGCGGTTTACATCGGCGGGATATTCGCCGCTTCAGATATTCGAGGTGATCACGAGTATCGGGATATCGACGATGGCCGCGACGACGACCAACATGGCCGGCACGCCGGTCGAAGACCGGTTCAAGGCTCAGGCGTGGGTCCCTGCATGACTGTTGGCGCGGGGTACGCGCGGCTCGACTGGAGTTGAGCGTATCCTGATCGACCGAACCCGCATTGAATGAGTATGGAATGAAGTCCTCTGCCAAACCTGTTACTGAACTCGGCACGCTGCTGCGCCAATGGCGAAGTACGCGCGGCAGGAGCCAGTTCGATCTCTCGCTGGATGCCGGCGTGTCGCAACGGCATGTCAGCTTCATAGAGAGCGGGCGGAGCGCGCCGAGCCGCCAGACGCTCCTCAATCTTGCGCAGGCGCTCGACATTCCGCTTCGCGAGCGCAACGCGTTGTTGCTCGCTGCGGGTTTCGCGCCCATGTATTCCGAAGGCGCCTGGAACGCGGAGGAAATGCAGAGCGTGACAGGGGCGCTCGCGCGCATGTTGAAGCAGCACGAACCGTTTCCGGCAGTCGTGATGGACCGCTACTGGAACGTGCTTTTGCCCAATGAATCGGCGCCGCGTTTCTTCAATCGCTTCATCGACCTGTCCGCGCGAAAAACGCCTCGCAACATGCTGCACCTGATGTTCGATCCCGATGGCATGCGGCCGTTCATCGCCAACTGGGAGGAGGTCGCCAGGAGCTTGATTCAGCGCGTGCATCGTGAATCGGTCGGGCGGGTTATCGATGAAAAGACGCGCGAGTTGATCGACGCGCTGCTCGCTTATCCCGACGTCAAGACCGTCTGGAAATCTGCGGAGACCCTCGACGCCGGACCGGCTACGCGCAGCACGCCGGTCATCCCCATCAGCTTCGCCAAGGACGGCGCGACACTCAATTACTTCTCCATGGTCACGACCGTCGGCACGCCGCAAACGGTTGCTGCGGAGGAGTTGCGAATCGAATCCTTGTTTCCTGCCGACGATGCAACCGAGGCGCTTCATCTCCGGATGCTCGGACACGCTCACGCGGAATGAAACGACGGTGTGTTTACGAAATCTATACGCCGCAAACCCCTTCTTCAACACAATAAATACCTGCAAACCTGAACAATTGGGGTTGATGCTGGCTATAGAACTACTAAAGGCGGGGAAACAATGACCGATGACGCCGAGGCTTTGATCGATGAAATGCAGCGCTACGCGTGCGCCCGCATTCACGATGTACAACGCGGCGCGGAAACGCCCGCACTCGCAGCGCTGATGGTGGAGAAGTTCGGCGAAGGTTTGATGAAGGCGGGGTACTTGTTGAAGGTGGAACGGTTCGATGCCCTCACGCACGAGATCGACCGCCTGGTGCGCGAGATCGATGCGCACTATCCGACGCACCTTCAGTACAGGTTCGAGGCGCGGCCCGCAGGTCTCGCAATCAACGGTACGGTGTTTTGAGCACTGGCGTGCAGACCTGTCCGCCAGCCCCTTATCTTCATCCGTTCGCGAGGGCAGGCTCTGGTCCGTACGTCTCGCTGACGATACTGCCGTTGTCGAGTTTCAACACGCGGTCGGCAAGCGGGAAATAGCGGTCGTCGTGCGTGATGACGACCACCGTCTTCCCCGCGAGACGCAGTTCGGGCAGCAATTGCTCGTAGAACACGGCCTTGAATGCAGGGTCCTGGTCGGCGGCCCATTCATCGAAGAGATAGAACGGCCGGTCCTCAAGATATGCGATCACCAGCGCAAGGCGCTTGCGTTGCCCTGTGGAAAGCGCGCGCGTGGAGAATGCGCCGTCCACCACTTGCACCTTGTGATCCAGCGCCAGCTTGCCGATGAGTGCGTTCGCGCGGGCATCGGCCTGGGCACGGGAAGGATCGTTCGGATCGACGATGCCAAGCAGAGCATCGAACAGATGGAAGTCATTGAAGACCGCCGTGAAACGCTCGCGATAAGCGGGGCGTTCGAGCGACCCCACCGGCTTGCCATCGACTTCGATAACGCCGCCCTCCGGCTCATAAAGACCTGTCAGCACCTTCGCGAGCGTGGTCTTGCCGCTGCCATTCCCGCCCACGATAAACACAAGCTCCCCAGGCCTGAACGTCAGGTCCACGGGTCCGATGCGGAACATGCGTTCGTCTCG
Organism: Burkholderia sp. PAMC 26561; assembly: GCF_001557535.2. Taxonomy (NCBI): domain Bacteria; kingdom Pseudomonadati; phylum Pseudomonadota; class Betaproteobacteria; order Burkholderiales; family Burkholderiaceae; genus Burkholderia; species Burkholderia sp. PAMC 26561. The sequence goes on from NZ_CP014315.1 coordinate 831,028, forward strand.
TTCGTGGAAGTACGAATGCGTGACACCACGCAGGGTCAGTGTCTTGAACGACGCTTGAGAAGCGCTCGATGACGGCGGCGTCTGAACGTCCGCCGTGGACAGTCCGCCGAATTCCGCCATCACCTTTTCGATCCGGTCGAGCGACACGCGCGCTGCGTTCACGGTCGGCAGGTTGTTGAGCAGGCCATCGAGAGGCACCAGCATGAACAGGAACACGATGACGTAACCGGCTGCGGCAGGGGTATCGGCACGGACGCCCAACGACGGCCAGAAAGCGGCAGCGCCCAGGAACACATAGAACACGAAGATGATCCAGCCCACGCCAACGGCATAGGCACTGAACGCCCGTCGCCGATGATCGCGCACTTCGCCAATCGCCAGACCCAATTGTCCATCGACGAATTGGGTTGCGCGCGCCTGATGCAACTTCAGCTCCTTCGCACCGGTAAACAGCGCGCCGAGATAGCCGAACAACTTGTCTTGCGACTTGCCGGCCGCTTCGAGCGAGGCGATCGCGCGTTTGTCCCCGGTGTAATAACCGAATGAACCGACCACGATGGCGGTCAACGCAAGCAGGCACACCGGCAACGACAGCCACGCGAGATAAGCGAGACACCCGCACACGATGGAACCGTGCATCACGATGTTGGGCAAGGCGAAGAACAGCATGGAGACGTTGGTGGCGTCATCGGTCAGGACCGATTGCACGGGCGCCGCGCCAATACGTTCTACATCGCGCAACTCGGCGGTCGCGACGCGCTTGGCCACGCGTTCGCGCAATTGCGCCATCGTGTCCTGCGACAGCCGCGCAAACAGGACGCCCGACACGATCCGCGTGGCGAGCGCGACCACCGCGCACAACGCGAACCGCCATGCAAGCGTGCTATCCGCCGATGAAGGCTGCGACAGCGCGCGGTTCAGCGTTGCAACCAGCGTCACGCTTGCAACGCCATTCAGCACGCACGCGGCGATGGCGAGCGTGAACGCGCCGCGTGAACGCTTGAGCAGCGTCAGGATCAGGCGCGAGGCGGGCTTGGGTGGCGCGCTCTCGTTCGAGGTGGCGTCGTAACGCTCGGTGGCTGGGGTCATTACGTTTGGCGAGTGAGAGAAGCACGGTGGCGCGGAATGCGCCTCTTGCCTCATTGACGTTTGAGCGGGGGAAATATTTAGTCGCGCGTATCTGTTTCAAGCCTTTCGCGTGAAGCCCGGTATTCGGCCCCGAAAATAAAGGTAAATATTCTTGTGCGCAAATCGTCATCCCAATGAAGCCGCAATTCCTGTGGCCATTGAGCGGGCCGAAACGGCCAGGCTCAGAGGACTTCACGCCCATGACGACGCACACGACCCGTTTCCCGACCGCGCTGCATCTGCGTATCAGCGCGTTGGCGCGCCTTGCCCCTGATGCGCCGGCGCTGACATCGTTTTCGCCAGTGGAGACGCGGCTTTCGCGTGGCGAGCTGGACCGGCGCGCGGAACATCTGGCGTCGCGGTTGCGCGCGGCGGGTGTCGGGACGGAGGTGCGCGTCGGTGTGTGTGTCGAGCGTTCGTGTGAGTTGTTCGTGGCGCTGCTGGCCGTGCTGAAAGCGGATGGCGCGTTCGTTCCGCTCGATCCTCATCATCCGGCGGCCCGACTCGACTGGATCGTGAGCGATGCGGGTTTGACGCATGGGATCGTTGACGTTGCGGCGGATGAAATGATGCGTCAGCGGTTCGCGCACTGTTTGACGGTATCGAACGTGAGGGAGTCGTTAAGCGTAGAGGTTGGTGAGGATAACGATGAAATATTCGTCCATCCACGCGCCGCTGCATACATGATTTATACATCCGGCTCCACGGGAACGCCGAAGGCGGTCGTGGTCGAGCATGGGCCGCTTGCCGCGCACTGCGACGCGTTGACGGCAGCCCTGCCTATTCAGGCGGATGATCGCTTGCTGCATTTTGCATCGGTCAATTTCGATGCCGCGCATGAATGCTGGCTCGCTCCGCTTGCCGCGGGTGCGAGCATCGTAATTACAGATCCGCCGCCGTTCGCACCTGAGGCCGCGCTTGCGATGATCAATCGCGAACAGGTGAATATCGCGGCTTTCCCGCCGGCTTATCTGCGTGAATTTGCTGCGCTTGCCGAACGATCCGGCGTGCCCGCGTCTTTGCGTGTGCTTGGGTTTGGCGGTGAGGCGCTGTCAAAGGATGCCTTCGAAACGGTTCGGCGTGTGTTCCCGGCGGTGCGGCTCGTGAACGGATACGGGCCGACCGAAGCCATCATCTCGCCAATGTTATGGCCCGTCGCGCCCGATGTCACGCCGGATCTCGCAGGCGATGATGCTTATGCGTCGTTGCCGATCGGATGGGCTATCGGGCCGCGCGTGGTAGGTATCGACGGTGCGCAGGAAGCGGGGGATGTGGGCGAATTGCTGCTCGGCGGCGCGTGTATTGCACGCGGTTATCACGGCCGTGCGGCGCTTACCGCTGAACGTTTTATTCCCGATGCATCCGGCGAGCCGGGTGCGCGGATTTATCGAACGGGTGATCGTGCGCGTCAACGGGCGGATGGCGCATACGACTATCTTGGCCGTATCGATGATCAGGTGCAGGTGCGCGGCGTTCGCGTCGAGCCGGGTGAAATCGCCGCGTGTTTGCGGGCGCATCCGCTGGTCCACGATGCAGCCGTGCTTGCCGATTCAACCGATGGCCGCACCGTGCTGACAGCTTGCATTGTGACGGCCGATGCGCTGGACGATGCGACGATCAAGGCATTTCTGGAGCAACGCTTGCCGGATGCCTGGCAGCCGCATCGATACACACGCCTCGACAATCTTCCATACACGCTCAACGGCAAGCTTGATCGCGAGGCTTTGAGGCACGCGGTAACGGCGCTGGTGTTCAAGACCGATTCGAACCATGCAGCACCGCAAACCGATACCGAACGGTGGCTAGCGGCATGTTGGCAGCGCATTTTGAGCGACCCGTTGCCTGTTGGCCGCACGGATCGCTTCTTCAACCGCGGCGGTGATTCACTTGCGGCAATGCAATTGCAAGCCGCGATCCGCAGCGAACATAACGTCAATCTGCGGCTCGATACGCTATTCGATGACCCCCAGCTCGATGCACTTGCGGCGTTGATCGACAGCAGCGAGCGTGAATCCGGCCTGGTTCACGTCGCATTGAAACGCCTGCCATCGATGCCGGCCAATGCGAGTTTTGTTGATCGGCCAGCGTCGTTCGCGCAGCAACGTTTCTGGGTGCTTGCGCAGACGCAAGATGCGGGATCGGCTTATCACATCGCGGGACATTGGGCGCTTCGTGGCGCCCTGGATTCCCAGGCGCTGCAACGCGCGCTGGATCACGTCATGGAGCGCCACGATGTGTGGCGTACGACTCTTGTCGAGAACGATGATGGCGTCGTCATGCAGCGCATCCATGCGACGTTGCCGGTGCGCATCGGCCACGTTGATCTGCGTCATCTGAACGACGCCCTGCAAGACGAGCAAGCAGACCTTCTCGCGCAGGATCACGCGGCAAAACCTTTTGATCTTTCCGAAGGCCCGTTGCTGCGCGCAGATTTAGTGGCGTTCGCAAACGATTCACATCGGCTGATGCTCGCGGTGCATCACTCAGTCAGCGATGGCTGGAGTTCACGCTGCGCATTCGATGAACTCGCGGCCGCTTACACGGCGTTCGTCGAGGGTCGCGATCCCGCCTTACCAATGTTGCCGATCCAGTACGCGGACTACGCGCAGTGGCAACGGGAGGTAGTCGGAGGCGCAGAGGGCGCGCGCCAGATCGAGTTCTGGCGCAAGGAACTCGATACCGCGCCCGAGCCGCTTGCGCTGCCTTGCGATCGCACGCGTCCTGCGGAACGCGATCATCGCGGAGGGCGGGTGTCGTTGCGGCTGGGTGCACGCACGTCAATGGCTGTGCACGAACTTGCGCATCGCGTACAAGCGTCGCCGTTTGCGGTGCTGCTCGCTGCGTTTGATGCCTGGCTTTATCGGCTGACGGGCGCAACGGATCTGGTTGTCGCGGTGCCGGTTGCGGATCGCCAGCGCGCGGAAACCGCGCCTTTGATCGGGTTGTTTTTGAATACGCTCGCGTTGCGTACGAAGGTTCAGCCGCTCGCGTCGTTCGAGGTGTTGCTCGACTCCGTTCGAGCGGCTTCGCTTGCTGCGTTCGCTCATCAGGACGTGCCCTTCGATCAGGTTCTGGACGCTGTAAAACCGCCTGTGCGTCGCGGCGAAGAATGGCTGCGCGTGAAGTTCGCCCAGCAGTTCGATACGGAGATCAAAGCCGCATTGCCCGGCGTGTCCGCCGTTGCGACGCCGGGTCCGGACCTCGCAGCGCGCTTCGATTTCGCGCTCGACGTCACGGTCGATTCGCGCGGCATCGAACTGGTGTCTGCCTATGCACTGGATTGCATCGATCCCGCCACGGCAGAAGCTTGGCTTGCGAGCTTCGCGGCTCTTGTGACGGATGCCGTGCGTGATCCGAAGCTCCCCGTTGCGCTGCTCGATTGCGCCGGTACTTCCGATGTGCGAATGCGGCGCATGTTGGCTATCGAGGGCAAGGACGTTCTGTCGCTCATCGCCGCTCATGCGGTTTCAACGCCCCACTGCGTGGCGGCCGCCGACGAAACGACTCAACTGACATGCGCCGAACTCGACGATGCATCGGACCGGGTTGCGTTCGCGTTGCAACAACGCGGTGCAGCCATCGAACAGCCGGTCGTGGTGTGCATCGAGCGCTCGGTGCGCTTTGTCGTGGCCTTGTTGGGCGTGCTGAAATCCGGCGCCTACGCGGTCCTGCTTGATCCCGCGATGCCATCAGAACGCCTCGCCGCTGCCGCCGAAGCTTGCGGGGCGTGCCTGGCGCTCGTTTCGAAGGGACCGCGAAGCATTGCCAACGTGACGGTACTGGATATCGATGCCATCGAGCAGGATGTCTCGCTTTCCAACGCGGCCGCCCGTCGTGTTTCGCCGGTGCCGCACCAGGCCGCGTACCTGATCTTCACGTCGGGCTCTACAGGCACGCCGAAGGGTGTCGTGGTCTCGCATGGCGCGCTCGCGGACTACGTGCAGGGGATGCTTGACGAACTCGACTTCGCGCCCGGCGCATCCATGGCGATGGTTTCCACTGTCGCAGCCGATCTCGGACATACGACGTTGTTCGGCGCGCTGTGCTCCGGCCGCACGCTGCACTTGCTGCCCGCGTCATGCGCGTTCGATCCGGACCGTTTCTCCCAGGAAATGCGCACCCGCAACGTCGGCGTGCTGAAGATCGTGCCGAGTCATCTTCATGCGTTACTCGATGCGCAGCGTCCGGAGGACGTGTTGCCATTGCACGCGTTGATAACAGGCGGCGAGATCTTGCCGTGGGCGTTGGTCGACCGGATCGCCGCGCTCAAGCCCGGTTGCCGCGTGATCAATCACTATGGTCCGACTGAAACGACGGTGGGTTCGCTCGCTTGCGATACGTCAGCCTTGACGCAAGCACATTCACGAGGGCAATCGGTGCCCATCGGCCGGCCCTTGCCGAACGCGTATGCATGCGTGCTCGACGCATTTGGGTCGTGCGTGCCGGCCGGTGCGATCGGAGAGCTGTATCTGGGTGGTCCGGGCGTCGCGCGGGGATATCTGGGACGCGCGGCTGCCACTGCCGAAAGGTTCGTTCCCCATCCAGAGGCGTCGGGCGAGCGCCTTTACAGAACGGGAGACCGCGTTCGCTTACGTGCCGATGGTCAACTGGATTTCCTCGGACGCCTCGACGATCAAGTGAAGATCCGCGGCTACCGGGTTGAGCCGGGTGAGGTGAGCGCGACGCTGCGATGCATCGACGGTGTCTTGCAAGCAGAGACGCTTGCGGTCGAACACGAAGGGCGCTTGCGCCTTGCATCGTTCGTCACATTGCATAAAAACAGCGTTCATACGGAAGCGGCGTTGCGCGAAGCGCTCGCGCCAAGCGTGCCCGAATACATGGTGCCCGCCGTGCTTGTGGTGATGGACGCGCTTCCAGTAACGCCCAACGGCAAGGTTGATCGCGCCGCGCTGCGCGAAGCCGCAGCCACACCCGTAAGCGTTGAAAGTGACGGCGACGCACCTCGCGGACCGAGGGAAGAAACGCTCGCTGCCGTCTGGAAAGACGTATTGAAGGCGGAGCGGGTTGGACGCGCCGACAATTTCTTCGAACTTGGCGGCGACTCGATTCTCGTGCTTCAGATCATTGCCCGGTCGCGCAAACGCGGCGTGCGTTTCACGCCGAAGCAACTCTTCGATGGTCCGACCATCGCGCAACTGGCCACAGTCGCTACGTCAATCGATACAGCGGCAGCGCCGATGGCGAGTGCGCCGGTGCGTGCGTCGACTGCTGTCCTGACGCCCGCGCAACTGCGCTTTTTTGCGCTGGACATGCCGCAACGCGGGCACTGGAACCAGTCGGTCGAGTTCGATACGCAAACGCCGTTTGATCTCGATGCTTTTGCCCGCGCCTTCGATGCGCTGCTAACGCATCATAAAATCTTCAGCCAGCGGTTCGTGCAGAGCGCCGGCGGTAGCGCATGGTCGATTGTTCGAGCACCGAAGCCTTTCGATACATTGCCGCTTGCAGCGACCACTGCCAATGATCAGGCTGATTCGCTCGCGCAGTTCGACGCATTGCAATGCACGCTCGACATCACGAACGGACCGCTTGTCTGCGCGTTGGCCGCGGCGCTTCCGGATGGCAGCACGCAGCTCTATCTGGCGATCCATCACCTGATAGTCGATGGTGTGTCCTGGCGTATCCTGCTCGATGATCTGGACGCAGCTTATCGCGCCGCAATCGATCGTCGCGCCATACAGTTGTCGCCCGCTGGTACGCGAGCACAGGACTGGGCCGCACGTCTCGCACGTGCCGCACGTGAACCCACATCCCCGTTCGCGCAGGAAACGTCGTACTGGTGCGCACTTGCCAGCTCGCACGAGGATATGCCGCTCGACCATCCACAAGCATTGGCGACGAATGCCGACGCCGTTGTTTTCGAACAGACGCTGGCCGCCGACCTCACGCGCGCAGCGTTGAACGAAGCAAATGCTGCATACCGGACGCAGACAGTCGAGCTGCTGGCCGCTGCGCTGGCCCATGCGATCGGCGAGCAAACCGGACATTCATCGTGCCGTATCGAACTCGAAGGTCATGGCCGCGAGGCGTTGTTCGATGATATCGACGCAAGCCGCACGCTTGGCTGGCTGACGAGTCACTATCCGGTAGCGCTGGACATCGACGCGTTGCCTCTGGGAACGCTGACGCAGGCCAAAGACACGTTGCGCGCAGTGCCGCACAAGGGTCTCGGCTTCGGCGTCCTGCGTCACTACGCCGACGCCGCGACACGCAACGCGCTTGCAGCGGTTCCGCGCCCGCGCGTGACGTTCAACTATCTTGGTCAGTTCGACGCTCCTCGCGATGCGTTGCTCGTGCCGCATTTTGGAGGCGCCGGCTGCGAACGCGACCCGGCGGGACCGCTTGGCAACGCGCTTGCGATTCACGCATATATCGATACAAACGGTGCCCGCACGCTCAAATTGCAGTGGGTATATGCCGCGACGCAATTCGATCGCACGACGATTGAAGCGTTGGCGCGGCGCTTCGAAACGATCCTCGCACAGATCGTGGCAGCGTGCGCGGATCGTCTGAAGCTCCAGGGTGGCGGAGCGACCCCGGGCGACTACCCGCTGGCGCTCAAAGCGGGTTTGAACCAGGCCGCGCTCGACCGCGTGCCGCACGATCTTCGCTCGGTCGATGACATCTATCCGCTCTCACCGATGCAGCAAGGAATTCTGTTCCACTCGCTGCTCGCGCCGGAGCAGGCGACCTACGTCAATCAACTGGTTGCAACGTTGCATGCGCCGGATGTACAACGCCTTCGCGCCGCATTCGAAGCAGCAGTGCCACGTCATGACATTTTGCGCACGAGTTTCACGCCCGACGAAGCCAAGCCGATGCAGATCGTGCACCGCCAAGCGCGCATGTCTGTTGACCTGCTCGACTGGCGCGATCATGGCGATAACACGCTCGAATCATGGCTTGCGGCGGATCGGGCACGTGGTTTCGATCTGATTACGCCGCCACTGATGCGCGTGACGCTCATCCAGATCGCGGACGACGAGTGGAAGCTCGTCTGGACCCGCCATCATTTGTTGCTCGATGGCTGGAGCACCGCGCGTCTCTTCGCCGATATCCTGCGCGATTACATCGACCCGCCGCAGGCGCAGCCCTTCTCGGTGCGGGCGAAGTCGCGCTATCGTGATTTCATTGCGTGGCTGGCCGAGAAAGATGAAGGCGTGGAAAAGGCGTTCTGGCTCGAACGTCTTGCCCGTCTCGACGAACCGGTGCTCGTCGCGAAACGCGATGTGGCTTTGGAGACGGGCAACCGCACGTGGCGAGCAACGTTCGACGCGAACACCATGAGCCGCGTCACGGAAACTGCACGCCGGCTTCATGTCACGCTCAACACGCTGGTGCAGGGCGCATGGGCTCTTGCATTGCAGCGGGTCACACATCAGTCATCGGTTGCGTTCGGCGCGACGGTCGCGGGTCGGCCGGATGCCTTGCCCGCTGTCGATAGCGTGCTTGGTCTTTTCATCAACACGCTGCCTGTAATCACGGCGCCGTCACCGCATCGTGAGGCCGCGACGTGGTTGCGCGAGTTGCAAAGCGATAACGCGGCTGCCGCAGAGCACGCCCACACGCCGCTTTCAGATATCCAGCAATGGGCGCGTCAGGGCGGCGGTGCGCTCTTCGACACGCTGGTCGTTTTCGAAAATTACCCCGTCGATGAAGCCTGGGCCGGCCGCGATGAACGCGCGCTCAAGATGCGCGACTTGCGCAATATCGAAGCGACAGATTTTGCGGTGACGCTCGTGATTGAAGCGGGCGAGTCGATGACGATCGACTACGGTTACGACGCGGCGCGGATGGATGAGAAGCGCGTGACGATGCTGCATCGCGCGTTCGCTGCATGTCTGGAAGCACTTGTTATCAACCCGCACGCGTTGCTCGGCACGATCTCGATTGCAAGCCCGGAAGATATCGTCAGGATCGCCCAATGCAACGCGACTTCACGCACTTGGCCGGCGCAACAACAACTGCCGTTGCATCGCCAATTCGAACGTGCGGCTAAAGCGTCGCCTGATGCCATTGCGCTTGAATTCGCCGATGCAAACGGCGAGCTGCGCCAGATGCGTTATGGTGAACTCGATGCGCTAGCGGATCGCGTTGCCGCAGCGCTGGTGGCGAAGGGCGTCAAACCGGATACGGCGGTAGCGTTGTGCGTGGATCGATCGTTCGACATGGTCATCGCGCTCATGGGCGTGTTGAAGGCGGGCGCGGCGTACCTGCCCATCGACCCGGACTACCCCCCTGAGCGTATCGCGTACCTGCTCGACGACGCAAAGCCCGCAGTCGTTCTGACGCAAGCCCATCTACGTGAGCGTATCGAAGCGGACAGTGCGCGCGTCTTCACGGTCGCCGAACTGATGCAAGACGATACGGCGCACGGCCTACACATCGGCGTAGGAGCGCAACAGCTTGCCTACCTGATCTATACATCGGGTTCAACGGGCAAGCCCAAGGGCGCGGGCAATACGCACGGCGCGTTGTCGAACCGGATCGCGTGGATGCAGCGTGCTTACGCACTGACCGATCGCGATGTCGTGCTGCACAAGACGCCGTTCGGCTTCGACGTGTCGGTGTGGGAATTCGTCTGGCCGCTCTCCGTGGGCGCGAAACTGGCAATTGCCGCCCCCGGCGATCATCGCGACCCCGCGCGGCTCGTCGCTGCAATCGAAGCGCGCGGCGTGACCACGCTGCACTTCGTTCCCTCGATGCTCGCCGCGTTCATCGCTTATATCGACGACTTCAACGTTGCGGCACGCTGCACGAGCCTGCAGCGAATCGTGGCGAGTGGCGAGGCGCTCGCGCCTGAGCTCGTCACGCGTGCTGCCCAGTTGCTGCCAAACGCGCGTTTGTACAACCTGTACGGGCCGACTGAAGCCGCCATCGATGTCTCGCACTGGACCTGCAGCGTAGTAGATGGGGACGCGGCCTCCGTCCCAATCGGCCACGCGATCGACAACCTGCAACTGCACGTCCTCGATGCAGCGTTCAATCCGCTGCCCGAAGGCGCCATCGGCGAGCTTTATTTGGGCGGAGCAGGGCTTGCCCGCGGGTATCTCGGCCGGCCGACACTGACTGCCGAGCGCTTTGTACCCGATCCGTTCGTGGCGGGCGCGCGCTTGTATAGAACGGGCGATCTTGCGTGCCGTCGCAGTGATGGTGCGCTCGATTACCTCGGCCGTATCGATGCACAAGTGAAGCTGCGCGGACAACGTATCGAGCCGGGCGAAATTGAAGCGCTGCTGCGTGCGTATCCCGGCGTGCATGACGCCGTGGTTATCGTGCGCGAAGAACAATTGATCGCGTACGTGGCGCGCGGTGCCGAGGGCGCGCTCGATCAAGCCGCGCTTCTGGATTCGTTGCGCGCCCAGCTACCGCCTTACATGGTGCCCGCCCGCGTGATCGAACTCGACGCGCTGCCGGTTACGCCGAACGGAAAATGCGACCGCAACGCGCTGCCAGCACCCACGCGCGAGGACCGTTCCGTCGAGTCGCCGCGGACGCCGACAGAACATGATCTGGCCGCGATCTGGCAACGCGTTTTGCGCATCGAATCAATCGGACGCGACGATGATTTCTTCGCGCTCGGCGGCCATTCGCTGCTCGCCACGCAGGCTAATGCACAGGCCAACCTTCACTGGTCGTTGATGCTTCCGCTACGCACACTCTTCGATCAACGCACGCTTACACGCTGCGCCGCGGAGATCGATCGCGCACTTGCCGCACATGGAAACGCAAATGGACAAGACGCGATAAGCGCAATCGATGCATTACTCGGCGAGCTCGAAGCGCAATGAAGACCGGGAACCAAGGATCGACGTTGACGGCAAGACCGGATCTGCTCTCTCTTGCGGTGCGCTTCGCGCAGTTGCCTGACGCACAACGCAAGGTGTTCCTGGAACGACTCCCGGCTACGGGTATCGACTTTCGCATGCTGCCCATACCGCCGCGCGCCGAGCGTTCCGCGAGGGTTCCGGCATCGTTCGCGCAGACCAGGCTCTGGTTGCATGCACGCATGATCGACGAGCCTGCGGCGTATCACATCACCGAGCGGCTGCGTCTCGATGGCGCCCTCGACGAACACGCGCTGCGGCGTTCGTGCGATGCGTTGATTGCGCGTCATGAGGCGTTGCGTACGACTTTCGCGGAAGGCGCGGACGGTGTATCACAGAGCGTGCGTGCACCCGAGCGCTGCTGCTGGCAGGCATTTGATGTGAGCAGCGTTCCGCTTGCCGAACGCGAGGCGCGGGCACAGGAACTCGCCCTCGCCGATGAATCCGGGCCTTTCGATCTGGCCCACGGCCCGCTGATGCGCGCGTGCCTGATCCGTCTCGATGCGACCACGCACTGGCTTGCATTGACGACGCATCACATCGTGTCGGACGGATGGTCGGGGGATGTGGCGCTGGCGGAGCTGGCATCGTTCTACCGGTCGTATGTAAATGGCGAAGCGGTTTCGCTCGAACCGCTGCCGATCCAGTATGCCGATTACGCGCTATGGCAGCGACGCTGGCTCGATGCCGGCGAACGTGATCGTCAACTTGAATTCTGGCGCGCGCAACTCGATCCGGCCCGCGACGTGCTGATGCTGCCCGGCGCCGCACCGCGCCCGGCACAACGCAGCGCAGCCGCCGCGCGTCATGTTCTCAAGCTCGACGCAACGCTCGTGCAGCGTGTCGCGGGTCTTGCGCGTGCGCGGCGCGCAACGCCTTTCGCCGTCCTGCTGGCGACGCTCAATGCACTGCTCGCGCGCGCGTCCGGCGAACCGCATATCTACATCGGCGTGCCCGCCGCGAATCGGGAACGTGCCGAGACAGCGGGACTGATCGGCTTCTTCGTGAACACGCTGACGGTTGCAACGCGCATCGATGCCACGCAAAGTTTCGGGACACTCATCGATGCAACGGCGCAAAGTCTTGTCGATGCACAGGCGCATCAGGACGTGCCCTTCGAGCAAGTGGTCGAGGCAACGGGCGTTGCGTGCAGTGCGAGCCACCACCCGCTGTTCCAGGTCATGGCCGCGTTCGGGGCGCGCCGTCCGCTTCCGTCGTTCGCCGATGTTCGCGTAACCGAGTTGCCCTCCGGCACGCCGTTCGCAAAATTCGACCTGACGCTCAACTTCGAGCTCCGCGACGACGGTGCCATCGACGCCTCTTTCCTGTACGCGCTCGATCTGTTCGAAACCGATGCCATCGATCGTTTCGCGCAGCGTTTCATGGAGTTGCTGTCGAATGCGCTCGACACGCCGGATGTGGCGGTTGGCGACCTGCAATGGCTGCCGCTTGCCGAACGCATCCAGCTCAATGCCTGGAACCACAATCCGCCCGAAGACGACGGGTTCAAGCCGGTGCATGAACGCATAGCCGACCACGCGTGCGCGAGACCCGAGGCGCGCGGCGTAGCAGACATGCAGCGTTCGCTCACGCGCGGCGAAGTGAACACGCGCGCAGCGCAGCTTGCGCAGCGCCTCGTTGCCGCAGGTGTAAGCGCCGAAATGCGTGTGGGTGTGGCGCTCAGCCGCTCGGTGGACCTGCCTGTCGGTTTGATCGCCGCCCTGAAATCGGGCGGTGCGTTCGTGCCGCTCGACCCGAGTCATCCGCGCGAACGCCTCGCGCAAATTCTCGACGATGCGCAGATCGTCCACATCATCACCGAGCGTGCAAGTCTGTCCGCGCTGCCTGTCTCGGAGCGTGTCCGCGTCTGGCTGGTCGATGACGAAAGCCTCTTCCACGATGACAGCACTGCGCTGCCATCCGTTGCACCGACGCAAGCGGCCTACGTGATCTATACATCCGGATCGACGGGCAAGCCCAAGGGCGTGATCGTCGATCACGGCTCGTTCGCGTTGCATTGCACGGCGATTGCGAAGCGTTACGGAGCGGGCGAAGACGACGTCTTCCTGCTGTTCCAGTCCGTCAACTTCGACGGCTCGCATGAAGGTTGGTTCTCGCAGTACATGTCGGGCGCGGCGGTCGCGGTCACCGCGGATACCCTGTGGCCGCCAGCGCTAACCTGCAAGATGATGATTCGCGAAGGCGTGACCATGACGTATGTGCCGCCGGGTTGCGCGACGCAACTCGCCGAGTGGGCGCTCGCGCATGGGGCGCCGCCTACGTTGCGTTCGCTGACCGTAGGTGGCGAAGCCACATCGCGCGAGGCCTTCGCACTGATGCGCCGCGCGTTTCCGAACGCACGCATCGTGAACGGTTATGGCCCGACCGAAACCGTCATCACGCCGATGCTCTGGATGTTCAATCCCGGCGATGATCCCGCGAAGCTCGCCGACAGCGCATACCTTCCGATCGGCACGCTTGTTGGCGCCCGCACCGCCCATGTGCTCGATGCACGCCTGAACCCCCTGCCGGCTGGGGTGATCGGCGAGTTGTATCTGGGGGAGAGGGCGTTGGAGTTGCACGCGGATATCTTGACCGGCCCGCGATGACGGCGGAGCGGTTCCTGCCGGATCCGTTCGGTGTTCCGGGCGCTCGGTTGTATAGAACAGGGGACCTGGTGAAGCGCCGTGCCGATGGCGTGTTCGACTTCATCGGCCGCGTGGATCATCAGGTGAAGCTTCGTGGCTTGCGTATCGAGCTTGGCGAGATCGAAGCGCAACTTGCCGCGCATGATGATGTGCGCGAGGCAGTAGCGGTAGTGAACGGCAAGGGCGCTCAGGCAGCGCTGGTGGCATACGTCGAACTGACCGACGAGGCGCGCAAACGGTCCACACGCGCCAATGCCGCCGAGCTCGACGCGCATCTGCGTCACACGTTGCCGGACTATATGGTGCCGGCGTTCATTGTCGTGCTCGATGCGTTGCCGCGTAATGCCAACAGCAAGGTCGATCGCGCTGCGTTGCCCGAACCACAGCGTGTGCAGCGCGCCTATGAAGCGCCTTCGGATGCTTTGGAAGTCGCGCTGGCGAGGATATGGCGCGAAGTGCTTGGCGCGGAAACGGTAGAACGCGTTGGTCGCGCAGATCATTTCTTCGAACTCGGTGGTCATTCGCTCGCGGCCGTACGAGTTGCGACTTGCGTCGCCGAGCAGCTTGGACGGGACGTGCCGGTGCGCACGCTTTTCGAGGCGCCGGTTTTGTCGCAATACGCCCAACGTGTCGCGCTTTCCAGACGTGTGGACGCGATGCTCGACGGATCTGTTCGACAACAACCGACGCCCGATGCCAACGGCATCTTGCCACTGTCAGCCGCGCAGCTCGGATTGTGGTTCCTGTGGCGTTCGCAGCCGGACAGCGCCGCTTACAACATCCCCATCGCGTTGCGCCTGCGCGGCACGCTTTCCGCCAATGCACTGCGTGAAGCGTTTGCGCAAGCTGCCGCGCGGCATCCCGCGCTGCGCACGCGTCTTGTGGGACGAACGGGCGGGCATCCGGGTCAGCGTATCGAAGGGTCCTGTCCGGTTGAACTCCGTGTGATCGATCTCTCGAACGAACCGTCGCGTGTTGCGCGTGCGAACGAGCTCACGGACGAGGACGCATTGACGCCGTTTGACCTGCTTGAATCATCGCCGCTTTGGCGTGTCCGGCTTCTGCGACTTGCCGAAGATGATCATGTCCTGTCGCTCGTGATTCATCACATTGTCTCGGACGGACAATCGATCGACCTCTGGCTCGAGGAAGTCCGCTCAATGTACGTCGGGGTGATATCGGGTTCGCCTGTTGCGCGCGCCTTGCCGATGCCGCCAGTTCTTCCCCTGTCTGCGCCGCAATCACGCATTGCGTTCTGGCGCGATGTGCTCGGAACGCTGGACATCGGCTCATCAAGCATCCTGCCGGCGCCCCCATCAGGCCGCGCGATGCAACCGCGCTGGACAGCGAGCCGTATCGCGTTCGAATTCGATGAAACGCTCATACGCCGAGCCCGCGCGATGTCCGTGGAAGCACATGCGACGCTGCCCATGCTGCTGCACGCCGTGCTCAATGTGGCGTTATACCGGCTGACGGGCGTGTCCGATCAACCCATCGGCGTGCTTTCTTCAACCCGCGAGCATTCCGGCGATGCCGCGCGTCACGCGCTTGGCCTCTTCATCAACGCGGTGGTCGTTCGCACGCAACTCGCGGAACGCGATACGCCGGCGACCATCCTCAATGCAGTACGCGACGCAGCGCTTGCAGCTTACGCGCATGCAGATACGCCTTTCGCCGACGTCGTCGCGGCGTTGCGCGCACCGCGCGAAGGTCTGACGAATCCGCTCTTCCAGGTGATGTTCAACTACTTGCGCCCGGCTGCAACGATCGCGCGGAGCTGGGCGGGCCTTTCGCTCGAGGGGTTCAACGACGTCCGGCACCATGTGGTCTTCGAGCTGGAGCTGGATATTGTCGAACATCGCGATGGACGCGTGACGGGTGCGTTCTCATACGCAAATGAACTGGTCGATGCAACATTCGCCGAGGCGCTGGCGCAAGAGTATCTCCACGTGGTGACGAAGTTCGTCGACGCTCCGACCGTTGCCTTGGACGCGGCGAACCGGCGTTTCAAAGCGACATCGAGCGTACCCGAACCATTCACGCTGGATGCCGAGGCCGCTTCGACAGCACACACGCTCGAACATCTCTGGCGCGACGTTTTCAACGGGCCGCCGCTGTCCCACGACGACAACCTCTTCGAAGCCGGAGCGACCTCGTTCGATGTCGTGCGGTTTATCGATGCAACCCGTGCAGCCGGTTTCGCACTGACCATTCGCGATGTCTTCGAAGCGCCCAGCATTGCAGGCCTTGCTTCGAAGGTGGCGTCGAACGTGGAATCGCGCGAACCGTGACCGATCAACTCAACCGCCGCGCGCCTTTTCAACGCGCCACCGCAAACCGATAAGGGACCTGAGACATGCAGAGAGACACCGTATTCGATCTGATCGGCGTCGGCTTCGGACCGTCGAATCTTTCACTGGCCGTGCGTCTTGCCGAAGAGGCCGCCACGTCACGGCTTGCGCATTGTTTTATTGAACGGCAGCCCGAGTTCGGCTGGCATCGAGGCATGCTGCTCGACGACTGCCGCATGCAGATTTCCTTCCTCAAGGATCTCGTCACGCAACGCGATCCAAAAAGCCGCTTCACATTCATCAACTATCTGTTCGATCGCGGCCGTCTCAACGACTTCGTGAACCTCAAGAGCTTCTATCCGACTCGCGTGGAGTTTCACGACTATCTGCGCTGGGTCGCCGATGCCTTCGAAGAGCGGCTGCATTACGGCGAAACCGTTACATCGATCGAACCGGTTCATAGCCCGGGAAGCAGCAAGGAAATCGGCGCGCTGCGCGTTTCGTCGTGCGATCGGGAAGGCCGCGAATGGCAGCGCGTCACGCGGGCGCTGTCCGTGGGTATCGGCGGAGCGGCGCATGTTCCCGAGGCGTTCGCGGCGCTCGGCAGCCACAACGTGATCCATTCATCGACTTATCTGACATCGATCGACCGCGTGGTCGGCAAGGCCACCGATGCGCCCCGCAAACGCGTCGCGGTGATCGGCGGCGGACAGAGCGCCGCCGAAGTATTCGTGGATATGTCGCGGCGTTTTCCGCATGTCGATGCGAGCCTGGTGATCCGCTCGGGCGCGCTCAAGCCCGCCGACGATACGCCGTTCGTCAACGAGATCTTCAGCCCTGCCTACACGGACGTGGTTTACGGGCAGTCGAAAGATGGCCGCCGTTCGCTGATCGAGCGGTTTCGCGATACCAATTATGCGGTCGTCGACCGGCCGTTGATCGAACAGATCTACGAGATGCTTTACCTGCAAAACGTCTCCGACGATCTCCGTCACCGCCTGCTTGCGAACACCGGGATCGAAGCGGCTGTACGCGCGACGAACGGCCAGATCGAACTGACGTTACGCGACAACCTGACAGGACTTGCGCGCGCCGAACGCTTTGATGCGCTCGTACTCGCGACGGGCTACAGGCGCGACACGCATATCGCATTACTTGATGGTCTTGCACCGCATCTCGGCGATGCACTCGTGAAAGGCGACGTCGAACGCGACTACCGGCTCGCCACGCCGGAGCATTTCAAACCACGTATTTATTTGCAAGGCTGCTGTGAAGACAGCCACGGATTGTCCGACACGCTGTTGTCAGTTCTGGCGCTGCGCTCGGATGAGATTGTCGCGTCGCTCGCCGAGCACGCGGCACGGGACCGGCCGGCCAGCCGGATTCCAGCCCAACAAAAAAACGGGATGAGCGACGGCCGCATGGCTATCGCTCTTTGATAAAACCGCGGCCACGAGAAAAGGCCGCATTGTGATTTGGAGCGACGGAAATGGAGTGGGCAACAGGGACGCGTCGGAATGCGATCGCGGCAGCGACGGGCATCGCCTTCTACGCAGCGGCGGCCACATATGCGCACGCCCAGGCAGCAGCCCAGGGTACGGAGACCCAGGGCGCACAGCCGGATAGCAAGACACAACAAGGCGCAACGCCCGGAGACACGTTGCCTGCGATAACGGTCAATGCGGGATCGGAAGGAGACGGCACGGTCGGGCTCGTGGCGAAACGCAGCGCGACGGGCACGAAGACCGATACGCCGATCAACGAGATCCCGCAGACCATCAACGTGATCACGGCCGCGCAGATGGAGCAGACCGGCGCGACCAGCATCAATGAAGCCTTGCGTTATACGCCTGGGTTTTCATCGTATGGAGCGGATGTTCGATCGGACTGGTACTCGGCGTTGCGGGGCTTCACGCCAAGCGTGTTCCAGGATGGGCTGCAGGTTCCCAACACGCTCAACCTGGCGAGCTGGCGCGTCGATCCCTACATGATCGACAGCATCACGATCCTGCGCGGGCCGACATCGGTGCTGTACGGGCAGGGCGATCCGGGTGCGATCGTGGACATTCAGAGCAAGCTCGCGAACGGCGAACGCGTGCGTCAGGTCGAGATGCAACTCGGCGACTACGCACGCAAGCAGATTGCGTTCGACATTGGTGACAAGATCGACAAGGACGGAACCTTGTCGTATCGGTTCGTTGGTGTAGGACGTGACGGCAACTCGCTGACGGGTCCGCATGCGGAGCAACGCGTATCGTTCGCGCCTTCAATCAAATGGCAGCCGACCGCAAGTACATCGCTCACGATTGCGGCGAGCTATTTGCAGGATTGGGGCGACGCATCGAACAACTTCCTGCCCGCCGAAGGCACCGTCCTGCCCAATCCCAACGGCAAGATCTCACCGGACCTGTACACGGGCGATCCAACGTATTCGTACTACCGCAAGAAAGAATGGTCGGTGGGTTATCAGTTCGAGCACAAGTTCGATCCCATCTGGACGTTCCGCCAGAACGTGCGCTGGATGCACCTGTCGCTCGATCAGGGCGCTGTATGGGGCGCCGGACTCGATGCCAGCGACCCGACGCAGCAGACCATGTCGCGTTACGCCGGCTTGTTCCAGCCGAACTACAGCCGCTTCGATGTCGACAATCAGGCGCAAGCGCGTTTTGGCACCGGTCCGGTCGAGCACACGCTTCTGCTCGGTTTTGAATACAACCGCCAGAACACCACAGACAGCGAATGGCTTGCGCAAGGGCCAAGCCTGAACATGTACAACCCGGTTTATACGCCGGTATCGACCGCGATCTTCGCCGGTCCCGATTCGTACGGGCAAACCAATACGCGTTCATCGATGGACAGCTTCGGCGTCTATGCGCAGGACCAGATCAAGTGGCAGCGCTGGGTGCTGACGCTCGGCGGCCGTCAGGACTGGAGCAACACGAAGCAGGACGACCTGGTCGCGGGTACGCAGTTCAAGCAGGACGATCATGCGTTCTCGGGACGCGCGGGGCTGGTGTTCCTCGGCGACTACGGACTGTCGCCTTACGTCAATTACGCGACATCGTTCAATCCTACGGTTGGCGTGAAGTTGGCCGGCGGCGGCCTGGCTGAACCCACGAAGGGCAAGCAGATCGAAGCGGGTCTGCGCTGGCAGCCGCCGAGCAAAAACCTGATGCTCAACGCAGCGGTCTACCAGATCAACCAGACCAACGTCCTCACGCCTGATCCAACCGATCCGACCAATACGTTTTCGATTCAGACGGGCGAAGTGCGTTCGCGCGGTATCGAGTTGAGCGCAGTCGGCAAGGTGACGCGCAATGTATCGGTGATCGCGGCATACGTGTATCAGGATGTGAAGAACATCAAGGCCAACGACGACTCGCTCAACAAGTGGCCGGTGTCGATTCCGTTGCCGCGCCAGATGGCTTCGCTCTGGGGCGACTGGACTTGGCATACGGGTCCGCTCGCGGGTCTCGGTCTTGGCGCGGGTATCAGGTATCAAAGCGGACTGGCGGGCGCCTACGACAACTCGCTCTACGTGCCGAGCTACACCGTGTACGACGCCGCGATCCACTACGACACGCGTAACTGGCGCTTCGCGGTCAATGCGCAGAACATCTTCAACCGCACGTTCGTCAGCGGTTGCCAGTCGACATCGACGTGCTTCTACGGCAACCCGCGCACCGTGGTGGCGACCGCGAGATACGACTGGTAAGCAAGGTTCGATCTTCACGTGTTGAGCAGGAGCGCGCGGTGCATCCGGACCGCGCGTTTGCAGCTAATCTCCCGATCTTCAATCCAACGTCATGTCGAAGAAGAAACTCGTTTATATCCTGTCGCTGAGGAACGCTGCCGCAGACCGTGCGGGGCAGCAGATCGAATACAAGGGCGGTCTTCGATACATGAAGTCGCCGCTCGAATTCCTGGCTGACCGCCTGAACACTACCCCGCTCGGCGATGACTACTCGCTGGAGGGCGTGATCTACGACGACGATGAAGGCTCGCCCGCGGATCGCGGAAAGCTCAGGCACTACGGCTTTTCGTGCCAGCCGGGCAAGCAGTGGATTCATCCAGCCGATTTACGTGTGCATGGAAAAGAGGTCAACAACCTGCTGCACGCAATTCCATCCACTTACAGGCGACTCGCGCGGAACGCGCCTGAACGCGTGCCGCAAAAAAGCGCGTTCGAGCATCGCTTGCTTGAAAAGCTGCTCGAACTCGAAGCGGATTGTGTCGTGCTCGACGGATTGCTCGTGATCCTCGATGAACTCGTGCGTCCCGGTGCGGTGTTTCACCGGCGGATTGCGAACATTCATCCGGGCGTGACGCGCCTCGATTCGCCTTATGAACGTCGTGGTGCTTACGCGACGCTCGACGCGCTGCATGGCGCCCGCGGCGAAAAGGTGATCGACTGGACCACGATGCAGACCCAACCTGTCGCACCGGTGAACATGACGGGGGCGTCGTTTCATTACGTCGATAACGGCATCGACTCCGGCGAAGTGATCTTCGACGTGCTGAAGACCCCCATTCATGCAGATGACACCATCCTCGAGCTGCGCTGGAACAATTTCAACCTGAGCCTTTTCCCCGCGCTGGAAGGCGGCCTTGCCGCGATGGCGGATCGCTTCACGAAGGTGGCGCTTTGACCGCGCGACCCGTGCATCTGCGCCACCCTCTGCACCTGATTCGCCAAACGCCGGAGATACGACGATGAACGTTTCTTATCATCCTGAAGCGATGGACGCCGGAAGCGCCATTGCCGATTGCACATTCACCGGATGGCACGCGGAGCTTGCGCCGGAAGCGTTATTACCGGCGCTTGGAGAACTCTTCTGCGGGGAGCCTTCGCGTCAAGGCGCGACTGTCGCACTGTTCGTAGCCAAGGCAGACGCCCGGGCGCTCGACGCGTTCACCGCCCGCGCGATTGCCGAAGGCGTGATCGATAGCGTCCAATCCTTCGATGACCATGTCCTGCTCACGACATCACGCAGGACCTTCTGGCAGCAACCGCGCCCGTGGCTGAAGGCAACTGCATCGGGCGCCATGCCATCAACCTACACCGTGACGCAGGATCGTCGTCATCCGGTGCGCCCGCCGAATGCGAAAGGGACAATATACGAGCGTTATTTTCCGTTGATAGGCATGACGTTGAGCTTGCGCACGGTCGACCCGCAAGCCGACGCCGACGTCTTCAGCGATTGGATGAACCTCGATCGCGTCGCCTACTTCTGGGATCAGAAAGGCACGCGTGCGGAACATGCTGCGTATCTGGAAGAGCGGCTGGCGGACCCGCACATGCATCCGATGATCGGTTATTTCGACGACAAACCTTTCGGGTATTTCGAGTTCTACTGGGCGAAGGAAGATCGCCTGGGGCCGTTCTACGATGCCGGCGATTTCGACCGCGGCCTGCATTTGCTTATAGGCGATGCGCAGTTCCAAAGCTCGGGCAAGCTCAAGGCTTGGTGGAGCGGGGTGCTGCACTACATGTTTATCGATGAACCTCGCACGCAGCGCCTGGTTGGCGAACCGCGTATCGATCATGTGCGGCATATCGCGTACATGCACAGGATGGGGTTTTATACGCTCAAGGAATTCGACTTCCCGCACAAGCGCGCCGCGCTCACGGTGCTGGAGCGGCAGACCTTCTTCGATACGTTCAAGTTCTGAGCACGGCTAGAACACGGCGATCATCACCACACCGATCGCCGCGAGCGCCGCGCCGCCAATGCGCAACCACGTGGCCGGCCGCACTTCGAATCCGAGCAAGCCGAAGTGATCCAGCAACACCGACGTGATAACCGCAGAAATCACCACGATGGTCGTGAACGTTGCCGAGCCGAGTTTTTTCGTGATGAGCAGCGTACACATCAGGAACAACACGTTGCACAGGCCGCCCATGTACGCCCACCAAGGGACATCGGCGAGTTTCGAAATGCTTGTCTTCAGCGGGAAGCCGAGAAAGGGCATGGCGGCAAGCAGGCAGGCCGCACCGATTGCATAAACAATGAAAGCCGCGACTATCGGCGCCTGGATCGTCTTGAGCAGCGCCGAGTTGCTGCCCGACTGCAGCGGATTGGAGATGCCGGCAAGGATCGCAAAGAACGCAGGAAGCCATTGCATGGACGCACGCTCACTTGTCTGAGAGACGGGCATCGCGGAAGGCGTCCGGGCCCGATATGGGTTCGAGCATGATCGGCCGGTTCTCTGCCGCCGACCGATAGATCGCTTCCATGATGCGCTGGTCCTGCAGACCTTCTTCGCCGGGTGTTCCCGGCGTGCGTCCAGTCAGCACGCATTCGGCCATGTGGTCCATCTCCGCGCCGAACTGGTTTTTCTCCTCCGACACACGTTCTTCCGATACCTCGACATCCTCGCGTGCGGCAGACCTGTGATTCACGTAAAGCCGGATGCCTTTGTACGAGAACGCCGGGTCGAGCTTGACGGTCGCGGTCTGGAAGTGAAGCCTCGCGTGCCGCGATTCATGTGCGTCGTAGGCCGCTGAAAAACGCCCGACGACGCCTGATGGAAACCGCATCTGCCACGCGACATTCTCTTCGATCTCGGTGAAACGTACATCACCCGGCGTGCTCCACACCCACGCCATCACTTCGACGGGTTCCTCACCCGTCACGAAGCGCGCGAAGTTCAGGCAGTAAAGTCCGATGTCAGGCAGTGAACCGCCGCCCGCGAGCTTCGCTTCGTGACGCCACTGGCTTGCGTCATCCTGTACCTGACCGTTGTGCGCCTCAATGATCTTGAGCTTGCCGAATTCACCCGAGCGCACCATTTTCGCGACGTCGCGATTGTGCGGTTCATATTGCAACCGGTAAGCGACCATCAACTTGACGCCGGCATCAGCGCAAGCTTCAACCATTTCGAGCGCCTCGGCCGACGTGTTGCTGAGCGGCTTCTCGCACAGCACGTGTTTGCCGATCCGCGCGGCCTGGATGACTTGCTCATGATGCATGCCGTTCGGCGTCACGATATAAACCGCCTGCACATCTGCATTGTGCGCAAGCTTGTCCCACTCGTCGTATGCGTAGACCGCGTCCGCCAGCACCCCGTATTGCGCTGCAATGCGCCGGCCTTTTTCCTTATCGCCGGTCATGACGGCGGCAAGCTTGCATAGCTTGCACGACGCAAGCGCCGGCAGGATGGAGTCCAGACTAAGACGGCCTAGCCCAATGACGGCAAATCCCACGCGTTGTCCGGGTGCAAGCGGTGGGTCTTCGGGCGATGCACGCCGCTCGCTTGCGGCAACGAACGGTGGGCGCGCTTCCGGGTGATCCTGATTCGGTACGGACATGTGTGCTCCACAAGTCGATATTCAGGTTGTGGCCCGGCGTGGCCAGGCATCGATGATTTCGTGGAGCACGGAGCATTCCAGCGAATTCGCGTGACGAATGTCGATCGACGAAACTTGAACAGGTATTTGAATCCGGTAGCGAATGCAGGAGAATGGCAGGCGTTGCTTCACATCCGATCGAACGACCACTGTCAGAGAAAGAGGAATCCATGAGCCAGATGAAACCCATCGAATACGCGGATGCCGCGCCGGAAGTGAAGGCCGTTTACGACGATATCAAGGAGAAACGGGGCGTCCCGGACGTCAACAACTTCTGGAAGTTCATCGCGCAGCATCCGCCAACGCTTGCGCGGACCTGGGACAGTATCAAGGACGTGATGGCGCCGGGCGCGCTCGATCCGCTCGTGAAGGAGTTGCTGTACGTCGCGGTGAGCGTAACGAACAATTGTGGCTATTGCGTCGCGAGCCACACGGCCGCCGCGCGTCGCGCAGGCATGACCGATGAGATGTTCGGCGAGCTGATCGCCGTGGTCGGCATGGCCAACGAGACCAACAGGCTTGCGGTGGGATACCGCGTGCCTGTTGATCCTGCGTTCGAGTGAGATTCCGATGACCACCGGATGGCGTATGTCCTACGCTTCGGAGCGAGGATGCGGCGCATCGTCGAATGCGCCCCACACCGACTGATCGAAATTTACCATTGACCCGGTCATCATCCCCGAGTCATCGCTCGCCAGGAATGCAACGGCCCGCGCGGCTTCCTCCGGCGCAATCAGCCTTCCGAAAGGTTGCCTGGCCGCGGCCTGTTCAAGCCAGTCATCGGCGGCGCCGTGATAGTCCCGCTGAATCCGGTCCTCGCCGTCCGACGCCATCCATCCGAGGTTCAGGCCGTTCACGCGAATGCGGTTGCGCAACAACGCATACGCGGTGTTTTGCGTGAGCGTGGCGAGCGCGCCCTTCGATGCGCAATACGCCGCAATGAACGGTTGTCCCGCCATGGCCGACATGGAGCCGATGTTCACTATCGCCCCTTGGATATGCTCGCGCCGCATGACCTTGACTGTCTCCTGCATCAGGAAGAACGGCGCGCGAACGTTGGTCGCGAACATCCGGTCGAAGAGTGCGGGATCGGTATCGAGGATCGTGCCGCGATCAGTCAACGCCGCCGCGTTGACCAGGATATCGATACGGCCAAAGCGCGCGTCTGCTGCCCCGATCACCGCGCGGCAATCTTCAACCTGCGATAAATCCGCCTGCACGTAATGCACATCCGCGCCACTAGCCGCGCTCAACTCGCGGGCCTTGAGCTCGCCCTTGTCATGCGAGCGCCCGCAGATCACCACGCCCGCCGCACCGCGCTCAACGAACAACGCGGCGACCGCCGCGCCGAGTCCCTGCGTGCCGCCCGTAACCACGGCCACCTTGCCATTGAACTGTCCCATCGATTTCGTCTCCGTTGTTGGTAGATCCTGCGTTGCGTCGGGTTCGCCCCCAGGCTTGCTCAGTGGAAACGATATTCCAAATATCGGAATGAAGAAGTATTCAGTGCGTGTCCTGTTTCGAATATTTCAGGCGATCACACAGGATGGTCCGAAACGCGTTGGCCTGCTTCCCAACGTGCTGGACCGCAACAAGTACGAAATCACAGCGTTCACCATCTCGAACGACTATGAAGGCATCGGTGTGCCGAGGCTTCGCCGCTTTGTCAGCGACACGCTCAAGAACCGCGAAGCAAACGGTTCCGCCGGCCACATCCATGAGCAATGGAGTTGCCCGACCGCACACGAAAGTGGTCCCGGTGCCGGTTCCAATCCAGCATCGGAAATAACATTATCCGGAATCGGTCGTTTTGCGCCGTGAAAGGCGTCTCTATACTTTGACGCTCGAGCTGCAGGCAATTCCGATTCCCGGACCCCGCGCGCACCAAACACCACACAAGGAATGAAAGCATGACTTCAGCGCAGGGAGTTGCCTCGACATCTCGTCTCGATACCGCATTGGCCGCCTTGCCGGCACTGGCGGAAAAGATCGGCGAAGACAGCGCTGCGCGAGAGTTGCGGCGCGAGCTTCCATTCGACGGTTTCGCGGTGTTTCGCAAGTCGGAGCTCGGCTTGCTGCGCATTCCGGTCGAATGGGGCGGCCTTGGCGGGTCGCTCGAGGACTTGTTCCAGGTGATCGCCACGATCGGCGCAAAAGAGTCTAACGTTGCGCACGCATTGCGCATTCACTATGACCTGACCGAGTCGCTGTTGCTCGCGCCGAGATCGGAATTCAACGACAAACAAATCGGCCGCGTACTCGAAGGCGCGATTTTCGGCGGCGCTTCAACCGAGCGCGGCACGTCCCGCCCGGGCGAGATCGGCACCGTGCTGAAACGCGATGGTGAACACTTCCGGGTGAGCGGCAAGAAATACTATTCGACGGGAACCGCGTTCTCCGATTTCGCGCGCATCAATGTGCAAAACGAAGAGAACGAACCGGTCAGTATCGTCATTCCGGTCAATCGGGAAGGCGTACAAGTGCTCGATGACTGGGACGGCATGGGCCAGCGGATGACCGCGAGCGGCAGCCTCGTTTTGGATAACGTCCAGGTGTTCGCACACGAAGTCATGAAGCGCGGTTACACCACGCTTGCGGGAAGACACGGCGGGGCGTTGCGGCAATTGCACCTGGTCGCGGTGGCTGCCGGCATCGTGCGCAATGTTGTAGCGGATGCCGAGAACTACGTACTCAATCATGGACGGCCGGTGCTGCACAGTCCGGCTGAATCAGCGCGCACGGATCACTTCATCCAGCAGGTCGTGGGCGACCTCGGGGCGCACAGTCACGCAATCGATGCACTCGTGCAACAGAACGCCCGCGTGCTCGATCGCTCGGCAAGTGCAATCCGCAATCAAGACGGTAACGCCGAAGAACGCGTGCTGCAAGGTGCGCTCGCCACCGCGAAGACGCAGATCGTGGTGAGCAAGCTGGCGTTGCACGCTGCAGAACATCTGTTCGAGGCGGGCGGCGCATCGGCCACATCGCGCGTGCACAACTTCGATCGTCACTGGCGTAATCTGCGCACGATCTTCAGCCACAACCCGCTGCTGCACAAGGCGCGCGTGATCGGCAATTATCAGTTGAACGGCGACACGACCCATCTGACGGAAGGGCGCGTGTTCTGAACGATTTTCACGAAGGATCCATCGAGGAGATGCACGATGAGCGCAGCGCTGATTCCCAATACCGATGATATTGCCGTCACACCGTTATCCGCGCATATCGGGGCGGAGATTCATGGCGTCGACCTGACGCGGCCGCTCGGGTCCGGGCAGGTTGCTGCGATTCGTGCAGCGTTGCTCAAGTGGCGTGTCGTGTTCTTCCGCGAGCAATTCCTGACGCACGAACAGCACGTGGCGTTTTCAGCGCAGTTTGGAGCGCTGACGCTCGGGCATCCCGTATTCGGGCATGTCGATGGTCATCGCGAAATCTATTCCATCTCGAAGTTCAGGAAAGCAACGCGCTTTGAAGGGCCGTCGCTCCTGCGTCCGTGGACGGGCTGGCATACGGATGTCACTGCTGCGGTGAACCCGCCGTTTGCATCCATACTTCGAGGCGTGACCATCCCTCCATACGGTGGCGATACGCAATGGACCAATCTCGTGGTCGCGTACGAAAAATTGTCGGCGCCGCTGAGGGGTTTTATCGATGGCTTGCGCGGGATTCACAAGTTCACGGCGCCGGCGGGTGCAAGTGGAACCAATGCATTCGAACAGGCAGTGAAAGAGCGCACGCTGGTAAGCGAACATCCGCTCGTGCGCGTGCATCCGGAAACGGGCGAGCGTGCGCTTTACGTGAGTCCGAGCTTCCTGAAAAGCATTGTTGGCGTGACGCCCCGCGAAAGCCAGGCGATTCTCGAATTGCTCTGGGAACACGTGACGCGTCCGGAGTTTACGGTGCGCTTCAAGTGGAAGAAGGGCAGTGTCGCGTTCTGGGACAACCGCTCGACCGCGCACCTCGCGCCTTCGGATATCTTCGATCTGGAATTTGACCGGCAGTTGTATCGAACGACGCTTGTTGGCGATGTTCCGGTCGGACCGGATGGCCGTGCTTCAGTAGCGCTGGAAGGATCGCCGGTCGATGCCGCTGCGGCGGTTGAACTCAACTGACAGATCTGACAGATGGCGGGTGGGTTCGGGCTTTCAATCCCGATCTTACCCGCAACGTTACACCGCGCCCACCGGCGCATTGAAATCCGCCAGGATATCGTCACGCAGTCGCACGAACGCGGGATCACTCTTCCGGCGCGGCCGCTCCAGCCCCACGTGCACCACCTTGCTTATTCTTCCAGGCCGCGCCTGCATCACCACGACGCGATCCGCCAGGAACACAGCCTCGTCAACATCGTGCGTCACGAGAACCATGGTGATGCGTTCGCTCTCCCAGATGCGTTGCAGCTCGTTTTGCATCCGGCTGCGGGTAAGCGCATCGAGCGCGCCGAAGGGTTCATCGAGTAGCAACAGCTTGGGACGATTCACGAGCCCGCGCGCAATCGATACCCGTTGCGCCATGCCGCCCGACAACTGATGCGGATGATGTCCTTCATACCCCTTCAGTCCGACCAGTTCGATATGCTCGGCCACGGCGCGGCGCTTTTCCTCTTTGCTGCGTCCCGAGTTCCTGAGCGCGACGGCAATGTTCTGTTCGACATTGAGCCATGGGAACAGCCGATGATCCTGGAACACGAGGCCACGCGCGAGGTCCGTGGTGCGTATGCGCTCCCCGCCGAATTCGATATTGCCGTCGAACTGGTCGTCGAGACCCGCGATCAGGCGCAGCAATGTGGACTTGCCACAACCGCTCGCGCCGACGATCGCGACGAATTCGCCGCTGCTCACGTTCAGGTCTATGCCATCCAGTACCGGCGGCACGTTGATATCGCCCGCAAAACGCTTCGCTACACGATGCAGGTTGAGCTCATTCGCCCGGGTTGCGGCAAGAGTCGCCATAAGTTCGGAATCCATATGAAGTAAGAAACAGCGGGAATCAGGCGGTCGGATCGCGAAACCAGCGCCGATGCACGGCACGCGCCAGCGAGTTCAACCCCCACCCGGTGATACCGATCACGATCACGCCGAAGACCACGAGATCCATGCGGAATTGTTCGCTGCCATCGACCAGCGTATTGCCAATGCCGCTGCCGGCAACCAGCAGATACTCGGCGCCGAGCGTCGCGAGCCACGAATAGATCAGCGCGAGATAGACGCCTGTGAAGATGGACGGCAAAGCCGCGGGGATCACGATGCGCGTCACCGTTTGCCATTTGTTATAGCGAAACACGCGTCCTACATCGAGCAATTCGGGCGCGACCGCGCGAATGCCATCGCTCGTGTGCGCCACCACGGGCACAAGCGCTGCCAGCGACAAGAACACGACCTTGGCGAGATCGCCGAGACCGAACCAGACCGAGATCAGCGGGATCCACGCAAACAGGGAAACCTGTTTGAACGTATTGAAGCTCGGCCCGACAAGCCGGTTGGCAAAAGGCGACACGCCAAGCAATGCGCCCAGCGCAAGTCCAAGGCTTGCACCGAGCGTAAATCCCGTCAATTCGCGCGCAAGCGATGCGGAAAGCGCGCGCCACAATGCGCCGGTTCTGACCTGATCGACCGCGGTATGCCAGACCTGCGCAGGCGAAGTCATCATGCCGTGTCCCGTCACCGTGTTGCGCGACAGATACCACCAGGCCGCGAAGGCCGCGACTGGAATGACCCAGCCGCGCCAACGGCCGTTGTTGCCCGAAGCATCGGCGCCGGTAATGGCGCCGGAGCCGGATTCGAGTTCAAGAGACGATGCAGACATAAGCCAGCTCCTTCATGTCAGCCGTGGCGGCGATAACCTGTTCTCGAGCAGCGTGAGCAACCGGTCTGCCGCATAACCGATCGCACCGACAATCAGCACCGAGGCAAGCACGAGATCCAGTTGAAACAACTGGCGCCCGTACACGATCAGATATCCCAGTCCTTCCGACGAAGCCACCAGTTCCACGACTACAAGCGTCAACCACGCCTTGGTGAATGCAAGACGAATTCCGGTGCCGATCACAGGCACGGCCGATGGCAGGACCACGCTGAATATCGTCTGGAAGGGGGAGTACTTGAAGACGCGCGCAACGTCGAGGTAGGCGGGGGGCGTCTTGCGAAATCCCTGCAGCGTGCTGAGCGTGACGGGCACCAGTGCCGCATGTCCAATCAACAGATACTTGAGCGGCTCGCCGATCCCGACCACGATCATCAGGAAGGGCAGCCACCCGAGAACCGGCACCTGGACCACGGCGTTGAAGCTCGGAAGAAAGTACGCCTCAGCGGTGCGCGACAATCCGAGCAAACCGCCCAAAAGCAAACCCAGCACAACGCCACCCGCAAACCCGATCGCGACGCGCGAGAGACTTGCGCTCACGTGCATCCATAGGTCACCGGTTCTGGCGAGACCGCTGAGGGTATCGAAGACAAGCACGGGCGACGGCAGGATCTGCGCCGAGATCCAGCCGTAATGCGAGCCGAGTACCCATGACAACGCGACCGCAGCGGGCAGCAGCCACGGCAGCGCAGTCCAGCCGATCGAGCGTGCGGCAAGCACGGCACGGCGGTCTGCATGAAGTGTTTCAGATGGACTGCCGGGCAATAAAGCGCGGGCAATGCTATTTGCCATGGTCGGATTCTCCGTGGAATGCGTGCAGCAGCTAATGCGCTTACGATTTGATCGGCTTGCCGGAGGCGTCGAAGCGTGGCCAGTAGTTCTCCAGCTTCAAGGTCTTCAACGCCTGGTCGAGGTACTTCGGTTCGAACCAGCCGTTCACGGTGACAGGTTGACGGATCAGGTTCAGGCGCAAGGCGTCATCTGCAACGGATTGATAGCGGGCCACAATAAAAGGATCGAGCAACGGCGAACTGCGGTCCTTAAGCGACTGGTTTGCGTACTCCGATTCCCACGATTCGACCGGCACGCCGCTCTTCGCCCAGAGCGTGAACAGCGCACCTCGATTCGGTTCTTCCGATGACCATTGCGCCGCCTGGACCACCGACGTCACGACTTTTTGAACGACGTCCGGGTGATCGCGCTCGAAGTCATCGAGCACGAGCAGATGCGCCTGACGTGTGTACTGCAGGCCGCCATCACGTGACGCATAGATGATTTTCGCGAGTCCCTGGCGTTGCAACTTGAAGAGCTTGAAGTCGAGGAACACGGCATCGACGCCTTTCGATGCCAGCGCTGCTTGCGAAGCGGCATCGTCGAGATTGATGACACGCAGGTCCTTCTCGGACAATCCGTTGACCTTCAGGACGTTGTCGGCGACGAGCTGAAGATTGGTGCCTCTGAATATCGCGACCCGCTTGCCCTTGAGGTCCTTCACTGTCTTGATGTCGGAATCGGGCGGCACGGCGATATAAACACCAGTACGTACATTCGATTCAATCAGCAACTTGGTCTTGAGTCCGTTCGCTCGCCCGAGTACGGCGGGCAGATCGCCCTGATAGGCGAAGTCGATCTGATGGTTTGCAAGCGCTTCGTTGACAGCGGGCCCGGCGCCCTTGAAAAAGAGCCACTGGACCTTGATGCCGTCGGGCGCGAGTGCATCTTCAACGCGATGCTGCAATTGCGCCGTCGCCGCGGGCGAGCCGCCGAAGACTGGCGGGTCGCCATAGCCTTGCGTGGCAACGCCTATTCGCACGATTGCCGGCCCAGCAGCAAACGCACCGGTGACTGCGGCCAGACCGAGTGTGACCAGAAGAGTACGAAAAAATAGCCGTGTCGTCATTTATTGGAATGGAAAGTGGAGGGAAGGCCGCGCCGGATACAAATCAGCACGGCTGCAGCAGACTTACCGGGCACCGCGTATCGCACGGCTGCGCTGGCCGTCGATACCGACCGGAACATCACCGTGTACCGTCGCGCGACGCACGACACGGCGCGCGCTTTCATCGTAGTCGGCGACTGCATAGTGCTGCGTTGCCCGGTTGTCCCAGATGGCGACATCGCCCTGATTCCAGCGCCAGCGCACCGTGTTTTCGAGGCGGGTGATGTGATCGTGGAACAGTTCTTTCAGGCGGTCGGAATCGCGTTGCGACAAGTTGACGAAACGCTGCACGAAGTGACCGAGCACGAGACTGCGCTCGCCGGTTTCCGGATGCACGCGAACTACCGGATGCTCGGTCTCATACACCGTCGAGGTGAATTGGTCGCGATACGCAAGCTCGGCGTCGGTGCTCGGCGCGCTGCGGTTCGCCGCGTAGTCGTAGGTGTTCGTGTGGATTGCCCGCAATGAATCGGCAAGCGCGCGCAGCGGCTCCGGTAGCCGTTCGTATGCTTCCACGGTGTTCGCCCAGACCGTGTCGCCGCCAGCGGGCGGAATCACCACGCCGCGCAGGATCGAGATCTTCGGATAGGCTTCGACGAAGGTCACGTCGGTATGCCACGAGTTCGCGCGATTGCCGTTCTTCGAGTCGAGTTCGAGCAGGCGGCTTGTGTTCGCAACCGACGGCACCGTAGGATGCGCCACCGTCTCGCCAAAGAGCCTGGCGAAGGCTTCCTGTTCGGCATCGTCGAGATGCGATTGCCCGCGAAAGAAGATGACCTTGTGCTTGAGCAGCGCCGCGTTGATTGCGGCGTGCGTGGAGCTGTCCAGATCTGAGCCGAGACGCACGCCACGGATTTCAGCGCCGATCCGGCCGCCGATCGCATGAATGTCGAGTTCGAGAGAGGGCTCAGCTTGCACTGCAGGCGTAGCAATGAGTGTCATCGGATGTTCCTTTTAAAGGTGGAATGGCTTTTCTCATCGACGATGGCGAAAAGCTGTGGCGCCGATAAATTGAAGCATCCGGACACGTGCGCGGCAACGAAGCGATTGGACTAAGCTTTACAGCTCGGATGCGGGAATCGATAGCACCGGCGTCTAAACCGCCAACGCCGCCTGCCGTTCGGTTTCGTGACGATTGACCGGGCGCTTGAGCCCGAGATTTTCGCGCAGCGTATGGCCTTCATAGTCGCTGCGAAACAATCCACGACGGCGCAGCTCCGGCAGCACCAGCTCGATGAAGTCGTCGAGTCCGCCCGGTAACGTCGGCGGCATCACGTTATAGCCGTCTGCACCGTAGTTGACGAAACGCTCCTCGAGCTGGTCGGCAATATCCTGCGCAGTCCCGACGAGTTGCCAGTGACCGCGTGCACCGGCAACACGCAGGTAAAGCTGCCTGATGGTGAGGTTCTCGCGCCTTGCGAGTTCTATGGTCAGGGCCTGACGGCTCTTGCTTGCGTTGGTTTCGGGCAACTCCGGAATCGGGCCGTCGAGCGGATAACCGGATAAATCGATACCACCGGTCAGGCCCGACACGAGCGCGAGGCCGACCACGGGATCGACCAGCGACTGCAGCGCTTCGAACTTTTCTTGCGCTTCGGATCGCGTGCGCCCGACGATCGGGAACACGCCGGGCATGATCTTGAGATCGTCCGGCTGACGGCCATGTACCGCAAGACGGCCCTTCACATCGGCATAGAAGTCGATTGCATCCTGCAGCGTTTGCTGGGCGGTGAAGATCACTTCCGCAGTGCGCGCGGCGAGGGCGCGGCCGGACTCGGACGATCCCGCTTGCACCAGGACCGGTTGTCCCTGCGGCGATCGCGCTACGTTGAGCGGTCCCTTGACCTGAAAGAAGCGGCCCTTGTGATCGAGCACGTGGCGCTTGTCAGGATCGAAGAAGCGGCCGGTATCTTTGTTGCGTGAGAAGGCGTCGTCTTCCCAGCTATCCCATAGCGCACGCACGACGGTAGCGAATTCGTCCGCGCGTTCATAACGCTCGGCGTGATCGAAATGTTTATCGCGATTGAAATTCTTCGCTTCGTATTCGCTCGATGACGTCACCAGGTTCCAGCCCGCGCGTCCGCCGCTGATATGGTCGAGCGACGCGAACTTCCTTGCCACGTGATAGGGCTCGTTGAAACTGGTCGATGCCGTTGCGACAAAACCGATCCGCGTGGTCACGGCAGCGAGCGCTGACAGCAGGGTGATTGGTTCGAACTGCGCGATATAACTGTGAGCGGTGCGGCTGAGGAAGTCGAGATTGTCGCCGCGTGTGCCCACGCCGTCGGCGAGAAAAATCAGGTCGAACTTCGCGGCTTCGGCGGCCTGTGCAAGCTGTACGTAATGCCGGAAGTTGATGCCTGCGTCGGCCTGACTGTCAGGATGACGCCACGCTGCAATGTGATGTCCCGACGGATAAAGGAAAGCGCCGAGGCGTAGGTGTCCGGTTCGTTTTGGCATTGTGCGTGGCGGTGACGTTAGGGCTGAGGCGGGTCTCTCGCCACGCGACGATTGCGACGGACGGTGGCATCGAGTATGGAAGCTGCAGCGTCGATTCGTCCGCGGTTACCTCAATCGATCCGCTGCATGCGAGTCCGATCATAAGGAGCGATGCAACGCAGTGGAACCGAGCATTGCTTCGATCGTTTCCATGCGTGGTGATTTACGCCTGAATGCTGGCTTACAGGTGCGACGCTCGTCTCAACTCGATGGTCGAACCCAGTTGATCGTAACGGTGCGCATCGGTTGGCATGTGTTCGCGGCGCTCGCACATCATTTCGTATTCCAGATGCCACCCTGACCCGCATGATCCGGTTTTCGCGCGACAGGTAGCGGAGCTGGAATCTGGAACATTTGTCCAGTAGTGCATAATCGGGGCGCGGTCAGTCTGTCATCGCGCATCGGCGTTCGATCAATCCGAACCGGCGCCCAACGGACGCCCTTGCTTTCAATCGAGCTGCTTGAGAGCTGATTTCGTTTTTTGCTCCGCGTCGAGTGACCCGAGCCGGCGAATGTAAGAGGCTGCACATCGTCACGGGGGCATCGGTGACAACCATCGGCACAAGAATCGAAGAACAGCCGGCATCGTTCACTGTAGTGGGCATTGGCGCGTCAGCCGGCGGCCTCGAAGCCATCTCCGAGTTGCTCGCCGGCATTGCACCGGCGAGCGGCATGGCCTTTCTCGTGGTCCAGCATCTGGCGCCGCTGCGGCCAAGCCTGCTCCCGGACATCCTGTCGAAACAGACTGCGATGCCGGTTATCGAGGCGCGCGACGGCATGAGCATCGAGATCGACCACGTTTATGTCATCCCGCCCAACGCCAGCATGTCGGTCGCGGAGCGCCAGATCCGGTTGCGGCCGCGCGGAGAGACACTCGGCCCGCCAATGCCGGTCGACGATCTGTTCGATTCGCTTGCCGCCGATCTGGGCGTCGATGCAATCGGCGTGATCCTGTCCGGCAACGGCTCGGACGGCGCGCTCGGGCTGCAAGCCATTCAGGGCGAAGGCGGCATCACCTTCGCGCAGGACCCGGCTTCGGCCCGTCACAGCAGCATGCCGCGTGCGGCAATCGGCCTTGGCTGTGTCGACAGCGTGCTGTCGCCTTCTGATATTGCCCGGGAAATCGGGCGCGTTGGCCGCTACCCGAAGCGCGCGCTCGACCAGCTCGAATTGATGGGACCTGCCACCGATCCTGGCGACCAGAGCTTGCGCCCTCTATTCCGGCTACTGCGCAACGCGTGCAATATCGACTTTACCTACTACAAGCGCGGTACCGTCCAGCGCCGCCTGTCCCGCCGCATGGCGCTGCGCGAGCTGACCTCGGTGAACGACTACGTCACGTTGCTCGATTCCGATCCCGTGGAAACACAGGCGCTAGGGCGTGACCTTCTGATTCGTGTGACCGAATTTTTCCGTGATCCTGACACGTTCGATGAATTGGCCCGGACCGTGTTTCCGCGATTGATCGGCGCTTTGCAATCACCGGATCTGCCCGACTCGCGCACGCCCATCCGGATCTGGGTGCCGGGATGTGCAAGCGGCGAAGAGGTCTATTCCATCGCAATCTGCCTGATGGAGTATCTCGACGGGCGCGGTTCCAATATGCAAATCCAGTTCTTCGGCACCGACGTCAGCGTCGATGCGCTGAAGACCGCGCGCGCCGGCCGCTACATCGAGAACATTGCGCGCAACGTGTCGCCCGAGCGCCTCGAGCGTTTCTTTGTTCGCGATGGCGATCACTATTGCGTAGACAAGTCGATCAGAAGTCTCTGCACGTTTGCCCGTCACAACGTCGCAACCGACCCGCCGTTCTCGAGGATCGACCTGATCAGTTGCCGCAACTTGCTGATCTACCTCGACCCGATGCTTCAGCGCAACGTCATGCCGTTGTTTCACTACGCATTGGCGCCCGATGGTGTCCTGATGCTCGGACCATCCGAATCGGTTGGCGCATCTTCTGAGCTGTTCAGCGTCATTCCGAGTGTGGCGAGCAAGCTCTACATCAAAAAGCCGCGCCCGGGACGACCACGGATGGGCCTCCCTGTAACGAGGCCGACGCCGCAAATGAACATCGCTGCAACGCCCCTGGTCAGCGGCCGCGAAAATGCCTCGCGCGCCGAATTGTTGCGACGCGAAGTCGATCGCATGACGCTCGCGCGATACACCCCGCCAAGCGTGCTGTGCGATGAAGAGTTGAACATTCTCGAATTTCGCGGCGATACCGCAGCCTTCCTCGTCAATCCAAGCGGTCCGCCGACCAGCAGTCTGAAGCGTCTGGCGCGACCGGAGGTCTTCCTTGCTGTTGACGAGGCTGTCAGGCAGGCGCGCCTTGGAGCCACGGTCATTGCGAGACACGGGCTGCGCCTGAACAATGCGGCAGGCGGTGGACGGGCGCGCACTGTTGCGCTCGAGGTGCATCCGGTTCAGATATCCGACGTCCCCGGCCGGTTTTTCCTCATCTATTTCGAGGCGCCTGCGGAACGGGCCGCCACGCTGCGCTGGGCCAGCCGTGAATCATTGGTGAAAATGGCCGGGCAGGCCTTCCGGAATGCGACGGGACGTTTGGCTCAGACCGGCCACGGTGACAAGGATATTGAAATCGCGCGGCTGGATGCCGAGCTCGAAGGCAGCCACCGGCATCTTCTTGCCATGCTCGAGGAACACGAGACCGCGCGGGAGGATCTTCGGGCCAGCGAGGAAGAGCTGCTGTCGAGCAACGAGGAATTCCAGAGTACCAATGAGGAACTGGAGACCGCGAAGGAAGAACTGCAATCGGTCAACGAAGAACTGACGACCACCAACGACGAACTGCGTTATCGCAATCATGAGCTGAAGAGCGCCATTGACGAGGCCGCTCGTGCACGCGATTTCGCGCAGGCCATTGTCGAGACCATGTCGGAACCGTTGCTCGTGCTGGAAGCCGATCTCAAGATCACGCTTGCCAATCGCGCCTTTTATCAAACGTTCCAGACTTCGCCGGACCAGACCATCGGCACGAAGCTTTATGACCTTGGCAACGAGCAGTGGAACATCCCCGCGTTGAGGGAACTGCTCGAGGATCTGCTTCCGCAGAAAACGACCGTCCGCGATTTTCAGATCACGCATGAATTTACCGGCATCGGTTTGCGCACGATGCAACTCAACGCAATGCGGGTTGCATGGCCGGCGCAAGCGCTCATCTTGCTGACCATCGCCGATGTGACCCGGCAACATCAGGCGTTCGACCGGCTCCAATCCGCCGATCAGCAGAAGGACGAATTCCTCGCCATGCTCGCGCATGAGTTGAGGAACCCGCTTGCCGCTATTCGCAACGGCTTGCAGGTTTGGGGAAGTGGCAATGCGGACATGGAGGGGCAGAAGATCGCTCGTGAGGCTGCGCAGCGACAACTGGATCACGAGATCCGGCTGGTCGAGGATCTGCTGGATGTATCTAGAATCACGCGCGGCATCATCGTTCTGAAGCCCGAGAAGATCGATCTGGTCGAGACCGTGCATCGCGCGGTGGAAGCCATGCGCACGGAATTCGAGGCTTGCCGGCACGAGGTCACGCTGGCGCTGCCTATGGACGTATTGCCGATCGCGGCGGACGCAATGCGCATTGAGCAAGTCGTGATCAACCTGCTCGGCAATGCAATCAAATACACGCCGCCGGGCGGCCATATCCGCATCTGCGTCGAGCGGCGCTTCGACGATGCCCTCTTGACGCTGGCCGACAACGGCATTGGCATGTCGGCCGACCTGATCCCCACGATCTTCGACATCTTTGTCCAGGCGGAGCGTTCTCTCGACCGCAAGGCGGCGGGCCTGGGGCTTGGGCTGGCGCTGGTGCATCGGCTGGTCGAATTGCATCACGGCAGCGTGCATGCGTTTAGCGAAGGGCTCAACCGGGGCAGCAAGTTCGTGGTGCGCCTGCCTGCGTTGCCGCGCGGCACCGTTCCGGATGAACCGCTGCACGCGGCGATCCATGCTGCGCCGGAGTTCGGGATCATGCGCATCCTTGTTGTCGATGACAATGTGGATGCGCTGGAGAGCAGCGCGGCGCTGTTACGTATCGATGGTCACGTGGTGCAGACCGCGCGGGATGGCGCCACCGCCTTGCGCTGTGCCGTCGAGTTCAGCCCCGACGTTGTCCTGCTCGATATCGGCCTGCCGGAGATGGACGGGTATGAGGTCGCACGGCGCTTGCGTTTGCTGCCGGAACTGCACGACACCTTGCTGATTGCGCATAGTGGTTACGGCGAGGAAGAGCATCTTCAGCGTGCCCGCGAGGCGGGCTTCGATCACCATCTCGTGAAGCCTGCCGACCTCAGTCAACTGAGCGCGATCATCGCGGTTTGTCGTGAAAGAGGTTTTCCGATGGGGAATCATTAGAGGAGCGGATGCCCGGTGAACTACTACGCTGCCCCACACTGACTTATCCACAGATTCTGTTGGCAAGGCTGTGGAGAAGTCCTGGGAACACGCGGCAAGGCATTGATTTCAATCGGATGTATCGGTCTGCTTCGCGCCGACTATAATCGCCGCGATCTTTCACAAGTTTGGTTTTATCGTCATGAATTCCCAGTCAATCTTTTTACTCAACACTGCAGCCGCAGTGGTGCTGACCACCGCCATGAGCGCGTGCGCATCGCAGGAAAACGCGCAAAGACCTAGCCCCGTCGGCCTGGCGAACCCCGCCTCCCGATACTGCATCAGCCTCGGCGGAAGACGCGAAACACGCAAGGATGCCGCCGGCAACCAATCGAGCGTCTGTCGGCTGCCCGACGGCACCACCATCGATGAATGGGCGCTTTTTCGGCGGGATCATCCCCAGCCGTGACCGATAGCCGCATGTCATAATCCGCGCAGACCATCGGCGGATAACCGGGCGCGACATGTTGAGCCGTTTTTATCGAAAGATTGGCAGCCTGCTGGGATTGCTTGCGATCCTCATGGCAACGCTTGCGCCAACGGTTTCTCACAGCCTGGCGGCAAATCATCCAGGCGATGGCATGCAGGACGAGCATTGTTCAATGCCGTCCATGCAGGGTGCATCGGCCGAAGGCAAGCCGGACGCCGATAAACACACCCAAATGTCCGACGGCCAGGACTGCGCATACTGCAGCTTGCTCGCTCACATGCCCGCCGTGCCGACTGTGCAGGCACTGTTCGCCACCACGATCCGGCTGACACAACATCAAGTTGCCACGCGCTTCGAAAGTGTCGTGCGCGTCGAGCCTTACACCTTCGTCCAGCCTCGCGCGCCACCCGTTTTGTCCTGATCTGATTCCACGAATACATAGCCGGGTCGCACGCCGTATCAACGGCGTGCGACGGCTTGACGACGACCTGTCACCAGACCAAACGGATCACCATGCGAACCTTTTCAACGCGCAGCGCGGCGCCGCTGCTTGCGTCGTCGATTCTTTCGACTG
Source organism: Burkholderia sp. PAMC 26561 (assembly GCF_001557535.2). NCBI lineage: Bacteria > Pseudomonadati > Pseudomonadota > Betaproteobacteria > Burkholderiales > Burkholderiaceae > Burkholderia > Burkholderia sp. PAMC 26561. Next base: position 870,008 of record NZ_CP014315.1, read on the forward strand.
CCGCTACCGCCTGCTTCCTGATTCCATCTCCAGCCCACGCACATGCGGTTGCGGGCGACCGTGTCTTTCCATCAACCCTGTCGGTAGACGACCCCGGTGTCGGCGATGAAGCCAATTTCCAGTACGGCCATCAACGCGTACCGGGAGACAACGGCGATCAAAGCATCAATACCTTCGATGCCGAATACGACAAGCTCATTACGCCACGGTTGGCGGTATCGGTGGGCGAGACCTATGTGATGCAGAACAACCCGAAGGCGCGCGGTTTTGACAACCTCGATGTCGGCGTGAAGTACCTGCTCTACGTGAACGAGGCACACGAGTTCATGACATCGGTTGGCCTGGATGCCGAGATTGGCGGCACAGGAAGCCACGCCATAGCAGACAGCTTCTCGACGCTTTCGCCGACGATCTTTGCGGGCAAGGGCATGGGTGATCTCCCGGATTCGCTCGCCTATCTGCGACCGATCGCTATCACCGGCGAAGCCGGTCCCGCGCTGACCACGGGCGCCGGCCAGCCGAATGCGTTCAATTACGGCTTCACCGTTCAATACAGCCTGCCGTACTTGCAGCAGCACGTCCATGACCTCGGTTTGCCGCAACCGCTGTCGAATATCGTCCCGCTGGTTGAAGTTCCATTGTCACGCAGCCAGGGGCAGACCACCGGCACCGTGAACCCGGGTTTTATCTGGATCAACCGCTATGGACAGTTCGGCGTGGAGGCGCAGATCCCGATCAACCGGGCGAGCGGATCGCATGTAGGCATTCTGGTCCAGGCCCATATTTTCTTTGATGACGTCGCGCCGAACACCATCGGCAAGCCGCTGTTCCAGTAACGAGGATATCCCCGATGAAAACCAGATATTCAATCACGCTCGCCGCCGGGCTGCTGTTTGCTGTCAACGCATTCGCGCACGTGTTCCCGCAAAAGCAGGAGCCGGGAGCGGGGGCTTCAGTGGAGTCGCCCGCGCAGGCGAAGATTACGTTCGATGGGCCGCTGGAACCGGCGTTCACCGTGCTCACCGTCACCGACGCCGCCGGCAAGCAGGTCAATACCGCCAAATCGACAGTCGATGCCCAACAGCCGACGATCGCTACCGTCGCGCTGCCGGTTCTGCCGCCGGGGCACTACATCGTTCATTGGGCTGCGGTAGCGGACGATGGACATAGAACGCATGGCGATTACCCGTTCGATGTGAAATAAAACCCGTTCGGGGTTCATCGCCAGCCTTGAGCGGCTTTATGGCTGCAGGGCCGCGTGCTCAATCGCGGCTCTTGCCCCCTTGTTCAATTGCACGACCGCCGCAATCAGCTCATGGCGAAAGGTTTTACTCGATGCCAGCTCGGCGTCGAATACTTCGCGGCATCCAAGCACGGCATCGACAAGTTCTTCCGGCGTATTGCCAGCGCTTTCCACCAGCAATGTGAGCTTTGCAGCCATCGGATCATTGATCGAAAACGTGGAACCATCGTCGGCGCGGCCGCGCAAGAATACGAACCACGCTGCCACGCCAAGGGCGAGTCGCGCGATCGATTCACCCCGCGCCAATCGCGCTGAAATCGTCCCGAGCAAGCGCGGCGGGATCTTCTGACTTCCATCCATCGCGATCTGCGCACAGCGATGCTTGAGCGCCGGATTCGAATAACGTTCTATCAACGCATCGCGATACGCCATCAGATCGAAAGTGCGCGGAACGGTTAGCGTGGGTGCGATCTCATGCGTCATCATCGCGTGAATCAGCGTTCGCACAGGCGGGAAAGACATGGCTTCATCGATAGTCGCAAAACCGCCAAGCATGGAGAGATAAGCGAGCGTGGAATGCGTGGCGTTCAGCATGCGCAGCTTGGCGAGCTCGAAAGGCATGACGTCATTCACCAACTGCGCGCCAACGCGGTCCCAAGCGGGCCGCCCAGCCGGAAAGCGATCCTCGATCACCCATTGGCGGAACGGTTCGCACGGGACCGGCGCGTCGTCGCGCAAGCCCAGTGCGCTCATTGCGGCATCGCGATCAGCATCCGTTGTGGAAGGGACGATGCGGTCCACCATCGTGGATGGAAACGCCACCTCGCGTTCGATCCATGCGGCGAGGTTTGTATCGAGTGCGCTTGCATATGAGCAGACGACTTGCCGCAAGGCTGCGCCGTTGTGCGAGAGGTTGTCGCACGAAAGCACGGTGAACGGTGCTGCGCCCGCGTCACGCCGCGCGCGCAGAGCGGCGACCAGGATACCCGGGACGGTGCCTGGCTCGTCGGGGTTGTGAACATCATGCGCGACGCCGGGATGCGCAAGGTCTACGTCGCCGGATGTCGGATCGCGGCAATATCCCTTCTCCGTCACGGTCAGCGAGACGATGCGAACGTTGGTATTGGCGAGCAATTCGAACAGGCGAATGCGATCGTGCGGCATGGCAAGCACTTCACGCAGCGCACGCACGACGGTCGTTTTCACACCATCAGGTCCGCGTTCCACCACGCTATACAAACCGTCTTGCGCCATCAATGCGTCGCGCTTGGTGACGTCGCCCTGCAAAGTGACGCCGCATATCCCCCAGTCGCCACCGGCGGCGAGCATGGCTTCTTCCGTATAGACGGCCTCGTGCGCCCGATGAAAATTGCCGATGCCCAGATGCACGATGCCAATGGATGGCTCCCGCCACCCCTGTCCAAGCACATGACTCTCCTTGAGCGATGCCAGCGCATCGCGACACAGCCTTGATTTAGCGTTCATTTGATAACCCCTAGCCGGGAAAACCCTTGATTGACGTCTTCGTCTACTTGTATGGTAGCATCATTTCCAACGATAGAATCTCAAGGAAAGCCCCATGAAAATTGTCCGTGCCGACGTCATCGTCACATGTCCGGGCCGCAATTTCGTCACATTGAAAGTAGTGACGGACGAAGGGGTCTACGGCATTGGCGACGCCACGTTGAATGGCCGCGAACTGGCCGTGGCGTCTTACCTGAAGGATCACGTTTGCCCGATGCTGATCGGGCGTGATCCGGGTCGTATCGAAGATATGTGGCAGCTTTTATACAAGGGCGCTTACTGGCGGCGCGGTCCGGTGACCATGACCGCCATTGCAGCGGTGGATGTCGCGCTGTGGGACATTCTCGGCAAGGTCGCGAACCTGCCGCTGTACAAGCTCCTCGGCGGCGCATCGCGTGAAAGCGTGATGGTGTACGGACACGCAACAGGCCGCGATATTCCCGAAGCGCTCGACCGCTATGCGGACCATGTAGAGCAGGGCTACCAGGCGATCCGCATTCAGTGCGGCGTGCCGAACATGCGGTCGGTTTACGGCGTATCGAAAGGCTCGGGCATGTATGAACCCGCGACCAAAGGCGTGGTGGAAGAGCAGACGTGGTCATCGGAGAAGTATCTCGACTTCGTGCCGAAACTCTTCGAGGCAGTGCGCGACAAGTTCGGCTTCGATACCCATCTGCTTCACGATGTACATCACCGTCTCACACCCATCGAAGCCGCGCGTCTCGGCAAGTCGGTCGAGCCGTATCGGCTCTTCTGGATGGAAGACCCCACGCCTGCCGAGAACCAGGCCGGTTTCCGCCTGATCCGCGAGCACACCGTGACGCCGATTGCCGTGGGCGAAGTGTTCAACAGCATCTGGGACTGCAAGCAGCTCATTGAAGAGCAACTCATCGATTACATCCGCGCGACGCTCACACATGCCGGCGGTATTACCCACCTGAAGCGCATCGCGGATTTCGCTTCGCTTTATCAGGTGCGCACGGGTTGTCATGGGCCTTCAGATCTGTCGCCTGTCTGCATGGGCGCCGCGTTGCATTTCGACTTGTGGGTGCCGAACTTCGGCGTGCAGGAATACATGGGTTTTCCGGCGGAAGCGCTCGATGTTTTCCCGCACGCATGGACGTTCGAGCGCGGCACGATGCATCCCGGCGATGCACCCGGCCACGGCGTCGACATAGACGAAGAACTCGCCGCACGCTATCCATATGACCCGGCGTACCTGCCGGTTGCACGTCTTGAGGACGGCACGCTCTGGAACTGGTGATCCGCATCGCCTGAGCAGAATCATCGCGTCGAACATCAATATCAACGGAGTCTCTCATGCTTGCAGCCGTCCTTTACGAACCGAAACGCTTGCGTATCGATGAAGTCAATGCCCCTCAACCCCAACCCGGCCAGGTCCAGATTCGCGTGCGCGCGGGCGGTATCTGCGGGTCGGATCTGTCGTATTACTTCAAGGGCAAAAGCGGCGACTTCGCGGTGCGTGAGCCGTTCGTGCTGGGTCACGAGGTTGCGGGCGAGATCGCGGCGCTTGGCGCCGGCGTCACAGGCCTACGCGTCGGCCAACGCGTTGCGGTGAACCCGGGGCTCAACTGCGGCGAGTGCCGGTTCTGCGTGAAGGGCATGACCAATCATTGCCTCAACATGCGCTTCATGGGCAGTGCTTCAACGTTCCCGCATATGCAAGGCATGTTTCGTCAGTACATTGCCGTTGCCGCGCGGCAATGCGTGCTCGTGCCCGACACACTTGGCTTCGCCCAGGCGTCCATGGCCGAACCGCTCGCCGTCGCCTTGCATGCGCTGAGGCATGCAGGCTCGCTCGTCGGCGCACATGTGCTCGTGGTCGGATGCGGGCCGATCGGCTGCATTTTGTTGTCGGTTGCGCGGCGTGCGGGGGCGCATCGTCTGGTTGCACTGGATCTGGCCGAGAAGGCGTTGCAGATGGCCACGACGCTCGGCGCGGATCAGACCGTGCTCGCCACTGATCAAAAGCAAGTCGATGCATGGTCGCAGTCGCGCGGCACGTTCGATGTCGTCATCGAGGCATCGGGCAGCCCCGCGGGACTCGATACCGCCCTGCGTGCAGCGCGCGCCGGCGGCACGGTGATCCAGGTGGGGAATCTGCCTGCGGGGCAATCGCCCGTTGCGGCCAATCTCGTGATGGCGAAGGAGTTGCGCTATCAGGGGTCGTTCCGTTTCACCGATGAATACGCGGTCGCCGCCGAAGAGATCGCCACGGGCAAGATCGACCTGAGCCCGTTGATGACGCATGTCTTCCCACTTGCGGACGCGAACCGCGCGTTCGAAGTCGCACATGACCGAAACCAGTCGATGAAAGTCCATCTGCAGTTCGACTAAAACCCATCTACGCATCGCCAAGCGCCCGATTGCATAGAGGCGTAAATCAGGAGACGTCCATGTTCAAGAGCCAACGCTGGTTCGTAGTCGGTTTGCTGTTTCTTGCGGGAGTGATCAATTATCTCGATCGCGCCGCGCTCTCCATTGCCGCGCCGCTCATTCAGAAGGACCTGAACTTCTCGCATGCGCAAATGGGTATTGTGTTCAGCAGCTTTTTTATCGGCTATGCGCTGTTCAACTTCATTGGCGGCGTGGCGTCGGACAAGATCGGCGCGAAGAAAGTGTTCGGCGCGTCCATGGGCATCTGGTCGGTCTTCTGCGGCGCCACTGCTCTGGCGAGCAGCCTGGGATCGCTGATCGTGTTGCGCGTGTTGTTCGGCATGGGCGAAGGGCCGTTCAGTTCGTCCAACAGCAAGATGGTCAACAACTGGTTTCCGCGCCGAGAAGTAGCGAGCGCGATCGGCGTGATCAGTTCCGGTACGCCGCTTGGCGGCGCGCTCGCGGGACCTGTAGTCGGTTATCTGGCAATACGGTTTGGCTGGCGCTGGGCGTTCGTCGCAATCATGGTGCTGGGACTCATGTGGCTCGTGCTGTGGTCGTTGACCACCACCGAAAGGCCGCAGCAGAACAAGCGCGTTTCCGCCAGTGAACTTGCGTTGATTGTCGAGGGACAACAGCAGGCTTCATCGATGGAAAGCGCACCCGCGGGCGAGAAACTCGGCCTGCGTTTCTACCTGAAGCAGCCGATCATCCTTGCGACGGCATTCGCGTTTTTCTCCTACAACTACGTGCTGTTCTTCTTCCTGTCGTGGTTCCCGACTTACCTCATGGAAGCCCATCATCTGTCGCTGCATGACATGAGCATTGCGACCGTGATTCCTTGGGTGCTCGGAAGCATTGGTCTCGCCGCAGGCGGTTTTATCACCGACATGATCCTGCGCATCACCGGCAAGCCCTTGCTCGCGCGCCGCATGGTCCTGTCCGTGTGCCTCGGCGCAGCGGCCGTGTGCGTGGGCTTTGCCGGACGCGTGGAAAGCATGCAGGGCGCGGTTGCGTTGATGTCCGTGTCCATCTTCTTCCTGTACGTGACCGGCGCGGTCTATTGGGCCGTGATCCAGGATACGGTTCGCCGCGAGAACGTCGGCGGCGTGGGCGGGTTCGTGCATCTGCTCGCGAATCTTGCCGGCGTGATCGGGCCGGCGGTGACGGGGTTCATCGTGCAGGCCACACATGGTGCTTACGGTAGTGCGTTCGTGCTTGCGGGCGCCGTTGCGGTGCTCGGCGCGCTGTGTTCGCTCATATGGATTCGCGAGCCGCGCGGCAAAGGTGTCGGCACGCGGCGGGTGGTTGTATCGTAGGTTCGTGCATGCCGGAGGGTCCGATCCGGCAACAGCCGCGTGGTAGTATGGTAGATGACAAGCCGAGCTTTTTTGTTTGGCGCGTTGTCTATTTACTTCCTCGTTCAGGTGCGGGTCATGGTGATGAAAAAGGTCCTGTCGGCTCCCACACGACCAGGCGCGCCCTCGGCAAACGGCGTGAACAAAAGCGCAGGCGCCGCATCTTCGTTGATTGCACCGGTTGCATCGTCCAGAGGTCGCGGCCGCGCGTCGGAAACACGAATCGCGCTGCCCAACTTGCGCGGCCAGCTTCAGGTGGACTCGCACGAGCCTATCGGCAAGCAGATCTTTCGCGCGTTGCGGGAAGCGATCTTTTCCGGCTTGCTCGTTCCCGGCACGCCGCTGTCCGAAACAGAAGTATCGGAGATGTTCGATGTATCGCGGCAACCCGTTCGCGAAGCGTTCATCAAACTTGTCGAATCTGGCGTGCTGCAGGTTTTGCCTCAGCGCGGGACTTTCGTCAAAAAGATATCGCCGAGGCGAGTCCGCGAAGGCCGGTTCATCCGCGAAGCCATCGAGGCCGCCGTCGCGCGCAAAGCCGCAATGGCGATCACTGACTCGCAACTGTCAGATCTCGCCGATAACCTGCGCGACCAGAAAGTCGCGGCCAAGGTCAACGACACCTCCGCCTTCCTCGCGCTCGACGAGCGGTTTCATTTCCTGATCGCGCAATCCATAGACTGCGTGGCCGCGTGGGACACCATCCAGGACATCAAGGCGCAGATGGACCGCGTGCGGTACCTGAGCTTGCCCGATGTCTCGCCACTGGAGCTCATCATCAGGCAGCACGCGCGGATTGTGAGCGCGCTGAAGGCGCATGACGCCGATGGAGCCGAGGAGGCCATGCGTGCCCACTTGCGGGAGATATTGACCTCCCTGAAGCCCGTTGCCGAGCGCAATCCCGACTGGTTCGAGCCGGACGAGCCCGAGCGGGTTCAACTCACCATATAGCGGCGTGCCGAAAAACGTCCGCAGGCATTCCACATCCCGAAATAGAAAGTACTCAAGCCGGTCTCGTCGGGACGCGAAAGTTAATTCCCGGTCGTAAAACCAGACCTAAAAAGACCGGTTAAATCCCTTCGAAAGAAAAATGAGGCAAAATTCAATGGTTAACGCCGGTTTGTGACGCGGCCGGCGGCGTTTCAACCTCTTTCCCTTTTCTCGGATTAGCGATGAGCACCCAACAACCCACGATCATCTACACCCTGACTGACGAGGCTCCGCTGCTGGCGACCAACGCCTTTCTGCCCATCATCCGCACGTTCACCGCGCCGGCAGGAATCAACGTCACCACCAGCGACATCTCGGTCGCCGGCCGTATCCTGGGTGAGTTCCCCGAGTTCCTGACCGAAGAACAACGCGTTCCCGACAACCTCGCCGAACTCGGCCGCCTGACGTTGCTGCCTGAAACCAACATCATCAAGTTGCCGAACATCAGCGCGTCGCAGCATCAGTTGATTGGTGCGATCAAGGAACTGCAGGGCAAGGGCTACAAGATCCCCGACTTCCCCGAAGACCCGAAGACGGACGCAGAGAAGTCGATTCGCCAGCGTTACTCCAAGTGCCTCGGCAGCGCCGTGAACCCCGTGCTGCGCGAAGGCAACTCCGACCGCCGCGCGCCTGCCGCCGTCAAGAACTATGCGCGCAAGAATCCGCACAGCATGGCCAAGTGGAGCATGGCTTCGCGCACCCACGTGGCGCACATGAAGCACGGCGATTTCTATCATGGCGAAAAGTCCATGACGATCGACCATGCGCGCGACGTCAAGATGGAACTCGTCAGCAAGAGCGGCAAGACCATTGTGCTCAAGCCGAAGGTGTCGCTGCTGGAAGGCGAGATCATCGACAGCATGTTCATGAGCAAGAAGGCGCTGTGCGACTTCTACGAAGAACAGATGGAAGATGCGCGTGAAACCGGCGTGATGCTGTCGCTGCACGTGAAGGCCACCATGATGAAGGTCTCGCACCCCATCGTGTTCGGTCACGCCGTGAAGATTTTCTACAAGGATGCGTTTGCCAAGCACGGCAAGCTCTTCGATGAACTCGGCGTCAACGTCAACAACGGCCTCGTCAATCTGTACGACAAGATTGAAAGCCTGCCGAGCTCCAAGCGCGAAGAAATCATCCGTGACATGCATGCTTGCCACGAGCATCGTCCGGAACTCGCAATGGTCGATTCCGCCAAGGGCATCTCCAACCTGCACGCGCCGAACGACGTGATCGTGGATGCATCCATGCCCGCGATGATCCGCATTGGCGGCAAGATGTGGGGCGCCGATGGCCGTCCGAAAGACACCAAGGCCGTGATTCCAGAAAGCACGTTTGCGCGTATCTATCAGGAGATCATCAACTTCTGCAAGACCAACGGCAACTTTGATCCGGTCACCATGGGCACCGTGCCGAACGTCGGTTTGATGGCGCAGCAGGCTGAGGAGTACGGTTCGCACGACAAGACGTTCGAAGTGCCGGAAGCGGGTGAAGCGCGCATTGTCGATATCGCCACGGGCGAAGTGCTGTTGACGCAGAACGTGGAAGAGGGCGATATCTGGCGTATGTGCCAGGTGAAGGACGCGCCGATTCGCGACTGGGTGAAGCTCGCTGTGACGCGTGCGCGCAACTCCGGCATGCCGGCGATTTTCTGGCTGGACCCGTATCGTCCGCACGAAGCCGAGATGATCAAGAAGGTCGAAACGTATTTGAAGGATCACGATACGACCGGTCTGGACATTCAGATCATGTCGCAGGTTCGTGCGATGCGTTACACGCTTGAGCGCGTGATTCGCGGTCTGGATACGATTTCGGTGACGGGCAATATCCTGCGCGATTACCTGACGGACTTGTTCCCGATCATGGAACTGGGAACCAGCGCGAAGATGCTTTCTATCGTTCCGTTGATGGCTGGTGGCGGGATGTATGAGACGGGCGCGGGTGGGTCGGCGCCTAAGCATGTCAAGCAGTTGGTTGAGGAGAACCATCTGCGTTGGGATTCGTTGGGGGAGTTTTTGGCGCTGGCTGTGTCGCTTGAAGATCTGGGTATCAAGACCGGGAACGCGAAGGCCAAGGTTCTTGCAAAGACGCTCGATGCCGCGACCGGGTTGCTGCTTGAGAACAACAAGAATCCTTCGCCGAAGACCGGGCAACTGGATAACCGCGGTAGTCAGTTTTATCTGGCTATGTATTGGGCGCAGGAACTGGCCAAGCAGACGGATGATGCTGAGTTGGCGGGGTTGTTCGCGCCGCTGGCAAAGCGTTTGACCGAGGATGAAGCTACGATCGTTGCCGAGCTGGCTGCTGTGCAGGGACATGCGGCTGATATTGGTGGGTATTACTGGCCTGATGTTGAGAAGCTTGGGGCGGTTATGCGGCCTAGTAAGACGTTGAATGCGGCGTTGGGGACGGTTAAGGGTTGAGGCTTTGAGCCGCTCTATGGATTAGGGCGGTTCTCACTCAGCTAGCGATTTAGGGGCTCCTTCCGGCGATAGCAGGAAGGAGCCCTTGATTTTTACTGTAGTGTGTCTGTTTTTCGGCCTGAGCGGACACTGACCACACTGCATTAACGCGGGCGAATGACCCCTTTGGGGCGCTCCGCCATGTGGCGCCGATCGGCCAATTCCCGTCATTCATGATTGATCTTCTACGGTCATCCAGACGACTGCAACGCTTTGATAAGCGGACGGACAAAGCAGCCTTGCGTCGCAGGCTCGACGCATGGGCAATCGTTTTCCTTTGCTCTGCACTATCACCAATAATGGCGCATTCTGTGTCGATTTGGCCATTTGCCGTGTCGCACGCCGCAAATACACGCCAAACGGACTTTTAACGTCGGAAATAGCTCTGACGTCAAAGCCGCTTGCCAAGTGAAATCCGCACGACACCGCATTGTCACCCTAGCTTAAAATCTGCATACTAATAAGCAGACTGGGTCGAGATGCTGCGAAGGCTATTTTGGGCTTCGCATTGACAACAATGCATTCAGGGGTGGGGAAAATGAGTTCGGCTAGGCATGACTATCATCAGTTTCTCGGTTGGTTGCACCGTCCCGAGAGAGGTGCATCTGACGACGTTCGACGCCTAGCCAATTTAATTGAGGTCAACTTCGACACCGTCGCCGCGAGCTCGCGCGCGCAGAGTCGACGATCTGTAGCGCTGGCCGCAATCGCGCGCGAGTCTTTGCCGACCGCAAGCTTTGAGCTTCCCGCGGTAGCAGGCGCAGTCCAGACCGGGTTTGGGAGTGGAGGGCGCTTCATAGTCTGACCGTCGGGCCTTTTCGAGGCTTTCGAGTACCGGAAACTTTCAACTTTCCGCAGCGAATCACCATGTTCTACGGCCCTAACGGCAGCGGCAAGACGAGCCTCTGCGAGGCCCTCGAGTTGGCGTTGCTGGGCTCCGTAGACGAGGCTTCGGCGAAGCGCATTCCGTCACAACGCTACTTCGCAAATCTCCATGAACGGCGATACGAACCCCCTGCGCTATTGGCACTCGACGAAAACGGCCAAGCCTCAGCAGTTAGACCCGACGCAGCGGCTCACCGATTTTGTTTCATTGAAAAGAACCGTATCGACAACTTCTCGCGCATTGCAGCTAAGACGGCCGGCGAAAAGAAGGACTTGATCGCTTCACTGTTTGGATTAGAGCAGTTCCATGACTTTGTCGGCAACTTTAACGAGTCGATGGACGCCCAACTGAGCCTGACCGCCGCGCAGCAGCAGGAACTTGCGACTCGGCGAGCGGCGCTGCAACGCGACCAATTCACGGTAGACAGTGAGACGCAGGCAGTCCAGGCAATCTCACGCGATGAGGCAGCTTATGCCGAAGCTTTCAAGCTTGGGCTGTCGTATGCTGAGCTCCTTGTCCTCATCGGTAGCGAGCAGACACCGGGCCGTCTGCAATATCTGAACGGGCAACTGGATGGGCCGACGCCTTCTCTATATGGTGTTAGCAGCGCGAGGCTCACGGAGGCATACCGCGCAGCGGACGATGAACAGACCCGGCTCGAGAATGTCAGCGCAAGACTTGCCGCAAAGACTGCAGAGACTTCATTTCAAAGCCTGTACAACGCAGTGCTGGGACTGCAAGCCGAAATGCCCGGCAATTGCCCCGCCTGCGGAACGCCGCTCACGGGCGAGTACCACGCCGCACGTGACCCTTACGCCCAAGCTCGTGAAGGGCTGGCTCAGCTAAGAGACCTCGCCGCTTTGCAGGCAGAGATGACCAGCGTTCGACGGACATGGGAGGCCGCATCTCGCGGCTTGGAGGCGCTTCTCTCAAACTTCGCTCAACGCGTCGGCGCCAATGCGGGCAGCCAAGACGAACGACTGCAACACCTCTCGGCGCCCGCGGTTGACCATAGCAAAGCGTGGTGGCGGGCAAGCTATGAGGCGCCTGATGGTATTAAGTCGATGGCGAAGAAGATTGTTGATATGGCGGTCGAGTGTGAAGGGCTCGATACGCAAACAAATCTTGCGCTAGCAAGCCGCACCGAAATGGCCCAGGAGCGAGTCCGGCTGGTTCAAGCGGGTCAAGCCGTCGCGGGCTTCATCGCTCGGCGGGTTGAGCTGGCGAAGCAGGTGGCCACGGCTAGACAGGTCATCCAAAATTTTGATCATGCGAACGCCGAACTCATCGCGGGAGTCGCTCGGGAGGCTGCGCTCGTCACTCGCGACCACCGCATCAAAGCGGCGTATGACGACTTCCTCAGACTACTGCGTCAGTTTCGTTCGGAACATCCCGGCACTTTAATCGCCGGTCTCAACACGACTGCGCTGGACATCTACAACGAATTCAACCGCCGCGACCATGACGGGGACAAACTTGCAGCTCTCCGCCTTCCGATCGGCGAGGATGGCCGTATCGAGCTCGCCTTCCGCGGCGCGCCGCAGATCAATGTGGATGCGCTCCACGTTCTCAGCGAAGGGCATTTGCGTTGCCTCGGCGTTGCCATTTTGCTTGCCAAGGCAATAGACGTGCGAGCACCGGCCATCATTTTCGACGACGCAATCAATGCCATCGATACCGAGCACCGTGAGGGCATTCGCGAGGCGATATTTCAGAGCGACCGCTTCGCGAGAACCCAGATTATCGTCACGTGCCACAGTAGCGAGTTCATCAAAGACCTGCAAAACCATGTCGGCGCCGACCAGTGGACTGCCTACTACTTGATGCCCCATATCGGCGACTACCGACCGCGCGTAAGGGGTAACGAGCTCACATTTAACTACCTCAGGCAGGCCCGGGATGCCCTAGAGATTGGCGACTCGCGTAATGCCCTCGGCTCGGCCAGGCAGAGTCTTGAAATGCTGACTGATAAGGTATGGAAATGGTTGGGCAAGTACGAGCTCGGCCAATTGACTGTTCCGTTGGCCGGACGCGGCGCGGAGCCAGCGTTACGGAATTTATGCGAGGCGTTGAAGAAGCGGCTTGACGACGCACGCACTTTCGTGCATCCGGACAAGCCCGCCCTTGTGCAAGGGCTTGGCGCCGTCCTCGGCGTACCGGCGCCGTCGAACGTGTGGCTATATTTGAACAAAGGTATTCACGAGGAGGCAAATCGGGACGATTACGATCCGAACCTCGTCCGGACGATCGTGGAGAACCTTGAAATGCTGAATCAGCTACAACTCCGCTCGATGTCGGCTGCCATGGCTGGTGTCGCGCAAGCGGCTGTCACCGCAGCAGTCGGAGCTACTGCTGTCGGGGGCAGGCGCAACCGCGTTTAGCGTTTGCGCCAAAAAAAACCGCAGATTTTATGCGGTCCGGCGACTACTATTCTGACCTCGGAGAAGCGGCCAAGTTTGAAAAGCTCCCGACTCAGGGTCGGTCGGCTACAACATGCGTCGACCTGAGTGCCCGAGAACAACGCCCGCCCGGCGCTGTTCACCTTGGCGAGGATCGAATCCGCTTCGGCAGCCATAGTGAAGGAATTTCAGTTTCCTAAACGAATCAATTTTTCTGTTTGCTTGAGGCGTCCCGTATTATCAAGCTTGAGAAATCCAGCTTTACGATGTAGGGATTTTCTTCTGGGCCTAGTGATTTTACTTTTTTGGCGGATTTTCTTTCTCGGTCCCCCAGTTTAGCCGTCAGTAGGCCATAGGTATTCTGAACAAACTCTTTTTGCTTAGTAATGTCGAAATCGCAGCGGGGCGGAATTTGATTATAAAAATTAAAAAATCTATTGGCCAAAAGGAAAATCGATTTTGCGCTGTCGCCCGAATGCAGTTTGATATAGGGGCGGTTGGCTTCATTATCCTCCATGATCTCCCAATCCCGTCCCTGCTCCTCCATCACAAGGGCGGCAGAGAATAGGAGTCGACCTTGGTCGGCGCACACCGAAGCATAGCGTCCGGAATGTTCGCCTGCAGTTGCTGTCATCAGTGTTGGCTTCGCCCAATCCCCGTGAAAACGTAGAAAGACTTCGTTCCCCGACGCGATGAAATAGCTGTTTTGAGCGTGGAGGGCGGCGTTGTTTGACAGCCCGACAGTAAATTCACTTGGCATGTTTTCTAAATTCGTCGGTGTGAGTGCTTACCTCGTGTGAGCGAAACGCAATACTATGCATGGCTCGATGCCTCGTCAACGCCTACCTCTAAGAACTGGCGCAGATAACGGGTCCACTCGGTCTGGCGCTGTTGGGTCTTACGCAGCACAACTCGCGGTGTGGTTCGATTGCGGTGCACCGTATTAGGGTGGCCGGCCAGGATGCATACAAAATGCAGGCTTTCCAACCAGCGGTTTGCTTACTTGGAAGGCTGATTTTTCTGACTGCATGGCGTAATGTCTCGCAAGGACTGAGCAACGCGCGCCAACTTTGCTTTGTCGTCAAAAAATGAGGAATCGCCAATCATTACAGTCCGAGTCGGAGAGATAGTGGCCTTGATGTCTTTCTCGAGTTGGTCCAAGATCGGTCGCAATATCGGGATGTCGATTTTCAGACGGGTCTCCGCTGCCTCGACATCCTTCAGCCCCTCGTGCGTATGCTTGAAAAGCGTGAGCTTGAGTTCGCGGTCACTCTCGGTGGCGAAAATCACTTCACTGTAATCGCCTGCCAGAATTCTGGCGCTTGTTGCTAGGAGCCGCTGTGACAAATCTGAGATCACCTGCTCTGGCGTCTTAACGATTTCAGGGAAGAGTTTGCTTTTCAGCGCTGCCGTTGTGACACCTGCTGCAGTCACAGCCACCAGCCGGGTGTGGAGGTACGGCGCGGCCAACTGTACACTGTAAGGATGTACCTTCATTGTCCGTAGGAGGGGGATAGTTATCTCGCGAAATATCCGCTTGTTAATCTCATCTGCTATGTGAGCTATCAGCAGACCATCCAATGTTGTCCTCACCTTGAATATTGCAGCGACCAACTCCTTTAAAGCGCTAGGATCGAGCGCTTTGAAAAAATCAATGCTGAAACCGTATAGATCCACAAATCCCATACTGACGCGCTGCTCCGGCGGAATGTCCGATATACGATCCTTAATATCGCGAAGATGCTCGTCAGTTAGAAGCTTCAAACCGTGGTCATCAAGCGCCTTCCTCAGTACGGAATCAGCCTCTTCGATTGAGACGATAGTTCTAACAGTGAAGAACGAACTAAGCACCTCTGGTTCGGTATTTACACGATCGGAAAGGTCTAGACCGTTAAAGCCGACGATCCTGATTCGCTTGACGAGATCTCGAATCCGTTCGGTCGGCGGATTTGCCAAAAGCGGGCGAAATGACTCAAACTCCTCTAACGCGTCGTGCACATATCGGGCCACAGTGCCATTTCCAATCTCGATATCAATCTGCGCCGGAAAAGAGTGGAGAAGATCGATTGCCTCTCCGGTGAAATCACCGGGGGCAAAGACGAGATAGCTGAATCTCTCTGGGGCGGGGAGGATTGACGAGTCAAGACATGCATGGATTAGGAACTTTACAATCTCCCGAAGCAGCGCCGGCCGGGTCAAACGAGTGGAGAGCTTCTTGCATTGGATGAGCCCTCGCACTTCCGATTCAGAGTACAGGACACAGTCTCGCCCTCGCTCTCCTACACCTTGCATAAGCGCCACGTCGTCAAAGTCAGTATGCTTTCCCGAAGCAATTTCCTTCTTCATCAGCATGTACGCTAAAGTTTCAAAATGGCGATCGCCAAGCAACTCAAAGGGGAGCTTTTGAATTGCAGGTTCAACAACCTCGGGACGGTATCCGCCACCGAGTTCAGTTTTAAGCTGAAAGTCAGAGACCTTCCTGATCACGTTATTCCCCGTTGTCGTGTTTGTTGCAAGTTCTAAGCTGCGATTTTGTGAATCATTATCGCATTCGAATTTGTTGCCTCGGCCGGTCTGGCGCTTTGGTCATCGCAGGAACGGTCTACGGTCCCGTCCCATCGCTGTAGTCAGCAATGAATAGTGTCCGTAGCCCGTTGGAAGCAGCCATCGAAGGATTCCACGCTCGAGCGGCCGAGTTGGGTCGAGTTCGGTCAATCGTTATCGTCGAAAGCCGACGTTCGCGCCACTATTCTTCCGCAGGCGATGAATCGCGGTCATGGCCGAAAAGCATCCGTTAGAAAATCCGGAAAATTCTTACTTCTGCGGACCGACCGAAATCGGCTGGGTCAATCCGAGAACCTAAAACTATCCAGACTCGTCCGGGGATTAACTATCCTCGGACGTCTTAGCCGCTATTACCCCCGACACCCTTCAAACCCCCCTCAACATCCCCCCATCGACAAAATAAGTCGACCCCACGCTATAACTCGCCTTCTCCGAACAAAGAAACACAACAAACCCCGCCAGCTCCTCCGCTGATGCAAACCTTCGAATAGGCGCATGCTCATCCGCAACTTGCTGCAGATGTCCCTCCCAATCCCCGCCTGAATCCTGCGTCAACTGCTTCGCCGTCTTCACCCAATCCGGCGTCAGCACAAGCCCGGGATTAATCGTATTCACGCGAATATTGTCTTTAATAAACTCATTCGCCATGTTCTTCGAAAGCATCATCAACGCCGCTTTCGTCACGTTATAAATCGGCTCATACCCAAGCGGTTGGCTCGCGCAAATCGATGCGTTGTTCAGAATCGCGCCACCGCCGCGCGCTTTCATCATCGGCACCAGGCCTCTTGCCAGTCGCACGGCCGCCATCACATGCAGGTCCCAATAAGCGAGCCACTTTTCGTCGGGCGCATCCATGATCGTCTCGTTGCTGCCCGTGCCCGCGTTATTGAAAAGAATATCCGCGCCACCAAAATTGTCCTTGGCCGCAGCGACCAGCTTATCCACGCCCGCAGCAGTCGCCACATCGCAAGACACCCCTACGGCCTTGACGCCGAACTTCTTGGCGATGCCTTCAGCCGCTTGCGTCAACCGTTCCTCATTGCGCGCGGCCAACAACAAATTCGTTCCTTCCGCTGCGAACGCCTCGGCCACGGCGAGCCCGATACCCACGCTGGCGCCCGTCAACACAGCCACTTTCCCGCGCAAATTCAAATCCATTTTCTTTGTCTCCGTTATTAAATAAATCAAGCCAGGAATCTAAGCTAGTTAAAACCGATCAACCCCGCAAAGTCGACGCGATAGCGCCAAGCCAAAGCGCAACCGCATGCGCGCCCGGATCGGCGAAACCTAACGCGCGATCGCCAACGTAACTCGATCGTCCAAGTCGCGGATGCATCTGTGCGGTAGCTGTGGCGCCTTGAGTGGCGGCATCGACGGCGGCGTTCAACGCATCGCCGGCAGTCAGGCCTTTATCGAGCGCTGCGTTCAGCGCAACGGCGGCGGGATGCAACGCATCGACCATCGTCCGGTTGCCTGGTTGCGCACCGCCCAGTTCCATCACGCCCGCAACGGCGGCAGTGAACGCCTTCGACCAGACTTTCGCATCGGGCCCGTGCGCCTCATCCAGCGCCTCGTCCAGCGCCGCAGCCGCGCGCAACAGCATCACGGCATACAGCGGCCCGGATGTTCCACCGACAACGCGTCGTATCGTCGCCGACATGGTCCGCAGCACATCGGCGGGCGCGCTCTCGGCGGGATAAGTATCGATTTCCTGAAGGATGCTGTGCGCCGCACGCGACATGCTGATGCCAAGGTCGCCGTCGCCTACGCGTTGGTCCATCTCGGTCAACTCCGGCTCCGCTTCGAGCAGGCGAGCGCATACGGCTTCGATGACCCGCCTCAATGCCGACTCTCGCGCAAGCCGCGCACCACTCGCCGCGCCGGGCGCAGCAGGCGCCTGCTTGACGGACACCTGCGCAACGCGTCCGCTCAATGCGGGCCATGCGCTGGTGGTCGCGGTGGCATCGAGTCGAGCGAGCCGCTGGTCATCGACTCGCATCAACGTAAGCGATACACCCGCCATTTCCAGCGCGCTAAGGAACGTGCCGGACCACGCGCGTTCCACGATGATATGTCTTGCAGCAAGGGCCCGAAGCGCTGATCCGGCGACAATGCTCAACTCGCTCGATGGCGTGCCGCCCAGGTTGTTCACAAGCAACGCAACGCGATCATCGGCCTTGAGCTTGAGGTCGTCGGCGATCTTCGCAAGCAGGCGTTCGACGATGGCGTCGGCGGATACAAGCGCGCCGCGCTCGACGCCGGGTTCGCCGTGAATACCGAGGCCCCATTCGATTTCATCGTCGGCGAGTGTGAAGCCGGGCTTGCCCGCGGCGGGCACGGTGCACGGAGTGAGGGCCACGCCCATCGTTCCAATCGATGCTGCCGCGTCCCGCGCGATCTGCGTCACTTCGCTCAACGGCAATCCTTCGGCTGCTGCCGCGCCCGCTATCTTGTGAACGAATACGGTGCCCGCCAAGCCGCGCCGGCCGGCATGTTCGCCGCTCGCAGACAACGCGACGTCATCGGCGACGATCACCATCTCGACCGCGATTCCTTCAGCACGCGCAATCTCGGCGGCGAGTCCAAAGTTGAAGCGATCGCCGGTGTAGTTCTTCACGATAAGCAGCACGCCTGCCGGACCTGCGACAGCGCGAATGGCGTCTAGCACGGCATCGGTGGAAGGCGATGTGAAGACTTCTCCGGCCACCGCAGCGCTAAGCATGCCCGGACCCACGTAACCGCCGTGAGCGGGTTCGTGGCCGGAGCCTCCGCCCGAGATCAGCGCGACTTCGCCGAGCGCGGCAGCGGCCTCTGCATCGGCTCGCACGATGATCGTGCTGCCCTGCAGCAACGACAGACCAGGATTGAACGCAGCGAGTCCGTCGAGCATGTCGGGCACGACGGCGGAGACATCGTTGATGAGCTTTTTCATTCCGACTCTTTCCTTGAAAGCCGCGGACTCGCGGCGTGAGCACGTTACCGTTGCATTACATGATAAGGCAGCGGACGCACTGACCCTTTGCTTCGGGCCAAAGAATCATGGGCTTGCGCGCTTAGTGGTGTGCGTCATATCGATAGCATTTTGATTATTCGTTCCAACCGTAGAGTGTATTCGTCGCCATCTACTATTTCCCACGATGCACCGCGCATATAGTCAATCCAACCCCGCGACACTACGGGAACAGCTAATCCTTAGCGACTGAACGCGCTTCACCACGAGCGACGTCCAGTCAACAAACGAACTTACCTGCAGGACTGACATGACGAAACTATCTGGAAAGATCGCCGTAGTTACAGGCGGAAACAGCGGCATGGGCCTGGCAACCGCACGTCTCTTCGCTAAAGAAGGCGCGAAGGTGATCATCACGGGACGCCGGCAGAAAGAGCTGGATGAAGCGGTGGAAAGTATCGGTTCAAACGGAGAGGGCGTCCTGGGCGATGTCGCCAAGCTATCGGATCTGGACAAGCTGCACGCCCACATCAAGGCGAAATACGGCCGCGTGGACATCATCTTCGCAAACGCAGGTGTAGGTTCGCTTGCACCGATCGATCAGGTAACGGAAGAGCAGTTCGACGAGACGTTCGGCATCAACGTGAAGGGTACGTACTTCACGGTGCAGAAGCTGCTCCCGCTGGTGCCGGATGGTGGCTCGATCATCCTTAATGCATCGATCGCCGCGAACACGGGCATGGAAGCGTTCAGCGTTTATTCCGCCAGTAAAGCGGCAGTCCGCTCGTTGGCGCGTACGTTGACGACCGATCTGAAGGCACGCAAGATCCGCGTGAATGCGATCAGCCCGGGTCCTATCGATACACCGATCTTCGGCAAGACGGGTCTGACCGAAGAACAGATCGAAGGCTTCAAGTCCGGGATTACATCGCAAGTACCGCTAGGCCGCATTGGTCTGTCGGAAGAAATCGCCAAGCCGGCTTTGTTCCTTGCATCCGACGATAGCAGCTATATCACGGGCATTGAACTCACCGTCGACGGCGGTATGGTTTCGGTCTGATCGTAAGCGGCAGGTTGGCGGCATCGGCTCATTCAGCGATGCCGCTTTTTGCGTTTGCGCTTAGATTGCTTTGGCGGTTGCACGCCGGATTGGCGCGGTGACGATATGCACGGCGCGTCCAGCAAAAAGTCCAAGCAATGCCATGACCAGGCACAGCGCGGCGCAAATCGCCAGGGCCACGTTCCAGTTTCCTGAAGCATCGTGCAATTGGCCGACCAGCGGCGGGCCCGCGGCCGCAAGCAGATATCCAACGCATTGACTCATTCCCGATAACGCTGCCGCCTGATGCGAATTGCTCGCTCGCAAGCTCACAAACGCAAGGCCAAGAATGATCGCGGCACCGGCACCGATGCCAAAGAAAATAATCCAGAGCATCGCCATGGACGGCGCCAAGAGCAGCCCAAGCAAACCAATCGCGCTGATGATCGATGCAATGAACGCAGCCACACGCTGATCTTTCAACTTCCGCACGATAGGCAAAAGCAGCAAGCCTGGAACCGCTGTTGCGAGTTGCAGGACGCCGTGCAGGGAGCCGGCTTTATCGGAGGAAAAACCGGCATCGTGAAGTATTGCGGGCAGCCAGCTCACCGCGACGTAGTAGACAAACGAATTCAGTCCAAGGAACAACGTCACTTGCCACGCGAGCGCGGAACGCCACACTTCGCCGCCGTGAGGAGGTGTGGCTGTGTCTCTTGAAGGCGATGTCCGGTTGCGAAGTTGCGGCAGCCATACCAAAGCAGTGACAATCGGCAGCACGATAAACGCGCCGATAACCAGCCGCCAGTCCGAGTTGAAGACCTGTGCAAGCGGAACGGCGATGACCGAGGCGATGGCAGCGCCAACGCCCATCGTCAGTGCGTAAGCGGAGGTGAGGGTGGCGGTTTTATCGGGGAAATCGCGCTTGAGCAAACTCGGCAGCAATACATTCCCCAGTGCAATCCCGCCGCCGATGATCGCCGTGCCGAGATAAAGACACCATACGGTTCCCGTCGAGCGCACGGCGATGCCCGCGCCAATCAAAACCAGCGCCGCGAACAACGAACGTTCGAGACCGTATTCACGGGCGACGCGCGCTGCAAACGGCGAAACAATCGCAAACGCGAGCAAGGGCAGGGTGATCAGCATGCCCGCTTCGGTCGTCGTCAGGTCGGCATTCGCACGAATCAAACCGAGCAGCGGCGCAACGCCGGTAAAAGGCGCACGCAAATTCGCGGCGATCAACAGGATGCCAACTATCAACAACGCCGGCCGCACCACGATTGGCGCAGCACCAGATTGAGATTTCACGATGATTTCGATCCGACATTAACAAGCCTTAAGACTAAACATTGGACGCGGATACGAATCTGGAGATAATGACAAAATAGTTCTAAAAGCGGTCAAAGACGCTATGTCGATCCTTCGCGCCACTCTGACGAGTTTTGATCCGGACACCATGCATCAGCCCGCGAACGCCGTGCGCGTAGATGTGGTGGAGAACGAGAGCGAGTTGCCGATGCATCGGCACAGCAAGGGCCAACTGGTTGTTGCGTTGCGCGGCGGCGTGACGTGCGAAGTGTCCGATGGTCTCTGGATGGTGCCGCCGCAATGCGGCGTGTGGGTACCGGGCGGCATGTTGCACAGTAACCGCGTGACGGCTAACGGCCGTCTTTGTTTCCTGTACGTCGATCCGCTCGCGGCCGCGCTGCCGGATACGTGTTGCACGCTTTCGCTTTCGCCGTTGTTGATCGAGTTGATCCAACGGCTTGCCGCGCTTCCGCAGATCTATGACATCGATGGCCCGACTGGCCGGCTCGTCAGCGTCCTGCTGGACGAACTCACAGAGATGAAAACCGAGCAACTCCATTTGCCGATTTCGGAAGATCCGAAGCTGCGCCATATTGCCAATGCGCTCACGGTCGATCCCGCCGACCGGAGCACGGCGGCCGAGTGGGGCACGCGGGTCGCAATGAGTGAACGCACGCTCACACGCCTTGTTCTGCGCGAAACGGGCATGAGCTTTGGCCGATGGCGCCAGCAACTGCACATCATCATTGCGCTGCAGCGGCTTTCCGCGGGGGCGTTGGTACAGCGCGTGGCAGAGGATCTTGGCTATGAATCGGTCAGCGCTTTCATCACGATGTTCAAGAAAGCGCTCGGCAAACCGCCGGCACGTTACTTCGCCGACAAGGACGACGGAAAAGGTGCTTAAAAGAACATTTCTTTTTGCTTTCAGATTTATTTCAAATGCATATAGAATGCGCTCACTCTAATTTGATCGGGGCGCACATGTCACCTTTTGCTAAAGCAGCGGCTACGTTGGCGGGCTGCATCGGGGCCTTCACCATGGTGGTTTGCATCGTCGAGGTGCTGGCGAATTAAGGCGGTGCTTAGTGATGAATGACGCTGACCGAGGCAGTATCTTGGCTTGCATGGCGGAGGGCGTTATCGACGCGATTGCCGCATGGCTCGGCCAGCAATCTCGTGAATGTCCACGACAATTGTTTGCGCTGTTTTTATGAGCCCGGGGTGCAACACGCCGACGCTTGAAGTCGCCGCGCCGGCGTTTGCCCGTGACGTCAATGATGATACCGGTATTCCTGGGTGCGTCCGCCGTACCCGTAGGACGCCGCTCTCACATCTTCTACGTAGATATAACTCTCTTCATGCAGCTCGCCCAGGATTCGCGCGAACCCTGCGTACACCTCCGCTATGTAACGCGCTTTTTCGTCTTTGGTATTGGTCTCGTCGGTGACCTTGATGTCCATATAGAAGCTTGCTTTCTTATGTTCGGTCAGCGGCTTGCCCGCGATCACCCAGCTATCCGGATTCACGAACTGGATCGTGATCGCCGTGACGTCGCGTTTCTTCCCCAGCAAGGAAGACGTCAATTCAAGCAACATGTCCGAGATCGCCAAAACTTTTTCGGCCGACTTTTCACCGCTTACTTTCACGTTCAGGATAGGCATTTTCAGCTCCATTTAGTTCGCTATACAACTATTCAGGAAAAAAATCAGTCGATGCTCGACCGTGCTTCTTTCACGCTCGCAACTGTCGTAACGAAACAATCCTCGCCCATTTCAGCCTTCAGGCGCCGCGTCACTCCGGCGCTTGCAGCGTTCAGTTGATCCCTGATCTGCACTGCTTCATGGGTCGGATAAAGAGCCGTTTCCCGTCCATCCGACTCCGTCAATCTCCGCTCGATCAACATCAGCTTCTGCAGACCATCGAGCGTCCTGGTGGCCGTTGACCGGGATATGGCGAGTTCCGCGGCAAGCTCGCTTTGCACGATCCCTGGTTTGGCCAGCACCGCACGCAGCATGAATCCCTGTGGCGGAGTCAGGCCAAACGGTTTGTACGCAGCAGTCCATTCACGCTCGAGGGTTCGCGCGAGGGCCGTTGTGTTGAAGTAAATGCAGTGATCGAACATGGATACACGATAAAACAAAGTGATTCGCTATGCAACTAGTTTGAATGAGAAATATTGGACGTCAGCTTAAAGATATCGAGCCGTAAGCTATTTGATAGAAAGAGCGCCTTACCAAGTCTTCGCAAACGTTTCACAAAATATTCTTGAAGCATCCGCACACTGGCGACCGCGATGAAAGGAGAAGCGTCATCGCAGATATTCAAGTGCATCGAACAGGCGGAGACATCATGAGACGAATCGCGATACTCGCGTTGACTACGCTCGCCCTTGCGGCGTGCGGTCCGGATGACCACGAAAGTTTCAGCGCCACCCAGGTTGCGGCAAACCCGGCGCTGCCGGCGAGTGCAATCGAACCATTGGTGCAAGCCGCGCCTTCCGGCGAACTGGCGGCCAGCAGCGCCATTGCCGCCGCACAGACGAGTCTTGCAGCAGACACGCAACAGGTCGCACCGGTCACGCATTCTCCACCCGACACAACGCAATGAACCATCCCCATTCGATCGTTTCCTTCACGACCGAAGCCGTATCGCCGTCCCTTCAAAACACATTAAAAGGTGAAGCACGATGACATTGAACAGCCGTCGCCGTTTCCTGCAAACCGTTGCCACATCAGCCGGCGCTGCCGCCGCGTTGACCGTATTCCCCGAGTCGATCCGCAAGGCGCTGGCGATCCCCGCATCGCACCGTTCGGGATCGATCAACGACGTCGAACACATTGTGGTGTTCATGCAGGAGAACCGCTCGTTCGATCACTACATGGGCCATATGCGCGGTGTTCGCGGCTTTAACGACCGCTTCCCGATCCCGCTACCCAACGGCAAGCCGGTATGGTTCCAGCCGTCGCAGGAAGACGCAACGAAGCCCGTTCTGCCATTTCATCTGAACACGCAGACCACCAGCGCGCAATGCGTGGGCGACCTGGATCATTCCTGGTACAAGACGCACGCCGCCATCGATGGCGGCCGCTACGATCAATGGCCCGCGAACAAGACCGACATGACGATGGGCTATCACCTGCGCAGCGACATTCCGTTTCACTATGCGCTCGCCGATGCGTTCACCGTCTGCGATGCCTACTTCTGCTCGCTGCCGGGCCCGACCCATCCGAACCGCTCGTACCTGATGACGGGTACGGTCGATCCGACCGGCACCCTCGGCGGTCCGCTGCTCGACAACAATGATTTCGTCGATGGCGACGGTCCTCCGCAATACCAGTTGCTCTCGTGGACCACGTATCCCGAGCGTCTGGAAGCTGCGGGCGTCTCGTGGCAGATCTACCAGCAAGGCCTGACCGGCGCCGATCCGCTCAACGGCAACTACGGCACGAACATCCTGCAGAACTTCACGAACATCATCAACGCGCCGCAGGGGTCTTCGCTGCAGCAGCGCGCAAATGCCGTGCGCACCCTCGACGACCTCAAGGCCGACGTCCTTGCGAACAAGCTGCCGCAAGTGTCGTGGCTGTGCCCGCCGGCCGCTTACTCCGAGCATCCGAAATACACGCCGGCTTACGGGGCCGAATACACGTCGCAGATTCTGGACGCGCTCACGGCGAATCCGGAAGTCTGGAGCAAGACTGTGTTGTTCATCATGTACGACGAGAACGACGGTTTCTTCGATCACGTCGTGCCGCCGCAACCGCCGACATCGCGGTCGCAAGGTTTGTCGACGGTGACGACCGACGGCGAGCTGCATACGGTCGTCAATCCGGGCCGCGGCGGCAGCTATACCGCCGATGGTCTTCCGTACGGCCTCGGACCGCGCGTGCCGATGACGGTCGTATCGCCGTGGACCAAGGGTGGTTTCGTGTGCTCGCAAGTGTTCGATCACACGTCGGTGATCCGTTTTATCGAAACGCGTTTCGGCGTGATGGAGCCGAACATCACGCCGTGGCGTCGTGCGGTTTGCGGCGACCTGACCACGGCATTCGACTTCCGTACGCCTGACGCACAGATGCCGACGCTGCCGGACACGAGCAACTACAAGACTATCGCCGATAACCAGTGCGCCACGCAGCCCGCACCCACGGTTCCGGCTGTGCCGGGCGTGATCGATCCGCAGGAACCCGGTACGCGTTTCGCCCGTGCGTTGCCCTATGAGTTGCACGTGAACAGTCAGGTAGACGCAGACCGCAAGCAGTTCGCGCTGCAATTCTCCAATACGGGTTCGCAAGGCGCGCACTTCTACGTGTACTCCGCGAACCGCACCGATGGCCCGTGGCGCTATACGGTCGAGGCCGGCAAGACGTTGCGTGAAACGTTCGATCTCAGCACGACTGCAGGCGTCTATGCATTCACGGTGTACGGACCCAACGGTTTCGTGCGCGAGTTCGCGGGCAATGCAGCGCAGTCGAAGGGCGGCGGTTTGTTCAACAAACCGGCTCATCCGGAAGTTGTCGCGCAGTACGACGTGGCGAACGGCAACGTGTTCCTGAAGTTCTCGAGCAAGGGGGGAGGCTTCGCGAAGTTATCGGTGATCGATAACGCCTACGGCGCGCAACCGCGACATGTGATCGTGCCGCCGCTCGGTTCGATCGAAGAGCCGTGGATTCTAGCGGCAAGCCATCACTGGTACGACCTGAGCATCACCAGTAACGACGACGCTTCGTTCGTGCGCCGTCTTGCCGGGCACGTCGAGAACGGCCGCACGAGTATCAGCGATCCGGCTGCGGTCGCGCCGGTGACCACGTTCGTCTGAGATTGCAATGCAATATTGATGTTGACGGCAAACCCTTAAGCCATTTATTGTTTGTCTCATGAACTCGCATCTCTTCGCCCTTACGACCGCGACCACCACGACCACCTGCACAGGCGGGTCGTCTGAAGGTCGCGCGTATTAAAGCTTGAATGTGCGATTCCAGAAGGCCCCGCCGGAAACGGTCGGGGCCTTTTGCGTTGTGCGGCCCTTCGCCCCTCCGTTCCGGTTTCAAAGATCAACCACGAAACGGAGTGAGTCATGAACGATATCGATCATCGTCAATTGGGTAGCAAGCTGGATCTTTTTCATCAACAGGACGAAGGGCCCGGCATGGTGTTCTGGCATCCGCGCGGGTGGGCGTTGTATCGCGTGATCGAGGATTACATGCGGCGTCGAATGCGTAGCGCGGGGTTTCGCGAAGTGCGCACGCCGCAACTCCTCGCGCGTTCGCTCTGGGAGCGCAGCGGGCATTGGGACAAATTCCAGTCGGGCATGTACTCGCTCAGCGACGCCGAAGAGCACCGCGCGTATTGTCTCAAGCCCATGAGCTGTCCCTGTCATGTGCAGATTTTCAAGCAGCGTATTCGCTCTTACCGTGATCTGCCGATTCGATACAGCGAGTTCGGCGCATGTCATCGCGACGAACCGTCCGGTTCGCTCGAAGGCCTGAAGCGCACGCGCGCCTTTACGCAGGACGACGCGCACGTCTTCTGCGCCGAGGATCAGATAGAAGCCGAAGTACGAAGGTTCTGCGATCTGCTTCGTGTGGTCTACGCGGATCTCGGCTTCTCCACGTTCAACGTCATGCTCGCAACGCGGCCCGAGCAGCGCGCGGGCGCGGATGACGTCTGGGATCGCGCGGAAGCATCGCTTGCAAAGGCCGCGTCTGCCGCCGGCCTGGACTTCGAGCTACGTCCAGGCGAAGGCGCTTTCTACGGTCCAAAGCTCGAGTTCCATCTTGTCGACAGTCGTGGCCGCAACTGGCAATGCGGCACGATCCAGCTTGATTTCGTGCTGCCCGATCGACTCGATGCGAACTTCGTGAATGACCACGATGAACACATACGTCCGGTGATGATTCACCACGCGGTGCTCGGCAGCATGGAGCGGTTCATTGCGATGCTGCTTGAACATCACGAAGGCTGGTTGCCGCTGTGGCTCGCGCCGGATCAGGTCGCGGTGGCGACGGTTTCAGAGGCCAGCATCGCATACGGTCAGCGGGTGACGAACGCGCTGGAGGACGCGGGCCTGCGAGTCATGTTCGATGACAGGCCCGAGCGCCTCGAACGGAAGGTCGTCGATGCACGCGAGCAGCGCGTCCCGGTTTTTCTGACGGTAGGCAAGCGCGATGAGCAAGCTGAGACGGTATCGCTGCGATTCAGGGATGGCACACAAAACACGCTATTGATGAGCGACGGTGTTGAACGCCTGCGTGAATTGGCGCGCGTGCCGACTGTGGAACGAAGGTTGCGCATGTGATGCAGGAGCTTGCAATCAAAGACCTGCCGGAGAGACGTCATGAGCACTTTTACCAACATCCTCAACAAGATATTTCCGCAAGATCATCCGGCGAATACAGCGTCGGCGGGTGCGACCGCGCCCGCTGCGCCGCCATCGCCGAATGCTGATCCCTCAAGCGGATCGACCGTCGCGGCGAGCAACGTCCAGCCTCCGGTTGCCGCGCTGCCGCCGGTCGATGTCGAAGCCGTACTGATCGAGCGGCAAGGGGGCGTCAACACGCAATTGAACTGGCGTTCATCGATTGTGGATTTGCTGAAGCTGCTCGATCTGGACAGTTCGCTGGATGCCCGCAAGGAACTCGCCGCCGAACTCAACTATCCAGGAAGCACCGAAGACAGTGCTGCGATGAATATATGGTTGCACAAACAAGTCATGCAGAAGCTTGCAGACAACGGCGGTCAGATCCCGGCGGATTTGAAAAGCTGAAAAGATTTGATGTCATCGCATCATGAATCCGCAGCGCAAATGCACGAACAGGAGACAGGAGACGAATATGGTCAGGAAAAACGGCATGGACCCGGTCGAGCTGGGCATCGCGTTGATCGAGGAGCAGTTGCTCGCGCTCGTGCTGTATGCGAGCACGGTGGGAAGCTGGATCGACAAGGACAAGACGCCGCCCGATCTCGCTGCGGCCAACACCTTGCTCAGGCGCAAGCGTTCACGTTCCGAGCCGCAGACGCACATGGAAGACGGTACGCCCGGTGTTGAAGGTGAGGCGCTGGGCGTGGCGCAATCGTGGGCGGCGTTCCATCAGGACCCGCAACGCTTGTCCGTGGTGCTGCGGGTAGCGGGCACGAACGCAATTCTCGCGGTCGCCGATTTTTTCGAAGCGCACGACTTCTCCGAACTTAGAACGCCTGAAGTCCAGTTCCTGATGCGTCTTCGCGATGCCGCCACCAGCGGCAACACGTTTCGCATCGAGTCGGGCGAGCGCATTCCGGTTGCATCGTTCAACGGTCTGGCGATCACGGACAAGCTGAACGGCTCGCCGCTGTTCGACGACGGTGTGACACCCGGCTTCGTCGAGTTCGGCGACATCGCCGCGCTGTTGCGTTATCTCGTCGATCACCTCCGTGGCGCACAAACCCTGATCAGCGACGGCGACGCCGGCTGATTCCACGCATCACACGGGCTTGCACTCTGATGCGGCCCGTTTTCCACTACATTCCCCGCCGTTCAGTCCCTCCATTCCCCCAAGGGTTTCCCCTCATTAATTCCCGCTTGACCAGTTCAATATGTCGCCTTAAATTACGTACATGTTCCTACATGTACTTTTTAAAGGTGCAGGAAAGGAACAAGTCGCCGCGACTTGCGGCCTGCTTATTCATCGTCTCAATTCACGTCGCCCGCCATGAACATCCGCATTCCGGCCGCACTGGTCCTGATCTGTCTCGCCCCGGCGGCGAAGGCGCAATCGAGCGTCACGTTGTATGGCATCGTCGATGAATTCGTGCAGGTGGTGAACACGGGCAGCGGTTATACGGGCGCGGTCGGTTCGTCGGGACAATGGGCGAGCCGCGTCGGCTTGCGCGGCACCGAGGACATTGGCGGGGGCAACCACATCAATTTCGATTTGCAGAATGGTTTCAATCCGAACGATGGCACCTTCGCATCGCCGGGAAGCATGTTCAACCGTCAGGCGTGGGTGGGCATTTCAGGCGGATGGGGTGAGGTGCGCGCGGGCCGCCAGAACTCGCCGATCTTCAACGATCAAGGCGGTCTCGACGCATTCGGCGCGGCCACGCAGGCATCCGGCTTCAGCAACTTGATGACGTTCACGGTGCGCACGAGCAATACGGTGTCGTACACGTCGCCGGTGATGGGCGGCCTGCAATTCAGCCTCTATTCGGGTTTTGGCGATGCCGGCGGCGTGCGCTCCGCAGGCTCCAGTTACCAGGCCGACGTGACTTACACGCATGGTCCGGTCGGCGCGGTTTTCGCGGCGCAGGCGGTCAAGAGCGCGGACGGCACCGCGACCGACAGAACCGAGGAAGCGGGTCTTTCGTATCAAATCGGCAAGACCACGCTGTTCGCCGGATGGAGCGGCTCGAAGTGGCGCGACATCAACCTTGACGTGAATGTTTATGGCGCATCGGCGCTGTATCAGTTCACGCCTTCGAGTGCATTGGCCGCGGGCTACACCTATCTCCACGATGAAACCGGGCAGGGCAATAACGCCAGCCAGATCTCGGCGCTCTATACGTATTCGTTGTCGAAGCGGACCAACATCTACAGCGCGTTGTCGTTCCTGCAAAACCGCGGGCAGGCGGCGTACCGGCTGGCGGGTTCGGCAAATGCCGGCTTGCCGCTTGCGTACAACGGCGCCGACGCGCGTGGCTTCCAGTTGGGCATCGTGCAACGATTTTAAGAAAAACATGTGCAT
The DNA here is from genome assembly GCF_001557535.2 of Burkholderia sp. PAMC 26561. Classification (NCBI taxonomy): domain Bacteria; kingdom Pseudomonadati; phylum Pseudomonadota; class Betaproteobacteria; order Burkholderiales; family Burkholderiaceae; genus Burkholderia; species Burkholderia sp. PAMC 26561. The sequence continues at coordinate 899,849 of NZ_CP014315.1, forward strand.
ACTTGTGCTTTTGCAGGGACCGGACGGTCCGGTTCCTGATGAGCACAGGGGTGGCAAATGGCAAAACGAGCAGTAAAAGCGGCGGAGGTCGGGCGTTCGAAGGCGCATATGGTCGCCGCCACGATCGAGCAGGAGATTTTGACGGGACGCCTGCCTTATGGGCAGCAACTGGAAAGCGAGAACGAACTGGTCGAGCGGTTCGCGGTCAGTCGCAACACGGTTCGCAAGGGACTCGATCTCCTGACCAATGGCGGATTGATTACACGCAAGGGCGGTATCGGTTCTTTCGTGACGTTCAACGGGCAGAACATCGACGGCACGCTCGGCTGGACCACCGCGATAGAAAAAGCAGGCGGCGCGCAAACGCGTTTGCTGCAGATCGCGCTGGTTGAAGACGAGACGCTCGCGCAGGAACTGAAGCTCGAGCGCAGCACGTTTGTCGCCATCGACCGGATGCGGGTGATGGGCGCCGAAGGGCAATGTATTTCGCTGGAACGCAGCCGTCTGCCTTTCAACGATGACCTCGCGGCGCTGCCGCTTGAAGGTCTCGTGGGCGGGTCGCTGAACCGGACGCTGATCGAGCATGGCATGGTGCCGCATCACGGCGAGCAGTGGGCGGAAGTAACTGGCCTGGAAGCTGCCGATGCACGCCTGCTCAAGCGTCGCGCGGGCACGTCGTTCCTGCGTTCGCGGCGGCTCACGCGTGATCGGGAGGACCGCATTATCGAGTATGTCGTGAGCTTGCTGGACCCGGCTTTTTTTGCACTACACCTGGAATTCTGATGTCTTCGTCTTTGCATTCGACTCACCCTACATTGACCGATCGCGCCCGGGGCGCGTTCTATGGACTGGCATTGGGCGACGCGTTCGGCATGCCAACGCAATCGCTCAGCCGCGAACGGATCGTCGAGCAGTTCGGCCGTATCGATAAGCTTGAAAGCGCGTTTCCCGATCAGCCGATCGCACCGGACATGCCGGCGGGTTCGATCACCGACGACACCGAGCAGGCCATTCTCGTTGCGCATCTTCTCGCCGATAACAACGGCACGATCGAACCCCTCGCGTTCGCGCACGCGTTGATTGAATGGGAAGCGTCGATGAAGGCGCGCGGTTCGCTGGACCTGCTCGGGCCATCGACGAAACAGGCTATCGAACGCATCACCGCGGGTGAAGATCCGTTGCGCACGGGACGTTTTGGCACCACGAACGGCGCGGCCATGCGCGTGACGCCGGTCGGCATCGCGTTCGATCTGCGCCGGCAGGAACGGTTTATCGATGCAGTCGTGCAGTCTTGCGTCGTCACGCATAACACCACGCTTGGCATATCGAGCGCGGCGGCGGTGGCAGCGGCGGTATCGGCCGGGCTCAATGGCGCGACTCTGGGCGAAGCGCTTGAAGCCGGCATCGCGATGGCGCAAGCCGCCGAAACGCGCGGCTTCTGGGTTGCGGGCGGACGCATTGCGCCGCGCATTCGCCAGGCGCGCGAACTGATGCATCGAAGTGCAGAAGATGAAGTCGTCAATGTGCTGTACGACGTGATCGGCACGTCGGTGGCATCGCAGGAATCGGTGGTCGCGACGTTCGCGCTCGCCTTCGATGCCGAGCGGCGCGGCAACAGCATCGAATCATCGTTGGGCAGGGCGGCGAGCCTCGGTGGCGACACCGACACCATTGCGGCCATGCTCGGCGCAATCCTCGGCGCGTGTGCGGGTTATGACGCGTTGCCGGCGAGTTGTATCGATACCGTCAGGCGTGTGAACACGCTTGATCTCGAACCGCTTGTCGACCGCTTGCTTGGACTGCGCGCCGCGACTGCCTGACGCGCTTTACCGCCTTTTACGTAGTTCCCTTTAATCTGGAGATCGGACTCAGATGGCTTCGTCACGCACGTCAAACAGCGCTCGCAAAGTCGAGACGCGCGGTATCGAACCCGTACCGGAAAGCGAATGTCATGGACATCCGCTGCAGCTTTTCTGGGTCTGGTTTGCCGCCAACATCAGTATTCTCGGGCTGCCGCTCGGTGCCACGCTCGTCGCATTCCAGCATCTCGCGATCTGGCAGGCGGCGTTGGTCGCGATCGTGGGCGCCGCGGGATCGTTTGCAATCGTCGGTGTCATTTCGATAGCCGGACGGCGCGGACATGCTCCCAGCTTGACGCTCTCACGCGCCATATTCGGTGTGCGCGGCAACATCGGGCCGACCATCGTGTCACTGCTTTCGCGGCTCGGCTGGGAAACCGTCAACACCACGACCGCGGCTTACGTGTTGTTGTCGCTTGCGACCATTGTGTTCGGCACGCCTGCCGAAGCGAAGGACGCGCCCGTGCTGACGCTCGTGTTCATCGCGGTGTTCGTGGTGATGACGATGATCGTGTCGGGGCTCGGGCACGCGACGCTGCTCATGATCCAGAAGTGGTCAACGTATGTGTTCGGCGTGCTCAACCTGCTGGTCGCGGGGTTTTTGGTGACGGCCATCGACTGGCATGCGGTGTTCAATGCAGCACCTGCGCCATTGAGCGCGGTGATCATCGGCATTGGCACGATTGCAGCGGGAACGGGTATTGGCTGGGCCAATGCCGGCGCCGACATGTCACGCTATCAGGCGCCGAAAGTGAAGGGGCCGGCGCTGGTGGCATCGGCGGCATTTGGCGCCGGCATTCCGCTAATCCTGCTCGTCACGCTCGGCGCGTTGCTCTCGGTGGGTAATGACCATCTCGCATCGGCGACCGATCCTATCGCCGCGATCCGCGAAATGTTGCCCACGTGGATGGCGATTCCGTATCTCATCACAGCATTCGGCGGCTTGCTGCTTTCCAACTACTTGTCCGTGTATTCGGCTGGCTTGACGACGCTCACGCTCGGCTTGAAAGTGAAGCGCGTGCAAGCCGTGGTGGTCGATGTCGTCGTGATCTTCGCCGGCTCGATCTACTTCATGTTGATCGCGGGAAGCTTCTACGGTCCGTTCATCGGCTTCATCTCGTTGCTCGCGGTGCCTATCACGGCATGGGTCGGTATCTTTGTGGTGGACCTGATTCATCGTCAGGAATATTCACCCAAGGATCTGCTCGATGTCTCGCCGCGCAGCGCGTACTGGTACAAAGGCGGTATCGAATGGCGTGCATTCGGCGCCTGGGCACTCGCAATCGTGCTCGGTTTTTGCTTCCTCTCGACAGGCGCTTATCACGGCGTGTTCTCGGGTTCGTGGTTCGGACGTAACGGCCTTGGATGGATCGTGACGTTCGTGGTGGCAGCCGGTGTGTATGCATTGTTGGGCGGCGCACGCGGTTCGGCCAAACGTTGGAAAACAGCATGACGCAAACAGTTTCACAGCAGCTATCCAGGTTGATTCATACGGGTCAGGTAATCGTCGATCTCGTCATGCAGATCGACGCGCTCCCCGCGCCCGGCGGCGATGTGCTCGCGCGCGACGCGAGCTTCGAGGTCGGCGGCGGTTTCAACGTCATGGCCGCTGCGCGGCGCAACGGCATGCACGTGGTCTATCCGGGCGGTCATGGACGCGGCCGCTTTGGTGCGCTCGCCCGCGAAGCGCTCGTGCGCGAGGGCGTAGAGGTTGCGGGTCCGGAAGTGGCTGATCAGGACACGGGCATTTGCGTGGCGATCGTCGATGCATCCGCCGAGCGCACCTTCGTCTCGCACATGGGCGCGGAAAGCGTGCTCGAGCGTGACGTGCTGGACGGCCTCGCGGTGAATGCGCACGACATAGTCTATGTGAGCGGTTACAGCCTGATGCTCGCCGACAAAGGCGCGGTGCTGATCGGCTGGCTGGAGCAGTTGCCTGCCGGGACGCGCGTTGCATTCGATCCGGGTCCGCTGGTCGGCGCTATCGATCCTGCGTTGCTCAATCGCATGCTGGGCGTTGTATCGATATGGACGAGCAACCGCGAGGAAGCGTTGCGCTTTGCGCTGACCGATAGCTTCGATACCGCCTTCGATACGATCATCTCGCGTCTAGCGCCGGGTGCGCTCGCAATCGTTCGCGATGGCAAGCGCGGCTGTGAATTGCGCGTTGGCGAAAGCCTCACGTACGTGCCGGGATTCGAAGTCAAGGCCGTCGACAGCAACGGTGCCGGCGATGCCCACGCCGGCGTGTTCCTGGCCGTGCTGGCCACTGGCGCGAATGCGGAAACGGCCGCACGCCGTGCAAACGCAGCGGCTGCGATTGCGGTGACGCGGCATGGCCCGGCGACATCGCCGGACGCGGCCGGGATCGATGCGTTCATGGCGTCGCACGAATAGCGCTGTCCGCATGGAAGCACACGTCCGGTTCTGCGCAATCGGTCAAGCGCGTATATGCTGGGTTCCCCTCGATATCCACGTCGATACGCACGGAGAACCGCATGACTGCATCCATCGCCCAGCAGATCGTTCTGGCCGCTCGCCCGACAGGCGGCCGCGCACAGCTCACGGATTTCCGCCTCGAAGATGTGCCCATGCCCGTGCCGAAAGAGGGGCAGGTGCTGTTGCGCGTCGATTACTTGTCGCTCGATCCGTATATGCGCGGCCGCATGAACGACGCGCGCTCGTACGCGAAACCCGTGCAGATCGGTGAGCCGATGACGGGCGAAAGCGTGGCGACGGTCATCGAATCGAAGGATGCAGCGCTGCCGGCCGGCGCGCACGTTCTGGTGACGGCGGGCTGGGTGTCACATGCCGTAGCCGATGCAAAAAACCTCGCCGCGCTTCCCGCCGATGGCATTCCCGTCCGCGCCTATCTCGGAGTGCTCGGCATGCCGGGCTTCACCGCGTACTCGGGCATGGCCGCGATCGGCAAGCCGAAGAGCGGCGAGACCGTGGTGGTCGGCGCGGCGAGCGGACCGGTTGGATCGCTCGTGGGGCAACTCGCTAAGCTGGTGGGTGCGCGCGTGGTCGGCATTGCGGGCGGCGCGAAAAAATGCGCGTATGTGGTCGAGCAACTGGGCTTCGATGCCGCCATCGATCACCGTGCGCCTGACTTCGCCGATCAACTGGCGAACGCGTGTCCGAGCGGTATCGATGTTTATTTCGAGAATATCGGCGGCGCGGTCTGGAAGGCCGTTTTGCCTTTGCTCAATCAATATGGGCGCGTTCCGGTGTGCGGACTGATGGCGCAGACATCGGGGAAGAATGACGGCGTGGACGATGGACTCGCCACCACCATGCGCGCGATCCTGACGCGCAGTCTGACTGTGCGCGGGTATATCAATTACGAGTTTCTGGCTGAGTATCGGCAGGCGTTCCTGAAGGACGTCGGTGGATATCTGCGCGACGGCAAGATCAAACATCAGGAAGATGTCACGGACGGGCTCGCGAACGCGCCGCAAGCTTTCCTCGATATGATCGATGGACGCAATTTCGGGAAGGTGCTGGTGCGGGTGGGTGACGGGGAATGAGGGGCAGGGGTACACACGTAGATTTACAATCCGTCAGTTGTGAGATCGAGTACATACTTGTGCACACAAAGGATCGACTATGCCAACCACGAGAGTTTTTCGAAACGGAAATTCGTCGCTGTCGCACTTGACGTGATTCTCGTGACTAATAAGGCGCGCGACTTCGCGCACTATCCCGGCGTGCGGATTGAGAACTGGCTAAACGGCTAACCCTTCCTCAATCCCCAGGATTCACCCGCGAAGTCATGACGTGGTCCGCCCACTTCCCGTCGATCTTCAAGTACGCCTTCGCCAGCCCTTCGTGTTCGAACCCGAGCCGGGCGAGCAATCGTCCGCTGCGCTCGTTCTCCGGCCGATAACTCGCCATCACCCGATGCAGCTTGTAAGCATCGAACACGAAGTCAAGCGCGACACCGAGCGCTTCATGCATCAACCCGCGCCCTTCGTAACGCTGATCGATTGAATACCCGAGATTGCACGCCTGAAACGGTCCGCGAACGATGTTCGTAAAGTGGCAATCGCCAATCAGCGCGTTATCCGCTGCGTCCGCTGCATTCGAAAAAATCAGCAGATGCAGCGCCGTGCCCTCGGCCATGGCGTGTTCCATCTGCATCGCCCGCTCGTTCGCGGCTTGCGTCGAATAAAAACAGGCGTCGCGCGAAGGCTCCCAGGGTTCGAGATGCGCGCGATTCGCCACGCGGTACGCAAGCATGGCTTCGGCTTGTTGCAGGTCGGCGCGTCGCAGAACGACGCGCTTCGCGGCAAGACCATCCGGTGGAAATGCGGGAACTGCTTTGCTTTTGAAATCAAATGACATTGCGGAGCTATGAATAAACACAGAGTGCGGAGCAGCACCGCATTCAATATGAAGAAACGATAAATCTGATTAATTCGGCAGTTTTAACCGCGCATGAATGTGTCTATTACGCAATCGCACTGCACGAAAGGCTGGTAAAAGATAGGTGAAAACCCTTATAATGCCCGAAGTTGATGAATCTAGGAACTTTGGAAATGTCCCGCCGCTTTGCCATCCTCGAGCGCGTTGCTTTCGCGCTTTTCACCATGTCCGCTGTCGCGGACGCAACGTTTATCAGTTACGAGAAGAGCGAGAACTTCCGTGACAATATCCATGAAATCGTGCGTGTAAGTAAGGAAGTGTCGTTGATGTATCCGGCAACCGGCAACGATCCGTGGATGCCGCTGGCTTCGGGCTGAAACTTTACAGCTTGTCTTTGAACGCCTGTTCCACGAAGTCCAGAAACACCCGGACGCGCGGCGACATATGCCGGCGATTCGCAAACACCGCATACAACTCGATTTCATCGCAGTGATAGGGCGCGAGGCACTCCACCAGCCGCCCTTCACGCAAGTCATCTTCTATATCCCATAGCGCCTTCAACGCGAGGCCGCGCCCCTTGAGGGCCCAGTCGTGCAGCACTTCGCCGCTTGCCGTCGATAAAGTCCCGCGTACCTGAACGTCCCGGCGCCGCCCGTCCTCCTGAAACACCCATCTGTCGAACACGCGTTGGCCGCGAACCAACCGGATGCAATCATGCCCGGCGAGGTCGGCGGGCGTATGCGGTGTGCCGCACCGCGCCAGATAATCAGGCGCGGCGCAAACGATTCGCCGGCTCGACAGCAAACGCTTCGCGACGACGCCCGTATCCGGCGGCAGACCAATACGCAAGGCTACATCGAGATTGTCATCGATCACGTCCAGGCCAATATCCGATAACACCAGCCGTACTTCCACTTCAGGGTAGCGGTCGGAGAACGCTTCGATCAGCGGCGCGATTTGCTTGCGCCCGATCTCGGAAGGCGCGCCAATACACACCAGACCCTGCGGCACGCGCGCCTGCGCGCTGATCTCGGCTTCGGCGTCATCGACGGCTTGAAGGATGGTGAGCGCTCGCTCGTGAAACAGCGCGCCTTCGACGGTCAACTCGAAGCGCCGCGACGTCCGCGTGACAAGCCGCACGCCCAGCCGCTTTTCGAGTGCGGCGAGGCGCCGGCTCATGGCGGCAGCCGATCCGTCGGTCTGGCGTGCCGCCGCCGACAAGCTACCTGCATCGACCATTTGCGCGAAGACCCGCAGGTCGTTGATTTCATCTGGCATTGAGACGCTCATCTTTCCACTTGACGCAACGATTCTATTCGAGCAAGTACCTTCTCGCGATACCGGGACGAGTGAATAATGCGTTCATTGCAACCCGGGCGGTCACCCAAATTCCTCCGGGTGTGGTCACTTCAAACTCCTCCACCCTCGGGCTCGAGCTAGGCAATTTGTAGCCGCTGGTCGCGCCGTGTAGCAGGACGTTATTTTTACCTCCTTGGCCAGCCTTGGAGGTGGGAGTTGAACGTCTTGAAGCAGCATCAGCAAAGTACCGTGTTCACGCTTCTGGAGCTCGGGAAGAGCCAGCGCGAGATTCATCGGATCACTGGAATCGACCGCAAGACGATTCGCCGCTACATGGCGATCTTCGCGGCGCGCGCGTTTACGCCCGCAAATTCCCCCACCCCGCGACCATCGGCTCGGAAGACGCGGGCCAAACTCCTCCACCGCCGCGACCACCGGCTTTTCAGGCAGCGGCCGTCAAGGAGCGCAACTTTGATTTCGCGCGTTCATTGTGCGAGCCTCATCGGCAATGGATCGAAGAGCAGGTTCGCCTGCAGCGAAACGGCCAAGCGATCTATCAGGATCTCGTCGATCAATTCTCGTTTGCCGCGAGCTACGAGAGCGTCAAACGATTCGTGCGCGCTTTGCGTCACATCGATCCGGAGCAATTCGACCGTCTTGAGTTTCTGCCTGGCGAAGAGGCTCAGGTCGACTACGGCGAGGGCGCCCCGACCCTTGATCCGAAGACCAGGCGCTACCGGCGACCACGGCTATTTGTGATGACTTTGCGTTATTCGCGCCATAGTTTCCGCCGCGTCGTCTGGAAATCCAGCCAGCAGGTGTGGGCGCAACTCCACGAAGAAGCGTTCCGCTACTTTGGTGGCTGTGTCCAGTACGTCGTCCTCGATAATCTTAAGGAAGGCGTTATCACGCCTGATCTGTACGAGCCGGAGATCAATCACCTCTACGCCGCGATGCTTGCTCACTACGGCGTGGTTGCTGACCCGGCGCGCGTGCGAGACCCCAACCGGAAGGGAACGGTCGAGAACGCAATCCAGCATACGCAAGGCACCGCGCTTGGCGGCCGACGCTTCGACTCTATTGAGGAACAGAACGCGTTTCTCGTGCGCTGGGAAGCGAACTGGGCATCCAAGCGCTTGCACGGTCGCGCACGCCGGCAGGTTGAAGCGATGTTCCTGGAGGAGAAGCCGCACCTGCGGGCGCTGCCCCTGACAGCTTTCCGCTACTTCGAGCAAGTCGTTCGCACCGTATCCGACGACACGACCGTTCGAATCGATCATAGCTGGTATGCAGCTCGGCCCGCCGCGATCGGCAGCTTGGTGTTGGTGCGCGTCTTCGATTCGACCATTGAAGTTCGCGACCGACAAACGCAGGCGCTGCTTCGTATTCACCCGCGCTTCAAACAGCCGGGCCAGTTGCTATTGCCGGAAGGCGAGCGGCCGTTCAATCCATCCCGTCAAACAGCCTTCCTTCTATCGGCCGCCGGCGACATTGGGCCCCAAACCAAGGCGCTTTGCCAACGGATGTTTGACTCCGAAGGGCGCGTCGGTCAGCGCGGTATGTGGGGCATCGTCGGTCTCGCAAAGAAGTACCCGCCCCGCATCGTCGAGCAAGCCTGCAGCCAGGCATTAGAGCACCGCCTGCGTTCCTATAAACAAGTTCGCGGACTAGTCGAGCGGCTGTTCGACCAAGCGCTGGAACGGCTTAGCGAAGCGCCGCAACTCGCTTTACCTCTTACCCAGAACCACGCGCTAATCCGTCCAGCCGCCGAATACGGCGAGCTGTTCAATCTCGGCGCGCAACAGCAGCTCACAGAACCGTCCTTGACCACTGGAGAGACCAACAAATGACCATGTCGATGCCCGAAATCGAGCGCTCGCTCAAACAACTGCATTTGTCTGGTGTTCGCGACACGCTAGAAACACGCGTCCTGCAAGCGCAAGCGGCAAACCAGCCCTTTCTGGAAACCTTCTCAATGATTCTTCAAGACGAACTCGATCGCCGCCAATCACGGCTCGTCGAGCGCCGGCACAAACAGTCGGGCTTGGAAGAGAAGCTTACGTTCGCCGAGTTCGATTGGTCCTTCAATCCAAAGCTTCCACGCCAGGCCTGTCTGGAGTTGAGGACGTTGAAGTTCGTCACGGCCGGCGAGAACGCGCTTCTTATCGGCAAACCGGGCACTGGCAAGTCGCACGTCGCGAAGGCGGTCGCCAATCAGGCGGTCCTGCAAGGCTATAAGGTCCAGTATCTTGAGACCGACGACTTCTTCACACGCTTTGAGCTTAGTGAACCACCACAACAAGAGAAGCGTTTGCGGAGCATTCTCGAATGCGATTTGCTGGTGCTGGACGACCTATTTTTATCCCGGTCGATTCCAGACGTCGCTGGAGCTTTGCTGCAAACCCTTGTTCATCAACGATACAAACTGCGCCGTAGCGTCATGGTCACGTCAAACCGCGTCGTTCAAGACTGGGGCGCCTACCTCGGCGACAACACCATGAGCAGCACGATTCTGGACCGCCTCATGCATCACTGCCATTCACTCGAATTCGACGGCCGAAGCTACCGCTTGAAAGAAGCTGCGGAAACCCTTGCGCGCAAAACCAAAGCGAGCTAAAAAACCATCTTTGTCCTGCTTTTAGGTGGAGGAGTTTGCGCGACCATAAGTGGAGGAGTTTGAAGTGACCATCCGGGATTGCAATGGAGGAATCATCATGAAAGCACTGCGTTTCAATCAGCACGGCGATCCGGGCGTCCTGGTCATCGAGGATCTGCCGTCACCGCGGGCTTCGGCGGGTGAAGCGGTCGTGAGGGTGCTCGCGGCATCGATCAATCCGAGCGACGTAAAGAATGTCGAGGGGCGCATGAGCCAGACCACCTTGCCGCGTACGCCGGGGCGTGACTATTCGGGCGTGGTGATCGACGGTCCGGCCGAATGGCTTGGCGAAGAAGTGTGGGGATCGGGCGGAGACGTCGGCTTTACACGTGACGGCACGCACGCCGAGGAGCTGGTCGTACCGGTCGCCAGTTTGCATCGCAAGCCGGCTAATTTGAGTCATGAAGAGGCATCGGCGATAGGCGTGAACTTCATCACCGCGTGGTGCGCCGTGGTCGAGGCCGCGCAACTGCAGGCGGGGGAAAGCATCGTGATCATCGGCGTCGGCGGGGTGGGCGGAGCGGCGGCGCAGATCGCGAAACGGATCGGCGCGAAGGTCATTGGCGTGGCGCGCGGCGCGAATGCGCCGGGTCTGTACGTGGACGCGATGGTCGATTCGAAAGCGCCCGGTTTCATCGATGAAATCCGCTCGCTCACTGACGGCGGCGCGGCCGTCGTGTTCGATACCGTCGGCGGTTCCATGTTCGAGACGGCCGTGCACATGCTTGGATTGCGTGGGCGGCTGGTGGAGATATCGGCGACGGACCGGCGCGAAGTCACGTTCAACCTCGCCGATTTTTATCACAACGAAAGCCGTCTGTCAGGCGTCGATACACTCAAGCGCGACCTGATCGCGGCGGGCGCGATGCTCGAAGCGCTGCGTGCGGGATTCGAGGACGGCAGCTACAAGGCGCCTGTCATTGCGCAGACGTTTGCACTCGAAGACGCACAGGCTGCTTATCGTGCGGTGGCGGCGGGGACGAAAGGCCGCGTGGTGCTCACGCCGTCGAAATGACCACGCGCTGGCGGCTCCAGCCGCAGTCGGTCCTGTTTGCCATCTATTTAGGCGCACTGGCCGCGTTGCCGCCCATTTCCATCGATATGGCGCTTCCCGCGCTCGTCGATATAGCCGGTTCCCTGCATGCGGGCGCAAGTCAGGCGGGGCTCACGCTGAGCCTTTTCATGGCGGGTTTTGCAGTGGGGCCGATCGTCTACGGTCCTCTCTGCGATGCCCGAGGCCGCAAGCCCACGCTTCTTCTCGGCCTGGCCTTGTTCACGGTGGGCGGAATCGGATCGGCGGTCGCGCCCGACATAAGCATATTGCTGGGCGCGCGATTGGTTCAGGGCATTGGGGCGGGTGCGGGCATGACGGTAGCGCTTGCCATCGTGCGCGATCTCTTCGAAGGCAACGCCATGCAGCATCGTCTTGCGGCCATCACGGTCGTCGCGAACGTTGCGCCGATTGTCGCGCCATCTGTCGGCGTCGCATTGCTTGCCGCGATCGAATGGCGCGGGATTTACGGCGTCATGGCGGTGTGCGGTTTCCTGGCGGCGATCGTGACGTGGACCGGCCTCGTTGAATCTGCGCCGCGACGCAGCCCGGATGTCGCGATCGCCGGGCTGCGTGAGCAGTATCGGCGCGTGCTGACGCATCGCTTGGTCATCGGCAATATTCTGATCAATGGTTTCGGATTCGGCTGGATGTTCGCTTACGTGGCAGGTTCGCCGCTGGTGCTGCTGCATGTCCTGCACGTCAGGCCGGTGATCTATGCCGCCATGTTCGCCATGACCGGCCTCGGCATTGTCGCCGGCGCGACAATCAATGGCGTGCTGGCGTCGCGCGGCGTCGGGGCACGGCGCGTTCTGGCGGTTGCGATCTGCGTGACACTGGCCGCGACCCTCAGCCTGATCGCAATGAACGTGCTGCATCTCGCGACCTTGCTCACGATCATGCCGTTGCTCGTGGCATGTACGTTCTGCTTCGGACTGGCCGCGCCCAGCGCGACGCGCGGTGCGCTCGACCCCATGCCCGAGCTCGCAGGCGTGGCGGCGGCCTGTTGACATCGGTGCAGATGCTCTGCGGCGCGGCATCGAGTTCGGTGGTTGCGTTGTTGTTCTCGACATCCGGCCCCCAGGCGATGAGCGGCGTCATGTTCGCGTGCGCGCTGCTTGGCGCAATCACGTGGATCTGGGTCGGCAAAAAGGGACACAGTGAAGTGCGTCGGGCTGCCGCGTAAATCGCGACAGCTTCCAAGCTCACATCGAAGATTTCTTTGATTCCGTGTCAACACACTCGGCGATGAGGCGTTAAACATGTAATCGCGACACGCAAGCCGCGACACTGTTAAACAACCACGAAGGGTCTTACCGCCATGAAAAAGCAACTCGTTGCTGCATCGCTCGCCGCCTTGTTTTCCGCTGCTGTGTTCGCACAAGCTTCGGCTCCTGCTGTAGCGCCCGCAGCTCCGGCTGCAACCACGGCAGATGCTGCGCAACCCGCGAGCGCACACAAGGCCAAGAAGCATCATCACAAGAAGCACCACAAGAACACGACTGCAGCTTCGGCGATCCCTTCGTCGGCAGCAAAGCCCTAAGTTTGGGGAGCAGTAAAAGCCCGGTCTGACCGTCGCGCCGTCTCAAGAAAAGTACCTTTATCGAGGTATCGGACGGCGTAACGCGGGGCTTTGAGTTGGCGGCTCGAATGCGCATCATTGCGTGTTCGAGCCGTTTTTCGTTGGGCTTTCACGGTTGGTAAATCGTAAAGCAGGATCGGCTGATGTGTCGTTTTGGAAAGCGATCCGCCGAGGCCTTTCCCATGCTCGGGTCCCGCGACGTGTATCATCCACACCACGCGGCTTTTTGCGCCGCCGTTCCTTCATTGCGCTGCTTGCCGTGTTATCGCCAGGATATCGCGCCCGCCGCTTCACGCGCGCTTGAACCGAACGCGCAACCTTCAGCTCTTTTCCGTACAGATGGCACTCTCCGAACTCAAACGGCGCCGCACGTTCGCGGTCATTTCCCACCCTGACGCGGGCAAAACCACGCTGACCGAAAAGCTCTTGCTGTTTTCGGGCGCGATCCAGATTGCCGGCACGGTGAAGGGCCGCAAGAGCAACCGATACGCAACGTCCGACTGGATGGAAATCGAAAAGCAACGCGGCATTTCCGTTGCCAGTTCCGTCATGCAGTTCGAATATGGCGATTGCGTCATCAACCTGCTCGATACCCCCGGCCACGAAGACTTCTCCGAAGATACGTATCGCGTCCTGACGGCCGTCGACGCCGCCGTGATGGTGATCGATGGCGCGAACGGCGTCGAAGCCCAGACGCTCAAGTTGCTCGAAGTCTGCCGCAGCCGCCGCACGCCGATCCTCACGTTCATCAACAAGATGGACCGTGAAGTACGCCAGCCGCTCGAATTGCTCGACGAAATCGAGCAGCATCTCGGCGTCGCCGCCGTGCCGTTCACCTGGCCTATCGGCATGGGCAAGGAATTCCAGGGCGTCTATGACATCGAGCATGATCAGGTGCGCGTGTTTCGTGCGGGGCAGGACACGGCCGGCGGCGCGGTAGAAACCGTGCACGCCCTCGACGATGCCGACGGCGAACGCCGTTTTGGTCCGAGCTGGGCGCGTGCGAAAGAAGAGATCGATCTGATCACGGGTGCTACGCCGGCGTTCGATCGCGCCAAGTTCCTGGCCGGCGAGCAGTCACCGGTGCTGTTCGGATCGGCGATCAACAACTTCGGTGTGAAGGAAATCCTCGACGCGCTGGTCGAGCTGGCGCCGCCGCCCGCCATGCGGATGTCGGTGCAGCGTCCTGTGTTGCCCGAGGAGCCGCGTTTTACAGGCGTGGTGTTCAAGGTGCAGGCGAATATGGACCCGGCGCATCGTGACCGCGTGGCGTTCATCCGCGTGTGTTCCGGGCATTTCGAGCGTGGCATGGCGCTGAAAGTGACGCGCTCGGGCAAGACGTTTCGCGCGAGCAACGTGGTGACGTTCCTCTCGCAGCGCCGCGAGACGGTGAGCGAGGCCTATCCTGGCGATATCATCGGCATTCCGAACCATGGCACGCTGAGTCTCGGCGATACCCTGACCGAAGGCGAGATGTTGCAGTTCGTCGGATTGCCGTTCTTTGCGCCGGAAATTTTCCAGACGGTGGAAGTCGTCGACCCGATTCGCGCGAAGCAGTTGGGTGAAGCGCTGCGGCAACTCGGCGACGAAGGTGCGATCCAGGTGTTCCGTCCTGTGCTGGGCGGCTCGACCATTCTGGGCGCAGTCGGGCAGTTGCAGTTCGAGGTCGTGGCGCATCGATTGTCCGCGGAATACAAGGTCGATGTGCGGATCATGCCGGCGCGGTATCGCATGTCGCGATGGGTAACATGCGACGACGCGGCGGAGTTGCGCCGTTTCACCGATGCCTATGCGGCGCGCATCGCGCTGGATGCATCGAATGCGCCGACGTATCTCGCTTCACATGTTTCCGAAATCGATGTCGCGCAGAAGGCCTGGCCGAAGATTGTCTTCAACGAGCTGCGCGAGCATTCGGGCGCTCCGTTTCAAAAGACGATCTGAGGCTGGCGAGTGTGCTCTCGGACGGATCTCGCCTTTGAGCACGTAATATCAAATGAACGCAGGCGCGGCGCACACTGATGCACGCGCCGCGCCTCGTCCATCACAAGCGATCAATACGTCAGGCCAAATCCAAACGGATACAACGGGTGCGCGGTGTCGTGCGGAAGATCTTCCAGTTGCACGGCCACCTCGGCCATCGACGAAGGCAACTCAAACGGCAGTTTCCCTTGAGGCTTGCCTTTACCCGTCAACACATCGAACAGTGCCGTGTCGCTCGCGCCGAAATTCGCGAGGATGGCAGTCGCCTTTCCCTGGACATTGGTGAGGATCGCCGGACGATCCATGTAGACCGACACGATCGACTTCGGAGCACTGGCGGCCTGCTTGATCGCCTCGTAGTCCGGATTGCCGTCGACGAACGCAAGGCTGCCTTCATGCTGCATTGCGCCGAATACGTAGTTCGGATGGAGTGTCTCGTACGGTGTGCTCACACGCAGGATCGCCACGTCCGCAGCTTGCGGCGTGCCCACGACCTGATAACCATATTTCCGCGCAACGGCAGGGTCGATGCCGTACAGCCAGACTTTCTTGCCGGTATCCGCCATCGGCAGCAGCTTGTCGTTGTTTTGCAGCAGCACCATCGACCGGCGTTGTGCATCGAGCGCCTGGGCCTGGAAGTCAGCGTTGCCCACTATGCCGCTCGCAGCCGTGGCATCGACGTACGGTTGATCGAACAGCCCTTGCTGGAATTTTTGCAGAAGCACGCGGTAGGCTGAATCGGCGAGACGCGCTTCAGTCAGCAAGCCCTGGTTGACGGCCTGAATGATGAAACTGGGGTCGTCTTCCCCGCCGAATTGATCGATGCCCGCGTTGACCGCTTTTACAAAACGCTGCAGACGGGTCGCGTTTTCCATTCCCCACGGCATGCCCAGTCCAACGAAAGACGGTGCGCCGGAAGAGGCGCCGTTCATGCAGTTCGCGTCGCAATCGGAGGCAATGAGCCAGTCCGATACGATCACACCCTTGAAGTTGTACTTGCCCCGCAGCAGGTCCGTCAGAAGCGCTTTGTCGTAAGCGGCTCCGACCTGTTCGAGCGCAATTCCGTCGACCGTCACCGGTCCGTCAGGTTCGGAATAAGTCGGCATCACGGAGCCGACATTGGCGGCGAATGCACCTTCGAACGGCTTCAGATGGTAAGCGTAGTTGTTGCCTGGATAAGTCGCATAGCGGCCGTAGTAGTTGTGGCTGTCGAACCCGGACTTCTGCGCGCCATAGCCGGCCCAATGCTTCACCACGGCAATGACACTGTTCGCTTGAATGCCGTTGCTGCCGCCCTGGAAGCCTTCAATATAAGCCTGCACCTGCGCGCGCGTCAGGTCGGCGTCTTCGCCGAAGGTCCCGTTGATCCGGGCCCAGCGCGGCTCGGTGGCCAGATCGGCCTGCGGTGAAAGCGCTTCGGTAATGCCCACTGCGCGATATTCCTGGCGCGCGATGTCGCCGAACTTGCGCGTAAGCGCAGCATCGCCGATGGCGCCAAAACCGAGTGTTTCGGGCCACTTCGAAAACCCGCTGTCGCCTGCGCTCGCACCGAGGACGTACTGGAAGTGATTGCGCGGGTCCGAGCTGATCGACACGGGAATACCGAGCCGGGATTGCTCGGCCAGCGCCTGGATCTGGTTGTACTGGTCGGCCATCGTTTTTGCATCGCCGCTCATGCGCGTGATGTAGGTGCTGATGTTCCGGCTGTTGATCTGAGTCTTCAACGTGGCCATGTCGTAGGCCGTGCCCGTGCCCGCACCGGTGGTGTCGTTCAACACAGGAGCCGTGCCGTGCATCATCAAGCCCGCCTTCTCGGCGAGCGTCAGGCGACTCACGAGGTCGCGCGCGCGGACGTCGGCACTCAACCGCCAGTCTTCGTACGGTTCGAGCTGGCCGCTCTTGTCCATGTCCTTGAATGTCAGGCCGTCCCTGGAAATCAGCTTCAAAGTCGTCTGGCTGAAATCCGGTTGCGCGACCGGGGTGTTGGCGGGGTCATCGCTGCCGCAGGCGAACAGGCCAAGCGCGAGCGTCATGCTCGACGCCGTCAACGCTGACCTGTGAAAAACAGACCGTGGGTAAAAGCTCATTCGTGTCTCCTGAAATCGGGTTTTTTTGGCTTCTGTCGAACGACCTTACAAGAAGGCGTTCGACACTTTACCGACCCATTTCAATCGACGTTTTACCGCTGGGTGCATCGTTTATCTTTGAGGAGCGCAGCGTGTAAGCGGGCGTAACTTTTCCGATTCCGGGCGGCTGCCAGCGCGCCACTTGCATGTGGACCCACATTCCTGGCTGCTTTGCGGGCATTGCAGCAAGCTATGGGAATTCCTGATGGCGTCAGCAGCGATCTCTGCGCACTATTACGAAGTGAAAGCCAGCATCGAGCCTATGTCATCCAAAACGTCATCACACTTCAGCGACCACACTCGCACCGTTTCCAATCGCATCGCCGTGTTTGCAATGGACGCCGCCGGGCGTGCCGGCGTGTCGCCGCAATCGTTCACCACCCGCACCGGGATCAGCGCGCAGGAACTGGTCGACAGAACCGGCCGCATCGATCCCGCGCGGCACAGGCGGGTCGTCGAACTGATGGCTTATGTTGGCGCTGCTTCTCGCGTGATGCCGGACAGGCCGCATATGTTGTTTCCGGATTTTCCCGTGCTGGGCAACCTGTGCCTCAACGCCCGGACATTGCGCGAAGCGCTGGAGTCGTATCAGACGTTCCGTCCGCTCATCGGCGAGTTTGATTTTCTTGGGCACAGGGAAACACCGGACCACATGCAGTTCGAATACATCGCGGAGTTCGCGCCGGGCAGCGGTTTCCAGGCGCTCTCCAACTTCCAGGTACTCGCCAGCCTGATTCGGGCTTACGACGTGTCGGAGCAAACGGTGTTTCACGTTTCGCTCATGGGACCCGCGCTCCCGGGAACGAACGATACCGGCGAGTTCTTCGGCGCAGCCGTGAGGTATCACGCCGATGCAAACCGGCTGCAGTTCTCAAGCGCTCTGCTTGACGTGCCGCTCATCCATTACAACGTCACGCTGGCGCCCTTTCTGCGAGAGCAGGCTCAGCATGAACTGTTGCGCGTTCAAAGAGGGCATCGATTCTCATACAGCGTCGAGCATCTGATCAGCGAAATCATCAAGGACCCGGACGACGAAGGACATACATCGTCGTCATTGCTTGAGCAAACATGCCAGCGTCTGAACACCTCGCGCTGGACATTGCACCGCCGGTTGCAATCCGAAGGATTGCATTTCACCGAACTCGAATCGCGTGTCAGGTCCAAAGAAGCGTGCCGACTGCTCAGCGAGACCGCCTTGAGTCTCGGGCAGATCAGCGAGCAACTCGGCTTTTCGTCGCAGAGCGCTTTCACCCGGTTTTTCCGCACACGGCACGACGTGCCGCCACTGGCGTTTCGCCAGCGTGTCCAGTTGGGCTAATAACCTGCGACGGCTCCTGCCACGCGCCTGTTCAGATCGCCGGCGACCCTCAATCCGTGCTCTGTGCCATCTTCACGGGCAAAGGCACGTGTAACCACTTCTCCACGATGCCGTTCAACTCGCCGCTTTTCTTGGCATCGGTGAGGATTGCATCGACCTTCGTCTGCAACTTCGGCTCGCCCTTGTTCAGTCCCACATGACATGCCGACTCATGAATCACGTACTTGAGCGCAGGCTTGTTCGTTGCCGATGCCGGTAACGTCGTGGCAATCTTGGTCGCCACGAAATCTCCCGTGCCCACCAGCGGAACCTGACCCGCAAGGTATGCGGAGATCATCCCGCTGTTGTCTTCGAAGCGCTTGATGTTGGTCGATGGCGGCACACTCTTGGTCAGCATCAGATCCTCGAACGTTCCGCGCGCCACGCCAACCGTCTTGCCGGCCATGTCCGCCGGACCATCGATCTTCATGTTCGCCGGACCATACACGCTGTTGTTGTAGGGCGAGTACGACTGCGAGAAATCGATGACCTTGTCGCGCTCGGCATCGCGGCCAAGTGTCGAGACGATCAGGTCCACTTTCTTCGTCTGCAAATAGGGAATGCGGTTGGCGCTCGTGACCGGAACGAGTTCGAGCTTTGCACCGAGTTTCCTGGCCAGCAGGGCAGAGATATCGATATCGAGTCCTTCGAGTTGCATGCTCGGACCCACCGACCCAAACGGTGCGAAATCCTGCGGAACGGCAACGCGCAACACGCCGCGCTTTTCGATGTCATCCAGTGCGTCCGCGTGCGCGGGCGCCACACGCGCAATTGCGCTGAGTGCGACCACGCCAAGTGTCATCAACAACTTCGAAGTTTTCATGTTTGCCCTGAAACGTGGATGGGTGTGCCGCGCGTGCGAGAAGCCCGGCATTGAAAAGTCTATTTGAAAGTCTTTTGTTTTCTAAACGATTCAAAATTGCCGCGCATTGAGACGGCGTACGTTTTTGGCGCGAGGCAGCTCAGCGCCGCTCGATGTTGCTCAATGCGACCCGCCAACGTAGGGGTAAGTCCGCCCGCCCGAGCTTATTGCTCGATTTATTTTCCATTTATTTCCTGAAGCGCAGCAGAAAACCGATATTTTTCCCGACCGGAATTGCATTTTTTCCACCCTACACTGGGCGCTCGAAAATCACGCTCCGGAAATCATGAACGCGATGAACGCCATGAAGTCCACACGGTTCGACCTGCTCGACGGCTTGCGCGGTATTGCCGCGATCGCCGTCATGCTTCATCACTACAGCCAGCACACGGGCTGGGACTGGTTCGGCGGCGCGTGGGTTGCCGTGGACCTGTTCTTCGTGCTGTCGGGCTTTGTGATCGCGCATAGCTACAGCAAGAAGATCCTCAACGGCATGTCTTTCCGCGAATTCGCGTTCGTGCGTCTCGCACGGCTCGGGCCGCTTTATTTATTCGGCTTGGCATTGGGCGTCTGCGCAGTTTTGCTGTCGATT
This sequence comes from Burkholderia sp. PAMC 26561, assembly GCF_001557535.2. NCBI lineage: Bacteria > Pseudomonadati > Pseudomonadota > Betaproteobacteria > Burkholderiales > Burkholderiaceae > Burkholderia > Burkholderia sp. PAMC 26561. The sequence continues at coordinate 919,581 of NZ_CP014315.1, forward strand.
GCAAAAACCGGATTGCCGCAGATATCCAGTTCGCAGTTGCTGAGCGCCACTGCGCTTGGCGTGTTCTGGTTGCCTTATTTCAATAACATCGCCTGGCCGTTCGGTCAGGACGTGGTCTACGGCGCGGCGTTTCCGCTCAACGATCCGTCCTGGTCGCTTTTTTTCGAATTGTTCGTCAACGTCGTGTTTTTTGCGTATCTGGCGAAGGTCCGAAAACTGCCGAACGCGATAATTTCAGTGCTCGCGTTTGTCGCGTTCATTGTTTGCACGCTGATTTTCCACAAGATCAATCCAGGCTGGGGCGCCAGGAGTTTCATGGTGGGTTTTCCGCGTGTGATCGCGGAGTTTTTCGCGGGCGTGTTCATTTTCTCCATCGGGCTTCAGCATAAACATCCGCATCGGCTATTTACGGCCGTGGTCACCGGGGCGGCGTTGCTGGCATTTACCATTGGAGATCCCAGGATTGCGTTCATCAATTCGCTGACGCTGGTGCCACTGTCCGTGGCGTTGCTGTGTTCGGTGTCTATCGATGGTATGGGCAAGCGGATTTGCAAAGTGTTGGGCGAGCTTTCGTATCCGCTTTATGTGATCCATTTTCCGATCTACCGGCTCCTGTTCGAATCCTTCGATGTCCGGTTTCTGAATCCCGTTGCGCAGACGCTGATCGTGGCGGCGGTTTCCATCGTGCTGGCGTTGGTGCTTGCCCGCGCCGACCAGGAGCTGCGCCGCAAGCTGACGAGTTTTCGCAAGCCCTCCGCGGCAGCGGTTTCCTGACGCCGGAAGACGTTTTCACGAGCTGCTGAAAACGCACGCGCATCGGGCAGGATAAACTTGCGGTTTCCTCCACGGCACCGCAAGCCATGACCGCCACCCGTTTCGGCAATACCGCGCGCTATTGGCGCTCGCCGCTCCTGCCGGGCGCGGACATGCTGACGGCCGAGTATTACGACCACGAGTTTACGCCGCACTGGCACGACGCCTACACGATCCCCGTGATCGAGGACGGCGCGGAGTGCTACGACTATCGGGGATCGAAATACGTGGCGGAAGCCGGGTCGGTGCCGATCATCAATCCCGGTGAGTTGCATACCGGCGCGCGGGCGGTCGACGTCGGCTGGCGGTATCGGGTGTTTTACCTGCCGGTGGATTTCGTGCAATCCGTGGCCGATGAAGTCGCCGGCCGCGCCCAGCCGATGCCGTGGTTTCCAGTCGAAATCGTCCGCGACGCCGATGTCGCCCGGCGCGTGCAGCACGCGCATCAGGCACTGGAGGCGGGCGGCGATCCGCTCGCGGCCGAGCACGCGCTTTTCGATGCCGTCTCCACGCTGCTCGTGCGGCACGCGGGACAGCGCCCGCCGGTCGAGCGCATGCGGCTCGATACGGCGCGCGTCGAATCGATGAAATCGCGTCTCGCGGATGACGTGACCGTACCGTTATCGCTGACTGAACTGGCGCAGACCGTCGGGCTTTCGACCTTTCACGCGGCGCGGCTTTTTACCCGCGAAACGGGCCTCGCGCCACACGCGTGGCGCAACCAGATGCGCCTGAATCGCGCGCTGGAGGCGTTGCGGGCGGGGGCGTCGGTGACGGAAGTCGCGGCAGCCAGCGGCTTCACTGATCAAAGCCATTTCACGCGTCACTTCAAAAAGACGTTCGGTGTGCCGCCGGGACGCTGGCGCTAAAAGCCACGCAAACTTGCGCGGACCGCAAGAACGTACAAGCGCCCATCGCGCAACCCGTCCTATCCTCCTGATTCATGGAGGAAACCTTGAAAACAACGCAACAGGCAGGCAATCTCGCCGAGTTCGGCGCGGGCGCGCGCGACACCATTCCGATGATGGTCGGCGCCGCGCCGTTCGGTGTCATCTACGGCACGCTCGCGGCCACGGGGCCGCTGCACGCGTGGACCGTGCAACTCATGTCGCTGACCGTGTTCGCGGGGTCGGCGCAATTCATCGCGCTGGGTTTGATCGCCGGACACGCGAGTTTCGCGGTGATCTGGGCGACGACGTTTATCGTGAATTTGCGGCACGTCCTGTACTCCGCGACGCTCGCGCCTTATGTGGCGCATCTGCCCGCGCGCTGGCGCTGGACGCTCGGTGCGTTCATGACCGACGAGGTGTTTGCTGTCTCGTACGCGCATTACCAGAAGCGGCCAGCGGGACAAACCGGACCGTACTATTTCCTCGGTTCGGGCGTATCCATGTACGTCAATTGGCAGATCTGGACGGTCATTGGCTTGTTGTTCGGCTCGGCATTTCCCGGTCTGCAGTCGAAAGGACTCGACTTCGCGATGGTCGCCACGTTTATTGCGATCATCGTCCCGCAGCTCGTTGCGCTGCGATTCGTGGCGGCGGCAGTGACAGCCGGCGTGCTGGCGTTTGCATGGAACGGCTGGCCCTACAAGCTCGGCTTGCTGGCGGCGGTCGTGGCGGGCGTGGCGGTGGGCATGGTGTTATCGATGCGCGATGAAAGACGCAACACCGCCGAACTGGAGCGGGCCAAATGAACGATTTCCTGCTCATCATGGGAATGGCGGTCATCACGTATGCCATCCGCTCGGCGGTGTTCGTGTTCGGCGAACGGCTGAGTTTTCCACCCTTGGTACGGACTGCGCTCAGCTTTGTGCCGGTGACGGTACTCACGGCGATTATCGTGCCGATGACGATTGCGCCTCATGGCGGCGGCGCCGAACTGACGTGGCGTAATTCGCAACTGGTCGCGGCCATCGTGGCGTTAGGCGTGTGTGCCTTGACGCGCAAGCCTTTGCTGACCATCGCCATTTCGCTTGCGGTGTTTTTCTTCTGGCAACTTGTTGTGGTGGCCTGAAATCCGACGTGCTCAGGGAAGCGTCGCGGGCGGAGTGATTTCACCGACGTCAGCGTAGATCTCGGTCAGCAGTTTCACGAATGCACTGATCTTCGGGCTAAGCTGGCGGCGCGTTGCATAAAGCGCCCATACTTCCACGCTCCGGTCGCGCAAGGCGCCCAGGTTGACCAAGCGTCCGCTTTGCAGCGCGGCGCGAGCCAGATATTCGGTCATTACCGCCGCACCGGCGCTCGCAAGCGCAGCGTCGCGAACCATGGATATCGATGAAAACCGCGCGACCGTTCTCGGATGCAGTGTGCGTGCGCCTTGCGCTGACTCGATATGCCAGACGTCATTATCCGGCGATGAAAGAAGGCCCACGGCCGGGACGGCGCTATCGTCTTTCAAGGCATCGGCAATCTCCGGCGATGCCACCACGACCTGCGGCCCGCGCAGAAAACACCGGCCGGCCAGTGCCGTATCGGGCGCCGGATTGGCGCGGATCACCACGTCGTAATCCTCCGCGATCAGATCTACGAACCGGTCCTCCGCGATCACCTCGATGCGCACATCCGGATATTCATCGATATACGCCGCCGTCAGCCGCCCCATGGTTTCATAGGCCAGAAAAGTCGGCGCGCTGATCCGCAACCGGCCGCTCGGCCGCCGCGAGGTCATGCCGACCACGTCCGCCGCTTCCTCGATTTCGGCCAGCAAGCGCCCGGTGCTGGCGTGCAGCGCCTGTCCTTCCTCCGTCAGCATCAACGCGCCCGAGCCGCGTTGCAGCAGGCGCACCCCCATTGCTTCTTCAAGTTGCATCACGTGTCGCGAGAGACTTGCCTTGGGCCGCCCGGTCGCACGGCTCGCGCGTCCAAAACCGCCGTGCGTGACGACGGCATTGAAATCCGATAACGCATGCAGGTCCATGGCCGTTCCATCGATGAGACAAGTTGTCTCAATAATAGGGCTTTCGTCCCGTCAAAGGAACGCCCAGAATGAATTCACACCATCACCTTTTGAGGGATTCATCATGACTATCCTGGTTACTGGCGCCACGGGCGCTGTCGGTTCGCAAGTTGTTCATCGGCTGGTCGAGGAGGGCGCAAGCGTGCGGGCCATCGCACGTTCGCCCGAAAAAGCCAATCTGCCGGCAAGCGTCGACGTGCGCAAAGGCGACATGACGGATATCGCGTCGATGCGTGCGGCGCTCGAAGGTGTCGACACGCTGTTCCTGCTCAACGCGGTCGTCGCCGACGAAGTCACGCAGGCGATCCTCACGCTGAGCCTCGCGCGCGATGCCGGCATTCAACGCATCGTCTATTTCTCGGTGTTCAATTCAGACCGCTTCACCGACGTTCCCCACTTCACGGGCAAATACACGGTCGAACGGATGATCGAGGAATTCGATCTGCCGGCTACGATCCTGCGCCCGAGCTATTTCATCCAGAACGATGCATCGATGAAAGAAGTGATCGCCGGCAAATCGGTTTATCCGATGCCCGTAGGAAGCGTCGGCGTTTCGATGGCCGATACCCGCGACATCGCGGAAATAGCCGCCATCAGTTTGTTGCAGCGTGAACGTTCGGCGACGCCGTTGCCGCGTGAAGTGATCGACGTGGTCGGTCCGCAAGCCATGACCGGCAGCGCGTTGGCCGCGATCTGGACCGAGGTTCTGGGCAAGCCCGTGAACTACGGCGGCGATGATCTCGATGCATTCGAAGCGCAAATGGCGAGCCGTGCGCCAAGCTGGATGGCACGCGACATCCGCCTGATGCTCGGCCGTTTCCAGCGCGACGGCATGGCGGCGAATGAGCGCGCCGTTGCACGGATGACCGAGTTGCTCGGGCGGCCGCCGCGGTCGTATCGTGATTTCGCCGTCGAGACGGCTAAGGAGTGGGCCACGAAGTAAAGCGCGGGTCCGATGATCGGCGTGTCGCCCCCGGTCATCGGACCCGCGCGCCAATGTGATCGCGCCCACTATGGTCGCGACAACCGCAAGACCATTCGTCCCGTTCGCCGATGCCCGGTCACAACGCATCAGGCCGGGGACCGCATCAAACTTGCCGATATTGGCATACCTCCTGAAGTAGCGGCCTGCCGGGCGGTCCGTGAACGAACGCACGCGTATGATCTATCCCTGACAAGCAAGAACACGAGCCAACACAGGGAGATATCAGGCGCATGAAGTTCGACACTATTGTGCTGGGCGCGGGCATCGTAGGGGTATCGATTGCAGTGCATTTGCAAAAGCTCGGCCGCTCGGTCGCGCTCGTGGATCGAAAGCGTCCGGGCCTCGAGACATCGTTTGGGAATGCGGGGCTGCTGCAGCGCGAAGGGGTGTATCCGTACGCGCTTCCTCGCGACATCAGCACGTGGATGCATTACGCAAAGAATGACTCCATCGATGTCCATTACCACCGCGACGCGCTTCCCGCGCTTGCGCCGTTCCTCTGGGCGTACTGGCGCAACTCGGAACCCGCGAAGCACGCGGCCATCGCGCGTCAATACGCAACGCTGATCGAACATTGCGTGACCGAGCATGAAGTCCTCGCGCGCGAGGCGGGCGTCACGGCTTTGCTCAAGCCAACGGGCTGGATCAAGGTCTTCCACACCAACGCCGCACAGGACGATGAAGCGCGCGATGCAGAACGCTGGCATCGTGAATTCGGTGTGCATTACACGCTGCTCGATCCTGCCACGTTGCAGAAGACCGAGCCGCATCTGGACCCATCGCTGGTGGGCGGATTGCATTACACGGACGCGGTATCGGTCAATGATCCGGGCGCGCTGGTCGCGGGTTATGCCGCGTATTTCGAGCGGCTGGGCGGACGTTTCTTCAACGGCGACGCGACCACCCTTGCCGAAGATGGCAACGGCTGGCGCGTGATGACGCAGGAAGGGCAGGTCAACGCATCGACTGCAGTGATCGCGCTGGGGCCATGGGCGAAGGACGTGACCGCGGCGCTGGGATATCGGTTGCCGCTCGCGGTCAAGCGCGGCTATCACATGCACTACACGCCGCAGCCGGGCACGGTGCTGAACCATCCGGTACTCGATGTCGACAACGGTTTCCTGCTTGCGCCAATGGCGCGCGGCATCCGCCTGACGACAGGCGTGGAGCTGGCCGAACGCGATGCGCCGAAGACACCCGTGCAACTGCTGCGCGCCGAGCCTGTGGCGCGGACTCTGTTCCCGCTCGGGGAGCGTGTAGACGATGAACCCTGGATGGGCCGCCGTCCGTGCACGCCTGACATGATGCCGATCATCGGACCTGCGCCGCGTCACAAGAACATGTGGTTCGCATTCGGCCACGCGCATCATGGGCTCACGCTCGGCGCGGTGACGGGCAGGCTGATTGCATCCATGATGACGGGTGAAGAACCGTTCATCGATACCACGCCGTTCAGGGCAGACCGCTTTGCGGCTTAGGGGACCCGTGAAAGGGACCCGTGAAAGTTTCCGTGTCGAGCCGTAGAATCGTCGTAGCTCGAGCATGCCGATTCCTTTCTTTCTAATGGCCGACAATGAACACACCCGTTACGAACCAACCCGAGATCTGGCTGATCCGTCATGGCGAAACAGAATGGAGCAAGTCGGGCCAGCACACCGGCCGCACGGATATTCCGCTGACTGACCATGGCCGCGAACAGGCGCGGGCACTCCGGCCGGTGCTCGCCGCGCAAAGCTTCGATCTCGTGCTGCACAGCCCGATGAGCCGCGCACGCGACACGTGTGAGGAAGCCGGCTTGATCGCGCACGCCGAAGAAGAGCCGCGTTTGAGCGAATGGAACTACGGCATCTACGAAGGCCGCAAGACGGCGGATATACGGGCTGAAGAGCCGGACTGGTCCGTGTGGACATCGCCGATACCGGAAGGCGAGAGCGTTCAGGATATCCAGGCGCGGGCCGAATCCCTGATCGCGCGTTTGCTTGGTACGCACGGCCGTATTGCGCTCTTTTCCCACGCACACTTTCTACGCGTGCTCGGCGCCTGCTGGATGGCGGATTCGGCCGCGCTCGGCGCACATCTGTTGCTCGATACCGCGTCCGTCAGCGTGCTCGGCTTCGATCGCGAATCGCGCGCGCTCAAGCAGTGGAACGTCACGCACAGGCCGGCCTAGAACAGGTCCTCGTGACGGCAATTCACAAGGATCTCGGCGACGCTCGCGGTATTCGGCATCGCGATCGTATTGGCGATGAGCACCGCCAGATCCTCGGGCTGTGTCATTGCTTGCGGTTCGAGATCCGCGATGCCGGCCGCCATGTCCGTGTTCACGAAGCCCGGGCAAATGGCGGTTGCACGAATGCCATCGTCCCATCCGGCGCGCCGTATGGCGTGGTTCAACGCAATCACCGCATGCTTTGACATCTGGTAACCCGCGTTCAGGTTCTTCACGCGCTTTCCCGACAGCGATGCAATCTGCACCACGCGTGCATCGCCGGGTTTGCGCAGATGGGGCAACGCAGCCTGGATCAATCGGAACGGTGCCTTGACGTTGATATCCAGCGTCTCTTCGAGCATGTCGTCGGTGCCGTCTTCCAGCGTGATATGCGTACAGATCCCGGCGTTGCTGATCAGCACGTCCAGTTGTCCGAAGTGTTCGATACTGGCGTCGACCCAACGGCGTGCGCTTTGCGGATCGCGGGCTTCATACGGGAACGTGAAGGCATCGAATGGAAATTGCACCGACGACGGATCGCGCATTCCCAGCGATAACCGATACCCGCGTTTATGCAATTCCGTTGCAACCGCCAGTCCGATACCGCGATTCGCGCCGGAGATCATCGCTACTTTGCTCATTGCCGTGGATCCTTAGAAGCCTGCATCGATCACGATCTTCGTGCCGTCGCTGAAGCGGTTCAGCCGGAACATATGTGGATCGACAAGCGGTGTGTCGTTCGTGACCAGATCAGCCATCAGTTTGCCTGCCGCCGGTCCAATGCCGAAACCGTGCCCCGAAAACCCTGTGCCAATAAAGAGTCCCGGCACCGTTTGCACGCCTGAAATAACGGGAATCGCGTCGGGCGTGATGTCCATCAGTCCCGCCCAGCGCTGCGCGATACGCGCGCCGCTCATGTGCGGAAAGACCTTCACGAACTCGCGCAAACCGGCATCGGTGTATTGCGAAATCGGCTCCGGATCGAGCGTGCGGACGTCTTCGAACGCGGTGCGTTTGTCGAGCGCCCATTTACGCGGACGGCGCATTTCTTCGAAGAAACGTTCGCCTACGCCAATGCGCAGCGCGCCCAACTGGCTCTTGAGCGCCGGGATGTATTTGGGGAAAAGCCGGAAGCTGTCGGGCGTGATATCCGTATAAGTGCGAAAGCCGAAAGCGATCGTATAACCGCCGTCCGCGCGCTTGCGGAATGCGAACTCCTTGTTGCTCGCGCTCACGGCGGGACCGCCCTCAATGGGCGCGGTACGCAGCACGGACGCCTTGACCATCAACTGCGGCACATCGATACCCAGATTCCCGCAGAACAATCGCGACCACGCGCCGCCCGCGACGACCACGCTTTTGCAGCGGATCGTACCAAGTTCGGTGACGACGGCGCTCACGCGGCCCGCGCTGGTTTCAATGCCGCGCACGGCGCACGGCGTCAGGATTTTCACGCCGCGTTTGCGCAACGCGTTTGCAATGGCGGGCGCGGCTCTTTGCGGTTCGGCGCGGCCATCGCCCGCTGTGTACAACCCACCCTTGAACGCACGCGATGCACCCGGCAACAGGTTCGCCACGGCCTTGGCGTCGATCTCACGTGTATCGAATGCGTCCTTGCCGGCCAGTGCCTGCGCTTTCTCGAGCCACACACGATGCGCTTCCATCTTGGCGTCATCGTTGGCCATGTACAGGATGCCGCATTGCTTGAAACCGGTATCGATCCCAAGCGTTTCATCGAGCTTGCGCCACAGCTTCAGGCTCTCGATGCTCAGTTCGAACTCGCGCATGTCGCGATGCGTGACGCGCACCCAGCCCCAGTTGCGGCTCGACTGTTCGCCGGCAATATGCCCCTTCTCGCATACCGCCACGCGCAGGCCTTTCTCGCTGAGATAAAGCGCCGTGCTCACGCCGATGATCCCGCCGCCGACTACGACGACGTCCACTTCGGCGGGCAGGGTGGTGTCGTCGGCGACGGTCTCGACTTGTGGTCCCATATGACGTTCTTTCTCCGCTTCGTTTTTAAAGCTGCGTAGTCACGCATGAGTTAGTTATGTTGCCCGGTCATGCTGGTGCGTGCGGCTGCCGCCTGACGCTTGAGCTGCTTGCGGGTGGTCGCGGTGGCGTCCCCGGAGCGCGGATTCGAATGCCGGTTTGTCCACCGGTCGATATGATTGATTGCGTGCGTGAGCGGTATGGTGATCAGCAAATAGACCAGACCCGCCGCAACCAGCGGCGACAGGTTCGCGGTGTTCACGGACGTGTTCTGCCCGATAGTGAAGAGATCACGCTGCGAAGTCAGCAGGCCGAGAAAATAGACCAGGCTCGAGTCCTTCACAATGGAGATGAACTGATTGGCAAGCGCGGGCAGGATGCGCCGGATGCCCTGCGGCACGATCACATGGCGCATGGCGGTCCAGTAGTTCATGCCGAGCGCCTGGCACGCGGAGAGCTGACCTTTGCCCACGCTCTGGATGCCAGAACGAAAAATCTCGGCTATATACGCCGATGAAATCAGCCCGAGCGCCACGATTGCAAGCGGATACGGATTCGGCCCGAAGATCGCGAGGCCGACCGGCGCAAGTCCCTGGCCGACCAGCAATATCACGAGCGCCGCGGGCAAGCCGCGAAACACATCCACGAAAACGCGCGCCGGCATTTCGAGCCATCGCATATGCGACACGGCCATCAGCGCCAGCACCATGCCCGCGACAATCCCGAGCAGCGTTGAAAACAGCGAGAGCACCAGCGTATTGACAAGCCCGGTTTCGAGCAGCGCCGGCAGCGATCCCGTAAGCAACTGCCAGTCGAGGAAGTTCTGCAGGAATGCATTCATGGCGCTCTCCGGAAAAGGGCAGGCTTGGGCGTTCAGCTACCGGTTTTCATTGCGTATGGCGGCAGGCTTGCAGGCTTCGGATAACCCGGATGGAACTGCGTGTAGAGCTTCATCCACGTGCCGTCCGCGACCAGATCGTTGAGTGTCTTGTTGACTGCGGCTTCGAGTTTCGCGTTGCCCTTGCGCATCGGGAAACCAGCCGGCAAGTTGATCGCCGAGATATCGAGCCGGTCTGCGATCTTCATTTGCGGGTATTTTTCCTGCAAGCCGTCCACGAGCGATTTGTCGATGAAGAAACCGTCGATATATTTTGAACGCATGGAGAGAAAACCCGCGTTCAGGTTCGGAAAACGCACGATCTGCGCGCCCGGCAAATAGCTGTCCGAGTACGTGTCTTCGATGGTGCCTTGAATCACGCCAATGCGCTTTCCTTTGACAGAGGCCTTGTCGCTCGTGATCGCCGTGGTCTCCGGCAAGGTCGCGACGCTCAGCAAGCCGGTGAGGTAACCCTCGGAGAAATCGACCATCTTCAGCCGGTCAGTCGTGATCGAAATGGACCCGGCCGCAAGATCGATTTGCTGGTTCGTTACGCTCGGCAACAGGCCGCTGAAATCCTGCGCGCGAAAGTCGACGCTCAAGCCGAGCTTCGCGCCGATTGCACGCAATAGTTCGACATCGAAGCCCGTCATCTTGCCGTTATCGATGTAGGAATACGGCTTGTTGTTCGCATCCACGCCGGCCATGAGCTTGCCTGGTGCGAGCGTGCCAAGGTCATCGGCATGAGCGCTTGTCGCGGTCATCAACGAAAGAGGCACGACAATCGAAAGAAGGCTGAACAGGTGTCGAAACCGCATGTTGGTCGCTCCAGGAAGAACCGCAGTGGATTAAAGGATAAAGCCTCAAAAAAACCCGTGTCAGGACAGCGCGCCACGCACCCGGCCGTTCCAGCAATCGTCGAGCTGATAAAGCGCCGCGCCCACGGGCACGCTCAACGTACTCGCAATGCCGCCAGGACTCAGCGGGAACGGCCCTTCACCGAAGGCGCCATGTGCGGATTCGAGCCCGAGCAGGGACTTCGCGATGCGCTGCCCGAGGTAAGACATGAGCGCGACGCCATTGCCATTGCAACCGAGCGCATAGAACACACCGTCACGTTCGCCAATGTGCGCGAGCTTGTCGCCTGTCATTGCGACATAACCTTTCCATGCGTGCGTGATGCGGACATCGCGTAATGCGGGCCAGAGCTCGACCATCTTCGCGCGCAAGATCCGCGCGGCGTCACGTTCGCCGACTTCCCTGAACGATGGCCGCGAGCCGAACAACATGCGGGTTCCATCGGGCGATGGCCGCGTGTAAAACAGGTTGCGCTTTGAGTCGCTGATCATGCGGCGCCCGGGGTTCAGCACGTCCATGAGCCCGGGAGGCAGCGGTTCCGTTGCGATCTGATAACTTGCGACGGGCAGAACACGCCGCGCAAAAAAGGGCGTGAGCCGGCCGGTGTAGCCGTTGGTCGCAACCAGCACGCGACCCGCGTTGATCTTGCCGCGTGCCGTATGCACCGTGAACCGCGTACCCGTCCTTTCGATGCGCTCGACCGCCGCGTGCGAATGCAGCGTCGCGCCACGCCGGCGCGCAAGATCACGCAACGCGCGATGATATTTGGCGGTATGCAGGCCGCCGTATTCATCGACGAGAATGCCGCCATAGTAATAATCCGATCCCACGACCGCGCGCTGTTCCGCGCGGGTCACCACGTGCACGGTCACGCCGGTTTTCTCGCGCAAGAGTTCGCCCTGCTTGCGCAGCCGCTCGAAATGCCCAGGCGTGAACGCGCCGAAAAACCGGCCGGTGATCTGCAGGCCGGCATCGAGCGATTCTTGGCTTATGAGCTGTTTCAGGTACTCGAAACTTGCGTTGGATTCAGCCATCAGGCGGCTGAGCCGTTCCGCCGAAACCCCGCGAATCGCGTTTGTCAGCGCAAGCTTCTGTCCGCTCGACACCATGCCGCCGCTGCGCGTGCTGCCGCCCGAGCCAATCTCGGCGGTGTCCAGAACGGCGACTGTCGCGCCATGTTGCGCCGCTTCCGCCGCCGCCGATAACCCGCAATACCCGCTGCCTACGATCACCACGTCCACATTCGCGGGCAACGCCACGCGCGATGTCTCCGGCGGCGCCTCGTCCCACCAATATGGCGCGATGCGAAAGTCATCGTGAAATAGCAGTGAGTCGGCTCGCATGGATATCGCTAGGGAATGACGTTGGGTAGACGTTGGGTGGGCTCTACGTGGCTTTCAGTCTAGGAGCGCCGCTGCTATCCGGTCAAATACGGCCAAAAACGGCTGCTATTCATTTTTGGTATGGCAATCTCAAACGATTACTCCGAGGAAAGGTCATGAACCAGCGGCAGATCGAGGCATTCAGGCTTGTCATGTTGCGCGGATCGATGACAGCCGCTGCCGAGGAGCTCGGCACATCGCAGCCGAGCATCAGCCGGTTGATAGCGGAGCTGGAGGCATCGACGGGACTCGCGCTTTTCACGCGCAACGGCGGACGGATCCAGGCCACCGATGCAGGCAGCGCGTTTTATCGCGAAGTGGACCGGAGTTTTGTCGGCATCGAAAAGCTTGCGCATTCAGCGCGTGAAATCCGGCAGTTCGGCAGCGGCCGCTTGCGGCTGGTTGCAGCGCCCGTGGTGGCGTTATCGTTCGTTCCGCTTGTGATCGAGCGGTTCCTGGCGGCGTATCCGCGCATTGCGGTATCGCTGGAAATGCGCAGCGAAGGGACCATCCAGCGATGGGCGTCATCAGGGTACTGCGACGTTGGCTTCGGCACCATCACACCCGACGCGTTCGGCGTCACAAGCGCGGAGCTGTACCGGCTGCCGGGCGTATGCGCGCTGCCCGCCAACCATCCGCTTGCCGCACGGGAGCGCATTCACGCACGGGATTTGAAAGACCAAAGCCTGATTTTGCCGTCCTATGCGGATGACACCCGTTCTGCGCTCGATCGCGCGTTGCGGCAGGCCGGTGTGAACCAGGTGCCGACTATCGAGACGCCTTACGGCGCGACGATTTGCGCGATGGTTGCGCGCGGCCTGGGCGTGGGCGTGGTGAACCCGCTTGCTACCCTCGATGCCAACCCCGCGCGCATCGTGTTCCGGCCGTTCTCGCCCGAAGTGATGTTTCGCGGCTTTACCGTATGTCCGCAGTTGCAGCATCCCAACCCGCTGGTGAGCGCCTTCCTCGAACTCACCCGCGAGACGATGACGCTCGAAGCGCTGCGGCTTCTAGGCGCCCTTTCATAACACTAGGTGTTTCCCCGACCCGTATTGACGGAAATTATTCACGCTTATAAAGTTTAATTCACGAGTGGGAATAATGAATGGCGAGCATTTGCTTGCCGATGGAGACGCATACCTTGACTCAACACCTTGACGGGTCGCTTGCCGGCATCCGTGTCATTGACTTGTCCCGCGTACTGGGCGGTCCGTACTGCACGCAGATTCTCGCCGACCATGGCGCCGAGGTGATCAAGATCGAGCCGCCGCTGGGCGATGAAACCCGCACGTGGGGTCCTCCTTTCGATGGCGACACGGCCTCGTATTTTCTGGGTGTCAATCGCAACAAGCTGGGTGTGTCGCTGGATCTGTCGAAGGAAGCGGCGCGCGAAAAGCTGCTTGGTCTGCTCGACACGGCCGACGTGCTCATCGAAAACTTCAAGCCCGGTACGCTCGAACGATGGGGTATCGGCTACGAACAATTCCTGAGAGCGCGCTTCCCGAAGCTGGTTCACTGCCGTGTGTCCGGCTTTGGCGCCGATGGTCCGCTGGGCGGTCTGCCCGGCTACGACGCCGCCATCCAGGCAATGGCGGGCATCATGAGCGTGAATGGTGAAGCGGGCGGAGAGCCGACGCGCGTGGGCATTCCGATCGTGGACATGGTGACCGGACTGAACGCTGCGCTCGGCATCCTGATGGCGTTGCGCGAACGTGAAGGCAGCCAGCTCGGGCAGTTCGTGGAATCCACGCTGTTCGACTGTGCGTTGTCGATCCTGCACCCGCACACGCCGAACTATTTCTATTCGGGCAAACCGCCGCAACGCACCGGCAATGCGCATCCGAACATCACGCCGTACGACATGTTCCATACGGGCAGCGTCGATATCTTCCTGGCTGTTGGAAACAACGCGCAATTCACGGCGCTTTGCGAAGTGATCCTCACGCCGCAACTCGCCGCCGATCCTCGCTTTGAAAGCAACAAGGCGCGCACGGCGAATCGCAAGGACTTGCGCCGGGCGCTCGAGAGCGTGTTCGAACAATGGGACGGCGCGAAACTCGCGGATATGCTGATTCGCCGTGGCGTGCCATGCGCGCCGGTGTTGTCCATCGATGCCGCGCTCGACCTGCCGCACACGGCACACCGGGAAATGGTGGTCCAGATGGAAGGGTACAAGGGCATTGCGTCGCCCATCAAGCTCAGTCGCACACCGGCTACTTACCGCACGCCGCCACCACGGCTCAACGAGCACGAAGCGCAAGTCTTCGACGCAACCCGCAAAGGAGGCGCGTAATGCTCGCGCTGACAGGCACGATTGCCATTGTTGCGTTGTTCGGCCTGATCATCACCAGGCGGCTGTCGCCGCTGGTGGCGTTGATCGTGGTGCCAACGGTCGCGGCGCTGGTAGCGGGATTCGGGTTGTCCACGGCGAAATTTATCGTTCACGGGGTGCAGGCTATCGGCCCTGTCGCGGGGATGTTCGTGTTTGCGATCCTTTTCTTCGGCATCCTAACGGATGCGGGAATGCTGGATCCGATCATTAATGGCATCTTGCGGATGGTCGGCGCAAAACCTACGCGCATTGTGATGGGATCGGCGTTGCTCGCGTTGCTGATCCATCTGGATGGCTCCGGCGCAGTCACCTTCCTCGTGACGATCCCTGCCATGCTGCCGCTTTACACGCGCCTCGGGCTCGACAAACGCATTCTTGCGTGTGTGGCATCGCTCGCGGCGGGCGTGAACTTCCTGCCGTGGGTCGGCCCCATGCTGCGTGCGTCCGCCGCGCTGCACATTCCGACCACAGTGATCTTCTATCCGATGATTCCGCTGCAGGCTATTGGCCTCGTGTTCGTATTCGGCTCGGCATACTGGCTTGGCAAGCGGGAGGAAAAGCGCCTTGGGTTGGGCAAAGGCGCGCCGCAAACCGTGTTGCAGCCGCGCGAGCTGTCGGCGGAAGAAGCCGCGTTGCGCCGGCCGGACCGTTTCTGGATCAACGTGGTGCTGACAGTCGTGGTGCTTGCGACACTGGTCAGCGGTATCGTGGATCCTGTCGTGATGTTCATGCTCGGCACTGTCGTCGCGCTGATCGTGAATTACCCCGAGGTCAATGCACAGCGTGCACGTATCGACGCCCACGCGAAAGCCGCGCTGATGATGGCGAGCGTCTTGCTCGCGGCGGGCGCGTTCACCGGCATCATGTCGGGCAGCGGCATGCTCACCGCAATGGCCCATGTGGTCGTGCAGCACGTCCCGGCCGAACATGCGCGACATATGCCGTTCGTGCTCGGCTTGCTTTCCATGCCGCTGTCGCTGCTGTTCGATCCCGATTCGTTTTACTTCGGCATCTTGCCCGTCATGGCGGAGAGCGCGAAGCTGCTCGGCGTGGCGCCCATCCAGATGGCCCAGGCTGCGTTGTTGGGTCAGATGACAACGGGTTTCCCGATTAGTCCGCTCACGCCGGCAACGTTCCTGATTGTCGGTCTGACGGGTGTCGAGCTTGCCGAGCATCAGAAGTTCACGATCCCTTTTCTCTTCGCAGCGACGCTGCTGATGGTCGCGGCCGCTGTGGTGATCGGCGTGTTTCCGCTCTAGTTCCCGGACCCAATCATGAATTTCGAACTGACTGAAGACCAGTTGTCCATCCAGTCCGCCATTGAAAAGCTGTGCGAACGCTACGATGACGACTACTGGCTCGAACGTGACCGCGAAGGCGGGTTTCCGCACGACTTTCATCGGACACTGGCGGATGCGGGATGGCTCGGCATTGCAATGTCGCCGGACTACGGCGGCTCCGGTCTCGGCATGACCGAGGCCGCGTTGATGATGCAGACGATCAGTGCGTCGGGCGCGGGGTTATCGGGTGC
The DNA here is from genome assembly GCF_001557535.2 of Burkholderia sp. PAMC 26561. Lineage (NCBI taxonomy): Bacteria > Pseudomonadati > Pseudomonadota > Betaproteobacteria > Burkholderiales > Burkholderiaceae > Burkholderia > Burkholderia sp. PAMC 26561. Next base: position 935,521 of record NZ_CP014315.1, read on the forward strand.
ATCGGCGGTGCACATGAATATCTTCGGTTTGAATCCCGTACAGGTGTTCGGCAGTGAGGAGCAGAAACAGCGTTGGTTGCCACCGTTGATCGCAGGAACGGACAAAGCCTGTTTCGCCGTCACCGAACCTGATTCGGGGCTCGACACGACGCGTCTCAAGACACAGGCGGTTCGTGACGGCGACACCTATGTACTGACCGGACGCAAGATCTGGATATCGACCGCGCAGGTCGCGAACAAGATGCTGATCATTGCGCGGACCACGCCGATCGATCAGGTGGCCAGGCCGACGCAAGGCCTCAGCCTTTTTTATACGGATCTCGATCGCGAAAAAGTCGAAGTGCGCGAGATCGAGAAGATGGGCCGCAAGGCGGTCGACTCGAACATGTTGTTCATCGACGGCTTGAGGGTTCCGGCCAGCGACCTCATTGGTCAGGAAGGCGAGGGCTTCAAGTACTTGCTCCACGGCCTGAACCCGGAGCGCATCCTGATCGCGGCGGAAGCCATCGGGTTGGGACAGGCTGCGCTGAAACGCGCCACGCAATACGCGAAAGAGCGCGTGGTGTTCGGGCGTCCGATCGGACAAAACCAGTCCATCCAGCATCCGCTTGCGCAGGCCTGGATGCAACTGGAGGCAGCAAGCCTGATGGTGTTCAAGGCCGCATTCCTCTACGATGCCGGCAAGCCATGCGGCGCCGAAGCGAACAGCGCGAAGTACCTGGCGGCGGAAGCCGCGTTTCAATCATGCCAGACGGCAATAGCGACACTTGGCGGGATGGGATACGCCAAGGAGTATCACGTGGAACGTTATCTGCGCGAGTGTATGATTCCGAGGCTCGCACCGGTCAGTCCGCAGATGATCATGTGTTTTATCGCCGAGAAAGTGTTGGGACTGCCCAAGTCATATTGATGCCGTTTGCCTGAATGCCGGAACGCGCCGAACCTGGTGAAGGGAATTGCCATGGATGTCAAACTCGTTGCGCGTACGCTCGACTTGTTCGAACGTTTTGCTACTGAACAGCGGCCTTTGCCGCTGACCGAACTTGCCCGGTTGATGGACGTGCCGGTATCGAGCTGTCTCGCGCTTGCGCGCACGCTCGTGAGCCGCGGATATCTCTACGAAGTGAAAAAGCGCGGCGGTTACTATCCGACGCGGCGACTGCTGCAGCTTGCCCAGGCGATCGATGCGGTAGACCCCGTGGTGGAGATGCTGCATGCCCGGCTGGTCGCCTTGCGCGATGCCACCGGCGAGACCATTGTGCTCGGCAAGATTCATGACGCAGCCGTGGTTTATCTCGACGTGGTCGAATCGTTCAAGGCAATCCGTTACATCGTGAAGCCAGGCGAGCTGCGCCCGGTGCATGCCAATTCGATTGGCAAGGCGATCTTCGGTGAGTTGTCCGCGCAGATGCAATCAACGCTTGCCGAAAAGCTCGGGTTCGAGCGGATGACGGATCGCACGACCGCTGATTTTGCTGCACTGGTCGAGCAGACGTCGGCGGCAAGGCAGCGGGGCTGGAGCGTGAACCTTGGGGAAAGCGCACCAGAGCTATCTGCAGTGGCAATCGCAGTTTCCGTTGGCGGTGACTTGTACGGGATATCTGTCGTCGGGCCTACTGAGCGCATCGAAAAGCAGCAGGACGCGCATGGAAGCGAACTCCTGCGCCTGAAAGACGAGATCGATGCGCAGGAGCGTGGCGTTGATTCAATCGTATAGCTCGGGTGCGTTGCTTAACCCGGCGCACCCGCCTGCTTTTTCGGGTCCGCCTTCATGAACGCCGGATGCTGGTCGCACACGCCGATGATCCTGTCGATGGTCGGAATATCCGGCACCGTGATCTTGAACACGCGTGTGACCGCAACAATGCTCGCGAGGCAGATGTCGGCCATGGTGGGTTGATCGCCATGACAATAAATGCCCGTCTCCGATGACCCCGCAAGACGTTCTTCGATTGCTGCCAGCCCCGTGCTCAGCCACTTGATCTGCCACGCGCGCCACGCGGTATCGTCGAAACCACCGGCTGTCTGCAGATACTTTTTCACGCGCGGCACGACCATGGGATGGGTATCGGCGGCGCACATCGATGCAATGGAACGCACACGTGCGCGTCCGTACAAATCGCTCGGCAACAAGGGCGGCGTGGGCTGCAGCTCGTCGAGGAACTCGAGGATCGCGAGCGACTGGGTGAGCGGCTCGTGCCCCTCTTGCACCAGCGCGGGAATCGATCCGAGCGGACTGATCTTCAGGAATGCGTCGCTGCGTTGTTCGCCGGCATCGAGATCGATATTCTGCTCATGCGCGCTCAGGCCTTTCAGGGCGAGTGCGACGCGTACGCGATACGCGGCGGACGAGCGCCAGAATGCGAAAAGTTCGAACTGCGCTTGCTCTGACATGGCGTGTTTCCTTTCGGGTGGATTGCATCGGGGGAGAAGAGCTTAAGCAATAAGCCAGATCCATCGACTTTATACGATGCACGAAAGAGAAACGCGAATGCTGAATATACCAATGCCCGTTGAACCTGCGTTCACCGGGCATTGGCTTCATCAAACTCGAATCAATTATGCGAATAAATCGAACGTGTGTCGTTCGTCTGAACGCGATTGCCGGATTCCGTGTTCGTGCTCTTCACGCCGCCGTAAGCGCGCGAATCGCCGTTTTGCTGGACCTTATCTGCAGCGATGCTTTGTGCACTTTGACCGCGTTGCGATTCCGGTGCGCCGGCCAGCGGGTTATACGACGGTGCCGGGCCATAACCGCTGCTTGCAAATGCAGGTGCTGCAACGGCAGCCGAAACGGCGATCAACAACGATGCGATAAAAGTCTTGTTCATGATGTGCTCCGGTGCGTATCAAGTACTTCGTCCAAAGGATACGCAGCGCTTGTTGCTTAGTGTGCTGCGTCGATGGAAATCAGTATATGCGCGCACTATCGAAACATTGTACCGATAGGGGTGACAACTGAATCCACCGTGGATGAATAATCGGAACGGCGGTTTAACATTCTGCAAATCCATTGAATCGGATGTTAATTTCAATATTACTTGAAATATGGAAATGAAGGACTTAAGCTACGCCACATGGAGCCCAATATTGTCGTACGCGCCCTAAGCGCGCTCGCTCACGAATCGCGTCTTGCGATATTCCGCCTTCTGGTCGTGGCGGGCCCGGACGGTATGGCTGCCGGGGAAATTGCACAGCAGGTCGGCCTATCGCCCTCGAGCCTGTCTTTCCACCTGAAAGATCTGTCCCATGCCGAGCTGGTGCGGCCACGGCAAGAGGGCCGCTTCATCATCTATTCGGCAAATTTTCATGTCATGACGGGCCTGGTCGGCTTCCTGACCGAGAACTGCTGCGCCGGCGCGACCTGTGCTGCGAGTGATCCGCCCGACTGCTGCGCAAGGACGCCATGAAACCCATGCCTGGACATGCCACCTTCAAATAACGCGCCGATTCAACGCGCGAGGCGTCTGCCCGGGCAAAACTTTGTAGAGGAATTCAATGAGTAGTCCTGAGCCTATTCAACCGCTCGCAACATCGATACGAAGCGAAAAACAGCATCAAGGGACAACACGCATGACTGTCATTATTCATTGCGATCCAGGTTGCCGCGAATCCGAAGTCGTTCTCGACATCCTGTCCGAAAGACGAGGAGCGTGCTGATGTTCCAGGACCTTCCCAACATCAGTGCTCCGCATCTCGATACGCCCGATAGTTCGAAGCTCGAGCCGCATGCCGTGTCACAGCACGCCCCGCGGATCCTGTTGCTCTACGGTTCGTTGCGGCCCACGTCATACAGCCGGCTTGTCACTCTCGAAGCCGAACGCATCCTGCGCCATTTCGGCGCCGAGACCCGCGTCTTCGACCCGCTCGGTCTGCCGCTCGCGGACAGTGTCACGGCAGATCATCCGAAGGTCGCGGAACTGCGGCGGCTCTCCGAGTGGTCTGAAGGGCAGGTATGGTGCAGTCCGGAGCGCCATGGAACCCTGACAGCGGTCTTCAAGAATCAGATTGATTGGCTGCCGCTCGAAAGCGGTGGTGTTCGTCCGACGCAAGGCCGCGTGCTGGCAGTGATGCAAGTCTGTGGCGGCTCACAGTCCTTTAACGCGGTGAACGCGCTGCGGATACTCGGCCGCTGGATGCGCATGGTGACCATTCCCAACCAGTCATCGGTGGCGAAAGCTCATCAAGAATTCAACGCCGATGGCCGGATGAAGCCGTCGGCATTTTATGATCGTGTCGTCGATGTAATGGAAGAGCTGTTCAAGTTCACGCTGCTGGTGCGTGACCGCTCGGCTTACCTGACCGACCGTTACAGCGAGCGCAAGGAAGCACATCCCGAACTGCCGATCGCGCTGGCGGCTGCTGCCATGAATCATGGGACGCTCACTGTCAACGGTGATGCTGACGTGACCGATACCGAGTGATGCTTTTGAAGCCCTGATTGCGGTCCGGAGTGGACGCTCGCAGCACTCGATCCAGTTGCCTGAGCAGCACTTCCGGTACCGGTCGGCCGTCTAACGCCCCTGCACGGGAAACTCTTTCAATTCGACATCGGGCGCGACCGTATTGCCCACCGCGGCACCCGGAACATTCACTGACGACTGTTCCAGCCGGTTGCTGTCCTTGCGCGCCATGGCGGCGCAATCGCCCATGGGTAGACGTTTGACGACAATGAACGCAACGAACATCGCCATTGTGCCGAAGACCGCATTGCTCGCCGCAATGCCGATCAGCACGCCCACAGGCCCGTACTTCATGCCGACGGCAACGAACGGCAGCGTACCGAGCGTTGCGCGTCCCCAGTTGAATACCGTCGATAACAACGGCCTGTCGAGATTGTTGAAGGTCGCGTTCGCCACGAACAGACAGCCGACAAACGCATAACTCGCGACCAGCCACGAACAAAATACGCGGATGATCATGGCGGTGTCGCCGCGTGCGGAAAACGCGCGGATCAGGCCGTTCTGGACCAGTGCCAGAACGAGCCACGCAACCGCGACGGTCAGCAGCACGAATACGAGGCTGTTGCGGATGGTTTCGCGAATCCGGTCCGCGCGGCCGGCGCCGAGATTCTGCGCGATGATCGGACCGACCGCCCCGGTGAGCGCGAAGATCAGCGCGAAGGCCACCGGCGTGATCCGGTCGACGGTCGCCTGACCGGCTACGGCCGCTGCGCCGAAACGCGCCATCGCGTGCGTGACATAAGCGCTTGCAACGGGCGTGGCCAGATTCGTCAGAACAGCGGGAAGCGCCACTTTCATGACCGGCTGACTGTTTGACCAGAGCCGCGAAAATCGCACCGGACCGATCAGGTCGTTGACGCGCATTGCGCCATGCAAGCCCACCGCGGCAAGGGCGAGCCGCGCTATGTCGTTCGATATGGCCGCGCCCGTCAACCCGAGATGAAAACCGAAGATGAGAATCGGATCGAGTACGGCTGTCACGACCGCAGCCATGAGCGTGACGGCCATGGCGCGCCGGGCATCGCCAACGGAGCGCATCAGCGCGGCCGTGCACATGCCGATGGCAAGGAACACATACGTGGGCGCGGTGATCATCAGGAAGCTGCGGGTCAGCGTGCGCGTCTCGCCCGCGGCGCCCAATGCTCTGAGGATCGGATCGAGGAACAGCAAGGTGGCTGCGCTCAATACGATCGTTACGGCGATCATCAATACAAGACTCGCGGACGCGACCTGCCGCGCCTTCATGCGCTGTCCGGCGCCGAGAAGCCTCGCGACGGTGGCACTGACGCCAATCGTCATGCCGATCGATATGGCCGTGATGAAAAAGTTGATCGTGCCGGCAAATCCGACAGCGGCGGCAATGGATGTATCGCCGAGAAGGGAGATGTAGAAGAGGTTGACGAGATCGACGGCGAATACCGCCATCAGCCCGATTGCGCCGGTGCTCGCCATCACGACCACGTGGCGTAAGGTGGAACCCGTTACGAAGCGTGCGGATGAGCGTGCGAAGTCAGGTTGTCGTCTCGATGTCATGGCAATGCGTACGGTTGCAGTGCGCGAATCATCGCATGAATGACGGGCAATTCATGACGACGCAGGCGTGACAATTTCATTGCAGACGCCAAAATCAATGCGGGTCTCATTGCACCAAAGACGTTTTTTCACATACCGATGTCGTTCAATCGCGTCCTCGCTCACCTACAATGTTCCTGCAGCCTGAGCTGCCTGCAATGTTCTCTGTCCTGCGAAACGTTTCAAGGTATGGAGCTTGCGGGCATGCTGCGTGAAGCTGCAATCAAGTTGCTTCCACCATCGAATAAGGGATACCCATCATGAGCATCTTCGGAACGATCCTGAGCAAGATTTTCCCTTCGAGCCACCCGGCCGTCGCAGCGCCTGCGCCAGTCGCAGCACCTGACACGGCGGCTGCAGCCGCGAGCGCGCCGTCGGCCGAAATCGCTGCGGCGCCGCCGGTCGACGTCGAAGCAGTATTGACCGACCTGCAATCCAGATCATCGGAAAAACTTAACTGGCAGACATCGATTGTCGATCTGATGAAACTGTTGGGTCTGGACAGCAGCCTTGCCGCTCGCAAGGAGCTTGCGGGTGAACTGCATTATTCGGGCGATACGAATGATTCGGCATCCATGAACATCTGGTTGCACAAGGCGGTCATGGCGCAACTTGCGGCCAATGGCGGCAAAGTCCCGGATAGTTTGAAGAACTGAGCGTTGGTTCTTTAGCGCGTGTTTCAAAAGTAGCCGCACGCACATCGTGCGACTACTTCTCCATTTTCAGCGCCTTGATATAGCCGGTCAGCTCAAGATACCCGTGCCCGACTTTCTTGTTGTCACGGCTCACCGTTACCGCGCCTTCCCAATATACCGCCCCCGTGGACTGACTGGAATCAAGTTCCTGATCATCCATCAGCGGGTCGAGTTGCCATGTTGCGTCGCCGGTTCTTACCCTCTCCGACACGGGATACGACGTCCCCGTACGTGGCGAGCGCCATGTGCGCAACGGCATGAAGTCGATCTGATCGCCATCGAAAGATTTCGCGTTGCCTTGCGGGTCTCGTAGCGTCGCGTGTGCCCAGACCGCGCTGCCGTCATGGCTGCGAACCTTGAACGCCATCAACGCTGATCCATCGGTCAGGTTCGCACCGAGCCAGTCCCAGCCGACCGCGTCGGCGCTGAGTACGGTACTGGACCATTCGTGATCGAGCCACGCCGAACCGGTGACGGTCGTATCGAGGGCGGCTTTGCCGTTCTGTGCCGAAGTCCGCGTGACCTTGCCGCTTACGCGTAGTTGCGGTTCGCTGTAGTAGTAGCTCGCTTGCGCGGGTAAAGGGCCTTTGCGCGAGTAGCCGTTGTCACCCTGCAATAGTGGCCCGGCCGTTGGCGTCAGTGTGAGGTTCAGCGTGAAATTGCTGGCCTTGACCGTTACGGCGTAATGGCCATCGGCGGCACGATCGAGTTGCCATGCGTCGAGCTTGACCTCGGTGTTGCCGGTCTTCGCATAGGCCAGACCGAAGCCTTGCCGGGCGATCTTTTGATCGTGCGCGAGCCGTCCGATGGATGGATCGCTGAGCGCTGCGTGCGCGATGATCAATTGCGATGGCGCGAAGGCACTGGGATCGGCGGGATCGTGTCCGGTCGCCGAGCGAAAGAACGTGATCTGAAACCCGAGCGGCTTGCCGTCGGGTTGATCCAGCCAGCCGGTTGCGTACCACCACTCGGTACGAAAGGCCGGATGCGCGCCCGTGTCTTGCGGAAACGTTAGCTGATGACCCGGCGTGACAGTTGCGAACTCGGCGGCCATCGAAGGCGTGGTTCCAATAGCGCATAGGCATAACGTCAAGGCCTGGAGGTGCTTGAAGAGACGCATTACCAGTCCTCCTTGACGGCGCGGACGGCATCGAGCGAGATCGCCTTGCGGCCTGCGATCACGGCCGTCGCGCACGATGAAACCAGCATCACCGCCGCGACCGTGCCGAGCACGGACCAGGGAATGTGCATCGACATGCTCCAGTGAAACGACTGCGGATTGACGACAAACACGAGGATCAGGCTGATCGCCCAGCCGAGAATGAACCCCACGGCAGTACCCAGCGCCGTCAGCATGCCGCCTTCGGCAGCGAGTATTGCGAGGACCTGGCGGCGCGTGACGCCGACGTGTCGCAACATGCCGAATTCGCGCGCACGTGCGAGCGTCTGCGCCGAAAAGGTCGCGGCGACGCCAAACAGGCCAATCACGATCGCCACCGCTTCGAGCAGATAAGTGACCGCGAAACTGCGATCGAAAATCGTCAGTGTCTTCGCGCGGATCTCGCCGGGCTGGGCGAATTCCATCGCGGGGCCGAAAGGGAGTTTGCGCAGTCTTGCAATCACGTCGTCCACGTTGGTTCCGCGCTGCACGCTGACGGCTACATCGGTTGCACCCGTGTCGCCCGTAAGCCTGCGGTAGTCCGCAAGCCGCAACTGGATTGCGCCGGTTTGCCGGACATAGTCGCGCCACACGCCGGCGACCACGAAGCTCGATTCATGCGCTCCGACCGACAACCGCACGCGCTCGCCCGTTCGATACCCATAGAGATCGACCATCGCCTCCGATACCCATATAGGCGTCTCGCCTTGATGCACGGATGACATCGGCAGCACGGGTCCGGTCATCTGCAGCGTGGCGCCGGGATCGTTGGCATCGATCTCGCGCGCCAGCAACGCAATGGCCGGACGCGCCGGATCGAGCGTGAGGTGCGAGGTGCGCGTGAACGCGGCGGTTTTGATGCCCGGCACGGCGGCAAGCGTCGCCTGTTCGGCAGGCGCGAGACTTCCCGTGTCGCCGTTCGGCGTGACGCGCACATAGAGATCGGCGGATAAAAGATGCGTGAGCCATTCATCCACGGACACGCGGAAACTCGCCACCATGATCGCCATGGCGACGATGAGCGCAAAGCTGGACAAGACGCCGCCCATCGCAATGGATGCCTGTCCCGGCGCATTGGCGAGCCGGGCGAGCGCGAGTGTCGTGGCGGCGTTCGTGTGGTGTCTGGCGCGCCATCGGCTGAGGGTGGTGAAGACGATCGCCGTGCATCGCGGCATCAGCGCAATGCCGCCGATCAGCAGCAGCGCGACGGCGAGATAACCAAGAATGGGGACATCGAAGAATGGCGGCAATAGTGTCAGGATCAGCGCGGCGACCAGACATCCGACGGCAGGCCAGGGCGTTGCAAGTCTTGCGAGCGCGCCTTCCTCGCTACCGGCCTTGAGCGCCGCAGCCGGCCGTGCACGCGCTGCTTCGAGCGCTGGCACGAGGCTGCCCAGCACCGATACTGCTATTCCCAACGCCAGGAAAATGGTCGTCGCAACCGGTTCGAAACCGACATGCGGCTGCACACCCGGGAAATAGCCGCCGCCCAGATCGCTGCCAAAAAACCGCAGCGCAACATCCGATAACGCGTACCCCAGCACGAGCCCGAGCAGCGATCCGATCACCCCGAGCAACGCGCCTTCCATCAGGATCTGCCGCAGTAATTGCGCGCGTGTCACGCCCAACACACGCAGCATCGCGAATTGCGACCGGCGGCGCACCACGGCCAGCGCCTGCGTCGAAAACACCAGGAACGCGCCGGTGAAAAGCGCGACCAGCGCAAGCACATTCATGTTGATCCGATAAGCACGCGAAAGCCGATCGGTACGGTTTTCATCGTCACGGGTTTCGGCCACGACGAGCTGATTGCCAAGCTGCGCCTGAAGCTGCCGTTTGAAGGTTTCGCGATCCACGCCGCGTTCGAGCTGAAGATCGACGCGCGACAATTTTCCTTCCAGACCAAAGCGCCACTGTGCGGCGGCGATATCCATGACCGCGATGCGCTGCCCCGGCCGCGTCCTGACGATACCGCCCGCCACGCGAAACTCAACCGTCGATGTGCCGCTACGCAGCGCGACATCGGCGCGCGGCGGCGCCTTGAGCCACGTTTGCGCCGAGGGCGAGAGGAAGATGGCATCGGCTGAAAGGGAGTCGAGCGGGGTCTGCGCCGACGGCACACCGATCAGCTCAGGTGTGATGTGGCTTGCCCGGAACACGTCGATGCCAAGCACTTTCAGCGCAGCCGTTTCGCCGGGCACCGTTACGTCGATATCGAGAACCGGACTCGCCAGCGCCACGCCGGGTTCGCGTGCGAGACGCGGGTACCAGGATTCATCGAAGGTGGGTTGCGCCCCGCGCACTTGCAGATCCGCTTCGCCCGAGAGACTTTTGGCCGCCGCCGAGAACTCGTTGAACGCCGCGCTGTTGATCAACTGGACCGCGTACCCGAGCGCCACGCCAAGCGCAATGGTCGCGATGGCCACGATTGCGCGTGCAGGATGGCTGCGCCACTCGGCGCCCAGCAGCCAGCGCGCAAGCAGCCGGCTTCCCGCAATGCGCTCGACGGGCGGCGCTGCGCGGTCATTCATTGGCCGTGCGCGCGAAGCGCTCCGCCTGTTTTGCGCCATGCAGGCCGCCATCGCTCAGAATGAGTATTCGGTCGGCGCTGGCCGCCGCTGCCGTTGAATGCGTCACCATGATCGCGGCCGCGCCGGTCGACTTGATTTCGGCGCGCAGCAAGTCGAGGACTTCGTGCGCGGTGTCGGGGTCGAGGTTGCCGGTGGGTTCATCGGCGAGAATCAGGCTTGGACGATGCACGAGCGCCCGCGCTATCGCAACACGCTGCAGTTCACCGCCTGAAAGTTGCCGCGGAAAATCGTTGCCACGGCCGCCGAGCCCGACCGCGGCCAGCACGTCCAGCGCGCGCTTGGGCGGCGTGTTGTTCAGGAGCAGCGGCAGTGCGACGTTTTGCGCCAGCGTGAGGTGCGGCAGTACGTGAAACGCCTGGAAGACGAAGCCGAGTTTTTGTCGACGCAGGCGCGTGGCGGCATCGTCGTCGAGTTGGGAGATCGGTGTGCCGTCGATCAGCACTTCGCCGCTGTCGGCCGAGTCGAGGCCGGCGATCAGGTTGAGCAATGTCGATTTGCCCACGCCCGAGTCGCCCATGACGGCCACGAACTCGCCGGGATCAAGCGAAAAATCCAGGTTGGCCAGCACGATCCTGCCGGTGCCGTAAGCCTTGCTCAAACCGCGGCATTCGAGTGCGGGCGGCGCGTCATTATTGCTGATGGTCATAGAGAACTGGTGGTCGCCGGTATGAACTGTGCTTCGGTTCAATACTGTGACAGAGAACGGCCGTGCGCGTATGGCCATCACTTACCCGGCGGCTTATGAATATCGACGATACGACCATCGAACGCTGCATGATGAAGCTGCTATCCGAGCGCCGCGAGGAGTCGTCCATTTGCCCCTCGGACGTCGCGCGTGCTCTCGCCTCCGATGAAACCGTCTGGCGCGCATTGATGCCTGCTGTGCGCAAGGTTGCTGCAGGGCTCGCCGAGGCGGGCGTCGTGCGCATCACGCGGGGCGAGACCACGCTTTCGCCCGATGAGATCGATCACGGTCCCATCAGGCTGCGTCGCGGGCGTGGGTTCGTAGCGAACTGAGCATTCGCATCAGCCGAGTTTCTGCACCGAAAACGCAGCCGTTTCATAAGGAACCGTGACAACGTCCTTGCCGGCAAGCTCGGGTTCCGATGCAATCAACGCACTGACCTCGCGATCGATCGCCGTCCGTTCATCCGCTCCCAACGCGGCAATAAAACTCGTCGAGCGCACACGGTTGATGATCACGTCCTCAAGCGAACCGGTATGGCCTTGCTTGAAATGATGTTCATCGATGGGACCGAGTCCTTCGAACGGAAACGCCGCGCGCCACGCGCCGGTGTAGTAGCGCGGCGTGTCGCCTTCCACGCGATTGACAATCGCATCGAGTCTTGCGACCCAGGGAACGCGCGCATCGCGCAGATTCCAGATCAAGCCGAGTGTGCCGCCCGGCTTCAACACACGATGAATCTCGACCAGCGCCGTGTGCGTTGCGAACCAGTGAAACGACTGCGCGCAGACGATGGCGTCGACGGATGCATCGGGTAACGGGATCGCATCGGCCGTGCCCGGGCGAGCATCGACCTGGGGGAAGCTTGCAGCCAGCTTTTCGAGCATGCCCGCAACCGGTTCGACCGCGATGACATGCGCACCGGTCTCGATCAGGCGCGGCGTGAATTTGCCCGTGCCCGCGCCCAGATCGACCACCGTCTTGCCGGCTTCGAGTCCAAGCTGATCGCGCAACCAGACCGCGACCTCGGGCGGATAGTCCGGCCGCCCGCGTGTGTATGTGTTCGCCAGGCTTGCATAGCCTTCCGCCGCAGCGTGGTGTACGCCGTCAGTTCCTGTGCTCATTGTTTGCTCCCGCTTGTGTGGTTCAGTGGTTCGACTGCGGACAGCATAAATAATCTTGCTGTGAATTGCCAACGAGAACATCGTCAAGCGCGCGGCAAGGTCAACACGGCGCCCAGTCCGCGCGTCGGCCGGTTGCGTAAGACGAGTGTTCCACCGTGTGCCATCGCAATGGCTTTTGCGATGGTCAGCCCCAGTCCCGAGCCGTGCGTTTTTCCCGGATGTGCCCTGAAATAAGGTTCCGCTTCGGTACGGTGACGCTCGGGCGTCAGACGATTCGGTCGTCGATTATGTCGCGCCGCTCAGCTTCACCGGCCGTCATCCAGGCGGCAACAACCTGTCGCCGCATCCGTACGACAACGACAATCTGAACAACTCGTTTCGTGTCGATAACGCCGTGAAATTCACCAGCGTCCCCTATGCGGGCCTGAAGTTCGGCGCGCTGTACGGATTCTCGAACGAGGCAGGCGGCTTCGATGACAACCGCCTCTACAGCGCCGGCGCATCGTATGAAACCGGGCCGTTCACGATCGCCGCGGGTTACCTGCAGGCGGACAATCCGGGCGTAAACAACACCGATGGCGCGATCACGCTGACCGACCGTACGTTCATCGCTTCATTGCAGCGTACTTATGGCGCCGGTCTCAACTATGCGCTCGGCGCGGGCCGGGTCGGCTTCGTCTGGACGCGCACTCAGCTCGGTGGTCTTGCAACCATCAATGGTGCGAACAGTCTTGGCCTCAAGCAGAACCGGCAAGGCGCGGGTTTCAACAACTTCGAATTCAATGCCAGCTATCTTGTGACGCCGTCGGTGGCGCTTAATGGCGCATACACCTATACGAAAGGCGTGATGTCGATCGCGACGGGCGAACATGAACCGGCGTGGCAGGATGTGTCAGTGCAGGCGGATTACTCCCTCTCCAAGCGCACCGATGTGTACGTTCAGGCTACCTATCAGCACCTAAGCAGCGATGCCTCGGGACTGACTGCCGACGTCAGCGGGCAATCTCCATCGACGAAAAACGAGCAGGTCGTGACCGCGGTGGGATTGAGGCACCGGTTCTGATGCGTTAACCGCAACAATGCGTCGCGCCTCCTGTTCAAGATATTCCAAAGTGTTCCACACCGTGTCGGTTCAACACGGCTTCAATAATCGCCGACTACCGAAAACGATATCGACGCGCCAACGAAGCTCGAATGGACCGTTGATGGGTAACGCTTTGCCATTCTGTTGCGCGATCAAGGCGCATCAAACAGACACGCTCTCACGCGTAACCATTTTTCCCGATAGCAACGCTTGGTAACGAACCGCGTGGCCGCTGACCAACGGCGCGCGCCAAACGCTGCGGTTTAATGACCTCCGTCCATTCGACGCACGGCGACATCGATTGGCAACTGACTAAGCATCGTTTTTTCGGAGAAACAGAAATGAAGAAATCCCTTATGGCTCTTGGTGTGTTTGGTACCTTCGCCGGAGCAGCTAATGCACAGAGCAGCGTGACGCTATACGGCCTGATCGATGCAGGGCTCACGTACACCAACAACCAGGGCGGCAGCAAAAACATCCAGGCAACGAGTGGCCAGGTGAACGGCAGCCGCTGGGGACTGCGCGGCGCGGAAGACCTGGGTGGCGGATTGAAAGCCATCTTTGTGCTGGAAAACGGCTTCAGCATCGATAGCGGCAAGTTCGGCCAGAACGGCGCAGAGTTCGGCCGCCAGGCCTACGTTGGTTTGTCGAGCGATCAGGCAGGCGCCGTGACGCTGGGACGTCAATACGATTCAGTGGTCGACTATCTTGGACCGCTTGCATTGACCGGTACGTCATTCGGCGGCACCCAGGCCGCGCATCCGTTCGATAACGACAACCTCGACAACTCGTTCCGAATCAACAACTCGGTCAAATACCAAAGCGTCAATTACGGAGGCCTGAAGTTCGGCGGCCTCTATGGTTTCTCGAACGCAGCGGACGGCTTCTCCGATAACCGCGCATACAGCTTCGGCACGTCATATAACTACGGGCCTTTGAATGTTGCCGCAAGCTATATGCAATTGAACAACGCAGGCTCGACGCTCAACGCGTCGGGCGCTGTGACGAGTGACGCCACGTTCGCAGCAGCGCGTCAGCGCACTTACGGCGCAGGCGTGAGCTACGCGTTCGGCGCCGCAAATGTGGGCTTTGTGTTTTCGCAAACGCATCTGGACGGCGCGACGGGCATCGGCGCATCGGCATCGGGTACGACGAACGGCTTGACGCTGGCAGACGGCAGCGCGCGCTTTACCAACTACGAGGTGAACGGTCGCTACAACCTGTCGCCCGCGTGGACGCTCTCAGGCGCCTATACATTCACCGATGCAAAGCTCGATGGCGTCAGCCCGAAATACAACCAGGTGACGCTGCAGACGGCGTATGCGCTCTCCAAGCGCACGGACGTCTATTTGCAGGGCGTGTATCAGCACGTGAGCGGTACGGGTGATTCGGGCCTGACGGCGGATATCAACGGGCTCAGCGCGTCATCGACCAATAGCCAGGTCGCGGGAACGATTGGCTTGCGTCATCGGTTCTAACTACTAAAGTGTGAATGGAGCCGGGACGACAAGCCCGGCTCTTTTTGCTTGAGCTCAGCGCGATCCCGGGCCCATGCCTTCGGCGATCGCACGGCATGCGTCCTTGAGCGGCGCAATGTAGGTGTCGAGTGGTGAACCGCTCTTTCTATAAAGCGGAATGCTGATGCTGACACATGCAAGCGGCTCGCCATTCGAGCCCAGGATCGCGCTTCCGTAGCAGAAGATCTGCTCTTCGTTTTCTTCGCGGTCTTCTGAATAACCGCGGGCATGCGTTTCGTCCAGTTCGGCATCGAGTGCTGAACGCTCCACGATGGTATTGGACGTAAAGCGCTCGAAATGCAGCGGCGCCAGCAAGGCATCGCGTTCGGCGCGTTTGAGCGATGCTAGATAAGCCTTGCCCACCGAGCTTGAATAGAGCGTGACGCGGGTACCGATTCGCGAAGCCATGCGTACGGCCTGAGGGCTTTCAAGCTTTTCTATGTAGACCATTTCAGAACCGCTGCGCACCGCGAGGTGCACGGTTTCCTGGGTTGCATCGCGCAACACCTGAAGCGGTTCGCTCGCCGCAACGCGCAAGTCCGAGCGCTCCCAGCTACGGCTTGCCAACGACAACAGGCGTGGCCCGAGCGAATAAGCGCCGCCGTGCGGACTCTCGACGACCAGCCCTCGGCAATCAGCGCACCGACAATCCGGTACACCGTCGGCCGCGGATAACCCGCCAGCGCGGTGAGTTGCGCAATGCCGGGAGGTGTCTGTGCGTCGGCAATGCACTGCAGGACGGCCAGGAACTTCGAGAATGCCGCGGTCCCGGTCGGCTTGGCGTCTTCGGGGACGTCAGGCGTAGCCGGCTTGTCGATGGCGTTCGAGGATGGTTTGGGCATGGCGTTGAAAGAACTGGACGGCCCGCAAGACAGCAAGGAGCGCGAGCGGTGACGCGAACGATTATAACGGCGGTTTTCGCTGACGGCCCAGCGTGTTGCGCGCAGACCGGATGGCACGCGGCTTGGGGATACGTAATAATGCGAAGCGGGCCCGCGCATACCTGCGCAAGCCCTCGGACCATCAACCAGTACGTGTCGCCGATTGCGGCGCGGCGGCCAGCATTGCGCCGCACAACCCGGGGTTATCGATGAGCAACAACGCGTCGCCTGCACCATCCGCTGCCCGCTGGCTGCCCTACATCGTGGCGGGAACGTTCTTCATGGAATACCTCGACACGACGGTCATTGCAACCGCATTGCCGCAAATGGCGAAGTCGTTTGGCGTCGGCCCCAACGCGCTCAGCCTCGGCATGACCGCGTACATGCTCGCGCTCGCAATCTTCATTCCGGTGAGTGGCTGGGTCGCGGATCGCTTCGGTTCGCGCACGGTGTTCTTCGGCGCGATCGTTGTGTTCATCGTGGCGTCGGTGTTGTGCGGCATGTCGAATTCCGTCGCCGAGTTCACGGCGGCGCGAGTGCTTCAAGGCGCCGGCGGGGCGATGATGGTCCCGGTCGGCCGCCTGATCGTGGTACGAAGCACCGAGAAAAGCCGCCTCATGCAGGCCATCTCGACCATCACGTGGCCTGCCATTGCAGCGCCGGTCATCGGGCCGCCGGTCGGCGGGTTCATTACGACCTATGCTTCATGGCGATGGATCTTCTTGCTGAACGTGCCCTTCGGCCTGTGCGCCCTCGTTGCCGTCGCCATGCTGGTCCCGAACCTGAAAGGCGCGGAACGCAAGCCGCTGGACGTGATGGGCCTCGTGCTCAGCGGCGCGTCGCTGACGGCCGTGCTCTATGGCGCGGAGCTCGCCAGTCAGCCCGCCAGCAATCCGTGGCTTGCGGGCGGGATCGTGCTTGCCGGATTCCTGATCGGCTATATCGCCGTCCGGCATGCGGCGGGGCATCCGCATCCATTGATTGATTTCTCGACGCTGAAGATTCCAACCTATTCCGTCACGGTCTTGACGGGGTCGTTGACACGCATCGGCATTGGCGCGGTACCGTACCTCATGCCATTGCTGTTTCAGATCGGCTTCGGGCTTTCCGCCTTCAAGTCGGGCCTGTTGCTCCTTGCGAGCGCGCTGGGCAATCTCGGCATGAAGGCATTGACCACTCGCATCCTGCGGCGCTACGGGTTCAGGAACGTATCTATCGTAGCGGTAGCCACGGCCGGAATCTTTACTATCGCGTGCGGCATTCTCACGCCCGACTCGCCGCTTGCGTGGGTCCTGCTCGTGGTGTTTGTGTATGGCGTTGCACGTTCAATGCAGTTCTCGCTGCTCGCCACGCTGGCTTATGCCGACGTCGGCCAGCCGCAAATGAGCGCCGCGAGCACGTTATGGAGCGCGGCTGCGCAAATGACAATCGGCCTGGGCATTGCTTATGGCGCGGTAGCGTTGCGCGCGGGCGCTGCGATCAACGGTGAAACGACCGGCACCGAAAGTCTTCATTTTTCACTCGATGACTTCAGGCTCGCGTTTCTCTTCGCGGGCGTGCTGACTCTGGTTTCCGTCTATGGATACTTCAAGGTCGCGCGCGATGCAGGGCAGAGCGTAGGTGGCGGATCGATGCGTCAGGATGCATCGCAGAAAAGCAGTTGACGCGAACAAGCTCATGATCCGCAACCCCGATCCGCACACATGGATGTCATTGGCGCTCGCCGAGCGCGGTGTGCGGCGCTTCGGGCCGGGAGAGACGAATCCACGCATCGTGGCATATAACGCGCATACGAATCTTGCTGGCTATGACGACAAGGTCTCGTGGTGCGCGTCGTTCGTGAACTGGTGCATGGCGAATGCGGGTTATGGCGGCACAGGGTCAGCGCTTGCACGTTCGTGGCTTGAGTGGGGACGCGTGCTCGATCAGCCGGAGTATGGATGCATTGCCGTGCTCTCACGCGACGATCCGGCCAGCTGGAAGGGGCACGTCGGCTTTTATCTGCGCCATGACGACGACGCCGTATATCTGCTCGGCGGCAATCAACTGGACGAAGTGCGCGAGCTCGCCTACCCGCTTGCCGATGTACTCGGCTACAGGTGGCCAGACCCGGTTTGATCGAGCCTGGCAGGCACTGGATCACGGCAGCAGACGCAACGCTTGGCGCCGTCCGGATCACGAAAATAAGCGCGACCATGATCCGTAACGCCAACGTAGACATGTGAAAGCATTGCAACATCCTATGATCAACCCGCAGCATGTCAGCAGTTTGAAATGAGACACGCCTGACGGCGTAAGGTTGGCCCCCGACGCAAGCGGCCATGGCAAATGTCACGTCATCGATTGCAACCGAGTGTATGAATTGTGAAGCAGGTCATCCATGCTTCGTGCGTCGACGTTATATATGTACGCAAAATCATAATTCCGGAGATGCACCAATGACCCCACGCCTGCGCCGAACTCATGCCGCCGTATTGACCGCCACCGCATTGGTCGCGGTTTTATCGACACCCGCCTGGGCGCAACAAGCCGTACCGTCTCCTACCGCGCCCGGTGCCGCGGCAAGCGATCCACCCGGCCGCGTTGCACGCCTGAACTACTTCAACGGCAACGTGACAATGGAACCTGCGGGCGAAACCGAATGGTCCTACGCGCAACTCAACCGGCCGCTGACCACGGGCGATCAGGTCTGGACGGACAACGGCGCGCGGGCGGAACTTCATATCGGGTCGACGGCGTTACGGCTCAACCAGCAAACGGCGTTGAGCATGGTTGATATCGACGATGCCACCCTGCAGCTCAAGGTCACGCAAGGGTCACTGTCCGCGCATGTGCGCGCGTTGCCTCCCGGGCAGAACATCGAGATCGATACGCCGAACGTTGCCTTGCAGGCATCGAGCGCGGCCGAATTTCGTGTCGATGTCGCGCCCGATGGCAACTCCACCACGGTAACGCTGCGAAGCGGCAGTGCCATGCTGTACGGCGATGGCGGCTCGTTGCAGATGACCGCCGGCCAGCAAGTCAGATTCACCGGCGTGAACCTGCAGCAACAAGCGGCCGGACCGGCGCCGGGCCTCGACGCATTCGATCAGTGGATCATAAGCCGCGACAGGCTGGAAGATGCTTCGGTATCCGCACGATATGTATCGCGTGAAATCCCGGGCTATGAAGACCTCGACGCAAATGGCACATGGCGCACTGATCCATCCTATGGCGAGGTGTGGGTGCCGACGGTGGGGGTATCGGCGAACTGGGCGCCTTATCGCGAGGGCCACTGGACATGGATTGCGCCGTGGGGTTGGACTTGGGTCGATGACGCCCCGTGGGGATTTGCACCGTTCCACTATGGACGCTGGGCGTACCTCGGCAATGCGTGGGCATGGGTGCCGGGGCCGGTGGTTGCCGCGCGTCCCGTGTATGCGCCCGCGCTGGTCGCGTTTGTGGGCGGTGGCGGTGGTTCCCATTGGGGTGTCGATCTTGCGATAGGCGGCGCGGTGGGTGCGGGTGTTGCCTGGTTTGCGCTCGGGCCGCACGAGCCTTGGCATCCGGGTTCGGGATACAGCCCGAGCTATTACAACCGCGTGAACAATAATGTGAACGTGCACAACACGACGATCGTCAACAACATCACGAACGTTCACAACACGTACATCAATCAGCGCGTGCCAGGTGCGATCGTCGCGGTGCCGGCGAACACGTTCGTGCATGGGCAGCCCGTGGCGCAAGCCGCGCGTGGCCTGACGCCGGAGCAGATCGGCCGTGCACAGATCGGCGCGGGGACGCCCGGTATTGCGCCGGTACGTGGCAGTTTCACGGGCGGCATGCGCACGGCATCGGCTGGCGTGCCGCCTCAGGTGGCACAGCGGCAGGTGGTCGCAACGCGAGCGCCGGCGGTTCCTGCTGCCTATCGCGACACGCTTGCGCAACGGTTTGCAAGCGGCGGCGGACACGTCGAGGGTGCGGGCGAGCCGATCGTGCGCACGACTGTTCCTGCTGCATTCTCGCGCCCAATCAACCGGAACGCCCCCGCAGCGCCTGAGGGGTATCGTCTTGTGAGCCGGACGGCAAGTCGCCCGGTTACGTCACAAGGCGCGCCGACTCGAAACGTGGGACAAAATGTGCCGCAAGAGGAAGGGCACAATCCACAGGCTGCGCAGCCGGCACAGCCGCATCCGCCGTTGGCAGCGCAAGGGGGCGCCCCGAGGCCTTTCGTCAATAACGCCGCTCATGATCCCGCGGACCATGCGCCGAGGCCCGAACAGCAGAACGAGGCGCAAGGGGCGCGGCAAGCACAGCCGCAAGCGCAATCTCAATCTCAACCGCATGCGCTGAATGAGCTGGCACCGCATGCGCTTAAAGGACCACAATCCGAACCGCGGCCCGAACCGCGTCCAGAGGCAAGACCCGAGCACGAAGCGCCGCATGCCACGCCACCTGTACAACACGCGGATTCACATCCGCAGCCGGCGCGGCCGCCCGAGCATGAGCAACACCAGGAGCATCAAGAGCACCAGGAGCATCACGACGAACACGCAAAGTGAGAAGAGGGCGGCCATCCCGCGGCCCGTACAATGCAATTTACCGCTTGAGCTTCAGATAAGCGCGGCTAAGGAGAGGCCGGCTATGCACCCATAATCTCGATGCAAGCCACGACGCCGGCTTGTCACGCACTTCGAGCCTGTATATGGAGTGCTCGCCGGCGTGCTCGTTGCTGACGTTCGGCGCCATCTCGCACGTGTAGAAATGGCGGAAGCCGGCTTCGCGAGCAACACGCAGGTAGTCATCGTCGAAGAAACCTTGCGGCCAGCACAAGTGATCCGACACTTCGCCCATGCGGGCGCTGAACGCTTCGCGAGCATCGATCAGATCACGCTTGAGGCCGGCGCATTTCTCTGCGCGATTCGCGGCCACTTTGTCCCAGCGCAGATGGCTATGCGTATGGCTGTGGAATTCGAAGGTGGCTGCACGACGCATCGCATCTATCTCGGACCATCGCAAGATCGTGCGATCGGGTTCTCCGCCTTGTATTGCGAGATCCCCTTCACGATGCCCCAGCAACTCGGGCAGCGCACCACCGGTCTGCGCGTTCGGGCGCGGCGCGCCTTCGCCGGGCCAGCTTGTCACGAGAAAGCACAGGGCAGTGAAACCGTGCTTCTCGAGGACTGGGTGCGCGTGGACCCAGTTGTCGAGATATCCGTCGTCGAAAGTCAGAACCACGGATTTCGGCGGCAGCGGCTCGCCTGCGAGGAACGCGCTCAGTTGCGCCGCGCCCGCTGTCCTGTAGCCCGCTTCTGCGAGGTATGCCATTTGCGCTGCAAAATGAACAGGCGAAACCGTGATCATTCCAGGCGACGTGCTGACATGGTGATACATCAGCACCGGCACCGCTCGCGCCCGCTGCGTCACGCGTTGGACCGGCGCTCGCGGATGCCGCGCCGGTAGAAGTCGATGGTTTCGTCGGCCATGCCGTCCACCGTGAAGCTGGCATCCGTCAGAAGGCGGCCGGCCACCCCGAGTTGCACACGCAGCCGGGGGTTATCGATCAGCCGCGCCATGGCCGCGCGCAACGCGGGAATATCGTGCGGTGGCACGAGCAGGCCATTGATGCCATGCGTGATCAGTTCGGGCACGCCATCCACGTCGGTTCCGATCACCGGCAAGCCCGCAGCCATGGCCTCTATATAGGATTGCCCCAGCGCTTCCTGATGCGTCGGCAGCACGAAGAAATCGCAGCCTCGCAGCACGTTCGGAATGTCCGTGCGAAAGCCCAGAAGATGGATACGATCAGAAAGGCCCATACCATCGACGATATTCTTTATCTTTTCGAACCACGGGCCATCGCCGGCCATCACGACATGCAGATTGGGACGCTCCGCGAGCATCGGCTGGACTGCGTCGATCAGGTCCTCATGGCCTTTTTTGTCGCGCACGATCGCAACCATGCCCGCGATGACTGCGTCGCCGTCGAGCCCGAGTTCCGTGCGCAACGTTGAATGTAAAAGCGGCTCGGGTTTCACAATACCGTCATAGATCGTTTCTACACGACCCTTCGATACCCCGGCGGAGATCAGGTACTCGCGTACATGCCGGCTCACCGCGATCACGCGATGCGGAATCCACGTGTAGGTCGCAAGCGAACTGATAGGCAACGCGAGGTGGCGCGTACGTACGACCAGCGGCGTACTCGCCAGGCGGCCGGCGGTTCCGGCCACGATGCTGTCATGCCCGCTATGCGTGTTAAGCACATCGAATCTGCGGCGCGAGAGCAATGACTTGATCGTCAGCATCGACTTCACGTCGGCGCCGCCCTTCATGCGGGCGTGATGAACAATAAAGCCTTCCTCTTTCGCGCGCACGCCCAGGCGAGCTTCTTTCGGGCAGACCACCTCGACCGTGTGTCCGCGTGTGCGCAATATGATCATTTCCTTGAGCGTCCGATGTTCCTGACCGCCCCATCCGGTGGATGATTCGCTGTGTAGTACGCGCAATGACTTCATGGTCCGCTTTCCCGCTTTGGGCGACATGTAACTGGATCGTATCGGTCCGTAATATATCGTAATAATCGAGAAGATTAGCGGTTAATGAAGAAAAAATCCTGGGTTTCATCACCTGAGGAAAAATCTGCCGGGGAGTTCAGGCTATCAAAGGCGCAAATCCCTAAACGTCAGGCTGGATGGGCCTTGTGGGGCGGGGGATAGACAGAGGATTAGCAAACGTTTGCAGAAAAAGAATTGGCGATCTCAAATCTTCTTGCGGCGGTCACGAATATAAATTTCGAGCTTTGAACGTACTGGAAAATCGTGGTTCGTTTGGACTAGAAACTAAAATTGCGCAATGCCGAGCGCTGACGGGCGGCTATCGTACGAACCGTGTTCACATATGTTTTGAGTATGGAAGGGTGGTATCGAATATATTTTACATCCGGGCCGGGGGTTTATATCCTATCGCCGGCCTGCGGTTTGCCGGGCGCCGTCATGCATCGTCCAGGCAGCGAAAATCAATTCTTGTTCAACCCCGAAGGAGGGGTCAATGCTTCAACCCCGGTATGCACGCATTTGCCTGACAACGATTTGCTGTCTTCTTGGAACTCACGCATTGGCTCGCGACATTCCTCATCACGCTCAAACGATAAGCTCCGAGGCCGACGAACCGCTTCAGTCCGGTGGCGGTACGGTAAGCGATCTGCCGTTGGAGGGCAGTAACTTCCAACGAGTCTTGTATTTACCCCCGCGCGCGATGCCAAAGGCCTGATGATCATGTTTGCGGGAGGCGCGGGCGAACTGGATATCGACAAGCACGGACGCATCAAGAACGCAAAGAACTTCGTGGTGCGGTCGAGCGACCTCTGGCGCGAGCGCGGCTATGGCGTGTTGCTGGTCGATGCACTCGATCATCGATCGTTGCGAGGCCAGCGCAGCACTGCAGCGTATGCCGGGGTTATCGCAAGGATAGTTGCTTTCGCGCGCGAGACGACCCGCGCGCCGCTGTGGGTGCTGGGCACGAGTCAAGGGTCTATCGCTGCGATGAATGCAGCATCGCACGCGGGACAAAACGGGATCGCGGGTTTGATCCTGACCGAGTCGGTCTCCATTCTTGGTGGTTCGCACGAGACCGTCTTCGATTCACACCCCGAGAACGTTCGTGTTCCTTCGCTGGTCGTTGCGAACCGCGATGACCAATGCAAGGTCGCGCCGCCATCTATGGCGAACGCGATCGCGCAAGGCATTCACAACGCACGGGTTACCGTGTTGAACGTGAGCGGTGGCGTTCAGCATTCGCAGGACAACTGCGGCTCTTTGACGCCGCATGGCTACTACGGTATAGAAGACAAGGTCGTAGACGGCATTGTCGACTGGATGCAAAAGACGCGACCTTAGTGTTCGCTCAAACCGCTACGTAAGGCATCGTGTGCCGGTTGAATTAAGATTGATGCCTCCATGAAAACGGCTGGAAGACGATGACCACAGACGCTCTTGATACCAACCGGCCCACGTTGACAGGTCATTTCATCGAACTTCGTCCGCTTGAGGGAACGCACCAGGACGCGCTTCTCGAAGCCTCCGCGGATGGCGAGCTGTGGAACATGAAGGTGACGGTCGTCCCCGGACCGGACACAGTGGATGGGTACATTGCCACTGCGTTGGCCGGGCGCGAGACAGGGGCGGTCATGCCATTCGTCATTGTCAGGCGCGAGAGCGGCGAGGTACTTGGCAGTACCCGCTTCTGGAAGATCGATCGCATCAACAGGAAACTCGAGATAGGGCATACATGGTTGCGTGCATCTGCCCAGCGCACAGGTGTCAATACTGAAGCAAAATATTTGCTGCTCGCTCATGCATTCAATGTCATGAGCGCAGTGCGTGTCCAGTTCACAACCGACGAACTCAATGAAACATCGCGAGCAGCCATTTTGCGAATCGGCGCCAAGCAGGAAGGCATTGTTCGGCACGAACGCATCATGCCGGATGGCCGCAAACGCAATTCGGTGCGCTTCAGCATCATCGATACCGAATGGCCGGCGGTCAAAGAGTCCCTGGAGCAAATGATGGTGCGATAGACAATCGGCGCAATTCCAGCGCCGTTGGACTTGCTTTTAAATGGCCCGTTTTTGCGACTGCTTTCGCGCAAACGGGCCATTTTGTTACCTCGCCGTCTATTGATCGGGTTCGCAAAAAACATTCGATTAATCATACGAAATACCGTGATCAGTATTATTTACTTTAAATATTAACAAAAGGTAACTTCATACTATAGGGAAGCCTTAAATACTGAAAGCTTCGTGGATTTTGTTTCACGTGAGGATGAAATTCTCACTGCTTGCGATTTTGGGGAGAGACGCAGTGCATCAATCGGTCACTGAGGAACTATTACTTATTTCAAAGTCTTTCCACCACGTTACACGGATGAAACGTTTTTTTGCGAATATAATTCGTCTGCCCCGACCACCCCGTAAGTAATACCTGTGCAGAACTGCAGCGCGGTCGAACATGGCAGGAATTACGTGTTTGGAGGTACGAGCGAAATCCGGTAATGCGGGTGTGAGGCCTCCCGCGTGGAGTATCGGATGACGCGTTAATGTGCTGGATGTTGCAGCCCAAGCGATTAGTTCTGTCGCTTGATCGTTGGGAATAATTCAGCGTTGGCTGAATAGTAAGGGCTTCTAAATTTGTTGATAGGGTAGGCGGAGTTCGACTTTGGTTTGGCGTGAATCAAGCGGCTAAGAAGTGGTTCGTCCGGTTCTTGCTGCTCCACGCAGCGCATCCGCCCATGGCTGCAAGCAACACACCGCTAGATGCACGCGAGCTCTGGAATTATTTAGGATCGCATAGGAATAACGCATTTTCGATGCTACTTTGAGGGCAGGCCTGAACACGCCGGTTTAATGGCAAAACGCAAGAAAGCTTCAGATTCATCAGCAACGGACGCGATCACCGCGTTTTCAGCTTTACCTCTTTCAGTACATCAACAACGCATACGCTGGACGGCTTCGATCGATCTTGCTGACTCCCCGGGGAAACCTGCTTTTAGCGATACATACGGACTATGATGAAATACTTAAGACTACTTCCGGTTGCAGCCGCGACAATGCTGGCGACATTTGGTGTGCAGAACGCGCAAGCGCAATCAAGCATCACGATCTCCGGCACGCAATACAAGTTGTGCGGTCAGGAGAATGACAACTGCACGTTCTCGGGAACCGGATCGGTCGTGTTTGGCGCGGTTCCGCCCAACGCGCCGTCGAGCATGCTGACAAGCCCGCGTACCTTCAGCAATGGAGTGGGATGCTATGTCGGCGCGGTTTCGCAGTCCGATCCCGCCTACGGTTATGGCAAGTCGTGCTGGGTCAGCCTGGCAGCGGCGAGCACGCCTCCCGCCACCTCGACGCCAGCACCGAGCAAACCCGCGACTACACCTACGGCGCCCGCGACCACTACACCGGTGACGTCGACCCCGACGCCCACAGCGCCCGCGACCACGACTCCGTCCACCCCGGCGACGACCCCGACGACCACGCCTTCGACTTCGACACCGACCCCGACCACATCGGCCATCACGTGCGGTTCTCCGACGCAGACGGCGGGCGGCTCGGGTAGCGGATTGATCAGCGCCGACACGCCGACCACTGACGGTCTGCGTATATTCCAGAACAACGTACCGTTCAAGCTCGCGATCACGACGAACTCTCCGGCGGCGGATACCGTTGTGTGGTCCGTTGCGGACTCGAACGGTTCCATCAAGACGCAGGGCAGTTTCCCGGTCAAGTCCGGCGCGCAGACGAACAGCATTTCGTGTACATCGACGTGGTCTGGCTACGGCGCGCTTACCGCGACCCTGCAGTCACACGGCGGCACGTTGCCAAGCAGCGGCACGCGTCCAATGGGCATCGCGACATTCGGCGTATTGCCGAACCTGAGCTCGGTGCTCGGTACGGTGACATATGCGCATCAGGACCAGCATCGCTTCGGCATGCAGGGTTTCAACGGCAACATCGCCGCGTTGCGCGCATTGGGCATTTCGTGGACCATCGACGATCGTCAGGTGTCGGCAATGGAACCCAACGGCCCGGATACGTACACGCCAAGCGTCAACGATCTCGACCCGTTCTACAAGACCAACCCTGATCAGATGCGCATTGTGCGTCTCGATGGACTGCCTACATGGGATTCGAAGACGGGCCAGTTCAACGACAGCTACTACGCGCCGTCGAATATGCCGGAATTCCAGCGATTCATGGCGAAGGTCGGCACCGACACCAGCCTGATCCGCGCCGCGAATTACCCGAACCAGCAGAAGAACTATTACCAGGTGACGTGGGAGCCGAGCCTCGGCTGGGCAGACAGTGACGCGAACTTCGTGGCCATGTACAAGGCTGCTTACGAAGGCATTCACTCGACCGATCCGAACGCGGTCGTAATGGGCACGGGTAATCCGTTCGCCGCGAATTGCGATACGTGCACGACGGGCTACCTGAAGAAATTCGGCGCGCTGGGTCTGTGGAATTACATCGATGCAGTTTCGACGCATGGCTACTGGAACGCAGGCACCTTCCCGGCGCATCCGCCTGAGCTGCAGGACTCCGATCCAGATCCGGCGAACCAGGCCAACGCGCTCGACAACCAGATGACGCAGTTGCGCGCTGTCATGCAGGCAGGCAAGCCGAACATGAAGCTGTTCTTCACGGAAGCAGGCGTGAGCTACGACCCGGGTCTCAACTACGGGCCCACGGTACCGTCGGCGAACCAGTTGTTTGCTCATGCGGCAGTTGGTGCGCGTGCACACATCATCACATTGGGCGGCGGCGCACAGGTCACCACGCTATTCTTCGGCCCCGACTATCCGGGCGAAGTGGGCTATGGATCATTCTTCGACCTGAACAACGCACAAGGCTCTTTTGGTGCGACGAACTTGTCGCCGAAGCCTGAAGCCATGGCATTCGCCACGATGACGCGTGCACTGGACGGCACGAACACGCTGGGCCGCGTCAACGGCACGCCGTCGGGGACCTTCGCTTATGCGTTCCAGCAACTCGGCAACGGCAAGGTCGTGACCGCTGCATGGACACACAGCAATGCGCAATGGCCGGCAACCGGCGGCCAGTATAGCCAGACGTACACGAGCGCCTATTCGCTGCAAGTCGACAATGCCGGCACGTCGGGCAACGTCACCAAGATCGATGGCTATGGAAACGTAAGCACGGTTCCCTATACCAACGGCAAGGCGACGCTGACGCTCACCGAAGTCCCGCAGTACATTGTGTCGAACAACGCGACGGTTGCGAAGGCCAACTCGACGGTGCCGGTCGGATATACGGGGCAATAAGAAGCAAGGCAGTTTTCGCGCAGCAGACTTTCGACGCGCCGTGAGCAGGACTGGCGGTGCGTGAAGAAAGCCTTGAATGCCTCGTGGATAAAACCACGAGGCATTTTTTTGTCCACGCGAATGAACCGGCGATACACCAAAGAAAAAAGCCCCGGATCTCTTGGGCAGATCCGGGGCCGACCGTGAAGAGACAAGGAGAGGAGTGATCTCCACGGTAAAAGGTGTTGTGCAGGCGCCGTCAAGCGCTGGTGCATCAGCCAACACCTTA
Organism: Burkholderia sp. PAMC 26561; assembly: GCF_001557535.2. Lineage (NCBI taxonomy): Bacteria > Pseudomonadati > Pseudomonadota > Betaproteobacteria > Burkholderiales > Burkholderiaceae > Burkholderia > Burkholderia sp. PAMC 26561. The sequence goes on from NZ_CP014315.1 coordinate 963,380, forward strand.
AACAAAACACGACCGTGGATAAATACGCTTGCAGCGAATTGATTCTTCCGATGTCACGAACAATCGGAGATTTGAGTCTTGGCGAGACCGCGGTTCAGTTCAGGCGAATGCTTCGACAGTTGCATCGACAGCATGCGCATTGGTGTATGGCGCCAGACCGTACTGCGCGTCAGCAATGACGCAACGGCCTTCCTGATCGACGACACTCGACATCAGCGGGCAGCTCTCGAACAACATAGCAATCCACTCCACGAACACGCGAACCTTCGGTGCGAGATGCCGGTTATGCGGATAAACCGCGGCAATCGGCATGGGCGCGGGTTTCCATTGCGGTAATACTTCCACTAGCGCGCCCGAGCGCAAGTGCGGCAACAACATGAACCGGGGTGACTGGATGATCCCGGCTCCCTGAACGCCGCACATCACATAGGCGTCGCCATCGTTGACCGCAAGCGTGCCGCGCATCTTGACCGATGTCGTCTCCTGGTCGATCACAAAGCTCATTTCGTTCATGCGGCCCGTGCCGTTCGAAAAATATTGCACGGCGTGATGCTGACGCAGATTGTCCAGACTCGTGGGTTCGCCATATTGTTCTATGTAGGCGGGACTTGCTGCTGTCAATGTCTGAAGCACACCAAGACGTCTCGCCACAAGGCTCGAATCCTCCAGCTCTCCGACTCGAATTGCACAGTCGACACCTTCCTGCACGAGGTCCACGGGTTTATCGCCGAAACCGACCATCAATTCGATGTCCGGATAACGCTCGCGAAATTCGGGCAGCCGCGGCATCACGACCAGCCGCCCGACGGAGCCGGGCATGTCGATACGCAGCTTGCCGCGTGGCCCTTTTCCCGTATTCGATAACGCGTCTTCCGTCTCGTCTATCTCGGCGAGGATGCGTATGCAACGTTCGTAGTATTCCGCGCCTTCGGGCGTGAGGTTCAGGCGCCGTGTCGTGCGTTGCATCAGGCGCACCCGCAAATGCGCTTCGAGATTCTTGATGATGGTCGTGGTGGACGCGTGGGGGAGATTTAGCGAGTCTGCGGCGCGCGAAAAACTGTTCATCTGCACGATCTTCGTGAACACCTGCATTGCCTGTAGCCGGTCCATGTTGTCTCACTTTTTCAAGCAGAAATGGGCAGGTTCGATCGCGCCGGACTTGATGAAGTCCCGATTGTTCCAAGCGAGCGAATTGTGTTCTGGATTATAACCATTTATCAGAATTGCGCTGAAGTCCACAATCCGCCACATCGCAACTTTGGCGGAATGACGCTGACACGTCACACGAAACATGCAATCGACGAGGGATTCGACGCTTAGCATCGAAGAGGTTTCCATTACCGGTCACGCGCAGATCATTCGCTTGCGCAGCTATCACCCCGCGTCAAAAGGCGCGCTCTTGCCGATCGTCATCTATTTTCACGGAGGCGGTTTTGTGCGCGGGTCGCTGGACATGGCGGACGCTGCTGCTAGCGCTATTGCACGCGAGACGCCGGCGTGGGTGGTCTCGGTCGGTTATTCGTTGTCGCCCGCCTTTCCATTTCCTGCGGCTCTCGAAGATGGTTATCGCGCCACGCAATGGGTGGTCGCAAATGCTCGTGCGCAAGGAGCGGATGCAAAGCGCATTGGTGTTGCGGGCCACGATGCCGGCGGCAATCTGGCGACATGTCTTGCGGCTGTCGCCCGCGATCGCGGTGAATTTGTTTTCGCCGCTCAAGCGCTGCTTGCGCCTTTGCTCGATCCAAGCATGACACGCATGGCCGACGAAAAAGAAATCGTTGATCCCGATCTGGGTGCGAGTGAATGCGCTCAGTGTTATCGCGCGTACTTGCCCAATGCATCGCAATGGTTGCATCCGTATGCAGCGCCAATTGAATCGCGCAGGCTTGCAGGCTTGCCGCCCGCGCTGATTGCGAGCGCTCAGCACGACCTGTTGCATGTTGAAGCCGAAAAATATGCAAGCGAACTCATCGCGGCAGGGGTGCCTACCGAGGTCATGCGGCACGGCAATGCATCTCACCACGAACTGGGAACGCATCCAGCGGCGCTCGCTGATGTCGTGAGCTTCTTTAAAAAGCGGCTGCCTGCAAAAGCGCAGAGACGCTGAGCCTTCTTAGCGATTCAAATCGGAGCAAAAAATGTTCACGCAAATGTCCCAACCGCGAAAGCGCAAATATGCAGTGCTTGGCGCAACCGTCGTTCTTGTTGGCGCCGGCGCGCTGGCCGCATTCCATGGTCACGGCGATTCGCCTGTCAACGCTGCGGTTGCCGCAGCAAGCGCAGCGCCGCCCACGGAAGTCGATGTCGCCGCGGTAGTCGCCAAATCCATAACGGATTACCAAAGCTATTCCGGACGCCTCGAGGCTATCGATAAGGTCGAGATCCGACCCCTCGTTCCCGGGACCATTGTCGCGGTGCATTTCAAGGACGGCGCTTTAGTCAGGAAGGGCGATCCGCTGTTCACGATCGATCCGCGTCCTTATGTGGCGGAAGTGGATCGTGCGTCGGCGCAACTGGCTGCGGCTCAGGCGCGCAACGGCTACACCTCCACGGATGCGGCCCGCGCAGATCGTTTGCTTGCCGATAACGCCATCGCCAAGCGCGATTACGATCAGGCGCAAAACGCCGCACGCGAGGCGCAGGCAAATCTGAAGGGTGCACAAGCGGCGCTTGAAACGGCGCGGATCAATCTCGGATACACGAACATCGTGGCGCCTGTCTCGGGTCGGGTATCGCGTGCCGAGATGACGGTGGGCAACATCGTTTCGACTGGATCGAGTGCACCTTTGCTGACGACGCTGGTCTCGGTTTCGCCGATCTATGCATCCTTCGATGTCGACGAGCAAACGTATCTGCGTTATCTCAGCCACGACTCGCGCGCGAGCGTCCCGGTGTCCCTTGGCCTTGCCAACGAAGACGGCTACTCGCGCGACGGCAAGGTGGATTCGGTCGATAACCGCCTGGATACAGGCTCGGGAACGATCCGCGTGCGCGCACGATTCGACAATGCCGATGGTGCCTTGCTTCCCGGACTCTACGCGCGTGTGAAGGTGGGCGGCGGCGCACCGCACGCGGCAGTGCTGGTCGACGACGCGGCCATCGGAACGGATCAGGACAAGAAGTTCGTGATGATCGTCGATCACGACAACCGCGCGCAATACCGCGAGGTCACGCTTGGCACGCAGAGCGAAGGGCTGCGCGTGATCGTCAAGGGTCTTCAGCCGGGTGATCGGATCGTGGTCAACGGCTTGCAGCGCGTACGTCCCAATGACGTGATCAAGCCAAACGCCGTAGCCATGTCGAGCGCGTCGCCCACGCCCAGGAACGCTTCTTAGGACGTGTTTCCAACGCAAATAAAGATACCGTCATGAACATCTCAAAGTTTTTTATCGACCGTCCGATCTTTGCGGGCGTGTTGTCGATGATCATCCTGCTTGCCGGGGTGATCGCCATGTTCAACTTGCCGATCTCGGAGTATCCGGAGGTCGTGCCCCCGTCGGTGATCGTGAATGCGCAATATCCGGGCGCCAATCCGAAAGTGATCGCGGAGACGGTTGCGTCTCCGCTAGAGGAGCAGATCAATGGCGTCGAGGACATGCTGTACATGCAGTCGCAGGCGAACAGCGACGGCAAGCTGACGCTGACGGTCACGTTCAAGCTCGGCGTGGACCCGGACAAGGCGCAGCAACTCGTGCAGAACCGGGTATCGCAAGCGCTTCCGCGGTTGCCTGAAGACGTGACCCGTCTTGGCGTGACGACGATCAAGTCGTCGCCCACCCTCACCATGGTCGTGCATTTGATCTCGCCGAACGATCGTTATGAAGGGACCTATCTTCGCAACTATGCGCTGATCAACGTCAAGGACCGGCTCGAGCGAATCCAGGGCGTGGGACAGGTCGACCTGTGGGGTGCCGGCGACTATTCCATGCGCGTATGGCTCGACCCGTTGAAGGTCGCGCAACGCAACATGACCGCTACCGACGTGGTCAACGCCATCCGTGAGCAGAACGTGCAGGTCGCGGCAGGCGTGATCGGGTCGTCGCCGACTTTGCCCGGTGTTCCGCTGCAATTGAACGTCAATACGCAAGGGCGCTTGCAGACCGAAGCGGAGTTCCGCGACATCGTGCTGAAGACATCGCCCGATGGCGCTGTCACGCACCTGCACGATGTTGCGCGCGTGGAGCTCGCAGCATCGGACTATGCGCGCCGTTCGCTGCTCAACAACAAGTCCGCGGTCGCGTTGACGATCTTCCAGCAACCCGGGGCGAATTCGCTGCAGATTTCTGACGAGGTCCGCAAGACGATGAAGGAATTGCAGGTCGATATGCCGCCGGGCGTGAAGTACGACATCGTCTATGACCCGACGCAGTTCGTGCGGTCCAGTATCGATGCTGTAATTCATACGCTTCTGGAAGCCATCTCACTGGTTGTATTGGTGGTGATCGTGTTCCTGCAGACATGGCGTGCATCGATCATTCCTTTGCTTGCGGTTCCGGTTTCGATTGTCGGGACTTTCTCCTTGCTGCTTGCGTTCGGGTTCTCCATCAACGCGTTATCGCTGTTCGGAATGGTGCTTGCCATCGGCATTGTGGTGGACGATGCGATCGTGGTCGTCGAAAACGTCGAGCGCAACATCTCTTCCGGGTTATCAGCGCGTGACGCCACGTATCAGGCAATGCAGGAGGTGAGCGGGCCGATCATCGCGATTGCGTTGACGCTTGTCGCGGTGTTTGTGCCGTTGGCTTTCATGTCGGGCCTGACGGGTCAGTTCTACAAACAGTTCGCGATGACCATCGCCATCTCCACGGTGATCTCGGCGTTCAACTCGCTGACGTTGTCACCGGCGCTCGCGGCACTCTTGCTCAAAGGCCACGACCAACCAAAGGATTGGCTCACGCGCGGCATGGACCGTGTGTTCGGCGGTTTCTTCCGCCTCTTCAACAAGGTGTTTCATCGCGGTTCGGAAAGCTATAGCAAGGGCGTGTCCACCATTGTCAATCGCAAGGCGCTGATTCTCGGCATCTATGTGGTGTTGCTCGGCGGCGCGGTGCTCATGGGCAAGATCGTCCCCGGAGGGTTCGTACCCGCGCAGGACAAGCAATATCTGGTGGGTATCGTCCAGTTGCCTAACGGGGCATCGCTCGATCGCACGGAAGAGGTCGTGCGTGAGATGGGTGAGATCAGCAAGAACGTGCCGGGCGCAATCTCGGCCGTGCAATTCCCCGGCTTATCGATCAACGGCTTCACCAACTCGTCGAGCGCGGCCGTTATTTTCTTTGGCCTGACGCCGTTCGACGAACGCAAGTCCAGTTCGATCACGGCGGCCAATGTTGCTGCCGAACTCAACAAGCGCTTTTCGACCATCAAGGGCGCGTTCATTGCGGTATTTCCACCGCCGCCCGTGCTCGGGCTGGGAACGTTGGGCGGCTTCAAGTTGCAGATCGAGGATCATCAGGCATTGGGCTATTCCGCCTTGAACGACGCAACTCAGGCGTTCATCAAACGTGCGGCGCAAACGCCTGAACTCGGGCCTTCGTTCTCGAGCTATCAGATCAACGTGCCGCAACTCAATGTGGATCTGGATCGCGTGAAGGCGAAGCAACTGGGTGTATCGGTTACCGATGTATTCAGCACGATGCAGGTCTACCTCGGTTCGTTCTACGTGAACGACTTCAACAAGTTCGGCCGCGTTTACCAGGTGCGGGTGCAAGCAGACGCGCCGTTCCGTTCCAGCGCTGAAGATATCGGCTTGCTCAAGACGCGCAACGCAAACGGCGAGATGGTGCCGCTGTCATCGCTCGTGAAGGTGACGCCGACATTCGGTCCGGACATGGTCGTGCGCTACAACGGCTACACCGCGGCCGATATCAACGGTGGTCCTGCACCAGGTTATTCATCGGGTCAGGCCCAGGCGGCCGTGGCGCGTATCGCCGCCGAAACCTTGCCGCGCGGTTTCAAGTTCGAATGGACCGACCTGACGTATCAGCAGGAGCTGGCCGGCAACGCGGCGCTGGTGGTGTTCCCGATCAGCGTGCTGCTCGTGTACCTCGTGCTCGCCGCGCTGTATGAGAGCCTGACCTTGCCGCTCGCGGTGATCCTGATCGTACCGATGAGCATTTTCTCCGCGTTGCTCGGGGTCTGGCTGACGCATGGCGACAACAACATCTTCACGCAGATCGGCCTGATGGTGCTGGTGGGCTTGTCGGCGAAAAATGCGATTCTGATCGTGGAGTTCGCAAGGGAGCTCGAAATGCAGGGGCGAACCATCATTGAAGCGGCCATCGAGGCGAGCCGTTTGCGGCTCAGGCCAATCCTGATGACATCGATTGCTTTCATCATGGGCGTGGTGCCGCTGGTGACTTCTTCAGGCGCAGGCTCCGAGATGCGCCGCGCGATGGGGATCGCCGTGTTCTTCGGCATGCTTGGCGTCACGCTGTTCGGGCTCTTGCTCACGCCCGTGTTCTACGTCGTGCTGCGCAAGCTCGCGGGCAACGAACACGTGGTGGACAAGCATGGCAAGCATCCGCATATGCGCGGTATCGACGCTTCAGTGGAGGCCTGAGAAATGACGACTGGAACCATGACGCTCTCGGGCTTGCTGGCGTCCCTGATGATTTTCGCCGGCTGCTCGCTTGCCCCCGTTTATGAAAAGCCGGATGTGAATGCGCCGGAGGCATTTAAGGAAACGCCCTTGAGTCCCGCCCAGTCTGGAACATGGAAGACGGCGCAGCCGTCCGATCAGGTTGCACGCGGCCAATGGTGGAGCATCTTCGATGACGCCACGCTGAACGACCTGGAGCAGCAGGCATTCGATGCCAACCAGAACCTCAAGGCGGCGGTGGCGCGAGTCAGGGAGTCGCGCGCCATCCAGCAAACGGCGCGTGCCGGCTTGTTCCCGACCATAGATGCAGGCTTCGGTCCGACGCGCGAGAAAGTCACGCCGGCGTCGTTGCTGCAACCTGATGGTATCGACGTGCCGTCCCAGACCTTGTGGCGCGCGCAAGCGACCGCGTCTTATGAAGTGGATCTCTTCGGGCGTGTATCGGATTCGGTCAAGGCTGCAAGTGCGGACTCGCAGCAAAGCGAGGCGTTGCTGAGATCCGTGCAACTTGCTCTGCAAGCAGACGTGGCTCAGAACTACTTCAACTTGCGCGAGTTGGATTCGGAACTCGATGTCTACACGCGCACAGTTTCGCTGCGCGAACAGACGCTGGCGTTGGTGCAGCATCGCTTCAATGAGGGCGATATCAGCGAACTCGATGTGGCCCGCGCGAAGTCCGAACTTGCAACAGCCCGTTCCGATGCTATGACTGCCCAGCGCTTGCGTGCGTCGTCGGAGCATAGCCTGGCGGTCCTGCTCGGCAAAGCGCCGGCGCAGTTCTCGATGGCGGCGAATCCGCTCGTGCCGGTGCAGATTCGTGTGCCTCCTGGCTTGCCGTCCTCATTGCTGGAACGCAGGCCTGACATTGCAGCGGCGGAACGCGCGATGGCAGCAGCGAATGCGCGGATAGGCGTGGCGAAGTCGGCATATTTCCCATCGCTGACACTGACTGGCGCGGCAGGCGTGGAGTCGGCCACGCTGGGCGATCTCTTCAAGTGGTCGAGCCGAGCGTTTCTTTTAGGGCCGCTGGTCGGAACGGCGCTTACTGTACCGCTCTTCGATGGTGGGCGCCGCAAGGGCAACCTCGCGAACGCGCGCGCCGTATTCGAGGAAGACGCGGCGAATTATCGGCAGCACGTACTGGTTGCGTTCCAGGAAGTCGAAGACAACCTCTCCGACTTGCGGATTCTGGAGGATCAGACGCGAACGGAAGCGGAGGCGGTGAGTGCGTCGAACCGGGCTGCGAGTTTATCGAGGATGCAATACAAGGAGGGCGCAGTGAATTACCTCGATGTGATCGATGCCGAACGTACTGCGTTGCAATCTCAACGTGCTGCGGTGCAGCTCTCCGGCGTGCAGGCGGTAGCGACGGTGAACCTGATACGGGCGTTGGGCGGTGGCTGGGGTGACGCTCCCGCCGCAGACGCAAGCATTGCGCAGCGTTGATCGCCAATTGCATGGCGGCCTGAATCGTGCCGCCATGCCAAGGGATGACTCAGGTGCCAGTCAGGCCCTGCAAACTTATCTTCGATTGGGTGTTCGCCGGTTGCTCACCAAGCTTGGTGAGCGTCCCGTTCACGCCGATCGAATACGCAACGATCTTGTCGTCGCCGGCGTAGTCCTGATAAAGGAACTTGCCGTCCGGACTGACCCACGAATCGTTCGCGAAGCCGGATGTAGTCGATAACACCGGCGGTTCGCTCGCAGCCGATGCATTGGCCAATGAGAGCTTGCCATTGCCGTCGAGCGAGAACAACGAGATCGCTCCGCTGCCACTGCTTACGTAGACGAACTTGTTGTCAGGCGTTATTGCAATCCAGCAAGGCGCTGCCTGCCCTGTCACCGCGACAGGCCCGCTTAGCGGAGTAAAGCTGCCGCTGCTCGCGAATGAGTACGAACTGGCCGTGCCGCCCGCGGCGTCGCTCGTGGCGTACACGCCTGCCTGAGCGCCTTGACCAAAGACCCCTCCGAACGGCCCTACACCTACCGATGTTGAACTCACCACTTGTCCCAGTGTTCCGTCGGCGTTGATGGGGTAAGCCAGCAACGCATTGGCGGGCTGTACCGGCGTCAGTGTTTTCAGAAAGCCGTTCACAATAACAAACTTGCCGTCGGGGCTGACGCTGACTTCGGTTGGAAGGGCGTCTTGCTGGACGACGGGGTAGGTTCCAATGGATGTCAGTTTGCCATCCGGTCCAACGCGATATGCGCCCAGCTCATTCACGCCTTGCTGATGCGTGACGTAAAGCACATTGTTTGCAAAGGCGAGGGACGTCGGTCGGGTGCCGCCTGTCGGCGACACTGCGAGAAGCGTGAGCGTGCCCGACGTCTTGTCGATGGAAAATGTGCTCACGGTATTGTCGCCGGCGTTGGCAACGAAAAGCTGCGAGCCGTCTGTGCTGGTGATGACGCTATGGTTACTCGTCAACGCATCGGGCGCCACGATGTTCCCCATGAAATAGTTGACGCCGTTCGTTCCTTTGCCTCCGGTGAGCACGGCGGGTTGTTTCGTCAACGTGCCATCGGCGTTGCGGATGAAATGCACGACCGCATTCGTGGAATCGTTCGTCTGTGCGAAAAGCTGCGACACGGCAGGCGCGGAATCATTGCCGCCGCCGCAGGCAGCGACGAGTGTCACAACACCGGTCGCCATTGTGAGTTTCTTGAACACGTGTACCCCTCCTTATCTGGTCAGTTGGATTTGCATCTGTGGTGGATCTGACCTTAGTTCGTCGTGTCCGTGAAGCTGGTTACAGCGGCGGCATATTTATCTGGCATCGCGCTGATGCGCCGCGCAATTGCTGTCCGTGCAAAGCTCCTTGAAAAGAATAGAATCGGCTCGCACGAAAATTTTCGCGTTGCTGTAACCGTTGAGCGCACTTGGTCGAACTAGCGAGTGCGCCCGTAGAACCGGACACGGGGCAGCCTGACAATCCTTTTACAGATGCCTTCCGAAAGCAGAGCGCAAACATGGATTTAAACTTCGAATGCACCATGTGCGGCAAATGCTGTCATGACCTCAAGCTGCCGCTAAGTGTCAGCGAAGCACTGGTCTGGCTTGAACGCGGTGATGACGTCCAGTTCCTGTGCGAAGCAGTTCCTTGGCCCGACGAACCGGCCGAGGACAATTTGCTCGCGCAACACAAACGCCGCAGGTCGTTTGCGGCATCGAGCGGCGCATTGCCAGTTCGCATTGTGGTCGTCATCGCAGCCGCATTCGAAGGTGCATGCCCGCATTTGCTGCCGAATCTGAGTTGCGGCGTGTACGAAGAACGGCCGAACGTCTGCCGTATTTATCCGGCCGAGGTGAATCCGTTTATCGAACTGAACCCGCAACAGAAGGCGTGTCCGCCGGAAGCGTGGGCGCCAGACAAGCCCCTTCTGATGCGCGCGCACAGGATAGTGGATGTGCAGACTGCGGCTCTGATCGACAAATCGCGCACGGCCGATGCCGGCGATACCGGCACCAAGGCGCTTGCCTGCGCACATCTGGGAATCGATACCGCAGCACTCGCCAACGAAGGATTGACGATCTATTCGCCGCCGCGCGAGCAGTCGATTGCTGCGTTGAAGCTTGCGCGGAAGACGGGTGATGCAACTGTCTTCGTGCCCGATTGGAAAGTGGCATCGAACCGTCGGGAGACGGTGGAGACGCTGACGTCTATTGGAGCGTCAAGCGTGTTTTGCACCAAGCAAAATGGCGAGTCGTTTCAATATCTGGGTTTCTTTGCTGAGTCGACTTAAGCCAGATTATCAAGCCTTGGCGCGTTTCCCCGTAAGTGGCGCCTCAAGGAATAACACGGCGCTGACGGCGCTTGCTAAGGCAAGAATGGCTGCAAGACTCACGACCACCCGATATCCCGCCACGAACGACTCATCGACTGCCCGTATGATCCGGGCGTTCGAACTGGTCGCCGCGGCAAGCAAGGGACGTTGTTCATCGACTTGATGACGCTCTGCTTGCGAAAGCCCTAATGGTCCAAGGCGTGAATCCAGGGAATGGTTGAAGGTCGCTGAGAGGATCAAACCAAACAGCGCAACCGCGATCAAACCGGCAACACGCGATACCGCATTGTTCACGCCGGATGCCACGCCGGATTGATTTTCCGGCGCCGCGTTCATGACCGACGTGGTCAGCGGCGCAACGCAAATAGCCATCCCTAATCCGAGAATGACGAGAGGCGCAAAAAAAGTAGCCCAATACGATCCACCTATTCCAGGCCATGCAAGCGACCCGAATCCGAGTGCCACGATAAGTGACCCAATCGTCAAGGGGCCTTTAGATCCGTACCGTGCAATCAATCCCCCCGACCAGCGCGAAAGCAGGAAGATGATGAGGATCAGCGGCAATAGCGCCGCTCCAGCTTGTGTTGCCGAATAATGCTGTACCTGGATCAGATTGAGCGGAAGAAAATAGAGAACGCCGCCCAGGCCCGCATACAGGAAAAGCGTGATCAGGTTCGCGCCGCTGAATGTTCGTGACTTGAACAGCGTCAGCGGCACCATCGGCGATGAGGAACGCGCTTCGACCAGAACAAATCCCGCCAATGCAGCAACGCCCGCCAGGGCGGCGAAAGCCACGCTCTTTCCGCCGTTCACGCCTTCGATCAACGCATAGGTGACGCCGCCCAGACCTGCGCATGCGAGCAGTGCGCCGGGCCAGTCGAGCGCGCTGGAAATGAGCATGTTGCGGCTTTCGCGCACGTGCCGGATCGTCATCCATATGACGAGCGCCGCGAGCGGCACGTTGATGAAAAACACCGCGCGCCAGGAGATATGTTCGACGAGCCAACCGCCGAGAACGGGACCTATGGATGCTGTAATGGCCGTGAAGCCCGACCACGTTCCGATCGCACGCCCGCGTTGCTCAGCGGGATAGGCGGCGCTGATAAGCGAGAGACTTCCGGGAACGAGGAACGCGGCGCCAATGCCCTGTACGCCCCGCGCGAGTATCAACGCATTGACAGTCGAGACGAATCCACACCATGCAGAGCCGGTGGCGAACAACAACACGCCCAGCAGGAAGATTTTTCTTCGGCCGTAAATATCGCCCATGGAGCCGCCGACGAGCAGCAGGGACGACAAGGACAGCGCATACGCCTCGACAACCCATTGGAGATTGCTCGAGCTTGCATGCAGGCCGCTCTGTAACGCGGGCAGCGCGACGTTCACGATCGTTCCATCGATGAACGCCATGCTCGACCCCAGGATCGCGACAATGAGCACGGCCATGTTGCCGGCGGCGGGTGAAGCGTTTGCGGTGGCCATCGGCTTGCCTCGGGTTCTAGGTTGAACGCGTCGGCGCCCACGAGGAAGCCATACCGGTCGTGGCGATTATATTTTTATTTGCGTCGGTGCGCTGCGGCCGTCATGTCGGCTCTGACTGCGCGCAGGAACTGCTGGGTTCGTTTGTTTTGCCTTGCGGCGAAGAACGCCTGCGGCGACGCCTGTTCGATGTTCAGGAAAAACTCGTCGCAACCTGCTGAAGAACAGAAAAAACACCAGGCGTAAGTCGCGCAGTCAAAAAAGTCATATTGCGGAGGCGGTGACAATGATTGCAGTTCATTGCATTCAGGAGCGTCGCAGAGGGTTGACTTTGCGAGGGTCTCGGTCAATGGGTTCCAGGTATGGGTGCGCCGCGTTGTTGCTCTTTAGGGCGCGAGAGCCCAGAAGCAGCAATCCCGCAATAACCGAAACAACCAGACTCAAATTCCCAACTCACAACCCAATCAACAGAAAAGGATCATCCAATGCCGCAACAATTGGAACAACAATTCGCCGAGGACCGTGCACACTTCATGCACCCCTCCACCCACGCCTACGATCACGCCACAGGCGCGCTCCCCGGCAAGATCATCAAAAGCGCGGGCGGTATCCGCATCGAGGACCACGAAGGAAAGAGCTACATCGACGCCTTCGCAGGCCTTTACTGCGTCAACGTAGGCTACGGCCGCACAGAGATCGCCGACGCCATCTACGAACAAGCAAAAAAACTCGCCTACTATCACACATACGTCGGCCACTCGACCGACACGATCATCGAGCTGTCGTCGCGCATCATCGACTGGTCGCCGCCAGGCATGAAAAAGGTCTATTACGGCATGTCCGGTTCGGACGCGAACGAGACACAGATCAAGATTGTCTGGTACTACAACAACATACTTGGGTATCCGAACAAAAAGAAGATCATCTCGCGCGAACGCGGCTACCACGGATCGGGCATTGTCACCGGAAGCCTCACTGGTTTGCCAAGCTTTCATCAGCACTTCGACCTGCCGGTCGATCGTGTGAAACATACCGTGTGCCCGCACTGGTATCGCAAGGCGCCTGCCGGCATGAGCGAAGCACAGTTCGTTTCATATTGTGTCGACGAACTCGAGAGGCTGATCGCGCGTGAAGGCGCCGATACCATCGCGGCGTTCATCGGCGAGCCGGTCATGGGGACGGGGGGCATCATTGCGCCGCCGGAAGGCTATTGGGCCGCGATCCAGCAGGTGCTGAAGAAACACGACATCCTGCTGATCTCCGACGAAGTGGTATGCGGCTTCGGCCGGATCGGCTCAAAGATGGGCGCGCAGCACTACGGCATGCAACCGGATTTGATTACCATCGCGAAGGGCCTGACGAGCGCATATGCGCCGCTCTCGGGTGTGATCGTGGGTGAACGGGTATGGGATGTCATCGAGAAGGGCTCCCAGGAACACGGTCCAATGGGTCACGGCTGGACCTATTCCGGCCATCCCATCTGCGCAGCGGCGGCCATCGCCAACCTGAACATCCTGGAGCGCGAAAATCTCACGAAGAATGCTGCAGACGTCGGTGCTTATCTCGGCGCTCAATTACATGCGGCGTTCGACCAGCATCCGCTGGTGGGCGAGGTGCGCAATACCGGCATGCTGGCGGCGCTCGAATTCATGGCCGATAAAGATGGCCGTAGGCCTTTCGAAGCCGCACTGAAAGTCGGCGTGAAAGTGTCGGCGGCGGCCTTGAAGCGCGGGGTGATCGCACGCGCGATGCCGCACGGTGACATCCTCGGGTTTGCGCCGCCGTTGATCACTACGCAGGCGGATGTCGATGAGATCGTGGGTATCGTGAAGCAGGCCGTCGACGAGGTCGCGACGCAGACGATCGCATAGTGAATGAAATTCGCCGGGTTCGCCCGGCGTTTTTTCCGCCGACGGTTTCAGGATTCCGGGTTGGCGATATCGCTCTTGACGATCAACTCACCATGGTCCGCGGCCGCTTCCTTGGCCTCCTGGCGGGACGGATAGGGCCCAAGGACCGGCGCGCCCTGGAACGGAAACAGCATGCGGCCATCGGTTTTCCGGACGACCTTCAGTGTTCCAACGAACAACCCACCCGCATTGATCTGATATGACGCATAGATCGCAAAATCCTCGGCGCTCATGGCGCCGCCTGGTGACCTGCTCTTGAGCTGGTTCATCGATAAAACGAGTTTCGGCTTCTTCATTGCGTGGGCTTTGATTTCAAACGGGGTTGTGGTTTGACGGCGTTCGCGTCGGGATCTGCTTATAGGTAGAACGCAGCAATCGTCAGTCCGAAAGCTTTCATGCATCATGATGCTTTCCAGCGGTTACATCGCGGTGAGGCGCGCAAGGCATGCCCTGTATGGGGTGGATATGGTCGCGACGTTCAAAATCCGGGGTTTATGGACGCCTGCAGCTATTCAGACGCTCCTTCGCCGCGCGAACATGCGCGGATCGCGTTAAACAACCGCGTAAGACGCACACGCAGACCCCTATCGAGTGACAGACAGCCAGCGCAGACAAGTAACCGGGCATTTTTACTGCTACCGGAAATTCGATTTTGCCGCGATGACAAAGGTAAAATAACGTCCAATAAACAGAGCTTTCAGATCTTTCGATTCTTGGTCATCCGAACCGCGAGTTTTCCGCGTCCGTTATTAAATACGTTGCCTCATGAACGACAGACAACCGACCGCCAGCCCCAGTCACGCCTTTCTCGCCGGAGGCGGGGAGGTCGCAAAAATCATTGCTTCGAAGGACTGGTCAGGCACGCCACTGGGTCCGATCGGCGGCTGGTCGACGACGCTCACGAACACGATCTCGCTGATCCTGCAGTCGCCCGTTCCCATCGTGACGTTGTGGGACGAGGAAGGCGTCATGCTCTATAACGACGCTTACTCCGTGTTCGCCGGCGGCCGGCACCCGCAATTGCTGGGATCGAACGTGCGCGAAGGCTGGTCGGAGATCGCCGATTTCAACGACAACGTCATGAAGGTCGGACTGTCCGGCCGGACGCTGCGTTACGAGGACCAGGAACTCACGCTGCACCGGCATGGCCGTGGCGAGCAGGTGTGGATGAACCTCGACTACTCGCCCATCCTCGGTGAAAACGGCGTCCCTGTCGGCGTCATTGCGATCGTGGTGGAGACGACCGCGAAGGTGCGTGCGGAGCGCTGGCTGAGCGGCGAGCGCGAACGCCTGCGCCGGATGTTCGAACAGGCGCCCGGCTTCATGGCGATGCTGACCGGTCCCGAGCACGTCTTCGAGTTGACGAACGCGGCTTTCACTCAGTTGGTCGGCGACCGCATCGTCATCGGCAAGACGGTGCAGGAAGGGTTGCCAGAACTCGAGAAGCAGGGCTTTGTGCAGATCATGGACCGCGTGTACGCCTCCGGCACGCCGGTATCCGGCAGCGCGCAAGCCATCGTGCTGAACCGGCTGCCCGGGGCGCCTGCCGAACAGCGCTATGTCGACTTCGTCTATCAGCCGGTTCGCAACGAAGCGGGCGAAGTGATCGGTATCTTCATTCAGGGAACCGATGTCACTGACCGGCTGATCGCGGAACGCGCGGTTCATGAAAGCGAAGAGAAATTCCGTACCTTTGCGCAGGCCATGCCGAATCAGGTCTGGGCCGCTCGCAGCGACGGCGAACTCGAGTGGTTCAACGACCGTGTCTATGAGTACAGCGGCGAGAAGCACGGCGATCTGGACGGCGGGGCGTGGGGCAGGATCGTGCATCCGGATGACGTCGAGTCGGCTGTTGCGTACTGGCGCGAGGCGGTGGCGTCGGGCACGACCTACGAGCGCGAGTTCCGGATTCGCCAGGCCGATGGTGTGTACCGCTGGCATCTGGCCCGCGCGCTTCCCATTCACGACAACGCCGGCTACATCGCGCGCTGGGTCGGAACCAACACGGATATCGAAGACCAGAAATCGGCATCGCGCGCACTCGAGCGTCTGAACAAATCGCTCGAGCAGCAGGTCGCCGAGAGCATCGCGGATCGCGACCGGATGTGGCGCCTTTCAACGGACATCATGCTGGTTGCGGATTTCGAGGCGAACATCGTGTCGGTGAATCCTGCGTGGAAGCAGCTTCTCGGCTGGGACGAAAAGGCCTTGCTCGGCCGCTCGTTTCTCGACTTCGTGCATCCGGAAGACCGCGCCCGCACGCTCAGCGAAGTGGGCGAGCTCGCCGAGGGCGTGCGTACATTCAAGTTCATCAATCGATACCAGCGGCGCGATGGTTCATACGTCACACTTTCGTGGACGGCGGTGCCGGACGAGCATTTCATTCATGCAGTCGGTCGCGATATCACCGCGGATCGCGAAGCAGCAGAAGCGCTGAAACGCACCGAACTGGCGCTCCAGCAAGCGCAGAAAATGGAGACCATCGGCAAGCTGACGGGCGGCGTGGCGCACGACTTCAACAACTTGCTGCAAGTCATCTCCGGCAATCTGCAACTGCTCGCAGCGGATGTCACCGGCAGCGAGCGCGCCGAGCGGCGCCTGGGTAACGCGATAGCCGGGGTCAACCGCGGCGCGAAGCTCGCCAGCCAGTTGCTGGCATTCGGCCGGCGGCAGGCGCTTGAACCTAAAACCGTCAAGATCGGGCGCCTTATCGCGGGCATGGAGGACATGCTGCGACGCAGCCTCGGTGAAGCGATCGAGATCGAGACGGTTGCGTCGGCGGGGCTGTGGAATACATTCGTCGATCCAACGCAGGTCGAGAACGCCATTCTCAATCTTGCGATCAACGCACGAGATGCCATGGACAACTCGGGCAAGCTGACTCTGGAAGTCGGCAACGCGCTGCTCGACGACACCTACGCCCGCGACCACACAGAAGTCACGCCGGGCCAGTACGTGATGCTCGCCGTCACCGACACCGGTTGCGGCATGACGCCCGAGGTCCTTGCACAAGCCTATGAACCGTTCTTCTCCACGAAGCCGGAAGGCAAGGGTTCGGGACTTGGGCTTTCTATGGTCTACGGCTTCGTCAAGCAGTCCGGCGGCCATGTGAAGATCTATAGCGAACCGGGTCATGGTACGACGGTGAAGCTCTATTTGCCGCGCACACACGACAAGGAAGACCTCGGCGTGGCTGCCGAGATGGCGCCGGTGCTCGGCGGCGAAGAGACCATCCTGGTTGCGGAGGACGACGAACAAGTTCGCGCGACAGTCGTTGAGATGCTCTCGGAGCTTGGGTATCGAGTGCTCAAGGCCAACGACGCAAGCAGCGCGCTTGCCATCATCGACAGCGGCATGCCTATCGACGTGTTGTTCACCGACGTGGTCATGCCCGGTCCGCTGCGCAGCCCGGAGCTTGCCCGCAAGGCGCGCGAACGGGTGCCCGGGATTGCTGTGCTGTTCACGTCGGGTTATACGGAGAACGCGATCGTGCATGGCGGCCGCCTGGATGCCGGCGTCGAATTACTGAGCAAGCCCTATACGCGCGAGGCGCTCGCGAGGAAGTTGAGGCACGTGCTGTCGAATCAGCGGCAGCGCGTAGTAAGCGCTTCTGCGGAAGCCGCCGGATCGGCGAGGGCGTTATCTGCCGTGGCGGCAGGTGCTGCAAGCTCGCCTCCCGTACGTGTGCGTCATATCCTGTTCGTTGAAGACGATGACCTCGTCCGCTCGATTACCGGCGAGCTGTTCGAAGCGCTCGGGCATGTCGTTCATCAGGCTGCCGACGGGCCCGCTGCGCTTGCGCTGCTGCAGAGCGAGCACATCGATGTACTAATCACCGATGTGGGGCTTCCCGGTATGTCGGGTGAAGAGCTGGCGCTTCGCGTGCGTGCGTTGCGCAGCAACCTGGATGTGGTCTTCGCAACGGGCGATCACAATCATGTATCGAAGGTGCCGGGGGCGACGTTCCTCACCAAGCCCTACGATACGGTCAGCATTGAAGCGATCCTGCGGCGGCTTGAGGACGCTTGATTCAGGGTTCGGCTCTGTTGATCGGACGCCGGTACCACAGTGCCGGCGTCGGCAATTAATGCAGCGCCAGCACCACGCTTTCAATCCTGATACATACAGTTCCGGGGATACTTACCGTTTGTGATCGGGCCCTGCCAAACCCGCCAAACATTGGCGGATGACGGCGATACTTTATCGCGTCCGCGCGCTCGTTCTGCACGTAGCCTCTCTGAACTCCGTTCGGGAATGCGCCATGAATGCAAGCTTGAATGTCAGCCCGATGTGCCGCCGTTGCGGCGACCCAGTCGATCTCGATGCGGAAATCTGCCCGTCTTGCGGGGCCATCGCTTCGCCCACGGCAGTTCGCGCGTCCGCATATTCAACGATGTCCGGCAGAACCAAGGGACTGATCGCCACCGCGTTTGTCTGCGTGCTTGGCCTGGCGGCATACACGTTGATGCCCGGCTCGATGCACACCGCTCCCGTCGATACCACCGCCAGCGACGTCGCTCGCACCTCCGGGGTGGAGGGCAACCGGGTGCGCGAACCGGCACTCGATAGCCGTCACGATGCAAGCATGTCCGCTGCGCTCGATGCGGTGCGCGAGAGCCTCCAGCGTCACGACATGGAGTCGGCGAAGGTGTTGCTCGCGGCAATCCTTGCGATGCATCGGGACAATCCCGACGCGCTTGAATTGCGCAATGAAGTGATGGCTGGCCAGAATCCGGACAAGCCGGCTGCGCCTGTCGCGCGTACGAGCATGCCTCCTACAAGACTAGCCGATACACGGCATACGTCGGCCGTCGTTGCGGCGACTTCCCGTCAGCCCAGGAGCAGGGCGGCCACACACGAACATGCAACGCGCACGTCGAAAAAGGCGCCGGTAGTGGCAAACAAGAAAGTCGCGACGCATAAAGTGGTAATGGCCAAAGCGACCACGCCGAAACCTTCGGCCGTGCACAAGCCACCGGTGCTGGTGCGTGAGGCGCAGGTCAAGGAGATCCGGTCCGAGACGCCAGCGTCGACGCACGGAGGCACCTCGAGGTCCGTGCAGACGGCGAGTGGCGCACCGCTCGTCTCGAGCGGTACTCAACAGGCGCCCTCGTCCGGACACCAAGACGAAGGCGGTGCTTTGCAATCTCAGCGCTGGCGTGATCGAGGTGGCATGCGTTGAGCCGTGACCGTTGAGCCGAAATCGTCAAGCCGTTCCGGACGATGTACCCGTGATCGCCTCGCTGTCTTCTTTCGTCGTCATTTTCAGGTAGGCTGCGGCCAGCCGCCTGAGTTCCTCTTCAGATGCATCCTCGATGCCGATCAGATGATTGTCCGCTTGCCGGTGAGAGGCGAGCAGTTCATTGAGCTTCAGATGCAGCGCTACGCTGTCCTTGTTCTGGCTTTGCTGAATAAGAAAGACCATCACGAATGTCACGATGGTCGTGCCCGTGTTGATCACGAGTTGCCAGTCTTCTGAGTAGTGGAACACGGGCCCGGTCACGGCCCAGACAACGATGCTGATGACCGCCATACCAAACGCCACAGGCGATCCTGCCCATCGTGTGACCGCGCTTGCGAACGTGTCGAACGCGCGGGTGAGCGGATGCCTTGCCGCGTAAGCGGGACTCGATGTATCAGGTACGGTGTCGAGTGTGTCCGTCGACGAGGGGAGCGTTTCCTTACGCATCGCTTTCTCCTTATGATCCGATATTGCTCCGACGCAAAGTCAGCAATTAACGTTCCGAGGTCGACGATTTCTGGACAGGAATCAGAGGCGTGGATAGTTTCAGTGTGGAGGTTTGTCGGGCGTGCGGCGGAGGGGAATTTGACGCTGTGGCGAGAGCGCAGAGGGGTAAGCTGTGTAACTTGACAAGGCACGTCACATGTCTTCAAGACCGTACAAGTGCTCAGTGATAGTCGTCTTCCAACTGATGACGCACGGCCAGGATCGTCACGGTATCGCTATCGTCTATTTCAAAAAGTGCGACGTACCCGGAGCCGCCAAAAGGAATAATCAGCTCACGCAAGAATGGCAACTGCGAGTGCGCTTTACGACAGGTGAACGGCGAGCTGCGCAGCGTCATGATCCCGGCGTGGACAGCGCTTAGCGCACGCTGGGCTAAAAGCAAATCTTGCGGATCACGGGTGAGAATGAACTCATAGAGCCGTTCGAGATCGTCTGCTGCACTACCTGTGAATCGTATTTCGAACGTCATCAACGCATCTTACCCCGCGCTTTAGCAGCATCGAGCCGCTTGCTCAAACGCGCGAGCACCTCTTCAGCCGGGACATAGTCGCCGCTTCGCTTAGCTTCGTCGCGCGAGGCTAGTCCTCGGGCCACGAACTCGCTATGGTTCTGGCGACGAAGGATGTTTTCGCGGATCGCCTGCTCGACAAATCCGGACAGGCTTTCGCCTTCCTGCAAGACGCTCTCCGCCGCCTCACGCAATTCCGGTTCAACTCGCACAGACGGAAACGTCGCTGTTTTCATTACCTTTCTCCATGCATCGCAATTGCAATGCATTGTGCGCGAGTTTCCGTCTCGGTGCAAGGGCGCAGATTGCGCCTGGCGTTGCGAAATTGCTTCAGCAGCGCACCACCTTACTTCCCGCTGGTCACCCCAAGTGCGGCAACCTTGCGAATCGTATCGGCGCACGCCGTCGCCGCTTCCACGCCCTTGACCACGAAATGCTCGCGGAAGAACTTGATATGTTCTTCGCCCGAATGAAAATGATGCGGCGTCAGCACCGCCGACAAAACCGGCGTACCGCTTTCCAGTTGTACCTGCATCAACCCGTTGATGACCGCTTGCGCCACGAATTCGTGACGATAAATTCCGCCATCCACGACCAGCCCCGCTGCGACAATCGCCGCATAGCCACCGCGCTGAGCAAGCAGCTTTGCGTGCAGCGGGATCTCAAATGCGCCGGCGACTTCATAGAGGTCGATGTCATCGCGTGCGAAGCCTTGCGCCTGGATTGCATCGAGGAACGAAGCCTTGCACTGGTCGACGATATCGCGATGCCAGCATGACTGGATAAACGCAATACGTGGACGGGGTTTGCCCGCGGCCTGAGCGACCGGCGTATTTTCGAGCGTGGTGGAGAGTGTCATGATTCAAATCCTGCCTGTTTGTGTGAACAGGGCGAAGGACGGCATGGACGAACGCGCGCGGGAAATCCCGCACGCATCCACACACGCCGTCCCGTTCTCTTTCATCCGGACTATGACCGTCGGCCCCGGAATCAAACCGGGTCTGCTGACCTTCGCGTTTCAGGCGGCCCGAAGCCAGACCCAAATCAAAAAGCGCTCGCGGGCTACGCGCTCAATCAAACCGCGCGATTACCGCCGGTGGGGAGTTGCACCCCGCCCCGAGAACTCGTTCGTATCGAACGGAACGTAAATTATCACGATTCCTGTTGCAGTGCACAGACCCCGCTTGGCTGATAGCGATATCTATCGCAAGCGCCTTTCGAACCAGCGGGTGAACCACGAGATCGGATAGCAGTAAGCGAAGAAAATGACGAGCGTCGCGACATACGTCAGCACGGTAAAGCTGCTGCGCGCAACGGTGCTGCTCGCGATTTGCGCGGTATCGAGCAAGTCGTGAATGCCGACCAGCGAAGACAAGGCCGTGCCCATGGTGATGATCGCGTACACGTTCATCCACGGCGGCAACATGCGACGCATGCATTGGGGCGCCACGATCTTCATCAGGATCTGCGTGCGCGAAAACGCCATGGAAGCCGCCGCTTCCCATTGCGCCGACGGTATCGAAGCAACGGCACCGCGAAAGACTTCCGCTATGTTTGCGCTCGCCGGCAGCGCGAGCCCCAGCGTCACCTTCAACCAGTCGGGAAACGGCACGGTAGTGCCGAATACATGGAGTTCGAACGGGAACACGTAGGTCGTGAAGTAGACGAGCACCAGCCAAGGTGCATTGCGAAACGCGGTGATCCAAATGCGTGCGAGCCGTCCGGCGAACGATCGGGATAACGCGACGGCGCCTGCAATCAGACCGATCACCGTGCCGATAAAAATCGCGCCGATGCTGATGAGCACATTCATTGCAAAGCCGTGCGCCAATGCGGGTGCCCATTCTGCGAGGCGTGCAAGCGTCTCGCCGCGTGATCCGCTTTCAGGCGCAAGCGACCAGAGCACCGCGCCTACGACAAGAACCCCGAGCACGCCATACACGCCCGGCGGTACGCGGGTGATATCGAACTTCCGGTGAGTGCCGAACGAGGCGCGCGTATCAGTAGCCATAACCGGGCACCTTGAAGCGTTGTTCGAGCCAGCGCCCCGCGAGCGTGACCATCCACGTCACGACGCCGAAGAACGACAGGATCAGCAGCATCAGCGCGAGCACGTTGTCACGCTGCGTCCAGATCATGATGGACTGGTAAGTTATGTCGCCTACTGCGATTGCGGACGCCACCGCCGACGCCTTCACGAGATCCACCATGTTGTCGAGGGTTGCATCGGCATGAGCGAGGAGGGATGTGGAGAGTGCCCACGCAATCGTGACCGCTGTCATCAAGCGGCGGATGTTCGTTATGGTCATAGCAAGGAGGCCACGCCGGAAATCCGGGAGCCTCAAAGAATAGACAAGCGTTGACACGCCGCCAAGGGAGCGAATCTGCTAAGCAAATGATGCATCGCGTGGAATGGAGTCAGGCACACGAATCAGGCAAGCTATAGCAAGCGGGATGCTATCGATTCTACGAATGCTTGGTTATGAAATAGGGAGGCTCTTCTTAGAATCTCCGTTCCTGCATGTTTTCGTGAGCCCTGGGAGACCCGTACGGGCCACGGGAATCCCAACAATGCCTGTGGAGGCAGCATGAATCGCCTTGCGCTTGCGGTTGATCTGCTTGAACATACGCCGCCTTCAGTTGACCGGGAGGTCAATGAAAGTGCCGACCCGGTATTGGTTTTTTTAAGCGACGTCCATCTCTCCTTTGGTGCTGCGCCGGTGCTCAACGGAATCAATCTGTCGGTGCGGCGCGGCGAAGCGGTATCGATCATCGGGCCGTCGGGATCGGGAAAATCGACCATCCTGCGTTGCATCAACGGACTGATCGCGCCACAGCGCGGAGAGATCCGCGTGGATGGAATCGATGTTCGCGCGCAGTACACCGATGCGCAGAAGATCGCGCTGCGCAAGCGCATTGGCTTTGTGTTCCAGCAGTACAACCTGTTCCCGCACCTGAGCGTGCTGGCGAACCTGACCATTGCGCCTGTGAGCGTGCTCGGCCGTAGCCGCGCTGAGGCAGAACACGACGCGCATGCATTGCTCAAGAAAGTGCGTCTCGCCGATAAAGCCCACGCTTACCCCGGAGAGTTATCTGGCGAACAGCAGCAGCGTGTCGCGATTGCACGCACGCTCGCCATGCGTCCGGACCTGATTCTCTTCGATGAAGTCACGTCCGCGCTCGATCCGGAGACCGTGGGCGAAGTGCTCAACGTGATCGGCGAACTCGTCGATGATGGCCAGACCTGCGTGCTCGTCACGCACGAGATGCGCTTCGCGGAGGACGTCAGCGACGAAGTGTTCTTCACCGAACGCGGTGTGATCGTCGAGCATGGCGAGCCATCGCAGATCTTTGGCGCACCCGACAACGACCGCACGCGGCTCTTCCTGCAACGCGCACGCGGCGAAGACCGCCGCGCATTGCGCAAACGCTCACGCAGCAACGCGGCACTTGCTCTCGCCACTCTTTGAACGAAATCACACCATGACAACCCTCTCCGCACCGCACCTCATCAGCGAACGCCAGACCGCCGTGACCGCATTGATCGACGACGTCCGCGCCATTCTCGCGACCGAAGGCGTGACGCGTACCGCGCTCGATGCAATCAGCCAGCGACTGCTCGCGCTTGCATCGAAGGATGCTGCGTTGTTTTCCGCCGATGACTTCCCGCCGCCGCAACCGGGCAGCGGCGATACCTCGACGCGTTACAGGCTGAACCCGGGGGAGGACGGTGTGGCCCTCTACCTGAACTCCTTGCTGCCGGGCAAGACGACCGTTCCGCACAACCATGACACGTGGGCGGTAATCGCGGCGCTGAAGGGCGAGGAATTGAACCGCGTGTATCGGCGTACCGATGACCGCTCGGACCCCGATCAGGCGTCGCTCGAACTGGAACGTGAAGTGGTGGTTCAGCCCGGGACGCCGATCGCTTTCCTTCCAGAAGATATCCATAGCATTCACGTCACGGGCGATTCGCCGACGTTGCATTTTCATCTCTACGGCCGTCCGCTCGAAACGCTGACCGGCCGCCTTGGTTACGAACTCGAAACGGGACGCGTGGTGCGCTACAACGCAACGCACATGCAGCGTGGTACGCAGGCGGTCGGCTGATGAGTCTGCCAGTGGCAGCAATTGCTGAAGTGGCATCGGCAGGATTCATCGAAGTGAACCTGGCAGTGCCCGACTTGCATGAAGCCGGGCACTCGACCACGCTTAGAACTTGGCGCGGATCCCGCTGAACACCGCAACCTGGCGATTCGTGGATGACGCCGTGCCCGCATCCGCAATCGCGGCAATCTTGCTGTAGCCGCTGCCGACCCGCGTGGAGGCGTCGCCGGAAGCAAGCTGATACACGCCCGAAAGATACAGCTCCGTACGCTTCGACAGCGCGTAGTCGAGACCCAGCGTGAACTGATGCCAGCGCGGCTTGAGCGACGCGCCTCCGGTTCCCGGCAAGTTGTTTGCGCGGCCATCGGTGAAGGTGTAGACGCCCAGTACCGTGACGGCGCTCGTCACGAGGTAGCGCAGGTTCGCATCGTAGTTATTGAACTTGCGCGACGAACCGTCGTTGTAGTCGAGTTGTGTATGGCTGAACGCGATGCCTGCCGTGGCTTTGCCGAGCACATAGTTTGCGCCCGCGACCGCGATCTGCTGGCGCAGCACACCGCCGTTAAGGCCATAGAAGAGGGCGCCGCTGTAGTCATCGCCGCTTGTTGTCGTGGCGCCACCCACCGCGCCGGCGGTGTTGGTCGTCGTATCGGGATGATTGAGCACCACGTACCCGCCGCCGGCTGACAACGGACCCGCGGTGTAGTTCGCCGAGACACCCCAAGCGCGGTTGTTGCTGAAGCCCTGGCCCGTGCCGTTGTTCGCCTGGTTGCTGAATGCGTACAGCGTGTCTAGCGTGAAGCCTGAAATGGTGTCGCTGCGAAACTTGATTGCGTTGTTGATACGGAACGTCTGGTTCAGGTTGTCGTTGTCGCCAACGTGCGTGGCCGGTGACCAGAATCCCGAGCCCGCGTATTGCGCGACCAGATCGGATAGCGGTTCGTATTGACGGCCGAGCGTGACCGTACCAATGCCTTTCTTGGCGATGCCCACGAACGCCTGCCGTCCAAACTCACGGCCGCCTTGTCCAAGCGTGCCATCGTTGGGACGAAAGCCGTTCTCCAGCGTGAAGACAGCGCTAAGACCGCCGCCCAGGTCCTCAACGCCCTTGAGACCCCAGCGGCTGCCGCTCAGCTTGCCGCTCGTCTGCTGGAAGTTCTTCGCGCCCTTCTGATTGTTCGTGTAGGTAAGCCCTGCATCGACTATCCCGTACAGCGTGACCGAGCTTTGCGCCTGCGCTAGTGCAGGGGCGATAACCATCATGCCGGTTGCGCCGGCCAGTACGACTCGTTTCATCGGTGTCCTCTTGTCAAAGTAGTTGTGTTGATCAAATTTGAGGATCCCGATCTTAGAGTTCTTGACCAACTGACAGAACGATGAAATTTAGCTTCGTAATACAGATGATCGTAATTTGTAAAGATGGGACAAAGTAATTTGAAAATGAAACCGGGCTGCACGGGATCTCATGCAATCCATAAAGTGCGTCGCCTGATAAACATATGGCAAACGAATCATTGTTAAGCGCGCAGTGCGTCGTTAGTCTTTTGCTTCTCGCACCATTCGCTACTTCTCACAACACGAGGGTCTTGCAGATCATGTCCGGTACTCCAAACTATGAACCGGCTTCGGATCGTTCCGGCACCGTGTTCACGCCTGCGCCCAAGGTTCGCGCGAAGACTGTTCGGGTTACTTCGGCGCAAGGTCGCAGCGCAACGCGACATGTCGTGCCTGCGGCGCTTGCTGCATCGGCATGGGTCGCAAGCGCGGCGCTCACGCAATGGTGGCCCGATGCTGACGAGTGGCCTTATACGCGCCACTTGCTGGTTATAAAACTGGCGCTTGCGGTAGTGGCTCTGTTGATCGGTGGGAGCGCGTATGCAAGCGTCTCGAATCGCCAGGCCGATGCCCCGCCGAGCCGCGCAGAACGCTGGCTTGCGGTCATGCCCTGGTTGGTCGCGCTTGCCATAGCCTTCACCGTCTGGGACGTGCTCACCGCGAAACTCGAAGTGCTGCCGCGCCCGTTCTTTGCGCCGCCGCAGGCGTTGATCGCAGTCTTCTTCGACGACTTCCCGCGCCTCGGTTCCAGCGTCGTGCACTCGTTCGGGTTGCTTGCGTACGGTTATGTGATCGGTGCTATCGCGGGCTTCGTGACGGGCGTGGGTATCGGCTGGTCGAAAGCCGTTGGGTACTGGCTGCATCCGGTGTTGAGGCTGATCGGGCCGTTGCCCGCTACCGCTTGGCTGCCGCTTGCATTCTTTTTCTTCCCGTCGAGCTTCAGCGCAAGCGTGTTTCTCATTGCGCTTGCCACGGGTTTTCCGGTCGCGGTGCTGACATGGTCGGGCGTAGCCGGTGTGAACAGCACGTTCTACGACGTGGCGCGCACGCTCGGTGCAAGACCCGGCTTCCTGATTCTCAAGGTCGCTGTCCCGGCCGCGTTGCCGTCGGTGTTCGTCGGGCTTTTCATGGGACTGGGGGCATCGTTTTCCGTACTTATCGTGGCTGAGATGATGGGCGTGAAAGCGGGCCTCGGCTGGTATCTGCAATGGGCGCAGGGATGGGCCGCGTACGCGAACATGTACGCCGCGCTGCTCGTCATGGCGCTGATGTGCTCGGGTCTCATCACGTTGCTGTTCCGCTTCCGCGATCGTTTGTTGGCCTGGCAAAAAGGATTGTTGAAATGGTAAGCACGCAACTCAGTCAGTCCACGCGGGGCGCACGTATCGATGTGAACGAAGTCAGTCACCGGTTTTCATTGCATGGCGCAGCCTTGCCCGTGCTCGATGACGTCAGTTTCTCCGTGGACCCGGGCGAGTTTGTCGCGTTGCTTGGGCCAAGCGGTTGCGGCAAATCGACGTTGCTCAGGCTCGTGGCCGGCCTCGATTCGCCGGCGCAGGGCTCGGTGTCCTCCAATGGCGTAAGCATCGGCGGTCCGGACCCGTCGCGCGTTGTCGTGTTCCAGGACCCGACCTTGTATCCGTGGCGCACGGTGCGCGCAAACGTGGGGCTTGGACCGGAAGCGCAGCGAGACGGTCTGCGGTTTCCGTGGAGCAAGCGCAAGGCAGCGTGTTCGTTGCCCGAAGGCGCTCGCTCGGCTGAACAGCGTATCGATGCCGCGTTGCAACTCGTTGGCCTGACCGAGTTCGCCGCGGCTTATCCGCATCAACTGTCGGGCGGCATGGCGCAGCGCGTCGCGTTGGCGCGCGCCCTCGTGAACGACCCGGAGTTGCTCGTACTCGATGAACCCTTCGGCAAGCTCGATTCACTCACACGCCTGCGGATGCAAAGCGAGCTCGTTAAATTATGGCGTGACGCGCGCTTCTCGGTGCTGCTCGTGACCCACGATGTCGAAGAAGCCTTGTTCCTTGCAAACCGCGTCATCGTATTCAGTGAACGGCCCGCGAGAATCACGGCAGAAGTGCGCAACGATGCGCCTTATCCGCGGCATCGTGACGATCCAAAGCTGGTCGAACTGCGCCGTGAAGTGCTCGCGCTGCTCGGCCTGGTCGCGTAAGTAGAAATAGAAAACGCCAGCAAAACCTATAACCAACGACCTGTGGAGAATTACCGATGAACCGTTCAGATTCCGGCGCCGGCGAAAGCGCCTCGACGCCGGAGAGCATTTCACGCCGGGCATGGTTGCGCAAGACTGCATGGTCAGCCGGCGCCGCTGCGTTGGGCGGCGCGACCTTCGGTCTGGCCGGCTTGCCCGCCCGCGCCGACGACGCCAGGTTGAAGCCGCTCAAGTTGTCGTGGAATGCAAGTGCGATTTGCACGGCCCCGGTACCAGTCGGCATCAAGCAGGGGTTCTTCGCCAAGCATGGACTGGATGTCGAACTCATCAACTTCGCGGGTTCGACTGACCAGTTGCTCGAAGCAATCGCCACGGGAAAGTCGGATGCGGGCGTTGGCATGGCGCTGCGCTGGATCAAGCCGCTCGAGCAGGGCTTCGATGTCAAGCTCACCGCCGGCATTCACGGCGGCTGCATGCGCTTACTTGCAACGCGAACATCAGGCATCGTTGATTTGCCGGGACTCAAGGGCAAGACCGTGGGTGTCAGCGACATGGCGAGTCCCGCGAAGAACTTCTTCGCGATCACGTTGAAGAAGATTGGCATCGATCCGGATAACGATGTTCGCTGGCGCCAGTATCCCGCCAACCTGCTTGGCGAAGCATTGAAGAAGGGCGAGGTTCACGCCATTGCGGACGGCGATCCAACCATCTGGACGCTGCGCGAATCCGACCACCTGTACGAGGTGTCGAACAACTTGTGCGGCGAATACCAGACCCGTGTCTGCTGCGTGCTCGGCGTGCGCGGCAGTTTGATAAGAAAGGATCGTGCGACCGCGCAAGCGCTCACGCAGGCCTTGCTGGAAGCGACGGAATGGACGGCGAACAATCCTGCAGAGGCCGCGGCAATCTTCTCCGTTCACGCACCGCAAGCGGACGTCGCACAGCTTACGGCCATGCTGAAGAGCCACACGGACCATCATCATCCGGTTGGCGATGCGTTCAAGAAAGAGATTTCTCTTTACGCCGATGACCTCAAGACAGTTGGCGTGTTGAACAGCGGTACGGACTCGACACGTTTCGCCAACAAGGTGTTTTCCGACGTACTGGCTTGACGTCTACAACGCCAGCTTGTAACCCTCATGGCTGGCGATAAAACCGAGTTTGTCGTAGAAACGGTGGGCATCGGCGCGAGTCTTGTCTGTCGTGAGCTGCACCAGATTGCAGCCACGCGCCCTGCATTGCGCGATCGCCCATTCGAACATCTTCTGCCCCAGGCCTGAATCGCGGCGGTGCGCGGCTATGCGCACCGCCTCTATCTGTCCCCGCCATGCGCCCATGCGCGCAATGCCTGGAATAAACGTAAGTTGCAACGTGCCGATCACTTCGTCGTTACCCGTGACGACCATGAGGTGCTGATTGGCGTCGGAGTCTATGGCTTCGAATGCAGCGACGTACCGCCCGTCGAGCGGCGTGCCGACTATCTCGCGCTGGCTGCCGAGCGGGTCATCGGCGAGCATTGCAACGATCGCGGAGATGTCGGCCAAGCGCGCCGACCTGAATTCGATGTGTTCCATTGAGCTTCCTTCAATACTTGCCGAGCGATGAACCTGGCTCGCGTCGAATGCGGCCGTCGATTTGCCGACCGGGCTAGCGAGACCTTCGATAGTCCGCCTCTTCCCGATCATGCCGAGTATCCGTCGGGCCGGACGCACTGGAAAGCACCATTGCATTCTACGGACGAATTCAGGGAGAATCGTGCGAAATGGCGCCTCCGGATCGACGAGACAGGAACGGATGTCGCGGTGACGGGGCTGATTGTTGAGTACTATAAGGCGGCCAGGAACAGATAGTCCCGGGCGTTCGCGGTGAAGCAGAAGCATCTCTGACGGGTTCTCATGAAAAAATATCGCCCGCGTCTTCCGCAAGACCATTCGCACGTGGCATGGCGGGAGCTTTCACTGACATCGTTGCCGATCGCGCTGGTGTTCGTCGCGCTGGTCGGGCTGGCTGTCTGGGTTGCCGATCCCGCACCGCCGAAAACCATCACCATCAGCGCAGGTCCGCTCGACAGCTCGCTGCTGAACACCGCGAACACGTATAAAAAGATCCTGGCGCGCAATGGCATCACCCTCAACGTGCTTCAATCCGATGGTTCCGTACAGAACCTGCAGCGGCTGATGGATCCCAAGCAGCACGTCGATATCGCGCTCGTGCAAGGCGGCGTCTCCGATGAAGCCGCGAGGGCTTCGCTGATGTCGCTGGGAAGCATCTTTTATATTCCCATCGTGGTGTTTTATCGCGGCAAAGGCCTGACGCAACTCTCGCAACTCGATGGCAAGCGCATCGCAATCGGGCGCGAGGGCAGCGGCACGAGGATGTTGTCGCTCAAGCTGCTGGAGGCGAACGGCATCTCCTCCCACGGTGACACGCAACTCGTGCCGGTCGACGGCATGCAGGCGGCCGAGCAACTCGTGGCAGGCAAGGTCGACGCCGCCATGCTCAGCGGCGATTCGACCACGCGCACGCTGATGCTGCGGCTGCTTGGAATCCCGGGCATCTCCGTCATGGATTTTGCGGAAGCGAGCGCTTATACGCGGCTCTTTCCCTATCTCAATCAAATCGATCTACCCGCCGGCGTTCTCGATCTTCGCAGAAAATGGCCGCCCGATACGCTCCACCTGATTGGTCCGACCGTTGAAATCGTGGCGCGGCCAAATCTGCATCCGGCCATATCGGATCTGCTGATCGAGGCGGCGCAGGAGATCCACGGCGCGGCTGGTCTGCTGCAGCGCGCGGGCGATTTTCCGAGCACGACTGCGCACGAATACCGGATCAGCGAAGACGCGACGCGCTATTACAAGTCGGGCAAAAGCTTTTTGTATCGCGTGTTGCCGTTCTGGGTCGCGAGCATCACGGACCGGATCCTGGTGCTTTTGTTGCCCGTGGCCGTGCTGCTGTTTCCGGCATTGCGGCTGATTCCCGCGCTTTACGGATGGCGCGTGCGTTCGCGGATTTATCGATACTACGGTGCGCTGATCGCGATCGAACGCGGTGCGCTGAGCACGTCGACGGAGGAGCAGCGCATGGCGCTGCTTGTGGAACTCGATGAAATCGAGGCGTCGCTCAATACGCTGCGCATGCCGCTCGCTTATGCCGATGCCTTTTATGTGCTGCGCGAGCATGTCGGATTCGTGCGGATGCATCTGACCGCAACGCAGCGTGAACCTGCGCACGTGTGACAAAAAATACCCCTGCGAAAGCAGGGGTACGGTGTGCAATTGCGAGGTCAGCAGTAACAGGTTCAGGCCGGCAGGCAGGCCGGCTCCGGCTCTCGCAGTACTTCCGCTTCGCCAGCCGCCTTGCTGCCGCCCGACGAGTTGACGTAGGCGAGCACGTCCATGGTCGTCTGGTACGCCCAGATTGCGAAGCTCGCGATCAGCTCGGCTGCCAGCGTTGCACCGGCTGTAGCCGCGCCGCCCAGCACCTTCGTGAGAATGGTGACGATGGCAAGAGAAAGACCCCACCAGCCGGCGAGACTCAGCACCAGCCGTACAAGCGGCATGAAAACGCCGGCATCGTAGACGCCTTTCAGCACGACCAGCAGTGCACCGGCCGTAGCTGCACGATTGGTCCGGATGGCGGTGACAAGCGTATTGATCCGGCTCATCACGCTCGGATAACCCTGCAGCAGACGATACACCCCCGGGCCGAGTTTCTCGGCGTTGCCAATCAGCGGTCCAAGGCCGATGGCGAGAAAACAGCCGCCTGTGAGATCCCAGATCACCTTGACGAGAAGCGGATCGATATCGACGTTTTCGGCTTCCGGCGGCGCGAAGGCCATCATGTGATTATCGAGTCCCGTCTGCGTGGGGTTGAACAGCAGATTGAAACAAGTCGAGAAGTCGGCGTTGTAGGTTCCGTTGACGGCGATTGCGCCGGCCGGGTTGACCGCCATGAAGGGTGCGCCGGAGCTGCCGACGAGCCCGAGATTGATGGTCCCGTTCGATTGCAGCGACGGGATCAGCTTCGCCGCGTTTTGTGCCGTGCCGCCTGAATGCAGCGTGCCGTCGCCGCCGACGACCACAAAGCTGCCATCGTGACATTGCAGGGTAATGGCCGCCGAGCCCGCTGCTCCTGGAACGCCAATGGTGAACGATTCCGCTGCATCGCTCGACGTCCCGCTGGTCGTGATCTGACCGCCCGCCGATACCGCCCAGTAACCGCCCGCGCCCGTTTGCAGTTTCATCTGGTCGCCGCTGCCGAAGAGTCCGGCCATCGATACAAAATTCTGGTCAGTCGGGAACAGCGGTTCCAGCGCCGATACCGCGACAGGCTGATTTTCAGCCACGACCAGACTCGATACCGCCGCCGATCCCCATGTGTAGACCATGGAGAACGACTTGATGTGGTTGATCCAGGAATCGCTGAAGGTGGCATTGTTGGCCGTGATGTTCAACGACTGGTTCGCGATCAGCGAGGCCACCT
This sequence comes from Burkholderia sp. PAMC 26561, assembly GCF_001557535.2. Taxonomy (NCBI): domain Bacteria; kingdom Pseudomonadati; phylum Pseudomonadota; class Betaproteobacteria; order Burkholderiales; family Burkholderiaceae; genus Burkholderia; species Burkholderia sp. PAMC 26561. Next base: position 995,516 of record NZ_CP014315.1, read on the forward strand.
TGCTGGTCACGTCCGCACGGCAATATGCCGCGGCGATGACGTTGAGCGCACTGGCATCGACGGGTGGCTGGTACGGCGGCACGGTCGCGTCGTAGTCCACCGTCAGCGTGCTTCCCTCGGTTGCGATCGCCTGTTGCGGCTTGCACTCGGCGTATTGATAGACCACGTTGAGGGTCTTGTTAATGCCTGGCCAGCCGTCGCCAAAAACTGAATTCGATGCCGCGATGCTCAGGTTGCGCCGGCTCACGTTGGCCTGGACTACGGCCGTCACATCGCTCATGCCCCAGAACGCGCTCAGGACCTGCAGATGGGGGCGGTACTTGAGCGAATACGGGCTGCCTTCCACCACGATATCCGTGAACGGAACCTGGCCGGTGTAGCTCGCCACGATCACGAAGGCCTTGCGGTGGTTGACCCATGTATCGGTGAAGGTCGCGTTGTTCGCGGTCAGGTTCAGCGTCTGGCCGGAAGGCACCATTCCCTGTACCTGTTGACTGACGTTTTTCGGGCCGTAACTCGCGCCCCACACAGTCAGGGCCGGCTGGGTGTTGTTCAAAGCCGAAGCTGCGGAGGAAAGTTCGAACTCATGCGCGCCAATCGTCAGTGTCTGGTTTTCCATTGCGGTTGCGGTTTGCGGCAACCCGCCGTCGTAGCTATAAACCACGGTCAGGGTTTTACTGACACCCGGCCAGGTATCGGTGAATACCGAATTACTCGCCTGAACTGAGAGTGTTTCGGGAGTGGTCTGCCGGTTCACCAGTAACGTGACTTGCCCGGTAACCTGCTTTAGCCCGTAAGCCGCGCCGATGATTGTGAGAACGCCCGTATTTGCGGTTGGCATGCTGATCCTTCTATTGAGTGATTAAGCAGCGTGGATGTAATGAAGCGTAAGGCTGGCGTATAGGTCGATACGGCCGAAGCCCTTTGCCAGCAGTGATGCGAGCATGTGTCGCATCTCTCTCAGACCTGTTGGCGGAGAGACGATATCACGCGTTAAAGCCATGAAACAGTTTGCTCATACAAATAAAATTTCCGGCTGTTTTTCTGCAGTTTGATTGGAATTAAGTCGCTCTGGAATCGGTACCCACGATTCATTTAATTGTTTGAATCTGATTATTCAGAGCGTTTTCGCCATGATGTTTTAATCAGAATTTAAATTAGTCGATATGTGTGAAAAATTGTCATAAGAACGTGTTCGGGGATTTATTTTGTGATTAACGAGATAACCGGACCAAGCCTGAGTCCAATGATCATGTCCTAGTCTCTTCGCATGTTTTTGGCTCTGTAAGACCGCGTCGTAACGGGCTATCGTGAATTCCTCTTTGAAGGAATCCCATGATCCATTCCACCGCGTTTCAACATCTCGAAGGTCCCGCCGAACTGACAGAAGCCTTCAGCGTGATGCAGGAATTGCGTCCGCATCTCACCACTTCGGATGCCTTTGCGAGGCAGGTCAATCGGCAGTTTGCGCAGGGTTATCGGCTGCTTGCGGCGAACCATGGCGAAGCACCCGTCGGACTTGCGGGTTACCGGTTCGTGGAGAACCTGATCTATGGGCGGTTCGTTTATGTCGATGACCTCGTCGTGACTTCGCGTCTGCAACGCTCAGGCGTGGGCGGCGAGTTGCTGGCGCAGGTCCGCCGGATCGCGCAAGAGGCGGGTTGCGATCACTTCGTACTCGATACCGGCCTGCACATGGCGCTCGCGCAGCGCTTTTATTATCGGCAAGGGCTGTTGGCGAAAGGCATGCATTTCGTCGAATCACTGGAGCCCGCTTTGCCGTCATCACCGGCGAGGACACGCTGATGCGCGCGCTCTTGTTGAACAGCAGCCCGCATGGCGAAGCCAGCCACGCGTATCGCCTTGCACGGGAAATGGTCGGCACGCTCGGGGCACACGACCAGCAGATCACTGAACGGGATCTGGTCGCTGATCCGCTGCCGCCGATCGGCCGTGATTATGCAACGGCGGTGACATCGGGAAACTCGCAGGACGCTGCCTTCGGCTGGTCCGAGCGCGTCATTCGAGAAGTCGAGGACACCGACCTTCTGATCATCACCACGCCCATGCACAACTTTACGGTCCCGGCCGCGCTGAAACTCTGGATAGATCACGTCTTGCGGATCAACCGGACGTTCACATCGACGCCGGACGGCAAGGTCGGACTGATGCGGGACCGGCCGACTTTCGTGCTGGTGGGCTCAGGTGGTTTTCATAGTGGCGAACGCGCCCGGCAGCCGGATTTCCTCACGCCTTATCTTCGGTACGCACTGGAATCCATCGGCATTCGCAGCGTGAATTTCGTTCTGATGCAAGGCCTGGTTGGCGGCGATGTTGCGGTGTCCAAAGCATTATTGGAGGCTCGCAACGCTTTGCTGATGCATGCGCCGTTCAACACGGTCGCGTCGGTTTCCGCATAGATCTACGCGTCGGCTGCACGCTTCAGTTCGTGCGCGCGGCGCATCGCCTGATCTTCGTCGACGATGTTGGCAAACCCCAGCACCAAACCGCTTTGCGACGGCACGCCCATATACCAGCGCGATAACGCCTGTTCGCCAAAGCCCTTGGGATTGGCGCGGCCGGCCACCGCTACGTCGTCCGTGCCGTCGACGAAATGCGCCGCCATCTGCAAGCCTCCCGGCGGGAGATCGATGGCGAGGCGCTCGCCGAACACTTCGGCAAGGGCGCGCGCGGTGATTTCCCGGCGATGCGCGTATAGCAAACGCATCTTCTTCAGATGCCGCGCAAAGTGGCCTTCCGCCATGAAGTCGGTCACGCTTGCTTGCAGGAGATAGGGGGACCCCGCGTTCATGCTTGCGCAGACTTCGTGAAAACGCTGCGTTGCGCTGACCGGCGCGACCACATACGCGAGCCGCAATCCAGGGAACATCACCTTGCTGAACGTGCCGCTATAAATCACGCGGTCGTGCTGATCCAGGCTTTTCAGCGCGGGAAGTGGTCGGCCCGCATAACGGAACTCGCTGTCGTAATCGTCTTCGATCACCCAGCTTCCGTTGGCTTTCGCCCAGTCGAGCAATGCCATCCTGCGTTCCAGCGATAACGTCACGCCCGTCGGACTTTGATGCGATGGCGTGACTACCGCGAAGCGCGCATTCGCGTTGAGGGCGAGGCCGCGTTCGACCGAGATGCCGTGTGCATCGACGGGAACGGGCACGAGCCGCGCATTCACTTCGAGCAGGAAACGGCGGGCGAGAATGTAGCCGGGGTCCTCGAACCAGAAGGCATCGTCGGGCGAGGCGAGACTGCGCAATACGAGTTCGAGCGTCGCACGATAACCCGTCGTGACGAAGACCTGCTCGGGCACGCATTCGACTCCGCGCGACAACCCCAGGTAAGTGGCGATCCGTTCGCGCAATGGCCAGAAGCCGGCAGGATCAGGGTACGCAAACGCGGTTGCGTCGCCGCTGCGCAGCCGATGCGCGACCAGCCGGTTCCAGACCTTGCGCGGGAATGCATCGATTGCGGGCAAGCCCAGTTGATACGGCCGAGGTGCGCCGCTGCCATAGGGCGACAACGCAGGCGCCGCTGCCGGCAAAGGTTTGCCCGCTGCACGCCGGGTGCCGCTTGCCGAAACTGGCAGCGCTGGCGAAACAATGGTTCCTGCCGCGCCGCGAACCTGCAGATACCCTTCATCGGCGAGGATCCGGTAGGCCATCTCCACCGTTCCGCGCGCCACGTTCAGTTCCATCGCGAGGCCGCGCACCGCAGGCACGCGATCACCGGAGCGCAGATGCCCTTGCGCGATCGCGGTCTTGAATCGCGTGCAGATCTGCAGATAAACCGGCACGGAAAGCGCACGATCGATATCCAGCTCGAGCTTCGGTAACGCGGGCTTCATGGACTAGTCATTGTGATGATTCTTGGCTCTTCTAGGCAGGCCATGATTTTCGCATACTACTTCTGTGGCCCGATACAGCGATACCCGCGCCAGCAAAATCAATCACGAATGACTGACTTTTCCCAGGAGCGTTTCATGACTTCCCGTCTTGATTTCTACAAATCCAATCCCGCCGACATCAAAGCCTTGATGGGCGTTGAAGAACAGATCAACAAGAGCCCGCTCGAACAGATCCTGAAGGAACTGGTGCGCTTGCGTGCATCGCAGATCAATGGCTGTGCTTTTTGCCTGGATATGCACGTGGCCGACGCGCGCAAGGCTGGAGAATCCGAACGCCGTCTGGCGACGGTCTCGGCATGGCGCGAAACGCCGTTCTTCACCGAGCGCGAACGCGCTGCGCTGGAGTGGACCGAAGCGCTGACGCTGGTCGCGCAGAATCACGTGCCGGATTCTGTCTGGGAAGCCGTCCGCCCGCATTTCGACGACAAGGAATTGACCGACCTGACGTTGCTGATCACGTCGATCAACAGTTGGAACCGCTTTGCGATCGCGTTTCGCAAGATGCCTGAATAACGTCGTGTCAGCGTTTTAAGCTTCCGCGCGTGCGTCCAGCAACAAGGCCACGCGCGTGCGGGCGAAGGCGGGGTCGATGGGTTCATCGTCGAAAAGCAGCCGGTACATGATCGGCGCGACCACGCTGTCCATTACATCGTGCAACGCCGGCGGCACTTCGCCGCGTTCGACCGCGCGCTCCAGGATCATCTGAACCTGCGAGCGCGTAATAGCCGCACACTGGCACGCAGGGCCGCTGCCGTCGGCGTTCATTCCCGCGAGCACGTCGCGGGTCATCGCACGGCCCGGCGCCGATGACATCTCGTCCTGGTATCCCTGCGCCCACGTTGCGAGATCGCTTTGCAGCGAACCGGTATCGGCGGGACCGTTGTCGGGGTAGAAACGCTGCACGGCGACATCGGCGAGAAGGGTTTGCAGGTCGCCCCAACGCCGGTAAATGGTCGACGGCGTCACGCCCGCCCGCACCGCAATCTGCGGCACGGTGATCGCGTCGCGCGGCATTTCCGCCAGCAAGCCGTTGACCGCCCGGTGGACCGACTCCTGAACCCGCGCGCTTCTGCCGCCGGGCCGCAAACCTTCTCGTGCTGCCATGTGCTCCACTCCTGCTGCGAACCAGCGTTAAAGCTAAAACGTTGCATTAACGCCGGACAACGCGCACAATCCGCTAAAGCAATTATTTTGCGTTTATTCGACGGAGTGTGCAATGGCTATCGATACCAGTCCGAGTTCGTCCCGTTCGTCGTCCCAGGCGCTGGGGCTCTATGCGTTCGCCTCGGCCACCTTTTTCGCGGCATCCAGCGCCCCTACGCCGCTTTACAGGGTGTACCAGGAGGCGTGGGGATTTTCGTCCGCCATGGTCACGCTCGTGTTCGCCAGTTATGCGTTCAGTTTGCTGGCCGCGCTGCTGACAACGGGCGCGCTGTCGGATCACATTGGCCGGCGTCCGGTGATCATCGGCGGGATCGCGCTGGAAGTCGTGGCGATGCTTGTTTTCACCGATGCCCACAGCGTCGGCATCCTGATCCTCGCGCGCGTGCTGCAGGGCTTCGCGACCGGCGCGGCGACAAGCGCGCTGGGCGCCGCGATCCTCGATGCAAGCCCTACGCGCGGCTCCCTGGTCAATACCTTGTCGCCGCTCTTCGGCATGGGCGTGGGTGCGCTCGGATCGAGCATGCTGGTGGAATATGCGCCGGCGCCCATGCGGCTGGTCTATCTGGTGCTGGTTGCATTGTTCGTGGTGCAGGCGGCCTGGGTGCTGGTGCTGCCCGAAACCGTGAGCAGGCTTCCGGGCACGCTCGCGTCACTGGTTCCGCGTGTGCGGGTTCCACTGGCGGCGCGCGGGGCGTTGCTGCGCATTGCGCCGGTCAACGTTGCGGTGTGGGCGCTCGGTGGTTTCTATTTGTCGCTCGGACCATCGCTTGCGCGCGCTGTCACCGGCGCCGACGATGCCACCACAGGCGGCTGGGTCGTGTTCGCGCTGACCACCGGGGGTCTCGCCGCCGTCATGCTCTTGCGCTCCATGAGCACGTTGCGCTTGCTGCTGACCGGCGCAATCGTGCTGGCGGCTGGCTTGCTTATCACCCTGACCGGCGTGCACACGGGCAACGCGGGAATCTTCTTTGTCGGGACGATCATTGCGGGGATGGGTTTTGGCGCGGCGTTCCAGGGCGCGTTGCGCTCGGTATTACCACTCGCAGAGGCGCATGAACGCGCAGGGCTGATGGCGGCGCTGTACGTGCTGAGTTATCTGGCCTTCAGTGTGCCGGCAATCCTCGCAGGTACGATGGCCCATGTGGTCGGCTTGCGGCTGACGACCGACGTGTACGGCACCGCGCTCGTCGTGCTCGCCGCAATGACTGTGGTTGCGAGCGGCCTAAACAAGGGCGCGAGGATGGCGCGTGAGGGGAGCTAACCGCTCTTACGCGCCGCAGGCCCCGTCGGGCCGGGCCCCGTTGGGCTGAACCAGTAAGCAATCGCGCCGATCACGAGCGGCACGGCCGTGACCAGAAACAAGCGCGAAAACAAGTCCGCGCTCGATAACCCCGCATGACGCGCATGCTCCGCGATCATTCCGAAGATGCTGCTTGCCAGCGCCACGCCCAGGAACACGAGGCTGTTCAGCAACCCGAGACCAAGCCCGAGTTTCGCGGGCGCGATGATGCCGCGCGCTTGCGACATCACGAGCGGATGAATCGCGCCTACTGACAGCAGCAGGCAGATCGCGCCGACACTGATGACCGGGCTTTGCGCAGGTGTCGATGCCAGCACGAGCGCGGCACACACGCCGGCCGCAAGCCATCCGAGCGTCAGCGTTTTCGGCGCCATTCGCCGCACGAGCAGCGGAATGGAGAAGGACGCTGCGATCCCCGCAACACTCGTGATGGTCATGGCATTGCCCCGGGCGATGACGTCGAAGCCGAATACATCGGCGAGATAGGGGCCGCCCCATGACGTACGAAACGTCGCGCCCACCGACATGGCAAGACATACGGGCATCAAGGTCCACATGCCTTTCTTGTTGCCCGATGCTGCCGCTGCTCCGGCCGCGCGAACCGCGTAGGAAGCGCTATGTTCACGACGACGCACGAAAAACATGATGCCGAGCGTCGCGATCAGCATGAACATCGCCGATAACCCCATCACCGGCCGCCATCCATAAACCGATGTTGCGCGGCTCAGCGGAAACGCCGCCAGCAAGCCGCCGATCATGCCGATTGCACTCGCTGTAGTAACCGCGGTAACCGCGCGAACGCTGCGCGGACTGCCGCCTTCGCTATTGCGCAGCACGTGGTTCAGCAAACCCATGAAGACCGGCGCGCATCCGAGCCCGATTCCCGCCTGTGCGACGATCGCGAGAACGGGATCCTCGGTCACGGATAACAAAGCGACGCTCACCGTACCTATGCTCATCAGCACGGCCGTCGGATAACGCACTCCGAAGCGGTCGAAGAGTATGCCGACGGGAATCTGCGCCGCCGCGAAGACGAGAAAAAACGCGCCCGAGAACCAGCCGAACATTTGCGGCGTGAAGTGAAAATCACCGATGAGCTGCGTCGAGATCACCGCCACATAGCTGCGGAAAAACTGGCTGAGCACGTAACTGAAGGTGAGCGCCCACAGGCCGAAATCGGCGTTGTACGCGGATGTCGATGCGCGGGATGTGTTCTCGATATCGCTCATTCGCAAATGGTCATGCTTCCCCGCGAGCCTTCGCGATTTCGCGCGGCGTGAGTCCAAGCAGACGGTTCATCCAGTGCGCCATATGGCTTTGATGCGCGAACCCCGTATCGAGCGCGATCTGGCTGGTGCTGAGTTTGCCTTGCATCAGCAGCGCCTTTGCTCGTTCCACGCGCCGTTCAATGACATATCGATGCACGGGCAAACCGAGCGTTTCACGAAACAAGACCTTGAAATGCGGAACGCTGAGCTGCGCGAGCGCGGCGAGGTCACCCAGCGTCAGGCGCTGATCCAGATTGTCTTCAATGAACTCGACGATCCTCGCCGTCGTTTTCGGCGCCAGTGTGCGGCGCTTGTTTTCGAGCGCTGCGCTCGTCACGCCGCCATCGACAAGACGCACGACCATCGCGGTGCAGAGGCTTTCGGCATACAACGGGTCGGAGCAATCGTCGGCTTCGAGTTCGGCGCGCAACGCCCAGGCGAGATGCTGGAAACGTGGATCGCGCATCTGAAGCTGCGGACGAATCTGCGCACGGCTCGGGCGCAGGTCGAGTTGTTCCAGCGTTCTGCCGGCAAACGGCTCGCTTATCCAGATGCTCAGGATCGTGCAGTCGGATTCGTCCGTCCATTGACCTTCGAGTCCTGCCGGGATCACGTCGGCATCGCCGTGCGCCTGCACGCGCGAAAGCCGGTATTCGCTCGTGACGCAACGCGCCACGACCGGTGGCCCGACATGGACGCCGACCCTGTGATGCGGCATCGCGGGAATCCGATGCACACCTGCCGATACACCGAGCAACGCCGCGCCAAAACCAGTCCAGCCGTGGTCTTTGCTGGAGCGCAGATTGACCCGCGAACTATTGGGTTGCGGCGTTGCTGTGTTCATGACGACTCCTTCAGCGAGAGGCAGGCTGCATTGTGCGTGGTTTTCCGCGGGTTCGCTTGATAGTCGAAGCCATGATGCAAGGCACAAAACAATCATCCGGTTCTGCGCATTGTCATCCATGCGTGCGCGCCATGAGTGCCGTTCTTTCCTACGATGCCAGCATTCAGGCAAACAAACGGAGCGGCGCATGATCGTGATTTTTGGAGCATCGGGAAACGTGGGAAAGGCGACGGCGGCTGCATTGCGCGGCGCGGGGCATGCGGTCCGGGCGGTGGTCAGGAACGAGCAACAGGGCGCGGATCTGGCGCAACTCGGATGTGAAATTGCACTCGCAGACTTGCTGGACCGAGCGTCGGTTTCGAACGTGCTTCGCGGCGCCGACGCGGTGCAGATCCTTTGCCCGGTGCCAGTCGGCGACCCGCATCCGGCCGCTTCCATGCATCGCATGATCGACATGACCGTCGAGGCCTTGCGCGCCAATCCACCGTCGCGGGTCCTTGCGTTGTCCGACTACGGCGCAGAGCTGGAAAGCGGCACGGGCATCACCATGCTTTTTCACGCGCTGGAAAACCAGTTGAAGCCGGTGATGCAAAACCTGACGCTGTTGCGTGCCGCCGAGCACATGCAGAACTGGGCGCGGGTGCTGCCGGTGGTTTTATCGACGGGGATCTTGCCTTCATTGCATCATCCGCTGAGCAAACGCTTTCCGACGGTCGCCGCTCAGGACGTCGGGCGGCTTGCGGCGCAACTGCTGCTCGATCACGGCTACGCCGACGGGCTGCGCACGGTGAGCGTGGAAGGTCCCCAACGCGTCAGCGCACTCGATGTCGCCTGCACGCTGAGCGAAGTCATCGGCCGGGAGATCAAAGCGCACGAGCTGCCGCGGGAACAATGGACGCCAACGCTGCATCGCGCTGGCTTGAGCGCGGACCACGCAACGCTCATAACGGAGCTGTACGACACGCACAATGCGGGCCATATTGACGTCGAGGCGCACAGCGAACGGCGTTTCGGTACGACGGAATTAGCCGAAGTGCTGGCTTCGATCCTGCCTTCGAACGCAACGGCAGCGCGTTAAATGTGCAAGCAATCCATGCTTGCACGCATGTGCCTCGCCCTTGTGATCGTGCTTGCCGGATGGTTCGGCGGCCGCCGGTTGCAGCAAGTGATCGACGCCATTCCTGATAGCAACGATGACTTCATCTTCTTTTGATGCGGCCGCGTCCCGATGAAAGGCGAGCCACGGGTTTTAGCGCGGCGTCTTTTCCACACGCATCGCGCGCGGTGAATTTGTCATGACCGCATCGATTCCCAGATTCGTCGCCGTTGCGTATGCTTCGGCCGAGTCCACGCCGAACACCACGATCTTCACATCCCCGTTCGTCCTGAAGCATTTCACGGCGGCGGGCGTCCACCATTTGGCGTAGACCCTTGACACGCCGGTCCCAAGCGCAAAGCGCTCGACTATCTCGACCTGTCTGCGCAACTCGATACCCACCCAGCTTCCGGCGGGCGGCGGGTTGTCGCAGGTACCGCCCAGCGAGAGGTTGAGCAGACGGTCTCGCGTCGCATCGCGCGTTTCGAACACTTGCGCGTTCGGGTAAGACCTCATTTTCTGGATGGCTTCTGCGTCGGTGGAATAAAGGCGCACGCGCGACCACGCGTTGGACTCCTCAAGAATTCGTGCGACGGCGATCACGAGGGGCGCGACCGGCGTTTGTTTCATGTCGAGCATGATCGGCACGGACGCAGGAACAGTTTTCAACGCTTCTTGCAGAGTGGGGATACGCAGCGGCGTGTGACGATATGGGTAAGTGATCTTGCCCGACGCGTCTTTCGACTCGAAGGAATAACCCGCGTTGAGTTTTTTTATCTTGCCTAGTGTGATGTCGTCAATATGCCCACGCCCATCCGTCAGTTCGCGAAGATCGCCGGGGCGGTACAGCACTGGAACGCCGTCTCTCGTCACCTGCACGGTCATCCACAATACATCCGCGCCGTTATCGAGCGCTGCGTGAAATGCCTGAAGCGTATTCTCAGGCATGTCGCCAGCACCGCCCCGATGCGCGACGATCAAAGGGGCCGCGAGCGCCACCGTTGCCGGCAGTGCGGTCAATACAAAAAGTGCGGCTGCGTTCATGAGTTTGAAAGTGACTGGTTTCATTATTTTGTCGTCCGAACAAATAAATTGATTTGTTATCCAGAACAAATATTTCAGATGAGCCAAGGACACTATAGTCCTTTCACTGTGAAGCAAGGGCTGATTGTCAAGACTTTATATTGAGATGGAAAATGCGGTTTTCGATTCGCAACTTCTGGCTGCCAGAGCATTTTTCCAAGGGTGCGCAATAATGTAGGCGGAGAAACCTCTTGGCGGACTTGACCCATGACAACGTTGTTAGCCCTCGATCCCGATTTCTGCAAGTTGCTCGTCAGCAGCCATCTTCGCGTTGTCGGTACACCTTTGATCGATCAGAATGCATTGCAGGAAGATGCCGCTCGGTGGCTATACGAAGACGCGCCGTTTTGCGTCGTCGCACATGACACCGACGCGGACCCGCGCTTCGTGTACGCAAATCGCGCGGCACAAAAGTGCTTCGAGTACTCATGGAGCGAATTTACAGCGTTGCGTTCGCGTTTGTCGGCTGAACATCCTGATCGCGACGAGCGCGACGCCTTGCTGGAATCGGTACGCACCAAGGGCTATGCAAGCGGTTACCGCGGCCTCCGCATTGCAAAGTCGGGCAGGCGGTTCTGGATCGAGAACGTGACGGTCTGGAACCTGATCGATGATGACGGTGTGTATCGCGGGCAGGCGGCGACCTATCGTCAATGGAAGGACGTTTGACTGGGCGGCGAGGCCAACTTGGCAGGCGTTGATCTGAAATTGGCAATGGCAGTCTTGCACTCGCCAGCAACAGCCGACGAGCACAAGCGGCGGATATTACCTGCTAGTTCCGCCAACCGACCGCTTCGGCAAAGCGCGATCGGTTCGCAAGATGTTTGGTCGCCGAGTGCCGTAAGGACGCGTCGCATGTCGGTGTTGCGCCGGCCGCATCTCGCGCGCATCAAAGTATTCCGGGCATTGGCTGGGCGCTAAGCCTTGGCACACGACGAGCAGGTTTTCTCCTTGAGCCACGCGCGAAGCTTTTCGATGGATATGCCGATGCCGTCGGGTTTCTCAAGCAAGCCCACGACCGCAGTATCCCCGACCGGATCGACTTCGACCCAGGCGTTGCAGGAAATGACATGGGCATTGCCTTCTTCAAGACGGACGCAAACGCGAGGCCATAAATCCATGAGCCAGTCGAGCGAAGGATCGCGATACGTCAAACGCACCGCGCCGTGCACTGCAACGAGCTGCGTTCCCGCGCGTTGACGGCTGGCGTGGATCTCACCGGAATGCAAATGGACGGTCTTCATGACATAAGCTCGCTAAAGGCTTGAACACCTTCGAGCTTATTGGCCGGCACGCTTGTGCGACAGACTCAGCGCGGTAGAATCTGTTGCGCAACAGATCATGATTCGTTGATCTGTATCCGTCAATAATTGGCGCGTCTGTATCTGGCGCACGCACTCGCGCACCGGCAGCATGAGCACATGACCACGTCTTCAGACATTCTGCCGCGCGACCTTCCAATGGCAGGCGAGCCGCTCTACGAGCGCCTTGCCGAGCATTATCGCCGGGTCATCACGTCCGGAACGCTGGCGCCGGGCGATCGCATGCCTTCGGTGCGGGTGCTGATGACACGGCATCACGTCAGTCTCTCAACGGCGCTTCAAGTGTTCCGTCGGCTCGAGGACGCGGGCTGGCTGCAAGCGAAACCGCGTTCAGGGTATTTCGTGCGAAGGCGCACGAGTCCGTCCTTACCTTGCGTGGATGAACCGGCTAATACCGCATCACCCGGCGAGGCGCACTTTGTCGGGTTGCATGAATCCATATCGAAGGTCATTGCGTTGGCGCAGCAATATCCTGACGCGTTGAATCTGGGTGGGGCGACTGCCGCGGCCGCGCTTTATCCCACAGCGCGCCTGCAAGCACTCACCATCAAACTCCTGCGCCAGAAACCGACGCTGCTCACCGAGTCCGGGCGTGATTCCGGCGGCGCGTCATTCAGGCAAGCCGTTGCCAGGAGAGCGCTTTCTTCCGGGGTGGTGGTGTCGCCGGAAGAGGTGGTCGTCACCAACGGCGGTGTGGAAGCGGTGAATCTCGCGCTGCGCGCGGTCACGCAGGCCGGCGATACGGTTGCCATCGAATCACCGGCGTTCTTCGGTGTCTTGCAGATTATCGAGAGTCTTGGGCTCCGGGCGCTTGAAATATCTACCAGCCCGTCCACGGGGATATCCATCGAAGCGCTGGAAATGGCATTTCGTGCTTATGGAAATATCAAGGCGCTGGTCGTCGTGCCGCATTTGCAAAATCCGCTTGGCTGCAATATGCCCGATGACCGCAAGGTCGAGCTTGTGCGACTCTGCGCTCAGCACAAGGTCGCACTGATCGAGGACGATCCCTACCGCGAACTGCTCGATGAACCCGACCAGCACAAACCCCTTAAAGCGTGGGACAAAAGCGGCGGGGTGATTCATTGCGTGTCGCTGAACAAGGTGCTGGCGCCCGGCATGCGGCTGGGATGGATGTCTGCCGGCCGATGGCACGAACGCGTAAAGATGCTTAAGTTTTCGCAAAGCCGGAACAATGAAGCCTTGTCCCAGTTGGTCGCTGCCGAGTTCATGGGTTCAGGGGCCTATGACCGGCATCTGTTTCAACTGCGTGAGCGCCTCGTGACTCAACGGATTGCGACCGCGGAAGCCATTGCGCGGTATTTTCCATCCGGTACACGGCTGAGCGCGCCGGCGGGCGGCGTTTTGCTATGGGTGGAATTGCCTTCGGGTACGGACTCGGAACGTCTTTTCGAAGCTGCGCTCGCGGAAGGGATTCGCATCGCGCCAGGGACCATATTCTCGAACTCGCGGCGCTTTGCCTCCTTCATTCGCTTGAGTTGCCCGCAACCCTTCGATCAGACCCTGGACGACGCGTTCCAGCGTCTCGGACGACTGGCCCTGGAAGCGCATTAGCTGTCGCGCTTCTCGCGTGTTTCGCCATTCGACCGCAGGCCTGGAATTTCCTTGGGGCCTCACAATCAAGGTTGACGTGCCGCTTCGCGGCTGCCTAAAATCCGGGCATCGTAAAAATTGGGGCTGACGCCTTGGACACTTGCAGTAATCGACCTTCGAAGTATCTCGCTGCCTGACCGGCAGGACCCACGCTTTTATCTCGAGCCGCCGTCCTGCCAGCAGGCAGACGGTGCGCGTCTTCATACCTCGCCCGTGTACTTTCTATCTGCGCGTTTATTTGGCGCAGTGATCAGCCACGTTCCGGGCATTGGTTTGCCCGCTGTCATTTGACTGTCATACGCAGTCAATACGGTGGCGCTGGGTCCGCGTTGCCGCGGACCGGGAATACCCGCGCGACAATACAAGTTAAAGAATCGCTCATGTTGGATTATCTTCTCCCTCTCCTCGCGGCATTGGCCTGTGGCATCGGCATTGGTCTTGAAAGACAAATGCGCCAGCGCACCGCCGGACTTCGCACCATCACGCTCGTCACGTGCGGTGCGTGCCTGTTCGTGCTGCTCGGCGCGATGACCGGTAACGGCACGACCACCCTTACGCAGATCGCGGCGTACGTGGTGTCCGGTGTCGGCTTCCTTGGTGGCGGCGTCATCATGCGCGAGCAGGGTGCTATCCAGGGCATCAATACGGCGGCTACGTTATGGTGTTCCGCTGCGGTGGGCGTGCTGTGCGGCGCGGGACACTATGGTCCTGCGCTTGCGGGAACGGCGGTGATCCTTTTCATCAATACCGTGCTGCGAGAAGTGGGGCGTGCCATCAATACCGCGCCGGTCGCGTCCGCCGATCTTTTGCGCAAGTACGTGCTGACCGTCGTCTGCCGTGAGCAGGACGAGGTGAATGTCCGCGCGCTCATCACCAATTCCATGGTGTCTGCACCGTTCTCGTTTCAGGGGCTGAGCAGCCGCGATATCGACGATGAATCCAGACGCGTCGAGGTCATTGCCACGCTTGAAACGCACCCCAAGTTTCAATCGAAAGTCGAAGCGGTTGCGAGCCGGCTCAGCATGGACAAAGGGGTCTCGAGTGTGAGCTGGGCAGGGCTCGATACGGTTCCGGTGACCGACTGACTCCAGCGGATAGACCACGGCATGCGTTTTGAAAGAATGAATCGGTAGTATCAGTCCGACGATGTCGCCATTGGTGCGTGACATCCGGGCGCAGACTTTTTCGAGCGCCGCCTCACATTCTTCAAGGTTGCGGATGAGCACTTACGTGTTGTTGGCTTGCGGGTTTGGAATCGGACTGTCGATAGCAATCTGGGGCATCTTCGACGCGCGCAAACACTCGCGGCGTGAATCGGCAGACGATAAGCGCTGACGCGTTGATCGCCCCGCGCTGAGCGCTGCACCGCGATTACAGATCCCTTGTTTCAAGCCTTCATCTGCCGCAACATGGCGTCCTTGTCATTTTGGCGTCAGCATCAGGTCAGCGTGAGTCCCTCAGAATCGAGTCATGGTCATCGCGGGTTGAACAGCGCATGACCATGGGCTTCTTTCACGCCGAGCGAAGCCGCACGTTTCATTCGCATAGAGGCAGACCATCATGAAAACACTTATCTACGCAACGCTGGCCGTTGCATTGGCCACGCCAGTTGTGTCGTTTGCGCAAACGGCCGAGCCGGTTACCCGTGCGGAAGTACGCGCAGATCTGGTCCAGCTTGAAAGCGCGGGGTATCGGCCGGTTTCGCAGGACGCTACTTACCCGTCGGATATCCAGGCCGCTGAAGCGCGTGTACACGCCGGTAATGGCGCAAGCGCCTATGGCGGTGTATCGGACACGGGAACATCCGTGTCTCCGGTCAGCAGCCCCGCCGGCAATCAGTGACCGGCATTGATTGAATTGGCGCCAAACGGATCGACGTTCGGCGCCAGATCCTCAGACCGCCGAGGACACGCTCAAGTGCGTTGTCCTTGAGCGGCAGCATTGTCGCGTTTTTCCAGGGGCATCGCTTTCGCCTTTGTTCTGGCCGGCAGGAAGGGATAGATAAGCAACTGATAAGCCCCGCCGCCAATCACACCGCCAAGCAAGGGCGCAGCCACCGGAATCCACCAGTAGTTGTCGGGCGACGGCAGCGCCGACGATCCCCAGCCTGCAAAGTAGGCGAACAGTCGCGGACCGAGATCGCGTGCGGGGTTCATGGCCCATGCTTCGAGATATCCCATCGATGAACCCAGGATCGCTACCAGCAGGCCGATCATGAGCGCGCCCGAATTGGCTTGCGGCGCCATTTCGTTGAACTGCTCGGTAATCGCGAAGATGCCGAAGAGCAGCAGCGCAGTGAGAATGACCTCGTTGGAGAACGCGTGCATGGGCGTGACCGCCAGGCCCGGATGCGTAAAGAACACCCCGGCGGCCCCGCCTTCCGCCCTCGTCAGATGATGCGTCAGGTTGTAATGGTCGATGACCGGTCCGAACAATGCATACACGATCACCGCGCCAAGAATGCCGCCAAGCAGTTGCGCCGCCCAGTAAGGCACGACCTTCTTCCACGAAAAGCCGCGGAACAAGGCAAGCGCAAGCGTGACTGCCGGATTTGCATGCGTGCCGGATATCGACCCCGTGACATAGATGGCAAGCGTGACCGCCAGTCCCCAAGAAATGCAGACGCCCCAATATGCGTTCGCGTAAGGGCTCGGGTCATAGAGGGTGTACATGCACGCGACGGAATCACCAAACGCGATGACGATGAAAACCGCGACCGCCTCGGAAATTAGTTCTCCGATGCATTGTTTTTTCGTGAAGGGTATTGCGGTAGAGGACACTAGAGATTGCTCCGGGAAAGATTAATGCAGTGGCTGTCATCCGGGCGATCCGCTCACCCGGATGAAGGCAGGGTCAGGACGCGTCAGCCCAGACCTTGGCGGCGTCCACCGCGCGGTGCCACCCCTGCATGTGACGCCTGACGTCTTCGGCAGGAAGGGCCGCCGAGAAACGCCGGTCGAGCTTCCACTGGCTCTGCAACTCATCCACATCTTTCCAGTACCCCACGGCGAGCCCGGCAAGATAGGCCGCGCCGAGTGCGGTCGTCTCGCTGATTTGCGGGCGCACCACATCGACACCGAGGATATCGGCTTGGAATTGCATCAGCAGGTCATTGGCCACGGCTCCCCCGTCCACGCGCAATTCCCCGATGCGCATGCCGGAGTCGGCTTCCATGGCCTTCAATACATCGATTGACTGATACGCGATGCTCTCCAGCGCCGCGCGCGCAAGGTGTGCAGAGGTCGTGCCGCGTGTCACGCCGAACAACGTGCCGCGTGCGTGGGCGTTCCAGTGCGGCGCGCCAAGGCCGGCGAATGCGGGCACGAGATACACGCCGTCGCTGTGCGGGACGCTGCGCGCGAGCGTTTCGATTTCCTTCGCAGTCTTGATGATGCCCAGGCCGTCGCGCAGCCACTGCACCACCGCGCCACCGATGAAAATGCTGCCTTCCAGCGCGTAGTCGACCTTGTCGCCGATCTGCCACGCAATGGTCGTGACGAGGTTGTTGCTCGATTCGATGGGTTTGTCGCCCGTGTTCATCACGAGGAAACAGCCTGTGCCGTAAGTGTTCTTCACCATGCCGGACTGCGTACACATCTGGCCGAAGAGGGCAGCGTGCTGGTCCCCGGCAATGCCGGCCAGCGGAATCTTCGAGGCAAACACCGTTGTCTTCGTCGGCCCATAGACTTCCGACGATGACCGCACCTCCGGCAACATGCTGCGCGGAATATCAAGTGCATCGAGCAGCTCGTCGTCCCACTTGAGCGTATGGATGTTGAACAGCATGGTGCGCGATGCGTTCGTCACATCGGTGATATGCAGCGCGTGTTTGGTGAAGTTCCAGACGAGCCAGCTATCCACCGTGCCAAACGCCAGACGTCCGTTCCGGGCTTTCTCGCGCGCGCCTTCCACGTTGTCGAGGATCCAGCGGATCTTGGTCGCCGAGAAATATGAATCGATCGGCAGTCCGGTCTTTGCGCGAACCTTTTCTTCGAGACCCTGCGCCTTGAGCTGATCGCAGAGATCGGCGGTGCGGCGATCCTGCCATACGATCGCGTTATAGATCGGATGACCCGTTTCGCGGTCCCAGACAATGGTCGTCTCGCGCTGATTGGTGATGCCGATAGACGCAATCGACGCCCCGTTGAGCCCTGCACGCGTCACGGCCTCCGCGGCAACGCCTGCCTGCGTGGACCAGATTTCCTGCGGATCGTGTTCGACCCAGCCCGGCTGGGGATAGATCTGCGCGAATTCCTTTTGCGCGACTGAAACCACGCTTCCCTGGCGATCGAACACCATGGCGCGTGAGCTTGTCGTGCCCTGATCGAGCGCGAGGATGTATTGCTCCTGCATTGTCTTCTCCACTTTCCTGGACGAATCGCCTAGTCTTCCCGGCGATATTAACGGCCTCTTGTTTTAACCATCGGTTCGGGGCGGACTGCGTTCCGACACCGTGGTTTCCCAGTATCTGTCAATAAAAGAAAACTTATCGAACCGATAATGTTCGAATTCGAATGCTAATGAACAGATTCGAAAATGTAAAGGCACATTTGGTGACGTCGCTCAAGCACAGACGCCAAAAAACAGAACGCCGGCCACATGAGCATGCGGGCCGGCGTATGCGGCGAGTACTGTCGGGTTAAAAGCTATTCAGGCACGTTCGGCTTCGACCTCAACTGTCGACGCTGCGTGCACGCGCGTTTTCATTTTCGTTTCGAGCAGCCGGTTGACTGCGATCGAACCGGCGACAGCGCATAGCATCGGCACGATGAAATCGTGATCGATGCGCGTGAATTCGACCATGAGGACGAGGGCGGTGATCGGCATGTTCATCGATGAAGCCAGGAAGGCCGTCGCACCCACCAACGCAAATGCGCCCATGGGGGTGCCGGGCCACATGAGCGTCCATGCACCGCCCAGCACGATGGCGAGCAACGCCCCGTTGGACATGCCCGGCGTCAGCAGACCGCCTTGAGCGCCTGCCCTCAGGCTGCTCGTGGTGATGGCCACCTTGATCAACAGCAGCGTCGCAGCGAGTCCGATGGTCAGCTCACTGCTGAACCCCAGTTGCGCGGGCGTCTTGCCGTTGCCGAGAATCTGCGGAAACAAGACTGCCAGCAGGCCGATGACAAGAAAGTTGGCTATCGATAAAACGGGCAACGTCCATCCCTTCGGCGCGGCCGCGCGTGCACGGCCGGTCAACTGGACGAAGGCGAACGCAGCGACGCCGAACACCGGTCCCATCACGATGGACCATATGACCAAATTCGCGCTCAGCGCGAAATGCGGGACGATGTATTGCGACTCGTCGCCCAGTCCCAGCCACGCGACAACGGCGGCAATGACGGACGAGGCCAGCGCGGGAATGACCACGCGCAACTCGAACGAACGGAGCAGGACTTCGAGCACGAAGATCGCGCCGCCAAGCGGCACGTTATAGACCGCGGCAAGCCCGGCGCCTGCGCCGCAAGCCACCATCAGGCGCGTTTGTTCCAAGCTCAGGCCGGCGTAATGCGACAGCCAGCCTGCTATCAGCGAACCGATCTCGCGCGGCGCGACTTCACGTCCGAGCGGCGAGCCGAGCGCCACGGTAACGATCTGCAAAAGCGCATGCGCGGTGGTGGTCACGGGCGGCATAAGCGGATCTCCGGACGTGATCGCCTTCTTGATGCTGACGAGCGGCCGGCCGTATCGGTACACCACGAGCCAGCCGAATCCCGCGATCGCGCCGCATGCAAGCAACACGGCAATGCGCCGCTCGGCCGATGCCGCGGCCACGCCTTCATAGAAGCTTTCGTGTCCGACCAGATGCGCGATGCTGTATCCGTACGCCAGATGCTGGATGAGGTGGAGCAGAAGGGCGAGTGCCATGCCGCCCAGTCCGGCGCCGATGCCGGTGAGCACGGTGACCGTTGCAAGCCGGAAGAGCGGGATTGCCGGGGCAGGGCGGGAGGATGGAGCGTGCATCGAAAGAGCCGTGAATTCGAGACATGCGGCCGCCGCAAAGTTGCAAAGCCGGCTGCATCCGCACTAATCGAAAAATAACAATTAGCATGAACCCGAATCTACCGGCTCAGAAGTAAGTCGTCAAATTCATTTGTTGTATCGATTGATGTGTCAAACGCATGATGTCCATGGGCCGCAATCATGGCCGGGCGCCAGCGCGAGTGGCAGATCAAGTCAGGCTCGCGATCGTCCGACAAACGCAGCGAGCGCCAGGCCGGCGCCTAGCGCGGCATAGATCGGCAAGAACGAGCGCTGCGGGACATGCGCTTCAAAGCCGGGCGTCACGCGCTCCGGCACGACGTGATAGTCGACTACGTACGCAAGCGCAGCCGTCGCTGCAGCGGTCCCGACGATGCGTGCCGGCGAAGCCTTGCGTCCGAGCAATACCTCGAATGCCAGGCCCCAGAATACGCCGCTTCCCCAGTGGATAAAAACGCCTGCGCCGGTGAGGCGAAAACTTGGCCGCTCGTCGAGCATTGCTTCACCGGGCCATATGCAATGCGCAACCGCGTTGATGGGTGCGATCGCGCTCGACCCATTATTGACGGCCTCGCGCGACACGACGACAGCAGACAGGGCCGCGGCCATTGAACCGGACCAGAATGCCCGGCGGACAATTGAAAAGATGTTCATGGTTTCCTGTTGGCGAACGTGTCCTGTCCGCAGATTGGTTCTGTTATTAAAAGGCTCAAAAAGAACGGCCCGAAGGACATCTGCAAGATCACTCCCGGTCATCCTCACGTCCACTTCCGGTTCTTCCTGTACCGCGGCGTCTGGTTCTTATCGGCTTGCACACCGTTTGGGACAAGAGCAGACGCCGAAGCGATCAGATGTCCCGTCCGTGCAATGCAGGTGCGTCCGGTCTTTGAGCAAACGCTATGCCGCGGATGGATTGCGTCGCATGCTTTTGGTGAGAAGAGGGTCCCGGGCAAAGACCTCCCGCGCCGGTGCTGGTGATGGGATGTATCGGCGGAAGTTTCAGACCTTCCGATCCCGGCGCAGGGTTGTCGCGTCGCGTGTTCAGTCGTGACGCGTCAGCCGTAATGCGTAGGTGAACCGGTCGGCGGGAAATACACTGATGGTCGCCTCGAACACCAACTCGCGCTGATCGACGTAATGACGCACGATCTCGAGCGCGTGCGAATCCGCCGCGACGGCAAGCGTTCCGGCAACCCTTTCGGGCACGCCGACCGCACGAATCTCCTGGCGCACTTCGCGGACCGCGCGTCCACAGCGTTCCTCGACCATCTCGCAGATCAACCCGGTGTTCTTGCGTAACTCGCGCCTGATCGCAGCACCGGCGACCGGATCCAGATAGACCTCGGTCCAGCAGATCGGCTGCTCCGGTTTGGCGGGGTCGACCCGCAACATTTCGATGCGCAACCATCGCGAGCCCACTTCCACACCGATATGCGCGGCAAGCGAAGGACTTGCCGAGATCTCGCCGATAGACTGGACGTGCCGCTCAGTAAGCACCGCAAACTGCATCAGGTCTTCGACATTCGACATCGACTGTTCGAACGCCACGCGCGGCTTCGAAGCTTCGACGCGAATACCCGCGCGCTTGCGTCGCGAGATGAGACCGAGATCCTGCACCTTCTGCAGCGCCGAGCGCACGGTCGCGCGGCTGACGCCGTACTGCGCGGAGAGGTCCATTTCACTCGGTAACGCCGCGCCGACCGCGAACGTCCCATTGCCGATCGCTTCGATCAATTGATCTGCCAGTTCGACATAGCGCGGTTTCATAAACCTTTCCTGTAATTACTATTGTTCAAAGCATGGCCTGGGGAAGCCGAGCGCGACATCGTATCTTGGTGCGCGGCGGGTTGCCAAGGCAGCGCAGTTGAGAACGCACAGATCCGGACGGTCATTCGCGTAAACCCGAAATTGACGTGTTTCCACTTACGCCAATATAGTCCGTACATATTGAAAATGTACGGACTTATAAGCGGATCGTCCGGATATGTTCAAGCGCCACGATCCTCACGAAAAAACGGAGACCGAAATGGCTGTTCAAACGAATGTGTCGCACCCCACGGACAGTGAGGCCGCGAGCGCGAAACCTCGTCAGCCGTTCTATGCGCGGCTGGGGTTTCAGATTGTCGTGGGGATCGTGCTTGGTCTCGCGCTGGGTTTTATCGCGCCGCATCTCGCCGTGCAGATGAAAATCCTCGGCGATATCTTCCTGCGGCTCATCAAGATGATCGTTGCGCCGCTCGTGTTTCTGAACGTCGTGCTCGGCATTGCGGCGGCCGGCGACCTGAAGAACGTCGGACGGATCGGTTTGCGTGCACTGATCTACTTCGAGATTGTCTCGACCATCGCGCTCATCATCAGCATGGTGATTGCGAATCTCTCCGGTGTCGGCGCGGGCATGCATCTCGTGCAGAGCCCGGAAGCTGCAGCGGCCGCGCACGAGACGTATGGCAAGGCTGCACACGTGTCGTTCGAGCATTTCCTGTTGACGCTCTTCCCCGACAACTTCGTCGGCGCGTTTGCCAACGGTTCGCTGCTGCAAGTCCTGGTGATCTCCATTGGCTTTGGCGCCGCCGTGCTCATGCTGAACACCGAGCAGCGCGCAAGCGTTGAGCATGCGTTATCGCGGATGTCCGACTGCTTTTTCAAGTTCGTCGATGTGATCATGAAGTTCGCCCCGCTCGGCGCATTCGGTTCGATCGCGTTTGCGATCGGCAGCAGCGGCATGAGCGCGGTGATCTCGCTCGGCTATTTGCTGATCGTGATGTATCTGTCGCTCGCGTTTTTCGTGGTCGTCGTGCTCGGCCTCGTGTTGCGGCTGTACGGCTTCAACGTGTTCCGTTTCCTGCGTTACTTCAAGGAAGAGATCTTTTTGTTATTCGCCACGGCTTCTTCAGAAAGCGCATTGCCGCGGCTCTTCGAAAAACTCGAGAAACTCGGTTGTTCGCGCCAGTCGGTCGGACTGGTCTTGCCGACAGGTTACGCGTTCAATCTCGACGGCACGGCCGTGTACATGTCGCTATGCGTGATGTTCCTCGCGAATGCGTATGGCGTGCCGCTCGACCTGCACCAGCAGTTCGGGTTGCTGTTGCTGATGTTGCTGACATCCAAGGGGGCGGCGACCGTTTCGGGCGGCACGTTCATCGTGTTTGCAGCGACGGTCACCGCATCGGGCCTCTTGCCTATAGAAGGATTGCCCATCCTGTTCGGGATCAACCGGTTCACATCGCAAGCGGTTTCGATCTGCAACTCAATGGGCAACAGCGTGGCGACGCTCGTCGTTGCAAAGTCCACGGGCGAATTCGATGAAAGCGCTGCGCGCAGCGAGTACACGCGCGTGTTTGGATCGAGCGCCGGCAAGGTTATCTGAAGCTAAATCGAGGAAACATTCATGCGCATTACCGCGATAAGGGAAATCTCCGTCCCGCTGGAAGGAAACGTAGCGAATGCGCTCGTCAGCTTCGCCGAGCACGACGTGTCGCTGGTCGCGCTGGAAACGGATGTGATCCGTAATGGCCGGCCGGTCACCGGCTACGCATTCGATTCCATCGGCCGATACGCGCAAGGTGGCATCCTGCGCGACCGGATGATCCCGCGCCTGAAGACAGCAGCGGCTGCGGCGCCCGAGTCCCTGCTCGACGCCACAGGCGAGCGCTTCGATGCCGCCAGGGTCCTGCAAACCATCCTCCGCAACGAGAAGCCCGGAGGACACGGTGACCGCGCGGCGGCCGCCGGTGCGATCGAACTGGCGGTGTGGGACTTGAACGCCAAGCTCGCCGATGAACCCGCGTATGTCACCATCGCGCGGCATTTCGGGCGGCAAGGCAAGCGTGAAGGCGTGAATGTGTACGCGGCGGGCGGTTACTACTACCCGGAAGAAAGCACGCAGCGTCTCGCCGATGAATTCCGCGGTTATCGCGAACTCGGTTTCGATGCATTCAAGATGAAGATAGGCGGTGCGACGCTTGCTCAGGACATGGTTCGCATAGAGGCCGCATTGACGGTCGCGGGGGAGGGACAACGTCTTGCAGTCGATGCCAACGGACGCTTCGATCTCGACACGGCGCTCGCATATGCAAAGGCCATCGCGCCGTACGATTTGCGCTGGTACGAAGAGATCGGCGATCCGCTCGACTACGAATTGAACAGTCAAGTTGCGCAGGTCTATGAAGGACGTATCGCGACTGGCGAGAATCTGTTTTCCGTGCCGGACGTGCGGAACCTGCTGCGTTTTGGCGGCATGCGAAAGGGCAAGGACATCTTTCAGATGGATCCCGGGCTTGCTTATGGACTGACTGAATACGCACGCATGATCGAAGTGATGGAGAGCCATGGATTTGACCGCGCTGAAGCGTTCCCGCATGGCGGTCACCTGATCAACTTGCACATTGCAGTGGGGCTCGAGCTCGGCGGATGCGAAGCGTACCCCGGCGTATTCCAGCCGTTTGGCGGATATCCGGCGGGCTGCGGCGTGGGCGGCGGACTCGTGCGCCCCACTGACGCAGCCGGCTTCGGACTCGAAGAAAAAGAAGCGCTGCGACCGTGGCTCGCGCGCCTGGACCATTAAAAGGAACCCTGATGTCTACCACCGTATTCGACTCCGCTCTCTTTCGCGACATGTTCGGCACGCCGGAAATGCGCGACGTGTTTTCGGACACCGCGTACCTTGCGCGTTGTATCGATGCTGAAACGGCGCTTGCTCGTGCGCAGGCCAGAGCCGGCCTGATTCCCGCAGAAGCCGCGCGAGACATTACTGCGCGCGCCGACTTTTCACGGCTTGATCTGGAAGCGTTGCGCCACGAAACGGAGATCGTCGGATACCCGATCCTGCCGCTCGTCAAGCAAGTCAGTGAAATGTGCGGTGACGCGGGCGGTTATCTGCATTGGGGCGCGACCACGCAGGACATCATGGACACCGCGACCATGCTGCAATGCGCGCAAGGCGTGGCCATCATTGAACGTCAGCTCGGCGAAGTGCGCGGCGCATTGCGCGATCTCGCGAACGAGCATGCCGAAACGGTGACGGCCGGCCGCACGCATCTGCAACATGCCCTGCCTGTCACCTTCGGCTTTCGCGCAGCGGTATGGCTGTCGGCATTGAACCGTCACGCCGAGCGTCTTGCGCAAGCAAAACCGCGGGCGCTGATGGTGCAGTTCGGCGGCGCGGCGGGCACGCTGGCATCGCTTAACGATCCCGAGCGGGCGCTCGATACCCGCCGCTTGTTTGCGGCCGAATTGAATCTTCGCGATCCGGAGATCACCTGGCATGTCGCACGCGATGGCTTGTGCGAACTGGTATCGCTGCTCGCGAGCATTGGTGGATCGCTCGGAAAGATCGCGCTCGACGTGATGATGATGGCCGCGTCCGAATTCGGCGAAGTGGCCGAACCCTTCGTGCCGGGACGCGGTGCAAGTTCAACCATGCCGCAAAAGCGCAACCCCATATCCAGCGAGTTGATGTTCGCGGCCGCAAAGATGCTGCGTGAACGCGCCGCGTTGATGCTTGACGGCATGATGCACGACTTCGAACGCGCAACCGGTCCGTGGCATCTCGAATGGAGCGCGGTACCCGAAAGTTTCCTGCTTTGCGCCAGCGCTTTGCATCAGGCGAACTTCATGTTGCGTGGACTGGTGGTCGATGCCGCGAAGATGCGAAAGAACCTGGACCTGACGGGCGGTTTGATCGTGGCGGAAGCGGTGATGATGGGCCTCGCGCCAAGCATTGGCCGGCAGCATGCGCACGACGTGGTGTACGACGCGTGCCGCATCGCGATTGAAAACAACCGCACGCTTTTTGATGTGCTGATGGAGGACTCCGGGATACGCGGTGCATTCGGCGAAGCGCGCCTGCGTGAACTCACGGACCCGGCGAATTACCTTGGCGCTGCGGCGATCATGGCCCGTTCGGTGGCCAATGCCACAAGCGTGTAATGTTGTGTGAGATACGTCCGGAATAATAAAGCGCGGTCGCCCGTTTGATCCATGTAAGCCCGGCACGAGCAGCATTCGCCAAAGCGTCATCGAGGCGCTTGCGGAGCTGCGCGTTACCCGCCGGGATCATTGCTGGAGACAACGATCATGCGTAAAGCGTTTTGCCGCAGGATGGTTCATGCTGTATTCGTGTGCACGGGTTTTGCGGCGTCGGCGCCGCTCTTTGCGCAAGGTTACGACGACTCGATTTCGTCCGATGCGCAATCCAACTGCCGCGCCATCGCCGGGCAGGCGGAGATAGACGGCACGATGCAGCAAATCGTCGGAAGGGCATGTCTGCAAAGCGATGGCACGTGGCGCATTGTCCAGAGCGATGACGGAAGCGTGCTGACCTACCCGATAGCTGATTATCCTTACGCGGACCCGTGGTATTTGGGGCCACCCTTGTTTATCGGTGTGGGCGTCGGCTTTATTTTTGTTGACCGTTTCCACCATGTCCATCGATACAGCCATTTCAACCAGATGAACCACTATCACGTACGCGGTGGTTACGCCGGTGGTTTTCACGGCGGCGGTCATATGTATGGACATGGAGGAACGGGACATCGTTGAGCACGTGCCATGTTCTCGGCGCTTGCGATGCGCTATTTTCCTGTATTGGGGAATAGCGCATTCTCTTTAGTAAAGAGCCTTTAATAATTCCACGCCGCGAAGGGTATTGCGTTGCCGCCATCGCAGCGCGTCGAGATTGGGGATGCGCAAATCCGGCAGCCGAGAGACAAGCGTGCCCAGCCCAATTTCCAGTTCGAGCGTAGCGAGTCTTGCGCCGAGACAGTGATGAATACCCGCGGCGAACGACAGCAACTTGCCTTGAAGCGGACGCTCTATATCCAGTCGATCAGGGTCGCTGTACTGGCCGGGATCACGATTGGCGGAACCCACCATCATGAACACGATGGTGCCGCGTGCAAGCGCTACCCCTTCCACTTCCACGTCTTCAAGCGCAGTACGCACGATCATCTGCACCGAACTGTCGAAGCGCAGGCATTCGCTGACAGCCCTGGAAACCAGCGATGGATCGCGTTGCAGCAACTCAAGCTGCTGCGGCTGACGATGCAGCGCAATCAACGCATTTCCCAGCATGTTCGATGTCGTCTCGTGCCCGGCCACAAAAAGCAGCAACACGTTCGATATGATTTCATCGTCGTTGAGGGATTCACCTGCTTCCTCTGCACGGACCAGTGCGGAGATGAGGTCGCCGCCCGGTTTCAAGCGCCTTTGTTCGACCACGCCCGCGAAATAGCGCTGCAGGGTGAGGGTCGCTTCGTTTGCCGCGGCGAGGCGCTCGGCGTCCATGGGCGCGCTGTCTAGCGCATTGCCCAGGTGACTCGCCGCTGAGCCCAGCCTCACGCCGTCTTGCACGGGTACGTCGAGCAGGCGGCAAATGATATTCACGGGCAGCGGCAACAGATAATCGCTGACCAGATCGAATTCCACACCGGGCTTGAGCGCGGCGACCAGATTATCCGCCGTGCTTTGCGCGATCTCTCGCAGCAGGTCGATCTGGCGTGCGTTGAAAGCTTTCAGCAACAGGCTGCGCAGGCGCGTGTGCATGGGCGGATTCATCATCAGGAACATGCGGCTGAGCGCCTGGAACACGGGCTGGTCGCGTCCACTTTCGCCGTATCGTGCAGCAACGCTCTGCATATAGGTCTTGCCCATGCGCCGGTCGTGAAGCAGCGCTTCGATGATCGCGAAGCGGCCCGTCAGCACCACGTTGGGCGCAAGCGGAACGAGCGCGCCTTCGGCGCGAAGCTGCTCGTAGAACGGGTAAGGATTCTCGAAGAAAGCGGGGGAGGACAGGTCGCTGAATTTCATGTGGGGCGTTCGTCAGAGTGTTGGGAAGGCGTACCCCCTTGATAACACCCGTGACACGGACTTATTCCTTCAACGCAAGCGAAGACCGCGCGCCGCCCAACGTGGCGAGATGCTTGAACAAGCGTTGTCGTGGACCCGCTGTGACTACGCGTCAGCCCGTTTTATTCTGGGCCGACGCGCTGTGACGCCCTGACGAGACGCGACAGGTGCATCGTCCATTTTTGCTGCATCGGACCGGCGCATCCGCGCTTCGTTCTGAAGGTTCTCGACAAGCGCTCGCGTCGTCGCCCGCTCCATCACGGCTTTCCTCACCAGCAGGCCGAGCTTGCGGCTTACCGGCTGGCCCGGGAGCGTCAGGCGCTGCACTGAAGACATACCTCGGAGCATCAGCAAATCACCCGGCACGACGGACCAGCCCAAACCTTCCGCAACCATCTGCGCAATCACCGCAGGTTCATCGAGTTCGATTCCCTCTCGCACCATCAGTTTTTGTCGCCGCAAGAACGTATTGACGAGGCCGCCGCCATAGGAGCGTCGGTCGTAGCGAATAAACGGCAGATCGAGCGCCCACTCTCTTAGCGATCCCATGGCCGCCTTTGGCGCTACGGCAACGTAGACATCGTCCAGTAATGGAATCCAGACAAGGTTGGCGGGAATGCCGAAGTTCGGCTTGATCATGGCCGCGATGTCGAGTTCGCCCGCGTCGACTTGCGCCAGCAATTGAATGGACGTGCCCGGAGTGATCTGAATCTGCGTCGCCGGGCAACTCTCAAAAAAGCCTCCCAAGGCCTTGGGAAGCAGGCCGGATTGAACGGTGGAAATGGCGCCGAGATTGATTGTCGATACCTGTGGCGCCGCGCCCGCCTTCATGTCGTCATAGCGCGCAACCAGGTCGCGTGCGTGACTAACGAGCGCCCGCCCACGTTCACTCAATTGCACCGCTTTCCCGCTGCGCTCGAACAGCAGGCACCCGAGATCTGATTCCAGCCGCTTGATCTGCATGCTGACCGCCGATTGCGTCAGGCCCAGCCGTTCGCCGGCACTGGAAAACGAGCCTGTTTCGGCGGCGGTGAGGAAGGTGGCGAGGTAGCGCAGCATGATGAAAATAATTGATGCTTAGACCTTAAAATATGCGTTTCTCATTCGATATTCTTTATCTTAGCATCATCAACATTGCTCAAGTTCTGAATAACCACCCCCAAGGCGTTCAATGACCACAACCGCGTTGTTCCACCTCGCATTCCCCGTCAACAGTATCTCGAAGGCCCGGGAGTTCTACGGCGAATTGCTGGGCTGCCCCGAAGGGCGGAGCTCGGAGAGCTGGGTAGACTTCGATTTCTACGGGCATCAGATCGTCGCGCATCTTTCGCCGGAAGAGACCGGCCACAAGTCAACGAGCGAAGTCGATGGCCACGACGTGCCCGTCCGCCATTTCGGCGCCATCTTGCCAATGCGCGAATGGAAGGCGCTGGCCGAGCGGCTTCGCGCGCAGGACGTCAAGTTCATCATTGAACCGCAGATCCGTTTCCAGGGTTTGCCCGGCGAACAGGCCACCATGTTTTTCCTCGATCCATGCGGGGGAAACGCGCTGGAATTCAAGGCGTTTGAAGATCAGGGCCAGGTGTTCGCAAAATAAGCATTCGCGTATCAAGCGCGTTTTATTTTCGCCAAAACCCGCGTTTTCGCATTAATTTTCGATTTATTTAGCGGGCACCATGGGGTCGCCAAGCGGGCTGGGGCACGCGGCGCACCCTATGGAACGATGACAACAGTCGCAAGAAGGCCATTGATTCCCGCGTTGACCGGCGTTCGCTTTCTCGCGGCATTGAGTGTTGCGCTGTACCACTTGTCGGATAGGGTGGCCGCGACCTCGGGAATCCCGACCCTGCATTTTTATGAAAATGCGGGCGATCCCGTGGAGCTGTTCTTTATCCTTTCGGGATTCATCCTGACCTACACGCACCCTGAAGTGAACGGTGCGGAACGACCTGCCATCCGGCAATTCTATTTTTCCCGGTTCGCGAAAATTTATCCGATCTATTTGCTGGGCTGGATCGTGTTCGCGCCGCTGATCTATTCGAATCTCGTCGCGCTGCATGGACACGGTTCGGGCACTTATGTCCGGCTGGCGTTTTACGGCGTCATGTCGCTTACGCTCCTGCAAGCGTGGACCACCAACACAGCCAATGCATGGAATACGCCGGGATGGTCGCTGTCCGCGGAGGCCGTGTTTTACGCGGCTTTTCCGTTCCTCTTCACCTATCTAAAGAACCGGCGTCTTGCAGCGCTTTCGGCAATGATCGCCGTATGCTGGGCGGGTTCGGTGATGCCGACGATGGCGCTTTCATTCTTGCCGCCTTCGTTGAAAAACGAGTTCTGGCCACGAGAACTGGTCAATTTTTTGCCGATACTGCGGATAGGAGAATTTATCGCGGGAATTTGTCTTGCGCGACTTTTCCTGAGCAGCACAAAGGAGAAATCGCTGCGCTTTGATCTTGGCGCGCTCGGCGCTTTGTTTGCGGCGATTACCGTGATCATCGTAGCGAATCATCTGAGTGCGAAGGTGCTGCTTTTCCCCGCCTTCATACTGCTGCTCTATTGCCTGGCATGCGCCAAGGGACCGCTCAGCGGGCTGCTGGGCAGCAAGCCCATGGTCTTGCTGGGCGAAGCGAGCTTCGCGTTCTACATACTGCACGTACCGATGTTCAGATACGCGAAGATGGTGTTCCCCAACATCGCGACTTCGCCTGCACAATTCGCGGCGTTTCTGGCTGGCCTGGCTGCTGTATCGATTGTTTGTTTCCTGACCATAGAAAAGCCGCTGTGCGCTTATTTGCGTAACACGTATAAGCGCGCTCGTTCGCCGCGTGCGATAGGCCAGCCTGAACACGCATAGCGGTGTCAGGCGGCCACTCGGTTCCAGTCGATCAGGGCAGCGTCACCGGAACAGGACGCGTCAGCAGGTCGACGTAAAGGCTGAAGAACCGGTTGTTGTCGAACTGCGTCACGTATGCGATCTTTTGCGGAGATGCGCCTGTGGTCGGGGTCTGGTAGACCTTGACCTGACCTTGCGTCTCGCCGTTGCTTGTATCGATGTCGAGGTAGGCGCTCTTCGTCTGCGTCGCGTAAGTCGGGTCCGTGAAATAAGCGATCGTCAGGGTATCGAAGATATCCGTGTTCGTGCTGAACGCGTTTGCATTGGCGATTGCATAGGCCTTCGTCACGGCGGTCTGCTTGCTCGGATTGTTGGCGATCTGGTCGTAGACGCTTTCCGTGAGCGGAACGGTATTGGTGACATCCAGCGGAATCACCGTTTGCGGAATCGTCGTCTGCAATACCGTGCGCACCGCGAGCGGATCGAACCACCAGTTCAATTCGCCTACCGCGTTGGCGTTGCCCGCTACGGCCATCGCGCCACCCATATAGACGATCTGCTTGATCAACGGCGCGATCTCCGGCGCCTTCTGCAATGCAAGCGCAAGATTGGTCGGCGGTCCCACTTCGAGAATGGTGACTTGATTCGGATACTTCTTGATCGTATCGATCATGAAGTCGGACGCGTTTTCCGCTTGCAGCTTCGTGCTGGTTGCGAAGCCGTCCGGTGGCGCGACCAACTGCGAAGCCTGAGTGGGCTCCGCTCGCATCCACGCGCCGAAGTAACCATTCGGATTTGCCGCCTGTTGGGCGCGAATGCTCGCTACGTTGTACTGCAGCGGATAGTCCGCGCCTGCGTACACGCCTACGGTGTTTTGCACGCCCATGCGTTCGACTGCCTTGAGTGCATCGGCCTGTTCCTGAAGCAGCCAGTCGTTGCCCGTGACGACCGTCAGGCCCAGCAGGTTGACCTTGCCTTGCGCCATCAATTGCGTGGTCATGGCGAAAAGCTGGCCGTCGTCGCCCATGGTGTTGAAATCCGAATCCATGATGACCTTGGGCGCATTGGCCAAGGCTGACGAGTTGGAATTGCTGTCGCTGCCGCCGCACGCGGCGAGGACCATGGAGCTCATGAGGATTGCTATAGATCTTGAGTGCATTGCTGTTCCCATTCGAGTTGGTGGATAACGAACAACGACTGCAACATGGCGCCATGCGGCAGCTTTGCGTGGGCCGCCCGCGAAAGCAGGCGGGACGCTTCCGGCTGTGACCACAGCCGGAAAAAATCAGGCCGCGCTATCGACTTCCTGGCGCGTGGGGATCGACGGTTGCGCGCCTGCGCGCGTTACCGAAATGGCAGCGGCGCGCTGGGCAAGATCGATCGCAGCTTCCAGCGGCTGACGCGCTGCAAGCTGCGCGGCGAACACGCCAATAAAGGTATCGCCTGCGGCGGTCGTGTCGACTGCGTCGACCTTGGGCGCGGAGAAGTGCGTACCTTCGCCGCCTTCGGGCAACAAGTACGCACCTTGCGAACCCAGCGTCACGATCACGTTGCGAGCACCCGCGCGCTGCAATTCCTTGGCCGCGCGCCGTGCGCCGCTTTGCGATTCGACCGGCAAGCCGGCAAGGATCGCGGCTTCGACCTCGTTCGGAACCAGATAATCGACGAGCGGCAGCCAGTCGGCGGGCAGCGGGCCGGTTGCGGGCGCCGGATTCAACACCGTCAGCTTGCCGAAGCGCTTGGCCGTCACCAGCGTTGCATACACCGAGTCCCAGGGGATCTCGAGCTGGCAGACCACGACGTCGGCTGATTTGATGACTGCTTCGTGCCGCTTGACCATCTCGGGCGTCACCTGCCCGTTGCTGCCGGCCACGACCACGATGGTGTTCTGGCCATCGTCGGCTACGGTCACCATGGCTACACCGGTCGGCAGCGACGGGTCGATCTCGATCGCACTGCAATCGATGCCTTCCACTTCGAGCCCAGCAAGCCGGACTTTGCCGTTGCCATCGGCGCCAACGCAACCGGCCATCGCAACGCGTCCGCCGATGCGAGCGGCCGCGACCGCCTGGTTGCCGCCTTTGCCGCCGGAGTGCTCGGAGAATTCGTGTCCGCCGATGGTTTCGCCCGGACGTGGCAGGTGAGGGGAGCGTGCGACCAGATCGGTATTGATGCTGCCGACAATCAGGACCAGGCCTTGTTTCGTATCTTTGGACATGTCTTTCTCCTGCTGGTGTATGCGTGGCGGCGTCTTTGAGACGCCTGACATTTGCACGCATACGCCCGTAATAATGAAGCGTTCAGCGCTTGCTCACCGAAGCGTTTTTTTAATCAAGCCGGGTTCAGATGACGCGGCGCTTGCTGCGGTACGTATCCAGCACGACAGCGACGACAATCACCGCGCCGGTGATGATCCGCTTGGTCGGTTCGTTCGCGCCGATCTGCGCCAGACCCGCGGCAAGCACGGAAATGATCAGGACGCCAAAGAACGTGCTGATGACCGAACCGCGGCCACCCATCAAGCTCGTTCCGCCGATAACCACCGCCGCGATCACTTGCAGTTCGATACCCGATCCCGCGTTAGGATCGGCGGCTTCGAGGCGCGAGATCTGGAACAGGGCGGCCAGGCCGGACAGCAGTCCCATCAACCCAAACACGATGACCTTGTAGGGCCGCGGATTGACACCTGCAAGCCGCACCGCTTCTTCGTTCGTACCGATCCCGACCAGATATCGGCCGAACACGGTGCGCGTCAACACGAGTTGCGCGACGATCATCACGGCGATCGCAATCAGGAACGACGGCGAAATGCCGAAAGCGATCGGATTGGACAGGAAGTCGAACGCATCGCCAATGTAGGCCGTACGCGAGTTTGTCAATTGGTAGGCAAGACCGCGCGCCGCTTCGAGCACGCCGAGCGACACGATGAACGACGGAATGCGCCAGCCCACCGTCACCGCGCCGGTCACGCAGCCGGTCAGCGTTGCGCCTGCCATGCCGAGCAGGGCGGCAGGCAGCGCAGGCCAGTGCCATTGCAGCGCGGCGACGCTGGTCAGCGCAGCGCCGAGCGCAAGCACCGATCCCACCGACAGGTCGATGCCCGCAATGATCAGCACGAAGGTCATGCCCACCGACATCACCACGAGATCGGGAATCTGGTTCGCGATCGTGCTGAAGGTATCGTAGGTGAGAAAGTGCGAGCTCAGCACGGAGAACAGCGCGATCATCGCGATCAACGCGCCGAGCAGGCCCAGGTAATTCGAGAACCCGAGCCGCGTGCCGATCGGCTTTGCGCTTTTTGGCGGCTCCGTCTGCGTCTTCGGGGTAGTGGTTTGAGTTGTCATCCTAGTGCTCCGTGATATGTGCGTCTGGCTTTCTTGTGTCTGGTACGTGCGTGTCCGGCTCGGCAGGTTCGCTGAGAATCTTATCGCGGCCGGCATAGCCCGCGAACGCTGCCGCGAGCAGCGCATCCTGCGACCAGTTATCGCGTTCGAAGACGCCCGTCATGCGTCCCGCCGACATTACACCGATGCGGTCGCAAATGAGCATTAATTCGCGCAAATCGCTCGATACCACGACCAGCGCGCGGCCTTCGCGGGCTTGCGCGCCCATCAATGCATAAATGTCGAACTTAGCCCCGACGTCGATACCGCGTGTGGGTTCGTCGAAGAGCAGCACCGTGCAGTCGCGTGCGAGCCAGCGCCCGATCACAACCTTCTGCTGATTGCCGCCCGAGAGTTCCGACACGGGCTGCGCCGCACTCGATGTACGGATGCGCATCGCGGTGATCTGTTTTTGCGCCAGTGCGTTTTCGCGTTTTGCGTCGACCACGCCGTGCCTGGATACCGCGCCGATATTGCCAAGCGAGATATTCGCGGCGATAGGTTGGGGCAGCAACAGGCCTTCGCCCTTGCGGTCTTCGGTGATCAGTGCGATACCCTGGTTCACGGCATCGGACGGCGACTTGACGTTGACTTTCGCGAGCGTGCCGCCGTGGCGTGCAACGAAAACCTCGCCGCTATCCGCCCGATCCGCGCCATAGATCAGGCGCATGAGTTCGGTGCGTCCCGCGCCGATCAGCCCGCTGATGCCAAAAATCTCGCCGGCCTTCACTTCAAACGATACGTCGCGCACTGCGTGGCCGCGCGTCATGCCTTGTACCTTGAACGCGGTCGTACCGATACGGCGTTCGCCGAGATCGATGCGCTCGCCAATATCGCGTCCGACCATCAGCGTGACGATCTTGTCGCTGCTCAGATTGTGCATTGCGTCAACATGCACGAGTCGGCCGTCGCGCAAGATCGCTGCACGTTCGGCCACACGCGCGAGTTCTTCCAGCCGATGCGAGATATACACGAGCGCCACACCGCGCGCTTTCAGGCGGTCGACTTGCTCGAACAACAGGTCGACTTCACGCGCTGTCAGCATGGCGGTGGGTTCATCGAGGATCAGGACGCGGCAATCGCCAATCAGGTTGCGCGCGATCTCGACCATCTGCTGATGACCGATACCCAGCTCGCCCACGAGCGTGTCCGGATCGATTGCATCGAGACCGACCTGCGCCATGGCGTGATGTGCGTCCTCACGCAGCTTCGCGCGATCAATCCAGCCGAGGCCACGTTGAGGCAAGCGATTCAGGAACAGGTTTTCTGCGACCGACAGCGTGGGCAGCAGGTTCAGCTCCTGCATGACCATGCGCACGCCGAGCGCTTCGGCGTCACTACGGCTTGCCGGTGCGTACGCAGCGCCCGCAAGCTGCATGGAGCCGGTGGTCGGCGTGGCGAGACCGCTGATGATCTTCGACAACGTGCTTTTGCCCGCGCCGTTCTCGCCGGTCAGCGCGAGCGCTTCGCCGGGACGCAGATGCAGCGACACATCCATGAGCACCGGCTCGACATAAGTCTTGCCAATGCCGTGTATGGTCAGCACCGGAGGCGCATCGGCGGAAGGGACGATTGGACTTGGCATCGTTTTAGAAAGACTGGAAGGTGTTTGATGGTGAATCCGGAGCGCGGTGCGTCGGGACAGTTAAGGCGTGGAGTCGTGCCGCAGGACACACGTTTGTCCTGCGGCTCGCCATGATGGCGATGACTCGTGAAGCGTGACGCGAGCGTTACTTCTTGCCTGTGACCAGGTCGACAGGCGTCTCGACAACGCTCGACAAGTCCGACTGCTTCTGATGCGTCGACAGCGCCTTCAGCGCAGTATCGATACCGAATACCGCTTGTTTTGCAGCGTATTGGTCGGCTGTGGCGAGCACGCGGCCATCGGCAAGCATCGGCTTGATGGCGTTGATGTTGTCGTAACCCACGACCTGCACCTTGCCTGCCTTGCCCGCTGCGCGCACGGCCGATACCGCGCCGATCGCCATGTTGTCGTTGCCGCACAGCAGCGCTTTCACATTCGGGTTCGCGTTCAGGATTTGCGATGCAACCGCATTGCCTTTATCGATTTCCCAGTCGCCCGATTGCAATGCAACGACCTTCACGCCCGCAGCTTGCATGGCTTGCTTGAAACCTGCCGTGCGCTGCTGCGCATTCGTGGTGGTCGAAACGCCTTCGATGATGCCGACTTCATCGCCCGACTTGAGCTTCTGCTTGGCCAGGTATTCACCCACCTGACGCGCGCCCTTGGCGTTGTCCGGACCCACGAACGGCACGTTCAGATTCTTTGACTTGAGCACGTCGGTGTCAAGCTTGTTGTCGATGTTCACCACGATGATCCCGGCGTCGACCGCTTTCTTGATCACCGGAACCAGCGCTTTCGAGTCCGCCGGCGCGATCACGAGGGCATCGACTTTCGACACGATCATCTGCTCGACAATCCGGATCTGATTGGCGGTATCGGTTTCGTCCTTGATGCCGTTCGTGATCAGCGTGAACTTGTCGGTGTTGTGGGCTTGATAGTCCTTGGCACCGGTTTCCATCGTCAGGAAAAACTCGTTCGCGAGCGACTTCATCACGAGTGCGACGGTGGGTTTTTTGGCTGCTTGAGCGAATGCCGATGAAACGGGCAAGAGCGAGGCGGCGGCAAACACCGCGGTTGCGGCGAGTACGCGGCGTCGAGCTTGATTGTGCTTGCGGGTCATAAAGTCTCCGGAGTCCGCTCTTCGGTCTACCGGGTGGCAGCCGCGAGTCGTTTGGTCATTGCGTAGTTGAAACGCGCGAGATTGACGAATTAATCAATCTGAAAGGAAAGTCCTGATGACGGTTCCTCTGGCGTGGAGTATCTGAAAGACCGCTCCCGGTGCTTGTTTAGTTCAAGCGAGGGTGGTCTATCGAGGTCTAATGCTATCCTCGCGAATAGCGATATGCTACCTCTAAAATTGAAAGCGGGCGTTTCGAATATGGAACACGTCGACTGGGACGATCTGCGCATTTTGCTGGCCATCGCGCGTGAAGGCACCATGCGGGCTGCGGCTTTGGCGTGCGATCTGAGCGCCGCGACGCTCTCGCGCCGGCTGACCGAACTCGAAAGAAGACTAGGTGAACCCCTGATTGACCGCGTGCCTTCCGGCTGTACGGTGACCGTGTTCGGGCAACAGGTCCTGACATGGGCCGAGCAAATGGAAATCCTCGCGCATCAGATCGAGCGCGCCGGCGACGTCACCGGTTCTCATGGTCTTGAGGGCACGGTCAGGATCAACGCCGTCGAATGGATGTCCTACATCCTGATGAAGCTGCTCGGCTCCTTCCAGGAAAGATTCCCGGGGCTGGCTATCGAAGTGCTGACGTCGCAGCGCCCTTATAACCTTGCGCGTCGTGAGGCGGACATTGCCATCTGGTCGGAATGTCCGGAGGAAGGCGACCTGTATGTCCGGCGTATCGGCAAGGTGCGCTTTGGTTTGTACGCATCGCGTGATTATTATCTGCGTCACAAGGTGGCGATCAAACGGCGCGAGTGGAACAAGCTCTCGTTCGTGGGATACGACGAGCGGCGTGGCGATCATCCGGCGGCGCGGTGGCTGAAGACCTTGCCGGGCGCGCCGGAACCGAGCCTTCGATGCAGCTATGTCCTCGGCGTCTTCGACGGCGTGCTTGGAGGCTCGGGCCTGGGTGTGCTCGCGCAACTCGCGGGCGACACCACCAGTGACCTCGTTTGCGTCGAACCGCATATTCGCGAGCTTGATCAGGACGTATGGATGGTGCTGCATCCGGCGCTTCGAGGAAGCGAGCGCATACGTGCGGTATCGAATCTTGTCGCGGATATTTTTCGCTGAATTCCTCGGCCTGACGCACTAGTCGTCAAGGGCTAGGCGGCTGCGCTCCTGACCGCTTTACCGCCTAGCAGGCAAACAACGAGCGTGGCTATAACGAGCGCAAACAGCGCAAGCCGAAGGCCAAGGAACCCCGCTGCAAATCCAATCATCGGCGGACCGACCAGGAACCCGGCGTAACCCGCGGTTGCCGCCATCGAGACCCCGACTGCGGGCGTCGATGTCGATCGTCCGGCTGCGCTGAAAATGACCGGGACGATGTTCGCCAGTCCAATACCTACCAGCGCAAAGCCCACGCAAGCGGTGACCACGTTCGGGTATCCAAGCACCAGGGCAAGCCCAAGCGCTGCGATCAGGCCACCGATTGCAACCACTGCACTCGATCCGAGCCGGCGCACGGAGACATCGCCGACAACGCGACACGCTGCCATCGCAAAAGCAAACGATGAATAACCCAACGCCGCGGCGCTCGCTTGTGTATCGAGTGCGGAGCGCAGGAACACCGCGCTCCAGTCGGCAACCGCTCCTTCGACCAGCATGCAGAGAAACGCGAGGCCGGCGAGTTTCATCACCGCGCCGCTAGGCAGCACGAATCCGCTCGCCGCTGTCTGCACCCGCGGTCCAATATCCCTTAGCGCAAAAACGGCGGCGGCAAGGACAAGCATGGCGATGACTGCATCGGGAATCAGAAGGCCGCCCATCGTGCCGATGCCGTTCACCTGGAGCGCGGCGCCCGATGCCGCACCGAGCAAACCGCCCACGCTCCACGCCGCGTGAAACGACGACATGATCGGCGCGTGCCATTCGCCTTCAATGGCGCTGGCGTGTCCGTTCATTGATACATCCAGTGCGCCGTTTGCCGCGCCCAGGACAAAGAGCACCGCGCAGAGGACCGCGAAGTCGGGTACGAAGGCGGGCAAGGGCAGTGCGATCACGAACGCAAGGCCGAGGAACGCCGTGACGCGTCCGCTGCCAAAACGCGGAGCGAGGCGGCCGGCGAGCGGCATGGCGACGATCGCGCCCAGGGCGAATGCGAATAGTGCCAGTCCCAGCGCGGTGTCGCTCAGGGACAAGGTCTCCTTGATGCGCGGAACCTCGACGGCCCACGCGCCGATCCCAAGTCCGTTGGCGAGAAATATGGCGGTTGTGGCGATACGTTCGGAGACGGGTTTCATCGCGCCACCATCACGTTGCCGCAAAGGTTTTCAAATGCACCAAGGCGTTCGGCGGGGACATCCGCTTCCAGTATCAGGTGGTCGATGCCCGACGCAGGCGCTACAAAATAAGGTGCTGCAGTCATCAATTTCTCCGATGTCATTGCTATGGCGACTAGCCCACTCGCTTTTACCATTGCACGTTTCAGTTCGGCATCCTCAGCATCGAATGCGGCGACGCCTTCAGTGGTATCGATCGCGCACGCGCCCAGAAAGCACAGGTCCGCCCTGATTTGCTGGACCTGCAGCAACGCGGTGGCACCGACCGCTCCGGCGCCGCGCGGACTCATGCGCCCACCAACCAGGATTACATCGATACCAGGACGATCCATCAGCCGCGAACAGGCATCGGGGGAGTTCGTCACGACTGTGAGATCCGCGTTATCGGGCAACGCAGCGGCGATCGCGACGTTGGTCGAGCCGGCGTCGAGCAAGATGATCTGCCCCGGCCGGACGATGCTCGCCGCCAATGCCGCGAGCACTGCCTTGCGATCGCCGGCTTCGCGCAGACGCGTTGAACCGGCAGTCGATGCCGGCGATATCAGCAGTGCGCCGCCATAGACGCGCTTGCAGTGGCCGGCATCGGCGAGGTCGCGCAGGTGGCGGCGGATGGTGTGCTCGGATGTGCTGAATTCTGCTGCGAGGTCTGCGGCCAGGACGCGGCCGCGTGAGCGCAGGCGTTCGAGTATCAGCTCGGCACGTTCGTCGGGGAGGAGGGCGTCGGTGGCGTCGCGGCGGGTTCTCTGCATTGGTTGCTCGTTGTCTCAAATCGATCAAGAATGAGCGTAATGTAGCGTAAACGAGCAATAGAGGGCAAATTTTTTGACGGCCTTGAAAACGGGTGCGGAATTAAACGGTTACTCCTGCAATCCTTTCCCCCCGTTCCGGCCGCCCTAGAAAAACCCCTGCGCACTCGTGCATCCGCAACCCCGCACGAACGCAAGCTGCTCATCGGTCTCGATCCCTTCCGCCGTCGTCGGAATCCCGAGTTCCCTCGCGAGCGCCACGATCCCGCGCACGACCGCCGCCGATTCCCTCCGATGCACTGATTCCCGTACGAACGAGCTATCGATCTTGAGCGTATCGAAGGAAAAGCGGCACAAGTTCGATAGCGTCGAAAACCCCGTGCCGAAATCATCGAGCGCCAGGCCGATACCCATTGCACGAAGCCGTTCCACGTTGCGGCGCGTCGGGCCGTCGTCGCTCATCAGCACGGTTTCCGTCACCTCGATATTCAAACGCGAGGGCGCCATATCGTATTCGCGAAGCACCGATGCCACGAGGTCCGCGAACGTCTCCTCGCGCAACTGGACCGGCGACACGTTCACCGCGACGACCACCGGTTCGCGCCATCCGGCCGCTTCCTCGCATGAGCGCCGCAGCACCCATTCGCCGAGCGGCAGGATCAGCCCCGTGCGTTCGGCAATAGGCACGAACGTGGTGGGCGGCAACTCGCCGCGCGTGGGATGGGTCCATCGGACGAGGGCTTCGCGGCCAGTCGTGACACCGCTCGCGAGATTGACGATCGCCTGATATTCCATGCGCAAGCCACTGCCGAAAGCCTGGAGCGCGCCTTCGAGATCGCTGCGCAAGAGACTCAGGCTGTCATCGGAGGCGTGCGCCTGGGCATCGAAAACTGCAAACGCGCTTTTGCCGCTGCGCTTGACGGCATAAAGCGCGCGGTCCGCGCAGATCAGCAACTGCGGTCCGGTGTCGCCATGCTCGGGGTACTGCGAAATGCCGACGCTGGCGCCAATGCGCACGAGCGCGTCATTGAGCACGAACGGCCGGGCGAGCGTCTTTACAATCTGGTCGGCGAGCAGGCGGACCTCTTCGCTGAGAGACGCATCGTTCGATATGGCGACGAACTCGTCTCCCGCCAGACGTCCGACAATATCGCCCTGGCGTAGCACCGCCCGCAAACGTCTCGCCGATTCCTGCAGCACGAGATCGCCGGCGGCGTGGCCGAGGCTGTCGTTGATCGCCTTGAAACCGTCCAGATCGATAAGCAATACGGCAAACGATCCGGGGCGCAGCGCGGGTTCGGCATCGGTACGATTGAGCAGCAACTCGCTGATGCGCGCACGGTTGGGAAGACCCGTCAGGCTGTCGTGGCGCGCAAGACGGTTGCTGGTTTCCTGCGCCCGCAGCATGGCGACCGTGTCCTTGTTGCTGCGCAGTGCGACCGTGAAAAATCCTGCGGCACAGAACGGCGCCTGGAACAGCAGCACGATCTTTCCCGATCCGGGCGACATTGCCGCGCCCAGGCCGAGCAGCGCAAAGATGACGGATATCTGGATCATCACGAGCCGCGGCGTGCCGGCATTGCGCCCGGCCAGTCCACCGACCACGCCGACCGCGCAGACGTTGCCCAACAGAAAGAGCGTCTGGTCGCCGCTGATGTTGCAAAGCAGCGCGCCGAGTCCGAGGAGCGCGCTCCACACAATGCTGGCGACAAGGAAAAGCGACGTAGGGGTAGGTTCGTTGCGCTCGCTGCGCCTGCAGCAAACGGCGATCAGCAACAGCCGCGCGGCCAGAACCACGAGCACGGCCAGCGTCCAGGCCAGGTAGCCCGCGCCCGGGTAGAGATATAACGCCGTCAGACAAACGCTGAGCTCGCAAATCGATGCCATGACAATCGACGTTGTCCTGGTGAAAAGATTCGAGAGCAGGACTTGCCGGTTGTCGGCGCTCAGGTCTTGAGCGGATCCTACGAGCCATTTGAAAAATGGCGACTGCGGTTCGCTGAACGCCATGGAGTGCGCAATGTATGGTGGTTATATGGTTATCGGCGCGACTGGCTTTTTCTGTTGCGAATTATCACGTGAATTGCGCGTTTCGCTGAGATAAATCTATCCTGACGTATATGCAAGGCGTGGTTGGCTGCGAAGAAGAAACAGATCATGGCGGCTTGCAAACGGCAAAACGGCCGTTGATGAACAGCCGATTTGCGGTTACGTCACGGCTCTCCGACCGACAT
Organism: Burkholderia sp. PAMC 26561; assembly: GCF_001557535.2. Taxonomy (NCBI): domain Bacteria; kingdom Pseudomonadati; phylum Pseudomonadota; class Betaproteobacteria; order Burkholderiales; family Burkholderiaceae; genus Burkholderia; species Burkholderia sp. PAMC 26561. The sequence goes on from NZ_CP014315.1 coordinate 1,037,202, forward strand.
CACGCCCAGATAGGACTCCAGTCTCAATGCGCGGTCGCGCGTGAGGGACATGCCTTCGTCTTCCTGCATCGGGACGTACATCGTGCCCTGGCGCGTTGCGAAAATTGCCGATTGCGTCGCCAGTTCGGCATCGCGGAAAGTCAGCCAGGTCCGCTGCGATGCCTTCAGCTTTTGTGCGGGCACGGCCGGAAGCGTCTTCAGCAAGCGCTGATACGCAACGTTCAATCGATGATCAAACGCCTTGTAGGCGACCGAATAACAATCCGACATGTCCGCGGTCGAGATGGTCTTCGGATTGTTCAGGCACGCGTCCAGCGCGTCGGATGTCTTGTCCCTGGGTTCTGCGGACGCGGCGAAAGCCGATGTTGCTGTTGCCGCGCAGAGGCACGAAACCAGGAGCAGCGGGGCGATCCATCGGCCGGGTTCATGAGAGAGCTTGTTGATCATCGAAGCGGGTCTGTTGACATGAAGGATCGCCATTGTGCCGTGCATTTCATGTCGGTCTTAAAACGACGACACAACCAGTCCGCCAATATCCGCAATCGCCGCTTCCCTGCGAGCGGTTTGCGCGCTCGTTTGTGTCAGATAAGCCGTGACGAGCAGCGGCGCGCGTTTGGGCGGCCAGATGATCGCAATGTCATTGGTCGAGCCGTGCGACCCTGTGCCGGTTTTATCGCCGACGCGCCAGTCCTTCGGCAGCTTCTCGCGAATGCGCTTCGCGCCGGTCTTGTTCGCGATCAGCCAGTCCCGCAACTGGGCGCATGAACTCACCGATAACCGGTCCGTCAGCAGCAGCGTGCGCATATTGGCGAGCATGGCGTTGGGCGTGGTGGTATCGCGCGGATCGCCAGGCGTGCTTTCGTTGAGCGTCGGTTCGTTGCGGTCGAGGCGCGTTTGCGTGTCGCCCAAGGTCCGCACAAACGCAGTCAGCGCGGCCGGTCCGCCGAAGCTCGCGAGCAGCAGGTTGGCGGCGGTGTTGTCGCTGAGGGTGATCGCAGCTTCGCAGAGCGCGGCGACACTCAAGCCCGCGCTGTCGGCGTGATGTTGCGTGACGGGCGAGTAATCGACCAGATCGCTCTTCGAATAGACGATCTTCCGCCTCAGGTCTTCCTCGCCCTTGTCCACGCGCGCCAGTACGAAACCGGCGGCGAGGAACTTGAAGGTGCTGCACATGGGAAACGCTTCGTCGGCGCGCAGTCCGGCGTGGGCGCCTGAACCCGTGTCCAGGACCGAGACACCGAGCCGGCCACTGGTGCTCGCTTCGATCCGCGCGAGCCGTTTGCTTATCTTGTCCGCTAGACCGGCGCCATTGCTATCTGCGGCCATCGCCCATTCTCCAAACGATGCCGCCACAACACCAGCTAGGGACGCGCCCGCAAGAGCGCCCGTGAATATCCGCCGTGTAACCATTGATCCTCCATTCGTGACCTGAATTGAGCGCTCAATATCGACGGTTTGGATCGCACTGACAAACGATGATAAATTGACGCGCACCCAAGAAAATCTAATGGATCGGCTAAATCATGCGGCCTTATCTCCCTCTGAACGCCTTGCGGGCGTTCGAATCGTCCGCGCGGCATCTGAGCTTCACGCGCGCCGCGCTCGAACTGAATGTCACGCAGGCGGCGGTCAGCCAGCAAGTGAGATCGCTTGAAGAACGGCTTGGCACGACGCTCTTCAAGCGCTTGCCGCGCGGCCTTGGGATGACCGACGAAGGCCTCGCGCTGCGCCCGGTCCTGACCGATGCGTTCGATCGGATCGAAGCTGTCCTCAAGCAATTCGATGGCGGCCATTTCCACGAGGTGCTGACGGTCGGCGCCGTCGGCACCTTCGCGGTCGGCTGGCTGATGCCGCGCCTCAAGTCGTTCCGCGCGGCGCATCCGTTTATCGAACTGCGTTTGCTCACGCATAACAACCTGGTCGATCTGGCAACCGAAGGGCTGGACTTCGCGATTCGTTTCGGCGACGGCACATGGCCGGGTTCGGTCGCGACCAAGCTCTTCGACGCGCCGCTTGCCATCTTGTGTTCGCCGGAGATCGGGCAGCGGCTCGATCAGCCCGAGGCGCTTGCCAACGAGACGTTGTTGCGCTCGTATCGTGTCGATGACTGGACGCGCTGGTTCGCCACCGCCGGCATCGCGCCGCGAACGCTGCGCGGTCCCGTATTCGATTCGTCGCGATTGATGGTGGAAGCAGCCATGCAGGGCGCGGGCGTGGCGCTCGCGCCCGCCGTGATGTTCGAGCGCGAACTGAACATGGGCAGTCTCGTTCGTCCGTTCAGCGTCGAGGTGAACGCGGGCAGCTACTGGCTGACATCAGTGAGAGGAAAAAGCATGACACCCGCCATGCTTTCCTTCAGCAACTGGATTGCCGGCGAAGTCTCGACGGGACACTCATAAGAAACCCATGCCCGATGCCTTGAGCGTGGCGGCGGCGCGCGTCGAACACTCGAGCTTGCGGAATACGCTCTCCACATGCGTGCGTACGGTGCTCGGGCTCAGTTCGAGTTCGCGCGCGGCTTCCTTGTTGCTCGCGCCACGGCTGATGGATCGCAGGACGTCGATTTCACGCGCCGACAAGCGCACTGCGGGCGGCCTTGCGCTGTATCGTTCGCTAGGGGTTGGCGCAGGACCTGAGGCGAGCAGCGCATCCATGACGGTGGTATCGAAGCGTCCTTGCGCTGTTTCGGCCCGAAGCAATTCGGCCGCGGCGTGTGGGCTCATGGCTTCGCGCCACGGGCGTGGCGAGCGCAACGCCACCCATGCGGCGGACGCGGCCAGCATGTAGTCGCGGTCCAGAATCCGCTGAGCTCGCTCGCCGATGACGCCGCCGCAGCCAAACGCGCGATCGATGCGCAAAACGGGCCGGTCGTGCTCGTCGGCCATTCGTGGGGCGGCGTGGTGATCACCGAGGCCGGCAACGACGACAAGGTGAAGGCGCTCGTCTACGTCGCCGCGTTCGCGCCGGACAACAACACGTCGATCAACGACATGCTCAAGGGCAAGCCGGCGCCTGCCTGGGCAAGTGAATTGCAAAAGGATTCAGGCAATTACCTGACGCTTTCCACCGATGCAATCATCCACCAGTTCGCGCAGGATCTGCCGGTGCCACAGGCCCGGCTGATCGCCGCGACGCAAGGTCCATGGGCGGCCAGCGCGACTGACGACAAGGTGTCGACCGCTGCATGGCACTCGAAGCCGTCGTGGTTTGTCATCGCCGACAAGGATCACATGATCGATCCGCGTCTGCAAACAGCCATGGCCGCTCAAATCGGCGCGACTACCACGCATGTCAATTCGAGCCACGTGGCGATGGTGAGCCAGCCGAACGCAGTGGCGGCAGCGATCATCGCGGCGGCAACCAAGGTGCATTGATGAATCGGGATAGGCAGGGTTGCACGATTTGATTCGCGATCCCGGTCGTCCTTGCATCGGCTGCAAGTTTGCAGTCCAGTAGATTTTTCGGCGCGCTGTGTGGAATTTTCCCTTGATTCGAGGCGTTATCCGAACGAACCGCAGCAGAGCGGGAACCATCGGAGCCTAGAATGTTCGACTATCGGCGCATCCTCACGTGTTACGACGACACGGCGGAGATGAAGGCGGCGTTGCATCACGCAACATCGCTTGGAAAATCCTTGCGGGCGGAGTTGCACGTGCTGGTTGTCATCGATAAAGCCGCAATGGTGTCGTCCACACTCGGCCTGCCGTCCGATGGCGCTTATATGAACATCGAGCATACGGCGCGCGAGACGTTGAAGCGCGGGCTTGATCTTGCACAGGAGCGTGGCGTAAGCGCGCACGGGCACGTTGCGGTGGGCAATATCGTCGATAACGTGCGGCACTACGCCGAGGCGTTGCGCGCTGATTTCGTGGTGGTGGGGCACAGGCGACGGTCCGGATTTGCACGCCTGTGGCATGGGCCGGCGCCGCATCAGACGCTGATCGGACGATGCGGGGAGAGTGCTGTGATTACGGTGACGGTTTAAAAAAACGGCGTGCCAGTCGGTCCGGCACGCCGTCTTTGTATGTCAGATCAGAACCGGTGGATGATACCCACGCCCGCCGCAAACTGGCTCGGCGACGAAGATGGCGCCGACTGGAAACCATCGCCGATTGCCGACGTTGCGTTGATGATGCTTACGCCGTTCGTGCCGAGCGTCTTGCCGTTCGCGCGCTGATAAGCCTGCAGAGCGTAAAGGCCCGTGCGCTTGGACAACGAATAGTACTCGGACAGGTTGAACTGCTGGTACTGAGCGGAACTGGTGATGCCGTTGGCCTTCGTCGCACGCGTATAGCTATAGCCCGCAGCGAGGTCGATCAGCGTAACCGGTTTCCAGTGCAGCACGGCGCCGCCCGTGTTGAAGATCTCGGTCGTCTTGAAGCTCGAGTTGATGCCCGGGATGTACTGCACGTTCGAATATGTGAACGTGATGTCGAGCGCTTGCGTGAACGTATAACCGCCGGCGACCGCAATGCGCTGCTGCGCCTGCGCGGTCTGATAGCCATTGGTCACCGCCGATACACCCGATTGCCCCGCCGAGTTCGTGGTGGAATCCGCGCCGAACGCGCCGCCGCCCGGCGTCGAGTTGTTGATGCGCGTGATGCCTGCCGCAAGGCCGAACGGACCATTCGCGTACTGGACCGCGCCGCTCCACGTCGAGCCTTGATTCACGCTGCCGGGAACGCCTGCGAACGAATATGAGCCGCTGATCGTGACGCCATAAAATTTCGGCGACGTATAGACCAGCGAATTGTTCGCACGATAAATCGTATCGAGTTCATCCAGGTCGCCCGGATGCGCGCCGAACGCGCCGGTCAGCCAGGTGGTCGGGCTGTACGGCGCGAGCAGCGTGTAGTACGACGTGTACTGGCGGCCTGCGGTGAACGTACCGTAGGCGGGATTCGTCAAGCCAACCCATGCCTGGCGGCCGAACATTGCGTTGGTGAATTGCTGGCCGCCCGTTGCCGAGTTGAAACCCGACTCGAGCTGGAAGATCGCCTTGTTGCCGCCGCCGAGGTCTTCTGCGCCCTTGAGGCCGAAACGGCTGCCTGCCCAGACGCCCGGCAGCATCTTGACGTTCGAGCGTCCGCCCTTGTTCGAACCCAGCGACGTCTGGCTGCTTTGATACGTGATCGAGTCATCGATAATGCCGTACAGCGTCACGCTGTTCTGGGCAAAGACCGGCGAAGCGAGGGTGGCAAGGCCGAGAAGGACGGCCTTTTTGGCGTGGCGTGACTGCATGAGATCTCCTCTTTTTTGTATCAATGATTGCGATGCGGCCAGCAGCGTCGCGGACAATGTTTTACTACAAAGTGCCTGGCAATTCCTGTCGATTTGCATGCAGTGTTTGCCCTCATAGCAAACCCGCGTAATCGCATTCGTGCACGCCGCGAACACCTGGCCGGACTGCGAGCAGATGCCCGTCGAGTTCGTTGGCGCCGGTTGCTGGTTGTATGGATGTGATGAAGAGCGTGTCGAGATCGCGGCCGCCGAACGTGCACATGGACGGCTTGCTGACTGGCAGTTCCAGGGTGCGGTCCAGTGCGCCGCCGGGCGTGAAGCGCAGCAGCACGCCGGCGTCGTTCGCGCAGGTCCAGTAGCAGCCGTCGGTATCGATTGCAGCGCCGTCCGGGCGTCCCTTGAAGCGGTTCAGATCGGCGAAGACACGGCGGTTGCGGGGCTCGCCGGAGTCGATGTCGAAGTCGAATGCCCACACGAGGCGGCGCGACGGATGCGAGTCCGAGAGGTACATCGTCGTGCCGTCGGGCGACCATGCCAGGCCGTTCTGCGTGATCAGATCGCACACCACGGGCGCCGAAAGCAGGCCTTGTGCGTCGTATCGGTACAACACGCCAGCCGGGTTCGCCGCCGCCATGTCCTGCACCATCGTGCCGGCCCAGAAGCGGCCTTGCCGGTCGCATCGGCCGTCGTTGAAGCGCATGTCGGCGAAGGGGAAATCGGGCGCGGCGACCCGCCTCACAGTCACGTCATTCGCGTCCGATAGCGTCACTGCAAATAGCCCGGTCTCACAGCCCGCCAGCACGGTGCCGTTGCGATCGAACGCGATGCACGCAACCTTTTCCGGCAATACCCAGTCGGTGCGCGTACCTGTTTCCACCTGCACGCGGGCGATCGTGCGCGCGGGGATATCGACCCAGTACAACGCCTGTTCGGCTTCGCGCCATACCGGACTCTCGCCCACTTGCGCCGGGATCCGACCGGATGCTTCGACGCGTTCCACGTGTGCTGTTTTCATCGATGCATCGCTATGCATTGACCGGCTGCGCGACGGTTGCGTCGGCGCGCCGGTTGACGAGCGAGGGACGCACCAGCGTCCACAGCAGCACTACGCCGATCAGATCGCCGAAGCCGAGCGCCACGAAAAACGGCGCATATCCAATGGTCGATACCAGTGCACCGATCACGAGCGTGAAGCCCAGGTTGCCGATCCCCGCCGATAACCCCGCGAACCCCGTCACCGTCGCAACTTCGCGGCGCGGGAACAGGTCGGCCGACATCGAAATGACAGTGACCGAGAGCGTCTGGTGCGCGAAGCCGCCAAGGCACAGCAGAAAGATAGCTGTGGAGGGATCCTTCACATAACCGACGCCGGCCATCGCGGTCATGATCAGCGCGCCGAACGTGAAGACCATGCGCTTGCCGTTGATCACCGAGATGTTGAAATGCTTGTTGAGGTACATCGAAATCGTGCCGCCCATCAGGCAGCCGATATCCGCCGCGACGAACGGCAGCCACGCCGTCATGGCGATGGCCTTCAAGTCGAAGCCGCGCGCCTGATGCAGATAGAGCGGCATCCAGAATACGAGCGTGCCCCAGACCGGATCGGCAAAGAAGCGCGGCAGCGCGATGCCCCAGAAATTGCGTTGACTGAAGATCTTGCGCAGGTTGGGTTTTGCGCCGTTATCGGAGAGTTCGGCGTGTTCGCCTTCCACGATATAAGCCGCTTCCTTCGAAGTAAGCGACTTGTGTTCGCTGGGATGACGATAGAACACGATCCACAGCGCCGCCCATACAAGGCCCAGGCAACCCGCAATCACGAATGCCATTTCCCAGTTGTACTTGAGGATCGACCACGCAATGAGCGGCGGGGCGGCAATGGCGCCTATCGACGTACCGATGTTGAAGATACCCGCTGCGAGCGCGCGTTCGCGTGCGGGAAACCAGAACGCGGCCATGCGCATGCCGGCCGGAATAAACGACGCTTCAGCAAGACCGAGCAGGCCGCGCAGCACGAACAGGCCGACCCAGCCGCTCGCGAAACCATGGCCGATACACACGATCGACCACATCAGGCCGCATAGCAAAAAGCCGAAGCGCAGGCCAATACGATCCATGAGGTAACCGGTGGCCGGCGCGCCGATCGGGTACATCACGAGGAAGGCTCCGGTGATCCAGCCGTATTGCTGGGTGGAGATATGCAGGTCGGTCATGACCGTCGGCGCGGCGACGCTCAGCGAGCTGCGCGCGAGGTAATTCATGACGGTGCCGAGCGTGAGCAGGCCGATCATCCACCAGCGCAGGCCGCGTAGTTTCATTGCCATGTCGGTGTCTCCGAAGCCGTTGTCTTGCCGGCGATGGCATGCGGTTTTATGTGCTGCGCGCGCATTGCTTTATCGGCCGGACATTGCGCACGTAAGGTACGTTACGTAATGTGAACGCATCGTATGTCAGATGACTTACCTGACGCAACATTAGCGCCCTCAGCGTTTACACCAGTAATAATTCCTTGGATTCGGGCATGAGGATGGCGAAAATGTTGGCAAACCGGTATCTAGGGGCCTTGCGGGCGGTTTTCGGACTATATCTGGCCACCGCGCGCGGTGAAAAGACGTCGTACAACATAGGGTAAGCGATGGCGCTCGCGTGACATGGCGCAAGATTGATGTTTCATTGATGCATCATTCGGCCCCTTTTAAGGGATGGTAATATTCGACGCCAGTTACCCCAAAATGTCTGAAAGCACGGGCACGGTGTATCGATAATCAACTGGCCACGCGCCACTTCCATATTTGAGTTTCAGCGATATTTTGTTACAGGAAGTATCGATTGCCGACGCATATAGCAAGTTCGATCAAGATATGACTTGAATCGCTCGGTTTGAGGGCGGAGATTGCGGCCAAATGGACACTAAATGAAAAATGTATTTGTCAGAGGATTAGCACAACTGAAGAGCGTGCTTGTCCGCCTGTCATTAAAGGTCGATAACGTAGGTTATGAAAGTGCGCCGATCTTCTCAGGCAAATGGCCGAAAATCACGAATAAAGGGCGCATTTACATCGCGGAGAATTGCTCGTTTCGATCATTCCGCACGCGTCAGCACATTACCGTGACAAAGGACGCCATATTGGAGATCGGACGAAACACGTTTATGAACGACGGTGCCAACCTGTGCGCGACGCTTTCCGTGAAGATTGGCAAGAATTGCAAGATCGGTGATATGACATATATTTACGATACCGACTTTCATCAGGTATCTCCGCAACATCCGACCAAGCGCGCACCTATATTCATTGGCAATAATGTCTGGATTGGCGCTCGTTCCACCATATTAGCCGGCGCGGATATTGGCGATCATTCCGTTATTGCCGCGGGTTCGACTGTTACCGGAGAAATCCCCGCGAAGAGCTTGGCAGGGGGCTCTCCGGCACGCGTGATAAGAACGCTGGATGTTCCGGATGACTGGGTTCGCGATTAAATCAGCGGGAGTTGGATTAGGGCAGTCAATGCCGCTGAATATCGGCGAATATCGCCGAATGCCGCCGAATTCCGATTTGGCACGCGCGTTTCAAACAATAAATGGAAATTCCGCTTCAGGCAGTGCGTCTCCATGCTTGAACTTGTTCATGAGTTCCGGGTAGGGAGGCGACGTTTCACCGCCGCGATCCACGAAGTGCGCGCCATCTCCGAGCCATCTGAACGATACGACCCGCCGTGACTGCTGCCCGGCCGTATTGCCAGGTGCGCCATGCACTGTATGAAAGTTGAACGCAATAGCATCGCCCGGCTCCAGGTCCCAACCGAGGATCTGATAATCGCTGCGGTGTGCATCGATATCCGGCAACTCCTCCAGCGTGTCGGACTTGTGGTCGTAAGCCACGCCGCTAAACTTGCGCGGCCGGAACAGCTTGCCCCACTTGTGCGATCCCGCGACGAACTCCACACATGTCTCGCGCGGCACCGAGTCGAGTGGAATCCATAGACTCACGGCTTGATCTGCGCTGACGCAGTAATAGGGTTCGTCGTGATGCCAGGGTGTGAGCTTTGCCGCGCCGGCTTCCTTCACGAGCACATGTTCATGGAAGATGCGGGCGCGCTGCGAATCCATCAGCGCCTGCGCGACGGAGGCGGCCGCGCTATGTTCGACAAAAGCCTTGAACGGCGCGATGCGCTGCCAGTTGCAGTAATCGCCGAAAAACCGGCCTGACGTTTTTTCGGGCGTGTAATTCCTGAACGACGGCCCCGGATGCGTCGCGTTGTACTCCACGCCTTCGCGCAACGTTTCCATCCAGTCCTTGAACATCCCGCGCAACACGACCGCGCCGTCGCGCTCGAAGGCTTCCCGTTCTGCTGCCAGCATGGTGTTCTCCTTTATCGATTGACCGGGCTTTTCTCATGGATCACGCGGATCACGCGCCCGGCAGCGTTGCAGCGGCGCTGCGTCCGCGCAGCCAGTTGATGCTGCTGAATAAAGCAACCGCGAACAGGATCAGCATGGTCGCGACCGCGAGAATGGATGGATCGATGGAATCACGAATCCCGCTCCACATCTGCCGCGGCACGGTTCGCTGATCCGGGCCGCCAATGAACAGGATCACGATGACTTCGTCGAAGGAAGTCGCGAACGCGAATACGCTGCCCGTCGCCACGGCCGGCAGGATCAGCGGCAAGGTCACGCGGCGAAATGCGGTCCACGGCGCGGCGCCGAGTCCGGAAGCCGCTCGAATCAGGCTTTGATCGAACGACAGCAGCGACGCCGTGACGGTGATCACCACGAACGGTGTGCCGAGCGCGGCATGCGCCAGCACCACGCCGATATACGAATTCACCAGCCCCAGTGGCGCGAACACGAGATAGAACCCGGCGGCCACGACGACGATGGGGATGATCATCGGCGAGATGAGCAGCGGCATGATGACGGCGCGAAACGGAAAATTGGAGCGGCTGAGTCCGAGCGCCGCGAGCGTGCCCAGGCCCGTGGCGAGCACCGTGGATGCGGCGCCAATGCCGATGCTGTTCGCGAACGCGCGCTGCCAGTCGCTGCTGCCGAGCGCCTTGGAATACCAGTGCAGCGAGAAGCCTTGCATCGGATAGGAGAAGTACGCGCCAGAGTTGAACGACAGCGGCACGATGGCGAGAATCGGCGCTATCAGGAAGAACAGGATCAGTGCGGAATGCACGCGCAACCACTTCGATGCGATGCGTTCCGATAACACGAGATGCCTTTGGCTTTGCATGATGTCGTCCTCGCCCTGGCGCCTAGCCGAACCTCAACCGGTCGATACCCACAAGCCGGTTAAACACGAAATAGAACACGGCCGTGAAGATCACGAGATATGCCGACAATGCGCCCGCCAGCCCCAGTTGAGTTGCTCGTTGGTCTGCGCGGCGATGAGCTGGCTGATCATTTCATCGCCCGCGCCGCCGAGCAGCGCGGGCGTGATGTAGTAACCGAGCGCAAGCACGAACACGAGGAAGCACCCTGCGCCCACGCCGGGAAGCGTCTGCGGCATGTAGATGCGAACGAACGCGGTCACGGGATGCGCGCCGAGCGATTGCGCCGCGCGCATGTAAACCGGTGACACGCCCTTCATGACCGAATAGATCGCGAGGATCATGTAGGGCAGCAGGATATGCGTCATGCCGATCAGGACGCCCGTGCGGTTGAAGAGCAGCGGCAGCGGATGGCTGACGATTCCCGAACTCACAAGCAGGCTGTTGATCACGCCGCTCGGTTGCAGCAGCACATACCACGCGGTCGTTCGAACCAGCAGCGAGGTCCAGAACGGCACGATCACGAGCAGCATCAGGCGATTGCTCTTTGCAGGCGGGAGAGTGGCGAGCAGATACGCAACCGGATATCCAAGCAGCAGGCACAGCACCATGACTGAAGCGCTGATCCATACCGTGCGCGCAAACGCGTTGACGTAGACAGAACTGTCTGCCGGGAGGGATTTGATGGCGCCGTCGGCCGTGACTTCGGAATCCACGGCAGTGAGCAAGTAATCAGGCGTCGGAGACACCGCCGAGCGCTTCAGGTAACGCCAGATGTCGTGCGTGCCCCAACGCGGATCGAGCTCGATCAACGCGGGTTTCCAGGCAGCCGGCGCGGTCTCGGGCAACTGGCGCGCCGTTTTCATCAGCAAGCTGCGAAACTCGGGCAGGTAGAAGTTCATCCGTCGCGCAACGGTGCCGAGCTGGCCTTCTTGCGAAGCTCGCCGCATGTCGGCGGCGAGCAGGGCGAAGGTGCGTTCGTCGGGTATCCCTTCGCCGTTCCATGATTTGAGCGATTGCGACAGCACCGGCAAGTTCACCGGCACTTCGCGGTTCACGACGCTTCTTGAAAGCAGGATCGCAATGGGCGCAATGAAGGTGGCGAGCAGGAACAGCAGCAGCGGCAGGGCGAGCAACAGCGCTTGCGTGGATGCACGCCGGCGCGTCTTGGCATACGCTTCGCGGCCGGCGGTTTTAGCATCCGCAACGCTCGCTCCGGCCGGCTCCCGCAGATCGCTGGTCACTGTCACAGTCACAATTCACCTTACGGGTTTGATTACTGCGTCAGCCACACCTGGAAGCGCTTGTTGATCTGGTCGGCGTTGTCGGCCCAGAAACTCGCGTTGATCTGCACGGCGCGCTTGAAGTTGCCGGGCGCGGTCGGCAGGTCGTTCAGGCGCGCTTTATCGATGAGCGGAATCGAGTCCTTGCGCGGCGGCGCGTAGGCAATGTACTTGGTCAGGTCGGCATAGCTTTTTGCCGTCGATGCCGATGCAATGAATTTGGCCGCCGCGTCGGCGTTCTTTGCACCCATCGGAATGCCCCACCATTCGAAGTCGTAGACCTGACCGTCCCATACCGATTCGAACGGCTTGTGATCCTTGTGGACGGCGTCATCGATCCGGCCGTTGTACGCCTGCGTCATCACCACCGCGCCATCCGAAAGCAGTTGCGGCGGTTGTGCGCCGGCTTCCCACCAGACGATGCTCGACTTGATGGTGTCGAGTTTCTTGAACGCGCGATCCACCCCGGCCGGTGTGCCGAGGACCTTGTAGACGTCGGCGGGTTTGACGCCATCGGCGAGTAGCGCCCATTCGAGCGTCACCTTCGGCGACTTGCGCAGGCCACGCTTGCCGGGATATTTCTTCAGGTCGAAGAAGTCGTTGATGGAGGTCGGCGCGCTCTTCAGCTTGGTCGTGTCGTAGGCATAAACGGTGGACCAGACCATGGCGGCGACCGCGCAATCCATGATCGAACCGGGAATGAATGCGCTCGTGTTGCCGAGCGACTTCTTATCGATCTTCTTGAGCAAGCCTTCGTCACAACCGGTGATCGCATCGTTCGATTCGAGGTCGATCAGGTCCCACGTGGGATTCTTCGCCTGCTCCATTGCCGATAATTTGGCGAGGCCGCCGTCGTAAGATTCCGTCGAGAAGCCGATGCCTGTTGCAGCCGTGAACGGCTCGAAAAACGCCTTCTTCGCCGCGGCTTCGTATGCGCCGCCGAAGGTGACCACCGAGATGGTTTCCGCCGCATGCGCGCTCGCCGAAAACAATGCGACAGTCGAAAGAACGAGTCCGGCGATGCCCGTCATACCGGTTTGGATCAGTTTGGTTTTCATGTCAGTGGACTCCTGCGGTGAGGGACGGAGCATGGCCGTGGCTTGCAGTTACGGCCGTTGCGAGGATCTTGCAGTCGTCGTGGCGCCACGCCACGACGGTTGCACTGCCGAGTGACGGAAGGTCGTGATGCTGCGTGTTGGGTACCTTGACAATGAGGCTGTCGCCCGAGCCTTGTGCGCCAAGTTTCAAGTGAACGCGGTGATGGTCGCCGCAATACACGAGTTCTTCCACGCGCGCCGTCACCAGGTTGGTGTCGGCGGCGCTTAGGATTCCTTCTGCCGATGCAATGTGCGCGCGCTCCGGGCGCAGCGCCAGCATGGCTTCCTCGCCGTTACGCAAGCCCCGGCCGCAACGTCCGCGAATGACCGCACCGTCTGGCAACACGAGCGTCGCCCAGTCCGGATCCTGTTCGAGCACGCGGCCCATCAAACCGTTGTTCTCACCGACGAAATTCGCGACGAATGCGTTGTGCGCGTTTTCATAGAGTTCCGTTGGAGTCGCTGCTTGCTGGATGCGGCCATCGGAGAAAACGGCCACGCGGTCCGACATGGTCAGCGCTTCCGCCTGATCGTGCGTCACGTACACCACCGTCAATCCCAACTCGCGATGCAGCCGCATGATTTCGTACTGCATGGTTTCGCGCAGGCGCTTGTCGAGCGCGCCGAGTGGTTCGTCCATCAGCACCACGCTCGGCTCGAACACGAGGGCGCGCGCAAGGGCCACACGCTGCTGCTGTCCGCCCGATAACTGCGCAGGCCGACGCGCCGCGAGATGCGGCAACTCGACCATGTCCAGTGCGCGCTTGACACGCGCCTGTTGCTCGGTCTTGCTCATGCGTCTCACCGACAACGGAAACGCAACGTTCTGCTCGATCGTCAAGTGCGGGAACAGCGCGTAGTTCTGGAACACCATGCCGATGTCGCGCTGATGCGGCGGTTTGTCGTCGAGACGTTTTCCGTTGAGGCGGATCTCGCCCTGAGTCGCCGATTCAAAACCGGCGAGCATCATCAGCGTGGTCGTCTTGCCTGATCCTGAAGGACCAAGCAACGAGACGAACTCGCCTTTCGCGACATCGAGGTCGAGCCCTTCCACGACGTAATGAACGCCGTCGTATGTCTTGCTCACGCCCGCGAAGGAGATGAAGGAGTGCGTTGACATCGTGTCGTGTTGGATGAGTGTTGAGAATCAGGCAAGCTGCTGGGCAAGGTAGCGCGCGAAGTCGTAATTGGGCCTTTCCAGATGACTCAGATGCCCAGGCTTTGCCAGCGGCGCACTCACACCACGGAACACCGCCTGCACGCCGCGCCGGTCTTCTTCATTGACCGCATCGAGCAATGTCTTGAGCGTTGCCATGTAGTCGGCCGCCTTCGGATCCGCGATGAAATCAGGCGCGAGCCCGCCGCCGAAGCGGATGTGGACACGGCTGGTTCCAACCGGCTGCAGCACGAGGTACCAGAAGTAACCTGGCGTGAGCGTGACGAGATGCGTCGGATAGATCGCGAGCAGCGCGGTGGTCTTGCGCCAGTGACCTTGCAGCCGCTGATTGTCGGGATGCGCCTGACCAATGGGCAACGATGCTTCCTTCGTGATCCAGTGATAGTTGAACGCGTCGCTGCCTGGCGGGCATTCCATTTCTTCGAGACGCGAATGCGGACCTACGGTTGCCCGATGCAGCATGGGCAGGTGATAACTCTCCATGAAGTTTTCAGCGAGGATCTTCCAGTTGGTATCCCACACGTGTTCTTCGTAGAACGTTTCCTTGTAATCAGCCATGCCGTAGCTGGCAATCAGTTCGGTGAGACCTGCCAACTTGCCGGCAACTGGCGGCGCGTCGGCATTGAGCGTGACGTAGATCCAGCCTTGCCAGACCTCGCATCGAACGGACGGCAAACGGTAGTTCTCTTTGCAGAATCCGCTTTGACGATCCATCATTGGCGCACCGCTCAGCGCGCCGTCGAGCGTGTAGTTCCATGCGTGATAGGGGCAGACGATCCGGCGCGTGTTGCCGCGTCCTTCGAGCAGTACCGACATTCGATGCAGGCAGACGTTCGAAAACGCCTTCAATTCCAGCTTCTCGTCGCGCAAGACCACGATCGGCTGGCCATCGATGTCTGCGGTGAGATAGTCGCCGGCATCCGTAATCGAACTTGCCCGGCCAACGCAAAGCCATTCGCTGCGGAAGATGTTCGCTTGTTCCAGCGCGAGGAAATCGGGCGAAGTATAGACGGCAGGCGGCATGGAATGCGCGTCGCTGAAGGGACGCGCGGAGCTCTCCTGCAACTGCCGGACGATATCGAGTCCAGTGCCGGACGCTGCCATTGAAGATCCCATCGCGCCTCCCTGTCAATTCAGTGGATGCTGCAACCGGCTCTCCAGCCAGGCCGCTCGCTGCATGGACATCAATCTATCAAGTCAAATTACCAGCCAAAATATTGTTTTTACATGTAGAACCAAGTTTTTTCCTATCCAGACGCGAAGCCAGACGCAACGCCTCAACGTGCTCGCTCGCGGGTGATTTCCGCTTCGCAGAAGGCCGCGAAGCGCTGCACGACTTGCCGTGGTTTCATGCTTCGCGACTGCGCAATCCCGAGCGTGGTGGCATTGACTTCGTCCTTGAACTGCTTGATCACGAAGTCCTCGCCGTCAACCGTGCGGCTCGATTTCAGCGGAAAATTGAGGATGCTGTAGCCAAGGCCATTGGCAACCATGCCGCGAACCACTTCAGGTTGCGACGAACGGAATGCGGCAATCGGACGGTCGCCGACGGCGTCGAAGAGACCTGCGAAATATTCGCGGCTGTGCGGAAGATCGAGCATCACGTAGGGTTCGTCGCGCAGGTCGGCGAGCGCCACCGTGCGCTGTTTCGCCAGCCGGTGATTCTTCGGCAAGATCACATACGGCGGTAACGAGAGCAGCGGCGTGAACGCGATGTCATCGGTCAGATCGAGGTTGTAGGTCAGCGCGATATCCAGCGAACCATCGTGCAGGCCGCGCAGCAAATCGTCCTGATGCGCTTCGAGCGTGCGGAACGCGATCCCTGCATGACCCGCTATGAAGCGGCTCATCATCGCGGGCATGAGCGGCGGCGCGAGTGAAACCAGGCACCCGAGCGTGATCGCGCCTGACATGCCGCCGTCCAGTTCCTTCGCTGCGGTCTGAAGGTCTTCCGCATTCTTCAACAAGTCGCGCGCGCGCCCGAGCATCTCGCGTCCGGCCTGTGTCAGGGATAACCCGCTCGCGTGATGCCGGATGAAAAGCTGCACGCCGAACGACACTTCGAGATCCGCGAGCGCTGTGGAGATGGATGGCTGCGAGATATGCAGCAGCTTCGCCGCCGCCGTGAACGACAGCACTTCGGCGGTCACCACGAAGTATCTCAACTGCCTCAATGAATAGCGTAATTGCGCAGGTTCCATGGTCCGCCCCCGGTCTTTTATCTATCCTATTGTGCGTGGACATAAATACGCTTGCATAGGCAAATCCGATGATTTGCATTTTTGAAATATGTTTTTCGGATGCGGTGCCAAAGCGTAGATTTTGCGCACGGTCAGTGCAAACGCGAGGGGGCGGCATGCAAACAACTCAACCAGACAGCGCTTTGATGGAAGCGGCGCCCGGAATGAATCACGATCTGCGGGCCGCATTCCTCGATTCGATGGCGTCCAATTCAACATCGGTTCATGTGGTGACGACAGGCGCAGGCAACGAACGTTTTGGCGTCACCGTCAGCGCTTGCAGCTCGGTTTGCGCTGACCCGCCCACATTGCTCGTCTGCATCAATACACGCAGCCCGGCCAATGCAGCGGTCGCGGCGAACGGCGTGTTCGCGGTGAACCTGCTGAACGTGGCGCAGCGCGGCATTGCCGATACCTTTGCCGGACGCTCGGCGAGCGCCAGGCCTTTCGACTTCTCATGCTGCACGGTGACGGCGGGGGCGCTGGACGTGCCGCTTATCGACGGGGCGGTTGCTGCAATCGAATGCCGTCTCGTCGCCCAGCAAACCATAGGCACGCACACGGTGTTTTTCGGCGAGGTCGCGGCGATCAAACGCGCGCCCGCCGCGCACATGCCATTGCTGTATTGCAAGCGCGATTACGGCCAGTTCCTGGCTTTCTAGGCGAATCTGAACGACCATATTTCCCCACGGATCGAGGCACAGCAATGATCAGAACAGGCGAGCAGTATCGCGACTCCATTCGAGACGGACGACAGGTCTGGATCAATGGCGAACGCGTGAAGGACGTGACCACGCATCCCATGTTCAAGCCGATCGTGGACATCCGCGCGCGCATCTACGACATGGCGCACGAGAAGGCGACGCAGGATGTGATGAGCTACGTGGATGAAAAGACCGGCGAGCGCAACGCGGTCGGCCTGAAGCTGCCGTACACGCAGCAGGACTGGCACGACAAACGCCTGGCAGTAGACACGGTGCTCGATGACATCGGCGGAATCGCCACCCGTGTGGGCGATGAAACCATCGGCGAGATGTGGTCGCTCTACGACGGCAAGGATGTGCTCAACGAAGTCGATCCGCGTTTTGCCGCGAACATCGAGCGGCATATCAATCGTGCGTTGCATGAAGACCCGTTCCATGTCTCCGCCAACACCGACCCCAAGGGCGACCGCTCGAAACCGCCTCAGGAGCAGGACCCGGACATGCTTTTGCATGTGGTGAAGGAAACCGATGCGGGCATCGTGGTGCGTGGCGCCAAGTACGAGACGGCCGCAGCGTATGCGAATCAGGCATTCGTGAAGCCGACCATCGCGAACTGGGGCGACGCAAAACTCTCGGACTATGCGGTGGGTTTTGTCGTCAACATGTCCGCGCCGGGACTCAAGTTCATTTGCCGTACGGGCTTCGCCGGGCGCGCGAATCCGGAAGATTACCCGCTGTCGAACCGCTGCGATGAAGTCGATACCCTGCTGATCTTCGACAACGTCCTGATTCCCTGGGAAGACGTGCTGTTCTACCAGCATACGAAGGCGGCCACCTTCATTCGCTCGACCTTGCATCGATACAGCGCGTTCGCGTTCGTCCAGCGCAACCTGCGTCTTGCCGACCTGATGATCGGCGCGGCGTTGTTCAACGCACGCCAAACCGGCCTTGAAAAGCAGCAGGCCGTGCAGGAGAAACTGTCGACGCTCGCCGTGTATCGCGAGACCATCAACGCGCATCTGACGGCATCGATTGCTTGCGGCGAACGCAGTCCCGCCGGCCTGATGATGCCCAATCAATCCTTGCTCTATACAGGCCGCGTGCAGGCATGTTCGCGCCTTCACGAGATGATGCATCTCGCGCGTGAACTCTGCGGTGGACAGATTTGCGTGACGCCGGATGCGGCGTCGTTTGCCAATCCGGAGATCAGCGGCTGGCTCGACAAGTTCTATACCGTCAACGAAAACTGGGTCTCCGATGACCGCCGCAAGTTGCTCGCGTTCGCCCGCGACTTGCTGAACTCGGACTATGCGGGGCATCGCCTCACGTTCCAGTTGTTCGCGCAATCACCGCCGTTCGCCCACCTGGGTGCCGTGTTCCGTAACTTCGATTTCGACAGCACGCTCGGCTACGTCAAGAAGGCCGCGAACCTGTCGGACCGTGTCGTTCAATCCAGCGCAGAGCCGCGGCTCAAGCGCGTTGTGTGAGGTGTCCATGAGTCATACCCGCATCCGCAAGTTCAACACGCGCGAGACGTACCCCGAGCAGAAACTCGATAACGATCTGTGCCAGGCGGTCGTGGCGAACGGAACGGTTTATCTGCGCGGCCAGATCGGGCAGGACCTGGATACGCGCGAATCGGTGGGCATAGGCGACGTTGGCGCGCAGGCTGAAAAGGCGATGGCCAACATCGCAATGTTGCTGGGCGAAGCCGGCAGCAAGCTGGAGGATATCTGCAAGATCACGATCTATCTTGTCGATGTACGCTATCGCGAAGCGGTGTACACCGTGGTCGGGAAGTGGCTGAAGGGTGTGTACCCGGTATCGACGGGTATTGTGATTTCAGCGCTTGCGCGTCCCGAGTGGCTCGTCGAAATCGACGTGATCGCCGTCATTCCAAATAGCTGAGCGGAGGATCGCATGACGTTTTCTCTGGCTGGCCGATGCGAACGTACGGGCATGGTCGGCGGCATTGTGTGCAGTTCGAGCATTGCGGTTCCCAGCCGATGTCTATGGGCAAGTCCGCATGGCGTGGTGCTGAGTCAGAACGTGACCGATCCGCGCCTCGGCGTGCTCGGATTGCAGTTGCTTGGCGCCGGTTTTGGTGCTGAAAGCACCTTGCAACAATTGCAGCACGCACGTCCTTACGCGGAGTGGCGGCAGCTCGCCGTACTCGATGCCGACGGTTCGCGCGACGCTGCGACGGGCCAAAAAGGGCTGGGTATAATCGCGACGAAACCGGGGCGCAACTGCGTTGCAGCGGGCAACCTGCTCGCCCACGACGGCATTCCGGCCGCCATGGTCGAAGCCTTCGAAGTATCGCCCGCAAGCTCGCTGGCCGAGCGCCTGATCGCGGCACTGGAAGCGGGTGCGGCGGCAGGCGGCGAAGCGGGTCCCGTGCATTCGGCGGGATTTTGCGTGTATGGAAGAGAGGTCTGGCCGCTCGCGGAGTTGCGCGTGGACTGGTCGGATCAACCCATTGCTGATTTGCGGGCGCTCTGGCAGCGCTACGAACCGCAGATGAACGACTACGCAATGCGCGCAATACGTCCCGAGCAGGCACCGTCGTATGGAGTACCCGGAGATCTTTAGCCAATGAAGCACGCCTTGCTCGACACCACGCTTGATCTGCTGAACGATCTGGTCGCGTTCGATACCCGCAGCTCCGAATCGAACCTCAAGCTGATCGAGTATGTCCAGCGGTATCTAAATCGGCACGGCGTGGAGTCCGCTCTCGTCTTCGACGAAACCGGCCGCAAGGCGAACCTGTATGCAACCATCGGCCCGAAGGACGTGGCGGGTCTGTGCTTTTCGGGTCACACCGATGTCGTACCCGCCGCGGGTCAGCCGTGGACCGTGCCGCCCTTCGAGATGACGCGCGGGAGCGACCGTGTCTTCGGGCGTGGCAAAGCCGACATGAAGGGTTTTATCGCGGCGGTGCTTGCAAGCGTGCCGCACTTCGTTGCGACCTGCAAAGACGTGCCTGTTCATCTTGCATTCAGTTATGACGAAGAAGTCGGTTGCCGTGGCGTGCGCGGTTTGTTGCGTGAACTGGCGGCAGCGCCGGTCAAGCCGCTTGCATGCATTATTGGCGAGCCGACGAGCATGCAGGTCGCGGTGGCGCACAAGGGCAAGAAGGCGTACAGATGCTGCGTGAAAGGTCTCGCCGGGCATTCCGCGCTGACACATCTCGGCGTGAATGCGGTGGATTTCGCGGCGGAACTCGTGACGTTCCTGCGGCGAACGCAGCGCGACTTGCGCACAAAGGCAACGCTCGACCACGACTTTGATCCGCCGTACACAACCATCCATACCGGCCGCTTCAATGGCGGTATTGCGTTGAACGTGATCCCGGACCACGCGCAAGTGGAGTTTGAAATCCGCAATCTGCCCGCCGATAACGCGGACGCCATCGTGCAAACCATCACGCACTATGCGGATACCGAACTCGTCGGCGCCATGCGCGAAACGTTCGCCGAAAGCGATATCGACTGGGAACAACTGGTGGATTATCCGGCACTGTCGGATCGGGCTGCGGCCGGCTGGTTGCGCGATCTGGCATGCGCGGCTGCCGGACGGGACGACGTGCGCACCCTCGCGTTCGGAACCGAAGGCGGCCTGTTTCAGTCGATAGGCATTCCTACAGTCGTATGCGGACCGGGTTCGATCGAACAAGGGCACAAGGCCGATGAGTACGTCGAACTGGAACAGCTATCGAAATGCCTGACTTTCCTCGGCAACCTCTCGACGAGTTTGCCGGGGACGGTTTCCGCAAACCGGTAGTGACGTTGTCAGTTATAGCCGAGGATGGCGCAGGCCGTGATGTCCGAGCGGTCCGAGACGTTGCACGCCAGAACGGTCATGGGCGCCTGGAGCATCGACATATACGAGGAACTTTGTTTCTCCACCTTGGCGCTCGCTTTCGTGGCCTTGTTGCGGCTTCCGGTGATTGTCGAAAATGCAGCGTTGAGATGATTGGACGTATTCATGTTAAACACCACTTCAGTAGTTATTGGCAAAAACAATTTCTGATTCACTCACTGGACACTCACCGGCCAAAAGTATTGGCGGTGTAGTTCCAGTAAGCGCCAACTGAAGGGTTGATGACATAGGTACTGTCACCAATGCGACGGCTCAAAGCCTTGCCTGGCGCGGGGCTGTATTAATGACCGTGTGTTTGAGGCAACACTATTCTAGTTATTTCGCTTACTGCCGCTAATCCCCATTCATGAGCTCAGGTATTGAATGGTAATTCAAGCGACTCTGTCCACGTATAAGGCGATGCGTCAAAGCGCGCGATGCGTACGTGGTTCAGGAATTCAAAATCGGTGCGGCTGTATATATTATTCCGCTAACGGACGATCAAGGGCCGCGTCCGGTTCCTCGCCAAACCCGGTGGTTTTGTCGTCAGCGCTGCTTTCGGAATCGCTTCCTGAAGACAATTGCTGGCGAGCTTTTTCCCAGTACTCGTCCGCGCGTCCTTCCGGACTGCCGTCCTGTTCCCACAGATAGAACGCAAGCGTGCGAATTTGCTCTTCTGACAATTGGACATCCATGATTTGCCCCGTCGAGGTTGAAAACCGGTCGCAAGGCGCGGCCGTTTCGGGCTCGTTTGAGCCTGCTCAACGGGGCAGCAATACTCAAGCCAGCCGCGCCGCGATAGCTTCGCCGACCTCGGTCGTGCTTGCCTTGCCGCCGAGGTCGCCTGTACGCGGACCTTCTTTCAGCGTCGCTTCAATAGCCGCAAGGATCGCGTCGTGTGCATCGCGTTCGGGGCCTTTGGCGTCGCCCAGGAATTCGAGCATCATCGCGGCCGACCAGATCATTGCGACCGGATTGGCGATGTTTTTTCCCGCAATATCCGGCGCCGATCCATGCACCGGCTCGAACAGCGACGGAAACTTGCGGTCCGGATTAAGATTTCCCGAAGGCGCGAGGCCGATCGTGCCGGTACAGGCCGGACCGAGGTCCGAGAGGATGTCTCCGAATAGATTGGTGGCGACCACCACATCGAACCGGTCCGGGTTCAGCACGAAACGCGCGCACAAAATGTCGATGTGCTGCTTGTCCCATTTGACGTCCGGATAAAGCGCAGCCACTTCTGCGGCCCGTTTGTCCCACCACGGCATGCTGATCGCGATGCCATTGCTTTTGGTCGCGACCGTGATCTTTTTCTTCTCGCGGTGCTGAGCCAGATCGAACGCGAACTTCAGCACACGCTCGCTGCCATGACGCGTAAAGACCGATTCCTGCAGGACGAATTCGCGATCCGTGCCTTCGAACATCACGCCGCCAACCGATGAATACTCGCCCTCCGTATTCTCACGCACGATCCAGAAATCGATGTCGCCAGCCTTGCGGTTCGCGAGCGGCGAGGGCACGCCTTCGAACAGGCGCGCCGGGCGCAAATTGATGTATTGATCGAATTCGCGGCGGAATTTCAGCAGTGATCCCCAGAGCGAAATGTGATCGGGCACGGTATCCGGCCAGCCGACCGCGCCAAAAAGAATGGCGTCGGCGTCCTGCAGTTGGGACTTCCAGTCGTCGGGCATCATCTGGCCGTGCTCCTGGTAGTACGCACAGCTCGCCCATTCAATATGCTGATATTCGATTGCGATGCCAAAGCGCTTGGTGGCCGCGTCGAGTACGCGCAAGGCTTCGGGCATCACTTCGGTGCCGATGCCGTCGCCAGGTATGACTGCGATCTTGTAGGTTTTGGTCATGATGTGATGTCTCCGGGTTGTGAGGAACAGTCTATTCGATACACCTATTCTATTCCGTGGCGAACCGCTTAGAATCGGGTTTTCGGTTAAGCCACCATGCACGAAGCGTGAACAATGAAAACACCGCTTTCCCCGAATCTCGATGACCTTCGCGTGTTTTGCACGGTCGCCCGCAAGTCCAGTTTCAGCGGGGCGGCGGAGGCGCTGTCGGTATCGGCGGCGTATGTGAGCAAACGCGTCGGCGTGCTGGAAGCCGACCTGGGTACGCGTTTGTTGCATCGGTCCACGCGCCGGGTTGCGATCACGGAAGCGGGTGAGCGCGTCTACGCATGGGCTGAAAAGATCCTCGATGACGTCGATCAGCTCGTAGAAGACGTCTCCACCACGCGGCGTGTTCCGCGCGGCACGCTGCGAGTATCGAGCAGCTTTGGTTTTGGGCGGCATATCGTGGCGCCGGCGCTCGCGCGTCTCTCCGACAAACACCCGCAACTGAGCGTGAGGCTCGATCTGTTCGACCGTCTCGTCGATGTCGCCGGCGAAGGCTTCGACCTGGACATCCGTATCGGCGACGAGATCGCAGCGCACTTGATTGCAAAGCGGCTGGCATCGAATCATCGCGTGTTATGTGCTTCCCCGCAGTACCTGAAGCAGCACGGCGCGCCCAGGCAGCTTGCAGACCTGGCGAGCCACGCGTGCCTCGCGATCAAGGAACGCGATCATCCATTTGGTTTGTGGCGTCTGCATGCGCGCGGCGAGCCGGTGTCGATCAAGGTGACCGGGCCGCTTTCGACCAATCACGGCGAGGTGGCGGTGCAATGGGCGCTGGCCGGGCGGGGGATCGTGTTGCGTTCGTTGTGGGATGTGCGGCCGCTGCTCGAAAGCGGGGAACTCGTGCAGGTCCTGCCGGATGTCACGCAGCCGGCGAATGTCTGGGCGGTGTATCCGGCGCGGCTGGCGGCATCGGCGAAGGTGCGGGTATGCGTGGATTTTCTCGCCGATGAATTCGCTCAGTGGAGCACGCAACCACCTGAATGATGGTCTGCCCTGTTGCGAAGAAAAAGGCTTTCGTCAAGCTGCCACCGCATCGTCCTTGCGCACGAACGCTTCGAAACTTTCCACGCGCATCGGGCGTGAAAAATAGAAGCCCTGATACGCGTGGCATCCCACGCTTGCAAGAAAATCACGCTGCGCCGGTGTCTCCACGCCTTCGGCAATCACGCCGAGTCCGAGACTTTGTGCAAGCGCCACGATCGTGCGTGCGATGGCGGCGTCGTTGGGATCGACGAGAACATCGCGCACGAACGATTCATCGATCTTCAACTGATCGAGCGGCAAGCGCTTCAGGTATGACAGCGAGGAATACCCGACGCCGAAATCATCGAGCGAAAACACCACGCCCTTCGCCTTGAGCGTCCACATCTTCTGCACGATGTCCTGCATGTTGTCCACCAGCAGGCTCTCGGTGAGTTCGAGCTTCAGGCGATCCGGATGCGCGCCGGTCTTGCGGATGATCGTCAGCACCTTGTCCACGAAGTCCGGCTGCCGGAACTGCTGGGCGCTGACGTTCACGGCCATGGTCAGGTGCGCCATTTCGGGTTGCTCCATCCATTGCGCCAATCGTGTGCACGCGCTTTCCAGCACCCAGTCCCCGAGCGCCAGGATCAGGCCGGTTTCCTCCGCGAGCGGAATGAACTCGGCCGGCGGCACAAGTCCCTTTTCCGGATGCTGCCAGCGCACCAGCGCTTCGGCGCCTATGACACGGTAGCTGTCCGTCGTGTTGTCGATCACGCCGTCGGTCACTTGCGCCTGGTAGTGCAGGACGAACTGATCACCTTCGATCGCGCGGCGCAATCCCGCTTCGAGCGTCGCGCGTTCGATCACGGCCGTCTGCATGGCGGGATCGAAGAAACACATTGCGTTGCGGCCGCGTTCCTTCGACTTGTACATGGCGAGGTCGGCCTGCTTCAGCAGTTCGTCGATGACCGTGTGATGTCCCGAGAACAGCGTCGCCCCGATGCTCGCCGTGCTGCGATATTCGACGTCGTCGAGATGGTACGGGTTGCCGAGAACAGCGAGAATGCGCTCGCCGATGATCTCCGTCTCGTTCGCCGCTTCCTGCGGGTTTTCATGCAGGCTACCGAGGACCACGACAAACTCGTCGCCGCCCACGCGCGCCACCGTATCGCTGCGGCCGACGCTCGCCGCAAGCCTTCCCGCCGCTTGTTGCAGCAGCGCGTCGCCCTTGTCGTGGCCAAGGGTGTCGTTGAGCGTCTTGAAGTGATCCAGGTCGATGAACAGCAGCGCGCCGCATGTCTTCTTCTGCGCGCTGAGTGCGATGGCTTGCGTGAGGCGATCGATCAGCAGTGTGCGGTTCGGCAGGCGGGTGAGGGCGTCGAAGAAGGCGAGTTCGCGAATCCGTTCCTCCGCGATCTTGCGCTCGGTGATGTCGTGATGCGCGCCCACGTAATGGCTGACCACGCCGTCCGCGCCCGTCACGGCCGAGATGCTCAGCCATTTCGGATACACCTCGCCATTCTTGCGGCGATCCCAGATTTCGCCTTGCCAGCCGCCCACGCGGTTGATCGATTCCCACATCTCTCGGAAGAAGGCGGCGTCGTGCCGGCCGGACTGAAGCATGCGCGGCGTCTTGCCGACGAGTTCCTCCGCGCTGTAACCCGTGCATTCGATAAACGCCGAATTGACGCGCAGGATCCTGGTATTGGCGTCGGTGACCATCATGCCTTCCAGCGAATCGAATGCAACCGCCGCAATACGCAACTCGGACTCGGCCTGCTTGCGCTCGGTGATATCGCGCCCGCTCGTGCGAAAGCCCGTGAAGACACCTTTGGCGTCGGTGATCGGCACCCACGAAACCGACAGCCACACAATCGACCCGTCCTTGCGCACGCAGCGGAATTCGAGGTCATGACCACGATGCCCCTGCAGCCCCTTCTTGAATTCCAGCGCGACCCGCGGCATGTCTTCCGGATGGATCAGCGTGGCGGCGAAGTCGGACATGGCCATGCATTCTTCGACGGTATAGCCCGTGTATTGCCTGACTGACGGATTGATCCAGCGCGGCTTGCCGTCCGGTCCCCACCAGACTTCCCAGTTGACCGTGCAATCGGCGATGGCGCGAAACTTCTCTTCGCTTTCGCGCAATTCGCGCGTCATGGTGGAAGCAAGGCGCATTGCGCGTCCGTGGCCGGTCACGAGCAACCACGCGAGCAAGGCCAGCGTGATGCTCAGCCCCGTGCCCGTGATCGCGATGATCCATTGCGCGTTGCGCCCGAATCCGGTCTTGAACCCGTCTTGCGTGGCGAGGGACAGCGTCCAGTTATGGCCCGCTACCACGAGATATTCGCTGGCGGAGATCGTCTCTGCCGGAGGTTTCCTGCCGGTATCGGGCGATCGATAGAGCAACGCTGCAGCCGACGGTTCGACGCCGTCGTAGATGGCGAGCGACAGGCCGCGCGGCTGCTCGCCGTAGAGGCTTGCAATCACATCGCTCATTCGAAACGATGCATATACCCAGCCCGCCAGATGCGCCCGGCGCTGCGCAACGTTGTCCTGTGACTGGCCGCGCGTATAAACCGGCACGTACATGATGAAACCGGGCTGCGCGTCGGGGCCGTCGTCGACTGCGAGCCTGACCTTGCCCGATATCACGGCCATGCCCGAGTCGCGCGCCTTTTCCATGGCCAGACGGCGCACCGGATCGGTCCAGGTGTCGAAGCCGAGCGGCGTGCGGCGGTTGCCGCCAACGTTCGGCTCGCGCTGGACGATCGGCGCGTAGTCGTCGCGGTCACCTTGCGGTGCGATGCCATAGTGGCCGAGGCCGTCCTTGACCATGGCCGCGACATGTGCGTCCTTCTGCGCCGCCGATACCCACTTCACGACGCCTATTGCCTGGATGCCGGAGAAGTTCGCGTCGAGATTGAGCGCGCTGACATAGTCGCGCACGTTGTCGCGGCCGACATTGCCGCCGGCGGCAAAGAGGCCCTGCACGCCGTGCAGCATCTGCTCGTAGGCGGCCATGCGCTGTTCTACACGGCTCACCGCGTCGCCGAGCGAGAAGTCGAACTGGGACAGCAACTCGCGCCGCGACGCTTGCTGTTCGTGATCCCACACGGCCCACGTGACGCTCAGCGCGGCAAAGAGGACAAGTAGCGGAATCAACAGCGGGACCAGCCGATGCAGCGACTGCGGCGAGAGGCCGGCACGAACCCAGCGGCGCGCCCGGGTCACTGCGGCGCCTTGAAATCGACCATGGCCTGCGCCAGATCGGGTTTGAAATACTTGCGGAAGATCCGCAGCACTGTGCCATCCGCGCGCATCTGGTTCACCAGCGCGCGCCACTTCGCCTGCTCATCGGGCGAAAGCGCTTTTTTCGACATGATCAAACCGTGCGGCACGGCAGGATCATTGAATTCGATGACCGTGGTGACATCGCGAATACGCTTTTCTTCGAGCGCGGGGTAATCGAAGGGCTCCATGATCATGCCCTGAATGCGGCGGTTGATCAGCGCTTCATAGAGAGGTTCGAGGCCGCCCGCCTGACTGACGCGATTTTTGGCGGCGAGTGTATCGACGAGTTTGTTGGCGGAATCGCTATAGCGGAAACTCCGGATGACGCCGAGCTGAAACTGGTCGCTGCGTTCGAAATCCGCCAGACGGTGCATGCCGGAATCTTTTCGGACGAGGAGATAATATTTATCGGTGAAATACCACGCAAACGTTGCAAAGCGATCGCGCTCTGCATTCGCAATGCCGGACAAGCTGAAGTCGAGCGCGCCGGATTCAATCAATTGCCAGATGCGCGCACGCGACATCAGGCTCACGTTGACCCTGCAGCCGCTGCGGCGAATGAGTTCATCTGCAAAGTCCTTGTCGATACCGGTGTCGGTATCGGCGGAATAAAGCAGACCGTGATCGTGCAATGCGAGCGTAAAGGGCCGGGAGCAATCGGGACCCGCCGCGACTGCGTTGCTCGTAGTCGCGCTCACTGTCGCCACCAGGCAGAAGAGCTTGAGCAGCATGCCGCCAAGACCATTTCTGATCACTGTGTCTCCATGGTGAATGAGTTGACCAAGAGCGCATCGGCTCAATGAGGCCCGGACGCTTCTTTGTTTAGCTAAGTGATTGACGTGTTCGTTTAGCAGATTTGCCGACAGGATGACACATCGGGCAGGCGAGAGTTTATTCGCAAATCGAAGGCACTTACGTTTGACGCCACGCAGTTTGATTAATTAATTATTCTAAGCAGGCTTGGTGATCCGGACTCGCGTGCGGGATGCGGTCCAGGATTGGCTGATCTGGCGCTTTTGATTCGCGGTCAAATGATGAACTGCGGTCAAATAATGAACTGCGTAAAAGGCGCGGGCTTGAGCGCCCGCGCTTCTCGTACTACTTGGAAGTGCTGCAAGGGTTATTCGCTGCTGGTCCATTCCACGTTCGCACCCACTGAGCGCAGGTTTTCGACGAATCGCGGATGCGCGCGCCGGATTGGCAGCGCGTTGGTGATTTCCGAGCGGCCTTCAATACTTGCGGCAACCATCAGCAGCGCAATCGCCACGCGAATGATGTATGGGCTTTCCACCTTGGCCGGCGTAAGCGTGAGGCCGCCAAACGTGATCAGCCGATGCGGGTCCGACAGGAACACGTGCGCGCCGAACTTCGACAGTTCGCCGGACCAGCCCATGGCGCCGTCGTAGACCTTGTTCCAGAACATGGCGCTGCCTTCCGCCTTCACGCCGAGGGCGATGAAAATCGGCAGCAGGTCGACCGGGAGATACGGCCACGGCGCCGCTTCGACCTTGGTCAGGATGTTCTGCGTGAATGGCCGGCGCACGCGCAAGGGGCCATCGCGAACGGTGCGCGACCAGCCGTTGCTGTGCTCCACGTGTACACCGAATTTCGCGAAGGTCCGGTCGATCAGCGGAAACTGTTCCGGCGCCGTGTTCTTCACCGCAATATCACCGCCCGTGATAGCGCCGAGCGCGAGGAACGTGGCGATTTCATGAAAGTCTTCGCTGAAACGAAATTCGCCGCCGCCCAGTTTCTTGCCGCCGGTCACGGTGATGCGTGATGTTCCAATGCCGTCGATCGCCACGCCGAGCATCGCGAGAAAACGGCAGAACTCCTGCACGTGAGGCTCCGATGCCGCGTTGACCAGCGACGACGTGCCATTTGCGGATGCCGCGCAAAGCACGAAGTTCTCGGTCGTCGTCACCGATGCGTAGTCGAACCAGTGATCATTCGCGGTCATCTGCGATTCGACGCGAACGATCAGCGAGTCCGTCGTGCGCTCGATGCGCGCGCCGAAACGCTCGAATACCTCGACGTGCGGGTCGATCTCGCGCACACCCAACGTGCAGCCTTTTACGTCATTTTCCAGACGCGCGACGCCAAAGCGTGCGAGCAGCGGCGGCACCAGCATGATCGACGAACGCATCTCTTCCGGCAGCCGGTGTTCGACCG
Source organism: Burkholderia sp. PAMC 26561 (assembly GCF_001557535.2). NCBI lineage: Bacteria > Pseudomonadati > Pseudomonadota > Betaproteobacteria > Burkholderiales > Burkholderiaceae > Burkholderia > Burkholderia sp. PAMC 26561. The sequence continues at coordinate 1,066,418 of NZ_CP014315.1, forward strand.
GATCGAACCGCGTGGCGTGATGGTGAAGCTGCAGGACGCCGGTCGTGAAATCCATCGAAACGCTGCTGCCGAGCATGCGGAAAATGTCGAGGATCTTCTTGACGTCGGTGATGTCCGGAACGCCTATAAGCCGCAATGGCTGGTCGGTCAGAAGGGTGGCGCAGAGAATAGGCAGGACGGCGTTCTTGTTGGCGGACGGGGTGATTTCACCGCGCAGCGCAATGCCGCCGTGGACGATCAGGTTGGACATGTATGGGTGCCAGGCGTTTGAGAGCAAGGCGCATATGATGCCACCGCGTGCAACGTTTGCCGTCATGGGCCAGTCAATTTCGATGTCGATGTGTGCATGGCACGACATCTTGAGGTGCTTTTCAGAATCCGTACCCGGCCCCTATTTTCAGTCGCTTGCAGCCAGCGCTTTATTGTTAAGCAAAGCGTCGATGCGTTCGCGGTTTGCATCGCCCCAAGCGCATAGCGGCATCAGCGCACGGGCGAGCGTCAACCCGAATTCGGTCATCTGATAGTCGACTCTCGGTGGAATCTCGCCGTAGTCACGCCGCATGATGACGCCATCTTCTGCGAGTTCGCGCACTTGCTGGATCAGCACTTTCTCGCTGATGCCGGCGACGAGCCGCTTGAGCTCGCCGAAACGCCGCGGGCCGCCATTCAGATGAAACAGGACGATCGGTTTCCACTTTCCGCCGATTACCGATAACGCGACCTCGAGCCCACAACTGAAAGAACGGGTTTCCATGATTCTCCTGGCACCTACCTTTAGGTAGGTACTAGCATAACAGAATGTACCCGCCCATAATGAATTCTCCAACTCATTAAAGGAGAACTCACATGGGCAAGCTCACAGGAAAAGTCGCGGTGATCACGGGTGCGAACAGCGGTATTGGTCTCGCCACGGCAAAGCGTTTCGCCGAGGAGGGCGCGCGCGTGTTCATGAGCGGACGGCGTCAGCAGGAACTCGACGCAGCAGTCGCGGAAGTGGGCGCGAACGCGCGCGGCATCCAGGGCGACGTATCGAAACTTGCTGACATTGACCGGTTGTTCGAGGTCGTCAAAAGCGAGGCGGGCAGTATCGATATCCTCTTCGCCAACGCAGGCGGCGGCGAATTTGCAGCGCTCGGCCAGATCACGGAAGAGCACTTCGACAAGACCTTCGACACCAACGTCAAGGGCACGCTCTTCACCGTGCAGAAGGCGTTGCCGCTGTTGAGGGACGGCAGCTCGATCATCTTGACCGGATCGACCACGGAAGTAACAGGAGGGGCATCGTTCAGCGTTTATAGCGCGACCAAGGCCGCGATCCGCAATTTCGCCCGAAGCTGGATTGTCGACCTCGCGCCGCGCAAGATCCGCGTCAACGTGCTGGTTCCCGGCGCGACATCGACGCCTGGCTGGCATGGCCTCGCGACCACGCAGGAAGCCAGCGACGAGATGATCAAGTACGTGCAATCGGTCACGCCGCTCGGACGTCTCGCCAAGCCCGAAGAGACTGCAAATGCAGCACTTTTCCTCGCCTCCGATGAAAGCAGTTTCGTAACGGGCAGCGAACTTTTCGTCGATGGCGGCTCCGCGCAAATTTGACGCGGAGCGACCCCAGGGCGCTTCAGTAGCGGTATCATGACTGCTGTATATGCATACAGTGATCATGAGCGATCCGACTTCCCTGCAACCTGCGAATTTTCAGCGCCGGTTTTATTACCTCCTGAATTTCGAGCGCGCGCTCCAATGGCTTGCGGATCGTTACGACGACCTCTGGGCTGAAAACGAGCGCGTTTTCCTGCGCGAATTTGCGGCGTTGCCGCTGGCGTCGCGGGCGTTGCTGGTTCGCATGCTGATGCGCGTGGGACCGCATTTCCGCGCAAGCAAACTGCTCTACGATGAAATCGGATGCCCGCTCGAAGCGATCGCGCCGCTCAGCGCGCTCGGTTGGGTGGACGCAAATCCGCCGCTTACGCTCGACCAGGTCTTCGGTCTTCACACCAAACCCGAACTGACGAAGATCTTCTCGCTAAATCCGGCCGCCGCGAGCGCGCGCAAGTCCGAGCTACAGCAATCGCTTTCGTTCCTGCATCCCGGCGAGCGGGTTTATCGCGAATGGCATCCGGGTGCATGCGACGTCGTCATGCGTTTGAATGTGACCGCGTTATGCGAGCGCCTGAGGCTCATGTTCTTCGGCAATTTGCGCCAAAGCTGGGCCGAGTTCGTACTCGCGGACCTCGGGATCGTGCGGTACGAGCGGGTCTTGCTCGAACGGTCGTCGCGCGCTTTTCAAACCCGCGCGGATATCGATGTGTTCCTGGCCGTGCATGCATACCGCGACATGCTCGATACCATCGATGACGTGCCGTCCATCGAAGCCATGATTCCCGAGATCGAAGCACTGGCTTGCGATCACGGCTGGCTGGACCAGCGCCGGCAAAAACTGTTGTATCGCGTGGGGCAGTACTGCGAGCGGCTTCGTCACTGGGATACGGCATTGGCCGCTTACAGGTCGTGCGCGTTTCCGGGCGCGCGGCACCGGCGCATGCGTGCGCTGGAACAGGCGGGTTTTTACACCGATGCATACGTCCTGGCGCTTCAGGCGTGCAGCGAGCCCGAAAGCGAAGAGGAAGCGCAACGCGTCGAGCGCATGTTGCCACGGCTTCGGCGCAAGCTCGGGCTTCCCATCGAGCCCGTGGGCAGGGCGCGACCCGTTGAACGTATCGATGTTGTCCTGCCAATGCCGGCCCGACCTGCTTCGGTAGAAATGATCGTTCGCGATGCACTCAGCGAACCGGGCGCGGGCGTGCATTACGTCGAGAACACATTGATCAATTCGCTCTTCGGGCTGCTTTGCTGGGACGCGATCTTCATGCCGCTGCCGGGCGCATTTTTCCATCCGTTCCAGCGTGGTCCCGCGGATCTCCATTCGCCGGGCTTTCATGCGGCACGGCGCGACGCGTTCGACCAATGCCTTGCTTTACTCGATACCGCTCAGCACGAGCACGTGATCCGGTCGGCGTTTGAATTGAAGGCGGGCGTTCAATCTCCTTTCGTTCATTGGGGAATGCTGACAGCCGAACTGCTGGAGCAGGCGCTGCTTTGCTTGCCCGCCGCACATATGAAGTTGTGGTTTCGCAGGCTTTTGCAGGATATCGGCGCGAACCGGACGGGGTTTCCGGACCTGATCCGCTTCTGGCCGCAACAGAGGCGCTACGAAATGATCGAGGTGAAGGGGCCGGGGGACCGTCTGCAGGATAACCAGACGCGCTGGCTCGCGTACTGCGCGGCGCACGATATGCCGGTGCGCGTCGTTCATGTGAGATGGGCGGAGACGCAGTGCGATCCCGCAAGTGAGAGCGGCGCCATTAGCGAGCAGCTGTGCTAAACACTTTACCGCGAGAGCATATAAAAACAATTGAACTTCACGATGTTGCATCCGATCTGTCCAAGCAAATTTATGCAGCTTGCAATGGTGAGCAATTTCTTATCACGAAAGGCGGCAAGGCTGTTTTAATGCTGGTCCCGTTCAAGCAGCCAACGATTCGCCGTTTCGGTAGCTTGAAAGGGCGGATACGGATCGCCGCCGACTTCAATGAACCGGTCCACTTCAGCAAATAATTAAGCACTCGGTACATCTGCGTCGGTTTTTTTCGCGATCAAAGTGGCTTTCCCTGCACTTCTCTCGTTAGACCCGCGCTATTGGAGAGCGCAAAATACGCAAGTCGAGAACTTAGCCGGGTCCGGAAAAATATGGCGCTTAACACGTTTGGCGGACTGTGGGATTCAGTCGAGCGCCACCGCAGCAGTGTTGTCCTGCGCCTGCTCGCAACGGTTTTTCTGTTTAGCTGCATGGTGACGTTGACGCTCACGGCGCTGCAGCTTTATCGCGACTATGACCGGGGCATGGCGCTGATCGAAAGCAGGCTCGCGCAGATCAACGAGAGTTATCGCGGCAGCCTGGGCGAAGCGCTCTGGCGTCTCGATCGCCCGCAACTCGAGCTGCAGCTCGACGGCATTCTCCGTCTGCCCGATATCCGGATTGCCGAAGTCACCGAGATCATCGCCAGCGATACGTCCATGGTCGTCGCCGCCGGCGAACGTACACTCGGGCCGGTGATCGTGCGGAGCTTCCCTGTCGTGTATCGGGTTCAAGGTCACGAGGAAATGATCGGCACGTTGAAAGTGGAGGCGACGCTCACGAACCTGTACCGCGAGCTGTATAAAACCGCGCTGGTCATCTTGCTGAGCCAGGCGGCGAACACGTTCATCGTCACGCTCTTCACGTTCTATATTTTTTCGCGTCTCGTGACGCGGCATCTCGCGGTGGTGGCGCGGCGCGTAGAGAGCTACGACTTCCGGCAAGCGCCGCAAGCCTTTGCGTTGCAACGCAAACCGCCGCGTCATCCGGACGAACTCGAGCGCGTGGTGGCATCGTTCCATGCAATGTCGGCACGGCTTTATCGTGCGTATATCGATGAACGCGAAGCCGCCGAAGGCCGTGAAGCGCGGCATGCAGCGGAAGCGGCCAATCGTGCGAAGTCCGAGTTCATCGCCAACATGAGTCACGAATTGCGCACGCCGCTCAACGGCATTCTTGGCTACGCGCAGGTGCTGAGCCGCGATCCGGCCTTGAACGAGCGCCAGCGCGATGGACTCGGCGTGATCCAGCGCAGCGGCGAACATCTGCTGGCGCTGATCAACGACGTCCTGGACATCGCGAGGATCGAGGCGGGGAAGGTGCCCTTCGATATCGTCGCCGTGCCGCTTGCGGGTTTGCTCAACGATATTCGCGAGATCATCGGTGTGAAGGCGGAGCAGAAAGACTTGGTATTTGTCTGCAACGCCGCGCGGGGTGTGCCCGAGGCCGTACGTGCCGATGAACGGCGGCTACGGCAGGTCTTGCTCAATTTGCTCGCCAACGCGGTGAAGTTCACCGACCACGGCAGCGTGACCTTGCGCGTGGCAACGCTCGTGCATGGCCGTGTTCGATTCACGGTGGAGGACACAGGCATTGGTATTGATGAGGCGCAACGCGAGCTGATCTTCGAGCCCTTCGAGCAAAGCGGCGACGAACAACGGCAGCGTGGCGGCGCGGGGCTTGGACTCGGCATCAGCCGGCAACTCATGCGCGCGATGGGCAGTGAAATCTTCGTCGAGAGCTGCAAGGGAGAGGGCAGCACGTTCTGGTTTGAACTCGATGCGGCCACGCAGGCTTGGCTTGTCGTGCAATCGCCGACGGTGCCCGCGCGGGTGATCACGGGCTACGCGGGCAAGCGCAGAACGGTGCTCGTGATCGATGATGCGCCCACGAATCGCGCGGTGGCCGCCGTCATGCTGGGGCACATCGGTTTCGCGGTGCTCGAGGCGGAAAGCGGCGCGGAGGCGGTCGAGATCGCCCGGCGGACCACCCCGGACCTGGTTCTCACCGACGTGATCATGGGCGGCCTGGACGGGCTGCAGACCATTCATCGCCTGCGTCTCATGCCGGGAATGAGCGAGATCCCGGTAATCGCGATGTCCGCAAGTCCTTCCGGCGGCGACGAACCACGCAGCCTCGCTGCGGGCGCGAATGCGTTTATCGTCAAGCCGCTTCATCTGGACACGCTGCTGCACAAGATCACGTCGGTGACGTCGATTGAATGGATCCATGCGCCAACGGCGATTATCGAGCCGCCTGGGACCTTTAGCGCGCCAATGCCATATATTCCTTTGCCGCTTGACGAACTCGAAGTGTTGCATCGCCTGGCGCGGCAAGGGAACATGCGTGAAATCGTGCTGTGGGCCGAGCGCATCACGCATCTGGACGCACGTTACGGCGCGTTTGCAGCGGAGCTGCGCGCGCTGGCGAAGGGGTATCGGACGAAGGCAATCGTGCAGTTCGTGGAACAGCATCTTGAAGGGAGACACGCGTCATGAGCGATACGGCAACAGTGGCGGTCGAGGCGCCCGCGGTCCTGATCGTGGACGACATGCCGGCGAACCTGAGCGTCATGGTCGAGAGCCTGGAAGACCAGGGGTATCGCGTGCTGGTTGCACTCGACGGGCTTGAGGCGCTGGAACGCGCAGCGTTCTCGCAACCCGACCTGATCTTGCTGGATGTGAAGATGCCCGGCATCGATGGTTATGAAACCTGCCGGCGCCTGAAAGCGAACAGCGATACGAACGAGATTCCCGTGATCTTCATGACGTCCATGTCGGCGGCCGCCGATGTCGTGGAAGGGCTCGCGGCGGGCGGCGTGGATTACGTCACGAAACCCATTCGCGTCGATGAAGTGGTTGCGCGCATTGGTACGCATCTGTCATTGCGCACGTTGCAGCGACAACTCGTCACGCGCAACCTGCAATTGCAGCATGAGATAGCGGTGCGTCAGGAAACCGAGCGCAAGCTATGCGAAGCACGCGATGAACTCGAGGCGCGCGTTGCGCAACGAACCGAGGAACTCGCGCGGGCCAACCTGAGCCTGAATCTCGAGATCATCGAACGTAAAGATGTCGAGGCACGGCTCAAGCAAAGCGAAGCGCGCTTTCGTGCGATCGTTGAAACGAGTCCGGTGCCGTTGTGCATCACGTCCATGCCGCAAGGCGAGATTCTTTACATGAACCAGCCTTTTCGAAGGCTCTTTTCATTCGATGAGGCGCAGACAACGGGCAACATCGTCGACTTTTATGGAGCGCCGGGTGAGCGCGATCCGGTTGTTTGCAAATTGCGCAGCGAGGGCAACCTGCATAACACTGAACTGCGCTTCAGGCGGCCCGACGGCACGTCGTTCTGGGCCGTGGCGAATGCCCGCGTTGCAACCTACGACGACGTTCCCGCCATCTATGTAGGCCTCTACGACATCACCGCGCGCAAAGCAGCCGACGAAAAACTGCGCGCAAGCGAGGCGAGTCTCGCGAACGCGCAGCGCCTTGCGCGCCTGGGCGACTGGGCGTGGGACAGCGCGCGAGGGGTCACGCACTGGTCGTCGGAAATTTACCGGATCCTCGGTGTTGTCTGCTCGCAGGTGAAGCCGTGCTACAGCGCTTACCTCGCAGCGGTTCATCCCGACGACCATGCCGCCTTCAGGCGGGCGGTTCGCGTGCTGATGTGCACGGGGAAGCCGTTTGGTATCGATCATCGTATTGTCGGACCCGATGGCGCCACGCGGATCGTGCGGCTGCAAGCGGAACATATCCAGGCCGATGAGGGAAGTCCGTGGGGTATCGTTGGAACCGTTCAGGACATCACCGAGCGCAAGCGGACCGAAGAAGAACTGCTTGCGTCACGTGAGCGGTTGCGCGAATTGTCGGCGTATCTGGAAGCGATCCGCGAAGAGGAAAGACGGCGCATCGCCATGGAAATCCACGACGAACTCGGACAGGTCCTGACCGCGCTGAAGATGGATGTTGCGCTGCTGAAGATGCGCCTCGTGGGTGATGCGAACGTCACGGCCAACACCGATCCTGAAGCCACGCGCAAGATCGACGACATCCGCGAACTGGTCGAAAAGACGATCTGGATGGTGCGCAATGTCGCGAGTCATTTGCGGCCTGCTGCGCTCAATTTCGGCGTCGTCTCGGCGCTCGAATGGCTCGCCGAGGACTTCGCGCGGCGCAACGGCATGCCATGCCAGCTCGTCGTGCGCGGTGGCGAACCCGTACTTGCCGATGCGTTTTCCACCGCTGTGTTTCGCATCGTCCAGGAGTCGCTGACGAACGTATCGCGGCATGCGGAGGCGTCGCGCGTGACCGTAACGCTGGTGAGCAGCGACGTCGCGCTCGATCTGCGCGTAAGCGATGATGGCAAGGGCTTCGACGCTGATTCCGCGCAAAGCGGTTACTCGTATGGCCTGCTCGGCATGAGCGAACGCGCGAGACTGATCGGCGGGACATTGCAGATAGACAGCGCGCCGGGCGCGGGAACCATGGTGTCGATTCATTTACCGCTCGACGGCGGACGGGAACAATGATCAGTATTTTCATAGCCGATGACCACGCAATCGTACGCAGCGGACTCAAGCAGATCGTTGCGACCACGACCGATATCCAGGTGGTTGGCGAAGCAGCGCACGGCGCCGATGTAGTGGACAAGCTGCGTGCCTGCCACGTCGATCTGCTGATGCTCGACATGACCATGCCCGGCATCAGCGGCGTGGACCTGATCCGGCGTGTGCGGGCCGAGCAGCCGGCGCTTCCCATTCTCGTGCTGAGCATTCACAACGAAGGGCAGGTCGTTTCGCGCGCGTTGCGTGCGGGCGCAACGGGTTATGTCACGAAGGACAGCGATCTCGAAGTGCTGCTTGCGGCGATTCGCAAGCTCGCTGCGGGCGGACGTTTCATCGATCCGAAACTCGTGGATGCAATCGTTTTCGATGCCCCATCGAACGACGGGCCACCGCACGAGATCCTGTCGGACCGCGAATTCCAGGTGTTACGGATGCTGGCTGCGGGCAGCAGCATCAACGATATTGCCGACGCCCTCTCGCTCAGCGCCAAGACCATCAGCACACACAAGATGCGATTCATGCAGAAGCTCGGCCTGAACAATAATTCGGAAATGATCCGATACGCAGTGAGGCACAGATTGGTGACCGAATAGCGATTGATTCGCCGTGTCAGGAAATCCTGATAGGAGAATCAGGAACCGCCTAGGGGAAAATCCGCTTCCGCCGACTGGCAAATCGAGGCCGAATATTTAATATGAAGCTGTATGAAACGATGCGCTCATATCAAACGCATTCCAGCGCTGTATTTCCGTTTCATTCCCGATGTTCGCCTGGTTGAGTTGCGGAGATCCTATGGCCGATCGATCCGTAGTGGCTGAAGAGTTGATGCTGGTCGATTTGAAGGAGTGGATAAGTCTCTGGTACGACCGCTCCGTCGCCGCGAAATTCATCCGGCCGCCATTCCGGCTGGATGATCCGACCGCCGAGCGATTGCAAGGTTATTTTGAAGTAGGCCTGAGCCCGGACGATGCCGTACTGGCGTTTTTCGGCGTCATGCACTGAGTGTGCGTGTAGTCTAATCCCTGACCGTCTCTCAGTTCTAGCCCATCCCTCGGAAGCTAGAATTTTCAAGCGCCATGCTCGCATGGCGCTTTTTTTTCGCCTTGGTTCTCCGGTTCTGCTAAAACGCCAAACCGTTCAAAAACAGGATCGATAATCTTTCGTTTGCATATCTGTAAATTACAAATTAGTAATAAAAATAGCCCGATGCTTCGTTGACTCGCAAGACTTCATTAAAAGCCCTAAGCCAACTTAGGGTATGCGCGGCATTCTGTTTATCGCGGTTATTATCCTTTCTTTCGAAAAATGACAGGCCGAAATATATCGGCTTGACCGGCGTCCGGGCGCTCTGCGACCCTCCGCGCCGCCAAAACACCTCCTCCTCCCCACATCGAATGCCGTTCCACGGCAGCCGATGTCGTGTCTTCTCGAAACGCATGGTGGTTCGTGGTAACTGCGGCTCGTTTTGTATTTGCGTTCCTGTCGCTTTATCGTCTTCAACCCTACGAACCTTTCCATGTCTATCAAGAAGAAAGCTTGTCGCGCACTCGTCATTGCCACTTCGCTTGCCGGCGCGCGCCCTTTGCTCGCGCAAGAGACGCCAGCCGCCGCGCCCGCGCCAGCGTCCACGTTGCCGGCGATCAATATCAACGCGCAGACGGACCGCACGACCTACGATACGAGCCTCTCGAAGACCGCGACCAAAACCAGCACCTCGCTCATGGATGTGCCGCAAACTGTCACCGTGGTGCCGCGCGCGCTCATCGAAGAACAGAACGCCACCTCGATTCAGCAGGCGTTGCGCAACGTGCCCGGCGTGGGCTTCTCGGTCGGCGACGGGCAGCGTGATCAAGTCACGATTCGCGGGTTCAGCAGCATCACGGACCAATACGTCGATGGTATTCGCGACGACTCGCTGTACTACCGCGACCTCTCCAACGTGCAGAGCGTGGAGGTCTTGAAGGGACCCGCTGCGGTGCTGTACGGGCGCGGTTCAGCGGGCGGGCTGATCAACCGGACGCTGAAGAAACCCGAAGCCGATCCGCAGCAGGAAGTCGGTGTGTCGCTTGGAACCGAGGGCGAACGTCGTGGCGAATTCGATATTGGACTGAATGCAAACGACGCAGCACGTTTTCGCATAACGGGCGCCGGCGAGAACTCCAACAGCTTTCGCGATCAGTTCCAGTTAAACCGCCAGGCGATAGCGCCGTCGGCTCAATTCAAGCTCGATGCCAACACCACGCTCAATCTCGAAGCCGATTACCTGCATGACCGCCGAACCTCGGACCAGGGCCTGCCCGCTTATCTCGGGCGGCCGGTCGACGTGCCGCACAACACGTACTATGGCTCGGCGAATGCTGCGAACACGTCGTATAACGACATCACGGTGGAAAGCGCGACGGCGTCGCTGGACCACCGCTTCAACGACTCGCTGTCGTTCCATGCAGCCGTACGCACGTATGACTTCTCGCTCGAGCGCAAGAACTACGTCAACTACGAACCGATCAAGACAGCCGCGAATCCGGTCGTGACGCTCGACGAGTCGACGCGTTTTCGCAACGATCATGGCGTTGACGGCATGTTCGAACTCACGCAGAAAGCCACGCTGTTCGGCATGAAAAACGAGGTCTTGTATGGCCTGGAATTATCGCAACAGCAAAAGTTCGACACCATCTACACGAACAAGAACGTCGCGACTTACAACCTCTTCAATCCGCAACAAATCGATCTTCCCGGCATCAAGCCCGGTACCCTCGCGAGCACCAATGGCTCGACCGTAATCGGCATTGCCGGGCTATATGCGCAGGACCTGATTTCGCTGACCGAACACTGGAAAGTGCTTGCCGGACTGCGCTTTGATTACATCGACCAGACGCGCCGCGACTATACGGCAGCGGGCGTGAACCTCGCGCGTACGGATCGTGCGTGGAGCCCGCGGGTGGGCTTGATGTACGAGCCGCTGGAGTGGGTGACGTTGTATGGCACATATAGCCAGTCGTTCTCGCCGCTGGCGGATACGCTCATCAGCAACGGCGTGGTCGCTAATGCGTCCACGCTCGAGCCGCAAAAGACCACGAGCTTCGAAGTGGGTTCGAAGTTAGACCTCGGCGGACACGCGAGCGCGAGCGTCGCGTTGTTCGACATGAAGCAGACCAACCAGCAGATCGCCGATCCGACGAATCCGTCGTTCTCGCTGCCTATCGGCACGCAGCATTCGCGCGGTGTGGAGTTGTCGTTTGCGGGGGAGGTCGCGCCGAAGTGGTCCGTGTTCGGCGGCTATACCTATTTGAACGGGAACGTGCAGGGTTCGCCGCAGGCAACCGCTGCAGGCATCTCGCTGCACGACAGCACCCCCGGTCTCTCGCCGCGGCATAGCGCGAGCATCTGGATCAAGCGCGATCTGCCTTACGGCTTTTACGTAGCGGGCGGCAGCCAGTTCCAGTCGGCGCGCTTTACGTCGGCAAGCGACCTGGTCACGTTACCGTCCTTCGTGACCTTCGACCTTGGCGCCGGTTATCACGGCAAGAAGGTCGACGTCACGTTGACGCTCGATAATCTCTTCAACCGCAACTACTTCATCTCCGCGCACGGCAACGCGGACATGAGCAACATGCCAGGCGATCCGCGCACCTTCACGGTGTCGGCGCGCTGGCGGATGTAATCGTTCGAAGCGGCAGTGCGATGCATTGCGCCGCCGCTTTTTGCGCGCGTGTTTATCCCCGGCCCACGAAGGGCATCTTCGCCGGCATGACCGTGTGGAACAGAATGTTTGCCTCCAGCGGCAAGCTCGCCATATAACGCACGGATTGCCCGACAATGTTCACATCGAGCATCGGCTCAGCGGCAATTTCTCCATTTGCCTGCGGCACACCCTTCGCCATGCGCGCGGCGAGATCGGTCTGCGCATTGCCAATATCGATCTGGCCCACCGCAATGTCGTTCTTCCGGCCATCGAGCGAGGCGGATTTCGTCATGCCTTCAACAGCGTGCTTGGTCGCGGTGTACGCAATGGAATTGGGTCGCGGCGATGTCGCCGATATCGAACCGTTGTTGATGATCCGGCCGCCCATTGGCGTTTGCGCGCGCATCACGCGGAACGCTTGCTGGATGCAATAGAACATGCCGTTAAGATTGATATCGATGACCGATTTCCACTGCTCGACGGTCCAGTCCTCGAACGGCCCCGGCGGGTTCGATACGCCCGCGTTGTTGAAGAGCAGATCGACGCGGCCATACGTGTCGACCGCCGTGGCGAACAGTTTCTTCACGGCTTCGGGATCCGCCACGTCGCAGGGGCAGGGCAGCACGCGGCTGCCTTCGGGCGCGTCGCTGGCAAGCTGTTCGAGCGGTTCGATACGGCGTCCCGCGGCCACCACGGTCCAGCCGTCCTGCAGTAAAGCAAGCGATGCAGCGCGGCCAATGCCGGCTCCGGCGCCGGTGACAACGGCGATGCGTGCGCGACGGTCAGATTCTGAGTTCACGGCGATGCTCTCCTGAGTGGGTCTCTGTTTATTGAATGGCGAAAGGGAAAACGTAAGGTACTGCACCTAAGCAGATGATCGCTTTATTTTCACATCGCTGCAGGGCTTGGGCAAGAATCGGCTTTACATTGGACCTTTGACCACCCAAAAAAAGCGGGGGAATGACGAACATCATGTTCGTCATTCCCCCGCTCGAAGCTCACGTCCTGCAGTTGTTCTTACCAGCTGAACTTGTACCCGACCTGACCAAACACACCCCGGCGATAATCCCCGCCAATGTTGCGCGAGTACTTCACGTTGGCATACATCTCCGACGACTTGCCCATGCTCGTGGTCAGTCCCACGCCGAGTTCGTACCACGCCTTCGAGAACGCACCGTTGAAGGTCGATCCGTCGACCGTCGTGTTGCCCGGCGTCAGGAAATCGCGCAGCACGTCGGCCGTGAAGTAAGGCGTCAATGCACCCGTCTTCGTGTCGTTGCTCAGGTTCGCCTTGAAGATGCGGAACCCGGCGCGGCCGCGCAGCGCGTTGCTCGATGTGCTGCCTACCGGCGAGATGCCATCGTTGAAACCATTCAGATGCAGGTACTGATACATCAACTGCGCCTGCGGTTCGATCGCAATCGTCGTCGAGCCGATCAGGAAAGGCTTGCCGACTTCGCCAGAAAGACCCGTGCCGTAGCCGTTCTGCGAAGCGCCGCCGCCGTAGACATCGCCGTACTTGTTGCGATAGTGGGTCAGTTGCGCGACGGCGTCGAAATAGCTGCCGTCCTTCAGGTACTTCGTCCAGTAGCCGCCGAGCGATTGTGCTTGCGTTTCCACTGAACCGGTCCCCGTACCGAGCGTCGGGTTCAGGCTGCGTGCGCTGTCTTCGAAAGTGGCCGAGGTCGAGCCGATCGTCAGCGTCACGCCGGCGTGCGTGCTGCCGCCTGCCGGGTTCGAAGCCAACGTCCAGTCCTTGCCGAATTGTGCGAAGAACGTGCGTTCATCGGCGGAGAAACGGTCGCCCGAATTGGCATCGAGGTTCTGGCCACCGATGCGTCCCCACACGCCGTTGTCGTGCGTGCCTTGTGCTTTCTCGAGATTGGCGATGTCACCCACGCGCTCATGCAGGCGGCTCAGGATCGCGAAGCCGTAGTCGATGTTCAGCGACGGTGTCAGCGCATATCCGATGACAGCCGGACGGTACGCAATCGGAGCGGACGGCGTGGGCGTCGTGCCCGTGCCGCCAATCACTGCGGCGTCGTTGGGGGAAGCGGGCGTGGTTGTCACCGGCGGCGTCGTGGCCGGCGGCGTCGTAACCGGAGGAGTCGTAACCGGAGGAGTCGTAACCGGAGGCGTCACAGGCGGCGTGACCGGAGTCGTGACGGGAGGCGTCACAGGCGGTGTCACAGGAGGCGTAACCGGCGGATTCTCCAGCGACGAACGCAGGTAGAAGTCGCTCGGCCGTCCTGTTCCGCCTTGATACAGCAGGTACTCATACGCGCCCGCCTGTACCGGCGCGGTCATATGGAACGTTCCGGATGCAGCCGTGCCGTTCACCTGCACGACCTTGATGCCATCGCCAACGGTCAGTGCGCCAAGGCCTGTCGGCTTCACGATTACGGTTGTATCGCCGCTTGCATTGCCGCCAATCACCAACTTGTCCGTGAACTGGTTCGATGCTGTGCCGCCTTCGTTCATCACCGTGTTGACAATCAGCTTCGCGTTGTTGCCCACGTAATTGCCGCTGACGTTCAGCACATTGCCCGTCGTGCCGGATGCAGCCGCGAGGTTGATCGTGGCGTTGTTCGTGAGGTTGCCCTGGATCAGGAACGAGCCTGTCGAGCTTGCCGAGAAAGCCGGCAACGCATTTGCGACAGCGATCGTGCCCGAGTTGTTCACCGAGCCCAGGACCGTGCCGAAGCCGCCGAGTGTTGCGCCGTCGGCAACGGTCGTCGTGCCTGAGCCGATCGTCGCGCTCGCGTGTTGCGCGTCGCCGACTGCAAGGGTGCCGCCAAGCACGTTCGTGTCGCCATAGGTGCTTGCGCCGTTCATCGTGAGCATGCCGCTGCCCAGCTTCGTCAATGCGCCTGAGCCGGTTACAGCCTGCGAAAGAGTCGATGAAAACTGCTGCGTGTCGATGGTCCCGCCGTCCGTGCCGATCGTGATTGCACGGGTGGCCGCGAGGTCGAGATTGTTGCCGAGCTGCAGCGTGCCGCCGTTGAACGTAACGCCGCCGGCGGGAGCGCCCAATGCGTTATCGGCACTGATGTTGACCGTGCCTTGCGTGATCAACGTGCCGCCTGAATACGTGTTGCCGCCGGGCGCCGTTGGCGCCAGCGTCAATGTACCGGCGCCGGTTTTCTCGATGGAACCCGTGCCGCTCAGCAAGCCCGCATACGTGCCATCGTCGGTCTGTGCGAAACGCACGAGCCCGTTGTCCGTGATCGCCGACGGCAGGCTTTGCGCGCGCGCTTCGAGCGTGCCGGGGGCGTCGACGGTGAACTGTCCTGCGTAAGCGCTGTTGTCGCCGGTCAGGATCAGCTTGCCGTTCGCGACTTCCGCCGTCTGCACGTCAGGCAGGATGCCGTTGAGCGTCCAAGTGCCGGTATCGTCCTTGATGAGCGTCTGGAAGCCGGCAATGTACCCGCTCACCGATGTGTCGAGCGTTCCGGTGCCGGCGCCGCTCAGGATCAACTGGTTGTTGCCCGTGCCGCCGTCGACGCTGCCTTGCACCGTCGAACCGGTGTAGATGCGCATGGTGTCGTCGCCGCCCGAGAACAGGAGGTTGCCGATCACCTTGCCTTTGTTCGTGAAATCGACAGCACCGTCGCCGCTCGATCCGATTGCGTTCACAGGCGCTTCGATCACGCCCGTCTGCGTGTTGATGACCGTGTTGCTGCCCGACGTGTTCTGAAACCAGATGGCCGCGGCGTTCTTTGCCTGAATCAGGCCGCTGTTCGTGATGACGTTGCCCGTACCCTGCAGGTTCACGGCTTCGGCAATGTCTTCAGTGCCTTTGGACAACACCTTGCCGCCGGCTTCGACCGTCAGTGTGCCGTTGTTCTGGAACTCGATGGTGTTGGTGCCCGTGCCGTAGAACCCGTGCAACTCGACTGCATGGTTGCTGACGGTGCCGCCGGACTTCACGGTGATGTTGGCGCGGTCGGCGAGACTGATTGCCGATGCGTCTTGTGTATTGATGAGCGCACCCTTCTTGACGACGACTGTGCGGTCGTCGTTACCCGGCGCATTGCCCGTGCCGATCGTCGTTGTCTCTGGCGAGCCGGCACTGCAAACAGTGTATTGACCATTCACTGCGCACGCGGCTGCCGCAGCAATCGGGTTGAGAAGAAACGGAATGAGCAGCAACGACGGTGCAAGCGAGATCGCTCGCGTACGAACAGGATTTGACATGGTACGCCCCGGTGTTTGTTATTTGAATGCGAGCGGAATTTATCAACGGGGGTCATGCAGTGAATGTTGTAAGGCGAACAGTTGTGCTTCAAAAGTAATCCAACGATGGACGCTATGTGCCGTGCCGCTTATAGCGAAACAAATAGGCGCGTGATAAGTGTCAGGCAGTGTCAAATCGAGTGACGGGTACGGGCTCGGGAACGAGCGAGACGCTCTGATCCGTACACGTCAGTGTCGATGCAACGCGCGCATTGGCACTAGCAGAATCTCATCGTCTTGTTTGCGCGTTGCCGAACACAAGATGAGGCTGGCGTTGTGATGTGTGGTCTATCCTACGTTGCATCGCACGTCGTGCTGGACGATGCACATGGTCCCTGTACGATGCGTTTTTCAGCGTAGCCAGCGTTTCGACGTTCAGGCCAGGCGTTTTTATTCGGGGGATAGATGGGATCGAAGAGCACTGTGGCGAGCGTGCCGACAAAGGTCCACGTTCATTTGTATTACGGTGTCGATCCGAGCCGTTATCGCAAGGACGACAACGTCGGTTGCCTGTACGGTTATCACTACGCCGAGTCTGAATCCGTGGCGGTTTCGTATTCGCAGGATCATCCCGAAGGTCGCGCGATGCGCTCCATCCGCCGCGGCCTGAAGGCGCTGTTTGGCTGTGACCTGATTCATACGTTTCGCAATCGTGCAGCGTTGCTCGAGTCCGATGTTGTCTGGACGCATACGGAACGCGAGTATCTGTCCGCTGCGCTGTTGCTGATGCTCAAGCGTGGACCCAAGCCGCTGCTGCTTGCCCAAAGCGTCTGGTTGCTCGACGTATGGAAGTCTCTTAGCGGATTCAAGCGCGCCATCTACAAGAAGCTGCTCAACCGTGCGGATCTGCTCACGACGCTCACCACGGATAACGCCGCGCTCGTCAAGCAATTCTGGAACCGCGAAGCGACGGTCGTGCTCTATGGCATCAGCACGGACGACTTCCCCATGCAGCCGGTGTCGCAGTGGCGTCCGCACGAACCCTTGCGCGTTGCCGCGATAGGCAATGACCGGGATCGCGACTGGCAGACGTTCATGGAAGCCTTCGAGAACGACGCGCGTTTCTCGGCACGGCTTGCAACGCAGCGCAAGGTCTCGCGTCCAAGCGCGGCGGATAACGTCGTGGTGGCGCCGGTATCGGGTATCGAAGAACAGCGCAAGCTTTATGAATGGGCCGATGTGATCGTGGTGCCGTTGCATCCGAATCATCATGCATCGGGTATCACGGTGGTGCTGGAAGGCGTGATGGCCGGGAAGGTGGTGGTTGCCACGGACATTGGCGGGCTCACCGACTACTTCTCGCACGATGCCGTTTCGTATGTCCCGGTCCACGATCCGCGCAGTCTTCGCGAAACCGTTGCCGCTTTAGGCGCAGATCCCGAAGGCACGACAGAACGCATCCGCCGCGCGCAGCAGGAGTTGACATCGAAGGAACTGACCACGCGTGGATACGCGCGTCAGCATGTCACGCTCACGCATCAGATGCTGCGCGACGCCGCAATGCGTGAAAGCGTCACGCCAATGGCCCGGGCATAGCCGGAACATATGATTGATTCGAAATCCTACGCAATTGCTCCGCCGCCATCCACGAGCACGGTCGATCCGGTCGCATACGCTGTGCTCGCAAGATAGATCACTGCATTGGCGATGTCCTCCGGTTGCCCCACACGGCGTGCGGGCAAGCGGGCGGCGGCGTTATCGAACATGCTCTGGCGTGCTTCGTCGCTGAGCTTCGACCACAATGGGGTGGCGATCATCCCCGGCGATACCGCATTCACCCGCACCGGCGACAACTCCAGCGCAAGGCCGCGCGCCAGCGCCTCCAGCGCGGCGTTGATCGCGCCTTGCAGCACCGAACTCTTGCTTCGCCGCACGCTCAGGAAGCCAGAGATAAGCGTGAGCGAACCGCCGTCGGTGTTTTTCGCGGCACGTGCGACGCGATATGCGCCCCAGAACTTGCTGTCCATGGCAGCGTAGGCATCGGCGAGTGCGAGCGTGCGTGCAGGACCGCCCGGCGTTTGAGCCGCCGATACCACCACGTGATCGAACGGTCCCGTCTCCGCAAAGAAACGTTCAACGGCGGTTTCGTCGCCGGTATCCAATACAGCCGTGTCCACGGTTGATCCCATACTCGATTTGATCTCCGCCGCGCTTGCGTCCAGCTTCTCCTGGTTACGCGAGGCAATCGTCACGCGCGCCCCGAGTTCGGCGAAGGCTTTCGCGGTGGCGGCGCCAATGCCCGAACTTCCGCCGACGATCAATACGCTCTTCGATGCGAATGTATTCATTCTCAGACTCCTTTATTGCAGCCCCTGAACTGCAGCCCCGGAATTAAAACGCCGGAAGGCTGCGGCCAGGTTCGATCAGATGGTTTCCGTCTCACGCAGCGTGAGGGGACTTTGCAGCACGTATCGGGCAATGTCGTCCTTGCGCATGAACGCGACATCGGGCCGGCTCTTCGCATAACGCAGGAACTCATCCCACACCCGGACCATTTGCGGCGAACCGCTGATCCGGTCGTGCGCGCTCACGGACATCATGCGGCGACGCGTACCGGCTTCGTCGTAAAGCTGATCGAAGTCGAGCTTGATCTGTTCAAGGAATTTATCGGGCGAATAGTTACGTCCCTCGACCAGCAGGATGTCGTTATTGCGCAGCGTATAAGGCACGACGACGAAGTCGTGGCCGTTTACCTGTTCTATGAACGGCTCGTCGCGGCTGATGTCATCGATGTGATAAACGTAGCCCAATTCCTGGAGCAACGACAAGGTGTTCGGCCCGCGCCGCAACCAGTTCGCGTTATACCCTGTGGGCCGTTGTCCGGTGACCTGTTCCACCATGCTTGCCGCCTGCTCCAGGAACGTCCGCTCTTCGGCGCGGCTCATCGCGTATTGCGAGCTCCAGCGCGGACCGTGCCCGGACGCTTCATGGCCGCGCGCGACGATTTCCCGGGCGAGTTCCGGATGACGCTTCGCCGCCTCGCCGATCATGTGCGTGGTGACCTTCACGCCATGGCGGTCCCAGAGGTCGAGCATGCGCGGAATGCCTTCACGATATCCATAAGCGAACCACGTGTTGGTCGCGGGGTCGGCCGGGACGCTCGCCGGAAAATCGACTTTCGGAAACGGACTGTCGGTGCCTTTGGGCGGTTGTCCGCCGGCTTCGAACTGCATCGAAATGGAGACCACGAGGCGCGCGCCGTCAGGCCAGAATTGTCCCTGGCGCGCGCCGCTTGCGTTCGTCGTAACTGATGATGCGCCGGCTCCCTGTGCGTTGGCAGCGGCGCCGTGCAGCAGCGCGCCTGCGGCCAGCGCGCCGGCCCCCAGGCCTGCGCGAGTCAGAAAGGTTCGGCGTCCCGCTGCGGGGAAAGCGCCGGCGTTTGTGGGGTAACGGTGGTATCGATGATTTGCGACATGATTGTCCTCACTGTGCGATGACGCCGAGCTGTTGCAGGAACGTCAGGTTGTCTTCGAGATGCCAGTTCTCCGCAATACGGCCATCGGCTACGCGATAAATATCGGTCGCCATGAAGTCGATCGCTTGTCCCTTTCCGGTCACGCCCTTGAACTCGCCGGTGAAATGTCCGGTGAAGTGCAGGTGCGAGACGACGCGATCGCCCGCGACGATCATCTGCGTGACATCGCAATGGATGTCTGGCACGGCGGCGTGTACGACTTTCGATGCCGCCAGCGGTCCTTCAATGCCCTGCGGCCGGCCGGGTGGCAGCGTCCGGTCCATGAAGCCGGGGCTGAGCGCGGCGCGTGCAAGTGATTCGTCGCTGGTGGTCCAGAAGGTGTCATAGCGGCGCGCGGCGAGCATCTGGGCGTCGGCTTGGGCGCGGGGCAGGCTTTGATCGACGATCAAGGTCGCGGGTTTGACAAGCGCGGCGCCCGCCGCGAACGTTGGCGTGGCCGGGCCAAAACCCGCGCTGAAAGCGGCGAGTGCGAGCGCCGCGGCCGCGACGCGATTTCCAGCCAATTTCGATGAAAGCGGCATGTGGATTCTCCAAAGAAGCGATGTATGCCGGCCTATGCATTTCGTCCCAAAACCAGCGAAACGTTGCGTGAGCCAGTGATACGCATGCTAACTTTCCGATTCAAGATGTAATACGGGCTTTCGTTCAATGCATCCTCTCCAAATCCCGAAGAATCGAAGATCTGATGATCGACAACCTGCCGAACCTCGTTGCTTTCGCCCGCGTAGTCTCCGCCGGCAGTCTTTCGGCTGCGGCCCGGGAAATGGATATGTCTCTGGCCGTGGTCAGCAAGCGGCTTGCGCAACTTGAAGAAAGTCTCGGCGTGCGGCTGATACAGCGAACGACGCGGCGCCAGAGCCTGACGGAGGAGGGCGCGCTGTTTCACGAGCAGGTGTTGCGGATCCTGGCCGAGGTCGAACACGCGGAATCGCTGATGTCGGGCAGGCGGGACGCAGTAAGCGGCGTGTTGCGGGTGAGCGCGCCCGGAGCGATCGGGCGGCGATGGATCGCACCGATCATGGCGGACTTCCAGCAATTGCATCCGCAATTGACGGTGCAACTGGAGTTGACGGACGTGGTGGTCGATCTGCTCGACACCGGTCTGGACATGGCGGTGCGCTTTGGCAGCCTCGCCGATTCACCAATGATCGCGCGCCCGCTCGCGCCGAATTACCGCGTGCTGGTCGCGGCGCCTGCGTATGTGAGCCAGTACGGCATGCCGCAGCAGCCAGATGAACTCACGCGCCACCGCTGCATTTTGATAGGCGATCAGCCGCGTGCCGAATGGCGGTTCGAGGGCGAAGAACCTGTCACCGTGCGCGTCACGGGCGCGCTCATCACCAACGACGGCGCCGCCGCACACGCATGGGCGCTGCATGGCGTCGGCATAGGCGTGAAGTCGATATGGGATGTAGGCGATGACATTGCAGCAGGCCGTCTCGTGCGTATCCTTCCCGCCCATTCAATGCCCGCCGCCCCGCTACATGCGCTGTATCCGCATAACCGGCATCTCGCGCCGCGGGTGCGGGGATTCATCGACTATTTGCGGGAACGGTTGCATGACGCATGGCGCTGGGGAAAGGCTTGAACGACGCTGTGCAAAAGATGGACGTTTTCTTGAGCGCTAGCGAACAGAGCGATAAGAATTAGTAAGTATGCTTATGGTTATGCCTGCAAGGACAGGCCGTTGAAAACAACCGGGGGATGAAATGCACAACGACGAAAAGCTGGGCGGGCTGTTACTCGTTCTGGTGATCGGGTGGGCCTACCAGGCGATCGCGCAATGCAGAGACTTTTGTTCTCTCCAATGGTCGTCGGCGATGAACGTCAGGACACGCTGGCCGGACTGACGACCAGCGGGTTTCTATTCGACATCCACGCCCGGCGATGTCGTCGCATCGCGCATGCTGTATGCCGACAGGATCCGGTACAGGGTCACGCGTGACACGCCAAGCTCTTTCGCGGCTTCGCCCAGACGTCCGCGATTCCTGAGCAACGCCATTTCGATCGCCTGCCGTTCTCCGGCTTCGCGTGCTTGCGCAAGTGACGTTGGGGCCGGTTCGGCGAATTCGCCAAGCTCCAGATCATGCGCGCCGATCAGGCGTCCCTCTGCCATGACGATCGCGCGCCGCACGCGGTTGATCAGCTCGCGCACGTTGCCCGGCCAGGAGTAGTTATGCAGCGCCGCAATGGCATCAGGTGCGAAACCGCGCAGCGGCCGATGCGCGTCTTTCTTGTAGCGCTCGAGCATGTGTTTCGCGAGCAATTCGATGTCCTTGCCACGAGCCCGTAGCGGCGGTTCATCGATTTGAAGCACGCATAGACGATGGTACAAGTCGGCGCGAAACCGGCCTTCGACCATGGCCGTCTGCATCTCGACGTGCGTGGCGGAAATGATGCGGACATCGACAGAAGTCGAGCCGTGTCCGCCCAGCCGTTCGACCTTGCGCTCCTGCAGGAAGCGCAGCAGGCTTGCCTGGCTTTCGAGCGGCAGGTCGCCAATTTCATCGAGGAAAAGCGTACCGCCATTCGCCGCTTCCACACGGCCGATCTTGCGCTGGTTCGCGCCCGTGAACGCGCCGCGTTCGTAGCCGAACAACTCGGACTGCAGCAGATGCGTGGGGATCGCGCCGCAATTGATCGCGACGAAAGGCTGGTCGCGCCGCGTGGAATGCCGGTGAATGGCCGCGGCCGTAAGCTCCTTGCCAGTGCCGGATTCACCGGAAATGAAAACCGGCGCGTCGGTGATGGCGACCTTGCGGATTGCTCGGAACAACGCCAGCATGGCGTCGCACGAGCCGATCATTTCGCCTTCGGCGTCGCTGCTGCCCATGGCGTTTACATTGCCGTGCGTGCCGCCCACCACACCGCTGCGCGAGCCTGCATCGTGCAAGGCAGCAATGCCGTAAGCATGTCCGAGCGCATTCAGGATGCGTTCGCCGGAAGCGGGGAGCGTGACGTAATCGAAGCAGAAGTCGCGCACGAGGCGGCGGATTGTTTCGTTATCGAGCTGGATGGGCGTAAGCAACGCAACCCAGCCGATGGTCTTGATCGACAACATTGTTTCGGCCAGGCGCAAATTCAACTGGACGTTGCGAGACGAAAAATCGAGCAGGCCGCCACTCGCATTCGATGAAAAACTCTCCAGGTCACGACCCAATTCGGAATTTCTGACCGTCCACCCGCGCGCGTCCATCAGAGAGCGAACCTCGAGCGTCAAGGGATCGCCTACGTAATAAAGATGCCTGGGACTCGACGGAAACGCTGCCATGAAAAATTACACCGGTTGGTTACAACGAATAATGCCACCAAAACCATGGGTGGCACGCGTTGTGTCGCTCGCGAATTGGCGTGTTGACGCGGTGTTGAAACGCGTGCTCCTGTTTATAACGACTGTTTGCTTGGAAACTTGAAAGAAGAAGCGCGCCTTCGGTTAGAGGCGCGTCGCAGGGGAAACCCTTTCCAAAAGCTCCATAAACCCGTGGAATTGAACTTGTCTAAAGAATACGGCAGGTTCCGGGATCTAGATGCGTCGAGACAGAATTATTCCGCTGATCCGGCGGATTTCGTCGACAGATTGCGAAACGATGCACCCGCGTGTTCCTGCGGCAAATGCGCGGCGCCCCCAAAGAGTTTTTCGCGAAACGTGCCGTCGGCGTAGCTGGTTTTGTAAATGCCCCTGGCCTGAAGTTCGGGAATCACCAGGTCGATGAAATCTTCGTAGCTCTCCGGCGTCACCGTACGGGTCAGGTTGAAACCGTCTACGCCCGCTTCATTCACCCAGGATTCGAGCGCATCGGCTACTTCGACCGGGTCGCCTACGATGGTCGTATAACGTCCGCCAAGCTTCAACTGATCGAGCAGACGCCGCACGGTCCAGCCGGACTGGCCATCGGTTACGCGCTCCACGGATGATTCGATGCCGCGGCTTTTCGGAGCGCCCGGCGGCTGGATTTCGTCGTCGGGATCGAAGATCGAATAGTCAGTACCTGTTCCCGCCGCGAAATGCGCCAGTCCGGCTTCGGGACTTGCGTAGTGCGCATATTCGGCAAATTTTGCTTCGGCTTCGGCATGCGTGCGGCCGACCACGACGGTAATGCCCATGAAGATCTTCAGGTCGGCAGGGTTGCGGCCGGCATCGGCGGCTTGCTGGCGCAGTGCATCGACGAGCTTTTTCGTGCCGGGCTTGCTTTGGCTCGATACAAACACGCACTCCGCATGACGCGTGGCGAATGCCTGTCCTCGGCCCGATGATCCCGCCTGGAAGAGCACCGGCGTGCGTTGCGGCGAGGGTTCGCAAAGGTGGTAACCCTCGACGTCGTAATAGCGTCCGTGGTGATCCACCTTGTGCACTTTCGCGGGATCGGCGAAGACGCGCGTTTCACGATCGCGAACCACGGCGTCGTTTGCCCAGCTTCCTTCCCAGAGCTTGTAGAGCACGTCGAGATATTCGTCGGCGCGGTCATAGCGTTCATCGTGTGCAATCTGCCCGGTCAGGCCCATCGCGCGCGCCGCGCTGTCCAGGTACCCGGTCACGATGTTCCAGCCAATCCTCCCGTCGCTCAGATGATCGAGCGTGGAGAAACGTCGTGCGAGCAGGTAGGGCGCTTCGTACGTGAGGTTCACCGTAATGCCGAAGCCAAGGTTGCGCGTGACCGCGGCCATGGCCGAGACCAGCATCATGGGATCGTTGACGGGAAGCTGGACCGACTCCTTCAAGGTCAGATCGGCCGATTGCTGATAGACATCGTAGACGCCGACTATGTCCGCAATGAAGAGGCCATCGAACAGTCCTTTTTCGAGCAGCTTTGCAAGGTCGGTCCAGTATGAAAGCTTGCGGTAATCGGTCGAGCGGTCACGTGGATGCGTCCAGAGGCCATGATTGATATGGCCCACGCAATTCATGTCGAACGCGTTCAAAAGGATCTTTTTCTTGCTCACGGGAGTCCTCGCGGAAAACGACGGATGAAGGGCGCAAAGGGCGGATAGCATCGCACGGTCAGGATCGCCGGCGAACCATCAATTTGATATTTATTATCCATGACTGCGGACGCTGCGTTTCTTTTCGCCCGGGTACGCTTCGATGAGGCCCGCAAACCGGTCGGCAAGCGTGGTACGTGCGCGCGCAGGCCAGACGGCGCTCAACTCGAAGGGTGGCAGCGCGGCGCCGTCCGAAATTTCGCAAAGCCGCACGCCACTGAATTGCAGCGCGCGCACCGAACGCGGCAACAGGGACACGCCGCATCCGGCAGCCACGCACGCGAGGACCGTCAGCGAACGGTTGGCGTCCTGCACGATTTCTACCGCGCAACCGGCTTGCCGGAACGCGCTCAAGATCCCCGCACGAACACCCGGCAATTGCCCGTGCGGGAACCATACCAGGCCATGCGGCGCGAGTTCGCTCAGCGACACCGCGCCGTTTGCGCCCAGCGGAAAATTTTCGGGCAACACCGCGATCAACTGCTCGCGCGCGATCAGCTTCTCGTGCATTTTCCCGGCAACAGGCGCCGGCGTGTGCAACAGGCCGATATCGATTTCTCCTTTTTCAAGCGCGCTTGTCTGCTCGGCGTTGCTCATCTCGCGCAGCACGAGATCGACGTCGGGAACGGATGCGCGCAGTGCCGCAATCGCGCGGGGCAGCACTGCAAAAAGCGCCGCCGATGCAAAACTCACCGTCAGCCGTCCCGCCCGCTGCGCGCCGATTTCGCGCGCCCGGTGCGAGGCGGCATCGATTCTCGCGACGCTCATGCGCACGTCCTCGACGATCGCCAGTCCCGCCGCAGTCAGGTCGGCGCCGCGCCGCGTGCGGCTGAAGAGCTTGACGCCCAGATCCTTTTCCATGCGCGTGAGCGCCTGGCTCAGCGCAGGCTGGGCGATGTTCAGGTGATCGGCGGCGCGGGTGACGCTGCCCGCGTCGGCGACGGCCAGGAAATACTTCAGGTTGCGCGTGTCCATATTAAAACGATATGAAAGATGATCACTTGCATCATAGTTCTTTATCCCTCCAATCCCTAGAATGGGTTTCATGGGCCGTTGCAAGAAGCCCGGAAAATACAATCAGGAGACGACAATGAACTGGTACCGCGAAATATCGCCGACGGAAAAGCGCACGCTCTGGAGCTGCTTCGCGGGATGGGCGCTGGACGGCATCGACACGCAACTGTTCAGCCTCGTGATTCCGACCTTGCTGGTGACGTGGGGTATCGGCAAGGGGCAGGCGGGGTTGATCGGCGGCGCGACGCTGGTGGCCGGCGCGCTCGGCGGATTGCTTGCGGGCATGCTGTCGGATCGCTACGGGCGCGTGCGCGCGCTGCAGATCACGGTGATCTGGTTCTCGCTTTTCACTTTCCTCTGCGCATTCGCGCAGAACTTCGAGCAGTTGCTGGCCTTGAAGGCGCTGCAAGGCATCGGCTTCGGCGGCGAATGGACCGCGGGCGCCGTGCTGCTGAGCGAGACCATGCGCGCTGAACATCGCGGCAAGGCGATGGGCATCGTGCAAAGCGCCTGGGGTTTCGGCTGGGCGGGCGCGGTGCTGCTTTATACCGTCGTGTTCTCGTTCGTATCCCCGGAATGGGCGTGGCGGCTGCTGTTTGCCATAGGCGTGATTCCGGCCGGGCTCGTGCTCTATTTGCGCCGTAACGTGGTCGAGCCTCCGCGTGTTCCGGTCGCTGCAAAGGCATCCGGCGGGGCGCTTCCTCCGGCCACCCATATCTTCGATAAATCCGTGATCCGCTCGACCATCGTGGGCGCGTTGATCGGCGTGGGCGCGCACGGCGGATATCACGCGATCACCACGTGGCTGCCCACTTACCTCAAGACCGAGCGGCATCTGTCCGTACTGGGAACCGGCGGGTATCTCGCGGTGGTGATCGCGGCGTTCATCTGCGGATGTTTTGTCAGCGCGTGGTTGCAGGACCGCATTGGCCGCAAGCTCAACGTGATCCTGTTTGCCGTGTGCTGCGTGGCGACGGTCAACCTCTACGTCTTCCTGCCGATGGGAGACACCGCCATGCTGCTGCTCAGCTTCCCGCTCGGGCTTTTTTCGGCAGGGATTCCGGCAACGCTCGGCGCGCTTTTCAACGAACTTTATCCGCAGGGCATTCGCGGCACAGGCGTGGGCTTTTGCTACAACTTCGGGCGGATCGTTTCTGCGGGTTTTCCTGTGCTGGTCGGTCACATGGGCAACTCCATGCCGCTTGGTTCGGCGCTCGGTATCGACGCCGGGGTTGCCTACGGCCTTGTCGTGGTCGCCGCGCTGATGCTGCCCGAGACGAAGAACCGGCGGATCGCGACGGTCGCGGTCAATGCGTGATTAACGTCGGATGAACGCCGATCAACGGATTCCACTTATGCAAACGCAAGAGACCTGCATGGCCGAGCGCTGGTACGAGACGGGCGCGGAGCAGATCACGGCCATCGACAGCCACGCCCATGTGTTCGTCCGCGGATTGCCGCTCGCGCCGCAGCGCCGCCATGCGCCAGATTACGATGCCACGCTCGACGCCTACGCCGGTCATTTGCTAGCGAACGGCGTGTCGCACGCGGTGCTGGTCCAGCCGAGTTTCCTCGGCACGGACAACCGCTTTTTTATCGATGTGATGCGGCGCTATCCGTTGCGTTTTCGCGGCGTGGCCGTGGTGGATTGCAGCGTGAGCGACGCCGGGCTGGTATCGCTCGATCGGTCGGGTGTAGTCGGAATGCGGCTGAACCTGATCGGCTTGCCGATCCCCGACCTTCGCGCGCCTGACTGGCAGCGGTTGTTCGCCCGCGTCAATGCGCTTGGGTGGCATGTCGAGGTGCATCGTCAGGCAGCGGATCTGCGTGATGTCGTGGAGCCGCTATTGGAACAGGGCTGCACGGTCGTAGTCGATCATTTCGGGCGGCCCGCTCCGCAAACCGTCGAGCGCGACCCGGGCTTTCGCTATTTGCTCTCGATCGGGGGAACGGGACGCGTGTGGGTGAAGTTATCGGCGGCTTACAGGAGCGCGGTGAACGCTTCAGGCGTTGCGGCCGGCGCGCGGCTGGCAAGCGCATTGATCGATGCATACACGCCCGGGCGGCTTGTCTGGGGCAGCGACTGGCCGCATACGCAGCACCAGCAATTCACCGACTACGATGCAACCCGCCGCGCGCTCGACCGATGGGTGCCGGACGCGGCGCAGCGCGAGATCATTCTCACGGGTTCGGCCGGCGAGCTGTACCGGTTCAGATAGCGTTACTTGCGCACGATGTCCTTGAGAAAATCCGATACACGTTCGAGTCCCTGTTCCAGCACATCCAGTGGATTGGCGAAGCCGATCCGCACATAACCTTCCATTTCGAACGCGCTGCCCGGCGTGAGCATGACGCCGGTCGCCTCGATCAGCGATGTACAAAATTCAGTCGATGACATGTCCACATCGAACTTGAGCAGGCACACAGTCGCGGCTTTCGGCTTGACATACGAGACCAGCGGTTCCTGCTGGATCCATGCATCGAGTGTTGCGAGATTGGTCCGTGTGATCGCGTGATTGCGCGCGAGGATCCTGTCTTTCGCTTCCAGCGCTACTGATGCAAGATGATCGTCGATCATCCCCACGCTGATGGTGTTGTAGTCGCGATGAATGCACACGGCCCGGATGAGATCGACCGGACCGGCGATCCATCCCAGGCGCAGCCCGGCTAGCGACCACGTCTTCGACATGCTGCCCGTGCTGATGCCGCGTTCGTAGAGATCTGCGACGGACGCGGTGAATCCCGAACCTTCCTGATTCGTTCCGCGATAAACCTCGTCGCACAGCAAGTACGCGCCGCACGATCGCGCGATGGCGACCACCTCTTTGAGAAACGCTTCGTCCATCAGCGAACCCGTTGGATTGTTCGGGTTGTTGACGGCGATCAGCTTCGTTGCGGGGCTCGCGAGTGTGCGCAATTCGTCAAGATCGGGAAGAAAGCGGTTCTCTTCCCGCAGCGTCAGGAGGTGTACATCGGCGCCGTGACTTTCGGGTATCGAATAGTGCTGCTGGTATGTGGGCAGCACGGCGATCACGCGGTCACCAGGCTCGATCAGCGTTTCATACACCAATGCGTTTGCGCCGATCGCGCCATGTGTCACCAAAATGTTCTTCGGCGTTTGATGGTCGTAGAGCGCGGCGATATTCGCGCGCAACCGGTCCGAACCTTCGATCGCGCCATAGGTCAGCTTCATGGGGCGCAGTTCGTCCATGATGCTGTCCTGCTTGCCGGTCAGCGTCAGCAACTGATCGACGGTCAGCGATTCGACGCAGGTTTCAGCAAGGTTATAGCGCGCCTCATGCTCGTACCGGTCCATCCAGCGCTCGACCAGAAAGTCCTTGATCTTCATTCGTTTCTCCGCAAATCAACGCGTTCGGTTGACCGAGTGTATTTCAAATTCCATGCAGGCTGAAGATCTGGAACGCGCGTTACCTTCGACGCACTGACTCTTATGACACACTCACGGTTTGCTTACGCTCAACATCATGTCAGGAGATTCCGTGAACCCGAGCTTCTTGATCAGTAACGTTCGCTTGTCTGATGGCGCGTCCGTCGATGTCGCAATCAGCGGCGGGCGTATCGAAGCGATTGGAGCCAATCTTCCGCGCGATACAGATGTGGTGGTGGAAGACGGCGGGAGCGCACTTGTGCTTCCGGGATTCGTGGAAGGCCACACGCATCTCGACAAGACGAACTGGGGGCTGCCGTGGTATCGGAACGAAGTCGGTCCGAGGCTTGTCGACAGAATCGAGAATGAACGCTCGTGGCGTGCAAGCTCGGGACATGATGCAGGCAAGCAATCCCTCGCGCTCGCCCGTGCGTTCGTTGCCGCTGGAACAACGCGCATCAGGACGCACGTGGACGTAGACACCGACGCCGGCCTCGAGCATCTCGAAGGCGTGCTTGAAACGCGTGAAACGCTCGTGGGCGTTGCGGACATCCAGATCGTCGCGTTCCCGCAATCGGGCATGCTGCGCCGCCCGGGAACCGATGCATTGCTCGGTGACGCGCTGAAGTCAGGCGCCGACGTACTCGGCGCGCTCGATCCCGCGCTGATCGACCAGGACCCGGTCAAGTCGCTCGACACCACGTTTGCGATCTCGGATCGTTACCAGAAGCCCGTCGATATCCATCTTCACGAGCCAGGTGAAGTTGGCGCATTCACCATCAAGCTGTTGCTCGATCGCGTCGAGGCGCTGGGCATGCAGGGTCGCGTGGTGATCAGTCATGCGTTTTGCCTTGGCATGTTGCCCGATCGCGAGCGTGATGTGCTGCTCGCAAGAATCGCGCAACTGAGCGTCGCGCTCCTGACGACCGCGCCGCCCTCGGTGCCGGTGCCGTCGCTGCGAGCTTGCATTGAAAGGGGCGTGACGCTCTTCGCGGGCAACGACGGCATACGCGATACATGGACGCCGTTCGGCTCGCCCGACATGCTCGAACGCGCCATGTTCGTGGCCATGCGGCACGATCTGCGTCGGGACGTCGACCTCGCACTCGCATTCGATTGCGTCAGCACGCTCGGCGCACACGCGTGCGGCTTTGCGGACTATGGATTGCACGTCGGCGCGCGTGCGGATCTGGTTCTCGTCGATGCCGCCACTGTCGCTCATGCGGTCGTCGCGCGGCCGGTGCGCAAGCTGGTTGTATCGAATGGAAGAGTCGTGGCACGCAATGGCGCAATGCTGGCCTGAAACATCGGGCCTGATGCATCCCGTACAAGCTAAGATATCAGCGAGCGCCGGTTCACGCGGACCGGTTTCCTGCGTGATTTCTTCGATGGGAGAACAAGATGGCAGCCAAGAAGATTCTGTTTCTGACCGGCGATTTTGCGGAAGACTATGAAACGATGGTGCCGTTCCAGGCGCTGCAGATGGTCGGTCACACCGTGCACGCGGTCTGCCCCGGCAAGAAGAGCGGTGACAAGATCAAGACAGCGATTCATGACTTCGAGGGGGACCAGACTTATACGGAGAAACCCGGACATCTGTTTGCGTTGAACGCGAGTTTCGACGACACCGATCCAGCCAGTTATGACGCGTTGATGATTGCCGGCGGACGCGCGCCCGAATACTTGCGCCTGAACAATCGTGTGATCGAAATTGTCCGGCATTTCGCCGATGCTGAAAAACCCATTGCCGCTGTTTGTCATGGGGCGCAATTACTCGCCGCCGCGGATGTGATTCGCGGCAAGCGCATTTCGGCGTATCCCGCTTGCGCGCCGGAAGTGCGTCTTGCGGGAGGGGAGTATGCGGACGTTCCCGTGGACAGCGCGGTGACTGACGGCAATTTCATTACCGCGCCCGCGTGGCCTGCGCATCCGCAATGGCTTGCGCAGTTCCTGGCGCGGCTAGGGACGGAAATCAAGCTTTAAACGCGATGCTGGAGGGCGCTGGCGGGCGTCAGGCGCGTCGGCGTTGCGGGCAGTCGGGCCGGCACTGCAATTGCACCACTCGCGCGGCCCGAATAAACATCGGCCGCGCGTCACGATCTCCTTATCCCAGCTTCGCCTGCAACTCCGCTGCTCCACCGCGCTTATACAGTGCCAGCGTAGCGAAAAACCCGCACACCGCCGCAAAAATCAGCCAGTAAGCTGGCGCGGCTTTATCGCCGGTCGTCTGGATCAGATACGTCGATACCGCCGGCGTGAAGCCACCGAAGATCGCCGTTGCCAGGCTGAACGCCAGCGAGAAACCCGCCACGCGAACATCGACCGGCATCACTTCAGTCAGCGCGGCGACCATCGCGCCGTTGTAAGCGCCGAAGAAGAACGAGAAGTACAGCAGCACGCCGAGCATGCGCAGGAAACTCGGATCGTGCGCAAGCCACGAAAGCGCCGGGTAAGCCGTGATGATCGCCAGTGCCGATACAAACAGCAGCACCGGCTTGCGTCCGATCCGGTCCGAAATCGCGCCGCCGATCGGCAGCCAGATAAAGTTCGATACCCCCACGAACAGCGTCACGATCAGACTGTCCGACGTGCTCAGGTGCAGCACGGCGCGGCCGAAGGTCGGCGTGTAGACGGTGATCAGATAGAAGGTGGTGGTGGTCATCGCGACCATCAACATGCCGGCAATCACGGTCTTCCAGTTCGTGAGCATGGAACGGAAGACTTCACCGGTTGCCGGGTGATGACGGCGCGCCTTGAATTCGGCGGTCTCCTGCAGCGAGCGGCGCAGAATGTAGAGAAACGGCACGATCATGCAGCCGATGAAAAACGGCACGCGCCATCCCCAGCCGGCAATCTGCGGCGGCGAAAGCATGCTGTTCAGCGCATAACCCAGGGCTGCAGCGACGACGATTGCGACCTGCTGGCTGGCAGATTGCCACGACGTATAAAACCCCTTCTTTCCAGGCGTCGCCATTTCCGCGAGATAGACCGACACGCCGCCGAGTTCGGCGCCCGCCGAAAACCCTTGCAGCAAACGTCCGAGGAGCACCAGCGCCGGAGCCAGCAAGCCAATGGTCGCAAACCCCGGAACGCAGGCAATGAGAATGGTGCCGCTTGCCATGATGGAAAGCGTGACGATCAGGCCGCGCCGGCGTCCGACTTTATCGATGTACGCGCCCAGCACGATCGCGCCCAACGGACGCATCAGGAATCCGGCGCCGAATACAGCGAACGTCTGCATCAGCGACGCAAATTCGCTGGCAGCCGGGAAGAACGTCCTGGCAATGTAAGTCGCGTAGAACCCGAACAGAAAGAAATCGAATTGTTCGAGGAAGTTGCCGCTGGTGACGCGCAAAACCGCGCCCAGCTTCGAGACACTCGGCGCGCTCGCGCCCAGCGCCTGCGGTTGAAATTCGTTTCCGGTTGCCATGTCGTCTCCTGGATTTTTTTATTGCCACGCCGGCCATCATAGGCTCGACGGGCCCCATGTTGCATTAGTCATCGACCAGCAGTTTACTCGGTTGGCGTTTTTCCACGGCCCATTTCAAAAGTGCTGCACTGCGATAAATCCCGTGCGCGAATTTCCCGTACGGCAGCGTCAGGAACAGCGCCATCACAATGCCAAGGTGGACGGCCAGCAATAACGCCATCATGGATGTATCGCGGAGAATCAACAGTGCGAGACCGCTCGCGCTGGTCAACAACAGCAACGCGATAAAACCGCGGTCCATCGGCTTTTGCGCGACGTCGCCGTGCTGCGGATGACGCTTCAGGTTCAGCCACAACAAACCGGCAGGTCCCGCCAGCAAGCCGAGACCACCCAGCGAACCGAGTACGACCGGTACGCTGCTGATCGCATAAGGCGCTTCGAGCTTGAGAAGATAGTGATAGAGCGTAGCCACGCACGTCGATGCAAAACACAGCATGAAACCGTAGAACGTGAGGTGATGAAAGCGGCGCCGGGCGAGGGAAAATGCATCGTCGGCGTTGTTGCAGCCTTCGCCATGGCCGCCGCCGAGATAACGCAGGCTCAGCACGTCGTGCGTCGCTTCACCGATGGCTTCGGCCGACATCGCGCCCGGTTCCTCATTGCGCCAGAACTTCCGGACACCGACGCCGAGCGCGATCATCGCGAACACGAATACGATGCCGAAGAGCAGCGCGAGCGTGTCGTGCGGGAACACCGCATAGAAGTTTCCGGCGAGCGGCGGCAAGAGCAGCGAGCCTTTGAGCGCCATCGTCATGATCAGGAAAAGTGCCAGACCACCAGCGAGCGCCAGTGCCAGGGTCAGGCCGTTGCGCTTGTATAACGCGCCGAAACCTGCCGGCCATGCATAGTCGACGTAAGTCTGCAAACGCACTTCGGCCATCGCCTTGGGCACATTGACGCCAAATTCGTGGGGCGGCGCGTACTGGCACGCGTGCAGACACGCGCCGCAGTTGTGGCAGAGATTCGAAAGGAAGTGCACGTCGGCGCGGCCGAACTCGAGGCGACGGGTCATCGCGGGGAAGACGGCGCAAAAGCCCTCGCAATAGCGGCACGCATTGCAGATCTGCATGATGCGGCTGACTTCGCCTTCGGCCGCCGACATCGGTTTTGCAAACGTGATGGGAACTTCGTTCAGTGCAAGCGCGCTCGCCTCGCGCGTCAGGTTTTCAAGCGACTGCATGACTGGCTTCCTTCAATTTCAAAGCCGCCTGCGCGGCCTGGGTTCCTGCAATCCGGCCGAATGCCGTGCCGATCGCCATGCCGACGCCGGCCGTATAACCCTTGCCGAGCACGTTGCCCGCCATCATCTCGCCCGCAACGTAAAGGTTGGGGCTCGGCTTGCCGCCGAAATGCACGGCGGAGTTCTCGTTCACCCTGAGACCCAGGTACGTGAACGTGATGCCGGGGCGAAGCGCGAAGGCGTAGAAGGGCGGTTTGTCGATGGGCTGCGCCCAGTGTGTCTTCGCGGGCGTGAGGCCTTCGGTATGGCAATCATCGAGGACGGCGTGATCGAATTTGCCGACGCGACAGGCGGCGTTATAGGTCTGGATCGTATCGATGAACTTCGCTTCGTCAAGATCCATGGCACGCGCGAGTTCGCCGAGCGTGTTCGCTTTCGTGCCGGGAAAGACGGGCGGCATGAAGCGGCCGATCGCTTTCGAATCGATGATCGAATAACCGATCTGTCCCGGCTGATGTGCAACGAGCCGGCCCCAGATGGCATAACGCTTGGGCCAGAAGTCCTCGCCTTCATCGTAGAAACGCTCGGCGTTGCGGTTCAGCATCACGCCGAGCGACACACAATCCACCCGTGTGCAGATGCCGCCGTCGTATAGAGGTGCACGGGCGTCGATCGCGACACAATGCGATTGCGACGGATCGCCGATGGAATCCGCGCCGGCATCGATCATGTATTTGAGCAGCACGCCCATGTTGAAGCGCGTGCCGCGAATCAGGAAATTGTCGGCGACCCATTCGCCGTTGATTTGGCCCCATGCTTCGCGCAGCCACTCGCGATTCGATTCGAAGCCGCCCGCGGCCAGCACGCACGAGCGCGCTTCAATACGCTCATCGCCAATCCGCGCAGCAACAAAACGCTCGTCATCCAGTTCGATGGAATCCACCGGCGCGTTGTATCGAACCTGGACGCCCAGCGCTTCCGCGCTGCGGAAATACGCGTTGACGAGCGCCTTGCCGCCGCCCATGAAAAACGCGTTGGTCCGCGCGACATGCAGCGCGCCCGACAACGGTGGCTGGAAATGCACGCCGTGTTTGCGCATCCAGTCGCGGCATGTCGACGATTCGCGGATTGCGAGGCGGGCGAGCGGTTCATTGGTGATGCCGCCCGTGACCTTGAGCAGGTCCTGCCAGTATTCCTCTTCCGGATACGCATCGATCAGCACGTCCTGCGGCGCGTCGTGCATGCAGCGCAAGTTGCGCGTGTGCTGCGAATTGCCGCCGCGCCACTCACGCGGCGCAGATTCGAGCAGCATCACGGACGCGCCCGCCTCGCGGGCCATCAAAGCCGCGCACAAAGCCGCGTTGCCGCCGCCTATCACCAATACGTCCACCATTGTGATGTCTCCTCCAATCTCCGGAGTGTAGGACGTGCGGTGTTCGGCCGCCAGCAGGCGGCAGGCAACGGGTCTTCACGAATCGTGAAGAGGCGGCAATGTGGCGCCTGTCCATTGTCCGCCGGTGACGAGCGTTCGCGCGACATCGGCGAGAACCACGCGCGCCGCGAGGCCGGCGGGCGAGAGTTCGTCGTCGGAAAGACTGACGAGCTGGTTTGGACGCACCATGTGACGCTCGTTGATAGGCAGCGCGCGGAACGAGGCCAGGTCGCGGCGGGCCAGCGCGGCACCTGGCTGGATCGTCAGGCCCAGACCGCCTCCGACCGCGTCCATGAGCATGGCGAGGCCATCGATTTCAGCCACGATATTCGGCTCGATACTGGCACGCGCAAACGCCGTGTCGAGCAGCGAACGCAGGCCGTGCGGGCCGCTTGGGAGGATCATCGGCAACTTCGCGATGTGCGCGAGCTTCGTGGTCATGGTCTTTGGCATCGGCTCGAAACTCGCGGCTGCGATCACGAACAGACGTTCGTCGAGCAAAGGCGTCGCGCTGAAGCGCTTGATGTTGTCGCTCTGGAACAGGATCGCGAGGTCGATCTGGCGCGCGTTCAGCATGACGGACAAATGGCCCGACAGACTTTCAACCATGCGCAGGCGTACATCGGGATAACGCTCGCGCATCGCGCGCATGAACGCGAGACCGAGCACGCCCGTTGTGCTCGGCGCCATGCCGACGCTGACATGACCGGAAAGGCGCGCGTGCTGTGCGGCGTGGGCGGCGTCATCGACATGACGCAGCGCCAGTTGCGCCTGACGCCAGAACGCGAGGCCTGCGTCGGTGGGCACCACGCCGTTGGCGGTGCGCTGCAGGAGCCGCGTGGACAGCTCGCTTTCAAGCCGGCTGATCTGCTGGCTGAGGGTCGACGTCACTACGCCAAGTTCCATCGCCGCACGGCCCATGCTGCCATGTTCGATCACACGGACGAAATAGCGAAGCTGGCGCAGTTCCAAAGGGTCTCCTTGCAGATCCGTTCTGATGTCCGCGCATTATCGCCGGGATGAGCTGGTCCGGGCCGTTGTTAGCTCGTTCGGAACGATCTGGGCCGAAGCTTTGTTGTGCCTGCGTGCAGCCGTTCGTATTCCGCAATCATCTGGGCGCCGAAGAGCAGCAATGTCGCGAGGGCTTCGAGGCTGAACAGGACGACAATCGAGGTCGTCAGCGATCCATACACCACGCTCACCTGCGAGAGCGTGGCGAAATACCAGACCAGTACATGACGC
This sequence comes from Burkholderia sp. PAMC 26561, assembly GCF_001557535.2. Taxonomy (NCBI): domain Bacteria; kingdom Pseudomonadati; phylum Pseudomonadota; class Betaproteobacteria; order Burkholderiales; family Burkholderiaceae; genus Burkholderia; species Burkholderia sp. PAMC 26561. Next base: position 1,102,519 of record NZ_CP014315.1, read on the forward strand.
GTGACTTCCCACAGCAAGGCAGCGGCAACCGCGCCGAACAACGCGTGCCTGAAACGCGGACGCCCGACCGGAATCACCATATAGATCGATGTCAGTACGAACACCTCGCCCGCGAATCCGAACAGGTAAAGCAGCACGCGCGATGCGCCGCCAAGCGAGATTTCGACGCCGAAGATATCGACGCTATGTGCGCCCACCGCCTGTAATCCTGTCGATACGAGCGTGACAAGCAACACGCCTGCGCCAAGCGACAGGCTGTAGCAGTAAGGCAGCAACGCGGATATCAGGAAATGCCGCCGACGTATTGCCACCCGATGCACGAAGATCACCGACATGGCGTTTTCAAGCACGGTGAAGGCGAGCGAACTGAAGAAGATCATCGTGCAAAGCAGCACCCAGCCGATCACCGCCCGATGCGCGAGGAAGTTTGCAAGCTCCTTGACGATAGCTTTTGCCTGCCCCGGCACGAGCCATTCGAGCAGATGAGAAAGCGTGTCGAGAAGCACATGCCGGTCGATCACATGTGAAAGCGCGATCACGACCAGGATCAGCAGCGGCACGATGGAAAGCAGCGCGTAATACGCGACCGCACCCGCGAGCAACATGCCCTGATTCGCGCGAAAGGCTTTTAGAACCTGCAAGGCGAACGCGCCTGGGTGATCGGCGATCGTCCTGAGCGTGCGGTAGCGAATGAGTTGCATATGCCCTCCAGATGCCCCGGCCGTCTGCCAGGTATATGGCCCGAGCACGATTCCGCAAGTCCTGGGCCTTGCTTGGACACGTTCGCACGGGATCGGCTTAAATCTGTTGCGCATGGGGACAGCAGGTCGTTAGAATAAACGAGAATCATTCCCATTCTGAAATCGAAGAGCTTTTACGCTCTGGCCGTTGCCGACCGATGTTCCACGCTGTGCGTCGTCACGCTGACATCGCCGAGCGCCATATTGGGTCGCGCCTGGCGCCGACCAATGCTTATAAAACTGTAAGCCTGGATCAAAAAACAGGTTTGAAGCCAACCGTAAGACTATTTATGACCGACGGAACTGGACAGGGACTGCAGGTATTTCAATGACGCGTCGAATTCTGTTTCAGGTGCACTGGCTGCTCGGCGTCACAGTGGGACTGGTGCTGGCGCTCATGGGGCTGACGGGCGCCACCATGAGCTTCGAGGACGAGATCACCGGACTGCTGAACAGCAGCACCATCAGCGTCGCGAAAGGCGCGGAACTCATGACGCCCGATGCGTTGCTCGCGAGCATCCGCGCGCAATTGCCGGGCGAGGAAATCAGGCCGCTGGTGTTATCGGCTGATCCGGAAAGAGCTGTCCAGTTCCGGGTGCGCCAGCCCTCCGGAGCAGCGACGTTCTACGCGAATCCCTACGACGGACACGTGCTCGGCAAAGCGGCCGGCAGCGACTTTTTCTCGTTTGTAGAAGACGTGCACCGGTTTCTGGCGCTGCCTATCACCGAAGGGCGGCGCGACAGCGAGATCGGCAAGCAGATCACCGGCATCGCCGCTTTTTCGCTCATATTCTTCGCGTTGTCCGGGCTGTATCTCAGATGGCCGCGCAAGCCGCTCGACTGGCGCGCGTGGTTCGTGCTCGACCTGAAGCGCACGGGGCGCAATCTCTATCGGTCGCTGCATGCGGTGATCGGTGGATGGATGGTCTTGTGTTACCTGATGAGCGCGCTGACCGGCTTGTGGTGGTCATACGGCTGGTATCACGATCTGGCGAGCAAGGCGCTGGGTATCGAGGAGACACGTCGTGCGCCCGCGGCGGATCGCAAGCCGAAGGAAGCGCTCGCGGACGCGAAGGGCGATGCACCGCGTGCAGCGGGATCGCGTAAAAAACGGGGCGTGGAAGGCGCGCCTAAAGCGATGGATTCGAGCCGTGCGATTTCCTTTGACCCCGCCTGGCAAACCTTCGTCCAGCGCGTCGGTCGGGATTTCGGACGCGCGTCGCTGACGGTTTCGCGCGATGGCCGAGCGGTATCCATAGAACGGTTCGACGGACCGTTGCGAGGCGGCCTCATGGACCGGTACACATTCGACGCCGCGACCGGTTCGCTCAAGGCCACCGACCTCTACGCAAATCGTCCGATCAACAAGGTCATCGGCACGAGCATGTTGACGTTGCACAGCGGGGCCGTGTTCGGCGTTCCTGGGCGGGTCATCGTCATGCTGTGCAGCCTGACGATGCCGCTTTTCGCCATTACTGGCTGGCTGCTTTATCTCGGCCGGCGCCGCAAGCGTCGTGAAGCCGATGCCATAGCGCCCTTGCCGTCATTCGCCACGAGTCACGCCAACAGCGATCTGCTGATCGTTCACGCCAGCCAGACCGGCACCGCCGAGCGTATCGCGAGCATGAGCGCGGCGGCGTTTGCATCGGCGGGAAGAGCTGCCCGCTGCCTGCCTATCTCTGCACTCGATTCCGTGTCGCTGGCCGCAGCCCGCTGCGTGCTTTTTGTGGTGAGCACCTATGGTGATGGCCAGGCGCCCGACCGCGCCCGTTCATTCGTCCGCCAGATAATGGCGCGCCCCGCGCCGAGCGGCGGCTTCAGCTACGCGGTGCTCGCGCTCGGTGACCGCGAATACCCGGACTTTTGCCACTTTGGCCGTCAGGTCGATGAATGGCTGACGAAGGCGGGCGCGCGCAGATTGTTCGAGCGCATCGAGATGAACGGCCGCGATGACGAAAGCGAACAGCGCTGGCGCCGGCAGTTGACAGCGCTTGGCGCGGCCACCGTGGCAGGGTGGGAAGAGGCGCCGGTTCAGTCGTGGACGCTGGCGCAACGCAAGCTTCTGAATCCCGGTAGCCAGGGCGGCGGCGTGCATCATGTGCGGCTGAAAGTGAACGCGGCAACGTCGCCGGGCTGGACGGCGGGCGATATCGTCGAGATCTATCCGCACAATGATCCGGCGGCGGTGGCGCGGGTTTTATCGGCGGCTGGGCTGGATGCCGGTGCGCTGGTACACGGCCGGCGTCTCGATGCGCATCTGTCCGGCGCCGTGCTTCCATCGGCTGAATCCGTGCGCAACATGAGCGCTGCAGCACTCGTCGCTACCCTCAAGCCTTTGCCGCATCGCGACTACTCGATCGCCTCGATACCTGCCGATGGTTACCTCGACCTCGTAGTCAGGCAACGGGTCAGGTCATCGGGCGAACTGGGCATGGGCTCGGGCTGGCTGACGGCTCATGCCGCCGAAGGCAGTCTGGTGCAGGCGCGCATCCGGGCGAACGCGGGGTTTTATCGGCCTGATGGGGAACGTGCGCTGATCCTGATTGGAAACGGCACCGGCATCGCGGGATTGCGCGCGCATTTGCGTGAAAGGAGCGCGGCGGGATCGAAAGGACATTGGCTGCTGTTTGGCGAGCGCAACGCCCGATATGACGCGTTCTTCAAGCAGGAACTCGAGGCGTGGCGCGCGGATGGCACGCTCGCGCGCATCGACCTGGCGTATTCACGCGACGACGATTGCGGACGCTACGTGCAGGATCTCGTGCGGCATTCAGCCAGCGATATCTTCACGTGGGTGGGGGCGGCGCCGCGGTCATGGTCTGCGGCAGTCTTGCCGGAATGGCGCCGGCTCTCGATAGGGAATTGCGGGCCGCGCTCGGCGACGAACGCGTGAGCATGATGGTCGCGAACGGGTTGTATCGGCGGGATGTGTATTGACGTGTGGACGTGTGATTGACGTTTGATCAAAAGGCCCGTCCAGAACGCTTCTGAACGGGCCTTCGAAGTACTTGCGTCGGTGATGTCACGCGCGCGCGTCGGCGTAACGGCGCGCAACTTCCGGCCAGTTGATCACGTTGTAGAACGCGGCGATGTATTCCGGCCGACGGTTCTCATACTTCAGGTAGTAGGCGTGTTCCCATACGTCCAGACCGAGGATTGGCGTGTTGCCTGACAGCAATGTCGTCATCAATGGGTTGTCCTGGTTCGCTGAACTTTCGACTACGAGCTTGCCTTGTTTATTGACGGAGAGCCACGCCCAGCCGCTGCCGAAACGCGTCAGGGCTGCCTTTGTGAAGGCTTCCTTGAAGGCATCGAAGCCACCCAGGTCTGCGGTGATCGCCTGATCCAGTTCGCCGTCGGGCATGCCGCCTCCTGCGGGCGACATGACCGTCCAGAACAAGCTGTGATTGGCGTGGCCGCCGCCGTTGTTGCGCACGGGCGCCTGCAACGCCTCGGGTAGTGACGCAACTTGCGCGACGAGCTTTTCGATTGGCAGATCCGCGTACTCCGTGTCCTTCAGCGCGGCGTTCAGATTGTTCACGTAGGTCTGGTGATGCTTCGTGTGATGGACTTCCATCGTACGGGCATCGATATGTGGTTCGAGTGCATCGAACGCATAGGGCAAGGCGGGAAGGGTATAGGGCATCGTGGGTTCCTTTTAGAGTCAGTGCATCAAGACATCAATGCGGAAGAGGGTCGCCGGCGCTCAGCGCGCGTTCGCCCAGTTCGAGCGTTCGCGCGATGAGCGGATGAGGACCATGTGTAGCGATGTAGCTCAGCAACGCCACATGCGTCTCGCCGCTATGACGCAATGCGGCTTGCTGTAGTGACGGGTCGCGGGTGGTATCGAGGAAAAGTTCAAGCAGCGCTTCGTGCGCGTCGCAAAGATGCGCGACGGCGCGGTCGGTGCCACCGCGTCCGAGTTCGAGGTCGGCCAGATTGTGATGGGAGACCACGAGCGCGGCGACGCAGTCGCTTGCGCGTCCCTCGGGGAGCCGTTCAATCAGGCGACGCGCGATCTGGAGCGCCCGTTGGCAACCGTCTAACGCCGCAAGCGGTTGCGCGGCATGTGATGCGGCGACGGCGGCCCGCATCACGTATTCCCACTCAGGGAGGCTGGCGTCACGGGATCTTGTGACTTCGTGGGCGGTGGAGGCAACGCGTGGCTGGTGCATGAAAGGGGCTCCTGTTCTGCACCCTTTTCGTTGACCGGACGCCTGCGTACTCGGGATGGTTAAATAATAATCATTCTCGATAACCCTGTCCAGCGAAGGCCTTTTCCAACGGTGCGTGGCGTCGCCTGGATCTCATTTACTTCGATGCCGACGCTTTATCCTTCGACTTCTGCTGCCGCGCCGTTTCTTCCTTTTTCAACGTTGCGGGGTCCGTGCCGTATTCCCCGCAGTGCCCGCGCCGCCTTTGATGCTCGCAGACTGGCCGCCGCCAGAATCGCTGCTGCTGGAATGTGTGGCAGGCGGCGCGCCGCCGGTGCTCGTTCCTTGCGCGAATGCGCCGTCTGCGAAGCAGACGGCGAGCGTCAGCATGCAAGCCGTTTTGCGAAAGTGTCCCAAGATATGTCTCCAGTTTTTGGTCCGTGTTCAATACAAGCTTCGCAAAGATCGAACCCGGATTGCGCATTGCTGTCTTTCGGCTGCAGTACAAAGGCTTTACACCAACCGGAGATAAATCAGGTCGGCTAAATGGATCAAAGGGATCGGGGCCGCAATAGTGGCGATTGCCTGCGTGGCATGTTCAAAGAGCGGCGATTCTGGTGTTGCGACGCCTGCTCCCGGCGGCGGCATGGCGGCGTCGGCGCCGGGAGCCAGTTCTTGATCATTGCGTCATGACCGGTTATCGATGCACGCAATGATCTGCGCACCAATATACCGGCGCTCCGGGGAGCTTGCTCGCGTCGCCGCTATCGCAGATTGACATGAAGATTTTTTTACTATTAAACTTCCTGCAGCGACTGCCGATAACAAGTAATCGAAATCACTTAGCTCGGCTCAAACCAGCATTGAAGTTTCCAGAAGAACAAATGAAGGACAGCACGTTCTTCATCGCTCCGCGTCTTGCGCGCATGTAATCGCGTTGAAAGTGCTCACCCTTGGATCAACGGTTCGGTGTTTGCATGGTTTGAGAAGATTACAACGACTCGATTAACGATATTGCATCTTGTGCGATATCAATCAGGTAGCCGGCCGCGCCACGCAAAGTTGGGCGCTCGCCTTTCCTGTCATGGATTGAAGGCTCAGTCAAAGTTTTAGTTTATATAAGACAGAGAGCAGGGACTGCTAAAGCGTCAAAGCGTAGCCGACTTGGTTTTGGACACGTAAAAACCTCGAACATCGAATTGCTTATTGGTATGAAGAATTGCGCGTTGAGATTAGTTTGTTGTCGAAGGTAGCGTTGCATGCAAATCCTGAATATTCGCGGAAAGAGTTTGATTTGAAAACACCGGGCTCCGCTACATTTTTGCGGAGGATTTTCATCGTTCCGCAACATATTAATAATGATAAAAATCGACAGGGTACTGTTAGTTTCCATTGTCAGTGGTGTGATTTTTAGTGTCAGCGCATGTGGCGGTGGCGGCGGTTCCGATTCAACGGCCGGCGCAAGTCTCAGCAATTCTTCGGGGTCTGGCAGCAGTGCTGCAGGAGCGTCGGCGGCTTCGGCGTCTGCGTCGGCTGGCGGTGGTTCAGTGGTGCCGCAGAGCACATCGGCTGGTGCATCTTCTCCCGCGAGTAGCTCGACAATCGTCAGCAGTTCGCCGCCGCCAATAGTTCCGGCAGAGCCGCCTTCCAATGCCGGCACCACCTCGTCCGGCGCCGTGATCATGCCGCTGGAAGTCATGAGCGCGGGCAGCGGAAAGATCATTGCGGCCACCTTGTCCATTCCCGCCGGGGCGTTGGCGAAGACCCTGACCATGCGCGTGAACAATCTTTCGTACGATGCCAAGGGTTCAGTTCAAGTCAATAGCGGCAACTGGATCGACCTCGCGAACGCAAACGTTACAGTGCTCGGGAACGCAAAATCGTACGGCGGTATTGGCGGCGGTTACGACACGATCAGCCTGAACGTCCCCATAACGGGTGCGATCAACGGCAGTAACGTCATCAACTTCCGGTTCAATACCACTGATGGCGTGAGCTCGGGGTATCGGGTGCTGTCGTTCAATTTGCTCGATGGGTCAGGCAATGCACTGATAGCCGACAGCAACTTCGCACAGGACGATCCAACCCAGTGGACCGCACCGCTTCCAGGCATTGCAGATATCAGCGCGGGCGCGGCCCTGTGGAAAAACGCTGCCTTGACCGATTCACCCATCAATGCCGGGCAGCAGATCAAGGCGCATTGCATGGACTGCCACAGCGCGAGCGGAAGCGACCTGTTCAAGTTCAACTACTCGAATAACTCGATTGTCATTCGAAGCCAGTATCACGGCCTGAGCGCAAACCAGGGCTTGCAGATCGCCAGCTATATCAGAAGCCTCGCCAGCCAATATCCCACGCCGGGTCCGAAGTGCCGTCCATGGAATCCGCCGTATCAGCCGGGTCCCGGTCTGGATAGCGCGCCGGTAAGCGACTGGACATGCGGCGCCGGTATTGATGCTGTATCGGAAAATGATCTGGATACGCTTGCCGCGATTTTCCCGAGCGGCGTCAATAAAGCAGCGATATCGACGAAGGGGCATATCAATATCCGCGAAATCCCAATCGGCTTCCAACTGCCCGACTGGAATCACTGGGTTCCCCGCATTCATCCGAAAGACGCGTGGGGTGATTACTTCACGAACAGCAATCTGAACAAGGAATACGCGGGCGAAGGCACGGGCACGGCGACCTACAACATGCGGGCCCAGCTCGCCAATGGCGGCACCAGCTACGCGCAAGGCAAAACCGGCGACATCTTCAACGACCTCTATTACTGGGGCGTGGAATTCGGCGAACGGTTTGCGCCGCCCAACGAAGGCGTGAGCGGCAGCTACACAATCCCGCAGCAGAAGAACCTGTACGGTACGGCGCAGTGGCAACTGATGAAGTCGTGGGAGCTTGCCCAGGACTTTTCGCTGGAAACAAACTGCCCCGCTGCCTGGGTGAACGAGGAAAAAGCGCCCAAGGCCGAGACGCGTGGCTGGTGCGGATACTGGCGCTTCGTCTTCAACGTGTCGCCGCATATCCAGGGTTTCCCTGCCGACAACAGCATGTTCGGCAGCCCCGTGGCGCACTACGTGAAGGCCAACCAGTGGTATTACCTGCAGATCCTGTTGAACCCGGGCTCGGGCGCGCATAACGTCCACATGCCGACCGACTGGCAATATGCATACGGGCTGCTCAACAACCTGTATCAGGCCAGTGGCAGACCGGAGCCGATCCGCAACTTCCTCTACGTGCTGAAGGGCGCGCAGGAAATGGATAACGGTGTGGGCGTGACCGATGTCCAACGCGGCTGGACCATTCGCGACAGCAGTCCGCTGGACGTCTGGAACGGCGGGCAGACAGGCGTCTGGAAAGGCACGAGTCCTGCGACGGAGCAGGCGGTCGTGAACGCGTTCCTGTCGAACTGGATGGACACCACGACCAGCTTCAACATCAATTCGTGGCAGCGTGAAGGTCAGGCCAATGCGGTATCCGGCGAGACCACCTGCTTCTGGAGCATGCGAAGCCTGTGCGCGATCGACTATGTTCACGGGACGGTGTCGGGCGGAACCGTCGAGAACTTCCCGACGTGGACGTGGAACCAGATTCCGCAGATGCAGGCTGACGGGATCGACAAGACCCAGGTGAATCGGTTGTCGACGTGGTTGAACACTGCTTACCCGAGCGGCAACTATCTGAGCCTGATCAAGTAAGCGGCAAGTAGTAATCAAGTGCATGAGAGAACGCGAGGCTTCCGACATCTCGGGCCTCGCGTTTTCCATGGATAGCGGAAATGCGTCCAGCACAGCATCCGCCCCTCGATTGCTCAATCTTCAATGCACCAAGTGCGTGCCGCTCTTTCGTGAAGCCGATGCCGCGATCCAGAGCGACATTGCTTCCATCCGCGGCATGGATGTCATCATCAACGAACTCGCGGGCGCTTCGGCACAACAGGGCGATGGCATCGAACAGATCAACGTGGCGATCGCGTAACTCGATCGTGTGACGCAACAGAACGCGGCGCTGGTGGAGGAAGCGGCTGCTGCGAGCGCATCGCTGAAGGAGCAAGCGCTGAAAATGGAAGGCGTGGCCGCTGCATTCTATGTGGCGTAGCAGCCCGCATTCGTCAGTGACCGCCGACCCGTGCGTTCGATGAGCGGTGTCCCGCCGGGAAGCCATGTGAGCGCGCCGCCCAGGCGGTCGAAAGGCCGATCATGATCAGGGCGAGCATTGCCCACGGAAATGCCCTGACCCCCCACGCTGTGAGGAGCACGCCGCCCAGCATGCCGCCTCCCGCAATGGCGCTGTTCCAGACCACCACGTTCATTGAAAGCGCAACGTCCGCGCCGTCGCCCGCCGAGTCCGCAAGCGCGGTTTGAAGCAGCGTGGCGGCGCCTCCGAATGTCAAACCCCACGCCACCATGCCGGCGCACACCACGCTCGCCGACGTACCCGCCAGGCCGAAGGCAACAGTGGTCAGCGCGAACGCGCCGAGGCTTGCAAGGACGGCGGCGCGAAGTTTTCCATCGACCAGACGTCCCGTGATCCAGATTCCCGCGAGCGCCGCCGCGCCGAACAGCAGCAAGACGATGTCGACCTGTTTGCCCAGACCCGCGACCGCCACGAAGGGCGCGACATAGGTGTACAGGATGTTGTGCGCCAGCATCCACGCCAGCACAACACCCAATACTGGGCGCACGCCCGGCGTGGTGAGTACCTCGCGCAACGGTTTTTGTCGCGTGCCGGATTGACCTGGAAAGTCGGGCACGCTGGAGCATACCCACGCGACCAGGATCAATGTCAGAAACGACATGACGCCGAACGCCGCGCGCCATCCGACCAGCGTTCCGAGCCAGGTACCGAGCGGCACACCGAGCGAAAGTGCGATGGGTGTACCGACCATTGCCACTGCGAGCGCGCGTCCTTGCTGTGCGGCCGGTACCATGCGCCGCGCGTAACCGGCCAGCAGGCTCCATGCGAGTCCGGCGGAGGCGCCCGCAAAAAAGCGCGCGACCAAGGTCAGCGCGTAATTCGACGACAGCGCGGTGATCGAGTTAAAGATGAAAAAACCTGCGATCGTCATCAACAGGACGGTACGGCGACGCCATGCGCGCGTGGCAATGGTCAGCGGTATCGCTGCAAGCAGCGAACCTACCGCATAGGCCGTCACCATCTGTCCCGCGAGCGATTGCGATATGCCCATGCCCTCGCCGATCTGGGGCAGCAGGCCGGCCGGCAACGTCTCCGTATTGATGCAGATGAAGCCGGTCATTGCCAGCGCAAGCAGGCCGCTCAACGGAAAAGGCTTCGACAGGCCCGCGTCGTATTCGGGCACTCGTGTTGCTGTGTCATTGCTCATGGGACCCTGATTCATAAGTTATGTATCGATCGATATATAAGTTATCCGTCTTCGACCACCCTTGTCAACGACTAATGTATCGATTAGTATAAAAATCATCGAAGGAGGGATGAATGGCTAGAACCGGGCGGCCGCGTATGTTTGACAAGGAGACTGCGATTCAGCAGGCGATGACGCTTTTCTGGACGCATGGCTACGAGGCCACTTCGCTGTCGAGCCTCAAGTCGGCCATGGGCGACATTTCCGCACCCAGCTTTTATGCGGCGTTCGGGTCAAAAGAACTGTTGTTCCGTGAGGTATTGGCGCGTTACCTGGCGTCATTCGGGCAGGTTTCCGCAAGTCTGCGGGATGCTTCTTTGGCGCCCAGGAAAGCTATCGAGCTAACGTTGCGGCGCTCGGCGAAAATGCAGACGGACGCGTCTCATCCATCGGGTTGCCTGCTTGTACTGGCTACAGCAACGTGCTCGGAAGAGAGTCAGGAATTGCATGACGCGCTGGCGGATGAACGCAGGCTCAATTCGAGCGCCATGCTTGGTTGCGTGCAACGCGCCATTCGCAACAAGGAACTTCCCAAGGCCACGGACGCAGTTGCACTAGCGGCCATGCTCGATTCTTTCTATCTGGGCATGACCATCAAGGCGCGCGACGGCGCGACCTTCGACGAACTCGACCGGGCCATCGATCAGATGATGGGCCTGTGGGATGCGCTGGCTGGAGTATCAACAAAGAAAAAAGCGGCGAAAGCAGGGCGTGACCGGCAAGCCGCGGTTTTCTCCTGATCACAATGTCAATGCATCGCCTGCACGCTGTTCCCAAAGGATCGCAAGGAGGAATGCGATCGCACACACGAGCAGCACGACAATCAACGCCGCGGGCGCAATGGCGTGCATCAGCGCGCCGGTGATGATCGGACCACCGAAGCTCGCAACACTCCACGACGCGCCCACAAGCGAGCTTGCCGACACGAGCGCCGCACCACGAAAGCGTTCGCCGCAAGCCACGAGCGACAGCGTATAGATGCTCCCGGCCGCCGCCCCAATGACAAACAAAAGCGGCCAGCACAACCACGGATTCGATACCGCCCAAGGCAGCAACGGCAACAGCCCGATCACGACCAGCGAAGCGCCCAAATGCACGCGCACGCGGCCGACACGATCCGCCAGCCAGCCGATGGGGAACTGCATCAGCGTATCGCCCAGCAGCACCGCCGATCCGAACAGCAGTGCCAGATTTTCGGGAACACCCTTCGACATCGCGAACAGGGGCATGAGAGAAAGGGCGAGGGTATCGAAGAGCGCGAAGAACGCCGTGCCGATCAGGATGGCGGGCATCAGCGGCATGACATGGCGCCATGTACCGCGGCTGTTTCCGGTCACATCAGATCCGCCGCCCGATCCATGCGCAGGCCGTCCTGCACGCACCAGCGCAAGGGCTGGCAGCGCGAACATAAATACCGCGCCGCATACGATGAATCGCGTTGCATGCCACTCCCCAATGATGCTCACCATCACAGGGCCGGCCATCTGGAACGCCGTGAAATTGGTGGCATAGACAGCGACAAGACGGCCGCGATTGGTATCGTCGGCGAGTTCGTTTACCCATGCTTCGCCGATGGTAAAGAGCAACATCAGCGCCGCGCCGCTCACCACGCGAAACACCGCCCATAGCGACAGGTGCGTGGTGAACTGCATGAGGATGGTGGCTGCTGAAACACTCAACGCCGCGCCCATGATGATCTGGCGTGCACTGAACCGTCCCGTGATGCGGCCGACCAAGGGTATGACGAGCAAGCCGCCGCCCGCTTGCATGGCCGTCATCAGTCCGACGATGTCCGTGCCATAGCCGGCGTTGGTCAGCGCAAGCGCCGTAAGAGGCAAGGTGGCGCCGAGGCCAAGCCCGACCACGGCGACGCCCAATATGAGGCCGAGAAAATTGCGCGAGAGGATTATTTTCATTGACCGTCGTGCAGCGGCGCTTCAGTTGATGGTCAGCAGGTGTCGCGCATCTTATCAAAGGGTCAAGCAGGCGCTTTCGCTTCGACCAGTGATTGCACGCAGTGATCTGGGCCGGATATGCCGAACTTATATAAGATTGTCCGCGAATACTCGGCGCTTGCGGCCGGAGCTTCGCAATCAATCAGGAGAATCGCAAATGGAAAAGACCGAGCTTGCCGACATCTACCGGGCCTACATTGCGTGCCTGAACAAGCAGGACTGGCCGCAACTCGGACAGTTCGTTCATGCGGACGCGTCTCATAACGGCAAGCGTTTCGGGCTCGCCGGGTATCGCGGGATGCTGGAAAGAGACTTCGATGAAATCCCCGACCTGCACTTCAACATCCAGTTATTGGTCGCTGACCCGCCATTCATAGCGAGCCGCCTTGCTTTCGCGTGTACGCCAAAGGGAACATTCCTTGGCCTTCCCGTGAACGGCAGGACGGTTTCGTTTGCCGAGAATGTCTTCTATCAGTTCCGGGAAGGGAAGATCGCGGAGGTGTGGTCAGTGATCGACAAGGCCGCTATCGAAGCCCAGCTACATGGCGCAGGTTCCTAAGCGGCGAGATAACCCCCGTCCACTGGCACGATCGCCGCAGTCATGAACGACGCCGCCGGCGAGCATAAAAACGCCACGACCTGCGCGACTTCTTCGGGGCCGCCCCAGCGTTTCATGGGCGTGCGTTCGAGGATGGCCTGCGAGCGTCCGCTGTCTTCCTGCAAGGCTTGCGTCAAAGGGGTGGCAATCCAGCCTGGAGCGACAGCGTTCACGCGAATGCCGTCCGCAGCATAGGCAATGGCGAGCGACTTCGTCAGTTGCGAAATCGCACCCTTGCTCGCGCTATAGGCAGGAACCAGTCCGCCACCGAAGAAGCTCAACATAGAAGCCGTATTCACGATGCATCCCGACGACGCCTTGAGCAACTCACGCGCGCCGGAGCAGACGCGCATGGTGCCGTGCAGGTTGATATCGACGACATCCTCGAACACATCGACTTCATGCTCGGCACCGCGCCGAATCACGCCCGCGCAGTTAACCACGATATCGAGCCGATCGAACTCCTTCAACACTGCATTGACGTTGGCGGTCGACCGCACGTCGAGCGTGACCTTGCGCACCGCTGCATCCAATACGTCGGGTGTTTCTGGTCCAGGCGGCAAGCCGGCCGCCACCACACGCGCGCCCAACTGCGAAAGACGATTCGCGATGGCCGCGCCAATGCCGGTCAGGCCGCCGGTGACGAGCGCCACCTGGCCTTCGAGCAGGTTGTCCTTGAAAGTCATGTTCGATCCTGGGAATGAAAATTTACGTCGGCTGTGTCTCGACTGCGGCGGGCAACGTTTCAGGCGCCACCTCTTTCACCACGAACAGATACACGAGCGCGGCGGCGAAGGCGACTGCTGCGCTGATCAGGAGCGCGTTGACAAATGAATGCGTCTGGTCGACCACGATGCCGGTGATGATCGGCGCGAATGATCCGCCAAGGTATCCGCCGAAGTTCTGCATGCTGCCAAGCGACGCCACCAGGTGACGCGGCGCCGCGACGCTGACCAGCGCCCATGCGGTACCACTCGACATATTCACGAAGAACATGGCGAACGAGATATAGACGATGGCAAGCGTGGTGCTCGGCGTATAAGCAGCGGGGACCGTGAAAGCAGCGGCGCCCACCAGCCCGATGCAAAGCGGCCACTTGCGGCTGCGAATAGGCGCCATGCCGCGCTTGAGCAGATGGTCGGCAATATAGCCGCTCGACACCATGCCGATGGTCCCGAAAACATAAGGTATGGATACCAGCCAGCCGGTATGCGCAATGCTCAGGTGACGTTCGTTTTCGAGGTACCCCGGCAGCCAGGTGAGATACAGCCACACCATGTAGATGACGCCCATGAAACCGAAGACCATGCCCCACGTATTGCGCAGCTTGAACAGGTTCCCCCATTCGGCCAGGCTCACGCCCTTTGCCCGCGGTTCGACCTTGTGGTCCGATTCCAGATAAGCGATCTCCGATTCGTCCAGGGCGACTTCATCGCGATTTCGATACTGCACATACCAGCCGATCGAAACCAGTATGCCGAGAGCGCCCATGATGATGAACATCGTTCGCCATCCGAACGAAAGCATCAACACCGTCAGGAGCGGTGGGGCGATCATCGGCGCAATGGTCGATGACGCAACAAAGGTGCCGGTTGGGCGTCCTCGCTCATGTACGGCGAACCACTCGTTGACGACCTTCGCCCCAGCCGGGAACAAGGGCGCTTCCGAGACCCCGAGGACGATCCGCGCCAGAAGAAAATGATTGAGCGTCTGGATGAAGCCGCCCGCGAGTTGCGCGACCGACCATACCAGCATGCCGAGCCCGAGCATTGCCCGCGAACCGAATCGATCCAGTAGTGCGCCTACAGGAAGCTGTGCGAACGCATAGGCCAGCGAAAATGCAGACAACAGCAAGCCCATTTGCGAAGCCGAGAGATGCAACTCCTGGCTCACTGAATGGTTTGCGATGGAAAGCGTTGAACGGTCCAGGTAATTGACGATACCCGCAATGGTCAGGAACGTGACCGCAACGACCTGCGTGCGCTTGAGGCGCGGGGATTTTTGTAGCATGTGCTTGTCTCCTGCATGGAATTGTCGTGAGCAATGACTGCTTTCTTATTGGTGCGTGATGCCTGTTCGCCCTATGGTCAGTAGGTCGCGCGGCCTCCGGAGAGATCGAAGGTTGCGCCTGTATTAAAGGTGCAGGAATCCGAGCATAACCATAATGCGAGGGCGGCCACTTCTTGTGTTGCGCCGAGCCGGCCCATCGGACTTTTATCGATCATGGTCTGCACGTGAGACGCGGCCATCTGCCTGAGCAAGGGCGTGTCAACTGCTGCGGGCGCGATGCCGTTCACCAGGATCCCGGTCAGCGCCAGTTCCTTGCCCAGCGACTTGGTCATTGCGATGACTCCCGCTTTTGCCGCGCTATAAGCCGATGCGTTCGCCGTGCCTTCCTTGCCTGCAAGCGACGCCACGTTGACGATACGCCCACTCTGCGCTTTACGCATGCCCGGCAGCACGATGCGGCTCACGTGATAAGTGCCGAGAAGGTTGACTTCGATCACGCGTTGCCATTCGTCGGGGTCGCATTCATCGAGCGGCTGTGTGGAACCGGCGAAGCCCGCATTGTTCACCAGGTAATCGATGCGGCCATACCGGTCGATGGTCGCGGCCAACGCCGCTTCAATGGACGCGGGGTCCGTGATGTTGACATGAAAATGCGCGGGTGCGTTTGGTGTATCGACGTTGCCCGCGATCCGATCCCAGTTCACCGCCGACGCACCGTTGTCGATGAATGCATTGCAGATCGCGCGGCCGATGCCTCCGGCCGCGCCCGTCACGACCGCTACCCGGCCGGTGAAGTCGTAGCGTGCGCAGGAAGAATGCGGGTTCATCGAATGAACTGGTCCACGTAATCCTCGCCCAGTCCCACCGATGCATAGTGTTTGCGGCACATCTCGATCTTGGTGAACACGTCCTCGTAGCCGGTGTAGTTACCGTACGGATCACAGTAGAACATCACGCCGTTGACCTGGAAATACGTGATCATCTCTTCGACGTCTTCAGGCACATACAAGGTATGGGTCTCGCCAGGCGGCTCATAGACGTAGCTGCCTTCGGTCGCGGTCCATTCGTGTTCGAGGTACTTCCACCGTCCCTTCAAAACGAATCCATGAACACCTTGCGGATGACGATGCCGGCTCAGAACGCCTGACTTGCGCACGCGCAGCAGGTTCATCCAGTAACCTTGCGATGCGTTGAGGCACAGCGGACGGAACGATACATTTTCGGCTTGCGGCACCCATACGCGTTCATCGGTCGGAATCGCGAACGGCACCACGACTTCCTTCTGTGCTTCCTTGGGGAACGGAAGCTGATAAGGCATGGTGGCCGGGTAAGTATTGACGGTATCTGGCATCGGGCGACCTTTTTAGTTTGTCCATAATATGGACGTGCGTCCACAATGTGATTAATTATTGAAGTTTTGCGATGTCGAGTCAATCCTCGGGTATTCACTTAGCCGCGCTTGACAATAGTCTTATATGCCCTTAATAATGCGTTCAATGCGTTTATCACTTCGTCGAACTCATCGTGTCCAACCTTCCAGTCAACCCCGGCATTTGTAATAACACTGCGCTGCGTAAAGCTGCGCGTCGTCTGACTCGGTTTTACGACGCCTGCATGGCGGAGACCGGATTGCGAGCGACGCAATATACGATTCTCAGCCTGCTCGCTGCAAAAGGTCCCATCACCATGGCGGCGCTCGCCGACTTGTTGTCGATGGACCGCGCCACCATGGGACATAACCTGCGTCCGCTCGAGCGTGACGGACTTGTGACCATTGAAGTCGGGCGCGAAGACCGGCGTGAGCGGGAGGTGTCGTTATCGCGGCTGGGTGTCAAGACGGAGGCGCAGAGCAAACCGTCATGGCTGAAGGCGCAAGTTCACTTCGAGCAGGAATTTGGCAAGGAAGACGCATTGGCAATGCGGAGGTTGATGGCGCGTATCGCAAAGCTGGAACTGAGTGCGGATCACGACGCCGGTTAGCACGAAGAGATCAGACTGGAAATCAAAACCACGCACCATGCGGCGAAAGCGTCCCGTTATATCGCCGCAAAAAATCCCTAATACGAGCATACGAGACTATATTCATGAAAATCGAATCTGGCTGGCTGCGGCGCACGCTCGTTGCTGCGCTGTCGTTGTCCGTGCTGACTGCCATGGCGTGTGCGCAGCCCGCCACGGCCGCGGTGACCGCAAGCGATACAAAGGCAGTCCGCGACCTGTTCCTGCGCCAGTCGGCCGCTGAAACGGCGCATGACATCGACGCCCTGGACGGAATGTTCGCGAAGGCGGCGCCAGGCGAGCCCGACCCCGTATCGTTCGTGGCGCGAGCGTACAAGTTCTGGGGCAGGGATGCGGTCACGGATCATTTCCGCAAGACGTTTGCCGGAACATGGAGCCTCGCGCCCGATGAAAGCGCCATCCGCATCATTCCGCTAAACAGCGACACCGTGCAGATTTATGCGCCGACGCGCGTCACGCTCGGTGCTGCGGGCCAGCCGCCCAAGACCGCCACCTTCCTGATCAACGAGTTTGCGATCCGCACGTCCGCAGGCTGGAAAATATCGGCAGTGATTGCCGTGCCGGCCGAGTGAGAGACACGCATATGAAGCTTCGTGAATTGCTTGTCGTGTTGTTTTTTGCGGCCGTCAGTGTGACCGCCAACGTAACCGCTCATGCCGCCACGCCGGCCCAAACCTTCGACGACACCGACAGGCAAGCGGTCAAGGACATCTTTCTCCGGCAGGCGGCGGCCGCGACGGCGCATGACATCGTCGCGTTCGAGGGAGTGTTTGCATCGGCGCCGGCCGGTCAGCCTGATCCCGTCGTGTTCGTCGCGCGTGCTTATCAGTTTTGGGGCAAGCCGGCACTGATCGATCACTTCAAGGACACGTTCAAGGGCGTGTGGAAGTTCGAGCCGGATGTCGCGAGCATCCGGATCGTGCCGCTGACGGCCGACGTGGCGCAGCTTTACGCCAACACCCAAATCACGCTGGGCGTGTCGGAAGACAAGGCCAGGACGGCGCCTTTTCTCGTTTATGAAGTTGCGGTGAGGACGCCGGATGGCTGGCGTATTGCATCGATCGTGCCGATCGCGGCGCAGTAGATTCATTGACCATCCTGGAGGACCCGAGGTTTTGCGCAGCAAGAATCCTGGATAGCCTGATCCTGCTCGTCGAGCATGCGGCCAAAGCCCGTCGGCACGATAACAAGCGGGTGCGCTGCAGGGTCGTGGCCATCGGCCAGCGCGAAGGCCTCTGAAATGATGGCCTCGACGTCCTGGCGCATCATGGTGACATCGAAAGGAAGGTGGGCCGCGAAAGGGTCCCAGTCGAAGCATCCGAACACGGACGACTGCCAGGCTTCCCGAGGTAACGCCGATGCAAACTGAACCAGCCCTTCGAACGCCGTAATCGAGTTCATCAGCAAACCCGCGGGAAGGCGGCCGAGCTGCTCGACACGTCGGGCGAGTGCGCGGCGGGTATCGGATGCGTTATAGCCGCAACATTCCACGGCATCGATTGCAGGCGCCAGATTGCGTGCCGCGAATGCCTCGCGAAAACCATCGATACGCTTGTCCGTCGCGTACTCGTTCTCGATACCCCCAAGAAACACTAGCTCCTCGGCCAGGTCTCCGCGGGCCTGCATCTTGTCGATGAGCACGTCGGTGAGCGCGCGGGCGCCGCCGTGGTTATCGGAGACAACGGACGGCGCGTCCGCGCCCGGCAAGTCCACGTTGACGCACGGAACGCCTGCCGCCGCGCACAGCGCGTTGAGCGGGGAAGGATCGCGCACGCCCGTGATGAACAGCACTTCGACGCGTTGCGAAAGCAGTGTTTCGGTGACGCTGGTTTCCACCGCCGGATCGCGCTGCGTGCTCACGACGATCGGGCACAAGCCGCGCCTTCTTGCCTGATCTTCGAACGTTTCGGCGAGTCCCGCGAAGAAGCGGTTCCGGTAATGAGGGAGGATCATGCCGGCCAGACCTGAGCGCGACAGCCGCAGCCCGCGTGCGGCCATGTTCACGTTGTAGCCGAGTTGCTGGGCGCTTTCGAGAATGCGGTTCGCCGTCTCTTCCTTGATCCGATAGCGCGCCCACGTCCCGTTGAGGACCATGCTCACCGCCGCCACCGATGTGCCGGTCGCCCTGGAGATGTCGTAGATCGTGGATTTGCGTGTGGTGCCGGTGCGGGCCATCTCAGGTTCCATTTTCAGTTCATTCCGTTCGCAGCAAGAGGCTGACGCGGTTTGCGCGGCCGCCCTATTAGGGTATCCGAGAGTTGATCTATTTGCTGAATGGATTCAGCATCATTTCAGACGATTTGCTAAATGGATTTAGCAAATTCATGACAGCGCGTGAATCGCGCTTATCGAATTTCGATCCGCCAATGCGCGGTCAATATGCAAGGAGTCATGAAATGAACAAATTAGGCGTTCACGCATTGGTCTGGGCCGGCGATCTCACGCCGGAGTCCACTCGCAAGGTCATCAGCCAGACCAAGGCGGCGGGGTTCGACCTTGTCGAACTGTCGCTTCATGGTCCCAAGGTCATGGACCTGTCGCTTACGCGTGACCTGCTCCAGGAGCATGGCCTGGAGATCGGCTGCTCCCGCGGCCTCACTTTCGACGCCGACGTCTCAAGCGACGATCCCGCAGCGGTCTCGCGCGGTCTCGCGTTGCTGGAAGAGGGCGTGAGCATCACCGCCGAACTCGGCGGCAACTATTTCGGCGGCATCCTGTATGGCGCGATGGCGAAGTACTCCGCGCCGATCACGCCGCAAGGCCGGCGTCACGCGGTCGATTCGCTCAAGCGTATTGCAGATTTCGCGTTGAAGAAAGGCGTGACGCTCGGCCTGGAGGTCGTGAACCGCTATGAAAGCAACCTGCTGAACACGGCGTCGCAAGCGCTCGACATGCTCGACGAAGTCGATGCCCCCAACGTGGTCGTGCACCTCGATACCTATCACATGAACATCGAGGAATCGGACTTCATGCAGCCGGTGCTGGCATGCGGCAAGCGCCTGGGCTATGTTCATATCGGCGAAAGCAATCGTGGTTACCTGGGCTCGGGTACTATCGACTTCGCGCAGTTTTTCCACGCGCTCGCCATGATCGATTACAAGGGCGTCGTGACCTTCGAGAGCTTTTCATCAACGGTCGTGAACGAGCAGTTATCGAACGCGCTGGCGATCTGGCGCAACCTGTGGGAAGACAGCATGGACCTCGCAACGCACGCGCGGGCGTTCATGGCCGGCGGTATCAACGCGGCCGCCAAGGCGAAGGCGCACCATTAACGAAAGCGTGTATCGCACTACTTTTATTGCACTACTCTTGGATGGAGTCGATGATCGAAGACCGTTATATGGATCGGCTGCAGCAGCTTGTTGCAAGCGGTCAGCGCAGCATTCTCGGGCTGGCGGGTGCGCCCGGCGCGGGTAAATCGACGCTTGCGCAGGCCATTCTCGATGCATTCCCGGGCCGCGCCGTAGTCGTGCCAATGGACGGCTTTCACCTTGCGAATGTGGAGCTCGAACGTCTTGGACGCGCTTCGCGCAAGGGTGCGGAAGATACCTTCGACAGCGCCGGTTTCGTTGCGTTGCTAAGCCGGATTCGCGCGCAGCGTGAAGGGGAGATCATCTACGCCCCGACGTTTCGCCGCGAGATCGAGGAGCCGATTGCGAGCGCCATTCCGGTGATGGCCGACATTCCGCTCGTGATCACGGAAGGCAATTACCTGCTGCTGCAGCGCGGCCATTGGAACGCGGTTAGATCGTTGCTCGACGAAGCCTGGTACGTCGATGTCGACCCGAAACTGCGTGTGCAGCGGCTCGTTGCACGCCACATACGATTCGGCCGCGATGAAGACGCTGCCAAGACATGGGTGCAGCAAACTGACGAGGTCAACGCGGCGCTCATCGAGTTGACGCGTGCGCGCGCTGACCTGGTTTTTGAATGGCCTGCGTAACTTCGCCTGCTGTCAGCGAGCCTGAAGCTTCTCCACGAGCTTCAATTCGTCGGCCCAATCGCCCAGACCGCTCTGGGCGTTGAGATGTCCGCGTGCGCCGGCATCGATCCATTCGCTGCCCCAAGCAGCCGCGCACGCCCGCGCATGATTCTCGCTGCCATAAGGATCGTCGCTGCTCGAAACGACAATGGAAGGAAACGGATCTTCTCCTGAGCTGGTTTGCCGGTGTAGCAGGCGTGTCATCGTACGGGTGCTTTGAACATCTACTCGGGAAGGTGATGCGTCCCCTCGAATGTTACTGAACGAAACCACCCGCGTACGCATCTCTCTCAAGAGAAATCAAATCGACTTGACCTCTCCGCCGTCCATCCTCAGCGTCGATCCTGTCATCCAGTGCGCCGCCGGCGACACAATGAATGCCATCAGCTCCGCTATCTCCTCGGGCGTGCCAAACCGCGCGATCTGCGCTTCCGCAGGAAATCTCGCCGTTGCTTCTTCAACCGTCATGTCGTGAAGCGGCGCCCAGTGCTCAAGGTAGGATTGGCGGCGGCCGGTCATGACCGGGCCAGGCAGCACGCTGTTGACCTGTACGCCGTCGGCAATGCCACGGTCCGAAAACGCCTTTGCCAGCGCCACGATCGCCGCGTTGATCGTGCCGACCGCCGCATACGGGGCCTTGGGGAAGAGCGCGGAGTTGCCCGACATCAGCACCACGGACCCCGATGTTTTCTTGAGCGCTGGCCATGCGGCGACCGTCAATCGCCGGGCGCCGTGCAGCTTCAGTGCGAGGCCGCGTTCCCATTGGTCGTCGGTCATATCGAAGAGATCGATCTGCGGTACGGCGCCCGCAATGTTGAGCAGCGCGTCGATCTGCCCGAACGCTGACAGCGTCTTGTCGACGACGTCCTGCGCCACTTCCGGGTGAGATAAATCGGCATCGATGACCAGCGCTCGTGCGCCAGCTTTCTTCACGTCGTCTGCTGTCTGGTCGAGCTTCTCGCGATTGCGCGCGACAAGCACGATCGACGAAAAATCACGCGCCAACCGGATGGCGGTCGAGCGGCCGATGCCCTGACTCGCTCCCGTGACGATAGCTACCTTCGTGGACATTTCGCGTCTCCTCAGGATTTGTGAGTCAGAAATTCGGCGATGGCCGAAGCGATTTCCGGGGCATGCGTTTCAAGCGCGAAATGCCCGGTATCGAAGAAACGTACGACCGCATCGGGAATGTCGCGCTTGAAGGCCTCGGCGCCCGGTGGCAAGAAGAACGGATCGTTCTTTCCCCACACCGCGAGAAAGGGTGGACGATGGGTCCGGAAATATTCCTGGAACGACGGGTACAACGCGACATTGCTTTTATAATCGCCGAACAGGTCGAGCTGAATTTCATCCGCGCCGGGACGGCTCAAATAGAAGTCGTCGAGCGAATAGCCGTCCGGCGACACGAGCGTGGTGTCCGGGACACCGTGCGTGTATTGCCAGAAGGTCGTGTCGTGCGTGAGCATTGCACGCAGCGCTTCGCGATTCGCACTCGACGCATCCTCCCAATAGGCGCGAATGGGATTCCAGCCATCGCTCAAACCTTCTTCGTACGCGTTGCCGTTCTGCGAGATGATCGCGGTAATTCGTTCAGGATGACTGAGCGCCAGACGAAATCCCGTTGGCGCGCCGTAGTCGAAAACATAGATTGCAAAGCGATCGAAACCGACAACTTCGGTAAACCGTCCAATGACCTTGGCGATGTTCTCGAACGTGTACGTAAATGCTTCGCGGCCTGGCATATCCGATTGCCCGAAGCCAGGCAGATCCGGCGCGATGATATGGAAGCGGTCGGCGAGCCTCGGAATCAGGTCGCGAAACATGTGGCCCGAGCTTGGAAAGCCGTGCAGGAGCAATAACTTTGGCGCGCCGGGTTGACCCGCTTCACGATAAAACACCTTGAAGCCGTCAACGTCAGCAGAGCGATAGGTAGTGGCAGACATGAGTTCTTTCTTCCGAAGTTATTGAGCGGCAACTGCGCGAGCCGCTTCGATGATCACGCTGGTCACGGCATCCGGCGACGTAATCATCGGCGTGTGATCGACGGGATATGAACGCACGAGCGCGTTCATGCGCTGTGCCATGAATTGCTGGTTTTCGCGAATGATCATCCGGTCTTCATCAGCAATCAGGAACCAGCTCGGCCGGTCCTTCCAGAGAGGACGTCCCACTGCCACCCCGATACACGAAACGGAAACAGGGCGCTGAACCGCTTCCAGCACGGTCAGCTCTTGCGAACTCGCATGCTGCGCGAACGCGTCCGCAAAGGCTTTCTTGGGCAACCAGATCAGGCCATGCTTGTCCGGCGATAGTGTGGGCGCTAGCGGATGCGGTTTGCCGCGATTGAATACGTCGCCGACGGTTTCGCCTTCATCGGGCGCCAACGCGGCCACGTAGACCAAGGCCCTGACATTCTCGGCCCGCGCCGATCCGATCACCGCGCCGGCGTACGCATGCCCCGCGAGAACCACTGGACCATCCACGCGTTCCAGTGTTCTTCCGAGCGCTGCCACGTCGTCTTGCAACGAACTCAGCGGCAGGGGCGCCGCGATCGCATTGATACCTTGTGCCTTCAGCCTTTCGATGACCTTGCTCCAACTCGATCCGTCTGCCCACGCGCCGTGTACGAGCCCCGCACTTACATTTCCAGCCGACATGTCTTGATCCTCCGAAGATAAAGTGACGTAGATACACGCCTGCGGCTTTGATTAACGAGGTGCTTATATGTAACCGTCTCATTGCCTATTTAAAGGTTACACTGACGATGTAACTTGTCAAGTAGAGTTTTAGTGGTTACGATTCCATTATCGTTATTTCGGATCGCCGTAAAAGATGGATTACCGCCAAATACCCGCGATGTTCGTGGCCGACGCGCCCGGCCTTGATTTCCTCAACTCGGTCGCAACGCCCGTAGATGAACAAGTTGACTGGATACCCAATGGCGAGGGCCTGTTGTCGTGGCTGACGCAGGCGGGGCTTGCGCCATCCGCTGCAATCGAAGCGATCAGAAGCCGTTCCACTGCGGCCGAACTCGACGACCTGGCGGCGAAAGCACGCGAACTGCGGGAATGGTTCAGGGGATTTACGCGGAAGAGGAAGGGACGGCCGTTGGCGCCAAAGGACCTTCGTGAACTTGGACCCTTGAACCAGATACTCGAGCGTGACCAGCAGCATCAGGAGATCGTCAAACGTTCATTGAATGGCGTCGCGCGTCTCGAACTTCAGGCGGTTCGACGTTGGGATTCACCAGAATCACTGCTTATGCCAATAGCCGAAGCGCTCGCGAAGCTCGTCTGCGAGGAGGACTTCACGTACGTGAAAGCGTGCGAGGGTCCGACGTGCACGCTGATGTTCGCAGATCACACTCGCGGTCACGCTCGCCGATGGTGCAGCATGGCTGCCTGCGGCAACCGCGCGAAGGTTGCCGCACACCGCAAGCGTCTCAAGGATCAGGAGAGCGGCGGACTTTAGAGTCTTGAGCTTGTATCGGCGTGTTGCGACCATGTATTGAGGAGCGTGAGATGAACCATATCAAGGCGATCGCATTCGATCTTTATGGAACCCTGTTCGATGTTCATTCGGTCATCGACCAGTGCGAAAAACGCTTTCCGGGACGGGGACGCGAAGTCAGTACGGTGTGGAGGCAAAAACAACTCGAATACACGTGGTTGCGCAGCCTGATGAACCGCTACGTGACCTTCGAACAGGCAACGGGAGATGCACTGCGCTATACCTGCAAACATCTACGGCTTGATCTCGATGAACCGGCTTGCAGCACGCTTTGTGATGCTTATCTGCGTTTGCAATCGTTTCCGGAAGTGCCTGCGGCGCTGCGCGAACTGAGGGCGCGCGGGTTGAAACTGGCGGTGCTGTCAAATGGTTCGCCGCATTCCATCGGCGCCGTGGTGGGTAACGGCGGTCTTCGCGATGAATTCGATCATCTGATCAGCGTCGATCCGGTTCGGATCTTTAAACCGCATGATCAAGCGTACGCATTGGCCGAGCGGGTTTTTGGACTTGCGCGCGGATCGATTCTTTTTGTGTCGTCGAATGCGTGGGATGCAACCGGTGCGCGATATTTCGGTTTCCCGACGTGCTGGATCAATCGCGGCGGCGGGACCTTTGATGAGATGGGGCAAGCACCGGACTGGGAGTTGCGCGGGCTCGATGAAGTGGCGCGGCTGTTCGATGGTGCTGAACGGAATGCGCCGCTGGCCTGAGAAAAAGCGGGGCGGCTTCGGCTTGATGCAGAAGCATAAGCCGCCCGTTTCCATCACGGCCGAAGACTGTGATAGTACGCGGCAAGATTCGCGATATCGGTATCGGATAGCGGCTTGGCCATCATCGTCATCATCTCGTTCTGGCGCGCGCCGGATTTGAAATCGTTCAGCGCCTTGACCAGATACTCTTCGGTTTGTCCGGCGAGATTGGGTGCGTCCGGAATCTTCGCGAGGCCGTCAATGCCGTGACATGCCTGGCATTGCAGGGCTTTGGCGCGTCCAGCCTGCACGTCGGCGGCGAGCGCCGCATGCGCGGACCACACGGCGGCCGCGACTAGCGCCGCCGTCATCATCGTCGATGATTTCTTCATTTTCCGCCCGTGTAAGAGATGCGATAGATTGCGCCGGCGAAGTCATCGGAGACGAGCAGCGAGCCGTCCTGCAACTGCTGCACGTCAACCGGACGGCCCATATACTCGCCCGTTGGCGTGAGCCAGCCTTCAGCAAATACCTCTGCCTCGCCAGCCGTGCCGTCATCCTTGACCGGCGTGAACATGATGCGCGCGCCGATCGGCGTCGTGCGATTCCACGAGCCGTGCTGGGCATCGAATATCCCACCCTGGTACTTTGCCGGGAACATCTTGCCGGTGTAGAACGACATGCCGAGGTCGGCCGCGTGCGCCACCATTTCGACTTGCGGGAACACCACGCCGGCAGGTGGCGTTGCGTCCTTGTATTCGACTGTGCGGACCTTGCCGCCGCCATACCAAGGGAAGCCGAAGTTCTCGCCCGCTTTCGTCGCGCGATTGAGTTCGCCGGGCGGAATGTCGTCGCCCATGCCATCGACCTGGTTGTCGGTAAACCACAGCGTCTTGTCCTTCGGATTGAAGTCGAGACCCACGGAATTGCGTATGCCATGTGCATAGATCTCGCGGTTCTTGCCATCCTGATCCATGCGGATAATGCCCGCGAGACCGTTCTTGTCGAGCTCGGCGAGCTTGTCCTTTGGCGGCACGTTCCAGGGTTGCCCCAGCGCGATATACAACTTCTTGTCCGGTCCGATGCGGCACACACGCGCGCCATGATTGAAGCTTTCGAACTGCGTCGGAATCAGCTTGCCCTGCGGCACGACGACGGCCGCCGCGACATCGCTGCCGCCTTCTCCGAAGAATTGCGCTGCAGGAAACGCAAGCACACGATTTTGCTCGATGACGTAAAGAACACCGTCAGGCGAAAAACATACGCCGTTGGGAACCTTGAACGTCACCGAACTTGCAAAGGCGACGACATCGTCCGCAACCCGGCGCTTGGTGCGGTCGGTCACTTGCCATACGCGCGCCTTGCGCGTGCCGACGAAGACAACGCCCGTCGATGGTTCGATCGCCATGTGGCGCGCGTCCGGCACGACCGCATACAACTCGATCTTGAAGCCCGGCGGCAGTTTGATCGACTTGAGATTTTCACGCAGCGCGTCGGCGCGCTGGCCGGCCTGCGGCACGGTTTCGGCGGGCGTGGTGTTACCCGTTTGCTGGAAGTTAGAAAGCGTATTGACGTTGTCCTGCGCCGCCTGGGCGCATGGCAGGGCGGCGAGCATCGCGCCAACGGCAACAGGCATAAGCTTGAGCGCTGCGTTCATCTGTTTGTCTCCTGGGATGTTGCTTCGTTTTTAGTGACTGCAACTACGGACAAAAAGTGATGTGCGATACGAAACATGCCGTGCCCGCGTGCGATGCTCGCGCTAAACGATGCCATAGAGACGCAAGCATGATCGGTGTGCTTTGTGCGAGGGAGCGTCCGCGAGCTTTGGCGGTCGGCGCGGAGAAGCGCTGCATGAACGGGAGGTCTTGTTCATTGCTTCCTCGCAGTGCATCAATTCCTGACAGCGTTCCCTGAGGCATCACTAAAGGTGTGAATGGCAGCCGCGTAGCTTCAAAGGAAAAGCATGAGTGTCTGGTATAGACCGTCCGTGAATGCAGGTCAAGATCCGGTATTCCGGCAAGCAATTCACTGGTCAAGCGCTTTTCTCTTTTATCGTAATGTTAATGTAATTCATTGGGCAATTATTCTAAATGCTCTTTGTGCGCGCCGCTTTTCGGGCTTGGATGTCGACGAACAACGTCATCCGCTGCGTTATGTGGACTCCCAATCACACGATCGAGTAGGCGCATCGTTATTGTTCGGGCCTTCAACGTATCGAGTCGAACGTTTGGAGTTCGCTGCAGATCCATGTAATTTGGATACCGAAATATCCATCAATTTCCGTCTAAGGTTGATCGCTGCCAAGCGCCATTAGAAGCGGTTCCCGGCGAAAGGCGATCCCTGATCAGCCCGATTCGAAAATGGCAAAACTGCCAGCTTCGCATTGTTCTGACTATGTACACTCCGCCAGTCGAGGTTTCTATCGATGAGAGATTCATATGGTTCAGTCCGAAACGAAGTAGCGCACACACGAAGTTTTTTAGTGAGTGCGTTTGGCCGCTGCAGAGTTGTTTTCGTTTGTGTACATTCGCGCATCGTCCTGGCGTTGGTGAATCCAATGGTTTGAACGATGCCTTGATTTCAGTTTGCCTTTTCGGGGAGGAATTTTGAAAGGCAGACGAAAACTACAATCTCCGCTCGACTGACATTTATGGTGCTCGAGACTTTTGGCAAGTTGGAACCCCGATCAATAGGGTTCGCTTGTAGCCGTACCGTCTGCCGTCATGATGAAAACGATCCTACCCGGCGTACTTTCCGGGCCACGCGAATGAATGCGGCCGCTCTGCGCCAATTGCCGCGCGAGGCGGCATCACGGCGCCCGGTGCAACCCCAAGTCCTGGAATTCTCATGCTTGCCCTAGTACGTATCGCTCTGCGGCGGCCCTATACGTTTGTCGTCCTGGCGATCCTTATCCTGATCATCGGACCGCTTTCGGCGTTGCGCACACCAACCGATATCTTTCCCGATATCCGCATTCCCGTCATCAGCGTCGTGTGGCAATACACGGGTCTGCCGCCCGATCAAATGGTTGGACGAATCACGTCGCCGTTCGAGCGCTCGCTGACCACGACCGTGAACGACATCCAGCACATTGAAGCAGAGTCGGTGAATGGCTTCGGGATCATCAAGATCTTCTTCCAGCCGGGTGTCAACATCAGCAATGCGAATGCGCAGGTGACCGCCGTTTCGCAGACGCAGTTGCGCCAACTGCCGCCGGGCACCACGCCGCCTTTGATCCTGAACTACAACGCATCGACGGTACCGATCATCCAGCTTGCGCTGTCGGGCAAGGGACTCTCTGAACAAAACCTGGGCGACCTCGGGCTGAATCAATTGCGTCCGGCGCTGGTCACCGTTGCAGGCGCTTCGATACCGTACCCGTTTGGCGGCAAGACCCGTCAGGTGCAGATCGACATCAATCCGGCGGCCCTGCAAGCACGCGGTCTGTCCGCGCAGGACGTCGCGAATGCGCTTGCAAGCCAGAATCTGCTGACGCCTATCGGCACGGAAAAGATCGGCGATCACGAATACACGCTGCAGCTCAACAATGCACCGTCCGCAATCAAGGCGCTCGGCGACCTGCCGATCAAGGCGGTGAACGGCACGACTGTCTATATCCACGACGTCGCCAACGTGCGCGACGGCAGCCCGCCGCAGACGAACATCGTGCACGTGGACGGCAAGCGCTCGGTGCTGATGTCGATCCTGAAGAACGGCTCCGTATCCACACTAGGGATCATCGACGGGATCAAGCAGCATGTGATCGATGCAAAACCTTCCTTGCCCGACGCGCTGCAAATCGCGCCGATCGGCGACCAGTCGTTGTTCGTGCGTGCGGCCATCAGCGGTGTGGCGCGCGAAGGCGTGATTGCGGCGGCGCTTACCAGCCTGATGATCCTGCTGTTCCTCGGAAGCTGGCGTTCGACGGTGATCATCGCGACCTCGATCCCGCTTGCGATTCTCGGTTCCATCGCGACCTTGTCGGCGCTCGGCGAGACGCTCAACATCATGACGCTGGGCGGACTCGCGCTCGCGGTGGGGATTCTGGTCGACGACGCGACGGTGACCATCGAAAATATCAACTGGCACCTGGAGCAGGGCAAGCAGGTTGAAGAGGCCATTCTCGATGGCGCCGCGCAAATCGTCACGCCGGCGTTCGTTGCGCTCTTGTGCATTTGTATTGTGTTCGTGCCGATGTTCTTCCTGAACGGCGTTGCGCGCTTTCTCTTCGTGCCCATGGCCGAGGCCGTGATCTTCGCGATGATCTCGTCGTTCATCTTGTCGCGCACGCTCGTTCCCACGATGGCGAAGTATTTGCTGCATCCGCACGATCTCAGCGAAGACGCGCATGAGAAGAAGCGGCCGGGACCTTTGGGACGCTTCCAGCAAGGTTTCGAGCGCCGCTTCGAGAAGGTGCGCGCGGGGTATCACAGCCTGCTCGAACTGGCGCTGAACCATCGCGCGCCGTTCGTGAGTTGCTTTCTCGGCTTCGTGCTGGTTTCGTTCGCGCTCGTGCCTTTGCTGGGCCGCAACTTTTTCCCGGCGGTGGACGCGGGGCAGATCCTGTTGCACGTGCGTGCGCCAGTTGGCGTGCGTGTCGAGAAGACCGCGCAGATCTTCTCGGATGTGGAGGCATCGATCCGGCAGATCATTCCGCCGAACGAACTCAGCACGGTGGTCGATAACATCGGCCTGCCAGTGAGCGGTATTAATCTCGCGTACAACAATACGGGGACCATCGGCTCGCAAGATGGCGACATCCAGATTGCGCTGAACGAAAACCATCATCCAACCGATGACTACGTGAGGCAGATGCGCGAGAAACTGCCGCGGCTTTATCCCGGTGTGACGTTCTCGTTTCCGCCCGCGGACATCATCAGCCAGATCCTGAACTTCGGCGCGCCCGCGCCGGTCGACTTGCAGGTTCGCGGCAACAATCTGCCTGCCAACTTCGCCTACGCGAACCGCCTGCTGCGCGAGATCCGCCGGATTCCAGGCGTCGTCGATGCGCGCATCCAGCAAGCGCAAAATTCGCCGACCTTCAACGTCGACGTGGACCGCACGCGTGCGCAGCTTCTCGGCATCAACGAACGCGATGTGACGAACAGCCTGGTGGTGAATCTCGCGGGATCGAGCCAGGTTGCGCCGACGTTCTGGCTGAATAACGCGAACGGCGTGTCATACCCGATCGTGATGCAGACACCGCAATACAGCCTTGATTCGCTCGCGTCGCTGCAGAACCTGCCGATCACATCGAGCCTGCAAAGCAGCGGCCAGATCCTCGGCGGCTTGGCGACCGTGCAGCGCACGAACACCAACGCGGTCGTGAGCCAGTACAACATCCAGCCGATGGTCGAGATCTTCGCGACCACGCAGGACCGCGATCTCGGCGCGGTTGCGGCGGATATTCAACGCGTCGTGCAGGACAATGCGGATACGCTGCCTAAGGGTTCTTCGGTGGCCTTGCTCGGCCAGGTGCAGACCATGAACAGCGCGTTTGCCGGCATGCTGTTCGGGCTGCTGGGCGCGGTCGTGCTGATCTATCTGATTGTCGTGGTCAACTTCCAGTCGTGGGCCGATCCGTTCGTGATCGTCACCGCGTTGCCCGCCGCGCTCGCGGGCATCGTCTGGATGCTGTTTGCAACGCACACCACGCTGTCCGTGCCGGCGCTGACCGGCGCGATCATGTGCATGGGCGTGGCGACCGCGAACTCCATTCTTGTCATCAGCTTCTGCCGCGAGCGTCTTGCCGAGCACGGCGACCCGTTCAAGGCGGCGCTCGAAGCAGGGTTCACCCGCTTCCGGCCGGTGCTGATGACCGCGCTCTCCATGATCATCGGCATGGCGCCGATGGCGCTCGCGCTGGGCGAGGGCGGCGAACAGAATGCACCGCTTGGCCGCGCCGTGATCGGCGGCCTGATTTTCGCCACCACCGCGTCGCTGCTTCTCGTCCCGGTGATCTTCTGCATCATTCACTCGCGCCCTGGCCGCGCGATTGCCCCGACACCCGTCACGGGAGGTCCTGCTCATGTCGTCTGAACCTGTTATCAATACTCCGCCCGTGCCGCGCCGACGACTTGTCGTGATCGCCGTAGTGGGGGTTGCGATCGCGTTGATCGTTGTCGCCGCCGGCGTCACGCTGCGTGCCGTCGATGCCCGTAACCTCAAGACCTGGACCGCCGCGCAAACGGTCCCGACCGTGACGGTGATTCATCCGGTCAGTGCCTCGAACGGGCCGACGCTCGATCTGCCTTCGCATCTCGAGGCGTATTCCCGTGCACCGCTGTTTGCGCGCGTGAGCGGTTATCTGAAGTCTTGGAGTGTGGATATCGGCGCGCCGGTCAAGGCCGGGCAACTGCTTGCGGTCATCGAGTCGCCCGAGCTCGATCAGCAGTTGCTTCAGGCGCGTGCCGACCTTGCAAGCGCCCAGGCGAATTCGGCGCTTGCCGGAACGACCGCGAAACGCTGGCAGGCGCTGCTTGGTTCGGACTCGGTCGCGCAACAGGAAGTCGATGAGCGCACCGGCGACTACACCGCGAAGAAAGCCACGGTTGCGGCTGCGCAGGCCAACGTGGACCGCTTGCTCGCAACCAAGGGTTTCGAGCGGATCGTCGCGCCGTTCGACGGCGTCGTCACCGCCCGCGATACGGACGTGGGCGCGCTGATCAACGCGGGCAGCGGCGGTATCGGGCAGGAGCTGTTCGTGGTGTCCGACGTCAAGAAACTGCGGGTGTATGTGCAGGTGCCGCAGAGCTACGCGCCCGACGTCCGCAGTGGCACCACCGCAACGCTCACCGTGCCGGAGTATCCGGGCCAGCATTTCACGGCCCGCGTGATTGCATCGGCGGATTCGGTCAACGTGGCTTCCGGCACGACGCTGGTTCAACTACTCGTCGATAACACCGACGGCAAGCTCCTTCCCGGCGGCTTCGCAAGCCTGCAATTCAAGCTGCCCGTGCAACAAAACGCGGTACGTGTGCCCGCCAGTTCGCTCGTCTTCGACGCCCGCGGCCTGATGGTCGCCACGCTCGGCGCGAACGGGGAGGTCGTGTTCAAGAAGGTGACCATCAACCGCGATTTCGGCGATTCAGTGGAGATCGGTTCGGGACTCGTTGCAACGGATCGCGTGATCGATACACCGCCTGACGGTCTCGTGGATGGCGATCGTGTGCAAGTCGCCAGCACCGCCAAGAAGGTGTCCGCAAATGGCTAGGACGCTTGCGTTACGCGTTCCGGCACTGGCTGCTGCCGTGAGCATCCTCGCCGGTTGCTCTCTGGCGCCGGATTATCACGTGCCGCCTACGCCGGTCGTCACGCAATACAAGACGACCGGGCCCTGGATCAGCGCGCAACCGGCCGATCAACTGGACCGAAGCGGCTGGTGGAAAAACTACAACGACGCCGGACTCGACGACCTCGAACAACGCCTGTTCGCGAACAATACGGATCTTGCTGCGGCGCTCGCGCATTACAGGCAGGCGCAGGCGTTCGTGGACCAGGTTTCGGCCGGTCTGTTCCCGAAGGTCACGGCGAGCGCGGTCCCGGACCGCGACCGCCAGTCATACCGGCGGCCATTGCGCGTTGGCGGTCCCAACGACTACAACTCAGCCACGTTGAGCGGAGAGATCGATTACGACCTCGACTTATGGGGCCGCGTGCGCGACTCGGTGCAGGCCGGCAAGGATGAAGCGCAGGCATCGAAGGCCGATCTGGCCTCTGTGCAATTGAGCCTGCAGATCCAGCTCGCCGACAGCTACATTCGGCTGCGCGGTCTCGACCAGCAGACGCAACTGCTGAACGACACCGTCAAGGCGTACGCGCGCGCGCTGCAGCTTACCCAAACACTGCATGGCGGCGGGATCGTTTCCGGGCTCGACGTGTCGCGTGCGCAGACGCAGTTGTCCTCGGCGAAGTCGCAGTTGTCGCAGAATCTCGCGCAACGCGCGTTGATTGAACATGCAATTGCGGAGCTGATTGGCGCATCGGCGTCCGAGTTCAGTTTGCCGCAGCAAACCGCATCGATGACGTTGCCGGTGATCCCCGCCGGTTTGCCGTCCACATTGTTGCAGCGTCGTCCGGATATCGCCGCAGCCGAGCGCCGCGTGGCGGAGGCGAATGCAAAGATTGGCGTGGCGCGGGCGGCGTATTTCCCGTCTATCACGCTGAGCGTGCAAGGCGGCTTCCAAAGCACGGCGTATGCCGGTTTGATCAGTGCGCCTAACTTGTTCTGGGCAATCGGTCCGCAACTCGTGCAATACGTCTTCGATGGCGGCCTGCGACGCGCGCAGCTCGACACGGCCAAAGCCGCCACCGACGAGGCCGGCGCGCGCTATCGCAGCGTGGTGTTGTCGGCGTTCCAGCAGATCGAAGACAATCTCTCGCTGCTTCAGGATCTTGGTACCGCGCTCGAGCAGCAACGCGATGCCGGCAACTCGGCGCAGCATTCCGTCGATCTGGCGCTGAACCGGTACCGGCAGGGCGCGGTGGGCTATCTCGATGTCGTGCAGGCGCAGACCGCCGCGCTCGACGCCCAGCGCGGGGTGCTCGACATTCAGACGCGGCAGTTGAGCGCGAACGTACAACTCGTCAAGGCGCTGGGGGGCGGATGGTCGAGCGACGAACTGGCGAGCACGGCGCAGGCTCCGGCGCTCGCAGCCACCGGTCCCAAGGGATGAGCACGCTACGAGGCGCACCAGATGGCGGCCCCGAGGCGCGGTTGGTGCTGAAGAATCCCGGTTGATCTCACGCACTCACTTCGGCGCGATGTCACGCTCCACACGCTTGATATGCTGCTCGACATAGAACGCGGCGGCATCGGCGTCGCCCTGGATCACCGCCTCATAGATCAGCCGATGTTCGGCCACATACAGCCGTATGCGGCCTGCGTCGTAGATGCCTTCGTCCTTCAGGCGTTTCCACAACGGCTGGTCCATTGAGCTCGCGACTTCATCGGCGATCTTGACCATCAACGCGTCGCCCGTCATCACGGCAAGCTGCCGGTGGAACAACCGGTCGCTGCTGTTCCATAACGCGCGCTGCGCGGGATCGTCGATGTCGTAGACGCTCTCCATCTGATCGAGATAATGTTCGGCGAGGCTGTCGCGCTGGCCACGAACGGCGGCACGGCGCGCGATGGCCGGCTCCAGAACCATCCGTACGTCGAGCGTGGAGCTCGGGCTGAAGTCGGCGGTTTCCGTGCCGTTCGCGCTTCCGTTCGACAGGCGGGCGAACGCGTCACCGCACACGAACGTGCCCGAGTTCCGTTTGGTGACGACCAGCCCTTCGTTCTGCAACGCGCCGATCGCCTCGCGCACGGCGGGACGCCCTACACCGAACAACGCGGCGAGGTCGCGTTCCGAGGGCAGCCGCGACTCGGGCATGAAGCGGCCGGCCGCGATCTCATCGCGAATTTTCTGCGATACCTGTTCATAGATTTGTCTGGGCCGGAACGAGCCGTCCAGTTCGGCGTGCACCGCTGACATTCGTCGATCTCGCTTATCTAAATCAAACTACGTGGTCAAAAGCCAAACCAGAATAGCTCCGCTTATTTTGAAACGGTTGCGGGCATGACCAGTTGTGGCATACATTAACTGGTCTGCAATAAAGACCAGTATAGTCCCGCACGGAGTGAAATAAATGAATAAGGCTGTCGCAGGTTTTATGGTCGCCGCCGCGACCCTGGCAAGCATGGGCGCCCACTCGCAAGAGGTGGTGACGATCGGTCATTCGGCGCCGCTAACCGGCCCGCAAGCGGTCAACGGCAAGGACAACGAAAACGGCGCGCGCCTTGCGCTCGAGGATCTGAACAAGAAGGGCGTGACGGTGGCGGGAAAGAAGGTAACGTTCAAACTGGATTCGGAAGACGACCAGGCTGACCCGAAGATTGGCGTTCAGATAGCCCAAAAACTTGCCGATGGTGGCGTGGTCGCCGTGCTCGGGCCGTACAATTCCGGCGTCGCAATTCCCGCGTCGCGCGTCTTCAACACCGCCGGCATCCCCATGCTGCCGGTTGCATCGAATCCCGCGCTGACCACACAGGGCTTCAAGAACATCTTCCGCATTGGCGCAAGCGACGAACAACTCGGCGGCGCCATGGCCGTGTTTGCGAAGAAGACGCTGAAGGCAAAGACGGCAGCAGTTATAGACGATCGCACCGCTTACGGCCAGGGCGTCGCCGAGCAGTTCGTGAACGTGGCGAAGGCGCAAGGCATCCAGATTGTCGACAGCCAGTACACCAACTCCAGCGCAACCGATTTCCTCGGCATCCTGACGAGCATCAAGGCGAAGAACCCCGACGTCATTTTCTTCGGCGGATATGCAGCGCAAGGCGCGCCGATGGCCAAGCAAATGCGCCAGCGCGGATTGCGCGCGAAGCTGCTCGGCGGCGACGGCATCTGTTCCGCCGACATGGGCAAGATCGCGGGCGACGCGGCATCGATCGTGTATTGCGCGCAAGGCGGCACGTCCCTCGAGAAGACTGCTGCGGGGCGTGACTTCGTGAAGCGCTACAAGGACACGTATCACACGGACACGCAGGTCTACGCCGTCAGCTATTACGACGGCATGATGCTGCTCGCCGATGCCATGGTCAAAGCCGGTACCACCACGGACAAGGCCAAGCTGATCGAACAGCTCTCGAAGACGAACTACAAGGGCATCGCGGGAACCTATTCGTTTGACGCCAAGGGCGACCTGAAAGGCGCGCCCACCACCGTGTACGCAATCAAGGACGGCTTGCCGGTCGCTTACGGGCAGTGAGCGGACTGGACGCGAAATGAAAATCACGAATGCAATCAGCACGGTCGAAGTCCATACCGGCGGGGAGGCGTTTCGCATCGTGACGAGCGGCTTGCCGAAGATGCAAGGCAAGACGATCGTCGCGCGTCGCGCATGGCTCAAGGAACACGCCGACCACATCCGCCGCGCGCTGATGTTCGAACCGCGCGGTCACGCCGACATGTACGGCGGTTATCTCACTGAGCCCGTGAGTGAGGGCGCCGATTTCGGCATCATCTTCGTTCACAACGAAGGCTACAGCGATCATTGCGGCCATGGCGTGATCGGGCTTGCAACGGCGGCCGTCGAGCTGGGATGGATCGAGCGCAAGGAGCCCGAGACCCGCGTGGGTATCGACGCGCCGTGCGGGTTCATCGAGGCGTTCGTGCAGTGGGACGGCAACCACGCAGGCAACGTGCGGTTCGTCAACGTGCCGTCCTTCATCTGGCAACGCGACGTGACGGTGCATACGCCGTCCTTTGGCAGCGTGACGGGCGACATCGCTTTTGGGGGCGCCTTTTATTTCTATACCGATGGCGCGCCTTTCGACTTGCCGATCCGCGAATCTGCGGTCGACAAACTGATCCAGTTCGGCGCTGAGGTGAAGGCTGCGGCCAACAAGGCGGTGAAGGTCGTGCATCCGGAGATTCCCGAGCTGAACCATATCTACGGCACGATCATCGCGAACGAGGCGCGGTACGCGGGTTCGTCGCAGGCGAATTGCTGTGTGTTCGCCGACCGCGAAGTGGACCGGTCGCCCACGGGATCGGGCACGGCCGGCCGCGTCGCGCAACTGTACTCGCGCGGTTTGCTGGGACGCGATGAAACGCTCGTCAACGAGTCGGTGATCGGCACCGTGTTCAAAGGCCGCGTGCTGAGCGAAACGAAGCTCGGTCCCTTCGACGCCGTCATTCCCGAGATCGAAGGCAACGCATATATCTGCGGGTTCGCGAACTGGATCATCGACGATCGCGATCCGCTCACCTACGGCTTCCTGGTGCGATGAACATGATCCGATTTTTCGATGAACAACAGACCGCGGCGCTGCTTCCTTATCCCGAACTCGTGGCTGCCTTGAGCATTGCGGTAACGGAATATGGCGCAGGAAAGATCGTGAGCCCGGAAAGACAAGTCGTTCCGTTGCAGGCGAAGGGCGTGATGTTGTCGATGCCCGCAAGCGCCTCGGATCTCGCCATTCACAAGCTCGTGAACGTATGTCCGGGAAACGGCGCAAAGGGATTGCCGACCATTCACGGGCAGGTTACGGCATACGATTCGATCACCGGACAGGCGCTTTTCACGCTCGATGGCCCGACGGTCACAGGCAGGCGGACCGCCGCAATCTCGGCGCTTGGTATCCGGAGTCTTGCACGCAGCGTGAAAGCGATCCTGCTGATCGGCACCGGCAAGCAGGCAAGCAATCATGCCGAAGCGTTTGCCGCGCTGTTTCCTGATGCCACGCTTTACGTGAAGGGTTCATCGCTGGAATCGGCCCAGCGTTTTGCGGCTGCACGCAAGGGAATGGTGGCGCTCGATAACGACGTCGTGCCGGATGATATCGATGTAGTGGTCACGCTCACGACAAGCAGGAAGCCGGTTTATCACGATGCCGCGCGTGGGGCACGGCTGGTCGTTGGTGTCGGTGCATTCACGCCGGACGGGGCGGAGATTGCGGCGTCCATCGTGCATGGCAGCGATGTGATTGTGGACGATCCCGCCGGGGCGAAACACGAAGCGGGAGATCTGATCCAGGCAGGCATCGACTGGACCGCGGTTGGGGCGCTGGCTGCAGTTATTGGTGGATCATGGAGCAGGTCTGCTGATCGGCCCGTGGTGTTCAAGAGCGTCGGATGCGCCGCTTGGGATCTGGCTGCGGCGCGGTTGGCGCGTGAGCGGCTGTCGCAGGAGTGACAAGGCGCATCGGGCGCGCTTTAGCAAGACTGTTCATCCCGGCAGCAACGTAATCCCGAAACGCGGTGCGGCATCGATCATCCGCTTGATGTCTTCGGGTTGCGGCGGCGTAGGTGTGACAGGACCCGTTTGCGCATGGGCGCATGAATCGACGAAATCGTCGAAGCCGGCGGGCGTACAGACCAGCATGTATCGCGAGGGCAGGTCCGTGTTGTTCGCCAGCCGATGCGGCACGTTTCGCGGCAGGAGCGCAGTCTCGCCGGCATGCACGCTGACCTGTTGTCCGTCGATGGTGACATCGACCACACCTTCCAGCACCGTGATGGTCTCTTCCTCGCGGTCATGGACATGCAACGGCGTTGACCGGTGAGGAGGTCCGAAGATCTCCATCATGCAGAAGACGCCGGCGGTGTCTTTTCCGGAAATCAGCAGGCGTACGCGCGTGCCGGCAAAGTTGTATTCGGGCGCTTGAGTGTTCAGCACGAACATGATGTTCCTCTTGAGTTGATTACACGACCTTCACTATAGGCCGCGCGTCGTTCAAGAAATATAGCCGCCGCTGCCGTAACATTCACGGCAACATACCGTGAATTTCCGATGAAAAACCTCAGACAATTCATGAGTTTTGCAGCGGTTGCCAGGAACGGCAGTTTCGCAGCAGCCGCGCGTGAACTGGGTCTCGCGCCGTCGTCGGTCGCGAAAAGCGTGGCGCGTCTGGAAAGCGATCTCCGCGTGCGCCTGTTCCACCGAACAACGCGAGCGGTTCGTCTCACAGAGGAAGGCGATGCGCTGTTCGCGCGCTGCGCACGCGTGCTGGAAGAGATCGAATCGCTGGAATTATCGGCCACGCAATCGCCCGAAGCGCCTTCGGGAACCCTGCGTATTGGTGCGCCAATAGGCTATGGAACCCGCAAGATCGTGCCCGTTCTCAATCGTTTGCTCGCAGCGCATCCGCTGCTCAACGTCGACATGCGCCTGACCGACGAGCGTGTGAACCCGGTGAACGAAGGGCTGGACGCCGTGGTGCGACTCGGCACGCTGGACGACTCGGGCCTGGTTGCACGCACGATCGATCGTCAGCATCTGGTGCTATGCGCAAGCCCCGCGTATGTGAACGCGAATGGCGTACCGCGGTCAGTCGCAGAGTTAGAAGAGCGTCCTGTCATAGTGTTCAGGATGCCTACCAATGGGCGAGATCGCCTGCTTGAATTCATCGTCGATGGAAAGAACATCCAGCTGCGCCCACGCTCAAGGTTTTCGCTGAGTCACGGCGACGCCATGGTCGAAGCGCTGCTTGACGGTGCGGCGATCGCTCAAGTGCCCGAGCACATGGTCGAGCGTCACATCAGGGAGGAGACGCTTGTTGAGTTATTGCCCGAATTCCGCCCTGCGCCGCTCGCGGTCAACGTCGTGACGCCCGGCGCGCGGATGATGCCGCCGCGAGTGCGTGTGTTTATCGATGCGTTGGTGTCCGCATTCAATCCATGAAGCAGGATCAAAGCGGGTAAACCCGCTTCAAGATTTCGTTGACATCGAAGTGGCCGGTTACTAGAGTGAATGTACTTTGGATGCACAGGACGTTTTTGCCAAAGAACGTTCCAGACATCCGATTCCACGTGGCCAGCCGGCAAAAGAGCGGACGCCATCATTCTGGAGACGTTCATGACGCAACAGCGGCCTCGTTGGGTACTCATCACTTTGTTATTCGTCGGCGGGATGATCAGTTACCTCGACCGTGCGGCTTTATCGATCACTGCGCCGCTGATTTCCAGGGATCTGCATCTGGATCCGGCGCAACTCGGCGTTGTCTTCAGCAGCTTCTTCGTCGGCTATGCATTGTTCTGCTTCGTGGGCGGCTACGCGTCGGATCGATTTGGTCCGAAGGCAGTATTGAGCGTTTCCATGCTGGTCTGGTCGCTCTTTTGCGGCCTCACGGCGGGCGTGTTCAGCATCGCGAGCCTGCTGGTCGTGCGCGTGATCTTTGGCATGGGCGAAGGCCCGTACTGCGCGAACATCAACAAACTCGTTTCGAACTGGTTTGCGCGCAAGGATCAGGCGACAGCCATTGGCGTCGCCAATTCGGGCCAGTCGTTCGGCGCAGCGCTTGCTGGGCCGATTGTCGGCTTTATCGCCGTGAGCGCGGGATGGCGGACATCGTTTGTCGTGATCGCGTCGGTTGGCGTGCTGTGGGTCATCGCGTGGATGGTGTGGGCGAAAGACAAGCCCGATGTCGCGCCCGAATCCGGCCTCGACGCGCGTCAGGAACGCGCCGAAGTCCAGCATGGCCCGGCCGGCGAAACGGGTCCGCTGCTGAGCTATATCCTGCGCCCCGGCATCCTCGCGACGGCCTTCGCATTCTTTGGCTACGCGTACATCCTGTACTTCTTTCTTTCGTGGTTCCCCAGCTACCTGACGATGGCGCATCACCTCAGCATCCAGAAGATGTCGGTGGTGACCGTGATCCCGTGGCTGGTCGGAACGACCGGACTGGTGGCGGGCGGCTTCGTGTGCGACTGGATCTACAAGAAGACGGGCCGGGCGATCTTCGCGCGCAAACTCGTGCTGATCACAAGCCTGGCTGCGGGCGCGGTGTGCATCGCGGCGACGGGCGCCGTCACCGACCTGACGTCCGCTGTCACGCTCATGGCTGTGGCGGTCTTCTTCATGTATGCATCGTTCAACACGTACTTCGCGATCATCCTCGATACCGTCGAGAA
The DNA here is from genome assembly GCF_001557535.2 of Burkholderia sp. PAMC 26561. Taxonomy (NCBI): domain Bacteria; kingdom Pseudomonadati; phylum Pseudomonadota; class Betaproteobacteria; order Burkholderiales; family Burkholderiaceae; genus Burkholderia; species Burkholderia sp. PAMC 26561. The sequence continues at coordinate 1,142,963 of NZ_CP014315.1, forward strand.
GAACCGCGTCGGTGCGGTAAGCGGCTTCGTGCATCTGATTGCGAATCTGGCGGGCATCGTGGCTCCAGCCGCGACCGGGTTTCTAGTGCAATGGTCGGGCAACTTCAAGAGCGCGTTCCTGCTGACCGGCTTGATTGCAGCACTCGGCGCGATATCCGTGGCGATTTTCGTGCGCTCGCCCAAGGAACAATTGTCATTCGAAGCTGAACCGGCGCGAAGCTGAAGCAGCAGACGTCACTTTCACGGACACTCAAGATGACTTATTTCGCGACTGTCGAAGAACTGCGGATCGAGGCGAAACGGCGCGTGCCGAAGATGTTCTACGACTATGTCGATGCCGGTTCGTGGACCGAATCCACGTATCGCGCGAATTCCGACGATTTCGCCAAGTTGCATTTTCGCCAGCGCGTGGCGGTGGACTTCAGTCACCGCAACCTCGCCACGACGATGGCAGGCACGCCTGTCACCATGCCCGTGGCGCTGGCGCCGACCGGCCTGACCGGCATGCAGCACGCCGACGGCGAGATCCTCGCGGCGCGTGCGGCAGAGCGCTTCGGCGTGCCGTTCACGTTATCGACCATGAGTATCTGCTCTATCGAAGATGTTGCCGGCGCGACCACGCAGCCGTTCTGGTTCCAGCTCTACATGATGCGGGACCGCGGGTTTATCGCGAGCCTGATCAAACGTGCAGAGGCAGCCGGATGTTCCGCGCTCGTGCTGACGCTCGATCTGCAGATACAGGGGCAACGTCACAAGGACCGCAAGAACGGTTTGTCGGCGCCGCCGAAACTTACGCCACGCAATCTCGTGAACATGATGAGCCGTCCGCGATGGTGCGCCGGCATGCTGGGTACAACGCGGAGGACCTTCGGCAACATCGTAGGACACGCGCCCGGTGTGACGGGTATTGCTTCCATGGCTGACTGGGCCACCGATCAGTTCGATGCAACCCTCACATGGAAGGACGTGGAATGGGTGCGGCGCCTGTGGAAAGGCAAGCTGATCGTGAAGGGCATCCTCGATCCTGAAGATGCCTTGATGGCCGCGCGCTGCGGCGCCGACGCACTGGTGGTATCGAATCATGGAGGACGTCAGCTCGACGGAGCGTTATCGACGATTTGCGCATTGCCTCATATTGCCGATGCCGTTCGCGGCGAGATGGAAGTCCACATGGATGGCGGCATCCGCTCAGGCCAGGATGTGCTGAAGGCGCTCGCGTGCGGCGCAAGCGCGGTGTACATAGGCCGGGCTTTCCTGTATGGACTCGGCGCGCAAGGGGAAGCGGGCGTGACGCGCTGCCTCGAGATCATTCGCAGCGAACTGGACCTGACCATGGCGCTGTGCGGTATCACGGACGTGCGCAGGGTCGACTGCCGCGCGCTGACATCGGGCGGCCACTTGCATGCGCCGGCGACCGCCGCGCAACCTCAGACGGAGCGCCTCGCAGCCGTCCAGGCGGCGTGAGCACTCAAAGCTGTAACCGGAGACGATACATGTTGAAAGCACTCACCGCAGAGCAGGTCCAGCACTTAAAGGACTTCGGGTACGTTGCGCCGGTACGCGTGATGTCCGTGGCGCAGGCGTTAGAACTGCGCGAACGTCTGGAAGACTTCGAGCATGGCAACGACAAGCTGCGCAAGAAAGCGCTGAACGTGAAGAGCCACTTGCTGTTTTCGTGGCTGAACGACCTTGTCAGGAAACGTGAGGTCGTCGACGCCATCGACGATCTCTACGGCGAAAACCTGCTGTGCTGGGCAAGCAGTTTCTTCATCAAGGACGCGCGCGATCCGGCCTTCGTCTCATGGCATCAGGATTCGACATACTGGGGGCTTTCGAAGCCGGACGTGGTGACGGCCTGGGTGGCGTTATCGGAAAGCAATAAAGCGAACGGCGCCATGCAGGTCATTCCCGGGACGCATCTGCTCGACCAGATTCCCCATCGAGATACGTTCTCCGAACATAACCTGCTGACGCGCGGGCAGGAAGTCGCGGTGGACGTGGATCAGGCGCAGGCGGTATCGATCGAACTGGAGCCCGGCGAGATGTCGCTGCACCACGTCCGGATCGTGCACGGCTCGCCGCCGAACGCTTCCGACAAACGCCGCATTGGTTATGCGATCCGCTACATTCCGACTTATGTCCGCCAACTCGAAGGCGATGACAGCGCGACGCTCGTGCGTGGTGTCGACACGTTCAATACCTTCGAGCACGAACCACGGCCAACGGTCGATCTCGAACCCGAGTTCGTCGCACTGCATCAACAGATCGGCGAGCGCAACCAGCAGATCCTCTACAAGGGCGCGGCGCAGCGTCGCTGAACTTACGAGCCTATGAATTTCGCCGCAGCAGTATTGACCGGGACCGGCCGGCCGTTGAGCATCGAACGCCTGACACTGGGTGCGCTCGCCGATAACGATGTCGTAGTCAACGTGCGCGCCACCAGTCTTTGCCACACGGACCTCGAAGCGGTACGCGGCGACCTTGGCGTGCCTGTTCCGTTCGTGCCCGGCCACGAAGCGGCGGGCGTCGTGCAGTGGGTAGGGAAGGCGGTGACGAATCTCGCGGTGGGTGACCACGTGATTACATCGTGGAATCCGCATTGCAACGGCTGCTTCTATTGCATGAGGCAGCAATCGATACTCTGCCAGCAGTATCGTGACCGGGCGCCGTTGGCATGGCATTTCGATGGCCGGCCGCGCCTTTTTCTCGGTGACCAGCCCGTTCATCAGCTCATGTACTCGGGAAGCTTCGCGGAGTTGTGCGTGGTGACGGAGGACTGCGCGGTGCCGATATCGAAGGAGATGCCGTTCGACCGCGCGTGCCTGATCGGATGCGGCGTGATGACGGGCGTGGGCGCTGTGCTGAACGTGGCCAAGGTCGAAGCCGGGAGTTCCGTCTGCGTGATCGGATGCGGGTCAGTCGGGTTATCGGCCATACAGGGCGCGAGGCTTGCCGGCGCGGAAAAAATCATTGCCGTTGACCGCGATTTTGGCAAGCTGAAGATCGCAACGGTATTTGGCGCAACGCATACCTTGCTTGCCAACGAGCATCTCAACAACGCGCTTGCCGAATTGACATCGGGCCGAGGCGCCGATTATGTGTTCGAGGCTGCGGGCAATCCGGCCGCGTTCCAGGCGAGTCTGGAACTCGTGCGCGTCGGCGGCAACGTGGTCTGGCTCGGCAAATTGCCCGCGCAGGAAAACCTTTCCTTGCGCTGGGGAACGTTGATGGGCGAGAAGCGCATCGTGCGTGCAAGTTACGGCGGCGCGGTGCCCGAACGCGATTTCCCCATGCTGGTCGATGCGTATTTCAAAGGAACCTTGCTGCTCGACGAATACATCACGGACCGCCTCAAACTCGCCGATATCAACACGGGACTGGACCGGCTCGCGCGTGGTATCGACATCCGTTCCGTCATCGAGTTCTGAACATGCCTCATCCTCCAATGCAACCCGGATGGATCGAATCGGCGCATCACATGTGCGCGCTCGGAGCGTTCGGGCTGGAATCGGGCGAGTGCATCGATGACCTGGAACTCTCGTACGTCGTTCATGGCGATCTTGCCGATACATCGCGGCCGGTCGTGCTCGGCCTCTGCGCGATCGGCAGTACGCATCACCGGCTCGATTTCCTGATTGGACGCGAGCATGCATTCGATCCCGCGCAAGTCACGGTTGTGGTGATCGATGCAATTGGCAATGGCTTGTCGAGTTCTCCGTCCAACTCGCAGACACAACCCGGCCGCCAGTTCCCTCGCTTTACCATCCGCGATATGGTCCAAAGCCAGATGGCGTTGCTCGAACACCTCGGCGTACGTAACTTGGAAAGTGTGGTGGGCGCGTCCATGGGCGGCATGCAGGCGTTGCAATGGGGCGTTTCCTATCCGCGCTTCATGCGCAGCATCGTCGCGCTCACGCCGATGGCGAAGACCGCACCGTGGGCCGCTGCGATGAACCACGCTGCACGCTTATGCCTTGAAACAGGAAACGGCGGCATGGAAGCATGGATCGCGATCATGCATATCTTCGCGATGCGCACGCCGGAACGTTTCGCCCGGGACGTTCCAGATGCGGCCAGCGTTCCTGACTGGATAAGCCAACGCGCAGCCTGGTGGGGCGCGCAGCAAAGCGATCCGCTGGACTGGATCTATCAATCTTGGGCGTACGACGCGCACGATGTGGGTACGACTCCGGGATTCACCGGCGATACGGAACGCGCGCTGCAATCCATCCACGCGCGGACGATGATCGGCGCACCCGGACTGGATCTGTACAACCCGGTTGAAGCCGCGGAATGGGCGGCGAGGGTGATTCCCGACTGTAGGTTCCTGCGGTTGCCATCGACGAGCGGACACTTGGCGGCCACCGACGCCGACCCGCAATCGGCAGAATTCATCAATCGCGAGATCGGACGTTTCCTCGCGACGTAACCACGCGTGCCGTGTTGCTCCCGCCGGCGCAGTGATGCGCTAGAGTAACGCTTGATCTTCCGACCGCGCGTCACGACCCACTATGAGTTCCTTAATCGTCACACCAGAGGCCGAGCCGTCCGCCGAAGCCAGCGCTTCGATTCATCGGCGCGTCTATCTTCTGTTGAGAGAGATGATCGAGTCCGGGCGCATCCTGCCGGGTGAAAAACTGCTGGAAGCGCAAGTGGCGAAATCTTTCAGCATCAGCCGGTCGCCCGCGCGCTCGGCGTTGGCCGCGCTGTGCGCCGACAAACTCGTGACAGAGAACGAAGGGCGCGGTTATCTCGTAGCCGGTGGACCGGAGGGCTGTCCCGATGGCCGCTCCGCCACCCTCGACAAACTCGAACTGACCAGCACGCCGCAATGGGAGCGAATGTACGCGGCTGTGGAGCGGGAACTGTGCACGCGCGTGTTGTTTGGTTCCGTGCGCATCACGGAAGAGCGCCTCGCGCAGCATTTCAACGTGAGCCGTACCGTCGCACGCGATGTGATGGCGCGCATGCACAGCGTGGGCGCGTTATCGAAGGATCGCATTGGCCACTGGGTTGCCGAACGCGTGACGGCCGAGCGCATCGGGCATTTGTTTGAAATGCGGCGGCTGCTCGAACCGACTGCTTTGATGCACGCGGCCCCCTTTGTAAGCCGTGAAAAGCTGGAGATCATGCGCGAGCGTCTGGAGGCTGAAATAGCGCGTGGCGGCTCGGATATGGACACGGCGGAAACGGATCTGCATATCGATCTGCTTTCGCATTGTCCGAATCGCGAGATCGTCCAGGCGCTCTCGCGCACGCATGTGCTGTTCGTGCCGACGCGTTATCTTGCGGACCCTTACTTGAGCATACCGGGCGAGCTTATCGACAACGCGTTTGCCGAGCACCTGCGCATAATCGATGCGCTCCTTGCAAACAAGCCGGCGCGCGCTGCAAAGGAACTGCAAAAGCATCTGGACGAAGCCGATACCCGCTGGATGCTGCGTTTCGATCTCGTCAGCCGCCTTGAACAGCCGGAACTGCCGTCTTATCTGAGCGCGATTGTTTCGTGAAGCTGGTACGGACCGCGCTGTTGTTTCTGCAAATTCGGCCCCATATGGGTAAGCTCTTGCGATGTCGCGTGCGCAATGACCGCGCCCCAAATTTCAACACTTACGCCAGCCGATAAACTGTTCCGCCAGCGATTTGTCGTGGCAGGATAACGGGATCGTTGCTACGACCATCCGGCGTTCATTGTAAAAAGTGCAAGTATGGAAACAGGTGATATGAGCCTCCTTCCCGAGGCGCACGCTGAATTACTGTGTTATGTCGTCGCCACGGCAGCGGCGACGTACGCGCTCACGAGCGACTGGCGCGTGGATCATGTCGTGATCGCATGCCGGTCATGGCTTTCGAGCAACCGCCTCCATTTACCGTGGCTCGACCGTGTTCGCCTTGGGCAGCTCGCGTTGCAAATTGCACAACGCGATCTGATCGGCGTCGGCATTGCGTTGAAACGCGCCGATGTGCAGGGCCTTTTCACCGGCGACATGAAACTGAACCCGGCAAGTACCGTTGTTCAGCGGATGTTGCAGGTGTGCCGCCATGCGCTGGAGGATCATCGGTTTGCCTGAACGCGGACCGGCCGTCATGCGCCGGCCCAGCGAGGGCATCGAACTGTTAGCTGACCGCGTAACGCTCCAGCCAGTGCGCGTAGGGCGCCGGCAGCGTCCAGGCCGCACGTTCGATCCCCAGTTTCTTCGCCGCGTAGTACGGCCAGTGCGGATTGGCCAGATGCGCGCGGCCTACCATCACGAGGTCGAGCTGGTTGTCGCGAACGGTGCCATCGGCGAGTTCGGGGGTATCGATTCCCCACGCCGATGCAACCGGAATCTGCGCTTCACGGCGTACCCGCTCGGCGACAGGCGCAAGGAACGCCGGCGCCCACGGAATGTTCGCGGTCGGCGTGGAAAACCCAACGCTCACGCTCAATAGATCCAGACCACCACGCTTGAAATTGCGGGCCAGTTCGATGGACTCTGCAAGCGTCTTTTCATCACGTCCGTCATATTCGATCACGCCGAAACGCGCCGTCAGCGGCAGATGCTGGGGCCACACTTCGCGCACCGCGGCAAGCGTTTCCAGCAGGAAGCGGCTGCGGTTTTCAAGGCTGCCACCGTAAGCGTCATCGCGCTGGTTCGAATGCGTCGAGAAGAAACTCTGGCCCAGATAGCCGTGCGCGAAGTGCAGTTCCAGCCACTCAAAGCCTGCATCACGAGCGCGCTTTGCAGCGGCCACGAAATCCTGGCGCACGCGCGCGATATCGTCGAGCGTCATGGCTTTCGGCACCTTGGACAAGCCGCCGCCAAACGCAACCGCCGACGGCGCGATCGTCGCCCAGCCGCGTGGATCGCTTTCCGCGATATGGTCGTCGCCTTCCCACGGACGGTTGGCGCTCGCCTTGCGGCCCGCGTGACCGATCTGGATGCCGGGCACGGCGCCTGCCGCCTTGATGGACGCCACCACCGGCACGAAAGCTTGCGCCTGTTCGTCGTTCCAAAGTCCCGTGCAGCCCGGCGTAATGCGGCCTTCCGGCGACACCGCCGTCGCTTCCACGATCACGAGCCCGGCGCCCCCACGCGCAAGCGCAGCCAGATGCACGCGATGCCAGGCGTTGATCAGCCCGTCGTCGGCCATGTACTGGCACATTGGCGGAACACCGATGCGGTTGCGAAGGGAAACGTCTTTCAGCTTGAACGGCTCAAACAATGTCGGCATCTGCGAGGCTCCAAAAAATGCGCTGTTTCGATAGTTCGATAAAAATCGAATAACCGGAGTATCGCAGAATCCTTTACCATTTGCTTTATGCGCAACTATAACCATCCCGCCCCCAAGGACTTCGCCCTCGAGCGGATTTTCAATGCTCTCAGTGACCCGGTGCGTCTGGACATCGTGCGGCATCTGGCGCGCGTCACCGAGGCCACGTGCGGCGAACTGGACGGCGGCCGCCCGAAGTCGAGCATGTCGCATCACTTCAGGATCTTGCGCGACGCGGGTCTCGTGCAGACGCGCGTGGCTGGCACGGTTCACCAGAATACGTTGCGGCTCGATGAACTGGAAAGCCGGTTCCCTGGCCTGATGAAGGCCATTCTGGAACACTTGCTGGTGGAGGAGATGGCCTAAGGGCGTCGCGCAGATTCAGATCATGCTGCGCGAGGGAGCGCAGTATCGGAAAATATGATCAGTCATCCTTACCACGCTGAAATGCCTTTACGATTTCAGCCTTGTGCGCGTGGTAGAACGCCATGTTCTCGGCGCTGGGGATCTTGGCTTTATCGACGTATTTCGCCTGCTTTGGATCGGCGAGCATTTCGTCTGTCATCTGCACGCGCATCAGGACGATCGCGCCGAGCGCGGCCTGACGCGGAGTCAGGCCGTGTCTGTCGAGCGCGGCCTTGCTCGCGGGCGTCTTTGCAATCGACGCGCTCATTGCATCGATCGACGACAGCATCGCCGTGGCCTTTTTCGGATCATTTTCTTCGGCCCGCGCGCCGCCTTCAGCGGCGGCTGCTTCGAAGCGCTTGAGGAAGTCGTCAGTGAGCGTGAAGTTTTGAACCTCTTTCTGATCCGCGGGCGTGAGTGCGCGGGCGGGAAGGGAGGTTGCGAGCGCCACTGCAGGGAACACAATGACGCTCGCAAGCTTCAACAACCGTTTGATACGGCTTTTCATCACAACGCTCCTCTCAGGCATGCCGGCACGGCCGTCTCCGGCAATTCAGTTGATCTTCAGTTGACCTTCAATTGACCACCGCGGCCCAGGCCACCTTGAACGTCCTGCGCCTTGTAGCTGCGCAGGGCGACGACCATCTTGTTGTAGGCATCGATAAACGCCGCCACCGTCGCCTTGCCTTCCGGCGTCTTCGAAAAGCCGCCCAGACCGCCCGCAGCGCCACCGCCCAGTCCCGACAACGCTGCGCCATAGTTGGTCGCCGTCGCGTTACCTTCGGCGGCCGAAATCTGGACCGCCGAGCGTACGTCGAACAGCGTCAGGGTCACGACGGACGCGCGGCTCTGCATGCCGCCCGCCAGCCTGGCAATCGCAGCGTTCCCGACCAGGCCACCGAGCACGCCGGTGACGCCGCCAATGGCCGAGTCGTTGATGACGATCTGCGGTTCCATGTAGTAATCGGCCGCGACGCGCTGTCCTTTCTGCTGTTTCGACCCCGCCCGATATTCCCCCGAATTGCGCTGCAGCGACGTGATGCGCGAAATGCGCGCATCGGATTTCTGGTTGCCGATGGACGTGATCACAAAGCAGTTCGACTGCTGTACCGCGAGCCGCAGCAACGGGTCGATCGACGTCACTTGCGTGGCGCTGCCGAACGCGCCGAACCAGTCGGCGTTGCGGCCGTCATCGACCGCGATCGTGCCGAGGGGCGCAGTGCAACGTTCGAGCGTTTCATCGGCGCCGGCGCTCGTCGCGCCACCCGCTGCGCCCGAGACACCCGCGCTCTGACCGCCCGTGGATACCATGCCGCCGCAAGCGCATAGCGATACCGTCAGGAGGACCGCAAGTACTTTCTTCACGCCGGGAAATTCTGAACTGAGAGTCATGTTATTAGCTGCGTTGTGAGTGATCGGCATGCGACTCGCCCGGCTTCGCGAGAAGCCGCAACCAGCCGTCTAAAAAGGAATGCTTAGTATCCGTACCAGCTACGCTGCTGCCAGCGACCGTAGTACGGATAGCCCGAAGACCAATAGCCGTAATAGACTGCTCGCCATTCGGTTTGCCATTTGTAGTAGGTCTCCTCTGACTTCTTTGCAGCTCTCGCTTGCTCAAGAAGTTTGCGCGACTCAGCATCGCCTCGCCCCGATGCAATCAGCAGCCATTTCTCGGCCTCGCGGGGATCTGATCCCATCTCTTCGAGGCCGAACAAATAGAAATTTCCCAGCGCTTTTTGCGCTTCGAGATCGCCGCCTTCAGCGGCCTTTCGCATCCACACGAGCGCTTGATAACTATCCTGACGCACACCGTCGCCGCGGAAATACCGAAGCCCCAGGTCGTAGGCCGCGCGAGGCTCTTTTTGCGCCGCCGACTCAAGCGCGGTGATGCGGCCATCGGTGTCCGCGTCATTGCCGTTTCCTGATGCCTCGAACGACACCTGACTTTTTGAGCGGTTGCTGCAACCCTGGTCGTCGCAAATCCGGACTTGATTGCTGTGTGACGGATTTTGGGCGCAGGCTGCCAGCGCCAGGGCGGCGCACAGCGCCAGCCAGCGAGACTTCATCTTGATCCCCGATGCGCTTTGTTTATTGAAACACTTTAGCCTGACGAATAAGCCTGACGAATAAGGCGAGAAAATGGTAACAGCGAGGCGGCGATCCAATTTGCCTCACAGTCTCCAAAACCTGCCTGAGCGTCTCAAAAGCGGCGAATCAATCAAGCTTTCCGAGTACCTCTTTTAATGAGCCAGCGTATTGGGCTGTATCGGTGGGACTAGAAGCTGATTTCTCAAACGAAGATCCCCGGTCGCGCGCCTCACGGGGCGAATAGCCGAATGCCTGGCGAAATGTCCGGCTGAAGTGCGATTCACTTTTAAAGCCATATTCGAAAGCGAGGGTGGAAATCCGATAACCCGCACCAGCCGGGCTCTCGAGTATCTGGCGGATTTTGTCGAGCCGACGTTGTTGAATGTACGAAACAACGCCCGATTCACGACTAAACAACCGATAAAGCTGTGCGCGGGAAATGCCGACATCGCGGCAAATCAATGAGGGTGTGAGATCGGCCGATTTTAGGTTTGCATCGATAAACCGGCGCACCCGGTTAAAGACAGTTTGATTGATCTCGTCTTCCGCGTCCGCCAAAGTTGCGATACATGGCGCGAGGGCGGCCGAAACCATGGCGAGTGTCGCTTGTTCCACATAAGGCATTTCCGCTGGCGCCAGGTTGGGCAATTGCCTGCGCAGCGCATGCATGTGATCGCCGAGCAGCGTGCTGAGCGCGCCTTGCAGTACGGTTCCGTGCAGGTTCGCCGACTTGATGCGTGGATCAAGAAGATCGCGTGCGATCGTCAATATGATCGTGTCGCCGGCAATGATCTCCGAATCGAGTTCCCGCGCGAGATCGAGGATATAAATCTTCGACGGCTCTGCATTGATCGTCGCCCGGGCGGCATATCCCGACAATGAATGTGTAATGCCGAGACAAAGGTAGAAGTGATCCAGTCCATCCCGTCGAATCATTTGCGATGGACGTTTGACGCTATACGCAACCGGATCATCCTCACCTGCCCACGTGCCGCATCCCATTAACAGCGAACCGACGTAACCGGTCGACAAATTGTAGTTAAAGCGCTGGGAAGCCGGTTTTTCGATGCCTACGTCGAATATCGCATTGACTTCGTCCCGCCACACGTCGAACCGCTGGTCCTCGGAATAGGCGTCCGTCGAGAAATGGAAAAGATAGGGATTCAAATTTGAACTCCGAAGTCATGCCTGCACGAAGGGAAGTGATGAGAACCATGTGAACGAATCTGAATAAGCCATTACGAGACGCATTATCCGTTTCTTACAGTGTTTGTGCAGACCGCGCAGCTTTCGTTGAGCGCGGAACGTTGGCGAGATCGAAAACAGACAAGGGTAAACCCCCTCTATCCGGCGTGTTTTTGTGCTCATCTAATAAAAATGAATGTTGTTGACGACGTACATTTAGTCCCGGGCGATGCGCTGTCGCCCGTCGTTACCGCCATAGCACTTGCGTTACACCGCACCCCATTCAAACGAAGGAGCAAGACGATGGCCAAGGAAATCCTGGTGGCATTTGGTATTGACGTGGACGCTGTTGCCGGATGGCTCGGTTCATACAGCGGCGAGGATTCACCTGACGATATTTCCCGGGGCCTGTTCGCGGGCGAAGTCGGATCGATGCGCCTGCTCAAGCTCTTCGAGCGCGAAAAGATCAGGACAACGTGGTTCATTCCAGGTCATTCCATCGAAACATTCCCGGAGCAGATGAAAGCCGTCGCGGACGCCGGACACGAGATCGGCATTCACGGCTATAGCCACGAGAACCCGATCGCGATGACACCGGAACAGGAAGAGGCCGTGCTCGATCGCAGCATTGAACTGGTGACGCAGTTGTCCGGCCGTCGCCCGACCGGATACGTGGCGCCGTGGTGGGAGTTCAGCCCGGTATCGAACGAGTTGCTGGTCAAGAAGGGCATCAAGTACGACCACAGCCTGATGCACAACGACTTCCACCCGTACTACGTGCGCGTGGGCGATACGTGGACCAAGATCGACTACAGCAAGCATCCGAGCGCGTGGATGAAGCCGCTCGTACGCGGTCAGGAAACCGATCTGGTCGAGATTCCGGCGAACTGGTATCTCGATGACCTGCCGCCAATGATGTTCATCAAGAAGTCGCCCAACAGCCACGGCTTCGTGAACCCGCGTGACATCGAGCAGATGTGGCGTGATCAGTTCGACTGGGTGTATCGCGAGCATGACGACTATGCCGTGTTCCCGATCACCATTCACCCCGACGTTTCCGGCCGCCCGCAAGTGCTCCTGATGCTCGAGCGGCTGATCGAGTACTTCCGTGGTCACGAAGGGGTGCGGTTCTGCACCTGCGACGAAATCGCCGACGACTTCCTGGCCCGCTTCCCGCGCGGCAAATAATCCGCTGCACCCACTCTTCGAAGAGAGCCATGATGAAAGAAAATCCGCTCGCTGCGTCCGGATTCAAGCTGGAAAAGATCCTGCCGGTCGATGTCAAACGCGCCACCATCGTCGCGTTTTTCGCCTGGGTGTTCGCTGTCTACGACTTCATCTTGTTTGGCACGCTGTTGCCGGAGATCGGCAAGCACTATGGCTGGGATGCCGCGATGCAAGCCGAGATCGCGACGCTGGTTGCCATCGGCACGGCAGTGATCGCGTTTGCGATCGGACCGGTGCTCGACCGTGCCGGGCGTAAGGCGGGACTGCTCTGGACGGTGGCGGGCGCGGCCCTGTGTTCTGGCCTGACGGTTGTCGGCGGAGCGCTCGGACAATGGCCGCTCGTGCTGATCCGCTCGCTATCGGGCCTGGGCTACGCCGAGGAAACCGTGAACGCGACTTACCTCAACGAGCTGTATTCGGCCGCCAACGATCCGCGCCTGAACCGCAACAAGGGCTTTATTTATAGCCTCGTGCAAGGCGGCTGGCCGATCGGCGCACTGATTGCGTCGGGACTGACGGCCGTGCTGTTGCCGCGCATCGGCTGGCAGGGCTGCTTCATCTTCGCGACGTTTCCTGCCATTGTGATCTTCTTCATGACGCGCCGCCTCAAGGAGAGCCCGCAGTTCCTGCTGCACAAGCGCATCAAGACTTTGCGCGAATCAGGCGATGACCACGGCGCACGAGCGCTCGCCGGCGAACATAGCGTGGACTACGAGCAGCACAGCCGCGCCGGGCTGCGTGAAGCGTTTCGCGGTACGTCGCTGCGCGCGACGCTCGTGCTGGGCGGCGGGATCCTGCTGAACTGGTCCGCCATCCAGGTCTTCAGCGTGCTCGGCACCACCGTGCTCACGCGCGTGCACAACGTGTCGTTCGAGAACTCGCTCTTGATCCTCGTGTTGTCGAACGTGATCGGCTACTGCGGGTATCTGAGCCACGGCTGGATTGGCGACAAGATCGGCCGCCGCAATACGCTCGCAATCGGCTGGATGCTCGGCGGGCTCGCATTCGCCGGCATGCTGCTCGGGCCGAGCAGCACAGGCGTGGTGGTCGCGTTGTATAGCCTCGGGCTCTTCTTCCTGATCGGGCCGTATTCGGCGGCGCTGTTTTTTATCGGAGAAAGTTATCCGACGTCCATTCGCGGCACGGGCAGCTCGATCGTCCACGCGATGGGTCCAATCGGCGCGATTCTCGCGGGCGTCGGCGTCACCGCGATGCTCAACCACGGCGGCGACTGGATGCACGCCGCGATCTGGTTCGGCGCGGTGCCGTGCTTCCTGTCCGGCGTGCTGATCTTCTTTGCAAAACACGTCAATCCCGAGGAAGTCAAATGAGCGCGGAACAAGGGGTACAGAACAAAGGAGTGCGGCGGGTCGCGATCGTGACCGGTGCGGCAAGCGGGATTGGCCACGCGCTTGCCGTCGCTTACGCAAAGGCTGGCGTGGCAGTTGTCGGCGGTTATTTTCCCGGCGATCCGCACGATCCTTCGCAGACGGAACAAGCGGTGCGCGAGGCGGGCGGCGAGTGCGTGATGCAGCCGGTCAACGTGACGTCGGCTGACGAAGTCGAGGCCTTCGCCACGCTCGCCGTGGAGCGTTTCGGCAGGCTTGACTACGCGGTCGCCAACGCGGGCTTGCTGCGCCAGGCGGCGCTCACCGAGATGAGCGACAACCAGTGGTTCGAGATGCTCGACGTCGACCTGAGCGGCGTGATGCGGACCTTCCGCGCGGCGGCGCGTCATATCGAGGATCATGGTTCGATGGTCGCGGTTTCGTCCATTGCCGGGGGTGTGTACGGTTGGGAACACCATGCGCATTATTCTGCTGCGAAAGCAGGCGTGCCGGGTCTGTGCCGGGCGGTCGCAATGGAGCTGGCTCCGCGCGGTGTGCGCTGCAACGCCGTGATTCCCGGGCTGGTCGAAACGCCCCAATCGCTCGATGCCGTCAACTCGCTCGGTCCCGATGGCCTGCGCGAGGCGGCGCGCACGATTCCGTTAAAACGAGTCGGGCGGCCCTCCGAGATCGCGGCGCTGATCCGCTTCCTGACAAGCGATGACGCGTCCTACATCACGGGCCAGTCGATCATCGCCGACGGCGGCCTCACCGTGCGCTGGCCGGGCTAGGGAGAATTCGAATGACCACTTTGTTTTCACTCGATGGCCGCCGCGCGGTCGTCACGGGCGCGGCGAGCGGCATTGGCGCGGCGATTGCGAAGCTGTATGCATCGGCGGGGGCGCGTTTGCTGCTTGCCGATCGCGACGCGGCACGCCTTGCCATTCAGGCCGATCTATGTCGCGCGGCCGGTGCAACCGTGGAAACGGTGCAGGCCGACGTGGGCGTTGAAGCGGAGGCGAACCGCATTATCGATACATGTATTGAAGCGTTCGGCGGCATCGATATCCTCGTGAACAACGCCGGTATGCTCACCCAGGCGCGCTGCACGGACCTCACGACCGAGATGTGGGACGACATGATGCGCGTCGACTTGCGCAGCGTATTCTTGTGTACGCGGCGCGCGCTGCCGTTCATGACCGCGCAACGCTGGGGCCGCGTGATCAACATTGCGTCGCAGCTCGGCATCAAGGGCGGCGCGGAGCTGTGCCATTACTCGGCGGCGAAGGCGGGCGTGATCGGCTTTACGAAATCGCTCGCGCTGGAAGTGGCGCCCGACAACGTGCTCGTCAACGCAATCGCGCCGGGACCGATCGAGACGCCGCTCGTGGACGGCATCAGCGAAGCGTGGAAAAAAGCCAAGTCCGCGGAATTGCCGTTGCGCCGTTTCGGTCTTGCTGATGAGGTTGCGCCGACGGCTTTGCTGCTGGCGTCCGATCCCGGCGGCAATATTTTCGTGGGCCAGACGCTCGGACCGAATTCCGGCGATGTCATGCCGTGATGCATCACTGATCTTCAGGAGGAACAAGCATGTGCGGCATGTGCGGACTGCTTGGCGGCGGTAACCATTGGTCGAACACGACCGCGCCGGCGGCAGGCGCGAACCCGCGGCGCCAACGCCTTATCCAAGCCGCGCTCGCCAATCGCGTGCTGGTGCCGTTGCGGCTGAAACTCGATGACTTTCACGGGCAGTCGTTCCTGTTGTCGTCGCCCACGGGCGCGTGCGAACTGGTCAGTGATTTCTCTCAAGTGTGGCGAGTCGCCGAGCGCATGCTCGGGCGGCCGCTCGATCCATTGACGCTCTTCACCGACATCGGTAACGATAAGGCCGCCCCATGAGCCTCGCTTACGACATCCTGCCGCTCACGCTCGTGACGGGCTTTCTCGGCAGCGGAAAATCGACCTTGCTCGCCGATGTCCTGCAAGGCGACGCCGCGCGTGACACGGCGGTCCTCGTCAACGAGTTCGGCGATGTCGGCCTGGACCATCTGCTGATAGGTGAAGTCGATGCACGCACCGTCCTGCTCGATAACGGTTGCGTCTGCTGCTCCATTCGCGGGGAGTTGAAAGACGCGCTCGCCACGCTTTTTTCACAGCGCGCGCGTGGCGACGTGCCGCCGTTCTCTCGCGTGGTGCTGGAGACAACGGGACTGGCGACGCCTGCGCCGATCATCGCAACCTTGCTCGCCGATCCGGTGATCCGCAGCCACTATGCGCTCAACGCGACGATCACCGTGGTCGATGCAGTGAACGCGCACGAGCAGCACGCACGGTATCCGGAATGGCTCGCGCAAGTAACGGCGGCCGACCGCTTGCTGATCAGCAAACCGGATCTCGTCGATGAACTCCGGCTCACGGAACTGGCCCGCATGCTCACGGCGCTCAATCCGGCCGCCGACGTGCTGATCCGCGGCGATGCAGCGACCGCACAAGGCGTGGATGGCCATGACGGGCGGGCGCTCCTTGACATACTGTTTGCATCGGCGAGTTCCATTGATCTGATCGGGCGGATTGGCGGCGCCCAGCGTCGCGTTGCTGTGAAAGGCGCGCTTGCGCATCGCGGCGAGCAGGCATCGACCATTCAATCCTTCTGCATGCAGGTCGATATACCTCTCGACTGGCAGGTCTTCACCCTCTGGTTCACGATGCTTCTCAACCGTCACGGTGATAAGATTTTGCGTGTGAAGGGGCTGCTCTGCATTGCAGACTCGGACCGTCCGGCCGTGCTGCATGCGGTGCAGCATCTCGTTCATCCCGTGCTGCACCTGGATGCATGGCCGCCGGCGGGCGAGGGTCCGCGGCGCTGTTCCCGGCTCGTGTTCATCACCGAAAGTCTCGGCCGCGACGCAATAGAAGCGTCGTATGCGCGGTTCCAACACCATCTGGAAGAAGCCGTTCATTGAAAGCGAAGCCAGCGTCGCCCAAGTCCAGTTCTCCCGCCTCGGCCGCGATTCATCCGGGGAAAGTCGAATTGCGCGTGCTCGGCACTTCCGTCACGTTGCAGGAACATATCCGCAAGCAGGCCGAGCAGGAGCTTGGCATCAAGTTGCGGTTTATCGTCGACGATGGTTTTGCGGTCCAGCGCGCGGGCGTCATGCATCCCGATCGCTACGAGGTCTACGACCAGTGGTTTCACAGCATCGACTGCCTGTGGCCGGCGCGTGCGCTGCAGCCCATCGATGTCTCGCGTATCCGCCGCTGGGACGAGATCAATTCCCTGCCGCGAACTGGCCAGCTCGCCAATCACGCGTGTACCAACGCGGGCAGCGTGCCCGTCGACCGCCTTTACGTGCAGCCCGATAACTCGCTCGCGCGCACGCCCACGGAGCGCATCAGCATGTTGCCGCTCACGCATAACGCCGACAGTTTCGTTTATCTGGAAGACGCATTGCCGCCCGCGCTGCAAGGCACGCCGGAAAGCTGGGCGTGGCTGCTCGCGCCCGAACTGAGCGGCCGGGTCGCGCTGCAGGCGGACGCGGCGATCGGCGCCATCGATGCCGCCCTGGCCGTTGAAGCTGCAGGGCTGATGAAGTTCGCCGATATCGGCAACCTGAGCATCGAGGAGATCGACGCGTTGATCGATACGCTGATCGGTTTCAAGCAGCGCGGGCATTTCGCGGGCTTCTGGTCCACCTTCGCCGAGGCCGCGCAACTGATGATTGCGAACAAGGTCGCGATCCAGAGTATCTGGTCGCCGGCGACCGTGGAACTCGAGCGCGCGGGGCTGCGCTTCCGGCTGGCGAGTCCGCAGGAGGGGTATCGTGCGTGGTTCGGCGGCATGGCGCTTTCGCGTCTCGCGCGCGGCCGGGTGCTGGACGCCGCTTATGAGTACCTCAACTGGTGGCTCGACGGCTGGGCCGGCGCGACCATGGCGCGGCAAGGTTTCTACATCTCGAACCCCGAACGTTCACGCGAGCATCTTGACGACGCAGAATGGGCTTACTGGTACGATGGCAAGCCCGCGGCGGCCGAACTTCCCGGGCCGGTCAGCCGGCATCTGGTGGCCGCCGGCCAGCAGCGCGACGGTGGCAACTACATGGCGCGCATGGGCCGTATCGCCGTGTGGGATTCCGTGATGGACGAGCATAATTACCTGGTGCGACGCTGGAACGATTTCATGCGCGCCTGATGGAACAACGCCGGCAGCAACCATGATCCAACGATGACAAGAAGCGCACGCGGCGCGCTCAAGCAGCCGGGCCGCACTGAAAAATCCGACATCCGCGCGCCAGACTCGATGGCAGGGTCTGCGTCTGGGTCTGTGTCCGATCCTGCGCAGGAAACATCGGGCGACACCGACACGCGGCTGCGCTACCGGCTGATCCACGACCAGTTGAAAAGCGCGATTGCGCTTGGCCGTATCGCGCCTGGGCTCGTGCTCCTCGAAGGACCTGTCGCGCGTATTTTCGGCACGAGCCGCGTGCCTGTGCGCAAGGCGTTCGAGATGCTGCACGCCGGAGGTTTGCTGCATACCTTTGAAGGGCGCGGTTACCTCGTTGCGCATCCCGATGGCCGCATCCCCGATCCCGTCCGGGCACCGCTTTCGGAAGCCGCGCTCGGTTTCGAGGAGGCACAGGCGCCGCTCGAACTGCCGTCCAACAGCGAGCGGATCTATCACGCGCTGGAAGCGGCCGTTTCGATTGCGGTTGCATTCGGGCATTATCGGATCGATGAAAGCCTTGCTGCCGAGGTGTTCGGCGTCAGCCGTGGCGCCGTACGCGAAGCACTGAGCCGGCTGCGCGATTTTGGTCTCGTGGAGAAATCCGCTTACTCGCACTGGCTTGCCGGGCCGCTGACCGCGCGGGCGGTGGCTCAGGATTACGAGCTGCGTGTATTGCTCGAACCCGCGGCGTTGCGCGCCGGCTATGCGAAGCTTTCACGCGAGACGATCGATGCTGCGTGTGATGAAATTGAACGGGCGATCCTCGATCCTGATTCGATCGATGCCGATGGCCTTCAGCAACTCGAAACCACCTTGCACGTGGACTTTTTGCAGCATGCACCCAACAAGAAGCTGCTGGTCACTATCGACCGGGCGCTGATGCCGCTCACGGTGAATCATGCGTTTTTCAACGCGTTCAATCTGCATCCGGAACTTGCTACGCTGATCGAGCATCGCGCGGTTTTATTCGCGCTGCGAGACGCAGATATCGATACCGCCGCGCGGGCGCTCCTGCTGCACCTGCATGCGGCGCAGAAGCGGACCTTGCAGCGGCTCAAGGTGCTAGCGGTGCTGCCCGAACCCGACCTGCCTTTGTATATGCAGCGGATCGTTTAGCGCGCGTGGCCATGAAATGCCGTTCAACCGGGAGACGCCCTTGAAAACGCTGACGGAGCAACTCACTCAATACGCGGCCTATCATCGCGACCGTCGTAACGTCGCCACGCATTTCGTAGGCATTCCCATGATCGTCCTTGCGCTCGCGGTGCTTCTCAGCCGGCCCGTGTGGATGACCGCCGAGCTGCCGTTTGCGCTTTCGCCGGCGTGCGCCTTGTTCCTCGCGGCGACGCTCTACTATCTTGTCCTCGATGTCCAGCTTGGCGTCATCATGGCGATCGTTTCCGTGCTGTGCCTGGCCGTCGGGCAATGGCTCGCCGCACAGTCCACGGTTGTCTGGCTGGTCACGGGGGCAGGGCTCTTCCTGACTGGATGGGTGCTGCAGTTCGTAGGGCATATGGCGTATGAGCATCGCAAGCCGGCTTTCGTGGACGATGTCATCGGCCTGATGATCGGGCCTTTGTTCGTGCTGGCCGAAGCGCTGTTCCGGTTTGGCTGGCGTCCCGCCTTGCATCGTGCGATCAGGGCGGATGAGCGTGATTGAGCGCTACCGGGTCGTATAGACGCAAGAGCACTGCAACGTCCCTTCAATGCGCGCATTGCGCGGTCATTCTCGAATCTCGTCACACGGTCGTGTTTGCCGGAACGTAGAGCCAAAACTCGTGCCGCCATCCAGGCTTTTGCCGTCCTTGTCCTCGATCCTCGGGAGACAAACTGGCCGACTCTGGTTTTCTTTTGCTCTGAAGTACGCCATTGAACAGGTGTCTCGCGGCCATTCGCAAGCAGGCAAAGTCTTACCCACACGCCCAGCAGGGGATGGTTTCAGCGAGCCGTTTAATGCGATGTTATGTTGCAGCAAGCTTTCGTTGGCGATGCGCAGACCGCTTGACGAACCCATCTTCTGTACGCTCTTCCAAGCCAAATCATGTTGACGGAAAACACATCCTCTATCGGCGACGTCCTGCCCGAAAGCGACACCCCTTCCTCGCTGCGCCAGTGGTTATCGGTGGCGGCGGTGACGCTCGGCGCATTTGCATTTGTCACGACCGAGTTCCTGCCGGTGGGACTTCTGCCTTATGTATCGCGCGAACTGGGCGTCTTGCCCGGTACCGCGGGCCTGATGGTGACGACGCCCGGCATCATCGCAGCGATATCGGCGCCCGGGCTGATGCTCGGAGCCGGGCGCATGGATCGACGGCATGTTTTTCTACTGCTGACGGCGATATTGCTGGCATCGAACCTGTTATCCGCATTCGCTTCCAACTTTGGCGTGATGCTGTTGGGGCGCGCGTTGCTCGGCGCCGCGCTGGGCGGTTTCTGGACGTTGGCGACATCCGCTGCAAGGCGGCTCGTCGAACCCCGCGATGCAGCCAGGGCAATGGCAACGATACTCACCGGCGTCACCTGCGCGACCGTCATTGGCGTGCCGCTGGGGACGTTCATTGCGGGGCTTGCGTCGTGGCGGGTATCGTTCATGGCAACCGGCGGTCTTGTTGCCGTTGCGCTCGTTGCGCAGTTGCTGATGGTGCCGTCGCTGCCGTCATCGACAGCACTGCGCTTCAGCGATCTCACGAAATTGCTTAAGCAATCGCATTCGAGGAAGAGCCTGCTGATGGTGGCCCTTGTCTTCGCCGGCCACTTTGCGTCCTTTACATACGTCACACCATTTTTGCTTGGCGATGCGCATCTCGACATATCGACGATCACCTGGTTATTGCTCGGCTTTGGTGTGATCGGATTCGTGTCGAACTTTGCGGCATCGGCGACCGTGGTCAAGAACCTCAAGATGACGACGGCGACCATGATCTTCATCCTGGCGGCCGCGTTGTTGCTGATGCCCGTATTTCAGCATTGGCAACTGGGCGTAAGCGCGATCGTGCTGGCATGGGGTATCGCGTTCGGCGCGCTTCCGCTTTGCTTCAGCGTCTGGATCCAGCGCGCGACGCCAGATCAACCGGAAGCAGGTTCGGCGCTCTTTGTCAGCATCATTCAGCTCGCGATTGCGGCGGGGTCGCTGGTCGGCGGAACGGTGGTCGATCGCGCCGGCATTCCCGCCGACTTCTTGCTCGGCGGCTCGCTTTCGCTGCTGGGGCTCGTGGCGCTGTTGAGCATTGGCGCGCGCAAGGAGACGGCGTCGGCGGTGCCGGTTCCGTGCAACGCGACGCCTGAGTGAAGCAGAGACTGGCGTTGTCGCGGGTTATCGAGCGTTATCGCGAGTGCGACTTGAACGCTTCGCCGCCGATACCCGCGTGATCCACCGCTGCAATCCGGTTACGGCCATTGTCTTTCGCCTGGTACAACTGGGCATCGACAAGATTGATGAACGCCGTTGCATCCATTCGGTCAGTCGGGACGATCGTGCCCACACCAAAACTCGCAGTCAAACGCTGGTTATGGGGTGAGCGCACGTGCGCAATCGCCTCGTCCGAGATCAGCGCGCGGCAGCGTTCGGCGATCCTCACGGCGTTTTCGGCGGGCATATTGGCTAGGACCAGGATGAATTCCTCGCCGCCGAATCGCGCAAGGAAAGCGTCCGGGCCGGCCGCTTCGCCCAGTACGCGTGCGACGTGCTTGATGCATTCGTCGCCTTGCAGATGCCCGTAGTAGTCGTTGTATGACTTGAAGAAATCGATATCGGCCATGATCAGCGAAAGTGGCGTGCCCGAAGCCTTCGCCGCAGCCCATTCGCGCTCCATGACGCCGTCGAACATGCGGCGATTGCCCGCGTCGGTGAGGCTGTCGTGGAATGACAGTCTTTCCAGATCTTTTTGCAATTGCGCGAGCTTTTCTTCGTTGCGTTTGCGTTCGCTGATATCGAACATGAAGCCGACCAGGGAATCGACTTCGCCACTCGCGTTGCGCACTACGTGCACGACGTCGCGCAACCAGACGTAACCGCCGTCGCGTGTGAGCGCCCGGTAATCGGCTTCATGATCGGAGCCGGCCTTCGATTGCGCGACGCAGAAGTCCACGACCGATTCGCGATCGTCTGGATGCATGCGTTCCGCCCAGTCGTTGACGTTTTTCCAGCTCGACGGCGGCCAGCCTAACAGTCCTTCGATCTGCGGGCCGATGTAGGCAAATTCCATGGTGGCCCAGTCGATTTTCCACGGGATCGCTTTGGTGGATTCGAGCAAGGTCCGGTAGACGGCGCTGTCGTCGTCTCCGAACACACGGGTGGGCGTGACGGGGGACGCGCCGTGCGACAGGAAGGCGGCCTTCAGGTTGCCTGGATTGTCTTGGTTGCTGTCGGAACTGTCTTGGTCGGTCATTTGGCGGCGGTTTTTGATTTTGTGGCTTTGCGGTTGCGGGAGTGCCTGATGATGTTAACGGCAGCGGACGCCTGTCAGTAAAGATTTTGTTTTGAAGCGTTCCACAAATGATGCGCACAGGCGTTCTTGTATCATCATGCGACCTTCTTCATGCACGCACGCCAAACGCACATGTCAGACTATCTCGACGCTCCAGCTTTTCTAACGATCGCATTGGCCGCAGAATCGCAAGCCGCAGCGCCATGCAATTGCACACGAACACCGCTTGACGGCTGGAACTCGCAGCCAGTTTCCCTCGATGAGGAGCGGCTTCAGGAAGTGGGCACGCTTTGCGTAGCCGGCGACCCTGAGCCGAGCTATCAGGAATACCTGCCCCAAGGCGTCGATTACTGGTCATCAGAAGCACCTATCGCACCGCGATATTTTCCCTACAACCGCTGCACCGTATGGCAGTGCACGCAATGCAGCCGGCTTTATCTTCGATACACGGAAGGCGGCGGTTATTTCGTCGATCGCCGGATCCGTGCAGTGCGTTCCGCACTCATTCAGGACGTTCCCCTTTAGAAGGTCCAGATCGGAGTATCGTCCGGCGGAAGATTCGCTAGCGTCCACGGCACGCTTCGAACCGCTCGCGAGAGCCTTCCGCAGCGGCAGACCCGAGGTTCGGCTGACAGCGTCAGGAATGTCCGAAAACGTCCTGTACTCGTCTGCTTCAGGCCTCGCGTGAACGCCTCCTTCGTTTTAGCATGAGAGTCATCCTGCAACGAACCAAGAGGTAGAACGAAAGCCCATGACCACCACTGCACTCATCGTCATCGATGCACAGGAATCATTCCGACATACTCTCTATTGGTCCGAAACGGACCTGTCTTCATACATCGACCGGCAGCAGGCGTTGATTGACGGCTGCGTTGCGCACGGCGTACCGGTGGTCCGTATATTCCATGTCGAGGAGCAGGGGGCGTTTTCACTTGCGTCCGGCCATGTCAGGACGCTGGAGGAGCTGTCGATCTCACCCGCCGCGACATTCCACAAGCATCACCACAGCGCGCTGGCTGGCACTGCGCTCGCGTCCTGGCTGATCGCACAGGGAATCGGACGATTGATCGTCAGCGGGATCAGAACGGAGCAATGCTGCGAAACGACCTCGCGCCACGCATCCGACAGCGGCTTTGAAGTCGACTTCGTTAGCGAAGCGACGCTGACCTTTGCAATGACCCATCCTCGTATCGGGCGGACGTACACTCCACAAGACATCCGCGAGCGCACTGAACTCGTGCTCGAGGGACGCTTCGCTCGTATTGCGACTGTTGGAGAAGCACTCGAGGCGTTGCCTCGACCCTTGGTCGCGTAGTTTCGAAGACGCGAGCGCTCATTGCATACACGATGTGAATCACTGAAACCGGTACGACCGATGCAGAAGTTGTCGCAACGAAAGGAAAGCGGTCCAATGAAGCTGAGAACTCGTACCGGTCACGCGAAGGACCGTGCGATTCCGGTGTTGTTCGTGCTGCTGCCCAATGTGCTGATGCTCGATCTCGCGGGTCCTGCGGAAGTGTTGAGGCTCGCATCGCAACTCAATGCAGAGGAAGCGGGTGGCCCCTTCCGCCGCTTCCAACTGAGCTACGTCGGCCCGGTTGCTTGCGTGCAGACTTCGATCGGCTTGACGCTTGAGGGTATCAAGCCGTTGCCCGAATCGCTTCCCGCAGACGCGATCGTTGTGATCGTCGGAGTGAGTTCGTCCATCGATACCATCAGGCGGCGAAAATTCGACGCGGCGTCCGACGCGGTCACGAACTGGCTGACCCACGTAGTCGCGCCCATCAAGAACCGCGTGATGTGCGTGTGTTCGGGGGCTTTGATTGCCGCGCGTGCGGGACTGCTGAATGGGCGGCAGTGCACCACTCACCATGCGTTGTGTGACGCGTTGCAAGCCATTGCACCCACTGCGAAAGTACTGGAGAACCGGCTTTATGTATCGGACGGTTTGATCAGCACCAGTGCCGGCATCACGGCCGGGATCGACCTGATGCTCCAAATGCTCGCTGAACTCGCAGGCCCGCGCGCAGCGTGCGCAGTCGCGCGTGACATGGTGGTCTACATGCGCCGTACCGGCACCGATCCTCAGTTGTCGCCATGGATCACCGGCCGCAACCATCTGCATCCTGCGCTGCATCGGGTACAAGATGCAATTGCGGTCGACCCGGCGCGCGACTGGAATTTAGCGCAGATGGCGAGCATTGCTTGCAGTAGCACGCGGCACTTGGCGCGTCTATTCCATGAATATGCCGGAATGAGCCCTGTAGACTACATTCACGGCCTGCGTGTAGCGCTCGCACGCGAATTGATCGCCCAATCTTCGCTCGACATGGAGGCGGTGGCCGAGCGTGCTGGTTTCAGGTCTGCACGGCACATGCGACGTATCTGGCGCAAGTACAACGAGGCAACGCCGTCGAACAGCCGTCGTACAAGCGCAGAGGTTTCGTGATCGGGCGAGACATGGCAGATGGCAGTCAGATCGCGGTGCAGCGGAACTTACGTCTCCGGATTTGCGATGTCAGCTTCAACGATCTGCATGCCGAGCGCCGTCGCTGCGCGAAGCGCTTGCTCCTTGTCGTCGAAGGGACCAATCGCGGGGGCGCCTTCAAAAGGAAAAAGGAGCCGGCTATCGGTCTTCCTGACAACTTTGAGCGAACCCACGAAGCGACCATGCATCAATCGGTAAGTGGCATAGATTGCAAAGTCGTCATGGCTCCTGGCTTCACGTGCGGTAACGATGGCATCGTTGCGGGAAAACAATAACTTGGGTTTTATTCCAGCTTGTCGCATGGGATTCCTCCGGCGATCGAACTGAAAGGTGCAGCGTTGTTGATGTGATGAAATGCCCGTCATGCTTCAAGCTTGACGGGGGCATTCCGGCTTGATGGCAAAAAGTCGCTGCAGGTCGCAACGCGTTTTGCTTTAGTCATTTGACGGATTGTCCGGATCGACAGCGCCTTTGCTTACGTTGTCTTTGAAGTCCGCCAGATCTTTTTTATTCGAGCCGTTCGTAATTTCGACTTGTCCCTTGAGTTCGAGATCTTCGTTGCCAGTGAGCTTGCCTACCGTGAAATCAGCAACTCCTTTTAGCTGCTCCTTTACACCCTCGACCTTATCTCTGTCCATTTCCCTCTCCGATGGTCAATTGCAAACCGCATATCGAACCGCTTGATACCTGGTTGCGTTGTTAAATTGCTGCTTGTCCCAAGCCGAAATCAGTGCCAGGAAGACCGCGACGTCGGCCTTATCCTCGCCGACAGTCGCGAGGCCATTGCCGCCATCGTGGCGAGAAATTGCCGTTTTATATAAATGCAACTGCCGCCTTGCATTCGGCGTGCCACGAAGGTCCGCAACTCGCGATCGGCAAGTTTTTCCCGTTCAGCGCACTCGTTAAGCTCGCAAACGGAAAAAAGAGGCCGCCCTGAGAGCGCCCTAAGCCCAATATGATCTGCCGCGAAATGTGTAGCGATTCAAACGGGACCTCTCTGGTTGATCGCGTGACGTTATTCCGGATGCGTCGCCAGCTCGTCCAGATGGTCCAGCAAATCGGCAGGGTCTTCATATACGCGGATCGCGCCTGCTCGTTGCAATTCTTCCTCTCCCACTCCGCCCGATTTCAAGCCAAGGCCCAGTGCGTGACAACGCCGCGCGCCAAGCAGGTCCCATGTGCTGTCGCCGACTACATAGACGCACTCGATAGGCACGCCCAAACGCTCGGCCGCGGCCAAGAAGACGTCCGGCTCAGGCTTTCCCTGGCTGACTTCGTCGCCGGTCAGAACCGTCGCTTTATCGGGGTCGATGCCTAGCTTCTCGAGGCTGGATGCTGCCGCATCGGGGCTGCCACTGGTGGCGATCGCCCAAGGAATGTTTGCCTGGCTCAACGCATCTAAAAGCGCGCGGGCGCCTGGCAAGGGTTGGATTTGCGACTCCTGTTTGCCAAATACCTCGGCTTGGCGTTCTTTCACGCGTGCGATACTTTCGGCCGTGACGTCGCCTCCCAGCTCCTTGAATATTTGCTTTGCAAACAATTCGCTGCTCATGCCAATCTTCCGATGAATCCGCGAGATTGGCAGATTAAAGCCTGCGCTGGTCAACGCTTCGCTCCATGCGATGACGTGTTGATAAACGCTGTCAATCAGCGTTCCATCGAGATCGAAAACAAATGCCGTTTTCATCGAACGCCTCCTGGCGCATGCGCGATATTACGGGAACCTGCCAGCACCGCGAGCAGAGTCAGGCTCGCCAGGGAGAGCGCGAGGATTGGGAAAGCGCCCGCGCTGTTGACCGCAATCTCGGCGGGGCGGCCTGCCACCAGTTGCAGCCGGCGCGTGTTCATTCGCGCGCCGAGACGGCGAAGCTCGGAGGCAAGAATGTCCTCTGCCATGGGAAGCAGGATGGTTTCCTCGTCGGCTACGTGATGAATCACTTCCCGCATCAGCTCCATGACCGTGTCGTCGTACCCGGGCGTCATTGGGTCCATCGCGCGCAATTTGGCGATGTGTTCGCGCATCGCGTTGTGCTCGGGAACGCTTTTATCGATTGCAATAGCGGTCGGTTTTGCAGCGCGAAGCGCGGGGTAGAAGATTTCTTCTTCGAGTTGCGCGTGAATTTCGAGCGCTGCGCAGATGGTGTTGACGATCGCTGTTTTGCGCCAGTGAGGCGCATCGGTGCGGTATCGGTGAAAAGCCGCCAGGACGTGGGTGTGGTCCAGCTTTATCATTGTGGTAATACGGGGTGACAGCCTGAAGGATTGCAAATTCATGGTGATTCTCGCCGGTGAGCACGATTTCTGGGTATCGGCATCTCTTGCAAACGCTATGCCATCGAATGAGTCTGCTAGTCACCGATACACGTATTTCGCTGGAACCCCTTAAAGTTTCGCACCGATGCGGCCGTTAGAGATGATTCGAGCTTCTTCCACTCGTTCGGATTTCAGAAATTTCGAAGTAAAAGGTTCATGTCATGCCCCCGACTCCAGGTGCTGGTTCGTTTCCTATCCACAGTGAAAAGGTCAGTTGTACCGGATGCCGATCCGACGCGAGTGCAGGCATTGAGTTGGCTTTTGCGTTTCAACCGATTGTCGATACCGCGTCCGAAACGACCTACGCATGTGAGGCGCTCGTGCGGGGTCCCAACGGTGAGGGCGCGCACTCCGTGCTTTCCAAAATTGACGAAGGCAACAGGTACGCATTCGATCAATTATGCCGAACCACGGCTATCGCCCAGGCTGCCGCGCTAAGCCTCGACTCGTTTTTATCGATAAATTTCATGCCCAACGCGGTCTACCGTCCCGAAGCGTGTATTCAAAGCACGCTCGCGGCAGCGGAGAAGTACGGCTTTCCCATAGACCGGATCATCTTCGAGACCGTGGAAGGCGAGAATATCGTCAGCCGGCCTCATCTGGTCGACATCTTCAAAGCCTACAAGCGCTTCGGTTTTCAAACGGCGATCGATGACTTTGGCGCCGGATACTCCGGACTGACGCTTCTGGCAGATTTCCAGCCCGACCTCATCAAGCTGGATATGGAACTGGTTCGCGGCATCGACGTCGACGTTGTGCGGCAACATATTGTTCGCGGGGTAGTGGCCATTTGCCGCGATCTGGGCGTCAAGGTTATCGCGGAGGGCATCGAGTCCCATGGCGAGCGCGATTTTTTCGAAGCGCATGGCGTCACGCTGATGCAGGGATATCTCTTTGCCAAGCCTGCGTTCAAAACGATTCCGGAACTCAGCGAAAATTCGTTCACGCATTAGCACGTGCGCTCACTTCATGTGCGTCTGATCTGCCCTTAGCGTGCGCACGCCGTCGAGTGCTTCCGCAAAGAGCGTCTCCACCAAAGCAGAACGATGCGCCAAGACCGCGCGCATGCTGATGGTTCCTTTGTCGGTCAATTCTCCTGCTTCCGCGCAGGGAGCGGTTTCCAGCAAGTGAAGCCAAGCGATGCGGGTGGCGCTGCCGGTGGACCCTTTGTTCAGCGTTTGCAGCAGGTCCGCGAAGTAGGCGCGCACCTGCGACGACGAATGAATGCCCGATTCGAAAGTTTCCCCGAGTGTTGCGCAGGCGACGACGTCCGGAAAAACGAGCAGACCCACCTCGCTATGGCCCATGCCGGCGGGTATCGCGTCACGGACATAGGGCGCACCGAGAGCCACCGCCCGCTCGCGTAGCGCTGTTGCATTGACGAAGACCCCGGTATTCAGCTTGAAATCGTCGGCTATGCGTCCGTCGAACAGCAGTCCGAGTTCGGGACGAACCGGGTCGTAAAAAACGGCCGCGTCGCCGCTGCAGAAGAAGCCTTCTTCATCGAAAGCGCCTGCCAGCGAATTCGCGGGGCCCGTCATGTACTGATGCATGACGTGCGGGCCGCGATATCGAAGCTCCAGCTTTCCGTGGACAGGTGCGAGCTTTACCTTGCATCCCGGCGCAGGCAGGCCGATATACCGCTCCTGCTGTACGTCGCCAATGGTAAACAGGCATGCCGGCGAGGTTTCGGTCATCCCGAGTCCCGATACCACGCGCACACGTTCGCCGCAGTACCGCTTGCTCACCTCGTCCATGCGATCGCGCACTGTCCTGGATAGTCCAGCGCCCGCGAAGAACATCAGCTTGAGCCGCGAGAAAAAGTGATGGCCCAAACCTGCATCCACCTCGAGCGCCGCGACCAGGTCTTCCCATCCCTTGGGCACATTGAAATAGGCAGTTGGCGCGATGTCGCGAAGGTTGCGCAGCGTCTGCCCGAAACGCTCCGCTATCGGCTTTCCTTCGTCGATATACAGCGTTCCGCCGTTATACAGCGCGATGCCCACGTTGTGACTTCCGCCATAGGTATGGTGCCACGGCAGCCAGTCCACCAGCACGGGCGGCTCGATTGCGAATTGAGGAAAGGTCTGCAGCAGCATCTGCTGGTTACTGCAAAGCATGCGATGCGTGGTCGGCACGGGCTTCGGCAAGTTCGTCGAGCCGGAGGTAAAGAGGATCTTCGCAATGGTGTCCAGGCCGATACTGCCGTGAACCGTATCGATTATGGTCGGATCCACCTCGCACAACGTGTCGAAGGACAAAGACCGGCCGGTCTGTTCGCGGCTGACAACAAGTACATCGGGATGCACGGCCGCCTCGATCGCTTCGGCGTACAGTGAGTATTCGTCCGCAAACACCATGGCAGGATCGAGGAAGCCGATCGCGTTCTGCAATCTGACGAACCCATTGAGCGGCAGCGCCCAGGCGGGTGAAAGCGGCGCAACCGGGATGCCCGCGAACATTGCACCGAGCATGAGTTGCAAATGTTCGAGGCTGTTGCCCGACAGGATCACAATGGGGCGGCCGGAGGGCAGTTTCAGGTCCAGCAGACCTTGACCGATCGAACGAGCACGCTCGAGCATCAACGCATATGAAATGCCCGTCCACGATCCGGTGATGTTGCGACTGGCAGCAAGCCATCGCTCAGGATGCCGCAGCGCGCCGCCGACCAGGCAGTCGGTCAGTCGTTCGGGGTAGGGACGCAGCGGGTCGAGTGGCTCCAAATACCAGGCATCACCGATTTGCTCGATGCCTGGCGCGCCGACATGCACGGCGACGGGCCGGAATCCGGACCCCGCGGTCTCCTCACGCAGCATTGATCTGTCCGCTCGGTTTTTCATATTCGTACGTTGGTTTTGCGCCTGACACCGTGAAGCATTCACCGCGCATGCGTTCTGGCGACCGCAGACAGGGATTATTGCACTGGTCCATGGCATTCCCCCGCTAAAGGTACGGCCGTTGCTGCCGTAAATACGCCTTGAAGATTCTGATTGCCATGGACGGAGAACGCAACAAATGATCAGCGACAACGACAAGGTAGACAAGCAATTCGATACCGTTCTATTCGAAGACTTGAGCACCGCTGACAGTCAAAAGCTGGACGGGTATTCCTTTGGCCTCATTGGGTTTGGCGCGGATTACGTCGTCAGTTCGTACAACGCCGTGGAAGCCGCAAGCGCGGGCCTGAGCCCGGCGCGGGTCATCGGCAAGCATGTCTTCGAGGAAGTCGCGCCTTGTATGAACAACTTTATGATCGCCCAGCGGTTTCAGGACGAGCCTGAGCTCGACGTGATCGTTCCCTACGTCCTCACATTGCGCATGAGACCCACGCCTGTTCGCCTGAGGCTGCTTCAATCCGCTCACGGCTCGACTCGCTTCCTGCTGGTCGAGCGCAAGGCAGCAACATGACGCCGGCTGCAGCGGCCGGCTCGCTCGAGGAAGAACACGAAGCGTTGCTGTCGTTCATGTACTTGTCGCCAATCGGCATCATTCGCAGCTCGCTGACTGGTGAAGTCGACATGCTCAACCCCTTATCGGTCCAATTGCTGATGCCGCTCGCAGGGCTGCTTGGCGTCACCAACATATTTGAAAGCCTGAGCCACGTGGCGCCGGAGCTTCGTAATCTGGTGTCGAGCTTCAATGGGGAGCGTGGCCCGGTGTGCGAGGGGCATCGGATCGTGGTGACGCCTGATCGCGAGCGATCAACCGTCCTGTCCTGCAACATCCTGAAGATAAACAAAAGCACCTTGATGACGACGCTGACCGATATCTCGCGTCAGGTCGAAGCGGAGCGCCGGGCAAGGCAGAATGAGTCGTGGCTTGCGGGTATCTTTACGAGCGTGAACGACTTCGCGTTTTTTACCCTCGACGCCAACGGACACGTGGACTCCTGGAACCCGTCCATCGAGCAAATGACGGGCTATGCCGAAACCGACGTTGTCGGCCATTCACTAGATCGCTTTTACGCGCCTGACGACGTCGACGCCTATCGTAGTCCGGAGCACATTGCTCTCACGCGCGAGGAAGGCTGGCACGTGCAGGAGTGCTGGTGCCAAGGCAAGGATGGCCGGCGTTACGCGGCTCAGATCCTCGTTGCGGTACTTCGCGAGGACGACGGTGAATTCGCCGGTTATTCGGTTGTCCTGCGCGACGTATCGGAAAGGAAAATAAGCAGCGACGAACTCACGCGTCTTTTGACGACCGATCATCTGACCGGAGCGATGAACCGCGCCCATTTTTTCAAGGTCGCAGAGAAGGAAGTTGCGCGGTCGAAGCGCTTGGGCAAACCGCTTTCGTTCGTGATGATCGATGCGGATCACTTCAAGAAAATCAACGACACCGCAGGGCACCAGGCAGGCGATAAGGTGCTGGAAAGGATTGTCGCGGAGGCGAGGCGTTCGCTTCGCTCTATCGACGTGATTGCGCGACTCGGAGGCGAGGAATTTTGCCTAATGCTGCGCGGTACGCCGGCGGATGCTGCGGCGCTGATCGCGGAAGGCATCCGGGCCAACATCGAAGCCAGCCGGATCGATACCGCCGTGGGCGAGCAGATGGTGACCGTCAGCCTTGGTTGCGCGTCTTTATCGCACGCGTTGGCGTCGATGCACGACCTGCTCGCCGCCGCCGACAAGTCCCTTTATGCGGCGAAAGCGGCCGGCCGAAACCGGGTGGCGGGTCAGTCGTAATCGGTCATCAGCTATGCGGCGGGTACGTTGAACTTGCCCGCGTGGAAATCGACTACAGCCTGATTCAGTTCTTCCTGCGTGTTCATGACGAACGGACCGCGAGCTGCGATGGGTTCATCGATCGCTTCCGCATGACTGCAAAGCAGGATAGATTCGTCCGCGGCAGTGATCTCGAGCGTGTCACCGTCGTCGTGCAGTTCAGCCAGGTTGAACGCCGAAACCTGTTGCCCTCCGATCGCAACCTTGCCGCGAACCACGTAAAGAAAGATCTGGCGACTCCCTACATTCTCGAATCTGACCCGGCCGCCAGCCGACATGCGGATGACGCCCATGAAGGTGCTCGTGAGCGATTCGACAGGTCCTTGCACGCCTTGCCATTCACCCGAAATCAACTGGACCTGCGCTGCACCGTCAGGGGTGCTCACCACGGGGATATCGTTCTCCTGCAAGCCGACGTAGCGAGGCAACGTCATCTTGAGGCGCGCCGGCAGGTTCAGCCATAGCTGCAGGATTTCAAGCTGGCCACCATGCTCCTTGAACGAACGCGGCGAGAGTTCCGCATGGATAAGGCCACTGCCAGCGGTCATCCACTGGACGCCGCCGGCGTCGATGACACTCTCGTGTCCACCGGTATCCGAATGCGCAAGGCTACCGTCGAGCACGAAAGTCACCGTCTCGAATCCGCGATGCGGATGTGGCCCAAACGGCAATCCGCCATTGTGCGGTGCGTACTTCTGCGGGCCGTGGTGATTCAGGAAGAGGAAGGGATTCAGATGCGGCAGTGCCGGCCCCGGCAGAGGACGGCGGGTGGTCAGGTCGGCGATATCATCGCGATGCGCGCGATGGATCGCTTTCAGCGTACGGCTGGGCATTCGATGGCTCCTTGCAGCGTCCGTGGCGAGATCCAGATCAAGCACACGTTGGACGAGAACGTTGATCAACCGACGCATGCTACCCGTGTGTGCGAGGCTCGGGTAGGGCGGTGGCCTTCGCGAAGCAGGTCAGGTCGCGCATCTTGAGATTCCGGGGCATCGCCGGTCGTCCGGCAAACAAGGCGGACTACTCGATCAGGCGATAACGCTAGAATTGCGGCTTTACCCCGGAATTCGCCAATGTCTTTTGCCTCGCTTGGCCTGATTGATCCCTTGCTGCGTAATGTGAAGGACCTCCATTATCAGACACCTACGCCAGTGCAGGCCCAGGCGATTCCTGCCGTGCTCAGCGGCAAGGACGTGATGGCTGCGGCACAGACCGGCACTGGCAAAACGGCGGGTTTTGCGTTGCCGCTGTTGCAACAACTGGTGCAACACGGCCCCGCGGTGTCCAGCAACCGCGCGCGTGTTCTGGTGCTGGTGCCCACGCGCGAACTGGCTGAACAAGTGCTGCAAAGCTTTATCGATTACGGCCACGGCCTCGACTTACGATTTCTTGCCGCATACGGCGGTGTAAGTATCAATCCGCAGATGATGACGTTACGCAAAGGCGTGGATGTGCTTGTCGCCACGCCCGGCCGTTTGCTGGATCTGAATCGCCAGAACGCAGTGCAGTTTGACCAGATACAAACGCTCGTGCTGGATGAAGCCGACCGCATGCTGGATCTGGGCTTTGCGCGCGAACTCAACGCCGTCTTCGCTGCCTTGCCCGCTCGGCGCCAGACCCTGCTGTTCTCCGCTACCTTTACCGATGATATCCGCGCCATGGCCGCCGCCATCCTCCGCAGCCCGGTCAACATCAGTGTCGGCGCGCCCAATGCCACGGCCAGCAAGATCAAGCAATGGGTGGTGCCGGTCGATAAAAAGAACAAGCCTGAGCTCTTCATGCACCTTGTGGCTCAGAACAACTGGGAGCACGCACTGGTGTTCGTCAAAACCCGCAATGGCGTGGATTACCTGGCGGCCATGCTGGACGAAGCGGGTTATTCGATCGACACCATCCACGGCGATAAACCGCAACCCGCTCGCCTGCGTGCGCTCGAGCGCTTCAAGACGGGCGAAGTACAGATGCTGGTAGCCACCGACGTAGCTGCGCGCGGGCTGGATATCGACGACCTGCCGCTGGTGATCAACGTCGATCTGCCGATCGTGGCTCAAGACTATGTGCACCGTATCGGCCGTACCGGTCGCGCGGGCGCAAGCGGTATGGCAGTCTCCCTTGTATGCGCCGACGAAGCGCCGCAACTGGCCGCGATTGAAGCGCTGATCCGGCAAACGCTGCGCCGTGAAGAAGAGCCGGGTTTCGAAGCCGAACACCGCGTGCCGCAAACCAGCGCGACGGGACAGATCATCAAGAAACCCAAAAAACCCAAAAAGCCGAAATTGCCACAAGCTGTGGCGGGCGTCGTGCCGGTGCTCAGCAAAAAGCCGCGACCGCAGGGTGGCAAAAACGATCGCAAGCCTCGGGTTCAACGCGCTGTTACCGGGAGTGACAACACTAGCCTCTCCAGCGCTAACCCGTTCAACGTGCAAAAGCCACGCGGCAAAGCCGTCAGCCAGCCGGTTGCGGGTTCCCATGAGTCCGCTGGCAAACCCGCTGGTGGCCGCGGCAAACGCCAACCCTGATGTGAGAGGATAATTAACGCCAGCGTTGGAACCGGCTGGCATTTGCGCGAGCGAGGTCGTCTCTGGCGAATGTGTCCGCTGCTCACACGAAATCTTAATCTGATCGGCTCGTCGCGAACTGCCGCTTCAGATCTGAAGTATAAGTTTATGCTTCATATCGCATCCCCTATTTGCCTCGCCAAATGCAAAGGCTAACCTGAGTTTTTTGCCAGAACCATTCGGCACTTTCGACAGGAGTTGCACAATGGAATATGTGAAACTTGGCCGCACAGGTCTCGATGTGTCACGTTTGTGCCTTGGCTGCATGAGCTATGGTGTGCCTGACCGCGGCCCGCATCCATGGTCGCTTGACAACGACGCTGCACGCCCTTTCATCAAACAAGCGCTTGATCTCGGCATCAACTTCTTCGATACGGCTAACGTCTATTCGGACGGCACCAGCGAAGAGATCGTGGGCCGCGCCCTCAAGGATTTCGCAAGCCGCGACGAGATCGTGCTCGCCACTAAGGTCCACGGCCGGATGCGTCCGGGACCGAACGGCGCGGGGTTGTCGCGCAAGGCGATCATGGCGGAAATCGACGCGAGCCTGAGGCGCCTCGGCACTGACTACGTCGATCTGTATCAGATCCACCGCTGGGATGACACCACGCCGATCGAAGAAACAATGGAGGCTTTGCACGATGTCGTCAAAGCTGGCAAGGCGCGTTATATCGGCGCCTCGACCATGTATGCGTGGCAATTTTCCAAAGCACTGCATGTCTCCGAACGCCATGGCTGGACCCGCTTTGTAACGATGCAGAACTACGTGAACCTGCTGTATCGGGAAGAAGAACGCGAGATGTTGCCGCTGTGTGAAAGCGAAGGTATCGGCGTGATACCGTGGAGCCCGCTCGCACGGGGCCGTCTGACGCGTGACTGGAACAGCAGCAGCGCACGCTCGGAGACCGACGAATTCGGCCGCACCCTGTATGCCGCGACCGAAGAGGCAGACCGTCAGATCGTCGAACGGGTGAGCGAGATTGCGACGAAGCGAGGCGTGCCGCGGGCGCAGGTCGCGCTTGCGTGGGTGCTGCAGAAGAAACCGGTCACGGCGCCAATTGTCGGCGCGACCAAGCTGCACCATCTGAGCGATGCGGTCGCGGCTGTCTCGCTTAAATTGACTACGGACGAAATCCAGCTGCTCGAAGAGCGCTATGTGCCGCATGCGGTGACGGGTTTCAAATAGACAATCCTGCTAGCGCTTGCCATCGGCTCGCTGCGCCTCTCAGCAGCTTGCAGGATGCTGAGCTGACCAAGGATTTCATCAGGGACGCGGTTGAAGTCCACGAATCGCTCGATTCAGGACTTCCTGGTTGTAGCAAGCCCTGAATCGCTGATTGGCCGGCCGCGAAGACGATGCTTGCCGGCTTACTGCTTGAACTTGGCAGGCACTTGCGTCATGTCGATCTTGACGATCTCGCCGAAGTCCTGGGTCTTGCCATCTGGCAGGAACTTCTCGCTGGGCGGGAAGGGGTTCGAGGCCGTGGCCATCGATACCGTGCTCGGCTCGTCCGTGATGCCGAAGTCCGAGTCGTTCGACAGGTAGATCTTGGTCGGATCCGCCGGATCGATCGCCACCCCCTCGACCTTGTCGTGGCCAAAGTACATGCCTTTCGGATCGATGGCAGTGAAGAGCGCGGCATAGTTGAGGAACATTGCCTCTGTGCCGACCGTGATGCCGGCCTTGCTCAGCGCTTGCACAGCGGCAGGCGCGTCAACCGTGCCCGCAAGGTCTTCGATGGTCTTGCCACCCACCGTGAGGCCATTGGTCGAATTGTAGATTACCGCTCCGCCGGCGATGGTGGTGCCTATGAGAGGGGATTTCGGGCCGACATCAGTGGCCTGGCTCAGGTCGAGTTTCCACAGGTTCTTGTCGGCCCTGGCCTTGCCGCTCGCCGTGCCGTCGCTGGTGCCCTCGAAGTTACCGTCCCGCTCGTCAACGATGAACGTGCCGTCTGTGAGCGCCGTGATCTCGCTCACGGCCTGACCCTCGGGATTGCCTGCGCCGTTGGTGTGCAGGGAATACAAATATTCGTGCACGTCGGATATCGGGTCGGCTAGGGAGACTTTGACGACGCGTGTGATTGCACCCTTGCCGGAGGCGACCGCTGCCGAGCCATTCTTGTCCAACGGTGACTGCATGATGCCAACGAGGTACTTGCCGTCAGGCGTGAGGGTGAGACCTTCCATGCCCTTGTTCGGCTTGCGTTTCTTCAGTTCGCCGGGCAGCGGCAGGTTGTTGCCCGACGAGGCGGTGGAGTAGGGGTTGAGCCGGGAGATCTCCTTGCCGTTCGCGTCGAAGTGAACAATATAGGGACCATACTCGTCGGAGACCCAGAAGGTGCCGTTGGGCATGGCCACGAGGCCTTCGGGATCGAGCCCGGCCACGCTTGGGGGCAGCGCGTTGCCGTTCAAGTCGTAGATGATCTCGGCAGTGGTTGCCTCGGGATTGACGCGGCCATTCATGGGCGTGCCGTCAGCCAGTGAAAGACCGATGACCCTGGAAACGTCAGCCTTGCCGTTGACGAGTTGAAACAGGGCGATTGCCGGTTGGAATGCCAGATCCGGCTCGATCTTGTTGGTGCCGTCGGGCGCGGTGACGTTGGGACCGCGATCTGTCATGCCGTAGAAATAGCCGGCCCGGTTGGGGGCGGGCGTCAATGCCGAGCCGTAGCCCGTGCCGACGATGGGCACGTTACCCCAACTTGAATACGGAGCAATGGATTGGCTGAAAAGCTGGGTACCTTGCTGAGTGCTGGCGGAACTTGCGGGCGCATCATCGCCGCCGCAGGCGCTGAGCGCCAATATTAACGTCAGGCCCACACACGTCTTCTTGTTGAACATCGCCCCGTCTCCTTTTTGTGTCGAGCTGCTGGAAAACGTAAAGCTTATATTTGGTAAATGAAAAGTTTGTGGCAGGAGAAAAAAAGACGGGTGTCGGTCCAGCAAACGGATTGACGCATCGATTGCGTGGACTGCGGTCAGTTCCGCGCCGTATGAAAGGTGATCGCGTAGGCATCCGGATCGCCGGCGACAAAGAAGCGGCCGAAGGGGCCGCCGGCAAGCGGACTTGGGATCACACCGCCCCGCCCTGCAACGAGGTCGTGCAGCGCATCAGCGTCGGTGCAGGCGATCCAGAGGACCATGCCAACACCAAGTGGCCCCGCTTCGGGAAGCGCGCGCAGGGGCGCTCGCAGCGCCAACCGGACGGGGTCGGTCTTGAAAATGATCGCTCCAGGAGGACAGTGCGTCGAGGCTTCAAAACCGAAAGTTTCGACGTAGGACTTGCGGGACGCAACGAGGTCGCGCACCTGCAAGGCGATGAAGTCGGGGCCGATTGGCTGACTGCAATCAGTCTTTCACGACCGACCGTTTCGGCTCATATGTCTGACGGTGAAGGAAGTCGACTCCGAGTCTGCAACTCTCGGATTCCTGAGCGAAACGCATCATCTGCACGATCCGGTGTTGCATCAGTCGAGTTCAGTGACGGTCGGTTCGTCTAAAGGGACGAAGGTATGCGTTGTGGTCTCGGCGACCAAGCCGCATTGACCCTGCGAACGACAGTCAGGTCGGACAACCTCCCGCCCGGCTGAAACTGATGTTCTCGGGTGTCTCCCGGTTTGATTACAACCATGATTGCGCGAACGACGGCATCATCGTGTCGTGTGCGGTTTCAATCGATGACGGATTCGTTCGCTTCGAATGCGACGAATGTGACAGTGATTCAACTCACTTGTCCGTATCCAGCAACATCCCGGCAGTGATCACGGTGCAGTATTCCGGGTCGAGATTGGCAAGCGACATCGCGTGTACGTCGTCCGCGCTTCTCAAGGTGCCATTCCAGTCCCTTCGATCAAACGTAAAGCAGCCATCGGCTACGAGGTAGGTTGTGAAGCCTAGGTTGCCGGCCATGCGAACCGTCGCCTCTACAGAATTATTGGTGATGACGCCCGCTACCACTAGCGTGTCATGGTCTTGAGCGCGAAGCCGCGCTTCCAGATTTGTACCTAGAAACGCATTGTTGGTCGATTTCGGGATCACCGGCTCGCCGGCGACGGGAGTGGCCTCAGGCTTGAAGTCATGCCCGCTCTGCCCGGGTCGATAATGCGAGCCAGGTTCGGTGGAGTCGTGCCGAATGTGCCATACCGGCCAGCCGTTACTCCGCCAGTGCCGAAGCAAACGTGCAATCTGAACTTCCGCAAGCGGATTGTTTCTCTGCCCCCAGCTTGGGTGGTCTATTGCTTTTTGAAGATCCACCAGCAAGAGGAGGGCACCGGCCGGGCGTTGTAAGGCAGTCATTTTGAATTCGGCGTAAGCGGTTGTTGTCGTGGTGCGATCCGATCCTATTTGGACTTTACTGCACGTTGGTCGCGAGCCGGGTTCTCGTTGTCTGATCGGCCTGGTTCGGCCACGAGGCGTCAGCCGCCCGCACCGCTGTTCGGCCAATCAGGTGTCGGTTCCACCCTGATTGCGGCCCACTTCGACGAGGGGGTTCCGCTTGTCGGATTTACTGACAGCCTTCTAATACTGATTGATTGCTGAATGTAGAGCTAATTCCGACCACGCAGTCCGTGCGCAGCATACGGGAAGAATTGTATATAAACGCGGCCAATGTCCTTGCTTCCCGCCTTGCCTTTCTTGAGGAGCAAGGAATTCTCTCGAGGGCGCCCAGCCCCGACGACAGGCGCCGTGACTTCTACAAGCTGACAGAGAAGGGGCTGGACCTCATTCCCATCGTGTTCAACATAGTCGTTTGGAGTGCGAAGCATGATTCGAAATCGTACGTGCGACGCTGCAAGGAGTTCATCGCTCGATTGAATCGAAACCCCATGGAAGTGAGCGAGGAGGTAAAAGCGCTGGTCCGTGAAGGCGGATGCCTCTTTCCTGAGAGCAAGGGGTGAGCAGTACGGCAAGCACGACCCGTCACGTCGCACGAACGATGTGCACACACCACCGGCTACGACACCTTCAGCGCTTCGAGTCCTCCTCGACGTCCACAGGATTGGAGGAACCGCCGACTACATTGCGCCCCTTCAACAACCCGCAGCCGCAACAGTGATCGAACCCTCTCCCCGATAGCTAGCACCGCTCGGATGGTCGTGCACTTATTAATCCCTGCTCTTTACACGTAAATGACCGTTGTTGCGCGCGCCGACCGTTCGTTCGTGGCCCCGCAGCCGAAACGCCCATTGCGCCAGTGCCCACCTTGCTTTGTGGCCGGCAGGCGCCGCAAAACGCAAGCGGCTCTTCACTCGTACCGCCAGAAAAGAGACCGCCCTGTACGTCGGTCGGCTATCATGCGTGTCCTCTTCGAAGTAACTCCTTATGATTTCCGTCCGTAATGTCACCCTGCGCCGCGGCGTCAATGTCGTACTCGACAGCGCGTCCGTCACCTTCACTCCAGGCGAAAAGATTGGCCTTGTCGGCCGCAATGGCGCCGGCAAGTCGTCATTCTTCGGCCTTCTCAACGGCACGCTGCACGAAGACGGCGGCGAGTTCTCGATTCCTGCTACGTGGAAGATGGGCCAGGTCGCGCAGGAGATGCCGGAGACCGAGCAGAGTGCGACGGACTTCGTAGTCGACGGTGACACCGTGCTGCTGGCCGCGCAGGCCGAAGTGGCGGCCGCCGAGGCGAGCGACGATGGCATGCGCATGGCGCACGCCTACATGGAGCTGCACGATGCTGGCGCACACGATGCCCCCGCACGGGCCGAAGCGCTGATCCAGGGCTTGGGCTTCAGCGCTGCGCAGCTTAGCCAGCCGGTCAACAGTTTCTCCGGCGGCTGGCGCATGCGACTGCAGCTGGCGCGCGCGCTCATGTGCCCGTCCGACTTGCTGTTGCTCGACGAACCGACCAATCACCTAGACCTCGACGCGCTGGTCTGGCTGGAAGCGTGGCTCAAGCGCTACCAGGGAACCATGGTCGTGATCAGCCACGATCGCGAATTCCTCGACGCAGTGACGCAGGTGACGGTGCACGTCGACAACGCCAAGCTCGTGCGTTATGGCGGCAACTACAGCAAGTTCGAAGAGATGCGCGCCGAGCAGATGTTGCTGCAGCAGGCCTCGATGGCCAAGCAGGCAGACAAGATCGCCCACCTGCAGAAATTCATCGACCGTTTCAAGGCCACGGCCTCGAAGGCGAAGCAGGCGCAGAGCCGGGTCAAGGCGCTCGAACGCATGGAAAAGATCGCCCCGGTGCTTGCCGATGCGGAGTTCACCTTCGAGTTCAAGGAGCCGCTCAACGTCCCGAACCCACTGTTGTCGATGCTGGACGCAAGCTTCGGCTATCCGGCGCCAAGCGACGCGACGCCGGGCACGCCGCCGACGGTCATCGTGCGGGGCATCAACCGGTCCGTGCTGGCCGGGCAGCGCATCGGCATTCTCGGTGCCAACGGCCAGGGCAAGTCCACGCTGGTGAAAACGGTGGCGCACGAGCTGGCGCCTATTGCGGGCGAAATCAGCGAAGGCAAGGGCCTGAACATCGGGTACTTCGCTCAGCAGGAGCTCGACGTGCTGCGTCCTCTCGACACGCCGCTGGAACACATGATCCGCCTCGCCAAGGACACGCCGGCCAACATGCGTGCCCCTGGCCAGAGTGGCACCGAACAATCGCTTCGCACCTTCCTCGGCACCTTCAGCTTCAGCGGCGACATGGTCCATCAGGCAGTCGGCACGATGAGCGGCGGCGAAAAGGCGCGGCTCGTGTTGTGCATGATCGTGTGGCAGCGTCCCAACCTGCTGCTGCTCGACGAACCTACCAACCACCTCGACCTGGCCACACGCGAAGCGCTGGGCATGGCACTCAACGAATTCGAAGGCACGGTGCTGCTGGTCAGTCACGACCGGTCCCTGCTGCGCGCAGTATGTGACGAGTTCTGGCTCGTCACCAAGGGTGGCGTCGAGCCCTTCGACGGCGATCTGGACGATTACCAGCAGTTCCTGCGCGACGAAGCGCGTCGCATGCGCGAGCAGACTGCCGGGGAGCAGAAGGTCATCGCCTGAGTTGAACGGCGGGCAGTTCCGCATGGCTTGAGCTGCCCTGCCGGTGACGAGGGGTTTCTTCCTATGTTTAGGATGCGGTGGTCACTGCTGTGGCAGTGTCAAAAGTATCGACCCGCTTTGTAAAGCATGCTTGTAGGCATGCGCTCTTAAGCGTTGGAGAATGATACGGCCCGCGGCTTTCATCTGCAGAGAGCCTAGTCGAAGATCCACGCTTCAAGCTCTGAGCGCGATCC
Organism: Burkholderia sp. PAMC 26561; assembly: GCF_001557535.2. Lineage (NCBI taxonomy): Bacteria > Pseudomonadati > Pseudomonadota > Betaproteobacteria > Burkholderiales > Burkholderiaceae > Burkholderia > Burkholderia sp. PAMC 26561. The sequence continues at coordinate 1,184,420 of NZ_CP014315.1, forward strand.
GTATCGCGGAGCTTCCAGCCAGGCGACCAGATCGGCGTGCAGCCGATTGCAGGTACGCTCGTCGAGGTCAAACTTGGCGTGCAGGAACCCGCTCCCGTCGTCGCCGATCTCAGCGCCTTTCGCCCATTGACCGTCCCAAAATACGACAGTGCGCTCGTTGAGTTCCGCCGTCGTACAACGAGGCATGCTTCGAAGCAACGTTGCCAGATGCGCCTGAAAGGCCACACAACCCATGTCCATGACCGGGCTCCAAGAATAAGATTTTTAAAGGTGTGGGCTCTGATAGCAAGCAGCGTGCCGATTGTTTGCGATCTGGTCCTGCTTGATAAGTAAATCAACGAAGCCAAATCACGGATCGTCGTCTCAACGTTCCAGGACACTGCAGCGCGACAGACTCTTAACCCAACTGAAGGAACAAAGACACGGCGATCCGGGAAACCTTTGACTCGGGTCCTTGACTCGGGTCCTGTGGGCCCGCACTCAAGTCGTTGGCCAGCTTACAGTGAAAAAAACATTCTGGATTCCTTATCAATATCAACATGACATTTCGTGGGGCCAGGCACGATCGTATGTCGGTTCATTGCAGCACGACTGGGTTCCTGCTTCGTGCGCGTGAGTTGTAAGGAACCAGTTTGGGACGCGTTGCGAGCGATAGCCATCGATTATCAAAGCCATTGCAGTAAATACATTCTTTTATTCATTGCGGTATCGTATATTTTCGGCTGTGACAAGCAGTCCGGCAGCCTGCAACCGGGCCAGCGAGGCGGATTGCGTCGCTGAACAAAACCGTACTTGTCATGTATTCAATCGTAGAAACCCATAAATGCCGGGCAAGCAGACTTTGAACGCTATTACGCAACTATCCGGCTATTTGATTTCCATGCCGGACGCGAAGCCGAACACCTGCCGGGCAAATCCCTATAGGAGATAAGGCATGTCAACCGAAGCAAAGTGCCCAATCAACCACGCAGCCGGCGGCGGCACAACGAACCGCGACTGGTGGCCGAAGCAACTGCGGCTGGACTTGCTCAGCCAGCACTCGGGGAAAGCAAATCCTCTTGGTAAGGACTTCGATTACGCCGAGGCGTTCAAAAGCCTTGATCTATCCGCGGTGAAGAAGGATCTCGCCGCATTGATGACGGATTCGCAGGACTGGTGGCCGGCGGACTTCGGTCACTATGGCCCATTGTTCATTCGCATGGCGTGGCACAGCGCCGGTACTTATCGCATCGCCGACGGCCGGGGCGGAGCCGGGCGAGGCCAGCAGCGGTTCGCGCCGCTCAACAGTTGGCCCGACAACGTCAGCCTCGACAAGGCCCGGCGTCTGCTTTGGCCTATCAAGCAGAAGTACGGTCAGAAGATTTCCTGGGCAGACTTGTTGATCCTGACCGGCAACGTTGCGCTAGAAACCATGGGCTTCAAGACTCTCGGATTTGCGGGTGGCCGCGAGGACACATGGGAACCGGACCAGGATGTTTACTGGGGAAACGAAAAGACCTGGCTCGGCGGCGATGTCCGCTATGGCAAGGGCGCGGCCGGCAATGACAAGGACGGCGGCGTGCTCGTGGCAGACGAACAAAAGCACGGCGAGGAAAAGAGCCGTACCGACAACGACCGCATTCTCGAGAATCCACTCGGCGCAGTGCAAATGGGTTTGATTTACGTCAATCCTGAAGGGCCCGACGGCAATCCTGATCCACTTGCGGCCGCGCATGATATCCGTGAGACGTTTGCACGCATGGCGATGAACGACGAGGAAACCGTCGCGCTGATCGCCGGCGGGCACACGTTCGGCAAGACGCACGGCGCGGGTCCGGCCGACAATGTCGGTCCCGAACCCGAGGCTGCGGAACTCGAAAACCAGGGCCTTGGCTGGAAGAACAAGTTTGGCACCGGAAAGGGCGGCGACACGATCACGAGCGGGCTGGAGGTGACCTGGACCAGCACGCCTACCCAGTGGGGCAACGGGTTTTTCGAGAACCTGTTTGGTCATGAATGGGAGCTGACCAAGAGTCCCGCCGGCGCGAACCAATGGGTTGCGAAGGGCGCGGATGCGACGATTCCCCACGCGCATGATCCGTCGAAGAAGTTGGCGCCCACTATGCTCACTACCGACCTGGCGCTGCGCTTCGACCCGGAATACGAAAAGATTTCGCGCAATTTCCTGCAAAATCCCGACCAGCTTGCCGATGCCTTCGCGCACGCGTGGTTTAAATTGACGCACCGCGACATGGGTCCGCGGCTCCGGTACCTCGGGCCGGAAGTCCCTGGCGAAGAGCTGATCTGGCAAGACCCAATCCCAGCAGTCGATCACACTTTGATCGACGAGCAGGACATTGCTTCTCTAAAGGAAAAAATCGCGGCATCGGGGCTTTCCGTGTCGCAGCTTGTCTCGACTGCGTGGGCATCGGCGTCGACATTTCGTGGCTCGGACAAGCGCGGCGGTGCGAATGGCGCGCGCATCCGGCTGGCTCCGCAGAAGGACTGGGCGGTCAATCAGCCCGCTGAACTGGCAAAGGTCCTGCAGATTCTCGAAGGCATTCAGAGCGGCTTCAACGGTGCGGCCACTGGCGGCAAGAAGGTGTCGATAGCGGACCTGATCGTGCTGGGCGGCAGTGTGGGCATCGAACAGGCGGCGAAGGGCGCGGGACGCGAGGTCAGCGTGCCTTTTACAGCAGGTCGTATGGACGCTTCGCAAGAGAAGACCGATGTGATCTCGGTATCGGCTTTGGAACCGCTAGCCGATGGTTTTCGCAACTACGAGAAAGCGAAGTTCGGTGTTCCGGCCGAAGCGCTGTTGATCGACCGTGCACAGTTGCTCACGCTGACAGCACCTGAAATGACTGCGCTGATTGGCGGCTTGCGCGTTTTGAACGTGAATGCTGGCAAGAGCAAGCATGGCGTGTTCACTGATCGTCCGGAAACGCTCACCAATGACTTCTTTCGCAACTTGCTCAGCATGGATACGGAATGGAAGGCGCTAGCAGCAGATCGTGATGTGTTCGAAGGACGAGATCGCAAGAGCGGCGAGGTGAAGTGGACGGGCAGCCGCATCGATCTGGTGTTTGGCGCGCAAGCTCAACTGCGAGCGCTGGCCGAAGTGTATGCAAGCGAAGATGGGAACGAGAAGTTCGTTCACGATTTCATCGGTGCATGGGTCAAGGTGATGAACCTGGACCGATTCGATGTTGTTACTGCCGGTTGATCCTTGACTGAAGGCAGGCAGTACGGCTTCGGGATTTACCGGAGCCGTACTGGTTTGCGGGAGCAGGCCTGCAAGCGTCGTCTGCCTCCCCGTAGTTCGACGACCTTGATCAAAAAATAACGTACACCTTGCGCATCGCTTCTTCGACTTCCCACAGACCCTCTGTGTTGGCTTCGAAGAACAGCGTATCGCCGCTGGCAAAGTGGATGGTGTCTTCGCCGTCTGCCGTGAAACGTCCGCGGCCGGCGAGAAAGTGCATGACCTCCGCTTGCTTGACCGAGCGCCTGTAGGTGCCCGCCGAACATTCGAAAATGCCGGTGTCGATGGCTTCACTGCCTTTGATTACCGTCTGCAAACCGGAAACCTGTATGGGCGCGGTGCCCGGCAAACCTGCAGTTCCCCAGTCTTCGAGGCCTTTGGCATTGACGCTTTGTTTGATCTGCTGGACCTTCACTGATGCCCCTCTGAATTCGTTCTGCCGCAATTGATTGAAACGTAAGGAATCAAACCGGACTGACGGTTCGCTCGATCTTGCCGAGCCGCACCACGGTCACACCCGGAAGCAATTGCCTGAGCGACGGCATGACAAGCACGCAATCATCGTACGGCGTAAGGACGGGTTGTCCGTTGGACCACGCAATCACGCTGCCTGCCTTCGGAAACACTTCGAGCCCGGTGTACGCATCCGCAAAGCGAAAATCCATGCTATCGGCGACGACGGGCTGCGTCACGCGAACCACATTCATCTCGCTCGGCGACGGCTGGAGCCAGCCCTCTGGAAGGTCACTTTCGTCGACCACACCTGAGTGCTGCAGAAAACGCGCGGTGGTATCGCGGGCGACCGTTACCGCGCTCGCTTCCCAGTGCTGACCGCATTCAATCAACAATGCGTTCTTCGCGCTGCCGGCGTCGCCGAATTCGCCATAGTCACGCATCCTGCGGCCCTGGGGATGACCTTCATCCACGATCACGGTGGCCGGCGTCCCGATTGCAAGCGCAAGTTCGATGCCTTTTTCCAGCGGCCCCGAAACGATCAGCGGCCGGCTCTTCTCGTGCATTGAATGCAAGTCGAGCAGCAAATCGACAGTGTCGATGACCGGGCGCATTTCGCGGGCGCGTGCGAGTTCGCTCGACGTGCGCGCAGTATTGTCGAGCACGGCCTCCGTCCAGACGCGATTGAAGTCCTGGTCGACAAAACGGGCGGCGTCGGGCGTTTCCGGATCAAAGCGTTCGTAGGCCGCGATGTTCGCAAAAGCAAGCGTCAGGCGGCCGCGACGCGGGCGCAGCCTGGCGCGCAGCAACGCATCCACCACGATCGCGCCGCAGACTTCATTGCCGTGCGTCAGCGCGTTGATCATCACGTGCGGCCCGGCCATGCCGGAATCGAACGTATGCACATACGGCACGCCGCAAGCCGACGCCTCGTGCGGCGAGAGAACGGGGAACGTGACTTCGATTGGATAGTTGGCGGCGGCGCTCATGCAAGATTCCCCTGGCAGATGTACTTGATCGACAAATAATCGTCGAGACCATATTTGGATCCTTCGCGGCCATAGCCCGATTCCTTGACGCCGCCGAACGGCGCGGCTTCGCTCGCCAACGCGCCTTCGTTCACACCGACAATGCCGGTTTCGAGCGCGCGCGAAACGCGGTCGATACGCTTCGGGCTTTCGCTATAGAAATACGATGCGAGCCCGAAGGGGGTATCGTTGGCGGCAAGAATCGCTTCTTCCTCGGTCTCGAACTTGAACATGGCGACGACCGGTCCGAAGGTTTCTTCACGGCACAAGAGCATGTCGTGGTTGGCGTCGGCGAGTACGGTGGGGGCGTAGTAATTCGGACCGAGCTCCGCCAACTGTCTGCCGCCCGCAAGCACGCGGGCGCCGTGCTCGACGGCGTCATCCACGTGACGTGCGATCTTGTCGAGCGCGCGCGCGTTGATCATCGGGCCGATCTGGGCGGCCGCGTCGGTCGCGGGCGCAACCTTGAGCGCGGCGACGCGACGGCTCAGCATCTCGCCGAATCGTTCATACACGCCGGCTTGCACGTAGACGCGGTTCGGGCATACGCAGGTCTGGCCGCCGTTGCGAAATTTCGATACCAGCATGCCGTCGACGGCTGCCTCGAGGTCGGCGTCATCGAAGACGATGAACGGCGCGTTGCCGCCAAGTTCCAGCGACAGTTTCTTGAGCGTGCCGGCGGATTCGCGCGCCAGATATTTGCCGACCGGTGTCGAGCCCGTGAAGGTGATCTTGCGCACGCGCGGGTCTTCCAGCCAGTCCGCGACGGCGGCGATCGCATGTTCGCGCGATGCCGTGATCAGGTTCAGCGCGCCCGCGGGCACGCCGGCTTCGTGCGCAAGCAGTACCAGTGCCGAGGCCGTCAGCGGTGTATCTTCGGCGGGTTTTGCGACGACGGTGCAACCGGCCGCGAGTGCCGGCGCAATCTTGCGCGCGATCATTGCAAGCGGGAAATTCCATGGTGTGATGGCGGCGACCACGCCAATGGGTTCGCGGATCGCCGTCATGCGCTTGCCGCGTTGCTGCTGCGGAATGATGTCGCCGTAGATGCGCGTGGCTTCGTCGGCGAACCAGCTCACATAAGACGCGCCATAAGCGACTTCGCCTTTGCCTTCGGCGAGCGGCTTGCCCTGTTCAAGCGAGATCAAAGCGCCAAGCGAATCCTGGTTCGCCATGATCAAAGCGGCCCATTTGTGGAGGATCACTGAACGTTCCTTCGGCAGCCGGTCGCGCCAAGCGGGCAGCGCCCGTGCGGCGGCATCGGTTGCGGCGCGCGCGTCGGCGGGACCGCTGTCGGCGACTTGTGCAATGGATTCGCCTGTAGCCGGGTTCGAGACGCTGAAGCGGGCGTGATCGGCGGCCTCGAGCCATTTGCCATCGATAAAGTTATCTGACTGGATCAATTCTTTCAGTTCGTATTGGCGGTTCATGTTTCCCTCCGGATTCGCGCGGCACGCGCAGTCGTGCGCGTGGCCGGCATCGGTAATGTTCGGGGTGAATAGCGTTGCCTGCATCTTGTCGATGCAACCGGTCGACGAATATCAGTCGTGGTTCTGCGAAAACAGGGATTCGAGCGGGTAATGAGTTTTGACGAACGGCGATTTGATGATCACGAAGCTGAAGTATTTCTCGATACCAATGTTGCGTTCGAGCAAACCTTCGATGATGCTTTGATAGTGGCTGACGCTGCGGGTGACGAACTTGAGCAGGTAATCGTAGCCGCCGCTTGCAAGATGACATTCCACGATTTCATCCACGTCGCGAATGGCGTCCACGAACTTGATGAAGTCTTCCCGGCGATGATCCGCCAGCGTCACTTCGGTGAACACGATCTGCACGTCGCCGAGCTTTTCGAGCTGGATCTGCGCGCCGTAACCGACGATATACCCCGCTTTTTCCAGCCTCTTCACCCGGATGAGGCAGGGGCTGGACGAAAGCCCCACAGCGTCCGCAAGCTCGACGTTCGTTATGCGACCTTTCTTTTGCAACTGCGAAAGAATGCGCAAGTCTATGCGGTCGAGTTTGCAGTCGCTGCTCATGATGGGTGTAGCTCCGGCGGGAAGATTGTCGTGAGAAGCGAGACGATCTTATCACGCAGATTTGCGGCAAAACGGTTCCGCCATCAGGCTGTGACCGCTGGTTGCGTCTTTAATGCGGCGCGCACATCGGCTTCGTTGAGCACGTCGTCGAGTGTCTTTGCAAGGCGCTCGAACATCTGGTCGAAATCGCTGTCAGTGAAGCTCAATGCGGGCGCAAAGCCGAGAATGTTGTCGCCGAAAGCGCGGAAGACAAGCCGGTTTTTGTATGCCGCGGCAGCAATCCGTTCCGAAAGTTTCAGCGATGCATCGAAACCTTGTCGCGTGGTTTTATCGGAGACGAGTTCCAGCGCGCCAAGCAACCCGCGATGGCGCGAGTCGCCCACGAGCGGATGATCGAGCAGCGCGTCGAGGCCCGCCGCGAAACGCGGACCGTGCGCCACGCCGTTTGCGAGCACGCCGCCTTCGTGATACAGGCGCAGCACTTCCAGACCGATCGCCGCGCTCACCGGATGCGCTGAATACGTGTGTCCATGCCCGACGATCGCGCTCGCGTCGCCGTCGGCGATTCCCTGATAGACGGCGTCGGACATCAGCACGGCGCCCATTGGCGCATAGCCCGAGGTCAGGCCCTTTGCAACGGTCATCAGGTCCGGTTGCACGTCCTCGGCCTGGCACGCGAACAGCGGGCCGGTGCGGCCGAAACCGGTGATGACTTCATCGGCGACAAAGAGGATATCGAGCTTGCGGCACGCTTCGCGCATGGCTTTGAGCCAGCCGGCCGGCGGCACGATCACGCCGCCCGATCCCTGGATCGGCTCGCAGAAAAACGCCGCTACGTTGTCGGCGCCGATCTCGGCAACCTTGGCTTCGAGCGCGGCGACGGATGCGGCGATCAGCGCGGCGTCATCGGGGAAATCGTTGCGGTACGCATAGGGCGAAGGAAGATGATGCTGGGTCGGCAGGGGCAGGTCGAAGTTGCGATGAAACGCGGGCAACGCCGTCAGGCCCGCGCCGACAGAAGACGACCCGTGGTACCCGCGATGCAGTGCAATGATGTGCTTCTTGGCCGGCCTGCCGGTTGCGTTGAAGTAATGTGTGATGAAACGGATTGCGGAATCGACTGCATCCGAGCCGCCGAGCGTGAAATACACATGCTGCAGGGATTCCGGCGACATTTCGACCAGCTTCTGCGCCAGTTCGATCGCAGGGGCCGAGCCGAAGTGAAAGTAGCTCGTGGCGTAGGGCAGGCGGCTCATCTGTTCGGTCGCCACCTTGACGATACTTTCCTGTCCGTAGCCTACGTTCACGCACCAGAGGCCGGAGAAGCAGTCGAGCAGTTCGTTGCCGTCGGCATCGCGCAGATAGGCGCCCTTTGCGGACTCGAGCACGGTGACGCCGCGGGCTTCGTGTGCGCGGTAGTTGATGACCGGATGAATCAGATGCTTGCGGTCGGCTTCAATGAGCGATTTGATCGACATGGTTTTCTCGGACGCTGGATGGGCTGTTGACTGCTCCAATATTACTCATGGACGGCCATTGCCTGACGCGCTAAAAAACTCCCCAAAGCACGCGGATGTCGCGTTTCGCAGGCTCCGCGCAGCATTTTCTGCGGCGCGGGCCTTCGAGGTGCGTTTGAGGTGCGCTTGGTGAGCTGTCTTAGGCGAGCTGTCTGGCCGGTCAATAACCCCGGCTGCGATCGACCTGCCCGATCAGCGGCAGGCCTCGTTCGTGGCGCCGCAGATTCTCCAGGACGGTCTCGACCGCGCCTTCGGGACGCGTCGCGCTGGCAATGTGCGGCGTGATCCGCACGCGCGGGTGCGTCCATAGCGCATGACCGGCGGGAAGCGGCTCGGGGTCGGTCACATCGAGGATCGCGGTGTCGAGCTGGCCGCTCTCTAGTGCGGCGAGCAGATCTTCCTGGTTCAGGTGTGGGCCGCGGCCGGTTTGGATCAGCGATGCCCCTCGCGGCAGCTTGTTGAAAAGTGCTGCGTCGAGCATGCCCTGGGTTTCCTGCGTGAGCGGCAGCAGGCAGACGAGGATATCCGTGCGGGCAAGGAATGCATCGAGTGCGGCGGCGCCTGCATGACATTGCACGCCCTCGATCTGTCCGCCGGATCGGCTCCAGCCCGCGCAATCGAAGCCGAACAGCCGCAGCCGCTGGAGAACGGCTGTCCCCAGCATGCCAAGACCCAGGACACCGATTCGCCTCGACGATGCCGGCCGGACGTGCCGTGCCTTCCATTCCTGCCGGGCCTGCTGCGCGGCGTAATCGGCAACGTCGCGATGAATCGTCAGCACGGCTTGGGTGACATATTCGACCATGCCTTGCGCGATGCCCGGCTCGATCATGCGCACCACGGGAATATGCTCAGGCACGCGCGAGAGGTCGAACTGATCGACGCCCGCGCCCACCGAGAAGATGACCTCGAGGTTGGGCAGGGCTTCCAGCGGATTGTCGGGCGGCTGCCACGCGGCCAGGTATCTGATCGCCGCCGGATCGCCGACATCGGGCCACAGATGAAACGCAATGTCCGGCGCTTGCTGCGCGAAGAGCGCGCCCCACTGGGCGCCCCGAACGGGATCGGCTTTGTAGAGGAAGGCCATGGGGAGTTACAGCATTGCCTGATTGATGATCGCGAACTGGCGGCAATCGTCGTCCGGGTTGTCGCGACCGGTCGCGGCGGGTGCGTTCAGCACCATTTTCATCACGCTATCCACGCGGGGCAGTCCGAGGCCGTCGAGCCATTCGGTCAGGCCACATTCCGCGGGTGTATCGATACGAATGAACACGCCCTCGTTCAACGACAGCCAATGGCTGATCAATGCCTTCGCGCGCACGGGATCGGAACCGGGCGCGACCACCGGGCCGATAGCGAAACCGCGTCCGAACCGGCGAAATAGCGAGAAGCCGATCAGTTCGCCGTCGCGGTCGAGACCGATGCCGTCGGCGTTTGCGAGCAGCGCCGGCAATGTCTGCGTGCGGTCGAGCCCGCATGCGCGGGACGCCAGATCTATGAGACGGGCGGTATCGTTCGTACCCAGCGGCCGCAGCCTTTCCCCCGACGGCAACGCCATCAGCGGCGGCTGGAACGCCGTTCCCTGATGCTGGTCGAGCGTCCCGACCGCGCGAAAGCCAAGTTTCTCGTAAAGCGGCTGGCCGGCGAGCGTGGCGTGCAAAAACGTCACGCGGCCTTCGAGTGCTTCGAGCACGCTTTCCATGAGCTTGCGCCCGATCCCGAGACCTTGCCGCGCCGGCGACACGATCACCATGCCAAGCGATGCCCGGTCGTCGCCATATGTCCAGTACAACGCCGTGCCCACGACCTCTCCGGCTTCAATGGCAACGAACCCGGCGCCGGCCTGCGCCACGAACTGCCAGTCTTCCGCGCGATGCGGCCATTTCAGCTCGACCGTGAGGGCATGCGCGGCGGCAATATCTTCGTCTGTGAAGGGTCTATATGCAACTTGGTCGGACACACGGCCTCCGTGAATGGCTTCGGACTACACGCGCTTACTCTGGCATTCGTCGCGGCGCGTGAATAGGACGATCTTTTCGTCGCGTCCTTTGCGAACGCAAGCAGGACGCAACCAGGCACTTTCGATGCAAATTGCACGGTCTGCGTCCTCATAACGCGTGGTTTGTGCTGAACGCGGATTTTTGTCGGTGAGATGTGCGGTGCTGCCGGCACTACGATTGAAGTGATTCCAGAGACCCTTCTTTCTCGAGGATATTGCAATGGACCAGTTCGATCCCGCCCGCGTTGCCGTGCGCACCGGGCATTTCATAGGCGGCGACTATGTGGACGAAGGCGAGCGCCGGATCGACGTCGCACGGCCCTCGGACGGCGTGATGTATGCATCGGTGCCGGTGGCCGATGCAGCCATGATCGACCGTGCCGTGGAAGACGCATGGCGTGCTTTCAAGGCGAGTGGCTGGGCCAGCATGGCGCCGCGCGAGCGGGCGAAGATCCTGCGCCGCTTCGCCGACCTGGTCGCAGCGGACGTGGAAACGCTCGCGCCACTCGAATCCCTCGGCTCGACCCGCCCGATCCGCGACGCCAGCAACTGGGACGTCCCGTTCACCGCAGAGGGCATCCGGTTCTACGCGGAATTCGCCGACAAGCTCGGCGGCGATGTGACGGCGACAGATCACGATCATCTCGGCATGACAATCGCCGAACCGTACGGCGTGATCGGCGCCATTGCGCCGTGGAATTTTCCGCTCGTGATGGCGTCGTGGAAGATCGCGCCGGCGCTCGCGGCGGGCAACGCGGTCGTGCTGAAACCCTCGGAGATGACGCCGTTCTCGGTGCTTCGCCTGGCCGAGCTGGCTGTGCTGGCGGGCGTTCCGAAGGGAATTTTCAATGTGGTCCAGGGCGACGGCCGCACGACCGGGGACGCGCTCGTGCGGCACCCGAAGATATCGAAGGTCACGTTCACGGGTTCCACGCGGACCGGGGCAGCGATCATGGCCGCGTGCGCCGAGTCGGGCACCAAGCCCGTGACGCTGGAACTCGGCGGCAAGAGCCCGCAGATCGTGTTTGCCGATGCCCCCCGTCTCGACGATGTAGCGCGCCGGATTGCGGGTGCGATCTCGGGCAATGCGGGGCAGGTCTGCGTTGCGGGCTCGCGCCTGCTGGTCGAGCGCGCGCTTGCCGAACCGCTTGCCGAGCGGATTCAGAAAGTTTTCTCCGAGCTGAAGGCGGGTCACACCTGGAGCGCCGGCACGACGCTCGCGCCGATCATCTCGGAACCGCAGACGGCGCGCATCGAATCGATTGTCGGACGCACGGTTGCTGCGGGCGCCACGCTGCAATGCGGCGGGACACGCGAAGGCGCGTCTTATCGGCCAACCTTGCTTACGGATGTCACGTCGTCGTCGGAAGCCGTGCGCGAGGAAATCTTCGGTCCGGTGCTGACGCTGCAGACATTCGACACGGAAGCCGAAGCGCTGGAACTTGCGCAGCACCCCGAATATGGTCTCGCCGCCGGCGTGCACACGGCGGACCTTGGCCGTGCGCTGCGCTTCGTGCGAGGTCTGGAAGCGGGCACGGTGTGGGTGAACCGTTATGGCCGGAGCGCGGATTTCATGATCCCGACCGGCGGCTACAAGCGCTCGGGGATCGGCAAGGATCTCGGACGCCAGGCTTACGAAGCCAATCTGCGCTTCAAGAGCGTGCTGATCGATCTGCGCCAGTAACGCGAGACGCAAGGCCCGGTGTCCGCGGGTGAAGCCCGATGCCGAGGCAGTCTTTCGAAACAACGCCGCAGACTCTGCTGTCGCAGTACCTCAAAAACGCATCTTTGTATTTTTGGCGCGCCCGAATGAAGAAACATCTATGTTTTTGCGCTGGTTAAATTCTTATCAGGGCAGCACTGGAGCGCAACGCTGGAGATGGACCGCGCGGTCCGCTGAATTCACCACTTAGTTAATTTTTACCACAGGACCATGAACATGATCGACTTCGAACCCAAATACATCACCTTCGATTGCTACGGCACCCTGACCAAGTTTCACCTGGCCGACATGACCCGTGAAATGTACGGCGACGTGCTCAAGGGCGAAGACATGGACCGCTTGATTGCGTTCTTTTCCGGGTATCGGCGAGACGAAGTGCTGGGCGCGTGGAAGCCGTATCGCGATGTGATCGTGAATGCGTTCAGACGTGCATGCGAGCGCATGAACGTGGCGTTCGACGAAGCGAAGGCTGAAGCGTTCTACACCGCCGTGCCGACCTGGGGTCCGCATCCGGATGTTCCCGAAGGCCTGTCGCGCCTCGCGAAGAAGTACAAGCTCGTCATTCTCTCGAACGCGTCGAACGACCAGATCCAGAGCAACGTCGACAAGCTCGGCGCGCCTTTTCACGCCGTGTTCACAGCCGAGCAGGCGCAGTCGTACAAGCCACGCATGCCGGGCTTCGAGTACATGTTCAAGCAGCTCGGCTGCAATCCGGAAGACGTGCTGCACGTGTCGTCGAGCCTACGTTATGACCTGATGACCGTGCACGACATGGGCGTGAAGCACAAGGCGTTTGTGAATCGTGGCCATGAGCCGTCGACGCCTTACTACCAGTACACCGAAGTCAAGGACATTCCGGATCTCGCCACGCAACTGGGCCTGTAAAAGGTCTTGAGGATCGCATCGATGAAGCTCGACTCCTACTGGCTCGATACCTCGCCGCCGCTGCGATCGGCAAGCGCGGGTCCGCTCGACGGACGCGTGGATGTCGCCGTGATCGGTGGGGGCTTCACCGGTTTGTCGGCCGCGCTTGCGCTCGGCAAGCGCGGCGCTTCGGTGGCGGTGCTGGAAGCAGGGCGCATTGGCGGCGGTGCATCAGGGCGCAACGGCGGACAGGTAAACACCGGTGTCGCGCAGGATTTCGCGGCGCTGGTCGAGCAGCTTGGCGTGGTCAAGGCCCGCGCCTGCTACCGCGCTTATGCGAGCGCCGTCGATACGGTCGAGCGGCTGATACGCGAAGAAAACATCGATTGCGATTACCTGCCGTCGGGCAAGCTCAAGCTGGCCTCGAAACCGCATCACTTCGCGCATCTGGAAAAGACCGCCGAAGTCATCCGGCGCGAAGTCGATACGAACATCGAGATCATCGGACGCGAGCAGCTACGCTCCGAGATCCAGTCGGACAGTTTCCACGGCGCATTGCTGCAGCGTCATGGTGGCCAGATGCACATGGGCCGATTCACTGTCGGTTTGGCGGATGCCGCCGCGCGATACGGCGCGAAGCTTTATGAAAACGCGGGCGTGAGCGTGATCGAAAAAGACGGCGAGGGCGCCTACCGGATCGTGTCGGCGCGGGGTGAGATCAGGGCAAAACAGGTGCTCGTGGCTACGGGGCCTTCACGACAGGGGCCGTTCAACTGGTACAGGCGCAGGCTCGCGCCGGTTGGATCGTTCATCGTGGTGACGGAGCCGTTGCCGGCGCACATGATTGCCGAGGTGTTTCCGAATCGCCGCGCCTATACGACCACGCGGCTGATGCACAACTACTTTCGCGTGACGCCGGATTCACGCTTGTTGTTCGGTGGACGCGCGCGTTTCACGGCGTCAGAACGGCCATCGGACGCGAAGAGCGGGCGGATCCTGCAGCAAAACCTTGCCGCGATGTTCCCGGCGCTGGCGCAGGCGCGCATTGATTACTGCTGGGGCGGTCTTGTCGATATCACCGCTGACCGCCTGCCCCGCGCAGGTCAGCACGAAGGCATTTATTTCTCCATGGGTTACAGCGGCCACGGCACGCAGATGTCGACGCACATGGGCCAGGTCATGGCTGATGTGATCGATGGCCGCGAGAGCGCAAATCCATGGCGCGAGTTCGAGTGGCCGGCCATTCCAGGCCACACCGGCAAACCCTGGTTCCTGCCGCTCGTTGGCACGTATTACCGCATCAAGGACGTGTTCGTCTGAGCCCGCAGGGCACCCGCTGTTTCCCCCAATACGCTGTATTCCAGACACTCTCGCGGAGAAGTTCGAATGAACAAGCAACACATGGAACATGCCAATGCCGCGCTCGCATCCGAACTCGAGAACCTGACGCGGCGCGGTGCGTCGCGGCGCGACGTCTTGCGGGCAATGGCCGCAGCGGGTATGGCGACGCTTACCGGCGCAGGGCTTCTCACTGCCAGCAGCGCAGCTCAGGCGCAGGCTGCAGCGAAGCCGCAACAAGGCGGCAAGATACGGGTGGCGACGCAGTCGGCGTCCGCGGCCGACACCCTCGACCCCGCGAAGGGCGCGCTCGGCACGGACTACGTTCGCGCGAACATGTTCTACAACGGCCTGACTGAACTCGACTCCCATCTCGGCGCGACGATGGGGCTCGCCGAATCGCTGGACACCAAGGACGCGACGGTATGGATCGTCAAGTTGCGCACTGGCGTCCAGTTCCACGATGGAAAGTCGCTGGCACCCGCTGACGTGGTCTATTCGCTGATGCGTCACAAGGACCCGGCGACGGCATCGAAGGCCAAGACGCTGGCGGACCAGTTCAAGGAAGTAAAAGCGACAGGTCCGAACGAAGTCACGATCACGCTGGAAGGCGCGAACGCCGATCTGCCAGTGATCCTCGCGGACTCGCATTTCCTCATCATCAAGGACGGCACGACCGACTTCAAGACGGCGATCGGCACGGGTCCTTACAAGGTGAAGGATTTCTCGCCCGGCGTGCGCACGGTCGGTGTAAAGAACGAAAAATACTGGAAACCGGGCCTGCCGCATCTGGACGAGATCGAACTGATCGGTATTGGCGACGAATCCGCCCGCGTGAATGCCTTGCTTTCCGGCGATGTCCAACTGATCAACGCAGTCAGCCCGCGCTCGACCGAGCGCATCAAGACCTCTCCGGGCTTCAAGGTGCTGGAAACGAAAACGGGCCAGTACACCGACCTGATCGTGCGCGACGAAGGCGGAATAACCGGCAACGACGATTTTCGTCGGGGTATGTTCTATCTACTGGATCGCGAGCAGATCAAACGCGCGGTGTTTCGCGGCTTCGGCACGATTGCGAACGACCAGCCAATCGACCCGACGAACAAGTACTACATGGCGGGCATTCCCCAGCGTCCCTACGACCCGGAGAAGGCCAAGTTCTATTTCAAGAAGGCGAAGCTCGGCAGCGATCCGATCCAGATCTTTGCTTCCCCGGCGGCCGAAGGTTCGGTCGAGATGGCGACGCTCATGCAACAGGTCGCGCCGGCAGCGGGCTTGAACCTCCAGGTGACGCGGGTTCCATCCGACGGTTACTGGTCGAATCACTGGATGAAGCATCCGCTCGGCTTTGGCAGCGTGAACGCGCGTCCGAGCGC